>JAHZAY010000009.1:107318-117979 GCA_019423685.1 Clostridiales bacterium | reverse complement strand
GGCACCCCTCCCGTCAGATACCTACCCTGTGTAGTCCCTTGTAAACTGTACTTTAAAATATACAAAAAAACTATAATTGACACTTTTGCCTTGTAAAATATTAAAATGCGATTTCATTCCTTTAAAAAAAGATAAATTACTACATTTTTATGAAGTATTTAAGTAAATGTTTTAGAAAACAAACAAAAAAAGCCGAAAGAAACGATTGTTTCTTTCGGCTTTTTGGTCTGATGTTGGACTAGCAATTACTCAGCAGTTCTGTTGTTATAAGCTTCTTTGAAAGCTTCCATCTCTTCCGAGGTGTAACCGTCCATGCTGGTCTCCCAGTTCTTCATCTTGTTGTTCTGGATACCAAACATCGCTTTCATCTTGCTGTATGGGTTGATCTTGGTCAGCATCCAACCTACATTGTAGTAGTTCGGGATGGTCAGCGCATGCTGGATGAGGTAAGCTTCTGCTTTTGCAAATGCCTCATAACGTGCATCCAGATCGTCGTGGATAGCGTCTGCATCTGCTACCAGCTGGGTGAACTCAGCGTATTTTGCCAGCAGGTCTGCGTTGGTCTCATCCTCTACCAGATCGTTTACATTGGAAAGGGTTCTGGTGTAGTATGCAGTGTCGTTGCCTGCGGTCTCCTGGCCCAGGTAGTTCTGTGGATCGCCGTAGTCAGCGCCCCAACCAGAAATGTTGATGGACTGCAGTTTTGGCTCATAGACCTCCTGAGAAGCGCTGGAAACGTAGGTCTTGATGTTCAGCTGAACATAATCATCGCCCAGGCTATCGGAGAAGCACTGTGCCAATACGGTCGCGCTGTCCAGAGCAGTCTGGTTAGAACCGGAAATGTAGTAGTCGATACCAACCGGGAAGGTGACGCCCAGGGCAGTCAGTTCCTCAATTGCCTGCTGTTTGTACTGTTCTGCTTTATCAGCATCCAGACGGGTCATGGTTTCGCCGTTGGCATCGCCCAGGCCCAGTTCTGCTTTTACAAGGTCGGTATAATCGGTGCCGTCAGAGGTGTACAGCAGACCAGGCATCGAATAGTAGTTGTTCTCGCAGCTAAGTGGATTGATGGCGTTGGTTCTGCTGTAGTATGGGGTCAGATCCAGGCCATAGTACCAGGACAGACGGAATGCTTCGTTTGCAGCAGCGGTGTTCCAGTTGGTATCTGGTGTGCCATCTGCATTGAGTTTGTTGTAGTTGAGGTGGAACTGATAAGAACGGAAATCAGCCGGCCACTCAACCATCTGATCGTGATATGGATTGCTTTCGTCACCGCTGATGGTCTTTACGTTGGACTCGGTCAGGGTAACTTCGTCGATCTCACCGGACTGATAGAGCTGGTAAGCTACATCGGTGGATTCTACCATACGGATGGTAACGGTGTTGAAGCGGGTGCAATCGGTATCCCAGTATGCAGGGTTCTGGGTGAATACTTTCTCATTGCCCTGGATGTAGGAGGTCATGGTGTATGCACCGTTGTACCACATATTCTCGTTGTTCATCGACTTGATGCCGTCGATGCCCAGCTCATCTACCAGGCCCTGTGCAAGCGGATACATGCAGGTGTAAGCGCAAACGGTGTCAAAGTACGGTTTTGCAGTGGTGCAGTGATAGATAACAGTGTAGTCATCTGGAGTCTCGATGTTGACCATCTCACGGAATTTAGAGCCTTCGCTTGCATCCAGCGCATAAGCTTCTTCCTGAGTCAGGCCCTTGGTGTACTCATAGTACTCCTTAGCGCCCTCGATCATCTCCATTGGCATCGAGGTGTTTGCAGAATCGTTCTTGTAGAAGTTGAGGATCCACTCCATACCGGTCAGGAAGTCCTGAGAAGTAACCTTTGCTTTCTCCTCGCCGTTGACGTCAACCCATGTTGCATTGTCGCGCAGGTTGAAAGTCCAGGTCAGGCCGCCGTCCTCGGTGCCCCACTCCTGAGCGATGCAAGGTACCAGTTCGCCGTAGTTGTTGACCTCGAGCAGGCCATCCCAGATGTTGGTCAGATACTGGGTGTCCGCAGAGGTTTCGGAGTTGAGCAGGTTGAAGGTAGCCAGCTCAGAAGAAGAAACCTTTGCCAGTACCAGGTCGGTGATCGGCTCATGAGCAGACTCTGCAGTTTCCTCGGTCTCGCCTTCGCTGCTGGTTGTGCTTCCCTCCGAATCGCTGCTGGACGATTCGCTGGAAGAGGTGCTGCCTGTCGAGCAGCCGCTCAAAACCATAGCAGCTGCCAAAGCCAGCGCCAGCAGTTTCGAAACTTTTTCTTTCATCAATATTTTCTCCTTTGACATATTGTCAAGTATAGCAAAAGTGATTTTCGCTTTTGCTATCATAATATGCGGATTAATGCAAAAATAAGGCTTTTACTTTACTAATCCGCTTTTCAAATTTATTATAGCAAAGTGCAGGAATAAAGTCAATGACTTGATAAAAATTGTCGCAAATCTCTCAAAAATGGATTTTTTTTTATCTTATTGCGACAATTTTTGCCTACATCATTAGATTTTCTCCTCTTTTTATCTTCGATTTGTTTCTAATTCACTACAAATTTAAAAGAGAAAACAGAAAGCATTTACTATATAAATATTTTTGCATGAGGAAAAGCGGTCAGCTTTCGCTAACCGCTTTTCCTTTAAGTAAGAGTTGAGTTGTTTATTTTACTTTGCGCTGTGTGCAGCAATGTCATCTGCCAAGTCAGCTTCGGTATAACCGTTGACATTGGTCTCCCAATTCTTCATCTTCCAGTTCTGGATGCCGTATACCGCGTTCATCTTGCTGTATGGGTTGATCTTGGTGAGGATCCAGCCGATGTCGTGGTAAATCGGGATATTCATCGCATGGTCGAGCATATAGGCCTCTGCTTTCGCATAAGCAGCGTAGCGCTCATCGAGGTCGGTGATGGTATCAGCTTCGTTTACCATGTTGGTGAACTCGTTGTACATATCCAGTACGGGCTTGGTGACTTCATTTTCTTCCAAATCGTTGACGTTGGAGACGAGGTTGGTGTAGAATCCGTTGTCGTTGTTGATGGTTTCCTGGCTGAGGTAGTTCTGTGGATCGCCGTAGTCCGGAATCCAACCAGTAACTGCAATCGACTCGAGCTTTGGATCATAAACTTCCTGCTGAACGCTGGAGATGTAGGTCTTGATGTTCAGTACAACAAAGTCGTCGCCCATGCTGTCCGAGATGCACTGAGCCAGTACGGTTGCAGTATCCAGAGCGGTCTGGTTAGAGCCAGCGATATAGTAATCCATCTGAATCGGGAAGGTGACGCCTGCAGCGGTCAGTTCCTCTTTTGCTTTCTGTTTATATTCTTCTGCCTTGGTTGCGTCTACACGTGCTGGGGTCTCGCCATTTTCAGTGATGCCAAGTTCCTGTTTTACAAGCTGGGTATAATCTGTACCGTCAGAGGTATAGCACAGGCCATTCATGGTGTAGGTGTTGTTCTCACAGCTCATCGGGTTGATGGCGTTGACGCGGCTGAAATATGGAGTAAAGTCGATGCCGTAGTACAGCGCTTTGCGGAAGTTTTCATTTGCAACTGCGGTGTTCCAGTTGGTGTCCGGGCTGCCGTCTTCCAGCTTCTTGTCGTAGTTAAACTTCATCTGTGCGGAGGTGAAGGTCTTCTGCCACTCCACCAGCTGATCATGGTACGGATTGCTCTCGTCGCCGGAGATGGTCTTGATGTTGCTCTCGGAGAGCTCAACGTAATCGGTCTCGCCGGACTGATACATCTGGTATGCGATCTCGTTGGACTCTACCATCTTGATGGTGACGGTGTTAAAGCGGGTGCACTCTTTATCCCAATATGCCGGGTTTGGAACCAAGGTCTTTTCATTGCCCTGTACATAAGAGGTCATCAGGTAAGCGCCGTTGTACCACATGGTGGTGTTGTCCATGCCCTGTACGCCCTCTACGCCGAGTTCATCGACCATGCCCTGCGGCATTGGGTACATGCAGATATAAGCTGCTACTGTGTAGAAATATGGCTTCGGAGCGGTGCAGTGATAAACCAGGGTGTAATCATCTGGAGTATCGATCTTGACCATCTCACGGAACTTAGATCCTTCGCCAGCGTTGAGCGCATATGCCTCTTCTTCGCTCAGGGTCTTTGTATATTCATAGTATTCTTTTGCTCCCTCGATCATCTCGCTTGGCATCGAGACGTTTGCCGAGTCGTTCTTATGGAAGTTGAGGATCCACTCCATACCGGTCAGGAAATCCTGAGCAGTACATTTCGCTTTTTCTTCTCCGTTGACGTCTACCCAAGTGACGTCATTGCGCAGATGGAAGGTCCAGGTCTGGCCGCCGTCCTCGCTGCCCCAATCGGTGGCGATGCAGGGAACCATCTGTCCGTTGCTGTCGGCTTCTACCAAACCGTCAACCATGTTGGTCAGATACTGAACATCTCTCTGCGACTGCGAATTGAGTAGATTAAAGGTAGAAATCTCAGTCGATGCTAGGTGGGTCAGAACCAGATCTGTAATCTCATTCTCACCTGCCTGTTCTGTGCCGGTTGTTTCTTCGGTGTTTGCCGAGGTATTCTCATTCGACGCGCTTCCCATAATACCGCAACCGCTCAGCACAGAAGAAGCTGCCAACGCTAACGCAATCAATTTCATTTCTACCCGTTTCATGTTTCTTCCTCCTTATGAGCTTTTTGCTACTTTGTTTTCATGTTTGTTTGTTCGGGTGTTTTCTTTTTTCTTCTTAATAAAACATTTTTTGTCTGTACAGCGCTTTCGTTTGTTTTATTATGGGCTTTAGTATATCAAAGCGATAAAGCAAAGTCAATAGGGGTTGTGCACTTCCTCTGTTTTGAATATGTTTCAACAGGTTAAAGCATGAAAATTTTGACCAATTTGTTAACGAATTGTATCTTGCATACATACATTTAAGATTTCAATTATCTTTTACATACAAATTCGAGTCTCACTTTAGCCCGTGAAAGTGCCGATACTCCTCCCACTTTCACTATAAAAAGCGTAAAAAAATATTGATTTGTGCTTTTTGACAATAAAAAAGCAGGCAGAAAGCCTTTATCTGCCCGCTTTTTTCTTTAAATATTTTTAAAATGAAAACCCGAAATCTTCCAGCTGCTGCTTGATCTCAGTGCCAAGGGACGCCTTTTGCTCAGGAGAAAGAGCCGGACTCACCTGCAAAGAGCAATCGGTTCCCTGCTCCCCCATCGTAATGAGCGCACTGCCAACCACCTCATCGTGCGGGGTGACTGCCAGATACAGCCATTGCTGGCAGCCAGACAAGCCGAGTTCTGCGTCTTGGCGCTGCTGCAGCCAGCTAAAGAAGTCCTCTTCGATCTCCGTGCGGCTCAGGTGCGAACAGGTAAGCCCATTCTCCTGGAAGGTCTGCAAATACCGCAGCAGTTGCTGCTGCAGGCCCTGAAGTTCCTCCCTCGGCAGCACCAATTGAATCCACTCCAACGCTTACCCTCTCCTTTTGTTGCGCTGTGGGCGCTTGTGCACAGCCCTCTGCTGAAAGGTGATGCCGTCCAGGTGGTCGATCTCGTGGCTGAGGCATTGCGCCAACGGCCCCTCACCGGTGAGCATGATCGCTTTTCCCTGTTCGTCCAGTGCCTCCACAATAACCCGCTCAGGGCGCACTGTGGTCAGCCAACAGTCCGGAAAGCTCAGGCAGCCCTCCTCCTCGCACACCTGTTTGCCCTGAGCATAGATGATGCGGGGATTGACAAGCTTGAGCGGTCCTCCGCTGAGCTCCCCCATATCGATGACGATCAGCCGGCGCAGGACTCCCACCTGTGGCGCAGCGATTGCCGCACCATTTTCGGTGGCGTGCAGCGTCTCCAGCATGTCCTCCAGCAGATTGCGGACGCGGTCGTCCACCTGCTGCACTTCACGGCAGGGACGCTTTAAAATCGGGTCGTTGTTGATGCGGATTGCGCGCAGTGCCATCTCTTTCTTTTCCTCCCTTAGTGTTGACCAAACTCGGCGTTGAGCGCGTCCTCGCTCTGCTGCATAGCGTGCAAGGTGCGCTCCAGCAGCTCGTCCAGTGTCCAGCCCAGCATATCGGCGCCCTGCTGGATGGTCTCACGCGAGCACCCAGCTGCAAAGCGCTTATCTTTGAATTTCTTCTTTAACGATTTGAGCTCCATATCTTTGGTGCTCTTGGATGGACGCATCAGCGCAGCTGCCCAGATCAAACCGGTCAGCTCGTCGCAGGCAAACAGCACCTTCTCCATCTCGTGTTCCGGCTTTACATCGCAGACCTGTCCGTAGCCGTGGCTGGCAGTGGCATGAATGACCTCGTCCTCCAGTCCTGCCTCCTTCATCAGCTCCTGGCTCTTCACACAGTGCTGCTCCGGGAACATCTCAAAGTCCAGATCGTGCAGCAGGCCGACAATGCCCCAAAACTCCTCGTCCTCGCCGTAGCCGAGCTCTCTGGCAAAGTAGCGCATTGTCTCCTCCACCGTGCGTCCGTGACGCAGATGGAACGAGTCCTTGTTGTATTTTTTGAGCAGCGCATACGCCTGCTCTCTGGTCATAGCTGTTTTCATCTTTCTTCATCCTTCCCTTTGCAATTTACCGCACACGCGGCGTACAAGCCTATTATAATCCCTGTATGCGGCGCTTGCAAGATGCTTTTGCAGACAAAACAAAGGGACCTCTTTGCTGTTGTGCAAAGAGGTCCCCTCTATTGTATTTTTTCCCGTTATACCATCATTACTTTCTGTGCTCTTTGATGAGCTTGTAGCACTGGATCAGCACAGTCGGGATAAAGGCCAGCAGATAGATCCAACCAATATCCATAAGGGTCAGATCCGCTACCAGGAACAGGCCGTGGAAGGCCGGGATGAACAATACTGCATTGAGCAGCACCATACCGGTCAGGAAAGCCAGAATCGAATAGATGTTCGAGCGCAGTCCCAGCTTAAAGATCGAGGCATCTGCGCGGCAGTTAAAGCCGTGGAACAGGCGCGCCAGCGTCAAGGTGGCAAAGGCCATGGTGCTTGCCAGCGCCGCACCGCCCTCATTCAAGCCGACATAGTAGGCGGCCATGACAAAGAAACCGATCAATGCGCCCTGAATGAGCAGGGTGAGCATAAAGTCTTTGGTCATGATCGACTCTTTCGGATTTCTCGGCTTCTGGTTAAGCAGGTCCTCGCGCGCAGGCTCCATGCCGATGGCGATGGCCGGCAGCGAGTCGGTCAACAGGTTGATGAACAGCAGGTGTACCGGCTGGAATGGAACCGCAAGGCCAAACAGCGAGGTGTACAGAACGCTGAGGATCGCAGACATGTTGCCCGAAAGCAGGAACTTGATCGAATTCTTGATGTTTGCATAGACGTTTCGTCCGTTGGTGACCGCCTTAACAATGGTTGCAAAGTTGTCGTCGGTCAGAATCATCGAAGCGGCATCTTTGGATACCTCGGTACCGGTAATGCCCATTGCAACGCCGATGTCCGCCTTCTTGAGGGCTGGGGCATCGTTGACGCCGTCTCCGGTCATTGCCACGATCTTACCCTTCTTCTGCCATGCGTCGACAATACGGATCTTGTGCTCCGGAGATACACGGGCATAGACCGAGATGTGCTCCAACTTCTTATCCAGCTCATCGGCCGGCATTTTATCCAGCTCGACGCCGCTGACGGCAATATCTCCCTCCTGGAAGATGCCGATTTCTTTGGCAATCGCCGTTGCAGTGACCTTGTGGTCGCCGGTAATCATAACGGTGCGGATGCCGCCGCGCTTTGCGTCGGCAACCGCCTTCTTGGACTCTTCGCGCGGTGGGTCGATCATCGAAACAAGACCGACAAAGGTGTAGCCGTCCTCGTCCTTTAAGGTGATGCCGGGGCACTCAGTTGCGTCGGGGTACTGCTTGATGGCAAAGGCCAGCACGCGCAGTCCGTTTTCCGAAAGATGGAGGTTGGTGTCGATGATCTTCTGTTTATCTTCCTCTGTGATCGGGCGCGGACCGTCGCCGGTCATCACCGCCACACTGCGGCTGAGCAGGACATCCATCGCACCCTTGGTGCACAGGGTGTACACGCCGTCCAGTTTGTGCATGGTGCTCATCAGTTTGCGCTCGGAGTCAAAGGCAAGCTCGGCCAGACGTGGGTGCTGGGAGCGGTAAACGGTCTCCTCAACCCAGAAGTTGTGGGCCAGATTGATGAGCGCCACTTCGGTCGGGTCGCCGATCTCCTTGCCGTCCACCGAGGTCGAGTCGTTTGCGAGGATCGCTGTCTTTAACAGCCAGTGATGTGCCAGATTGGCAAAGTCGAGCTTCTCTCCATCAAACAAAGAAAAGTCTGCATAAACCTTTTTGGTCGTCATCTTATTCTGGGTCAGCGTTCCGGTCTTATCCGAGCAGATAACCGAAACTGAGCCCAAGCTCTCGACAGCGTTTAAATTTTTGATGATGGCATTTTCTCTGGCCATCTTCTGGGTGCCCATAGCCAGGACGATGGTGACAATCGAGCTGAGCGCTTCTGGGATAGCCGCTACTGCCAGCGCAACGGCAAACATCAACGAATCGAGGATGCCCATGTCGCGGTAGATGCTCAGTCCAAACACAACTACGCAGATGGCCATGATGGCAATTGCCAGCTTCTGGCTGAAGTTGTCCATGCTCTCCTGCAGAGGGGTCTTTTTCTGCTGGGTCTGGTTCATCAGCGTGGCGATCTTGCCGATCTCGGTCTGCATACCGGTGGCGGTGACCACAACGCTTGCGCGTCCATAGGTGACAAGGGAACCGGAAAAGACCATGTTCTTCTGGTCACCCAGTGCGACGTTTTCCTCATCGATGGCATCGCTGATCTTGTTGACGCCCTCCGACTCACCGGTCAGCGAGCTCTCGTTGACCTGCAAGGAGTAGTTCTCGATGATGCGTCCATCTGCGACGACCAGGTCGCCGGCTTCCAGCGTCAAGATGTCGCCGGGGACAACCTCTTTGGAGGGGATCTCCACCTTGCGGCCATTGCGCATGACCTTGGCATTCGGGGAAGAGAGGGCTTTTAAGCTCTCGAGCGATTTCTCAGCCTTAAAGTGCTGTACTGTGCCGAGGATGGCGTTGAGGGTGATGACCGCCACGATGACGATGGTGCTTTCCCCATTTCCAGAGACTGCGGAAATCAGGGCGGCGATAATCAGGATAATAACCAATAGATCTTTAAACTGTTCCAGGAAGACGACCAGCGGGCCCTTCTTTTTGCCCTCGGCCAGCGCGTTTTCTCCATAGGTGGCGCGCTGCTTTTCTACCTGCTCGGGTTTGAGTCCCTGTCTGGTTACGCCAAACTGGTCCAAAACCTGCTGCGCGGTACGGCGAAACATCTGTTCCATTGTTTTGTATTCCTCCTTCAAATCTGCAAAGAACGACCCGACAGGACAAGTTTAGACACACAAAAAAAGACTTTTCACCGGTTCCAGTATCTTTGGAAACCGCATGAAAAGTCTTGTTACCAACCAGTGGCACATATTGCAGAAGGCATTTTACTGCCAACGAGATTGTTGCGAATATGTCTTGAACTACTCCCTTTAAGCATGGGTCAATCTTTACTTGTAAAGCGATTATAATCGAAAAACTTCCATTTGTCAAGGGGAAAGCGCTTCTCTTTTCTAAAAAAACAAAGGGAAAGGAGGTGGGCCGCACCCCAAAAGAGGTGCGGCCCAGTTGATTTAGAGAAAATGGTAATCGGAAATTGCACAATAGAATTAGTAAATTATTTGACCAGCGCGTTTCCAGCACCCAACCAGCCGGAGCCGCCCTGAGCGCCCATGCCGCCGGAAAGGTTGTAGGCAGTGTATCCCATCACGCGAAGGCCCGCCATTGTCTGGGAAGCAGTCTGGCCGCTGTAGCACTGGAGAATCAGCGTTTTATCGGTCGGCAGGATGTCAAAGCTCTCCTGCATTCCTTTGCCGTACGGCAGATTGATTGCCCCTTCAATATGTCCAGCCGCATAGTCCTCTGCCGAACGCAGATCGACGATGCAGATCTCATCGGCGCTGTTCTCCATCAGCTCCGCTACCTGGGCTGCGCTGATGTTGTTTTTGCCATAAGTCTCTTTGGCGGTCTGTTTATAGTAGTTTTCTACCGCAGCCTTAATGTCTGCATCGACCTCGTAAGTTTCTTCGCCAAAGGTAGCAGGCTCGGTTGTCAGAACCGCATCGACACCCTCCTCTTTGGAGATTCCGTTATCAAAGCCGCCGCTGACGTTGATGGCCTGTTTGCCGGCAAGGCGCAGCAGGAACATCGTCTGGGAAGCGGTCTGGCCGCTGTAGCAGTAGACATAAACGGTCTTATCAGTCGGGATTTTGTCGAGAGCCTCTGCGACATCAACGCCGTATGGGACGTTGATTGCGCCCTGTACATGGCCGGCAGCATAATCGTCCGCCGAGCGCACATCCAGAATCAGCGCATCCTCGCCGTCCTTGACAGCGGCCAAAAAGGCAGCTGCGGACACCTGATTTTTATTTTCCGGCAGAGAAGCAAAGTAGCGCTCTACCTTCGCATCAAGGAACTGCTGGGTGGTATATTTGACGACACCATATCCGGCGCCCAGCCATCCGGAGCCTCCCTGTGCCCCCATACCGCCGGAGAGATTGTACGCCTCCAGGCCCATCATTCTTGCAATGGCGACCGTCTGGGAAGCGGTCTGGCCGCTGTAGCACTGGAATACGATCTTTTTATCTTTC
>JAHZAY010000009.1:0-107218 GCA_019423685.1 Clostridiales bacterium | reverse complement strand
CGTCTGGGAAGCGGTCTGGCCGCTGTAGCACTGGAATACGATCTTTTTATCTTTCGGCAGTTTTGCAAGGGCAGTCTCCATTCCCTTTCCAAATGGAATGTTCTGCTTTGCACCGGAGATGTGGGACTTCAGATAGTCGTTTTCGGAGCGAAGGTCTACCAGATAATAGTCCTCGTCCTGCAAGGTATTCTTCACCGCCTCAGCGCTCATGTTGAAGCTGCCATTTTCCGCAGCAACGGTGTAGTATTCCACCATCGCCTGCTGTACATCCGCATCCACCGCATAGCTTTCCTCACCGAAGGTGCTCTCCTCGGTGGTCATCAAACCGGAAGCGGCCTGCTCTTTGGAGATGCCGTTATTAAACCCGCCGCTGACATTGTAGGCGTTCTTGCCAGCAAGGTTGAGCAGGGCGATGGTCTGGGAAGCAGTCTGGCCGCTGTAGCAGTAAACCATAACCGGGATGTCGTCCGGAATCTTTTCGAGCGACTCAGCAACTGCAACGCCGTATGGGACGTTGATTGCGCCCTGGACATGACCGGCAGCATAATCATCCGCCGAGCGAATATCCAATACGCAGATGTCCTCGCCTGCCGCTACCTTTTCCAGAAAAGAGGCAGCCGACACGACGTGTTTGTCTGCCGGGAAGTTTGCAAAGTAGTGAGCAGCCTTTTCAGCAACGCTGCTTTCCTGCTGTGTTTGCTGCTGAACAGATGCATCTGTCTGTACCTGGGCGGCATATACTGGCATTGCGCCGATGCTCATGGAGAGAATCAGAGCTGCAACGAGCAGTTTGACACCGATCTTTTTCTTTTCCATTTTCATTTCTCCTTATGACCTTTCTTTCCTGATGAGGCTGTCCGGAAAATTTACCGCTCTTAGCCCAAAAGAGCTTTCTCTCTTTCCTGCACAGCCGTCACCGTTTGCATACTAAAGAATAAACATTTTCCGAAGGATTGACAAATTGTTATTTTCAATTGTTTTTTCATCGTTTCGTTTATTTTTTCGATCGGTTTATTTCTTTTATTGACTTTTTTGTGCTTTTCCCACTCACAATTTAAGCGATATGAACAACATCATTTTCCCTTTGGTCGAATTGGTTGCAAAATTCCTATCGTCTATTTTCCCTTCTCCGTTTACCCTTTTCGCGCACTAAAAGTGGGAGCTTTTTTAAAAAAAAGCTCCCACTTTTGCTATTTTATATTCTTTTTAAAATAAAGACCGGTATCGGAGGATTGTTTGGGCGGTTGCCAAATTCGGTAATCAAAACGGTGTAGCTCTTCGAGTCGATCGTCCTGAAAAAGTCCATCAGTGCATCCTTTTCCTCAAAGCCGCTGTCCCCTCCATAATAGACGCACAAACTCATCAAACCATTTGGCTTGAGCAATTTCAGTCCCTTTTCGATCGCCGGGATGCTGGTCGCAGGGGTGGTGAAGATGTTGTGATCGCCACCGGGCAGATAGCCAAAATTAAAGGTGATGCAGTCGACGCTTCCCTCCTGCGCATAGCGGTCCATGTTGCTGTGGCTGTCGAGATAGACCTGTGCGATGCTGTCATATCCCTTTTCTTTGAGCAGTGCGCGGGTGGAATCCACCGCCTCCTGCTGAATATCCAGGGCGATCACCCGCCCCTGTTCGCCCACCAGCTCGCACAAAAAAGCGGTATCGTGGCCGCGGCCAGCTGTGGCGTCGATGCAAAAGTCCCCGGGCTTCACCTGCTCCGCAATCACCTTGTGGGCAATGCCCAGCGTATTGAGTCTCAACATGGCTGCCCCTCCCTTTCTTCTTCCTTTCTTCGACGAACAAGCTCGACGGCTTCCTTGCCGCTGAGCTGCTCCACCGTCATTTGCAGAACACACAGTGCCGACCACTCCCGACGGATCGCCTCACTGCGGTTTTTATCGGTGTCGTGTGGTGCATAGCGCAGTGCAAGTCGATCGATGATCTCCCCTTTTTTTGTTTCGTCGACAACCTCCTGCACCTTGCCAAAGACGATCACACTGCGAAAATAGGTGGTGTACTCCTGCGGTATGACCTCGTCGCGGTCCACAACGCAAAAGCTTGCCTTTGGCTCCCAGCGAAGGGCATCCATCTTATGTCCCTCTTTTGCACAGTGAAAGTACAGCTTGCCATCGGCATACAGGTAACTCAGCGGAACTGCATAGGGATATCCCCCATCACCCAGAACCGCCAAAACGCCGCAGGTAGCGCGCTGCAAGATCTCTTCACACTGCGCCTTAGACAGGGCCTGTTTGCCCCTTCTCATCTGACGAAACATATTCTCTCTCCTTCTCTACTATAATAAACACAAAAGCGCCTGTACTGTTTCCTCTACAGCTAACGAAACAGGACAAGGCGCATACCATCACAACATATTTGGATGGGAAAACTATACCACATCCCCCATTTAGTGTCAAGTGCAAGTTTCTAAAGACAAAAACTTCCCCCTCAATTTTGTCCTTTACGACAATTCAGCACCGCCCATTTTCCCTTTTTGTCCCCCATTTTTATTTCTTTCCCTTAAACAAGCAAATCAAATGTTGTGCAAACTGTGCAATGTTTTTCTTTTAACGATGGTTTTTTGTGATTGTTAAACAAATAACTTGATTGACAAACCTTTTTTCTGTGCGTATAATCAAATTATAGAACATCGGGTGAAGAAACCGGGAGAGACCACAGCCAATCTGCTGCGGCGCCTACGGGGAAACAACGCAAAATCTCTCTGGCAAAAGAACCGGTTTTGGACGATACTCTGTGAAGCCGCCCTGTGCGGCACCGAGCAGGCAACTCCGCCAAGTGGTGGGGGAATCTTATCCGGTCATGTACGCAGAGGCGTTGGAAAGCAACTTTCTGCGCCTCTGCTTTTTTCTTACCTTTAAATTTAAAAAGGAGTGTATTTAGATGGAACTGAAAACCCCTTTATATGATTGTCACGTCGCTTTGGGCGGCAAGATGGTGCCATTTGGCGGATACATCCTGCCGGTACAGTATCCCACCGGCGTAATCGCCGAGCACATGGCGGTTCGCAAACAGGCTGGCCTGTTTGATGTTTCCCACATGGCAGAGCTCATCCTCAAAGGTCCAGACGCACTCAAAAATGTCCAGATGCTTTTGACCAACGACTTTACCGACATGGTAGATGGTCAGGTCCGCTACAGCCCAATGTGCAACGAAAAGGGCGGCGTTGTAGACGATCTGGTCGCATACCGTTTCAGCGCAGACTGCTACATGCTGGTTGTCAACGCAGCCAACCACGAAAAGGACGCCAAGTGGGTTGCTTCCCATCTGACCGGCGACGTCCAGTTTGAGGACATCTCCGAAAAGATCGCTCAGATCGCCCTGCAGGGTCCACAGGCTGAGGCAATCCTCACCAAACTTTGCCCGGTTGAAAAACAGCCTGCCAAATACTACACCTTCACCAAAGATGTAGATGTCGCCGGATGCAACTGCCTGGTTTCCCGCACTGGCTACACCGGTGAGGACGGTTTCGAGCTGTACTGCAGCGCTTCCGATGCGGTTAAACTGTGGAACGCCCTGCTGGAAGCTGGCAAAGAAAACGGCCTGATTCCATGCGGTCTGGGTGCACGCGACACACTGCGTCTGGAAGCTGGCATGCCGCTGTACGGCCACGAGATGAACGATGAGATCACCCCGAAACAGACCGGCCTTGGCATCTTTGTCAAGATGGATAAACCGGACTTCATCGGCAAGAAAGCGATGGAGGAAATGGGAACTCCAACCATCAAACGCTGCGGCCTGAAGATTACCGGACGCGGAATTGCCCGTGAAAACTGCCCGGTATATGTCGGCGACCGCCTGATCGGCCACACCACCTCCGGCACACACTGCCCATTCCTGGGCGGCGCCTATGCAATGGCGATTGTGGAGAAGGAACCAGCCCCGCTGGGTGCTCAGGTTGAGGTCGAGATCCGCGGCAAACGTGTCACCGCAGAGGTTGTAAAATCCCAGTTCTACAAGAGAGCATAACGGCCACTACACCGTTTTTTGTCTAAACATTATTAACTGATACTATTAAGGAGGACTTTATCATGGCAAATCCAAGCAATCTTCTTTACACAAAATCTCACGAGTGGGTACAGGAAATGGGCGACGGCAGCTACCGTGTAGGCCTGACCGATTATGCACAGGACCAGTTGGGCGATCTGGTATTCGTTAATCTGCCGCAGGAGGGCGACTCGGTTGAGGTCGGCTCCGCATTCGCCGATGTAGAGTCTGTTAAGGCTGTTTCCGATGTATACAGCCCATTCTCCGGCACTGTTTGCGCCATCAACGAAGAGCTGCTTGACCATCCGGAAATGATCAACCAGGACGCTTACGGCGCTTGGATGGTTCAGGTAAACGAAGTTTCTGACAAAGAGGACCTGTTGAGTGTTGCTGAATATGAAGACATGCTGAGCAAGGAGGCCTAAACTATGGGATCTTACGTTCCTTCCACCGCGCAGGAGCGGCAGGAAATGCTTGAGTCGATTGGTCTTTCCTCCATCGACCAGCTTTTCTCCCACATTCCTGACGAGCTCAAGCTCAAAGGGGAATTGAACCTTCCTTCCGGCAAATCGGAGCTGGAAGTTTCCCGCGAGATGAGCCACATCGCTGCGGAAAACATCGTCTTTGATTCGATCTTCCGCGGAGCTGGCGCCTATGACCATTACATCCCGGCTATCGTCAAGAGCGTAACCGGCAAAGAAGAATTTGTCACCGCATACACCCCCTATCAGGCTGAAATCAGCCAGGGCGTGCTGCAATCCATCTTTGAATATCAGACCATGATCTGCGAACTGACCGGCATGGATATCTCCAACGCCTCGGTTTACGACGGTTCCACCGCCGCCGCAGAAGCGGTCAACATGTGCTGTGAGCGCAGCCGCAACGTCGTATTCTGCTCCGCAGCGGCACATCCAGATACCATCAAGGTTGTCAAGACCTACTGCTGGGCTGCAGGACATACCTTTGTCCTGGTACCGGTGAAAGATGGTAAAACCGATATCGATTCGATCGTTCCACAATTAGATAAGAAGACCACCGCTTGCCTGTATGTCCAGAGCCCGAACTTCTTCGGCCAGATCGAGGACGTAGAAAAGGCAGCTGAGACACTTCATTCGGTGGGTGCTAAGCTCATCATGGGCTGCAACCCAATTGCGCTGGGTCTGCTCAAAACCCCGGCGGAGCTGGGTGCAGACATCGCCGTCGGCGAGGGCCAGCCTCTCGGTATGCCGCTGTCCTTTGGCGGACCATACCTCGGCTTCATGGCTACCACCAAGGCAATGATGCGCAAACTGCCGGGTAGAATCGTCGGCGAAACCACCGACGTCGACGGCAAACGCGCCTTTGTTCTGACTCTGCAGGCCAGAGAGCAGCACATCCGCCGCGAAAAAGCTTCCAGCAACATCTGCTCCAACCAGGCACTGTGCGCTATGACTGCTGCCGTTTATCTGGCTGCTGTCGGTCCGGACGGATTAAAACAGGTCGCTTCGCTGTGCTATCAGAAGGCACATTACCTCATGCAGCAGCTGACTTCCATTCCGGGAATCACCCTGCGCTACAACGGCCCATTCTTCCACGAGTTTGTCACCGATCAGGCTGACAGCAAACGCATTCTGCTCAAACTCGAACAGGAAGGCGTCCTCGGCGGCCTGCCGCTCGCGGATGGCGGCATCCTCTGGTGCGCCACCGAGAAGAACACCAAAGAGGACATCGACCGCATGGTCGGGATCATCAGAAAGGAGCTGCTGTAAATGAAACTGTTATTTGAACGCAGCCACCCCGGCAGAAAATGCACCGTCCTGCCCGCCTGCGACGTATCGGTAGATCTGCCTGACGCTTCCCTTTGCCGTCAGCAGGCTCCACACCTGCCGCAGATGAGCGAGACTGAGATCAGCCGCCACTACACCGAGCTTGCAAAACAGACCTACGGCGTCAACGACGGCTTCTATCCGTTGGGCTCCTGCACCATGAAATACAACCCGAAAATCAACGACCAGATCGCTTCCCTTCCAGGTTTCAGCGGCATCCATCCGCTGCAGCCGGAAGAAACCGTTCAGGGCTGCCTGAAGGTTTTGGATCTGGCATCCAAATACCTGTGTGAAATCACCGGTATGCAGGATATGACCTTCCAGCCGGCTGCCGGTGCACACGGCGAATTGACCGGCCTGATGCTCATTAAAAAATACCACGAAGTAAACGGTCACGAGGGCCGCACCAACATTCTGGTTCCAGACTCTGCACACGGCACCAACCCAGCTTCCGCTTCGATGGCTGGTTTCCACGTTGTCAGCATCCCATCTCTCCCCAACGGATGCGTCGACATCGAGGCCTTGCGCAAAACTGCTGACGAACACACTGCTGGTCTGATGCTCACCAACCCAAATACCGTTGGTCTGTTTGACCCGAACATCGCTGAGATCACCGAGATCGTCCACAAGGCTGGCGGCCTTTGCTACTACGACGGCGCAAACTTAAACGCCATCATGGGCATCGTTCGTCCAGGCGATACCGGTTTTGATGTTGTTCATCTGAACCTGCACAAGACCTTCTCCACCCCGCACGGAGGCGGCGGTCCTGGTTCCGGTGCAGTCGGCTGCAAAGATTTCCTCAAACCTTTCCTGCCGGTTCCAACCCTCACCGAGGACGCAAGTGGTTACCATCTGCAGCATGACAACCCGCAGTCGATCGGCGCAGTCAAGTCCTTCTACGGCAACTTCCTGATTGTCGTCCGCGCACTGTGCTACCTGCTCACATTGGGCAAGGAAGGTGTTCCAGAAGCTGCTCAGAACGCAGTACTCAACTGCAACTACATGATGAACCACCTCAAGGACATCTACGACATCGCCTTCGATACCGGCTGCATGCACGAATTTGTTATGACGCTGGAAAACCTCAAGAAAGAAAAAGGTGTCTCTGCGATGGACGTTGCCAAAGCACTTTTGGACAACGGCATCCATCCACCAACAATGTACTTCCCTCTGATTGTAGAGGAAGCATTGATGGTAGAACCGACCGAAACCGAGCCGCGTGAAGTGCTTGATCACGCCATCGAGGTATTCCGTCAGATCTACAAAGACGCCCAGGAGAACCCGGAACAGATGCATGAACTCCCCCTGCACACTCCGGTTCGCCGTCTGGACGAGGTTGGCGCTGCGAGAAATCCTCGCCTGCGCTACGAGTTCTAATCTCTATAAAAAGTAATTCTCTTCCCGGAGGTATTCCCCATGATCCAATCGCTTTCCTGTTTCATCGGCACTTCCTTTAACCCTTACCTGAATCTGGCCATTGAGGAATACCTGCTGGAAAGGGTAAAACCGGGCCAAATGATCTTGTATCTTTGGCAAAATGAGCGCACCGTTGTCATCGGCAAAAACCAGAACGCCTGGAAAGAATGCCGGTGCCAGCAGCTCGAGGAAGACGGCGGGTTTTTAGCCCGCCGTCTCTCGGGCGGGGGCGCTGTTTTTCATGATTTGGGAAATTTAAACTTTACCTTTTTGGTGCCGACCGCCGACTATGACCTTTCCCGTCAAATGTCTGTCATTTTGGAGGCGGTGCGCTCGCTGGGAATCGACGCCCAGAAGAGCGGACGCAACGATGTGACGGTCGACGGCAAAAAGTTTTCCGGCAACGCCTTCTGCAAAAAGGGCGACAACTCCTACCATCACGGCACCCTGATGCTGCGGGTGGACACCGAAAAGGTGGCCCGCTACCTGAGCGTCTCGGAAAAGAAACTGCGCTCCAAAGGGGTCGCTTCGGTCTCCTCGCGGGTGTGCAATCTGTGCGATTTTGTTGCGGATCTGACAGTGGACAGGATGCGTACGACGCTCATTGACGCTTTTAGCGCCACCTATCACCTCCCCGTTTCGATGTTGGAGGACAAGGATCTCGACCACAAGCGGATCATGGCCCTGTACAGCCGCTATTCCTCTTGGGAGTGGCGATTTGGGCGCAAGATCCCCTTTACCTGGGAACGGCAGGAACGCTTTTCCTGGGGGGAGGCACAGTTGCAATTGCAGGTTGACCAGGGCGTCATTCAGGACGCTGCCCTCTACTCCGACGCGCTGGACACACAGCTGATCGAGAAAATCGACAAGCAACTGATTGGGCTGCGCTTTGAACCGCAGGTATTGGGCGCAAAGCTCTATCCTCTGTGCGAAGATGAACAACAGCGGCAGATGGCCGCAGACATTGTGTCTTTAGCGCAGCAGCAGGCATAAACCGATGTGATAATGACATAGAAGGGGAAACAAATATGAACGAATACCAATTGATCGTAATTGGTGCCGGCCCTGGCGGTTATGAGGCTGCCATTCGTGCCGCACAGCTCGGGCTGCACACAGCCCTGATTGATCGCCGTGAAATCGGCGGCACCTGCTTAAACCGCGGCTGCATCCCGACCAAAGCGATGCTCCACTCCGCCCAGCTTTACAGAGATGCCTCCCGTTTTGATCTTTTCGGCCTGCACACCGAAAACACCACCTTTGATTGGGGCAAGATCAACGACCGCAAAAATGAGGTCGTCACCAAGCTGCGCAGTGGCATTGAACAACTGATTAAGGCAAATAAGATAGATTTTTTCAATAAATCCGCTTCCATTTTAGGTAAAAATGAGGTACAATTAGGCCAAGGGGAAGAAATCCTTCATGCGGACAACATTTTGATTGCCACCGGTTCCGTTCCGGCTCGCCCGCGCATCCCCGGCCTTGACCTGCCGGGTGTCATCACCAGCGATGAGCTGCTCGACAATCCGGAACTGGCTAAATCCGACGGCCTTGCCAAAGAGATTTTGATCATCGGCGGCGGCGTCATCGGCGTGGAGTTTGCCAGCGTTTTTTCTGCCCTGGGCTGCAAGGTCACCATCGTGGAGGCAATGGAGCGCATCCTGCCGACCATGGACCGCGAAATCTCCCAGAGCTTAAATATGGTACTGAAAAAACGCGGCGTAGATATCCACACCGGTTCGATGGTAGAGAAGATCGAACAGCAGGACGGCAACCTGTACTGCTGCTTTACCGAAAAGGGACAGGCGCACCGCATCCCGGCGCAGCGCATTCTGTGCGCAATCGGCCGCCGCGCCAACACCGAGGGGCTGTTTGGCGAGGGCTTCTCGGTCGAATGTGACCGCGGCCGCATCGTCACCGACGATCACTTCCGCACCAGCGTAGAGGGCATCTATGCTATCGGCGACGTCACTGCCAAGATCCAGCTGGCACACATGGCAAGTGCACAGGGACTGAATGCTGTACAGATCATTGTCGGCAAGGAACCTGAGATCAACCTCAACGCGGTTCCGGGCTGCATCTACACCGATCCGGAAATCGCTTCGGTCGGCCTCACCGAGGACGAGGCAAAAGCACAGGGAATTCCGGTCAAGAAGGGCAAATACCTGATGACCGGCAACGGCCGTTCGGTCATCGACGAGCAGGAGCGCGGCTTCATCAAGATCATTGCCCATGCGGAAACCGACGTCATCCTGGGCGCCCAGCTGATGTGTGCAAGAGCTACCGACATCGTGTCCGAGCTCTCGACAGCCATCGTCAACGGATTGACCTGTGCTCAGTTGACCAGCGTCATCCGCCCGCATCCAACCTTCTGTGAAGGTGTAACCGAAGCAGTGGAGGATGTACACGGCATGGCAATCCACCTTGCTCCCAAAAAGCGGTAAATTTTGTCCGCTCTGCCTTACCCAAAAGGCACCATTAAAGATTACCTTCTCTTTCCTGAACTATTTTTTCTAAGGAGGGCTTTTACATGGTCAAAGAAGTCATGAATTTTATCACCGAGCATGATCCCGAGGTCGGCAAGGCGATTGAGGCGGAATATGCCCGCCAGAAACGCAACATCGAGCTGATCGCTTCTGAGAACATCGTCTCTGAAGCTGTTATGTTGGCGATGGGCACTGTACTGACCAACAAATACGCTGAGGGCTTCCCTGGCAAGCGCTACTACGGCGGCTGCGAGTGCGTAGACGTTGTAGAAAACATCGCCATTGAGCGTGCCAAGAAGCTGTTCGGCGCCGAGCACGCCTGCGTTCAGCCACACTCCGGCGCAAGCGCAAACATCGCTGTTTACTTTGCTCTGCTCAAACCGGGCGACACCGTTCTGGGCTTAAACCTCGCACACGGCGGCCATCTGACCCACGGCAGCCCGGTCAACATCTCCGGTACCTACTACAACTTCATTCCATACAGCCTGGACGACTCCGAGCGCATCAACTATGACAAGGTTCGCGAACTGGCACTGGAACACAAACCGAAGATGATCGTTGCCGGCGCTTCCGCTTATCCGCGCGAGATCCGCTTTGATAAATTCGCTGAGATTGCCCATGAAGTTGGCGCCTATCTGTTTGTCGACATGGCGCACATTGCCGGACTGGTTGCAGCTGGACTGCATCAGAATCCAGTTCCATACGCCGACGTCGTCACCACCACCACCCACAAGACACTGCGCGGCCCAAGAGGCGGCCTGATCCTGTGCAAAGAATCTCTTGCCAAACAGATCAACAAGGCTGTCTTCCCAGGCACCCAGGGTGGTCCACTCGAGCACATCATCGCTGCGAAAGCTGTCTGCTTTGGCGAGGCCCTCAAACCGGAATTCAAAGCATATCAGCAGCAGATTGTGAACAACGCTCAGGCATTTGCCAAAGCCCTGACCGATGAAGGCTTCCGTCTGGTATCCGGCGGCACCGACAACCACCTGATCCTGATCGACCTGCAGAACATGAACATCACCGGCAAAGAGCTGGAAAAACGTCTGGATGCTGTTTATATCACCGCAAACAAGAACGCCATCCCGAACGACCCACAGAGCGCATTTGTTACCAGCGGTCTGCGCGTCGGCACTCCGGCAGTCACCACCCGTGGCTTCAAGGAGGACGACATGGTCAAAGTTGCACACTTCATCAAATTGGCTGCAACCGATTTCGATGCCAAGGCCGACGAGATTCGTGCCGGTGTCACCGAGCTGTGCAACAAATATCCAATCTACGAATAACTCCTTATACTCCTAACCCCCATAAAGCCGAATCGCCCCGCCCACAGCAGAGCGCTTCGGCTTTTGTTTTTTCTACGCTTCTCCTCCCCTTTTCATCAAGATGGTTCCTAACCTTCCCCTCTTATAAACCCGTGCCGCTTGCAGGGCAAAAGCCGATTCTCCCCTATTGTAAAACCTTTCTTTCAATGGTATAATAAAAAAGATACCCTGGGGGCTTTGAGCCTCCGTCGCCTTCTTGTCTATACCCTTTTGTAAAGGAGGATTTTATGGAATACCAGAAAGAATTTGTCCTCGAACAGCAATATCTGCAAAAAACCCTCGACTTTATCCGGGAAAACCTTGCCCGTGAAGAGGCAATCTGCTCGGATGAAAAGGAGCAGATTATCCTGGCAAGGAAGGATATGTGGGAAAACGTCTCCTTCCGCGGCGGTTTTGACAACGCTGTCGAGGCCCATCAGGTGCTGGAATCCATCCAAGCCCAGTCCGGCCGGTACGACGCAGCCCACAAGCGCATCGACCACTACCGGCAATCGCTGGATTCCCCGTATTTTGCCCGCATCGACTTTACCGAGAACGGCTTTGAATCCTCCCCGCCTGAAAAGATCTACATCGGCCTGTTCACCGTCCAGGACGAGGACAGCTACGAGACCTACGTCTACGACTGGCGCACCCCTATTGCCAGCCTTTTTTACCGCTATGAAACCGGTCCTGCCCAGTTTGACGCACCATCCGGCACCATCCGCGGCGACATCTCCCTCAAGCGCCAGTACGAGATCAAGGACGGACAGCTCAACTACTTCTTTGACTCGGATGTCAACATCACCGACAACATGCTCCGCGAGGCCCTCTCACACAACGCCTCACCGCAAATGCGCTCGATCGTCGAGACCATCCAGCGCCAGCAGGACCGCATCATCCGCGACACCCGCAATGAAGCGCTGTTTGTACAGGGAGTGGCCGGCAGCGGCAAGACCTCGGTTGCGCTGCACCGTGTAGCCTTCCAGCTCTATGAGGGTGCAACCCAAAAGCTGTACGCCAACAACATCGTCATCATCTCGCCAAACAATCTCTTTGGCAGCTATATCGCCAATGTCCTGCCTTCTCTGGGTGAAAAGAATGTGCAGAGCCTGACCTTCGAGGTGCTCTTCTCCAAGGTGCTCACCGGCGTGCGCCTTTCTGCGCGCAACGCGCTGCTCGACGAGCTGATCAACCTTCCCGAGGACTCTCTGCTGCGGGAAGCGGTAGACTTTTTCTTTTCCGAAACCTTCGTTCAGATTCTCGATCGCTTTATCTCCTACTATTCCAGAAAGATGATCCCCTACTCGGACCTCTACTACGATGGAAAGTTGTTGGAAACCCGACAGGAGATGTCCTCCTTTGTGCTCAAGGCCTGTGGGCGCGCCCCTCTGGCCGGTGCACTCAAGCTGCTGGAAGAGCGGCTGTGGATTCCCATTCACAAGCTGCGCCGCGAGCACCGGCTGCCACACCTCCAACAGTTCTCCGGCACCTTTGTACAGCATCTCTACGACAAAAAACAGTTTGGCCGGTTGCTCTCCATCAAGGAGCTCACCCGCATCAAACGACAGATAAAATCCTTCACCGAGATCGACAGCCGCAAACTGCTCACCGCCCTGACCGGCGACCAGCATCTCTTCATGCGGATAGCGGCCGGACTTGCGCTGCCAGAGAAGATCGACCAGCTGCTCGACCTCTTCTATCGTCGGCTAACCGCCGGAAACGCCCTTTCCTACCTGGAGGCAATGCCGCTGCTCTATCTGCACCTGCGCCTATTCGGAAACGATCTCTTTCCGGACATCCGTCAGGTTGTAGTGGATGAGGCACAGGACTATTACCCCATTCACCTTTACATCTTAAAGTGTCTCTTCCCCGCTGCCCGCTACACCGTGATGGGCGACTACAACCAGACCATCGAAAAGCGCGAAACGGAACAGTTCTACCAGGATGCTGCGCGGATTTTGGACAAGAAGTCCTCCTGTCTGCTGACCTTAAACAAGGGATTTCGCTCATCGTACGAGATCAACGAGTTTTCCCGCCGTCTGCTGCCTGAGGGAAACCAGATGGAAAGCTTTGAGCGCCACGAAAAGCCTCCGGTAATTCTGCAAAGCAAAGACCTCGCAGAGATGGCGGCGCAGGCGGCACAACAGATTGCAGAATACCAGAAAGAGGGATATACCTCCATCGGCATCATCTGCAAGAGCAAGAGCCAGGCACAATCCCTCTACGGCGTGCTGCGCGAGCAGCTCTCCCCTGACATTCCGCTGCATTTGATGGACGCAGAACGGCGGGAAATCTTCTCCGGCGTGATGCTGATGCCGGTATACATGGCCAAAGGGTTGGAGTTTGATGCGGCGATTGTCTGCTTTGCAAGCGACGAAAATTATCACGACCCATCCGACCGCCAACTGCTGTATGTGGCCTGTACGCGGGCCCTGCACCGCTTGGCAATCCTTTATTCTGGATTGCCAAGTCGATACCTGCAACTCGAATAATCCGCTCACAGCGCCAGTGAGAGGGGGCCTTTGCAGCTTTCTCCCTCTAGCCTCCCTTTCACATTTCTCTGTACCTTTGCCTAGACCTCAAAGTGTATGGAAAGCACAAAAAGGTCCCGACAGTTTCCTGTCGGGACCTTTTTTCATCTGTTCTTTTCTTTATAAGCTTGCAAGGATGGTGTTGTAGATCTCGTCGGCAAGCGGCAGCGCCTGTGCGAGGATCTCCTGGCCCTTCTGCTTATACTCGGCGACAAACGCCTCGTCCTTGATGCCCGCCAGGTTAATCAGCACATTCAGCCACGCGCCCTGCACCGCAGACTTCAGGTTCAGCGCCGCTACGCCCAGGTCGCTGGCGGCGCTTGTATTGGTGTGTCCCACGCCCATCTGGACCACCTTGAGCGAATCCAGGCACAGCTGCATCGTCTCATAGGGGACAAGGGTCGCCTCCTTGAGCGCCTTCTGCATCGCTGCCTTGCGGGCAGCCTTCTCCTCGTCGGTGCCCTTTGGCATCGCAAAGACGGCCGATACCCCATCAAAGGCCTCGGTGTCGCGGTCGATGGCGGCGGTCAGCTTTTCGGTCAGCCCGCCGGCCTGCGCCAGAATCTGCTGCACCGTCGGCTCAAACTCGGCATACTTTGCCTTGCCGGTGGTCAGTGCAGCCACCATCTTGGACAATCCAACGCCCATTGCGCCCGCCAGAGCGGAGGCCGAACCGCCGCCCGGCGCCGGAGCGTCGGAGGCCAGCAGCCCGATAAACTCATTTACCTTCATTTCGGTCAGTTTCATCAAGATACTTCCTTTCTGTTGTCTATCTGTTTTATCCGTTGCAGCAGACAACCTCCCCGGCCTTGATGACCGTCTTGACGAGGTTGTTGCCGTAGCGGTAGAAGATGTAGTTGAGGTTGTCCGCGTCCCAGATCAGCAGGTCGGCCTGTTTGCCTACCTCCACGGTGCCCACCTTGCCGGCGCGGCCGATGGCGGCGGCAGCGTTGAGGGTGGCGGCGGTGAGCGTCTCCTCCGGGGTCATGCGGTAACGGTAGCAGGCGATGTTCATCGCCAGCTGCAACGAGAGGTTCGGGGTGGAACCGGGGTTAAAGTCGGTGGCGATGGCGACCGGTACCCCCGCCTCAATCATCTGTTTGGCCGGCGCAAAGGTGGCCCCCAGATAAAAGGAGGTCGCCGGCAGCAGGCAGGCGATGGTCGAAGCCCTCGCCATCGAGGCGATGCCCTCCTGCGGGCAGACGATAAGGTGCTCGGCGGAAACTGCGCCGATCTCCCCGGCAAGCTGCGATCCGCCGATGGGATCGATCTCGTCGGCGTGGATCTTGGCGCCCAGCCCCAATTTCTGCGCCGCTTGCAGGATGCGCCGGGACTCCTGTGCGGTAAATACGCCGGTCTCGCAAAAGACGTCGCAGTATTCGGCCAGATGGTGCTGCACCACATAGGGCAGCATCCGGTCGATGACAAGCGACAGATAGCCCTCGCGGTCGTCCTTGTACTCCTCCGGCAGGGCGTGCGCGGCCATAAAGGTGGAGACCAGCTCCACCGGCTGGCAGCCTTTGAGCTGCTCGACGACTTCCAGCTGTTTGCACTCGTCCTCCAGATTTAAGCCGTAGCCGCTCTTTGCCTCACAGGTGGTGGTGCCGTAGGAGAGCATGGTGGACAAAGCCTTTCGGGTCTTTTGCAGCAGCTCCTCCCGGCTTGCCCTGCGGGTGGCACGCACGGTGGACAGGATGCCCCCGCCCTGCGCCAAAATGTCCAGATACGGCACGCCGTGCAACTTTAAGGCAAGCTCATCCTCCCGCCAGCCCCCAAAGACCAGGTGGGTGTGCGCATCGACTAACCCCGCGGTGACAAGGCTTCCCTGTGCGTCGATGCAGGTGTAGCCCTCGCTCAGAAGCGATTGGGGGAAGTTGCCCTCCCCCACGGCGGTGATTTTGCCGTCCTGCACCGCGACATAGGCGTCCCGCAGCACCTGGATCTGTCCCTGTTCTGCCCCGGCCTTTGCCGCAGAGCCGGTGGCGGTGGCGAGCATGCCGATGTGGTGGATCAAAAGGGATGCCATCTTGGCAGTCCTCCTTTCGCTTACAGCAGGTGTTTCTCCATCACCTGGTTGTCCTTGTCAAAGTTTTCGAGCTTGAGGTAGTATTCAGCCGTCTCGATGAGCGCATCCATCGGCACGATGCCGATCAGCTCCGAGCCGATGATCTGCACGCCGTAGCGGGCAGCCTCAAAGCGGACCGTCTCATAGACGCGGTAGATGGGGGTCTTGGTGTAGTTGGTCATGTTGATCGAGACCTGGGCGGTGTTGCGCTCCTCGAGCATGACGCCGATCGATTTGACCCAGCGCATGCCGCCGGAGGATTCGCGGATGGTCTTGGCGATCTTGTTGGCGATCTCGACGTCGGAGGTGGAGAGGTTGATGTTAAATGCTACCAGCGGGAAGCGCGCGCCGACGGCCACGATGCCCGCTGTGGGGTGGATCTCATGGTTGCCGTAGTCGGGGTACCACTTGGGGTCTTTTAGCTTCTCCGGCATCCCCTCAAACTGGCCCTTACGGATGGCGGCCAGGTTTCTGCGGTGGGGTGCGCTGGCGGACTCCTCATACAGTGTGACCGGCATCTTCAGCTCTTCCCAGATGCGCTTGCCCACCTTTTTGGACAGCTCGATGCACTCCTCCATGCTGACATCCTTGACCGGGGTGAAGGGGATGACATCCACCGCGCCCATACGGGGATGTTCGCCGTGGTGCTTTCTCATGTCGATCTTTTCGACGCAGGCTTTGGCAAAGCGGAAGGCCGCCTCACCCATCTGATCGGGGTCGCCGACGATGGTAAAGACGCTGCGGTTGTGGTTTTCGTCGGAGGAGTAGTCCATCAGCGCCACACCCGGCACACTGCGCACCGCGTCGGCGATGTATTCGATGATCGCTTTGTCTCTGCCCTCCGAGCAGTTGGGAACACATTCGATAATTCTTGCCATAGGGGATGACCTCCTAATCTATTTTCGTCTTATTTTCCTTCGCACAAAACATTGCATCGCTGTGCGGGTCTACTTTGCTTCCACCTGCTCCAGGGCCTCTTTAACCACCTCGTCGTCCGCCAGATATGGCAGGGTAACGTGGTACTGTCCCGGATGGGACATATTGAATTCGACGCAGGTCTCCATCGAGTGCTCGTTGCGCGCCCAGCTGCGGCGGGCAACACCGCTCATAACGTCCCAGATCATCGAAACCTTCAAAATCTCGTCCACTCTGGCCGAGCCATCCAGCACCATGCCAAAACCGCCGTTGATGGCCTTGCCGATGCCGGTGCCGCCGCCGTTGTGCAGGGCCACCAGACTCATGCCGCGCGCGCAGTTGCCTGCAAAGCACTGCACTGCCATATCGGCCATGATGTTCGAACCGTCCTTGATGTTGGAGGTCTCACGGAAGGTGGAGTCGGTGCCGGAGGTGTCGTGGTGGTCGCGGCCGAGCATGACCGGACCGATCTTGCCCTGGCGGACCATCTCGTTAAACTTCAGGGCAATCTTTGTTCTGCCGTAGGCGTCCTGATAGAGGATGCGGCACTGGGTGCCGACCACCAGCTTGTTCTTTTTGGCGTCGCGGACCCAGATCCAGTTGTCGCGGTCCTGATAGCGGGCATTGGGGTCGATGCACTCCATCGCGGCCGCATCAGTGGCGTCCAGATCCTCCGGCTTGCCGGACAGGCAGCACCAGCGGAACGGGCCGTAGCCGTAATCGAACAGGCACGGGCCGAGGATGTCCTCGACATAGGACGGGAAGATGAAGCCGTCCAGCTCATCGTGGCCGTTTTTACAGATCTGCGGCACGCCGGCGTCAAAGACCGCCTTGAGGAAGCTGTTGCCGTAGTCAAAGAAGTAGGTGCCCTGATCGTGCAGCTGGCAGATCAGCTCAAAGTGGTGGCGCAGCGTCTGGTTGACCAGCTCTTTAAAGTGCTCAGGGTCATGGTCGAGCATCTCGGTGCGCTGCTCGAAGGTCAGCCCCTGCGGGCAGTAGCCGCCGTCGTACGGCACATGGCAGGAGGTCTGGTCGGAGAGCAGGTCGATGTGTACCTTTTTGGCGATGAGGAACTCCAGCAGATCGACGATGTTGCCGTGGTAAGCGACCGCACACGGCTCGCCGGCGTTCTGGGCGGCCTGCGCCCACTCCAACGCCTGATCCAGGCTGTCGGTGTATTTGTCCACCCATCCCTGCGTGTAGCGGGTCATGATGCGGGAGATGTCCACCTCTGCGATGATCGAGGCAGCGCCCGCGATGTCGGCTGCTTTGCCCTGTGCGCCAGACATGCCGCCCAGGCCCGAGGTGACGTACAGTTTGCCGGCAAGGTTGCCCTCTTTGGGGATGCCCAGCACCAATCTGCCGGCGTTTAACAGGGTGTTGAAGGTGCCGTGGACGATGCCCTGCGGGCCGATGTACATCCAGCCGCCGGCGGTCATCTGGCCGTAGTTTGCCACACCCAGAGCGGCGGCGCGGTTGAAGGATTCCTGATTGTCGAACATGCCGATCATCAGGCCGTTGGTGAGGATGACGCGCGGGGAGGTCTTGTGGGATTTAAACAGGCCCAGCGGGTGGCCGGATTCGACGACGAGAGTTTGGTCGTCGGTGAGCACCTCGAGGTACTTTTTAATCAGCCGGTACTGCATCCAGTTCTGGCAGACCTGGCCGGTCTCGCCGTAGGTGGTCAACTCGTAGGGGTAGAGGGCGACGTCAAAGTCGAGGTTGTTGTCGATCATGACCTGGAAGGCCTTGCCCTCGATGCAGTTGCCCTTGTACTGGTCGATCGGCTTGCCGTGGATCTCCCCCTGGGGGCGGAAGCGGTAGCCGTAGATGCGTCCGTGCTCCTCCAGCTCCTGGGCAAACTCCTTGGCCATCTGTTTGTGGTGGTCCGGGTGGATGTAGCGCAGGGCGTTTTTGATCGCGAGCTCCTTGTCAGCCTGGCTCAGGTGGGACTCGCGGCGCGGCGCGCGGCGGATGCCCTCGACGAAGGTGGGATATTCGGGAAGGTCATAGTCGAGCTTAATCATCATGGCTTCTTCTGGCTTGTAGTCCATACTGTATACCTCCTGTTTTATTTTTTATTAGAATTGATTTTTTGATTTTCTTTTGGTTGGAGCGCAAGGGGCAGCTCCTGCTATCAATTGGGGTGCTCCGCCCCCAAACCCCGGGTGACTTTCTCCCCGATGAGAAAGTCACCAAAGAATCTCCCAGAGGGGACACCCCTCTGGGTACTCCCCTTGGGGGGCATTATCATCCCCCCAAGGCGCACAAGGCGCCGTTCCCCCCAGAAGGGCGCTTCGCGCTGAAAGCATCTTCGAGGGGATTGTGGCCCCACTGCAAATGGTGTTCCCCTAACCTTTCGTCGTGTAACGAAAGTTACCCAGGCTGCCGAGTATAGGCAAAACCGTACTCTCACGGAGCACCTGCAAAGGGGGACTGCCGTCCCTTAAAAAAATTATTCAAAATCAGCAACCGTCTCGCGGACAATCTCAAGCAGTTCGCCGGAGCGGACCAGCTTCTCCATGGCCTTGATATCCGGCCACAGCTCGCGGTCCACCTCATAGAAGCCCACCTCTTGGCGCATCCTCTCAAAGACCTTCTGGTGCACCGGCGAGATGCCCTGTCCGTGGGTGTTGATTCTGCGGCGGATGTCGATGCCCTGGCAGGCGGTCAGCAGCTCATCGGCCAAGACCGACAGGGTGTTCTGTACAATCCAACCGGCCTTTCTGGCGGCGGTGGTGCCCATCGAGACCATATCCTCCTGGTTTGCCGAGGAAGGGATCGAATCGACCGAGGCCGGGTGGGCCAACACCTTATTTTCGGAGACCATCGAGGCCGCCGCATACTGCACGATCATGTAGCCCGAATTGACGCCGCCTTCGGTGGTCAAAAACGGGGTCAGCCCATTGGAGAGCGCGGCGTTGACCATCCGCTCGGTTCTGCGCTCGGAGATATCGGCGATCTCCGAGCAGGCGATGCCCAAAAAGTCGAAGGCCAGTGCCATCGGCTCGCCGTGGAAGTTGCCGCCGGAGATGACGTTTTCGTCGTCCAAAAAGACCAGCGGGTTGTCGGTGACGGCGTTGAGCTCGATCGAAACTTTTTCCGTCACATAGTCGATGGCGTCGCGGATGGTGCCGTGCACCTGCGGGATGCAGCGCAGCGAGTAGGCGTCCTGGACGCGGTCCTGCTGGCAGTTTTGCAGGATCTCGGAGCCGGCGCACAGTTGGCGGAAGTTTTTGGCCACCGTCAGCTGTCCCTTGTGTCCACGCACCGCGTGCACCCGTTCGTCAAAGGCGTTGAGCAGGCCGGTCAGCGCCTCCATGCTCATCGAGGCGACAAGGTCGGCCAGCTGGGCAGCGCAGATGGTGTCGTACAGCGCCAGCGTCCCCACCGAGGTCATCGCACAGGTGCCGTTGGTCAGCCCCAGGCCCTCCTTGCAGACCAAGGTGTCCAGCGTCGGGATGCCGGCCTTGGCCATCGCCTCACCGCCGTCCATCTCCACGCCCTGATAGTAGGCGCGTCCGCGCCCCAGCAGCGGCAGCGACATGTGTGCCAGCGGGGCAAGGTCGCCCGAAGCGCCCAGCGAACCCTTCTGCGGGACAACCGGCACGACGCCGCGGTTGAGCATCTCGACCATCATGGTGACCAGCAGCGGGCGCACGCCGGAGACACCGACGCACAGCGCATTGGCGCGCAGCAGCAGCATGCCGCGCACCACCTCCTGAGAATAGGGCTCGCCAGTGGCGGTGCAGTGGCTGAGGATCAGGTTGGTCGAGAGGGTGTTGGACATCTCTTCCGGGACGGCGACGCGGGCAAAATCGCCAAAGCCGGTGGTGATGCCGTAGGCCACGCGGCGTTCCTTTGCAATTTTTTCGGCAAGGTCGCGGGAGCGCTGCATCTTTTCGATGGCTTGTGCGGCGACCGAAACTTTTGCACCGAAGCGTGCAACTGCAACAAACGACTCGATGGTCAGGCTGTGTCCATCGATGACAACCTCATGGATGGCGGAAGGGTTCATAATCATCGCATACATTCCTCTTTTCTAAGCTAAAATTTTCGCACTTTGCAAAAACCTTATGGTTTTTCTCCTTATTATCAAGATAACAGACAAACGGGTGGGTGTCAAACAAATTGGCGGGGAAAATAGATATTTTCTCTGGTTTTTTTAAAGATTGCTCTGTTTATCTGTACAAATTGACGGTGAATTTTACCAAAATTGTAGGCAGATATTTAGTAATATAGTAACATGGTAGCAGAGTAAAGCGCCGTTCCCCTGCCCCTGTCAAGCTGTGTGGCAGCTGGGATCCGTTTTTTCACTACAAAAAAAGAGGGAGCTTTCGCTCCCTCTTTTGCCCGCAAGGGGCTGTTATTTTTCTTCGATTGCGTTTGGCTGTGTCGGACGGTTGAGGATTTCCATAAACTCCTCGCCGGTGATCGTCTCCTTCTCCAGCAGATATTTTGCCAGCTCGTGCAGCTTAGGCAGGTTTTGCAGCAGGATGTCCTTTGCCTTCTGGTGGCACTGCTCGATGATCTGCCGCACTTCCTCGTCGATCTTGGCCGCAGTCTCATCCGAGCAGGCAAGCGAGGCATCTCCGCCCAGATAACGGTTGCTCACCGTCTCCATGGCCACCATGCCAAAGGTGTCGCTCATGCCCAGCTGGGTGACCATCGCCCGTGCAAGCTTGGTCGCCTGCTCGATGTCGTTGGATGCGCCCGAGGTGATCGACCCGAAGATGACCTCCTCAGCCGCACGTCCGCCGGTATAGGTCGCGATCTTGTCCAAAATCTCTTCCTTGCTCATCAGCAGGGTGTCCTGCTCCTCCACCTGCATGGTGTAGCCCAGCGCGCCGGAGGTGCGGGGGATGATGGTGATCTTGTGCACCGGTGCGGAATGTTTCTGCATCGCCGCCACCAGTGCATGGCCGGTCTCGTGGTAGGCCACGATCTGTTTGTCCTTCTGGGAAACCACCGCATTTTTGCGCTGGTAACCGGCGATGACTGTCTCGACCGACTCCTCCAAATCCTCCTGTTCTACCTGAGAGCGTCCGTTGCGCACCGCGCGCAGCGCCGCCTCGTTGACGATGTTGGCAAGCTCCGCACCGGAAGCGCCCGCCGTCGCTCTGGCGATGACGCTGTAGTCGATGTTATCGGCCATCTGCTTGTCCTGGGCATGTACCCGCAGGATGGCCTCTCTTCCCTGCAGATCGGGCAGCTCGACCGGCACGCGGCGGTCAAAGCGTCCCGGACGCAGCAGCGCCGGGTCCAGCGAATCCGGGCGGTTGGTCGCTGCCAGGATGACGACGCCCTTCTTGCCGTCAAAGCCGTCCATCTCGGTGAGCAGCTGGTTTAAGGTCTGTTCGCGCTCGTCGTTGCCGCCCAGAGAACCGTCACGCTTTTTGCCGATGGTATCGATCTCATCGATAAAGACGATGCACGGCGCTTTCTCCTGCGCCTGATGGAACAGATCGCGCACCCGCGCTGCACCGGCACCCACAAACATCTCCACAAACTCCGAGCCGGAGATCGAGAAGAACGGGACGTTTGCCTCGCCCGCTACCGCCTTTGCCAGCAGTGTCTTGCCGGTTCCGGGAGGGCCCTGCAGCAATACGCCCTTTGGCATCTGCGCGCCGATCGACTCATATTTCTGCGGGTTGTGCAGAAAATCCACAATCTCTTTGAGCGCCTCTTTGGCCTCCTCCTCGCCGGCTACGTCGGCAAAGGTCTTACCGGTCTGCGCCTCCACATAGACCTTGGCGTTGCTCTTGCCAAACATCATGGCGTTGGAACCGCCCATCCGCTTTTGCAGCGAGCGGGAGAGCAACTGGCCCACCACCACAAAGATCACGATCGGCAGGCCGACGCTGATGAGCATGTAGAGCACCGGCGACATCGGCTCTTCGATCTGTTTGCCGTAGGTGACGCCCGACTGCTCCAGACGGTTAACCAGATCCGGGTCTCCCATATTGCCGGTGATGTAGATGTTCCAATCGTTGGCATCATCCTTGAGCAGGTACTCGATCTTCTGGTCCTGCACCTCCACCTGGGAGATCTTGCCCGCCTCCAGATCGCTCATAAAGGTGCTGTAGTCCACCTGCACCTCCTGCCGCTTTAAGACAGAGGGGAAAAACAGGAAGTTGAGCAGCATCATGATGAGCAGTGCGATAAGGTAATAGTAAATCAAAGGTTTCTTTGCCTTTTGGTTTTTAACTTCGTTCATATCCTTTCTCCTTTCGGCATACTGCCTCTTCTCTACCTTATGATAATACAAAAAAATTTTGCCCGCAATGCGTCTCTCTAACTCTTTACAGAAAATTTTTATTGTACATAATTTCCATCGATTTCTTTATTATTTTGTAAAACAAAGCCAAAAGGGGCGGAAAGGCCAAACGCCTTCCCGCCCCTTTTGATGCCGGCGAATTAGTCGCAGCAGCAGTTGCAGCCGCAGTTGTTGGAATTGCAGTTGCAGTTGTTAGAGCAGTTGTTGGAGCAGCTGTTGCAGCCGCAGCTGTTACAGCCACAGCTATTGCAGCCGCAGCCATTGAAGCTATAACTGCCACAACCGAAGAAGAGGAGAATGAGAATGAGGATCCACCAGTTATTGTTGCCGTACATAGATAAGTACCTCCTGATAAATGATTTCGAACCATACTATGAAGAGTTCGGAAATTTGGTGACACCCGGTTTGCGGCGGGATATTTTTGCGCGGGCCGGTATAAACGGCGGCTGCGCTCCAATATTCTGCTGTGATGGGGGCGCTCGTGATTGTGGATTTTTCCCCATCATCAAGGTGCCCTGCTGTCTTTCCGCACTGTTCATTACCAGTATAAGCACCCGCCCAAATTTGTGTGCAGCGCCCTCCCCACTTTTTTTCTATTCTCTTTTTTTCCGAAAGGATGATCCCATGCTGCGACTCAAAGGCTTTTCACCCCGCGCAAACGATGCGCTCAACCTCGCCTTTTCTCAAGCCAGCCTCCTCGGACACACCTATGTCGGCAGCGAACACCTGCTGCTGGGCGTGCTGCTCGAGGGCGGCAAGGCCTCACGAACCCTCACCTCTCAAGGCGTCACCCCCGACCGGCTGCTCGACCTGCTCATCCACACCGTCGGACGCGGCATCCAGTCCAGGCTTTCCCTATCCGACATCACCCCCCACTGCCGCCACATCCTCGAGCGCAGCCTCATCGAGGCCCAAAGGGCCCCTGCAAGCCTGGTGGAGCCGGAACATATCCTGCTGTGCACCCTGCGGGAAAAGGACTGCTATGCCCTGCGCTTTATCCGCCAGTTGGGCATCGAGCCGGACTCGCTGCAGGGCGAACAGCCTCCCCGCAGCTGTACGACCGCTGCAAGAAAAGCTGCCGGGCGTACGGCGCTGCTGGAGCGCTTTGGCCGCGACCTGACCGAGCGGGCGCGCCGTGGCGAACTGGACCCGGTGATCGGTCGCGACCAGGAGATCGACCGGGTGGCGCGCATCCTCTCGCGGCGCAGCAAAAATAACCCCTGCCTCATCGGGGAAGCCGGGGTGGGCAAAACCGCCATCGCCGAGGGCCTTGCCCAGCGCATCGCCCAGGGTAAGGTGCCAAAATCGCTGCTGCACAAGCGGCTGATCGCGCTGGATCTGGTGTCGATGGTGGCGGGGACAAAGTACCGCGGCGAATTTGAGGAGCGGGTTAAAAACATGATGGAGGAGGCCGCCGGCGACCGGGACATCATCCTGTTCATCGACGAGATCCACAACATCATCGGTGCAGGCTCGGCGGAGGGCTCGATCGACGCGGCCAACATCCTCAAGCCCCAGCTCTCCCGCGGGGAGATCCAGCTGATGGGCGCCACCACCATCGAAGAATACCGCCGCCACATCGAAAAGGACAGCGCCCTGGCCCGGCGCTTTCAGAGCGTGCTGGTGGAGGAACCTTCCGACGAGGACAGCGTGCGGATTCTGCGCGGCATCCTGCCCCGCTACGAACAGCACCACGGGGTCAAGATCACCGAGGAAGCCGTGCAGGCGGCGGTGCGCCTCTCGCGGCGCTACCTGCCCGAGCGCTTTTTGCCGGACAAAGCCATCGACCTGATGGACGAGGCGGCGGCCAAAGTCTCCCAGCAGGTCTCCTGCCAGCCCGCCCCTGCCCTGCAAAAGCTGGACGATCAGCTGCACGAGCTGCGCGAACAGAAGTTGGCCGCCATCCTGCGCCAGGACTTCCAGCAGGCGGCGCTGCTGCGCGACCGGCAGCAGCAGGCCACCGAACAGTTTGCGCTGCTCAGTGAGCAGCTGGAAAGCAAAACTGGCCTGCGCGCCGCCGTAGGGGTGCGGGACATCGCGCAGGTGGTCAGCGAGAGCACCGGCATCGAGGTCTCCTCGTTGATGGCGCGCACCCTGCCGCAGTCGTTGCAGAGCCGGCAGCTGTTGCAGATGGAGCAGGCCATCTCCCGCCAGGTCATCGGCCAACAGCAGGCGGTGGAGGCGGTGTGCCGGGCAATCCGCCGCGCAAAGGTCGGCTTGTGCGACCCGCGCCGCCCCTATGCCTCCTTTTTGTTTTTAGGCCCCACCGGCGTGGGCAAAACCGAGCTGTGCCGCGCGCTCTCCCGGGAGCTGTTCGGCTCTCCAGACTGCATGATCCGGCTGGATATGTCCGAATATATGGAGAAGCAATCGGTGGCGCGGCTGATCGGCTCCCCTCCGGGCTATGTCGGCTTTGAGGAGGGCGGCCAGTTGACCGACCGCATCCGCCGCCGCCCCTATTCGGTGGTGCTGTTCGACGAGGTGGAAAAGGCTCATCCCGAGGTGCTCAACCTGCTCTTACAGATTTTGGAGGACGGCACCTTGCAGGACTCCCAGGGCAGGCGAGCAAGCTTTCAAAACGCGGTGCTCATCATGACCTCCAACATCGGCGCGCGCTACTTCTTTAAAAGGGGGGCGCTGGGCTTTGCACCGGCCGAATCCGCCTCCCAGACTGCCCAGCCGGCCGCAGTACAGGATCGGGTACTGGACGAACTGCGCCAACGCTTCACCCCCGAATTTTTAAACCGCATCGACGAGACCATCCTGTTTTACCAGCTGGGCCAGGAGGAGCTGCTGCGCATCTGCCAAAAGCTGCTCGACGAGCTGGCAGAGCGGCTGGCGGCGCTGGACATCCAGCTGCGCTGCACCGAGGGTGCCCGCCGCAAGCTGTGCCGGGAGGGCTACAACCCGCGATACGGGGCGCGGCCACTGCGGCGCACCGTGCAGAGACTGGTGGCCGACCCTGCCGCCAGGATGATCCTCAGCGGGGAGCTTACCCCGCGCGGGGTGCTGGTGTGCGACTGCGTGGACGAAAAGATTGTGCTCTCCTGCAAGCAGACTGCCGCCCTTTAAACTGGCGGTGTGAGAACAAAAAAAAGAGGGAGCATCGCTCCCTCAATTTTCTGTATTTCCCTCTACGGCATCGGCCTGCTCCCAGTCGGGAGGGACATCCGGCGCTTTGGGTTTGACAAAGATGTCCTCGCGACACACCAGATCTCCCGGCGCCTGATAGGGCATCTGCACCACCTTCGGGTAGGGGTAGGGCACTCCGCTGCGGTCAAACATCTCCTTGACGGCAAGGCGGATTCCCCGCTCCACCGCCCACTGCTTCATCGGCTTGACCTCACAGCTGACGGTGATCTCCATGTTGGACTCCTTCAGGGCGCTGACCCCCAGCACCTTCGGTTCCTGCTCGATGAGATCGTGGTTTTGCCGGGCATATTCCCCCACTGCAAGGTCGATGAGGTCCAGCACCTTGCGGGTGTCCGCCTCATAGGCCACAGGGATGACCACCAGCGCCACCGAGGTGCCCTTGTTGTAGTTGATGACCCTGGTGATGCTGCCGTTGGGGATGATGATCTGATCGCCGGTGTCCGAGCGCAGATAGGTCAGGCGCATCGCGGTGGCCTCCACCGTACCCTGCACATCCCCGATCTTGATGTAATCCCCGACCGAAAACTGGTTTTCAAAGATCATGAACATGCCGGAAATGACGTCCTTTACTAAGCTCTGGGCGCCAAAGCCGATGGCAAGGCTGCCGATGCCCGCCGTGACCAGCAGATTGCCCAGCGGCTTGCCCATTCCCAGGATGCTCAGCACCAGCAGGAAGGAGATAAAGTAGATGATGTAGCGGGTGACGCTGCGCAAAAGGGTCATCAGGGTGCGCATCCGCTTGGCAGCCGGCGTCTCATTCTGGTACTTTGGCGCGCGCAGCAGGTGCCCGGTCAATGCAGAAATCACCTTGAGCAAAAGCTTGCTGCATATAAGCACCAGCAAGATCAAAAACAGCCCCCACAGGATGTTGCCCCGATTCTCAAACAATGTGTCCAGCATCGCCTGCAGGTTCTGCTCAAACTGTTCCCCTACCGTCACAACCTCCTGTGCCAGGTCGTCCCCGGCCTGCAAAAACAATCTCTCCATGCCCACTCCTTTCCCCGTTGGGGTTATACCTTCAAAATGTCCAGCATCCTGCTGTCGATCTCCCAGACGTGGTTGTCGCTGTGCTGCTTTAAAAACAGCTGCAACAGCCGCTGGGCACACAGCAGCATCGGCTGGCGGGACAGCTCGGAGGGATAGGTCCCCCGCAAGCGCAGCTGAAAGTCCTCGTCCAATGTGCGGTAGTCCTTAAACTGATGTGTCTCCTTCTTTTCATAGTGGCATTGCAGCCGAACCAGCCGTTCGCGCACAAAAGCCATCTGGGAGAGCACATACAAAAAGTTTTCCCGCTGAATCTCAAACAGGATGCCCCGAATGGCGTAGAGGATCTCAAACTCCCACTCCATCAGCGTCCCCCGAAAGGCCTGCTGGTCCAGCTCCTCAATCTGGGAGGAGTGCATCCGCTGCAGAACCTGCCCAGTCTTGTCGGTGAGGATCTTCCATTGGGAAGAGCGCACCTGCAACGCCTTGGTGGGCAGCAGGACGAGGTCAAACTCCAGTCCGTTTTTTAAAAAGATGTACAAAAAGATTCCCTGTTCCAGCGGTTTCGGGCGGATGTACACCGCATCCGAAAACAATCTTTCCACCCGCTCGCGCAGCTTTTGCACCTGGGGTGCAAGAAAGGTGGAAACCAGCAGGTCGATGTCCGAATAGACATCCCCAAAGCCCTCCACACCGGAGCCGACCTGCACAATCCCCTCCACCTCAGGGTAGGTGGAAAATGCTGTTGCTGCCTGAATCAGCAGCTTGGCACGCTCCTTCTCAGTATACATAACAATCACTCATCCCCTAATCTTGCTCTGGATGCGCACATCCCGCCCGACAAACTCAAACTGTTCAAAGCCGCCAAACAGTCTGGAGGCCAGCCGGTCGGTGTACCGCTTGCTGATTTCCTGGAAGGAAAGGTTGGTGCTGATGATGGTGGGTCTGGCTTCCAGGAGACGTGTATTGATGATATTATACAGCATCGAGGTGACGAATTGGCTCAAAAATTCGGTGCCGAGATCGTCCAGAATCAAAAGGTCACATTCCAGCACCAACGAAAGGTAGCTCTGCTCGTCGCTGTCCTGGGCAGAAAAGCTGAATTTTTCCTTTTCCAGCTTGCCCAGCAGATTTTGTGCCGACCCATACACCACCCCATATCCCTTGTCGATCACCTGGCCCGCGATGGCAAGCGACAGGTGGGTCTTGCCCAGGCCAGTGTTGCCCAAAAACAACAGGCTGGGCGAGGCGGTGCGGCGGCGGCGGTCGATGGCAAAGTCCCGCGCATAGGCCGCGCAGTAGTTTTTGATCGCCGTCATTCTCTCCCGCGGCACCACGCCGTTGGGCAGCGGCTGGGTGCTGTAATAGTCCAGCAGAAAGTTTGAAAAGCGGCACTCCTGCGGGTGTGCCGCACCCAGCGCCTCAAACGCCTGTTTGCGCAGCAGCTGCTGGAAGCACTCACATTTGCTGCTGCCCACATAACCGGTGTCCTGGCACTTTTTGCAGGTATAGCCGTCGTCGCGGTAAACTTCCAGCAGGTGCGCCTGCTCCAGCAGGTCGTCTCGCTGCTTTTGCAGCGCGAGGCTCTGGGTTTTGAGGCGCTCGATGATTTTGTCCAGATTCTCCGGCGCGCTGGCCACCGCCTGGATGGTCTTCATGCCGATCTGCCGCAGCTGAGCGTCGATCGCCTCGATCTGCGGCAGCATGCGGTAGATCTCCTGCCGGTTGCGCTGGCTCTGCTCTCTGGCGCGCTGGCGCCTGTCGGCCAGCACCGCCGATGCGCGGTCATAAATTTCCTTTGGAAAACCCATCCGCTTGTTCCCTCCTTTTTTCTGTTGCCGGTCCCCGCCATCAGCCAGCGACCGCTGTGTGTTTTTTCATAGGTTTTTCCCGCTGTATTGTGTCTTTGCCCGTTTTTCGGGGCGCAAAAATGTCCCGGTTACTTTTTCCCCTGTGCCTGCCCACCGTAGGTGATGTAGTGCTGAATCTGGTCAAAGTCGATGGAGGACTGCTGTCCCTTTTGCACCGCCTTTGCACTCTGTCGCTCCTGAGCTGCCTGCTGGGTAGTGGTGATTCCCTTTTGGTGCCAGCTGGCAAGGATCTTGTTGATATAGGCAAAGGAGACTTTACCGATCTGGTCGATGGCTCGCTCATAGGCCAGCTTCACCATCGCGATGTCAAAGTGGTAGTCCAAAAACCAGGTGTCGATGTAGTGGCACTCCTGGCGGGTTAATGCCCGGTCGTGGATGCCGAAGGCCGCGCGCACCTGTCCTTGTGCGCTGTCCTGGAGCTGGCGGCGGCTGAGGTACTGCTCAGCCTGCTCATAAGTATAGATGTCTTCGGACATCATATCGGTGAGGAGCTTTGAGAGGGCGCGCATATTGGGCTTTGCCTTTTGGCAGCAGTGTGCGGCCGCCAAAAGGATGTATTCCGGCGGCAGCCCCGCATAGGTGTAAAAGGAGACCAGCGTCTCGATCTCGCTGCGGGTGAGCACCTTGCCCATCTGGGCCTGGACTGCCTCCACCAGCTGGGCGATGCTGTTGTCCTTTTGGGAGAGCGCGTCGATTTCATCGATCGCCATCGTCTTTTTCTGCGCCTGCAAGCCCACCTGCACGCGGGCGGTTTGCCCCTGCGCCGTCTGGCTTGGCGCGGGGGTGGGGGCTGCCTGCTCCCCTGCCAGCATTCCCTGTTCCTTCCAGTACTCCAGCGCCTCCAGCACCTTTTGCTCCGGCAGCATCAGCCGCCCGGCGATGTAGCTCGGATCAATCGGCTGGCGCTGGTTTTGCATCAGATACAGCAGCACCCGCAGCGCCGCATCCGGGGCGGTGCACAGGATCTGCTCGGACAGAGTGGGGAGTGCAAAGACGGAAGAAAATTTTGTATACTCGATGCGATAAGCCATAAAATTCTTTTTCCCCTATTCTCGTAATAGCTTGTTGTCTTATTATACCAAAAAAAAGCCGCTTTGTTAATATACCTTTTCCCCTGTTTTTTCGTGCACAGGGCGCTGCTGCGGCCCATTCTGGACAAGACCCCGCATTTGGTATATAATAAAGCCAGTTTTCCCCAAATGGGGGAAAGTCTAGTATAAAGGAGGCTTCTGCCATGATCGGCGATCTGCATTGCCACAGCAAACTTTCCGACGGCTCCACCGGATTGGACGACATCGTCTTTTACGCCAAGCGCGCTGGCCTCGACGCGCTGGCCATCACCGACCACGATACCATGTCCGGCGTGCCGCGCGCCGAAATCCTTGGCCGCCGCTACGGCCTGACCATCCTGCCCGGTGTGGAGATCTCCACCTTCGACGAGGACACCGGCCGCCGGGTACACATCCTGTGCTATCTTCCCCAGAAGCCGGACGCGCTGGCGGGACTGCTCAACCGCACATTGGAGGAGCGCAGGCGCTCGGGCGAGAAGATGATCGAAAATGTCTCCCGCCTGTATCCGGTCACCCGCGAGCACATCCTGCGCTATGCCGCTGCGAGCAACTCGATCTACAAGGTGCACATCATGCAGGCACTGCTCGACCTGGGGTACGACACCACCGTCTACGGCGCGCTCTATCAGCAGCTGTTTTCCGACCGCACAGGCAGCTGCATCGAAAAAACTGTCTATCCCAAACTGGACGAGGTGCTGCAAACCATCCGGCAGGCCCGCGGAGTGGCCGTCTTTGCCCATCCAAGCGTCTACCGCTCGATGGAGCTGGTGCGCCGGCTGGCCCCCAGCGGATGGATCGACGGCGTCGAAGTTTATCACCCGCGCAATACCCCCGAGGACCAAAAGGAGCTGTTGGACCTGTGCCGGCAGCACAACCTCATCGTCACCGGCGGTACCGACTTTCACGGCAGCAACTGCTCGCACAAGGCAAATCCGCTGGGCAGCGCGATCACCGATGAAGAAAACCTGAAAAAAATATTCGCCCGCGCAAAAGAGCTTGCAGCCGGACAATAAATCTGATACAATGAAAGCGTTAATTCCCATCAAAAAAGGAGCAAGATAGACATGGCATTTGCGTATCAGACGCATGGGACCTGTTCCCGCACCATCCTGCTGGACATGGATGGCGACACCATCAAGGATGTACAATTTATCGGCGGCTGCAACGGCAACCTCAAAGGCATCAGCTCGCTGGTCCGCGGTCAGAAAGCACAGGACGTCATCGCCCGCATTAAGGGGATTCATTGCGGCTCCAAGCCCACCTCCTGCCCGGATCAGCTGGCACACGCGCTGCAAGCATACCTCAACCGCAGATAAACCTTCGCCGCAAAACAGGGAAAGGAGGCGCTTTGGATGAGCTTTGGCATATTGGCCGCGGCTGCGGCGCTATTTTTAGCGGGCTGCTTTTTGTACCAGCACCGTGCACACAGAATGATGCTGATGGCGGAGAGTGACAACGACATGAAGCTCTTTCCCCAAAAGGGCGCCCCAAAAGAACCGCTGGAACCCTCCGCCGAGGAGATCGACCGCTACTTTCAGCACAAACGCTGCCACAATCTGGACCGCGCAAGGGAGCTTGGCATCCGCTTTGGCCGCCAGATTTTGGCCTTTGGCAACGGCTTTGGCGGCATCACCCTCTCGGACAAGGAGCTGTTTCACGCGCGCATCCTCTACCTGTTTGTGACCGAGGACTGTGTGCGGCACTTTGTGCCCGACCCCATCCTCTCCAAGCTGGTCACCTCCCAGATCAACGACACCATCTCCGACGAGCGCCCACACTTTTACAACAACCTCGTCCAGTACCGCGCCTACACCCTCTACAAACTGTGCCTCCAGCAGGAGCAGGATGCCCCGCTGGACCAGCGTGCAACGGCAATCGGGCGCAGCTGGGCGATGCAGGCCGACAATCAGGCCGGTCCTGCCGATGAGACGCTCTGCCAGATCGGCAAGAAGCTGTACCTGCTGATGAAGGAGCGCTGCGACAACATCGCCATGAGTGTCGCCTTTGAGCCGGTGTAACCGGAACAGAATAATAAGACCTCCTGCCAACACAGGAGGTTTTCTTTTTTTCCATTCCTTTTTGCCTTTGTGGCAGAAAAACTCTTTTTGCCGCCTATTATAGCCCTTTAAAAAATCCACGAGAGAAAGGAAGAACATCATGCTTTATCCAGCAAACGGCCATCTCCCCGCCGTAGAGGGGACCGCATACGCCGCACCGGGCGCCCGCATTGTCGGGGATGTCACCCTGTGTGACGGGGCAAGCGTGTGGTACAACGCCGTGCTGCGGGCCGACAACGCGCCCATTTGCATCGGGGCAGACAGCAACATCCAGGACGGCTGCATCCTGCACACCGACCCCGAACAGCCCTGCACCGTCGGAGAAGGGGTCACCGTCGGCCACGGCGCCATCCTGCACGCCTGCACTGTAGGGGATCACTGCACCATCGGCATGGGCGCCATCCTGCTCAACGGGGCGGTCATCGGGGAAAACAGCATCGTCGGAGCCGGGGCGCTGGTCACCAAGGGCACCATCGTCCCGCCGGGCAGCCTTGTGTTCGGCTCCCCGGCCAAGTGCAAGCGCCCGCTGACCGAGCAGGAGATGGAACACAACCTGCAATCCTGCCGCGCATACCGCTTGGCCGCCTCCCAACAGCTCTCCCCCATCCACCCGGATTAAACCTGCGGGCAAACTGCCCGCTTAGCCGCTTATCAGAAACCCGGTTTGACCTTGACCTTGCTGGCCAGCAACCCGGAGTGCTCCGGGTGCTGGGCAAACCAGCTTTGGGCGGCGCGGCAGGTCAGCAACAGCCGTGCGCCGCGCTGCTGCATCAGGGCGCAAAAATCCTGCCAGAGCGCGTCGCGCTCCTGCGGCAAAAGCTGCCGGGCAAAGCGCACATCCTGCAACAGGTAGATGTCCTGCTTTTGCGGCATCAGGCAAAAGCGAACCGCCTCCCCTTCCTCTTTCTGGGCAACCACCGCCGGGCCAAGTCCCCGGGCCGCTGCCGGTTTCCAAACAAGCTGCATGAGCCGTCCTCCTTTGCGAAAAACACTGTGTCACCATTATACCACATCCGGGCAAAAAGTGGAAAAGCAAAAAAATGACAAAACTTCCCAAAAACCTCTTGACTTTTAACCCGCAGACTGCTATAATGATAAGGCACTTGCGAGTCGAGTGTACGCAGCGAAAACCACTATGGAAAGATGGCTGAGCTGGTCTAAGGCGCACGACTGGAAATCGTGTGTGCCCTATAAAGGCACCGAGGGTTCGAATCCCTCTCTTTCCGCCAAAAAAGTGATCCCACACAGTGGGGTCACTTTTTTTATGAATCGGAAAGAGGGATTCGATTGAGCCGGCAGCAGAAACAACATTTCTGCTGCAAAAACAGTCCGGTGGACTGTTTTTAGGCGAGGGGTAACGGCGTGAATCCCTCTCTTTCCGCCAAAAAGGTGATCCCACACAGTGGGGTCACCTTTTTTTTATGAATCGGAAAGAGGGATTCGATTGAGCCGGCAGCAGAAACAGCGTTTCTGCTGTAAAAACAGTCCGGTGGACTGTTTTTAGGTGAGGGGTAACGGCGTGAATCCCTCTCTTTCCGTCAAAAAAAGACTGAACACCAAGGTGTTCGGTCTTTTTTCTTTTTTCCCACAATCGGAACCGCAACCATCCCTTCCACATAGGATACAACAGAAATCTTGTGTGAGGGGATGGTCTTTTTGTTTTTCTATCTGCTGCAATCCGCCGCCCTGGCGCTGGCGCTGAGTCTCGATACCTTCGCCGCGGGAGTTTCGCTGGGCGCGCGGCGCATCCGCGTGCCGGCCACCTCGCTGCTGGCCCTCTCGCTGACCTGCTCGCTGAGCCTATTGCTCTCGGTGCTGGCGGGCGACCTCATCAACGGCCTCTTCTCCCCTTCCTTTGGCCGCTACTTCAGCTGTCTGCTGCTGTGCGGCATCGGCGCAATCCGCCTGTTCGACAGCCTGGTCAAGGGCCTGCTGCGCCGCTGCTGTGAAAGTGAACGCAGCTTCATCCTGCGCTTTCAAAATCTCAAGATCTTTTTGCAGGTCTGCATCGACTCCACCCAGGCCGACCTCAACCGTTCCAACTCGCTCTCCTGCACCGAGGCGGTGGGCTTGGCCGCAGCGCTGAGCATAGATGGGCTGTTTGCCGGATTCGGCGCAGGGCTCTCGGCCAGAGCCGGGTTTTCGTTGCTGCTGTTCTGTCTGGCGTTTGGCTGCAACCTGCTCTCCGCGCTGGCTGGTCACCGCTTTGGCGCGCGCGTACAGCAAAAGTCCGGCAGAGACCTGAGCTGGCTTGCCGGATCGATCCTCATTTTGCTGGGACTGGGAAGGTTGCTCTAGCCCCAGCGGTTAAAAAAAACTCCCCCAAAGTTTGGGGGAGCTTTTTTGCCGCACAGAGTACATCAGGAATACAGCGCCTGCCCGTCTAGCATCTGCTGGCGTTTTCGCAGCACTCTGCCGATGACGCACAAAAAGACGCCGGTGGTGACCACTCCGCAGAAGATGTCGACGATCGGCTCGGCGTAGAAGGCCGAGGCAGCGCCAAAAAAGGCGGGGATGGTGAGGGTCAGCACCAAAAACATCAGCTTGCGGAAAACCGACAGCGAGACCGACACCTGGATGACACCCAACGCCGTCAAGCCATCGACAAAGGAATACTGTAGGGCAAGCGGGATGATGCCGAAGGTGAAGATGCGGATGGAGCGCACCGCCAGCTGTACATAGTCGGGGTTCTGGGTAAACAGCTGCACAAAGACGCCGGAGACCGTCTGGGAGAGGATAAACATCAGCAGGCAAAAACAGAAAGCCAACTTGACAATCTCCTTTTCCCCTTTTCGGATGCGGTCGATATTTTTTGCGCCATAATTAAAGCTCAGGATGGGCTGGGTACCGCTGGTGATGCCGCCCAAAGGCAGGGTGACAATCTGCATATAGCTCTGGACGATGGTTGCCACAGCGATAAGCATGTCGCCCTGTGCCCCACCGTACCGCTGCAAAACGGCGTTGAGGGCGATAATCAGCACGCTGTCACCGGCAATGATGATGAAGGGGCAAAAGCCAAAGGTGAGCACCCGGAAGATAATTTTGGGGGAATAGCCGCCAAAGCTGATGCGCACATGGACGCGGTCGCTGAAGAGAAACCACAGCACAAACGCGCAGGAGCACGCCTGTGAGATCACCGTCGCGACGGCAGCGCCGGTGACGCCCATATCGAACAGAAAGATGAACACCGGGTCGAGCAGGATGTTCATCACCGCGCCGATGATGGTGGAGAGCATCGCCTCGTTGGCAAAGCCCTGGCAGGTGATAAACTGTCCCAGCCCCGCCGTCAGGATGGCAAAGATGGTACCGCAGACATAGACGGTGAGGTAGGAGTTAGCGTAGGGAAAGGTCTGTTCGCTGGCTCCGAAGAACATCAGCATCGGCTCGCGCAGGGCAATCGCCGCACCGGTGAGGATAAACGAGAGCGCCAGCAGCAGCACAAAGCAGTTGGCCAATATCTTTTTTGCGCCTTCGTGGTTATTCTCCCCCATGCGCATCGCCATCAGCGGTGCGCCTCCGATGCCGATCCAAAAGGCAAAGGAGGAGATGAGGGTGACGATCGGCCCGCACACCCCCGCGCCCGCCAGCGCAATCTCGCCCACATCCTTGATGTTGCCGATATACATGCGGTCGACGATGCTGTAAAGCACGTTGACAAACTGCGCCAGCATCGAGGGGATTGCCAGGTGCAAAACCAGTTGTTTGATGTCGTCCTTTCCCAGGTCGTTTTGTCTGAGAGCCATGATCCAAATCCTCCCACAGTGTGATTTGTTTGGGTTGCGCTTTTTGCGCACATGCTCTAGTGTACTACCGCCAAACAAGGGAAGTCAACCGGTTTGCCGGTGAAAAAATTTTCCGCCAAAAGATTTGTCTAGTTTTGCGAAAGCGCACGTCGGAGTTTGTAAAAATTCCGTCCATTCTGTCCTGTCTGCTATTTTGCTTCTTTACAGGGGCGGTGGCCCCTACCCCCCGATTTATCATGCAGGGGCTGAAAGCCCCTACGAGCCCCAATGCAGGCGCTCCGCCCTGCACCCGGGTGACCAAATCCAGGCAAGTTTGAGGAATGGTACAGATAGTCTGGACTTCATACAAAACTATAACCCGTCCCTACTTCTTGGGGGGAACGGCGCGAACGCGCCGTGGGGGATGATCATATCCCCCAAAAAGAGAAATACCCAGAGGGGAATTCCCCTCTGGGAGATTCTTTGGTGACTTTCTCATCGGGGAGAAAGTCACCCGGGGTTAGGGGCACAGCGCCCTAAATCGAGGGAGGTAGGGACTATCGTCCCTGCATGAAGCCCTTGGGAGGGCATGCTTCCTTGCTATTTTGCCTCTAATGCCCGTTTTCCGATGTCGCGGCGGCTAAAGCAGTTTTCAAAGTGAATCTGGTCGACCTCGCGGTATGCCTTGTCCAAAGCCTCCTGCAAGCTGTCTGCGCGCGCGGTGACGCCCAGCACGCGGCCTCCATTGGAATAGAAGGTCCCGTTCTCCAACTTGGTGCCCGAGTGGTAGACGCTCACGCCCTCTCGCTGGCCGTGTGCATCCAAGCCCTCGATTGGGCAGCCCTTCTTGTAGGACTTTGGATATCCACCGCTTGCGATGATGACGCACGCCGCCTTTTGATCGCGAAAATGCACCATCTCCGGGGTCAGATTGCCCTCGTACACCGCCTGCATGATCTCCACCAAATCGCTGTCCAGCAGCTCCAACACAACCTGAGTCTCCGGGTCGCCAAAGCGGCTGTTATATTCGATGACATACGGACCCTTCGGGGTAATCATCAGGCCAAAGTACAGGCAGCCCTTAAACGGACGTCCCATCTCCTGCATCGCCTTCACCGTCGGCAGGAAGATGCGCTCCATGCACTGCTGTGCCACCTCTGGGGTGTAGTACGGGTTTGGCGCTACAGTGCCCATGCCGCCGGTATTCAGGCCCTTGTCGCCGTCCAGCGCGCGCTTGTGGTCCATCGAGGAGACCATCGGCACAACCGTCTTGCCGTCCACAAACGACAGCACCGAAACCTCCGGGCCGGTCAAAAATTCCTCGACGACGACGTGGTTGCCGCTCTCGCCAAAGACCTTGTCCTCCATGATCTCCTTGAGGCCCTCTTTGGCCTCCTCATGGTTTGCCGCGATGATGACGCCTTTTCCCAGCGCCAGGCCGTCCGCCTTGATGACGGTCGGGTACTCGCCCTTTTGCTCAATGTAGGACAGCGCCTTTTCCGGGTCGTCAAACACCTCATAGGAGGCTGTCGGGATGTGGTACTTCTCCATCAGGTCCTTTGCAAAGACCTTGCTGGCCTCGATCTGGGCGGCAGCCTTGGTCGGACCAAAGGTCATGATGCCTTCGGCGTTGAGCGCATCGACCATGCCAGCTGCCAGCGGATCGTCCGGCGCCACCACGACAAGGTCGATCTGATTTTCTTTTGCAAAGCGGACAACTCCCTCGATGTCCATCGCGTTGATGGCGACGCACTCTGCGTCTGCGCTGATGCCGCCGTTGCCCGGGCAGCAGTAAATCTTTTCGGCCTTCGGGCTCTGTTTGAGTTTGCGGATGATGGCGTGCTCTCTGCCGCCGGAACCGACTACCAGGATTTTCATTCTACCTCTTCCTTTCCGATGTAAAATGCAAGAGGGGGAAAGTCCCTTTCCCCCTCTTTTGGTGCCAGGGAAACGCTTCCCTTTTTTGTGGTGCGATTAGTGATGGAACAGGCGCACGCCGGTGAAGGCCAGCACCATGTTATATTTGTCGCAGGTCTCGATGACGTTGTCGTCGCGGATCGAGCCGCCCGGCTCCGCGATGTACTGTACGCCGCTGCGGTGTGCGCGCTCGATGTTGTCACCGAACGGGAAGAATGCGTCCGAACCCAGCGATACGCCGCTCAGCGTGTCCAGCCATGCCAGCTTCTCTGCACGGGTCAGCGGGGCAGGCTTGGTGGTGAAGTATTTCTCCCACTCGCCGTCTGCCAGTACATCCATATAGTCGTCCGAGATGTAGACGTCGATGGTGTTGTCGCGGTCTGCGCGGTGGATGTCGCTGCGGAATGGCAGATTGAGCACCTTCTCGTGCTGGCGCAGATACCAGATATCCGCCTTGTTGCCCGCCAGTCTGGTGCAGTGAATGCGGGACTGCTGGCCGGCGCCGATACCGATAGCCTGGCCGTCCTTGACATAGCAGACCGAGTTGGACTGGGTGTATTTCAGGGCGATGAGCGCGATCATCAGGTCGATCTTTGCGCCCTGTGGCAGGGACTGGTTTTTAGATACGATGTTGTTGAACAGTTCGGTGCTGATCTTGACGTTGTTTCTGCCCTGCTCGAAGGTGATGCCAAAGACGTCCTTGCGCTCAATCTCGGCCGGAACGTAGTTCGGGTCGATCTTGATGACGTTGTAGCTGCCCTTGCGCTTTGCCTTCAGGATCGCCAGGGCCTCATCGGTGTAGCCCGGAGCGATGATGCCGTCGGAAACCTCGCGCTTGATGATGCGGGCGGTAGACTCATCGCAGATATCGGAGAGGGCGATGAAATCTCCGTAGGAGGACATTCTGTCCGCGCCTCTGGCTCTGGCGTAGGCGCTGGCAATTGGGGAAAGCTCACCCAGGTCGTCTACGAAATAGATCTTGCGCAGGGTCTCGTCCAGCGGCAGGCCAACTGCTGCACCGGCCGGGGATACATGTTTAAAGGAAGCGGCTGCCGGCAGTCCGGTGGCCTCTTTGAGTTCCTTGACCAGCTGCCAGCTGTTGAGTGCATCCAGGAAATTGATGTAACCAGGTCTGCCGTTGAGCACCTCGAGCGGCAGGTCGCTGCCGTCCTTCATAAAGATGCGGGCCGGCTTCTGATTGGGGTTGCAGCCGTATTTGAGCGCCAATTCATTTGCCATTGAGATCCATCCTTTCTTTTGTCGAGTTGTGTACTGTGTATATCCTATCTTTTGCAGATTGTTGCTGCGGTCTTACTGATTTTTGTTGACGATGCGGGTCTGGGCGCTGCCGGTGGCAAGGTCGATGAAGCGGGTAAAGAGCGAGACCTTGTTGTCGGCGTTGAGGTTGTCCCACACCATAGAGGTGAAGGAGTCGATGTCACCGGAAATGTGCACCGGAGTCGGCTCACCCTCATAGGAAGGAATTGGGTTGCCGTCGCAGCGGTAGGTGTGGATAAAGTGGCCCTCGCCCGCCTTTGGATCGCTGTACTCAAAGAAGTAGCGCTGGGTGCTGGACGGGTCGCCGTTGTTGCTCTTGAGGATAGAAAGTTTGTAGTCTTTGCCCTCGACAATACCGGAAATGCGGGGGGTAAAGTTTGGTGCATCCGGCTCAAAGGTACGGGTGCGCAGCGCCTCCTCAAAGGTCTTGCCGTCCTTCATAAAGTCATAGATGGTGTCGGTCTGATCGCCGTTGGTAACGATGGTTTTGCCGTTCAAAACGCGCACTGGCGCATAGATGATGAGCGACGGGTCGGACAGCTTGCTGGGGTCAAATGCCTGGGTGCGGATGCCTTGCTCCTGCTCTACAAAGACGCGGTTGCGGCTGTTTTCGCTTCTGCCCATGATGAAATATGCGATGACCATCTGTTTGCCGTCCTCGCTTTTGCCCAGGACAATTCCTCTGCCCGGGTAGGTATTGGAGCGCAGCTCCTGCGCCAAATCAACACACTTCATAGATACCTCTCCTGTTCTCTGCTATATTCTTACTCTGCCTTCTGTCTGTCTTTTTCCTGCTGAATCTGCTCACAGACCATTGCGGTCGCCTTGGGCAGCAGCTCCCACTCGGCCTGCTCCATCACGCGGCGCTGCAAGGTCTCGGGTGTATCGTCCGGCTGGATGTACACCGCCTTCTGCAAAATGATGCTGCCGCCGTCGGCCACCTCGTTGACATAGTGCACGGTGGCGCCGGTGACCTTTACGCCGTAGTCCAGCGCGGCCTGGTGCACCTTGAGGCCATAATATCCCTTACCACAGAAGGAAGGGATGAGCGACGGGTGGACATTGATGATTCGGTTTGGATAAGCCTGCACTATGTCCTTGCACAGGATGCTCAAAAATCCGGCCAGCACCACCATCTCGATGCCGCGGCTGCGCAGCGCATCGAGCACCGCGGCGCTGAATTCCTCGGGGCTCTTGCAGCTCTTGCGGTCGACCACCAGGGTCGGGATACCCGCCTTTTGTGCGCGCTGGAGCGCATAGACGCCGGGACGGGAGCTCAAAACCAGCTCGATTTTTCCGCAGCCCAGCTCCCCTGCCCGTTCGCGGTCGATCAGCGCCTGCAGGTTTGTTCCTCCTCCGGAGACAAGTACCGCTATCTTGACCATATTCCCGCTCCTTTCGATAAAAAATGAAAAAACAGGCGCGGCAACAAAAGGCCCTGCGCCGCACCTGCTTTTATCTTGTACAATCCCAAAAGGGAAAAATTTAAAGGATCTCGATTCCCTGTTCGCCTTCCTTGACCGAACCGATGACATAAGCGTCCTCGCCGGCCTCTTTGAGGGTGGCAAGCGCCTTGTCCACATCCTGAGGAGCGACAATGGCGATCATGCCGACGCCCATATTGAAGGTGTTGAACATGTCGTGCTCGGAGATGTTGCCGGTTTTCTGAATTTCCTCAAAGATCGGCAGCACACGCACTTTGGACTTGTCGATGAACGCTCTGGTCCGTGCATTCAGGGCACGCGGAATGTTCTCATAGAAACCGCCGCCGGTGACGTGGACAATCGACTTGACCGAAACGGCGCCGATGAGCTTGAGCATCGGTTTGACATAGAGTCTGGTTGGGGTGAGCAATGTCTCGCCCAGGGTGGAGCCGTTAAACTCGCGGAAGATGTTGCGAGGTTTTTCCTCCAGCTCGAACACCTTTCTTACCAGCGAGAAACCGTTGGAGTGCACACCGGAGGATGGCAGCGCGATGAGCACGTCGCCCGGCTGCACATTTTCCGGGTTAATCATCTTGTCCTTGTCCACTACGCCAACGCTGAAGCCGGCAAGGTCATATTCGTCCACCGGGTAGAAGCCCGGCATCTCGGCAGTCTCGCCGCCGACCAGCGCACAGCCGGTCTCCACGCAGCCGTCTGCCACACCCTTGACAATATCCGCCACCTTTTCTGGGATATTCTTTCCCAGGGCAATATAGTCGAGGAAAACCAGGGGCTTGGCGCCGCAGCAGATGATGTCGTTGACACACATCGCCACGCAGTCGATGCCCACGGTGTCGTGCTTGTCCAGCATGAAGGCAATCTTCAGCTTGGTGCCGACGCCGTCGGTGCCGGAAACCAGAACCGGTTTGGCAATGCCGGTCAGGTCCAGCTCAAAGGCGCCGCCAAAGCCACCGATGCCGCCCATCATACCTGCTGTCATGGTGCGCGCTACATGGGCCTTCATCAATTCAACCGCTTTGTATCCGGCGGTGACGTCCACGCCGGCTGCCTTATAGCTTTCGCTGAAACTTTCGCTCATACGTCTAAAATCCTTTCCTTTTCAGGCTCTGCCGCACAACTTAGTTGTTGGAGAGCTTCTGAGAAAATTTGTCACACGGAGTCTCTGCCGGTACCGGGATCGGATATTCGCCGGTGAAGCATCCCATGCAGAAGCCGCATCCGGTGGTGACCTGTGCGATCTGCTGCAGGTGCTCCAGGCTCAGGTAGCCCAGGGTGTCCGCATCCAATGTCTTTCTGATGTCGTCAATGCTCATGCGGCAGGCAATCAGCTTATCTTTACTGTCGATGTCGGTGCCGAAATAGCATGGGTTGATAAACGGAGGGGAAGAAATGCGGATGTGCACTTCGGTAGCGCCAGCCTCACGCAGCATGTGGGTGATCTGGGTGGTGGTGGTGCCGCGTACAATCGAGTCATCGACCAGGACAACGCGCTTGCCCGCTACAGCAGCTTTGAGCACGTTGAGCTTGATGTGAACTGCTCTTTCTCTCTCCTTCTGAGTTGGCAGGATGAAGGTACGGCCGACATAGCGGTTTTTGATGAAACCGATACCGTATGGGATGCCGGATTCCTCCGCATAGCCCAAAGCAGCGTCCAGACCGGAATCCGGAGAGCCGATGACGATATCTGCCTCAACCGGATGCTCTTTTGCCAGGAACGCGCCGGCGCGTTTTCTTGCCATGTGCACGCTCTCGCCCTCGATGACCGAATCCGGACGAGCGGTGTAAACGTACTCGAATACGCAGATGCCGCTCTTCTGTCCGCAGTGGTTCTCGATGGAACGCATGCCGTTTTTGTCTACTACAATGATCTCGCCTGGACGTACATCGCGTACCAGCTGTGCGCCGATGCTGTCGAACGCAACGCTCTCGGAAGCGAAGATGGTCTCATCGCCCAGTTTGCCCAGTGCAAGTGGACGGATGCCCTGTGGGTCGCGTACGGCAATCAGCTTTTGTGGAGACATGATGACCATAGAATATGCGCCTTTGAGCTTGTCCATTGCCTTCTCGATGGCTTCCTCGATGGAGGCGGAGTTGAGTCTCTCATGGATGATGACGTGGGTGATGATCTCCGCGTCAGAGCTGGAGTGGAAGATAGCGCCCTTGAGCTCGAGTTCCTGTTTGAGCTCCTGTGCATTTACCAGCGCACCGTTAAACGCAAAGGCCATGGTGCCCTTTACATGGCGGACAACCAGCGGCTGTACATCTGCGCGCTCTGGGGTGGTAGCTGCATACAGGACGTGACCCAGTGCCATGCGTCCGGAGCCCAGATCCGCCAGAATCTGCGAATTGAAGGTATCCGGTACGAGGCCGACGTCGCGGTAGGAGCGGATGACGCCGTCATCGTTTACCGCGATGCCACAGCTCTGCTGGCCTCTGTGCTGCAGGGCGTAAAGAGCCATATAGGTGTCGCCGACAACGCTTGGAGTGTTCTCTGGAGAATAAATTCCAAATACACCGCAAGCCTCATGAATCTGATCAAACATCAAAAATTCCCCTTTCCAGTTTTGGTATCGATCACTCTATTTTTTGAACCGGCTTTTACCGGTCCAGCCCACCGGTGTCCGGAAAGCCACAACCTCCCCGGACACATATTGGGTGAAAGCCATAATTGAAGAAAAAAATTACTCCCCGAGCAGTCTCTTCATAATCTCGTGGTAACCTTCGTCGACATTGTCCATGTCTCTTCTGAAGCGGTCCTTGTCCAGCTTCTCATGGGTGGTCGCATCCCAGAAGCGGCAGGTATCCGGGGAGATCTCGTCAGCCAGGACGATGGTGCCGTCGCTGAGCTTGCCGAATTCCAGTTTGAAGTCTACAAGGTCGATGTTGACGCCCTTGAAGAAGTCTTTGAGCAGCTGGTTAATCTTGAAAGCGTAGGAAGCGATCTGATCCAGCTCCTCGCGGGTGCACAGCTCCATAGCCAGCGCATGGTAGTCGTTGATCAGTGGGTCGCCCAGATCGTCGTTTTTATAGCTGTATTCCAGTACGGTTACCGGCAGCACTTTGCCCTCTGGGATGCCCAGACGTTTGGACATGGAACCGGCTGCGATGTTGCGGATGATGACCTCCAGCGGTACGATCGAAACCTTTTTTACCAAAGTCTCGCGATCGGACAGCTCTTTGACAAAGTGGGTCGGGATGCCTTTGCTCTCCAGCATCTGCATCAGGTAGTTGGTGACGCGGTTGTTGATGACGCCTTTGCCTGCGATGGTGCCCTTTTTCAGGCCGTTAAAAGCGGTTGCATCGTCCTTGTAGTCGACGATGTACAGCTCCGGATCATCGGTAGCGTACACTTTCTTGGCCTTGCCTTCGTACAGCATGTCACACTTTTTCATTGTTCGATTACCTCCATATGTTTCGTTTTAGAGATTGTTCTATACTAAACTAAAGGATCGGTTTTTTTAATTTGCTGCAAAACGACTAGCAGCCCAGCTCCTGCTGAAGTTTTTTGTCCTTTTCCATCACCGAGCGGCACATCGAGTCCTTCATCTGGTCCAGCTGAGCGGCCAGCTTTTCGTCGCTGAGCGCAAGCATCTGGACTGCCAGGATGGCGGCATTTTCCGCACCGTTGATGGCAACGGTTGCGACCGGGATACCGGAAGGCATCTGCACGGTAGCCAGCAGAGCATCCAGGCCATCCAGGGTCGAGGATTTGATCGGGATACCGATGACCGGCAGGGTGGTGTGCGCTGCCAGCACACCGGCTAAGTGCGCGGCCTTGCCCGCTGCGGCGATGATGACGCCAAACCCGTTTTTCTTAGCAGTTGCAGAAAATTCAGCGGCCAGCGCCGGGGTGCGGTGTGCGCTCATAACGTGCGCCTCCACCTCTACGCCAAAGGATTTGAGCTTATCGATCGCCGGTTTTACTGCCGGCAGGTCGCTGTCGCTTCCCATGATGACCGCCACTTTCTTTGCTGTGTTGTCCATCTTTCTTCCTCCTATCTTGCACTTTGGGGCCTGTTCCCGGCCCTTTCTCCTTGCAGAGCAGAGCAATAAAAAGAAGCTGCGACACTTCCTGCCACAGCTTACACTTTACCCGTTTTTTGTTTTGTCTTGCATAAACGCAGGCCCAATTCCCTGCTGTGGCGCCAACTTCAGAAGGACCTGCAAGCTGCAGCTATTCCAGGAACAAATCGGACACCCCAAAACAGCTTTTCTTTCCACGGTACCTTCCCCCATTCGCGTTTTTTCACAAGATATATGGGCTTTGCATCCATCAGATAATAAGTATATTTTATCTGAATCCTGTCTAAAATGCAAGAGGGCGGCCGCCCTGTACGAAAAAATCGTATATGTATTTTAATTTTTCCCCTTATCTTGTGCAAGATTTGTGGATTTTCGCTAAGATTTTTCCCCATCTTCAGCCAGATGCCAAAAAGGAAAAGCGACCTGCTGCAAGCAGCGTCCGTCCCTCCTGCTTCCTTACATAAATTTTACCAAAACAAAATATTTTTTGCAAGCTCTAAAAAAACTCCCCCTGGCTGGGGGAGTTTTTTTAATTGGCAACTATTCGGCCTTTGGCTCCTGCTGTGGAGTGTCGGAGACGATCTCTTTGATCGAGGCGGCAAGCCCTGCGATGCTCTGCATGTTGCTTGGGATGATGAGCTTGGTGGATTTGCCGTCGGCCACCTTTTCCAGTGCCTCGAAGCTCTTGAGGGTGAGGACCTTCTGGGTCGGATCAGCCTCGTTGAGCATCTGCAAGCTGTCGGCATACGCCTTTTGTACGGTGCGGATGGCAGTCGCCTCACCGTCGGCCTCGCGGATCTTAGCTTCGCGCACCGCGTCTGCCTTGAGGATTGCGGATTCCTTCTCCGCCTGTGCTTTGAGGATCGCAGCCTCCTTCTCGCCCTCTGCGATCAGGATCTGGCTGCGCTTCTGGCCCTCTGCGCGCAGGATGGACTCACGGCGCTGTCTCTCTGCCTTCATCTGTTTTTCCATCGCATCCTGAATTTCAGCAGGCGGCAGGATGTTCTTGAGCTCTACGCGGTTGACCTTGATGCCCCACTTGTCGGTTGCGGTGTCCAAAGTGGTGGTGATCTTGGTGTTGATGACGTCGCGGGAGGTCAGGGTGTGGTCGAGTTCCAACTCACCGATGATGTTGCGCAGGGTGGTGGCGGTCAGATTCTCGATGGCGGAGATCGGGCGCTCTACGCCGTAGGTGAAGAGCTTAGCGTCGGTGATCTGGTAAAAGACGACGCTGTCGATCTGCATGGTGACGTTGTCTCGGGTGATGACCGGCTGCGGTTTAAAGTCGACGACCTGCTCTTTGAGCGAGACGCGCTTGGCAACGCGATCGATGAAGGGGATCTTAAAGTGCAGACCGGTCTCCCAGGTCTGCTGGTAAGCGCCCAGACGCTCGACAACGAATACCATAGACTGCGGGACAATCTTGATGTTGGTAATCAACAAAATCAGAATAACCAGGACGAGGAGCGCAATGATGATAATTGCAGTTGGCATGAAATAACCACCTTTCTTTTTTTGGGGCTCTTACAGTTTATCGGGTGACGTAAAGCGTTACGCCTTCGATACGGACAACCTGGACCTCTTCACCGACCTGAAAGCTTTGCTGTGGCTGCTGCGCTGCGGCCGACCAATCCTGGCCGTCCACCGTTACTCTGCCTTTCTGATCGGGCAAAATGGGCTGAATAACCCGGGCCTTTTGACCGATGATGCGGTCGGCGTTGGTCTTTTGCTTGGGAGCGCTCTGGATCTTTTTGGCCAGCGGTCTGCTTGCGATCAGGCTTAAAGCCGATACCACAATGAACACCACGATCTGTACAGTACCGCTCAGGTCAAGCAGCGAGGCGATCAGCGCCGCCGCCGCGCCCAATGCAAACCAGATGGCCACCAGCTGGTAGGTCACTGCCTCCAGCACAATCAGCAGGATGACTGCTGCCAGCCAGATGATTGGGACGAGGATCGCGAAACTTAGCATATACTTCACTCCTTTGTGATAGAGACAACCCGGTTTGGGTCGCTTCATCGATGAATTGTATCCTTTGTTTTGGCGTTGTTCTCTATGTCAGTATCATACCATATTCCTTTGTTTTATACAACTGTCATTTTGTTTCAGGAAGGCTTTTTAAAGGCAGCGGCGGGTGTTTTAGACGGCTCTAGATTCTCCGCACGCTCCCGATTTCGCCCGATTGCTCCCGATTTCGCCCGCACACAAATTTACCCTTTCACAAAAAAAGGAAAGGCAAATTTGCCTTTCCTTTTTTATTGTTGCTAGGAGATTAACAGAGAAGGTTTTACCTTTGCACCCACCGCCTGGATTGCGTGCTGCGCCAGGATGGTGGTCGGATCGACGGTGTCCTTGTGCAGTCCCGCCTGCTCAAAGGCGATCGGCAGCTCGGTGCAGCCCAAAATCATCTTCTGCGCGCCCATCGCACGCACCTCGTCGATGATCTTTTGCAGCGGAGCGGCGTCGGTGATTTCGCGGCCAGCCTTGACGTAGTCGTAGATCAGCGACATCAGCACCTTCTGGTTTTCCTCGGACGGGTACACCGCCTTGATGCCCCGCTTGTTTAATGCCCGCTCATACACCTTGCTGTTGCGGGTGCCGTCAGTGGCAAAGATTGCTGCGGTGTCCACCTTGTGCGCCTGCAAATAGTTGACCGTCTCCTCGATCATGCTCATAAACGGCACGTCCAGATATGGCACTACCTCGTCATAAAAATAGTGCGCGGTATTGCAGGACATGATGAGCAGCTGTGCTCCCATCTCCTCAAGGCGCAGCGCACTCTTGACAAGCTCTGGCACCGGATTTTTGCCGTGGTGCAGAATGGCCTCGGTGCGGTCCGGTATGTTCGTGTTGCTGTCCACACAGATGCGGATGTGTTCCTGATCGGTCTTTGCGTCGGTAAAGTGAATAATTTTGCTCATTAAATCACAGGTCGCCAATGGACCCATCCCTCCAATGATCCCGATGACTGGATTCATGACCATTTCCCCCTTTTTGTTGGTTGACTTCAGTATAAAGCTAGGATATAATAAAATCAAATATTTATATGTTTATAAAATCAATAAATTTTTATTTATAGTAGTTATAAGAGGTGATCTAAGTGCTCCGCAATATGGAATATATATATGAGGTGTATAAGGAGCGCAGCTTCACGCGCGCGGCCAAAAATCTGTACGTCACCCAGCCCTGTCTGAGCGCACTGGTCAAAAAGACCGAGGAGAAGCTGGGGTTCCCCATCTTCAACCGAAACACCAACCCCCTCCAGCTGACCGAATATGGCCGGGAGTACATCCGCTACATCGAGCGGACCCAGGCGCTGGAAAATGAGTTTGAAAACTACCTCAACGATGTGCGGGGCCTGAAGGCGGGACGCCTGTCCATCGGCTCCAACAGCGCCTTCTCGTCGCTGGTGCTGCCCCAGATCATCAGCAGCTTCAACCGCCTGTACCCCGGAGTGGAGGTGCGCCTGACCGAGGGCAACATCTACTACCTGGAAGATCAGCTCTCCCGCGGCGAGGTGGACCTAGTGCTGGACAACCACCCGATGGACGAAAAGGTCTACCAAAAGGATCTCGGCTTCAGCGAACACCTGCTGCTGGCCGTTCCGGTCGGCGGCGATCGCCTGCCGGAGGGCTACCTGCTGCACAAGGACATCCTGGACGGACGCCACCTGCTTGCCGAAGTCCCCAGCGTCCCGATCTCCCTGTTTCAGGAGAGCAGCTTCATCGCGCTGCGCCACGGCAACGACACCCGCATCCGCATGGATCAAATCTGCGAACAGGCGGGCTTTACGCCGCACATCCAGCTGGAGGTCGATCAGCTGTCGACGGCGTACAACATCGTGCGCAGTGGGATGGGACCGACGCTGGTCAGCGACACGCTGGTGCGCCTGGCAGCCCCAACCGAGCAGACCGTCTTTTACAAGCTGGACTCTTCCCTCAACGAGCGCTTTGCATACTTTTATTATAAAAGCGGCATCTACCAGACTCTGGCCATGCGGGAATTTATCCGCATCGCAAAGGAGTGCTTTCCAGCCGAAACCGAATAATCCCTTTGATGTGGGAAAGGGCGAAAAAAAGGCAGAGGATTTAAAAAATCCTCTGCCTTTTTGTGTTAGTGGTTGGAACGATCGGTGTAGTGTGTATGCAGCAGTTCGTGTGCAAGGTGGCTGTTTGGCTCTTTTAAATACTCCTTGTACAGCGTGATGATGTCCGGGTTCTTGTTGGACTGGCGCACTGGCAAACTCTTATCCACCTTGTACAGGCCATCCATGCGGTGTGCGCGGATCGCTGCGGTGGTTCTAAACGGCTGGCCGCCGCCGCCGATGCAGCCGCCCGGGCAGCACATAACCTCGATAAACTGGTAGTCTGCCTCCCCTGCACGGATCTTGTCCATCAGGTAGCGTGCATTCTTCAGTCCGTTGGTGATGGCCACCTTGATCGGCACGCCGTCCATATCCAGGGTCGCTTCCTTGACGCCCTGCTGGCCGCGGCAGGCGGTGAAGTCCAGGCTCTCCGGTACTCTGCCGGTAACCTCTTCATATACGGTGCGGATGGCCGCCTCCATAACGCCGCCGGAGGTGCCGAAGATGGCGCCTGCTCCGGAGCCCAGGCCCAGCGGATTGTCGAACTCCTCCTCCGGCAGGCTGTCGAAGTTGAGTCCGGCAATGCGGATCATCTTGGCAAGCTCGCGGGTGGTGATGACGCAGTCCACATCCTGATAGCCGGACGAGAACATCTCCGGGCGCTGGCACTCATACTTTTTGGCGATGCATGGCATAACCGAAACGACAAACATCTTGTCGCGCGGGATGCCCATCTTGTCTGCATAGTAGGTCTTGGCGATGGCGCCAAACATCTGCTGCGGAGATTTGCAGGAGGAGACGTGCGGCAGCAGGTCGGGGTAGTTCTTCTCGACAAAGTTGATCCAGCCCGGGCTGCAGGAGGTAATCATCGGCAGCACGCCGCCGTGCTGGATGCGGTCGAGCAGCTCGTGGCCCTCCTCCATGATGGTCAAGTCAGCGCCAAAGTTGGTGTCGAACACGCGGTCAAAGCCCAGACGGCGCAGCGCAGAAACCATCTTGCCGGTTGCGATCGAACCGCGCGCCATGCCGAACTCCTCGCCGATAGCGACGCGGACAGCCGGTGCAGTCTGTACAATGACAAACTTATCCGGGTTGTCAATGGCATCCCAGACGCGCTGGGTGTCATCCTTCTCGTACAGCGCGCCCACCGGGCAGACCGCCACGCACTGGCCGCAGTAGACGCAGGAGGACTGGTCGAGCGGTTTTTCGAAGGCAGTGGTGATCTTAAAGTCGGTGGAGCGGCCGGAAAAGCCGATGGCATTGGTGGTCTGCACCGCCTGGCAGGCCTCTACGCAGCGGCCGCAGCGCACGCATTTGACCATATCGCGCACCAGCGACGGGTTGCTCATCTCTTTTGGCACCGGTTTCCAAACCGGGTCGAAGATGTTGCTGCGGATGTTGTACTCTGCAGCGAGGGTTTGCAGTTCGCACTTGCCGTTTTTCTCACAGTTCAGGCAGTCCTGGGGGTGGTTTGCAAGGATCAGCTCGAGGATGGTCTTGCGCGCCCTGCGCACCTTGGGGGAATTGGTGGTGATGTCGCCGGCCTCATCGACCAGGTTGTTGCAGGCGGTCTTTAATCTTCTGCTGTAGCTGTCCTCGACCAGGCAGACGCGGCAGAATGCGCGCACGCCCAAATCGGGGTGGTGGCACAGGGAAGGGATCTTGATGCCGATTTTCTGAGCGGCCTCCATAATGGTGGTACCGGATGGTACGGTTACCGGGATACCGTCAATTTTAATTGTAACCATCTTATTTGGATCAATATGCATACTGGTCACCATACTTTCTGCTATTTAAACAAACAGGGCAAATCCCTTTGATATGCGCCTGGAATTCTTCTTTTCTGTGTTTGAGGCAGGAATCCAGCGCGGTGCAGGCCGACTGACCCAAGCCGCAGGAGGATGCTGTCGACATGGTAAAGGACAGCTGCTCCATTCTGTCAAAGTCGCGCTCTGTCGCAAGGCCAGTGGCAAAGCGGTGCAGGATCATGTACATCTGGCGGTTGCCCTCACGGCAGGGAACGCACTTGCCGCAGCTCTCGTGGATAAAGAACTCCGATACCTTCTTGAGGTAGTCGATGATGCAGATGGTCTCGTCCATTACGACGATGGCGCCGGAACCGATGCTCAGGCCCTGCTTTTTCAGCGAGGTGTGGTCATAGCGGGTATCCAGCTGCTCGGGGAAGCCGATTGGGCCGGACTGTCCGCCCAGATGATAGAACTTGAGCTGTTTTCCGTCCGGGATGCCGCCGCCAAATTCGGGGTCAAAGATCAGGTCGCGCAGGGTGACGCCGCCGATCGGGATCTCGAAGGTGCCGCGGTGGTTGACGTTGCCCGACAGGCAAACCAGCTTTGTGCCGCCGGAATCCTCTACGCCCAGTTCCTGGAACGCCTTGCCGCCCATGTTGACGATCAGCGGCACGCTTGCAAACGACTCGACGTTGTTGACCAGCGTCGGCATCGAATACAGTCCCACCTCTGCCAGGTGCGGCGGTTTTACACGCGGACGGCCGGCTTTGGCTTCGATGGAGTTGAGCAGGCCGGAGTTCTCACCGCAGATGTAGGCGCCGGCGCCCGATACGATGTGGACGCGGAAGGTGAAGTTGGAACCCATGATGTTTTCGCCCAGGTAGTTGGCCTTGACGGCATTGTCGATAGCCGCCTGGAACAGTTTTTGAATCTCGCGGTACTCGCCGCGGATGTAGATGTAGCCGTCGTGGGAGTTAAAGACAAATCCTGCAATCGCCATGCCCTCGATGATGCTCAGCGGGTCCTTTTCCAGCAGAACCTTGTCCTTAAAGGTGCCCGGCTCGCCCTCGTCGGCGTTGCAGACGATATATTTTGGCTCGCCCTCAATCTCATAGAGCTGTTTCCATTTTTTGCCTGCCGGATAGGAAGCGCCGCCGCGGCCCAGCAGTTTTGCGTCGATGACCTCGTTGATGATCTCCATTGGAGACATATTCATCGCTTTTTTCAAAGCGGAAAAGCCGCCATTAGCCAGATAATCCGCGACCGAGTCCGGGCGGATCTTGCCACAGCGCGCTGTCAAAAGCTGTACTGATTTCGCCATAAACTGACATCCTTTCCTCGACCGAAATTACTGGTCGTTCTCTCTTAATTCGCGCAGGATCTTGCGGATACGCTCCTCGTTGAGGTTTCCATATACCCTATCGCCGATCTTGATGACCGGGCCGATGTTGCATGCACCGACGCAGGGCATATATTGCAGGGTGAACATGCCGTCCGGTGTGGTTTCGCCAAAGTTGATGCCCAGTTCCTTGCGCAAAAACTTTGCCATCACATGCGATTTGGAGACGTAGCACGGGGCGTTGTTGCACACCTCGATGATATAGCGTCCGCGCGGCTTGGTTTCCAGCATCGCATAAAAGGTCAGGATATCATACAGCTGCACCAGCGGGATGTCCAGCTTTTCAGCTACGACACGGGCGCTGGCCTCGTTGATATAATTTCTTCTGCACTCTCTCTGGATTTCAATGAGAATGGACAGCAGATGCTCTTTATCTCCTCCGCATTCCTCAATGATCTCCAGTACGCGCTCTCTGCTCAGAGTTTCTGTCGCCATCTTTAAACTCCTTTCCCCCTGTTCTCGCCCCCAAAAGGCAAAAACTTTTTCACAGTTGTATTGATCAAACAGACAATGTAAATTCTAATTCATCGACTTTGTCTATTTATCCAAATTATATTGGTTCGAATGGGCAACGTCAAGCGTTACTTTTTTCACAATTTGTGATAACCCTTAATATCAACACCCCATTTTTGTTCACTTTTGCTTATTAATTGGTTGAATCTATAGCTCTTGCAGCAAACTATTTGTTAAAAACAACTGTATTTTTTCGATATTTTCGTCATTTTTTTACCAATCTTCCATTTCTTGCTAGTCCATATCAGGCGGACAACTCAACAATCCTGTCTGTGCACTGATCTTTCTCAGGATGGTTTTGGTCAAATCTTCCAGCGCTGAACCCTCCCGATAATCGGCCAGGCGGATAAAGTTGACCCGGTTTTCCTCCAGCAGTCTTTTTGCGTTGGAGCTCTGCCGGTCCGGCGCATAGACAGCGATCGACTGCCCGCTGTGGCTCTTAATCAGCTTCATGCAGGGGACATCGGTCAGCCCGTCGCCAAAATAGATCATATTTTGGAAGGGGACTCGGCGCTCCGTCTCCGGGGTAAAGCGGTTGAGCCGCTCGCTGCTCTTGCTGTCGATGTCCAGCACCCCTTTGTTGATGCGGAAGAGAAACTGAGTCTTTGCGGTGTAGTTGACCGCAAACTTCGGTCATCGGATCGCGCCGTCCGCACCATACATAAACTCACAGGCATAGATCCGGGCAAAATGACGGGCGATGGTGCTGCCCTCGATGATCTCCTTGATGCCGGAGGAGACGATGTAGTGCTCTACCTGAAGCCCCAGGGTGCTGCCGTAGCGGTTGATGCGCTCGAACCACCCCTCCACACCGGGGAAATATTCGATGCCCTGTCCCAGCTCCCGAAATGTTTCCCGGGTAATCGTCCGCTTTCCCTCCCTGCCCTTCTGCACCATCAGGAACATATAGGCCAGGATGTTGTCCATCTCTTCCCGGTCGGTCAGGTCGTTGACCTCCTTCCAAAACGCCTCGGCACTCATGCCGATGGAGGGGATGAAGCCGTACTCCTGCATATCCTTGGTGCACAGGGTGTTGTCAAAGTCATAGATCAGTGCCGCAATCGGCCTTTGTGTCTGCATAAGCGCCTTCCTTTCTGTCTGCTAGCAGGTGAAAAAAAGGGAGCGCACCCGCGCGGGCCGCTCCCAAAAATACACCGGAGAATTAAAAGAAAAATACAACGAGGGACGGGACGATAAAGAAGAGGGCTGCCACGCCGTTTGCCGCCAGCTTGCAGGCTGCCTGCTCTTCCTCGGTGAGGTCCTCAAAATCAGTGAGCTCCTCGTCTGCATAGTCGACCATCTGCTTGGTGTGGGTTGCGGTGCGGGTCCTCTTTTTCTTGGGATTTCTAAATACAGAAAGCAATTTTGTGATTGGATTTTCCATTCCGTCTAATCCGAGGAAGTTAAACCACGCCATTGCCAGGAAAAAGATCCCCACCAAAAGGAACACGTCGCCCAGCATATCCCGCCACTGGTTGACATTGATAAAGCGGTTCCACAGTCCTGCCACCAGCAAACCGAGAATAATGCGCGGAAAAGCCTTGTAAACGGTGGGGCGGATCATATACTTTTTGTAGATTCCTTTTAAATTTTTCATTATTGGATAATTCCTTTCTGCATTTCCTTCTGATCCGGCCCGCTTCCAATACAAGATACAAACAAGTTGCCTGAGCGCATGCTCAGGCAACTTGTGCATAAATCAAGGAGGGGTTAGTGCGCAGCGTGCTCAGCTGCAATTGCCTCCATCTCTTCGGACGTATAGCCGTCTGCAGAAGTTTCCCAGTTTTTCATCTTCTCGTTCTGAGAACCAAACATTGCATTCATTTTACTATACGGATTAATTTTTGTCAAACACCAAGGTACATTGTAGTACATTGGCAGGGTCAGAACATGTTCGATCATGTATGCCTCTGCTTTGGCATAGGCCGCATATCTGGCATCGAGGTCATCTGTGATGGCATCAGCCTCTGCAACCATAGCAGTGAACTCAGCGTAGGTATCCAGCAGCTGCTGGGTCGCCTCGGTGGCCTCTACATCGTTGATGTTGGACTGTGTTCTGGAATAGTATGCGCTGTCGTTGCCGGAAACCTCGTTGCCAAGGTAGTTCTGCGGGTCACCGTAGTCAGCGCCCCAGCCGTTCATAGTGATCGACTGCAGGTGTGGGTTCAAAACTTCCTGTGTGGAGCTGGAGACGTAGGTCTTGATATTCAGTACCATAAAGTCATCGCCAAGGCTGTTGGAGATGCTCTGTGCCAGGACATTGGCGCTGTCGAGCGATACCTGGTTTGCCGCTGCGATGTAGTAGTCCATCTCAACCGGGAAGGTGACGCCCAGAGCGGTCAGCTCATCGATTGCCTGCTGTTTGTACTCTGCTGCCTTTGTCTCGTCCAGTCTGAGCAGGGTTTCGCCATTTTCTTTTGGCATACCCAGCTCTTCGCGAACTAGCTCTACATAGTCGGTGCCGTCAGAGGTATAAACCAGGCCCTTCATGGTGTAGAAGTTGTTCTCGCAAATCATCGGGTTGGCTGCATTGATGCGGGTATAGTATTCGGATACATCCCAACCATAATAGAGGGCCTTGCGGAACGCCTCGTTTGCGATGGCGGTATTCCAGTTGGTATCCGGTGTGCCGTCTTCCAGAAGTTTGTTGTAGTTGAAGTGAATCTGATAGGAGTATTTGTCTGCCGGTCTCTCTACCAGATAGTCGTAGAATTCGTTGTTCTCGTTTCCGCTGATGGTAACCAGGTTGGACTCGGACAGGTCGGTATAGTCGACCTCACCGGTCTGGTACAGCTGGAAGGCGATATCGGTGGATTCTACCATGCGGATGGTAACGGTGTCAAACAGGAAGCAATCCTGATCCCAGTAAGCCGGGTTCTTGGTGAAGGTTTTCTCGTTGCCCTGTACATAGGATGTCATGGTGTAGCAGCCGTTGTACCACATGTTCTCGTTGTTCATCGCTTTGACGCCATTGACGCCGAGCTCATCGACCAGGCCCTGCGGCAGTGGATACAGGCAGGCGTATGTAGCAACCGAGTCAAAGTATGGCTTTGGCGCTACGCAGTGATAGATGAGGGTGTGGTCGTCTGGAATCTCGATACCGACCATCTCCATAAACTGGGAGCCTTCGCTTGCATCGAGTGCATAAGCCTCTTCCTGCGTCAAGGTCTTGGTGTACTCGTAGTACTCATTGGCGCCCTTAATCATTTCCAGTGGCATGGTGGTGTTGGCCGAGTCATTCTTGTAGAAGTTGAGTACCCACTCCAGCGAGGTGGCAAAGTCCTGGGCCACGCAATCGGCTTTTTCGTTGGCATTCATATCGACCCACTTTACACCGTCTCGCAGGGTAAAGGTCCAGGTCAGGCCGCCGTCCTCGGTGCCCCAGTCCTCTGCAATGGCGGGTGCTAATGCGCCGTAGGTATCAACCTCAAGCAGAGGCTCGGTCAGGTTGCAAAGGTTTTCAAAATCGGCCGCCAGCTGGCTGTACAGGATGTTGAAGGTCTGAAGCTCACGGGTAGCGGTTTTCGGAATAACCAGATCGGTAATTTCGTGCTTCCCTTCTGTGCTCTCCGCACTCTCCGCACTCTCTGCGTCTTCCGGCTCTTCTGTGCTTTCTGCCTGCTCGGTCGGTTCCTCTCCGGACGAAGGTTCCGTACTCTGGGTCTCGGTATTGCTGGAGCAACCGCCCAGTGCCATGGAAGCTGCCAGCAAGATTGCGAGGAGTCCGGTTAATTTCTTTTTCATACGTATCCTCCTTCTCTTCTGAGATAATACTCTCTTTTTTCATCATATGACGTCCCTTTTATTCTGCCACAACATCATACAATGAAAAGAACAGTTTTAGGATACCATCTTTCAGAAAATATGTCAATAATTATTTCACTAATGTGATATTTTTTGTTTAATATGATGACAATTTTGCAATTTACTTTGTTAAAGTTTCTATGATTTTCCAAATATAAAAAAAGAAGCCGCCTGATCAGGCAGCTTCTTTTTTATGTTGCTAAGATTTTGCAATCTCGTTTCTGTACTGTTCAAGCTCACGCTGATTTCCGTGAACAAAGTGTCCGGGGAGGATCTCTTCCCAAACCGGTTTGTCAACAGAGTAATCATGCACACTTGGATCGTAAACAAGGAGCTTCTTCTTCTTTTCGACTTCCGGGTCTGGAGTTGGAACCGCAGACAGCAGAGCCTTGGTGTAAGGATGCAGCGGATGACGGAAAAGCTCTTCTGCCTCCGACAGCTCGACGATCTGACCTTTGTGGATAACCGCAATTCGGTCAGAAATAAAGCGTACAACAGACAGGTCATGCGCGATGAACAGATAGGTCAGGCCTCTGCTCTTCTTCAGACGGTTGAGCAGGTTCAGTACCTGCGCACGGATAGAAACGTCCAGCGCAGAGATCGGCTCGTCGGCAACGATGAACTCAGGCTCCATGATCAGCGCACGGGCAATACCGATACGCTGTCTCTGACCACCCGAGAACTCGTGTGGGAAACGGGAAGCGAACTCCGGCAGCAGACCTACCTCGTGCAGAACGCGCTGTACTTTTTCCTCGCGCTCCTTCTCATCCTTATACAGATGGAAGTTGATCAGACCTTCGGAGATGATGTAGTCAACCTTTGCTCTCTCATTCAGGGAAGCCATTGGGTCCTGGAAGATCATCTGGCATTTGCGGATGACCTCTTTATCCAGATCCTTGGAGATCTTACCACTGATTCTTTGGCCCTTGAAGAGGATCTCGCCGGAGGATACCGGATTGATGCGAAGGATTGCACGGCCAATGGTAGTTTTACCGGAACCGGACTCACCTACCAGAGAGAAGGTTTCACCTTTATAGATATCGAAGTTGACATCGTTAACCGCAACAAACTTTTTACGGCCAGATCCAAATGTGATCTGTACGTCTTTTAATTCAACTAATTTTTCTCTCTCTGCCATTCCCATTAACCTCTCTCTCTCATTTTTTCACGCAGACGGCGAATGGAGTCTGGCTGCTCGATCTTTGGAGCGCGCGGATCCAGATACCAAGTCTTAGCCTTATGAGTTTCAGAAATGCTGAAGAACGGCGGTTCCTTTACAAAGTCAATTGCAAGGGCGTGACGGTTACGTGGAGCAAACGCATCGCCTTTGATGACGTTGAAGAGGTTCGGTGGTGTACCGTCGATGGACGGCAGATCTTGACCCTTGACGCCCAGCTGTGGCAGTGCGGACAGCAGCGCCCAGGTGTATGGATGCCAAGCATCATAGAAGATCTCGTTGACCAGTCCGTACTCAACAATCTGACCAGCGTACATAACTGCAACGCGGTCCGCAACATTCGCTACAACGCCCAGGTCGTGGGTGATGTAGATAACGGTCATGTGCAGCTCGTTCTGCAGGCTGTGGATCAGATCCAGAATCTGTGCCTGAATGGTAACGTCCAGCGCGGTGGTTGGCTCGTCGCAGATCAGGATCTGCGGACGGCAGGCTACAGCGATCGCGATAACAACACGCTGTCTCATACCACCGGAGAACTCGTGCGGATACTGGTTGTAGCGGCGCTCTGGATCAGGGATACCTACACGTTTGAGCATCTCGATCGCTTCTTTTTTGGCCGCTTCGCCTTTCAGGCCCTGGTGCAGCTCAATGCTTTCCTGGATCTGTTTGCCGATCTTCTTCAGCGGGTTCAGGGAGGTCATTGGGTCCTGCATAACCATCGCGATCTTTTTGCCGCGAATGGTCATCCATTCTTTTTCAGTTTTATATTTGGAGATATCGACGCCGTTGTACATGATGGAGCCATTGACGATGCTGCCGTTGGCATCCAGCATGCCGATGAACGACTTTGTAAATACAGATTTACCGGAACCAGATTCACCTACGATGGCCAGTGTCTCTCCTTCATACAGATCAAGAGAGCATTTTCTGATCGCCATCAATTTACGGCCACGCAAACTGAACTGGATTTCTACATCTTTAGCAGATAAAATAGGTTCTTTTGCCATTATGCTTGCCTCCTGTTCTTTCGATTATACGTGGTTACGTGGGTCGGAAGCATCCGAGAATGCGTTACCGATCAGGTAGAACGTAATGGTGATTACCGATACGATGACTGCTGGGAAGATCAGCAGGTATGGGTAGTCCAGGAAGTAGCTTCTTGCGTTTCTCAAAAGAATACCCAGAGAAGGAGTGTTGATGTCAAGGCCGAGGCCGAGGTAGGACAGTGTGGTCTCCATGTTGATGGTGCCCGGGATGGACAGAGCCAAACGGAGGATGATAACGCTGACCAGCTGCGGCAGCAGGTTCTTGATCAGGATGCGGTAGATCGGAGTACCCAGCGTTCTGGAAGCCAGGTTGAACTCACGGTCGCGGTAGATCATAACGAGGTTGCGGACGTTACGGGCCATTACCAACCAGTGGAACGCGATCAGCGATACGCACATGATGGTGAAGCTCTGGCCGATCATCAGAGCGATCAGGGTCATGTAGATGATCTGAGGAACGCTGTTGATGATGTTGTACAGCTCGGTGAAGAAGGTGTCCAGCTTGCGGACATAGCCCCACAGACAGCCGATGGTGATACCGACAGCGCACTCACCAATACCAACGATCAACGCCAGTTTGATGGAGGTCTGTGCTGCGTACCATACCTGGCACCAGTAGTCACGTCCGATGTTATCGGTACCGAACCAGTACTCTGCGTTCGGGTTGATGAACGCTTTGGAGGAGTCGGTTACCAGATCTGCATAGTTATATTTGCCGATTGCAAGTGCGATGAAGGAGAAGATAACCAGAGCGATAAATACAATGCTCAGGGCAACAGCGGATTTTCTCTTCAGGAAGTTCTGGAATACCGATTTCCAGTAAGAATAATCCGAGTAACCGATCATCTCAGCCGCTTCAGGAGAATACTCTACAAAGTGAAAGAGTTCATCCTCGTTTTCAATTTTCTGATCCATTACTTTGTTCTCTTCCACTATCTTGTACCTCCCTTATTGGCAAGTGTAATTCTCGGGTCAATGATCATCATCAGAACGTCGCCCAGGAATACACCCAGAATACTCAAAGCAGCGTAGAGCATTACCAGAGTCTGTACAACGCTGGTGTCGTAACGCTGGATAGAGTCGGTCAGCAGAGGGCCCATGCCAGGTACAGAGAAGAATCTCTCAACCAGCAGGGAGCCGCCGATGGTCAACAGCATGGACTGTGGCAGGTACTGCGCAATCGGAACGAAAGCGTTTCTCAGTACGTGTCTAACCATGATCGAGCGGTTGCTCAAACCTTTTACGCGGGCCAGTTTGATGTAATCCTTGTTCAGCTCATCAATCATATAACGTCTGGTCCACAGAGCGTACCAAGCGATAGAGGTCATCGACAAGCAAACGATTGGCAGAACACTGGATGGGCCTGGGTTACGGGTCGAGTACATGGACGGCAGTCCCAGCACTCGGGAACCGAAGATCAAGACCAAAGAGTAAGATACCAGCGCCGGTACCGCGTTTACAAAGATGGTATAAACAGTGACGATGTGATCCGGAACCTTATTCTTAAATCGTGTCTGCAGGATACCCAGCGGAACACCGATAATAACGGAAATGGCGATCGCAATAAGACCTAACTGCATGGAAATTGCGAATTTATCGCCGATAACCTTAAGAACCGATACACCGTTCTGAATACGTCTGGATTCACCAAAGTCGAGGTGGATCAAGTCGTTGTAAAAGTTCATCAGCTGTTTCGGGATTGGGTCAAGAAGTCCCGCTGCAAGAAGCTGTTCCTGCTTCTGTTCCTCGGTGAATTTCATCAGCTGTTCTTCTGTGAAATAGTAGTCGGTCGGAAGCAGTCTTAACAGCAAGAATACGATTGTAACAATAATCAATACTGTTACCAGGGACTCTGCTAACCTTCTGATGGTGTATTTCAGCATTCTTTATTCAACTCCTGACTGTTCGGAAGTATATGCTGCAATCTGTTCAGCCACACCCTTTTCTTCGCTGGTATAGCCGTCAGCATTGCTGCCCCAGTTCTTCATTTTGTCGCCGACGCTGCCGAACATTGGCTGCATCTTGGTGTCGTTGTCTACTCTGGTCAAGCACCAGCCAACCTGGTAATAGCAAGGCAGTACCAGCGCATGTTCAAGCATATAGGCCTCTGCATCTGCATAGGCATTGTATCTTGCATCCATGTCGTCGGTGATTGCATCTGCCTGAGAAACCATGTCGGTGAATTCAGTCAAAGTAGCAATCAGATCAGCGTTGTTTTCGTTCTCGGTAAGCTCATTGACGTAGGTATAGTTCTGAGAATAGTAAGCACTTTCTGGTCCGTAAACCATCTGGCCCAGGTAATTCTGCGGGTCACCATAGTCTGCGCCCCAACCGTTGATGGTGAAGGAATGCAGATGTGGAACAATAACCTCGGTGTTGGAACTGGATACATAAGTATTGATATTCAGTTTGACGTAATCGTCGCCCAGGCTGTCAGAGATTGTCTGTGCCAGTACATTTGCACTGTCCAGAGCGGTCTGGCTGGAAGCGGAGATGTAGTAGTCAACCTCAACCGGGAAGGTAACTCCGGCTGCGGTCAATTCGTCGATCGCCTGCTGTTTGTACTGAGCTGCTTTGTCAGCATCCAGTCTTACCATTGTCTGGCCGTTTTTCTCCGGCAAACCAAGTCTGTCTTCTACCAGCTGGGTATAGTCGGTGCCATCGGAGGTGTAGACCAGACCCTTCATAGTGAAGCAGTTGTTCTCGCAGGAGAACGGGTCAATTGCGTTGGTTCTCTTCCAGAACTCGGACAGATCCAGGCCGTACCACCAGGACAGGCGGAACGCCTCGTTTGCGATCGCGGTGTTCCAGTTTGTATCTGGTGTGCCGTCGGAGTTCAGCTTGTTGTAGTTGAACTGGATCTGGTAGGAGAAGTGAGAAGGAACATCCGGTACCAGGTAATCGTAGAGCTGGTTGCTTGGGTCTCTAGCAATGGTGGTCAGCTGGCTCTCAGTGAGCTGTACATAGTCCACGTCGCCGCTCTGATACAGCTGGAATGCAACGTCGTTGGACTCAACCATTTTCACGGTGACTGTGTCGAACAGGGTGCATTCAGTATCCCAATACATCGGGTTCTTGGTGAATACTTTCTCATTGCCCTGGATGTAAGAGGTCATGGTGTAGCAACCATTGTACCACATGTTCTCGTTGTTCATCGAGCGAACCGCATCTACGCCGCCCAGCTCGTCGACCATGCCCTGAGACATCGGGTACAGTGCAACGTAAGAAGCCAGAGAATCGAAATACGGTTTCTGGGTTACGCAGGTGTAAACAACGGTGTAATCATCCGGGGTCTCAATGCCGACCATTTCACGGAACTTGGAACCTTCGCTGGCATCCAGCGCCTGTGCCTCTTCCTTGCTGAGGGTCTTGGTGTACTCGTAGTACTCCTGAGCGCCCTTAATCATCTCCATCGGCATTGCGGTGTTGTTGGAATCGTTCTTGTAGAAGTTGAGCACCCACTCCAGGCCGGTTGCAAAGTCGTTTGCTGCGACGTTTGCTTTCTCGTTGCCGTTCATGTCTACCCACTTCGCGTTGTCACGGAGCTTAAAGGTCCAGGTCAGACCACCGTCCTCTGTTCCCCACTCCTGTGCGATACATGGAACCAGCTCGCCCTTCGGGTTCGATTCCAGCAGGCCGTCTACAAGGCTGGTCAGGTTCTCGCCGTCCTCTGCACGCTGTGTATACAGAATGTTGAAGGTCTCGAGCTCTCTGGTGGCAAGCCTCGGAATGTACAGGTCCTTGATGGCATTTTCCGAAGTATCCTCGTTCTGGGTTCCGCTTGCGGCATTACCGCTTTCAGAATTTGCGTCTCCCCCTTTGTTTCCACTGCTGCAGCCTGTCAGGACCATAGCCGCTGTCAAAGCCAGCGCCAGCAGTCTAGTAAGTGTCTTTTTCATATTAAGTTGATCCTCCTTCGCATATCGGAGAGCTCTTCTTTGTATGGCAGAACCCTCTCGACGCCGCCCTCTTTCTCTTTTTCCGGGCTAATCTGATTGATCGTCATTCCGCCCTACTGGAAAAACGGTATAAAGCATCTTATACCGTTTTGAATAGAGCGTTATAACATCAATAATGATTAATATTTAGGATAGCAGATAAGATTGTATTTGTCAATATTATATACCACTTCATAAATTTAACATGAAAAAATATACAATTTACCCAAAAATCACATTCGTCACTTTTTTGTCAAGACTGTTTCTTGTTAATTTCGCTCACTTTTTTCAAAAAAACCAAGCGAATAAAATACAATTTGTATAAAATTCAAAGGCTCTTAAAAGAAAATTCAAATTCAATCTTTTATATTCGCAGTTTATTTTTTTTTGAAAAAAAATATTTTCGACCTTTTGCCAATTTTATCGACACCTTTTTATGCATCTTTCTATATTCATCTTTAAATAGATAAAAAAGGCTGTTCAAAGTTATACACTTTTTCTAAATTTCATTGCCTAAATTCCGTCAATTTGTTCTATTTAATTTAGAAAACTTTGTTTCATTTGGTGAAAAAAAGAAAAACCTGGCTGAAAAGGAGGCCAGGTTTTGGGGCAACATCAAATAATGTCAAAGCGGAATTCGGTGATGGAGCGGTACAGATCCCCTCCGGGCAGCACAACCGATGGAAAGTTTTGGTGCTGCATGGCGTTAGGGAAATGCTGGGTCTCCAGGCAGAATCCCCCACGGTTTTGGTAAACTGCCCCGCCTTTGCCGCGGATATTGGCGCTGCTCAAAAAGTTGCCAGTATAAAACTGCAAACCCGGCTCGGTGGTGCGGCAGTCCAGCAGGATGCGGCTGGATGGGCTGTACGCGCGCGCGCAGAGCTTGCCGTCCGGTTTTTTGAGAATGTAGTTGTGGTCGTAGCCGGAGCCGTTTTTCAGATGAATGTTGTCCTCGTGCAGGTGCTTGCCGATGGGAGTAAAGTTGCGGAAGTCCATCGCCGCACCCTCCTCGCTGTCCAACGATACAATCCGACCGGTCGGCAGGCAGTTGGCATCGTTCTCGGTAAAGCTGTCGGCGTAGATCTTCAGGCACTGCTCCTCCACGCTGCCGCTATTGTGCCCGTCCAGGTTAAAATAGGTGTGGTTGGTCAGGTTGATGACGGTATCCCGGTCGCACAGGGCGCGATAGAGGATCGTCAGGCGATTCTCCTCGTCAAAGGTGTACTTGACCGAAACCACCAGATTGCCCGGATAGCCTTCCTCCCCGTCGGGGCTGAAGCGGGAAAAGGTGACGCTCTGGTCGCTGATGATCTCCCCGTTCCACAGGCGGCGGTGGAAGCCGGTGGGGCCGCCGTGCAGATGGTTTGGACCGTTGTTGATGGCCAGATGATACTCCTGGCCGTTGAGCACAAACTCTCCCCCTCCGATGCGGTTGGCGTGCCGACCCGGTACGGCACCCAGGCAGGCTGTCTGCTGCTCATAGTCCTGTGCACAGTCGCAGCCCAGCACAATGTCCCGCATGCAGCCCTTGCCGTCCTGCACCATCACCGAAACTACCGAAGCGCCGTAGTCGGTCAAGCTGACCGAGGCCCCTTTGGGGTTGGTGATGGTATATAAAAAGACCGGACGTCCATCCTGTAAATGTCCAAAAACTCTCTTTTCGATCGCCATCTCGCTTCCTCCTTCTTTTTAGGACGTTGCAATCTCCTTTTGATAATTTCATTATAATACACCCTTCGGCGCTTGGCAACCATCGCAGTCTCTCTTTTTCAAAAGTGTTTTTTGGGTATACTGCCAAAAGTCTGTTCCCAGCATCCGCAGGAACACGGTGTACAGCAAGAAGAACACCGCCAGCACAAAGGCGATCCGCAGCACCGGCAAGATCGGTTCCGCACACAGCCACCGCAAAAGCAGCCGCGCAAAGGCCGCCGCAGTCGCCGCCGCCAGCAGCGGGCGCCCCACCCAGTTTTTGATGCGCAGTTGCAGCCCGGTGTGGCGGTGCAGCCAGAACAGGCAAAAACTTGCCCCCATCAGCGCGGACAGCAGCTCCCCGCAAAGGTATCCCTGTATGCCCATGCGCAGTGCGCCGCCCAGCACCATGGTACAGCACAGCCCCGAAAAGCTTGCCGCCACCGTCAAGACGGAACACCGCTTTTGCAGCCCGATGCTCTCCAAGACGCTCTCAGCCACCGCATAATAAAAGCCGGTCAGCGCCACCGCTGCCAACAGCACCAGGTGATCGCCCACCCGTTCGTTTTTATAAAGCAGATACCCCAGTTCCTTTCCCACCGTCAAGATCGCCGCCATCGACGGGATGCCGATGAGCCCCACAACGTGCAGCGCCTTGGCGGCCTTGCGGCGGATCATCGCCTCGTCCTCCAGCGCCTTCCCGGCCGAAAAGCGCGGGCTGAGCACCGTGATGAGCGGCGAAAAAAAGGCCGAGGGCAGCATCAGCATCGGCATGGTCATCCCCGAAAGGACGCCAAACTCCTCCATCGCCGCCTCGTACCCCGCCCCGGCGCGCATCAGCACCCGCGGGATCAAGACCATGTTGGCCGAGGAAATCAGCCTGCCCAGCAGCGTCGCCGCCGAGACCGGCACCGCCACCGATGCGATGTCCCCCAAAATCTTGTGCAGCGGCACATCGTCCCGCCCGGTCAGCTTGCGCCTGCGAAAGCGGTAGAGGATGGTCAAAAATGACGCGCTCACCATCTCGCTGAGAATCATCCCGCACACGATCAGCGCCGCCGCCTGCCCGTTGCTCAACTGCCCCAGCCCCTTTGCCGCCGAAAACAGCGCCGCTGCCCCCACAATCCGGCAGAGCATCTCCAACGTCTCGGAGATGGTGGGCGCAAAGGTCTGCCCCGTCCCGTAGAAAAAGGCCTTGTGCACATTTTCAAAGCCGGTCAAAAACAGGCACGGCACAATCAGCAAAAGGGCTTGGGCCGTTTCGGGGTTGCCCAAAACCTTCTGCGCAAAAAACTCCCTGCCCAAACCGAAGGGGATGGCCAACAGGCAAAACAATCCCAAAAATAAAAACAGCGCCGTGCGGATCAGGCGCACAATCGATCTGCCCTGCCCCAGCGCCTGGTAGCCCGAGGCGATGCGGGAAACCGAGAGCGCGACACCCGTCAGCGTGCAGGAGAGCACCACATTGTAGGCGGACATCACCAAGCCGTAAACTGCAATGGCCTGTGCGCCGGCCAATCTGCCCAGTAGGATGCGGTACCCAAAGCCGAGCAGCTGCAGCACCACCGACGAGGAACTCAGCAGCAGGCAGTGATAAAAGATGCTGTTTTTGTTCAGCCGCACATTCATCCCTCCTTTGCTCAAAAGGTATGCTGCAAAGGCGGACAAAATACCTTCTCCCCTTGACTTGTAGTCCACTCCATGTTGTATACTGAAAAGAAAGAGCCCCCACTTCCACCGCATTAAGGAGGTATTTTCATGACCATCGCACAGGTAAGTCAGAAGTACGGCCTCTCGCAGGACACCCTGCGCTACTACGAGCGCATCGGCATCATCCCGCCGGTGCCCCGCAACAAGAGCGGCATCCGCGACTATGACGAGATTTCCTGTAACTGGATCGAACTGATGAAATGTATGCGCGCGGCCGGCGTACAAATTGAGGCGCTGATCGAATATGTCTCGCTCTTTCAGCAGGGAGATTCCACCATCGACGCGCGCAAGGCCCTGCTGATCGACCAGCGCGACCAGCTGATCGCCCGCATGGAAAAGATGCAGCAGTCGCTGGACCGACTCAACCAAAAGATCCTCAACTACGAGACGATGATGCAGCAGGCCGAATCAAAGCTCAAGCGCCCCGACACTACCTCGCCTGCCGAGTAAGCCTTGTCCCTTTCTACACCAAAAAAGCCTTCCGGCTCTCAAGGCCGGAAGGCTTTTTATCGTCTTTGTTGCAGCATTTACCCGATGCGGCGGAAGATTTTCTTGCGCAGCACATCGCGGTAGGCGGTGATAATCCGGGTGAGGGCCACATCGTAAATCCAAAAGACCACGTTGCCCATCGCCAGCAGCGCCAGCGCGCTGTACTGTCCCAGCGGCCCCACCGACTCCAGCACATCCTGCAAACCGAACAGGTAGATGATGACCAGATAGCTTGCGATGACCGCTACATTAAATACCAGAAATTTTGCCAGATATTCCAGCGCCCGCTTTGGGATCTTTTCCAGCTTGCCCTTTAAGATGGGGTAGTATCCGAAGAAGCCGACAAAGAGCACCGCAGCTTCCTTGTCCGGGCAGATGAACAGCGACAGAAAGCTCACCGCTGCATAGACCATTGCCGCCGTCGAATAGCCGTTCTCGATGACCACCACAATCAGCACCATGCCCGCCAGCGCCGGCATGGTATAGGTGGCAATCGGGATGATGGTCAACAGCATCAGCAACAGGCACAGCGCCGAGGCGATGCCTCCCATCGCTACCTGTGTACTTTTCTTGATCAAACAATCACTTCCCTAAAAAAATGCAGCGCTGCTTAGCAGCAACTGATCAGGTCGCCGCCCATACACTCGCAGCAGCAGTCCGCACACATGAGCCCGGTGCACATGTCGCATCCGCTGATCCCGCCGCCATACTGGGAGCTGCGGTAATCGCCATAGCCGCCCGCCGGGCGTCCGGTGTTGCGCTGCCACATCAGCTGATTGAGCGCGGTCTGATATTCGGCGTTGCCCGGGCTCATCTGGTTGGCGCGGGCATAGTAATTGTAGGCCTGATCCAGCCATCCGCGCACATAAAAGACCCTGCCGCGCAAAAAGTACCATTCGGCGTCGCGCCGCTGCTGCGGGATGCCTTCCAGCAGTTCCTCGGCATCGGCAATGCGGTTGGCGTTGAGCAGCTGGCGAATGTCCGCAAACTGGGACGACCCCTGCCCGCTATAGCTGCGCTGGCTGTTGTAGCCGCCGGCATAGCCTCCCTGGTAGCTGCTGTTGGTGCGGCTGCCCTGCTGCTTGCGCTGGCGCTGAATCTGGTCATAGGCCTCGTTGATCTCCTTCATCTTCTCCTGTGCCAAATCCGCAAGGGGGTTGTTGACATAGTTGTCGGGATGATACTTTCTGGCCAATTCCCGGTATGCGCTTTTAATCTGTTCATCGGTGGCGTTTGGAGAAACTCCCAACACCTGATATGGGTCTGTCATTGTCTAAAGCCCTCTCTCTAATGGTTTGCTCATTTATTGCGGCATATCCGTTTTTAAACCGGACAGGCGTTTTTGCAGAATCTGGTCCACCGTCTGCCGCAGCCCGAGGTCGAGTACGTTTTCCAGGATGGTGTCCAGCGATCGGATGCTCAGCAGGTCATAGGCCTTTTTGATCTCGGCGATGGTCAGGTAAAGCGTTCCGCGCGCCTGGGTGTACAGCTGCTGGCGGTCCAGGTTTTGGGACTGCTGCGCCATGCAGGCGAAGGGGTTGTAGCGCCCCTTCTGGACGTCCTCGTCCCAATCGTCCAGCGCATCGATCAGATAGATCCAGCGTCCCAACAGGTAGCCCATCCGCTCGAGTGCCCGGTGCCGGATGGGGTCGTCGCTCAGCTGCGAGAGCACCTGCTGCATCAGCAGGGCGGTCGGTTCGGCGGCCTCGTCGACGTTTGCGCACCCAGCCCGCTCCAGCTGCGCCTGGCGCTCCATCAGCTCCTCCAGCCCCTTTGCAAGTTCGGGCATTCTGGCAGCCGCCTTTTTGTAGTCGCGCCGCGCAAAGGGCAGCACCAGCCGCACCGCCATTCGCTTTGCAAATCCCTCGTCGTGCAGGTCGTCCAGCAGCTTTTGGCCGGTCAGCAGCATCGCCGCATCGCAGCACAGTGCAAGGCTCTCATTTGTGCGGCAGCAGGTGCGCTTGGAAAAGGGGTGGGCGATGCAATTTTCCCGGCAAAAATGGATTCTGTTTTCCCGCAGGCCCATGTCCAGCACTGCCAAAAAGACAAAGTCGTAGTTTAAAGTCATGCGGGCAAACCATCCGTACCGCTGCGCCAGCTGCTTGCACAGCCCACAGTAAATTCCCTGATAGGCTTCCCATTCCTTGACCTTTAATTCCGCCTTGACAGGTTTAATGTATCCAAACACCCTTTTGCCTCCAAAGCCAAGATTTCTCTATTCTATTTTACAATACCGGAGGGGCAAATTCTTGAACGGGCAGTAAATTTTTCACTCTTTTTCTCATTCTGATGCCCCTTTTGTGAATATACTGGCAAAAAACAAAGGTGAAATTTTCCACTTTACCTTGTCGAAGGGGCGAAAAACTGGTATACTTGCAAAGGCGGTTTTGCGCAGGAGCGAAAAACCGCCGCGATCTATTGCGTGAAAAATAAGTAGGGGGAATTTTTTTGCTGAACCTTTTGATGATTGCCTTTGGACTTTCGATGGACGCCTTTGCCGTCTCGACCACCAACGGCATGTGTATTTCCCGCCAGATGCGGGGCGGCCGCTTTTTTAGCAAGGCACTGAGCTGGTCGTTTATGTTTGGGCTGTTCCAGGGAGTGATGCCGCTGATCGGTTACTTTCTGGGGCGCGCCTTTTCCTCGTTTATCTCCTCGATCGACCACTGGATTGCCTTTGTCCTGCTGGCCTTCATCGGCGGCAAGATGGTGTGGGAGGCAATCCATCCCGATGAGGAGGAGGATGCCTGCCAGACTGTCCTCTCCTTCCCGGCCATCCTGACCCAAGCGGTGGCGACCAGCATCGATGCCCTCGCCGTCGGCGTCAGCTTCGCCCTTTTGCAGGTGGAGATCTTCTCTTCCTGCATCATCATCGCCATCACCACCCTGATCTGTTCGCTGATAGGCTCCTATCTCGGCAAAGGTTTTGGCGCCCTGCTCAAGAGCAAGGCCGAGGTGTTCGGCGGCGTCATCCTGGTGTTGATCGGTCTTAAAATTTTGCTCGAGCACACCATCCTCGCATAGCCGATTTTTCCCGTATGCAGCCGGTGCTTTCCTCCGGCTGCATTTTTTATATATATTAATAGGTAGACTTTTCTTTCTTTTGGCGTATTTTTTGAAAATTTTCCTCTTTTTAACTTGATTTTAGCTAGTTTGTCCATCCTTTTTTGGGGATTTCTCGAATCCAAAACAATCCCCCTTTCACACTGATTTTGCCTTATCCTTTGCAATTTTTCTTTGCCTTAATGCAAATTTCTCTTTTGGCCCGCTCTCCCCTTTTTGCTCAGCAAAACCGGACTACCTTTGCTTTTGAGACAGGGCCTTATCCTCCACATCGGTTTTCCGCACCATTTTGCGGCGTTCAAACTTTCCTCACTCCTTTTTCACATTTTGCAGTGATTCTATTTTTATCTTGCAAAGAGAATACTCTCAAACGCAAAAAAAGCTGAAGCTTACGCTTCAGCTTTTGCTCTATTTTGGTGGGATCTTCCGGCAGCTTCCCACAAAGCTGCCCTGTTATCTGCGTGTCAGGTACTGATCAAGTGCGACATGGTAGACAATCGCTGTGCGCTCATCGTGGCAGACCATCCACACTTTTTGCAGCGTCTGGTCCTTTTTTAAGAAATCCCCGATGGCCGAAACTGCAATATCAGCCGCGCGGTTGACCGGAAAATGATAGGCTCCGGTGCTGATGGATGGGAAGGCAATCGTCTTAATTTCCTGCTGCACCGCAAGCTCCAGACAGGAGCGGTAGCAGCTGCGCAGCAGATCGTCCTCCCCCGCATCGCCCCCCTGCCAAATGGGGCCCACCGTGTGGATGACATTTTTTGCTGGGAGGTGATAGCCCGCCGTCATCTTGGCCATGCCTGTCTGACACCCATTGAGGGTACGGCACTCCTCCAGCAGTTCCTTTCCAGCAGCTTTGTGGATGGCTCCGTCCACGCCGCCCCCTCCCAACAGGGAATTGTTGGCCGCATTGACAATCGCGTCCACCGCCATCGTTGTGATGTCGCCTGTAATGATCTCAAATCGGTTCATTTAAAATCCCCCCGGAATTTATCAATACACTTTTCCTGTATTATTATAAACGCTCCCGTGCGCTTTTGCAACCATCTTTTGCAAATGGCCACTATAATTTGTGTCCTCTATCTTTTTGAGCTACAAGATTTTGTTGTCGATACCGGCAGCCTTTTCTCCTTTCCTGTCAAAGAAGAGGGAAAATTGAAAAAGGCGGCTCCACGGGAGCCGCCGGAAGTATCATTGTTTCATTTTTTCGCTAAGTCATCCACTAACAGATTCATCTTCGGTCTCTCTTTTCTACTCAATTCACACCCGTTTCCTTTCTTTCATTGTGTTGGAAACGTCCGTCGTGACACCATCTTTTTCTTTGCTGTTTATTGTTTGATCTGCGCATTGGAGGCGCTGCCCGATACTGTCACCAGCAGCATCCTAGCAATGCGATTGCTGCGGTTGGACCAACAATGTCTTTTTCCCGGTACAATTTGGATACTGTCCTCTGGATACAGCGTATAAAGCTTGTGATCCATCTCAAGAGAAAGGATTCCCTCGAGCACATACACAAATTCTTCCTCGCGATTTTTATAGAACTTTTGGTCTCCGCAGGGCGGCAGCAGTTTTAACTCCTCGCTGTCCTGCGCCTCCTGCACTGGGCTGGATTGCAATTCCTGATCCAATTCGTCCTGCAAGTGATCATCCTCTATCTTTGATCCCGGTGGCATTATATACCGCTGTGATGGCATCAGGTGTAGCAGTTTGGGCACAATCTTAAAATCGTGGTCCTGCAAGCCGCTCAGATAGAATTGGACCATATCCGGCGTCGACTGCAAAATCGGCTTGTTGTATCCGTGCACAACCGGGTCGTCACAGCTCTTGGAATCACCATCAAAAAAGTCCATGATGTCCACATCCAGGACGTTGGCCAGGTTGAACAGCGAATCAATCGCAATGGTCGTCATCCCTCTTTCCAGCTGCGAAAGAAATCCGATGGACAGCCCGGTTTTCTCCGCAAGTGTCTTTAAGGTGTACTTTTGCGCCTTGCGATAGCATTTGATTTTCTTGCCGACATTGATGCTGTTGCGATTCATGCTTCTTCCCTCCATTTCTTTTAATTATTTTAACTATAATTCATTTTTGACAAAAAATCAACAGACTTTATAAAAACTATTATAAAAAATATACATTTTCTCCATCTTTATCAAATCCCGGGGACAGCAAAGGGCCCAGCCTCTCTTTTTCGTACAAAAAACACAGCCGCCGCGGGCGACTGTGTTTTTTGTGTGATTGCAAGACTGCTAGGATTCAATTAAAGTATGTGCCCATTTCCGGCTCTTGATGCGCAGCAGCGCCAGCACCATCTTGATCCATTCCTCAAAAAAGACCATTGCCGCCACCACCGGAAGCGACTGATGGAACACCAGCACGCCGATGAAGGAGAGTGGCACACCGATCAGCCAGACACCGACCATATCCAGCATCATGCAAAAGCGGGTGTCTCCGCCCGAGCGCAAAATGCCCGCCAGCAAAACATAGGTGAACATCTTGGGCAGCATATAGATTGCAAAGACGGTCAGGGTGCTGGCAAGCAGCTGATTGGTGGCGCTGTCAAAATCGTAGAAGTTGATGACCAGCCCCTCCGAGCAGTACAGCCCGGTCGCCGCCACCAGCGACACAGCAAAGGTCATCTTTAAAAAGATGCCGGCATAGGCGTGCGCTTTCTCCTCGTTGCGCCGCCCCAGCTCGTTGCCGATCATCACCGCACTGGCGTTGCCGATGCCAAAAAAGAAGATTTGGAACATGTCGTTGATGGTCGACGCCACCTGGATAACCGCCAATGCCGAGGCGCCCAACATTCCATAAGCGATGTAGTAAACCGAGTTGCCGATGCTCCATCCGCCCTCCGAGACGATGACCGGCAGGGAGGTCTTGAGCACCCGGCGGAACATCTCCTTGCTGAAGCTGAAAAGCTCCTTCGGCTTGCCTGCAAGGGGGTGCGCGTCATTGGTGTAGACGCTCAAAAACATCAGGATAAACTCGACGATGCGGGCAATCAGCGTCGCCAGAGCAGCGCCCTCGACCCCAAGCTTTGGCATGCCAAACTTGCCAAAGATGAGCAGGTAGTTGAACACCAGATTGACTGCCAGGGCAATGGCGTTGATCGCCGTGGGGATCTTCAGGCGATGGATGGCGCGGCAGTTAAAGTTGATGGCAAAGCTCATCGAGGTAAAGAGGTAGGAGATGGCCACGATGCGCAGATAGCGGCAGCCGAGTTCGATGACGTTCGGTTCGCGGGTAAAGAGGGTGAGAATCTGCGGGGCAAAGAGCAGCGCCGCCAGGGTGAAGAACACCGAAACGGCAAATCCCAGCAGAATGTCGATGCCAAAGGTGCGGCGGATGTTTGGGATGTCGCGCACTCCCCAGTATTGGGAGACATACACCGCCGCCCCGCTGTAGATGCCGAAATTGATGGTCGAAAAGATGAAATAGACGCGGTTGGCCGTCCCCACCGCCGCAAGCTCGTCGACCCCCAGCTTGCCGATCATCACCGTATCGGCCATGTTTAGTCCGATGCTGATGAGGTTTTGCAGCACAATCGGTATCGCGATGGTCAGCATGGTCATCCAGAATTGTTTGTCACAGTATTTTGTTTTCATTGTTCCCTTCCCTTCCAAAAAATTGATATTCTAAAAGAGGGGCGCGGCAGCGCTTCGGCCTGTGTGCCTATCGGATCGTCAGTAAAAAAACGCCCCTCTGATTCTGCTGAAAATAGCTCTTGGACAGCTGTTCTCATTATAGCAAATCCTCCCGCACAGCGCAACAAATTCTGCCTCTTTGCGCCCTTTGCCGCCCAACAAAAAGAGGAGCCATTCGGCTCCTCTTTTTCCTTATGCAGTCTGTCCGCTCAGGCGGCTGTGCATCTCCTCTTGCTGGAATTGCTTGGAGTAGAGGTCGTGGTAATAACCTCCCTTTCGCAGCAGTTCCTCGTGTTTACCCTGCTCCACAATCTTTCCGTCCTTGACTACCAAAATCAGGTCGGCTTGGCGGATGGTGGAGAGCCGGTGCGCGATCAAAAAGGAGGTGCGTCCTTTCAGCAGACGCAGCGTCGCGTTCTGGATCAGCTGTTCGGTCTGGGTGTCGATCGAGCTGGTCGCCTCGTCCAGCACAAAGATGGCCGGATCGGCCAATACTGCGCGTGCAAAGGAGATCAGCTGCTTTTCTCCGGTGGAGAGCTTGTCGCCGCCCTCACCTACGTCGCTGTAGTAGCCGTCCTCCAGATGTTCGACCACTGTATCCGCTGAGACGGCTTTGGCGGCCTGGCGGACCTCCTCGTCGGTGGCATCCAGCCGCCCATAGCGGATGTTGTCCATGACCGTGCCGGAAAACAGGTGGGGATTTTGCAGCACATATCCCAACCGGCTGTGCAGCCACAGCTGGCTGCGCTCGCGGTAATCCTTGCCGTCGATCAGGATGCGGCCGCTGGTCGGCTCAAAGAAGCGGCAGGCAAGGTTGACCAGCGTCGATTTGCCCGCTCCGGTCTCACCGACGATGGCGACGGTGGTGCCTGCGGGAATCTTCAAACTAAAGTGGCTGAGCACCTCTTCCTCCCCGTCGGGATACTGGAAGGAGACGTCGTCAAACTCGATGTCCCCGCGGATCGGCTCCCAGTTTTCGGTTTTTGGGTGGAAGGTGTCGCCATATTTGGCGATGACCGCAGGTGAATCGACAATGTTCGGTTGCTGGTCCAGCAGCCCCATGACACGCTCGATGTTCGGCTGCACCGCGATGATGTTGGCCAATACGCGGGCCATCTGCTGGATTGGCTCAAAGATTGAGACGGCATAGGTGGTGAAGGCCGACAGGGTGCCCACCAGCATGGCGTTTTGGATGACCAGGTTTCCGCCGCGCACCAGGACAATGGCGGTGGCGGCGGAGCTTGCCAGCATGACCAGCGGGATGTACACCGCATTGAGCCCCGCTGCCCGCACCGACGCTACCCGCATCTCCTCGGTGATGCCGGAAAATTCGTAGGTGTTTTTGTCCTCGATGACCAGTGTCTTGGAGGTCTTTGCACCCATGATGCCCTCGTTAAAGGCTCCGGTAATGCGGGAGTTGATGGCGCGCACCTTGCGGTTCCAAAAGAGGATCTTGCGCTGGAAATAGGTGGTCAGCACCGCGATTACCGGCACAATAATCATGACCAGCAGCGCCAGGCGCAGATCGAGCATCGCCATCGAGACAAACGCGCACAGCACATAGCTCAGCGCCCAGAGGATATCGATCAAATCCCAGGCGGTGATCGAGGCGATGCGGTTGGTATCGCTCATCACGCGGGCCAGGATGTAGCCGACCGGCGTGACGTTGTAATAGGAAAAGGAGAGGGTTTGCAGGTGCACAAAGCAGGCGCGCTTGAGGTCGCGGCCCATGCGCATCTCCATCTTCATGGCGCTCAAAGTATAAAAGACAAAGCTGAGCACCTGCAGGACAATCACCGCCAGATACCCGGCGATAAATCGCTGGAATCCCTGCAGCGTCCCCTCTTCGATAAAGTGGTCGACCGCATACCGCTGAAACAGCGGCAGCAGCACATCCACCACCGAGATGATGATGTTGGTGACGATGATGAGAAACAACAGCCACCGATAGGGCTTGACGAATGGACCCAGGCGCTTCCAGATCGACAGCTGGAAGGACTTGTTGCTCTGGGGCGCATCGTCGCGGTTTACATTAGCCATTTTGCTCACCTGCTTTCTGTTCCAATTGTTTGCCGGCCTGCTGCAACAGCTCGCGGTCGGCGTTGTTCATCTGAATCTCATAAATGTCGTGATAGATGCCCGGACGGCGGATCAGCTCCTCGTGGGTGCCGATGTCCGCCACCTTGCCCCCGTCGAGGACCAAAATCCGATCGGCCTGCATGAGGGTTGTGATGCGGTGGGAGATGAGGATGATGGTCGCGCTGCCCATCTTCTCCTGAAGCTGCTGGCGGATCTTGGCGTCGGTCTCGGCGTCGACGGCGGACAGCGAATCGTCAAAGATCATCACAGGCGCATGCTGGGTCAGCATCCGCGCAATCGCCACGCGCTGTTTCTGTCCGCCCGAAAGGGTAACTCCGCGCTCACCGACCACCGTCTCATAGCCGTTGGCAAAGCCCTCGATGGCCTCGTCCACACAGGCAGAGCGCGCCGCCGCCCGCACATATTCCATCATCTGCTCCCGATCCTTTTCCTGGGAGGCGATGCCGATATTTTCCCGGATGGTGCGGGAGAACAAAAATGGCTCCTGCAGCACGATCGCCACATTTTTGCGCAGGTAAGGGCGGCTGATCGTTTTGATGTCCACCCCGCCAATGCAGATCTTTCCCCCACCTTCGGGCAGGTCATAGAGGCGGTTGAGCAGGTGCATCAGGGTCGTTTTTCCGCTGCCGGTGCCGCCCAAAATGGCAAAGGTGCTGCCCGCCGGAATGGTGAAGCTGATGTCGTCGAGCACCGGTTTTTGGTTTTCATAGCCAAAGGTGACATGCTCAAAGCAGATGTCGCGGTCGATCGGCGGGCGCAGGGCGCGCTCGGAGTCTCGCTCCGGCTCGGCGTCCAGGATGTAGCTGACACGCTCGATCGAAACGCCCGTCTTGCTCATCTCCGCTAAAATTTTGCCCAGGTTTCGCACCGGCCAAGTCAGGGTGGCGTTGTAGGAGACAAAGGCCAAAAATTCGCCCAAGGTGATCTCCCCGTGCACCGCGCTGACGGTGCCCACACAGATGACGGTGAGCACCTGCAGCGCCATAATCAGGTCGCCGGTGCTCCAATAGGTGGTCATCATGTGGCCCAGTCGAATCCACAGCTCCGCAAAGTGGTTGTTGTAGCGGTCAAACCGCTCAATCTCAAAATTTTCCCGTCCAAAGGCGCGCACCACCCGCACGCCGGTCAGATTCTCCTGCACGGTGGAGGAGAGCTTGCCCTCGGCGACGTCGGCGTCCATAAAGCGCTTGGAGATTTTGGAGCTGAAGAAAAAGGAATAGAATGCGATGATCGGAATAAAGACGACCACCACCAGCGAGATCTTGACGTTCATCGAGAACATGATGCACATCGTCATCAGGATTAAAAAAACGATGCGAAAGACCTCGACCATCTGCGCGCTGACAAAGTTGCGGATGACCTCGACATCGGAGGTGCATCGCTGGATGATCTCGCCCGTCTGGTGGGCGGTGTGCCAGGAAAAGGGCAGTTTCTGGATGTGCCCATACAGCGTGTCGCGCAGCGATTTGATGGAATTTTCTGAAGCTGTTGCGGTGTTGATGCGCGCAAGAAAGCTGAAAACGCCCGACAGCACTGCCGCTACCAGGACTGCTGCGGCCGCCAGCAGCAGTACCCGGCCCTTATTTCCTGCTAAAATTCGGTCCAGGCCGACATAGGAAAACCACTCGGGCAGCGCAGCATCCCCGATGACCGAATCGACGGTCATGCGGATAATCTGCGGCGTCAGCGAGTTAAAGGCGGTGTTGAGCATCGAACACAAAAGCCCCAGCAAAAACAGCCCCAGATTCTGTCTGACAAAGCCAAATACAACGGAATACCCCTTGCCATGCAAGCGGCTTTGCGGATTGTTCTGCATCGAAAAATCACTCCTCTTTTGTAAAAACTCTTTCCTTCTCAAGATCCAGCAGCTACATAACCATTCTCCTTCCTCATAAACGGGCTGCTTTTCCCCATGGATTGTATAAAAAAAGCACCCCTGTTGCGATCAAACAGGGGTGCCTTGGGGACAAAGATTGTGCGGCACAGATCAGCCGCATGCTTTAGACAAGATGGCAATCGGTCCTAATTATATAAACGGAAAAGCACTTCCCTGTTGTTCAGCTGTCTTGTTGTATACAAAATATACCTTCATGGTCATGCCTTCCGTCTCCTTTCTACATTGATCTTGTCTTTTGCGGTACAATTCTACCGTTCTCGGCTAGCAATTCTAAAGCCGTTATCAGTATACTCCATCTATCTGGGCTTGTCAAGAAATTTTTAACAAAATTTGAATCTTTTTCCTGCCCATTTTTGTCTTTTTGCAGAGCATCCTATCGCGCCTGGGATTTTGCCTGCGGCTCGCACAGATAGACCGTCTGGGCCTTCAGATCGCCCGTTTCGTCCTGGACGATGTGGTAAAGCCCCAGCGGCACCGGCTGTTCCTTGGCAAAGTCGATGTAGGCCTGCTCCTGTCCATCCCCCTCCTCAAAGCGCAGCGCCAGGCCGCAGCTGGTGGAGATGACGCGCGGGGTGGGCATGACCTGAAGGGAAAAGCGCTCCCTGGCCTTCTTTTCGGTCTGCATGGTGTCGGTTGTGTTGTAAAAGGTCATGGCATAGTAGCCTTTATTCTGCATAGTCGGTTCCGTCCTCTCGATCACATTTTTTATCTGATATATTCTTTTCGTTGACAAGCTATTCTCGCAATTTCCAGATGTCGCGGTTGTACCCCTCGATGGTGCGGTCGGAGGAGAAGTAGCCCGCCTTTGCGATGTTGATAAGGCTCTTGCGGCTCCAGGCGGCCTCGTCCTCAAAGTCGGCAAGCATCCGCTCCTTGACAGCGATGTACTCCTTTAGATCCAGCAGGGTCATAAAGTAGTCCTTGCTGAGGATCTCCTTGTAGAGTCGGCACAGCTGCAATGGGTCGCCAATGCGGATCATCTTCTTGTCGATGAGAAAGTCGACCAGCTTTTCGATCACCGGATCGCTGTCATAGAGCTTTGCCGAAGAGTAGCTGTTTTCGGCGTACAGGCGCATCACCTCGCTGCTGGATTTGCCAAAGGTGTAGATGTTGTCCTCTCCCACCAGATCGTGGATCTCCACATTGGCCCCGTCCATCGTGCCCAGGGTCACCGCGCCGTTGAGCATCAGCTTCATATTGCCGGTTCCGCTGGCCTCCTTGGACGCCAGCGAGATCTGTTCGGAGATGTCGCAGGCCGGGATCATCCTTTGCGCCCAGCTGACGTTGTAGTTTTCCACCATCACAATTTGCAGATAGGGCGCCACCCGCGGGTCTTGTGCAAAGAGCTGCTGCAAGCAGAGAATCAGGTGGATGATGTCCTTGGCGATGGTGTAGGCCGGTGCGGCCTTTGCACCGAAGAGCATGGTGATGGGGCGGCGCGGCAGGCGACCGTCCAAAATCTCAAAATATTTCCAGATGGCGTACAGCGCATTCATCTGCTGGCGCTTGTACTCGTGCAGCCGCTTGATCTGGATGTCGTAGACCGAATCCGGCTGGATGACAATGCCCATTTTCTCCCGGATGGCCTGTGCAAGGTCCTCCTTGTTTTGCCGCTTAATCTGGCGCAGGCGTGCAAGCAGCTCCTGCTCCCCCACAAATTGGGTCAGGCGGTCCAGCTGCGACGAATCGCACTTCCAGCCCTCGCCGATGGTTTCGGTGATGAGGGTGGCCAGTTTCGGATTGCAGAGCATCAGCCAGCGTCGGAAGGTGATGCCGTTGGTCTCGTTGTGAAAGCGCTGCGGGTAGAGCACATAGAAGGGTGCCAGCTCGCTGGACTGCAAAATCTGGGTGTGCAGCTTTGCCACGCCGTTGACCGAAAAGCCGAAATGGATGGCGATGTGCGCCATGTGCACCCTCTCCTGTGGGTCGATGATGGCGGTGCGCGCATCCAGGCTCTGCACCTTTGCGCGGCGGTCCATCTCCTCGACGATGGGGATAAGCCACGGAGTCAGCTCGGTGAAATACTGCATCGGCCAGGTTTCCAGCGCCTCGGCAAGGATGGTGTGGTTGGTGTAGGCGCAGGTCTTGCTGACGGTGCGGATAGCGGTGTCAAAGTCGAGTCCCTCCTCGATGAGCAGTCGGACAAGCTCCGGGATCATCAACGTCGGGTGGGTGTCGTTGAGCTGCACCACCGCCCCGCGGTCCAGCTGTTCTGGGGCAAAGCCCCGATCCTTTGTGTCGCTGAGAATTCGCTGAGCCGCTGCGCTGGAGAGGAAATATTCCTGCGCAAACCGCAGCCGCCTTCCCTGCTCGTCGCTGTCGTCCGGGTAGAGAAAGAGGGTCAGATTTTTGCCCAGAGCGGTCTTGTCAAAATCAATGCCGCTTTGCACCAGGCTCTCGTCGCTTGTATCCAGATCGAACAGCCGCAGCCGCGCGGCCGTCTGTTGGCCATAGCCGGTGACGTCGATCTCGTACATCCGGGCAGTTACCTCATCATCTGCCAGCGGCACGGTGAAGGTGGTATCGGTGCGGCGCAGCCAGTCGGGAATTTTGTGCCAAACGTCGGGATACTCGCACTGGCTGTTGTGCAAAAACTTTTGCCGAAACAGGCCAAAGTGGTAGTCCAGACCCAACCCCTCGGCGTTGAGGCCCAGCGTCGCGATCGAATCCATAAAGCAGGCAGCAAGCCTTCCCAAACCGCCGTTGCCCAGCGAGGGCTCGGTCTCCATCTCCTCCACCGCCGCAAGCGATCGGTGATGGCGCGCAAGAAGCTGCTGTGCCTGCGGGTAAAGCCCCAGATTGAGCAGGTTGTTGCCCAGCAGCCGCCCGATTAAAAATTCCGCCGAAACATAATACAGCTTGCGCCCGCCGCGCGCGCACTCAGGCAGCTGTGCCGCATCGGCGCAAAAACACAACAGCGCCTCATAGAGCTGCCGGTCGGTGCAGCTGTCCCAATCGGTATGAAACTGCTTCCGCAGATATTGCTGGATAAACGCCTCCATCTTATTGCCTCCCCAATTGCTCGTCTTGTTTGCTCCTGACCTGCACACCGCTGCGGTAGACCGGCAGCCGCCAGCTGGCGCGGTTGAGCTGGCGGATCTTTTTGGCAAGCTCCCGATCCGGCAGCTGGCGCATCCTCCAGCTCCAGTTGTCCCCCACCGTGGAGGGGGTGTTCATCCGCGCGCTCGAGGGCAGGTTTAAAAAGTCCTGCATCGGCGCAATGGCCAGTTCACACGGACTCGTCCACGCCGTGCGGATCATCGCCCATGCAAAGTCCTTCTCCTTTTTTACCCCCATATAGGCCCCCGCCTGGCGCCTCTCCTGCTTGCTAATGCTGTGCGCCCAGCCGCGGCTGGTGTCGTTGTCGTGGGTGCCGGTGTAGATGACCGCCCTCTTGGGGCAGTTATGCGGCAGGTAGCTGCTCTGTTCCTGCACAGAAAAGGCAAATTGCAGCACCTTCATCCCCGGCAGGTGAAACTGTGCGCGCAGCGCATCCACATCCGGCGTGATGGTGCCCAGATCCTCTGCGATCAGCCGCACCTTCGGCAGGGCTTTTTGCAGCGCCAAAAACAGCTTTTCCCCCGGTCCCTGCTCCCAATGTCCGTTCTCGGCGGTTTTTTCGGCGGCGTCGATGGCGTAATATCCCGCGAATCCCCGGAAGTGATCGATGCGGGTCAGATCAAACAGGCGGCTCATCGCGCCGATGCGCGCAATCCACCACCGGTATTCCTCCTGCTCCATCACATCCCAGCGGTAGAGCGGATTTCCCCACAGCTGTCCGGTCTTGGAGAAATAGTCCGGCGGGCAGCCCGCCACCTTGAGCGGTCTGCCGTCCTCACTGCACATAAACAACCTCGTGTTGACCCAGGTGTCACAGCTGTCCGGCGCCACATAAATCGGGATGTCCCCGATTAAAAAGACGCCCTTGCGGTTGCAGTATTCTTTGAGCGCGCTCCACTGGCTGTAAAACAGATATTGCAAAAAGCTAAAGTATTCGATTTTTTCGTGCAGCCTCCTGCGGCTATCCTCCAGAGCCTTTTGCTGGCGCTTTTTTATTCCCTCTTCCCACTGCGTCCAGGGCTTTCCCCCCTGCTCCTCCTTGAGCGCGCAGTAGAGCGCATAGTCCGGCAGCCAATCCCGCTCATGCTGGATAAACGCCTTCACCTGCGTCCAGATTTCTTGCTGTTTGCGCGCCCGCAAAAAGGCCAGATGCAGCAGCTTTGGCTTTTCGGCCTTGATCTTTTCAAACGAAACTTTGTCCTTTTCCTCGCCCCAGTCCGGCTTTTGGCACTCCCGGCGGGTCAACAATCCCTGCCAGATCAGCGCCTCCAGATCGATCAGCTGCGGATTGCCCGCAAAGACCGAATCGGATTGGTACGGCGAGTTGCCGTACCCGGTCGGCCCCACCGGCAGCACCTGCCACCAGCGGATGCCCGCCTTGTGGCAAAATCCGGCAAAGGCGCGCGCCTCCTTTCCCAGCGTCCCGATGCCGTACCGGCCCGGAAGGCTGGTGATGTGCAGCAGCACACCGCTGCTCCGCTTCATACGCTTTCCCTCCTGTTTCCCTCACAAATTTTGCAAAAGAATATGCCTTGATTGTACCGCAAATTGCTCCTTTTGTATAGGGAGTAGCGCCCCTCACGCGGGCATGGCGGCAAAACTTTTTTCTTCTTTCACAAATCCCTGCGGCAATTTCCGTTCTTTTTCCCAAAATTTGCAATCCACCGCAGCAAACTTCCCCCTTTTTGATACTAAATAGGTAAAGGGGAAAGAAAACGTCATTCCATCCCACACCTTGCAAAGAGAAAGGGGAGTTTCTATGAAAAAGCATCTTTTCCATACCCTCAGCCTGCTGCTGGCCACCGCGATGATCGCCTTACAGCTGGCCGGATGCGCCAGCTCCTCCAGCGGCGCTTCTAAAGATCAAAGCACCGCCACTGCCACCACCACCGAAATGGCCGTCGCCGAGGAGGGCATGGTCGAGGCGCCGGCTGCCGGAAACGAATCGGCGGCAAACTACGACACCGGCGGTGCCTTAGCCGACACGCTCAACCAGACCCAGATGCCGGATGGGCTCAACCTCAAGCTGATCTGGCGGGCAAACATCTCGATGGAGACGCTGGAATATGACCAGAGCATCCAGCAGATCACCGACCTTGTCAACCAGATGGAGGGCTTTATCGAGAGTTCTTCCTCTTCCGGCGGCTCGGATGCACAGGGCAACTACAGCCAGAAGTACGCCTCCATCACCATCCGCGTTCCCTCCGACAGGCTCACCGGCTTTATCGGCAGCCTCAATGACTGCGGCACCATCACGCAGCAAAACCTCAGCAGCGAAAACATCTCGCTGGAATATGCCGACGTCGAGGCCCGCAAAGAGGCGCTCCAGACCGAATATGACCGACTGATCGAGCTGATGGCCCAGGCTGAAAATGTCGACGCGGTCATCGCCATCGAAGCGCGTCTGTCCGAGGTGCGTTTGCAGCTGGATTCGCTCTCTTCCCAGCTGCGCACATACGACAACCTGGTGGACTACTCCACCGTCTACCTCGATATCTATGAGGTGCGCAACATCAGCAACACCAACGCAACTACCCTTGCCGACCGCATCCAAAACGGCTTCTCGGATACCCTGTTTAACTTGCAGGTCTTCTTTGAGGATTTGATCGTCTTTTTGATCGTCAACATCCCAGTATTTATCCTGCTTGCCGTGGTCATCGCCGCAATTGTGCTGATCCTGCGCTTTGTCCGCAAGAGACGCCGCGCAAAAAAGGCAACCCCTCCTGCACAAATCCCGCCGCAAGCGCAAAATGAAGATGAGTAAGCATCATCAACACAACAAATTTCCTTTATTTTTGGGGAGAAAAGCCTATGCTTTTCTCCCCAAACTTTCTGCTCTGAGCAATTGGATTTGCAATCTCTGTCAAAACATGGTACAATCTTAAAACAAATAGTTTTTTGCTAAAAACAATCGAAAGGATGTGTTCCCCACCGTGTTCACCCTGATCGCGGATGTCGTCGCCGCAAACCTCGTCCTGTTTCGCATACTGGGCTCGATTCTCATTCTCATTTTGTTCTGGGCGCTGCGCTCCCCCATCACCAAGGGCATCGTCCACCTGCTGGAAAAGGTGCTCAACCGCAAACGCCAGATTGCCGATCACTCGACTTTGACCTTTGTGCTGGGTCCGGTCAAAAGCTTCCTTGGCATTACCGGCTTTTACCTTGCACTGATGAATTTGCATCCAGCCGCCGGTGTGGAGAGCTTCCTTTTAAAGGTATACCGCATTTCGATCATCGTCATCATCACGCTGATTTTGCTGCGGCTGTGTGACTGCGCCTCGGACAACCTCTTCCAGCCGTTTGGCCGCCAGCAGGATCTGGAAAACCGGCTCAATAAAACGCTGATGACCCTGCTGAAAAAGGCAGTCAAGGCGCTGATTTTGATCATCGCCGTCATCGCGGTGCTCAGCGAAACCGGCATCAATGTGACCACCCTCATCACCGGCATCGGACTTGGCGGCTTGACCATCGCGCTGGCAGCGCAGGACACCGCACAAAACCTGTTCGGCGGGCTGGTCATCCTGCTGGATAAACCCTTCCAGGTGGACGACTGGATCGCGACGCCGGACATCGAGGGCGTTGTGGAGGACATCACCTTCCGCTCCACCCGGGTGCGCACCTTCCCGAACGCACTGGTTGTGGTGCCAAACTCCACCCTGGTCTCCTCACCGATCACCAACTGGTCGCGGATGAACAAACGCCGGGCAAGCTTTTCGATCGGCCTGACCTACGACACCACCAAAGAACAGCTGGCGCGCTGCATCGACGGCATCACCCAGATGATCAACGCCACACCGCAGGTTTTGCCGCAGGAGACGGTCGTCGCCTTCAACGGCTTTTTGGACAGCAGCTTGGAAATCTCGATCCTCTTCTACACCGAAGCTACCTCTTTTTCTGCCTTCCAAAAGCTCAAGGAGCAGATCAACTACGGCATCATGCAGATCGTCGAAGCACAGGGCGCACAGTTTGCCTTCCCGACCCAGACGGTCATCCTTTCAAAATAAAATCGGTCTTTTGCATTCCTTTCGAGAGGGCGCTATGCCCTCTCTTTTTTTGACCTTTTCACACTATCCCCCCAAATTGGGGGAAAAATAGGCGCGAGGGCGCCCTTTTGTGAAAAGGGCGCCCTCGCGCTTTCTCTTACTTTTCTACTGTCAGTTCAAAGATGTTGATGACGTCGGCATCCGGGCAGCAAAAGCGGATTTTGCCGTCCCGGCCGGTGGGCAAGGTGCCCCCATAGCGCAGGATGTCGATGTACGGAAAGGCGACGTGCATCGCCATTGGACAAAGCTTTCCGCGTTCGGTGTCAAAGTCGAAGCTCTCCCCGATCTTATGTCCGCGGTGGCAGCCGCATTCTCCCTTGCGGTCCACCAGTGTGATGGTAATTTTGGGCTTTGGCATAGTGGATCTCCTCCCCTATATAGTCTGGATTTTGCTGCAACTGATTGGCAAAAAAGGGAGGAGACGCCCGATCTTGTCGCGCCGCTACCATCCCCTTTTTCTTTGCAGTCGGAGCAAATATTCGTACATCCAGTATATCACACCCCACCTGGCGTTGCAATCCCGACATTCCGTCGGCTTGGTTTTCTACAGCTCCAAAATAACCTTGCCCTCCGGGTGGCCCTGCGCCACCAACTGCAAAGCCTCGTCCGCCTGTTGGAGCGAAAAGGTTTTGGGATGCACCTTAGGCACAATCTTTTTGGTTTCTACAATCCGGGTAATCTCCCGCAGCTGTCTGCCGTCGGCGCGCACAAACAGAAAGCGGTATTCCTTCCCCTGCTTCTGTGCGGCCCTATCATACCGCAGACCGGCAAGGCTAAACAGCAGCCTCTTTGCCGGTGAAAAGTGGTTCTTCACCGCAAAGGCCCTGTTGGGTCCGGTGCGCAAACTCAGCAGCCGTCCTCCCTCTTTGAGCACCGAGAGTTCCTGCGCAAATTCGCCGGCTCCCAGCGTATCCAGCACATAGTCCAAACCGGCAATCTGCTCCCAGTAGCGCTCCTTGCGGTAATCCAGGTACTCATCTGCCCCCGCTGCCAGGACGGACTCCCTGGCACGGGCATTGCCTGAAACGATCACATGCAACCCCATCGACTTTGCCAACGGCACTGCCAACTGTCCGAAGCTTCCGGAACCTCCGGTAATCAGGATTCTCCCGCCGGGCCGCACCTCCAATTCCTCATGCAGTCCCTGCCAAGCGGTCAAGCCAGCCAGCGGGATCGCCGCTGCCGTCACAAAATCATAGCTTGCGGGCATCGGCGCCAGCGCCCCCTGATCGATCGCAACATACTGCGCAAAGGCGCCGATCTTTTCCAAGGGCAGCCGGGCATAGACGCGATCGCCCCGGGCAAACCCCGTCACCTGTGCTCCAACCTTTTCCACTATGCCCGCGCACTCGTTGCCAAGGGTAAGCGGCATGGCGTAATCCTGAATCAGCTTGACGCTTCCTGTCAAAATCAAAAGTTCCAGCGGATTAACCGCCGCCGCCTTCACCTGCACCAACACCTCATTGGGGCCGATCTGCGGCACCTCCACCTCGGAGAGGACGGTGTGAATCTGCTTTTCATACTGCGTTATCTGAACTGCTTTCATATCGAAACTGTGTTCCCCCTAATTTGATTGTTCCGCCGGCCGATTTTAAGCCGGTTTGATGTAAATATTAATTTTACATCGATGCCCCAGTATAGCATCCTTTTGGTCTATTGTCAAGAAGGTCCTTCTCTTTGCCTTGCTGTGCAAAGATGTACCGCTATGCTTTGACGGCGGCGCTGGCCCATCTCCTTACCTTACTCCTGCCCCAAACTCTTCAGCGCACAAACAAAAAAGCCTATAAAAAAGAGCCGGTCTGTGCAGCGGCAAAAACTTGCCGTCCTCACTTGCCAGCTCTCTATAAAAATCTTCAGCGGTTAAAACGCCATCTTCTCGAGGGGAATGCGGTCCTTTTCGGTAACCGGACGGATGGGCCGGCAGGGTACACCCGCCGCCACGACTCCCGCCGGGATGTCGTGCAGGACCACACTGCCTGCTCCGATGACCGATCCCTTGCCGATGGTCACGCCGCCGCAAACCACCGCATTGGCCCCAATCCACACGTTTTCCTCCAACACAATCGGCTTGGAGGTACTGATACCCTCGGTTCTCTGTTCCGGGTTCACGGAATGTCCCGCACAGCTCAGGCAAACTCCCGGCGCAATAAACGCTCCAGCACCGATGTGTACCGGAGAGGTATCCAGGATAATACAGTTATAGTTGATTACGGTAAGGCCGTAAGTATGGATATTAAATCCGTAATCGCAGTGAAAGGACGGTTCAATGAAGGTCAAAGGGTGACAGCTTCCAAACAGCTGGTTTAAAATCTCACGGCGCCTTTCCTGCTGATCCGGCGCAGTATTGTTGTACTCCCAACAAAGCCGCTGCGCCTTTGCTTTGTACTCTGGGGGAATCGAACGATTCTGACCAATGTATCCTTCTGGGCTCTTTAACCAATCCATTATTTCCATCTTTGTGTTTCCCTTCTCCTGAAAAATTGCCAGACTTGCGGCAGTACTTTCTCCTGCCTTCTCAGGGCCAAATTTGCGTTCTAGGCTTGTTTCCCTATGGCCGCTTACCAGACAGATTATACCACAAGGTGCCAGTGCTTGCAATCGGTCACCTCTGCTGCTCCTGCTGCGCCCTATCCAGCGCGCAAGCCACCACAACATCCATGTCGCAGTACCGGTATTCGCCCAGCCGCCCACCAAAAATGACATTCTTTCTCTCCCGCGACCACTCGCGGTACGCTTTATAGCGGGCGTTATTTTTCTCATCGCCGATCGGATAGTACGGCTCGTCGCCGCGCCTGCATTCCGTGCTGTACTCCCGGCTGATAACCGTCCTGGGCAGAGCGTTGCCGCGCTCGTCCAAACCGAAGGTAAACCACTTGTGTTCTATAATCCGCGTCCACGGGACCTGCCGGTCGGTGTAGTTGACCACCGCATTGCCCTGAAAGTTTGGACAATCCAGCAATTCGTTTTCAAAGCGGACGCTGCGGTATTCGAGTGCGCCGAACCGGTAGTCAAAAAATGCGTCGACCGAGCCGGTGTAAACGATCTTTTTTGCCAGCGCATCCAGCTGTCCCCTATCCGTTAGATAGTCCACTCCCAGACGCACCGTTATCCCTTCCAGCATCTTTTCCACCATCCTGGTATAACCTGCGACAGGAATGCCCTGATAGCGCGCATCAAAGTAGTTGTTGTCAAAGCACAGCCGAACCGGCAGTCGCCGGATGATGCTTGCGGGGAGATCCTGGCAGGCGCGCCCCCACTGCTTTTCTGTGTATCCTTTGATGAGCTTTTCATACAGTTCCCTACCCACAAGGGAAATCGCTTGCTCCTCTAAATTTTGCGGCGTACCCAAGATCTCTTTACGCTGATGATCGATCTTTGCCGCCGCTTGCTGCGGCGTCACCACCCCCCACATCTTGTGAAAGGTGTACATGTTAAAGGGCAGAGAATACAGCTGGCCCCGATAATTGGCAAGAGGAGCATTGGTAAAGCGGTTAAAGGTGGCAAACCGGTTGAGATAGTTCCACACCCGCTCATCGTTGGTGTGCAGGATGTGGGCGCCATATTGATGCAGCTGGATTCCCTCCACCTTTTTTGTGTAGGCGTTGCCCGCAACGTGCAAACGCTTGTCCACCACCAGCGCTGACTTTCCGGCAGCCTTCATCTGCTGTGCAAATACCGCCCCATATAGGCCGGCTCCGACGATCAGGTAATCGTACATCTTCCCGCACCTGTTCCTTTCTGTAGAATTATTTCTATTTAAACGGTGCTTTAGGACAGTCGGCGAGCTTTACTCCCCGCACCGGTCCTTTCTGGCACCCAAACTGTCCTTTAGCCACACAAAGACGTCATACCGCACAGCCGCCAGAATCCCAATGTAGGCTGTGCCAAAGAGCAGCGCACTCAACATGAGCCACTTAAATTCCCCCAAAGGCGCACAAGCCTGCCGCAACAGCAGCACCAAAGCCGCCGCAACGGCCGCAGCTAAGCCGACCTTGCACAACTTTTTGGGGCAGAACACCTGCTGGATAATCTCCCTTGCCAGCAGCATCTGAATGGCACACTGGGCAGCCTCCGCAATCAATGTGCCCAGCGCTGCGCCATTGTAGCCAAAGCGCGGAATCAACAGCGCATTGCACGCTAGGTTTACAGCCGCTCCGCTCACCACCGCAACCATCAGATTGCGCTCCCTGCCAGTCGAGACCGAATATTGGCTCCCGATAATCTGGGAGAGGGCGGAGAGTACAACTGTGGGCATCAGAATTTTCATCGGCACACCAGCGATCGCAAAGTCCGCTCCTGATAGGAACACCACGCTCTCCTGTGCCAACAGGATGCCGTATACACAGACCGGCACGGTGATAAAGATCGTCATCGCGTACGACCTTTGGAGCAGCGGACGGACCTCCCCCTCTCCCCCGCTCCCGGCAGCTGCAAGGCTAGACAGCATCACCACGCTGGCTGAGGAGAACATCGACAACAGAATCGTCTTGATCTTGACCGCTACCGAATAGATACCGGTGGCATAATCGCCGCAAAAAAATCCCAGCATCACCGTATCCATCTGGGAATAGACGTTGACGGCCAGGGTTGTGGCAAAAAGCAGGGCCAAAGGCTTGCAGTGCCGTTTAAACTGGTAGGAGGAAAGCGGCCTGCATCGGATGTGCCTGTAGGCACAGATGGCGTTGCACAGGTTGCCCGCGCCGCTGGCAAAGACCGAGATCACCGCATAACACAACCCGTCCTGCGCATCCCTTACGAAGATAAACAGCAGCACAAGTGAGAGCAGCTTAAAGACAAGCGACCGGATTGCGATAAAGCGAAACTTTTCGATTCCCTGATACATCCAGTTCATGCCCAGCACATTCAGCCAGATGTTGGCGCTGTACACCAGCATCCACCCCCGATAGCGGTGCAGCGCCGGAACCAAGAGCAAAAGCAGATACAGCACGCCCAGCACGATGGCCGCCGCAGCGGCGCTGATGATCCAAAGTTCCTGCGCCACCTGGGACAATTTTTCGCGGTCCTGCTTTACCTGAGCACAGGCTTTGACCCCATAAGTGGAGATGCCCAATCCTGCAAACAGCGCAAAGTAGCTGACCAGCGAGCTTGCAAAGGAGATGGCCCCGTTTGTTTGTACTCCAAGGACGCGGGTGACATAGGGAAAGGTGAGCAGCGAAAACAGCAGCGAGGAGAGCGAAAGGAGCAGATTCCAGGCGATGTTGTGTGCAACGAAACGGGATTGCTCCTTCATGAGCGCAGGCCTCGCAGCGCTGCGCGCACCCGTCTGCCCTGGATGCCAAGGCCCGTTTTGACCACCGCCCAGCGGGATCGATCGGTCTGCACCACCGGACACTCGAATACCCTGAGTTGCTGCTTTTCCACCCAGACGTTCATCAGCCTTTCCGCCAGGTATCCGTAGATGCGCCTTTGTCTAGTGTCGTAGCCGGAAAGGTCGGTGACCTCCTCCATCCTGCCCAGCACGGCAAACAGCCAGCTACAGTAGGCATCCAGCAGTGGCCTTGGCACAACTAGCATATTCCAAAAGTGCTGTGCGCACTGGCCCATCACCTTCTGATAGGCCGCACCATACTCGGGGAAGTGTTCGCGGATAACCTGCTCCAACCGGTCCAGGTCCCGTGCAAAGCCCGCCTGTGTAGAAAAGTACTGCTCCCGGACGGTGCACTTTAGATGCACCTTTTGCGGCAAAATCAGGTCGTAAGTCTCCAGCACCTCCTGTGCCCTTTCCATTGAGAGAAAGTGCCTTGGATGGCGGCTCAGGGCGTTTTGGGTAAAGAAGCGCCGGTAATGGCACAGCCCCACAATCGGGTCGGTGCAGTTTTTCCAAATCCAGTACAGCGCCGTCAATTCACAGTAGGTGCTGTTTTTTTCTGCGATGTTTTCCCCTGTGCAGTCCCGCAGAAACTTCCCGGCAAAGAGGGGATCTCCCTTTCCCACCTGCAGCGGCAGATAACCGCTTTGGATGGGCGGGTCAAACTTTTTGTGGGCGACAATATACATGCTCATCTTGATTCAATGCGACCTTTCTGAAGATAGTAGACGATGCGGTAGCAAGATTTCTTCCAGCCATATCTTTGGCGGGCGTTCATCTTGATGGAAAGGTAGTGCAGACAGGACATCAGCCGCAGCTCTCCGCCCTCGCGCCAAAGCCGCCGCACCTTCTTTGCTGCGCCAACCAATTTGCGCAGCCGCCCCGGCTTAGTGGGGACAGCCGCAAACCAGCCAAAATTGTTGGTCTTTTCCGAGAGCGCCAGCTTTTCAAAGCGCAGCTGTTCCCGGTCGAGGCACAGCTGTACCCGCAGCTGTGCACTGGTGGCGGCTGTAAAGAGGGCCTCGTCCTCGATCACCCGCCCCCGCAAAAGGCTGTGCAGCTGCGCAAAAACCTCCCCTATATTTTTCTGATATTCCTGCGCCGCTGCATACAGCGCTTTGTCCTCCGGGCTGCGCCACAGGATGGGCTTGCCGCCCTCATACCCCACTGTGGAGCCGTGCGGTGCGGCCAGCAGCTGCTCGATCAAATGGGTCTCGAACTCCCAGACGCCGCAGTAAGGGGAACATTTGGGGAAGCGATCAAATACCAGCCCCCGCTTGATGTTGCCGTTGCCCTCTCTGCCGGTCTGCCCGGAAATTCCAAAATAAAGCCCGATGACCCGTTTGGGGGCGATCACCCTGCAAAGGTGATCCTGCATGGTGCCCTTCCACCCGATGTCGGCAAGGACAATCTCCTGCTGATCGCAAAAGAGCGGCTGTAGATAGTCGAGCAGCTCTTTTTTCGCGCGCCTTCTTTTTTCTTCGTAGGTCTTGGCAAACAGCTCGTTTTGCTTTAAGCGCTGGAACTCTTTGGAACGGGCAAAATCGTAGATCACCCTGTCCGCATCCAAATCCAGCTGCGCCGCTATGGTGCGCACCAGCTTTCTTTCAAATTGCAGATTCTTTAAAAAGGCCGCCAAACTCAGATCGCCATACTGTGCAAAGATGGCGTCAAACCTCTCCCTTTCCAGCCGGTCCAGGGAAGGCAGAAAAGTCGCCAGACGGGAGAGGTACAGGTACTCGGTGTGGACCACCTGCCCTTTTTGCTGCTGGTAACAATCGAAGAGCTGTTTGAGAAAATGCCCCTCCCTTGCTAGGAAAAAGATCTTCTGATACCGGTGTGCAACCGCCTGCTGATAGAGCTGTTGAATGTAGTAATAAAGCCCGAATCCAAAGTTTGCAAATGGCTTTGAGCGGTACTGTTTTTCGATGCTCTGTACCTTTCGGCAAACGTCGCCCGCACACAGCGGCTGCTCTGCCGCCTTCGGGCACAAAAGAGTGCGAAGCCCCGCCTGCTTTGCCCGGAGCCTGTCCGCGACCGGATCGTCCCCGATCATCAGGCACTTTTGTGCCTCCACATCCAGTTGCTGCAACACCAGCGCATATAAACTGCCCGTCCGCTTCTTTTTGCCGTATTCGGAGGAGACATAGATCTTTTCAAACCGGGTGCTGTCCAAACCCGCGTGCTCCAAAAACAGGCGCAGCTGGCTGCTGCCAAGGTAAGAATCCGAAAGGATTCCCACCCTCTTTCCTCTAGCCAGCGCGATGTTCAGCATATCGGCCACCTGGGTGCGCAGCGACTGCGCCTGCATCTCCACTTGTAATTCGCAGTTGTACGAAATCAAAAAGAACTGCGCAAAGGTGTAGTTGCAAAGTTGGTTGTGCAACAGGGTGTACAGCCGCCTTATGATTTTATGGTATGGCACCTCTTCTGTGCTATCCTGCTGATAGCACTGCCGCAGCGCCTGCATTCTGTACTTGTAGAGGCTGGCCGGCCGCACCTGGTAGCGCAGCTGCTCCGATACACTGAGCGCCCAGCGCTCGATGAGCTGCTCCGGGGCAGCATTCCTGCAAACCAGGGTGCCAAAAAAGTCAAAAAAGACCCACTCCGCGCCCTCTATCTGTTGTGAAAAGGTCATTTTTTACCCGGTCCCCCTTCTTCTTTCCTGCAAGCTCCCAACAAAAAGGGAACGGTGTAGAGCGTGCAGGTGTAGTGATACAGCCCGTCAAACAGCGCGCAAAAGGCAAGCGCCGCCAAAGCTAGCCGAAACAGCGTTTTGTCGGGATGAAACCGCAAAACGACCTTGCGCAAAAGCCCAAACGCTGCACCCAGATAGATCGACACCCCCAGCAAGCCGTTGGTCACCAGAATGTGGATCAGGTCGTTGTGCCCCCAAATGGGAGTCTTGACGACCATGTTGTTGAGGTCGTAAATAAAGTTGTAGCCGTTGCCAAAAAGTTTATAAAACAGCGAAGCGTCCCAAAACGCCCGCAGATCGGCCGCCCAAAAGACGCTCCTGGAGCTTGTGAGGGTGGCCAGCACCCCGCCGTAATAGCTTTCGGTCAGGTCGGTGAAGCGGGAACCGATGGCCGTTTGCAGCAGCACAAAGAGCACCGCAACCCCCAGCGGAATGACAGTTAAAAAGAAGTAGGCTTTCCTTTTAAAAATCGAATAGTACGCCATGCACACTACCGCCAAAGACAGGACAAAGTAGGTGCGCACCTGCAAAGACAAAATGGCCCAAAACGGAAGCAGCATGTGCAGATAAAACTTTGTATTGCGCGACATCCTGCCGCAGTACCAGACCATGACGAGGATCAAAAAGGCCGAGGATGCTGTCCTGTGGGCAAAATCCTCCTGCATGGCCGGGGAAAAGATGCGCAGGAAAAGAAAGGCAACCTCCCACAGGTAGACACTGCCCCTGAGCAGCTGAAAATGTCGGGCTGTCCGGGAGCAAAATACCTCCAGATAGCCTGCAAAGTAGGTGCACAGCAACACCCACTGGGGCAGATAAAAGATGTCGTTTGGATTGTAAAAGGAGAGCGTTCCCCCAATTTCCAGTGAAATCGCCAGTTCCATTATGAGCAAAAAGAATAGCGCCAGCGCCCCTCTCGTCATCCTTCTGATCAACACCAAGCTCAAAGCCAACATCGAGAGAAAAAATAGCACCTTGTTGCTGACGCTCTGGTTGACAAACAGGGTGGAGACGGGCATCATCAAAATGACGTACAGGATAACCTCGTGAAGTGATACCAAATTCGATCCTCCTCTTGCGTGCAGCGTTTCCCTTTTCCCCGCCTTGTGTCACAAAAGGCAGCGCTATCTAGCGTCCGCCAAACAGCACCTGATAGTAGGTGCCCTGCACGCTTTCTTTTTCGGGTTCAAATTTATACGTCAGCTTGTGAAATGGCGTCTGCTCCTTGATTGCCCGCCAGCAGCGCTCGTCATACTGCTCGAACAGCCGCAGCTGCAGCGCGTGCGGCGCTGCATTGTCCCGCGGAATAATCTCCTGCGCCTGCTGCGCATAGCGCTCCAGGGCTATCGAAAGGAAGTCATGCAGCAGAAAATAGTCCCACATGCTGTCGTTTTCCCGCCAATAGGCGTGGCACAGCGCACGAACTGCCGACAAAATCTTGTTGTTGGTTTTTGCCTGCATCAACCACGAGGAGACATAGGCCGGGTGTCCATCGCGGCCGGGCTTGAGGCACTGAAAGAAAAACAGCTCCGAATCAAAGAAGTAGTCGGGGATTTCCCCGCCGCTGCAAAACACCGTCGCATCCAGCCACAGTCCCCCGTAGCGGATCAGCAGTTCCAGCCGCACCAAATCCGTCATGTGGGTGTGGGTAATCTGCCCATTCTTCCATTTTCTGACGATGTAGTCCGGCAGCTCGATGTAATCGAATAGGTTCTCTTCTGTCAGGAGAATCACCTTTTTTTTCGCCAGATTTTCCTGCACAGACCGGTAACAGCGCTGCACCAGTTCCGGAGCCTGCTGCATCCCTTGAAGCCAGCAGATCCACACCTTGTCGGATGCGCATTCGGGCTGCTGTACCCATTCGCTGTCCAGCTGATCCAGCACATGGCGGTATCTGCGCTCGAGTTTCTGCTTGCATTTGAGCTGGGCTGACAGCCTGAGAATTTCCAGAGCAGTCCTGCTTTTCCCCAACAGCAAAAGTTGTCCAACCGCTGTGAAAAAAGCGCCGCCGCTCCAGTGCTGCCGAAGCAGCCGCCAACCGCCCTGTTTTTTAAAAGTTTCCATCAGGTGCACCCGCGCACCTCCTCTCGGTCGAAAAGTGTTCTCTTTTATTCTTTCCCTTAAAACGGCGGCCTGTGCGAAATGGGGTGGTCCAAAAATGCCTTCAGGTCCTCCGGCACTCCAAGGCCGTACATTCCGTCTCCCACACTGCCGATATTTTTAAAGGCAATCTTCTTGCCATCCCCAATGAGCATATTGTAGACGGGCGCCACATAAAATTCGCCCTTGACGCGCAGGTCCATCGCAATCATCTCGCGGGCGTAGCGCACATAGTCGCTGCCCCGCGCAAAGTTGTATACGCCGGCAGTGGCCTGATTGGAGATGACCTCCTTTTCCCTCACCTCGGCGACAAGTCCTTCCCCATCCGCTGCAATAAAGGACCACTGTTCGCCGTCGGCATACATCGTCATGATGAGCCCGTCGCGGTCCTGTTGTTCCTTCAGGTACGCATCGATGTCGCAATCGAGATACTGGTCGGAGTTTGCAATCATCAGCGGCTGGTCGTTGTCGATATACTCCTGCGCCAGCAAAACGGTGCAGGCTGCCCCTTCGGTCACCTGCTCCACCGGAACCACCACACAGCCCGGCGCAATCTCCTGCAAAAAGCTTTGCAGGCTGTACCGGTCGATATGTTCCTGCAAACATAGAAAAATAAAGCGGTGGGGCGACTTTGGCGCCACATTTTTGACCACCCACTCGATCATCCGGTGTCCTTTGATGTCGATGAGCGGTTTTGGCATCTGGTAACCGGCCTTGGCAAAGCGGCTGCCGTGTCCGGCCATCGGGATGACAATATTTAGCATCTCGGTTTCCTTTCTTCTTGTCCTCTCAAACGGCTCCTGCACACAGGCAGGCCCTTATCCCTTACAACCTTTCCTTGCGGTAGGCCCTGTAATCGTGCGTTGCAACCCGACGGTCAGCAGCAGGCAGCTGCATATAGTCGCCGTATTTGCGCCACAGCACCTTGTGATACTCCTTCGGCGCACGAAACTTTTCCCCTTCAAATTCAATCCAAGTAGTCTGCTCTACCCAACTTTTGTCCATGACGTCGCGCCGATAGTCGCCCAGCCAACTGGTGGGACCGACAAACGGGCAATCCGCATACCGGTACTGTTGGGGAAGGCGCTCCAGTTTCCAAAGCCAAAAGGGCGTACCCGCAGCCTTTGCAATTAGGTAGAGCGGAAATTTGATCGCTGTGCGCACAAAACTTTTGCGGGAGGAGTACTCGAGACGCGAGACAAAAAAGTGCTCTCGCGACGAGAGAAAACACAGCGAGGAGAGCAGGCGAAGATAGGGTCCCCTTCTTCTAACCTCCTCCCAGCTGTGTCCTGCACCGTCCAGCGGGTACAGGTCTATGAAAATTCCCATGCCGCAGTCCTTTTCGTTGTTGGGGACATACTGGTAGCGGGTGTCGCACAGCCGCGCGATCATAAACGGATAGTCCGGGCAGTTCAGGTGGCAGAACAGCCGATAGGGCAGAATCTCCTGCTCGTGCTGCATCAAATATTGCAGCAGCCGGTCGTACTCGCTGCGCCTGAGCATGATGTCGAGGTCGTCATCCCAGGGGATAAATCCCTTGTGGCGCACCGCCCCCAACAGGGTACCGTACATCAAAAAGTATTCAATTTTCTCTTGATCGCATATTTTCGAAAGAAAGCGCAGCGCTTCCATCTGCACTGCCTGTATCTGCTGCAGCGTCATCTCCTGCATCCGATCGCCCCCTCTTTTTTGTGTCTTTTTCTTACCTAAACATAGCTCTATCTTGTGTCCGCATCCAGTTCGGCCTCCTGCAAAAATGCGCGCTCATATTGCTGTGCAATCTTCTGCCAGCTGTACGACTGCGCAATTGTGTCCCTTGCTCTTTTTTGATATACCGCCCTCTCCTTTGCATCCATCTGCTCGGCTGTTTCCAGCACCCTTTGCAGGCTCCCCGGCTCTTTGGTCCAGTACAGCGCGCCATCTTTTGCAACCTCGCGGTTAAAGCAGACATCCAGCAACAGATTTAATCCCGTGCTGCTCATCGCCTCTAACAGACTGGGGTTGGTGCCGCCCACCTGGTGTCCGTGAAGATAGGCATATGCATTCTCGCGAATCTTCTTTAACAGCTCCTGGTCATAGACGGTGCCCACAAAGCAAATCCGCTCATCCTGGCTAAAGTGCAGCTTTCGCTCAAGCTCTTCCAGCAAGCGGCCCCCTGCATTGGAGAGGATGGCAAGCCGCCGCTCGGTGCCGCTATACATAAATTCGCGAATCATCGTCTCGTAGTTATTTTCCGGCACAAACCGCCCCACCACCAGATAGTACTCCCGCACTGCCAGCCCCTTATCTGCCAGCCATTTGCAAAAGGTTGTGTCCCCATCCTGCAGACAGCTTTTTGCAAGGTCTGCGCCGTAGGCGATAAACTCGGTCTTGGGGTCTGCGCCGCGCTTGCCCTTTCGGTCATAGCGCTTGTGGATATACTGTTCGATGTGCACCGAATCGCAGATAATCCGATCGCTGTGCCAGACCATCATCCTCTCTGAAATTTTCCAGTATTGCCGCACCGGCGCGCTCCATTTTGCCCGCATCCACTCGTGCCCATCTGGATTGAGGTAGAGTTTGCCGCCCAGCTTGTGGATTTTTCTCTGAAAGTACCCGATAAACGGGCCAATCCGGCAGGCCAGGATGTAGACGATCGGATTTGGGATGCGGTTGCGCTCGATATAGCGGCAGCACCAGTGCAGCGCCGCCACATCATAATAGATGGCCGAAGCTGCGCCGATCTTGGGGACGGGAATTGCAAAACAGTGTGCGCGGTGCAAAAAGAACTCCCGGCAGCCGAGCGCCTTGTCCCCTTGTAGACCAGCTTGCTCCATGCTGCCCTCACCGTTTGCCTTGCACGCCACATGGTACTGTATCTTTTGGTTGTGCTGATGCTGCCGGGTCAGTTGATCAACAAAGGTTTCATAGCCGCCATAGGCGCCCATCGACTTTGCCCCCACAATAAAGACATGCTGCACGCCGTTGCCTCCTTTCGATCACCGCACAGATAGCTGCTGCAAAAATGGCCACTGCCGGTCCTTGTCGCTGAGAATCAGCGGGGCGCCGTCCAGCTGCGGCCAGCGCACGCCGACCTGCGGGTCGTTCCAGGCCAAGCCCCCTTCATCTGCGGCGCAATAAAAGTTGTCGCACTTGTAACACAGACGGGCTGTATCGGACAGCACCAAGAAGCCATGTGCAAATCCGCGCGGGATGAGAAGCTGCTTTTTGTTCTCCCCGCTCAACTCCAATCCATACCATCTGCCATAGGTCTGGCTGTCCGCGCGCAGGTCAACGGCCACATCAAACACGCAGCCCTCTGCCACCCGCACAAGCTTTGCCTGTGCATATTTTTTCTGAAAGTGCAGTCCCCGCAGCACCCCCTTCCCGCTCATCGACTCGTTGTCCTGCACAAAGGTAAGCTGGATTCCGTTTTGCTGCATCTGCTGCTGGTTGTAGGTCTCCATAAAATATCCCCTGCTGTCGGCATATACGTCCGGTTGCAGCAGACACAGCCCCTTAATGCCTCCAACATTTTTTTCCACCTTCATCCAACTTCTCCCCTCTCTTGGGCAATGCCCATTTCCCGCAAGCAGCGGCGCAGTGCATCCTGCCAGTCGGGCAGGGGAGCAAAGCCCTCCCGCCGCAGCTTTTGCGTGTCTAAGCGGCTGTTTAAGGGCCGCTGCGCCCTGCACAGCCCATACTCCTGCGTCGTCACCCCCTGTACCTGCACTGCATACCCCGCCTGCTTAAAGATCTCGCAGGCAAAGTCGTACCAGCTGATGTAGCCGCCCTCATTGGCCGCATGATAGCAGCCGTACCGCTGGGTCTCTGCCATATCCACCAGCAGACGGGCAAGGTCGCGGGTATAGGTGGGTGCGCCGATCTGGTCGTTCACCACCCGCAGTTCCCGCTTTGTTTTGCCCACCTCCAACATGGTGCGGACAAAATTTTTCCCGTGGCTCCCAAAGACCCACGAAACCCGCACGATGAAGTACCTTTCCAGGGCACTGCGCACCGCAAATTCGCCCTGAAGCTTTGTGGCCCCATAGAGGTTGAGCGGTCCGAAGTTGCCGCTGTCTGCCTTCCACCCATCCGATCCGCGCCCATCAAACACATAATCGGTGCTCAGGTAGAGCATCTTGCTGCCGGCTGTTTGACAAGCTTTGGCTACATTGCGGGTGCCGTTGACATTGACCGCAAACACCTTTTGCATTTGCGGTGCATCCTGCGCCGCATCCACATCGGTCCAGGCGGCACAGTGCACCACCGCATCCGGCCTCACTGCACCGATCACCTCCTCCACTCTGGCCGCATCGACTATGTCCATCGGAAGATAATCTCCTGCCATTTCCCCGCTCGGTTGTCCTCTATGATAGGTCCCGACCCGTTGGTGGCCGCGGCGCTCCAGCTCCTGCATCACGTCCTGTCCCAGTTGCCCTGTCGCCCCTGTGACCAGCACCTTCATTCGGCAAGCCCCCTTTGTGTGTGCAAAAGTTCCCCATCCTTTTGGGCAGAAAGCAGGTTCCTCCACCACCACTCGTGCTTGCGGTACCAGCTAACGGTGCGAAGGATGCCCTGTGCAAAGTCAATTTCCGGAAGCCATCCGAGCTGATCGCGCATCTTGGAGGGATCGATGGCATAGCGCAGGTCGTGGCCCTTGCGGTCGGGGACATGGACAATCAAGCTGTAGGGCTTTCCCAGTGCATCACAGATGCTCTTCACAACGTCAATGTTGCGCCTTTCATTGTGGCCCCCGATGTTGTACACCTCCCCCGTGCGGCCGCTGTGCAAAATTTTGAGGATAGCTCTGCAGTGGTCGTCCACATGCAGCCAGTCGCGGACGTTACAGCCTGTTCCATAAACGGGCAGCGGCCGGTCATAAAGGGCGTGCACGATCATCAAAGGGATCAGCTTTTCCGGGAACTGATAGGGTCCATAATTGTTGGAGCAGCGGCTGACCGTTACCGGCAGGCCATAGGTCCGGTAATAGGACAGCGCCAGCAGATCGGCAGCGGCCTTGGAAGCGGAGTAGGGGCTGCTGGGGCGCAGAGGGCTGTGCTCGGTGAAAAGCAGGTCCGGCCGGTCGAGCGCAAGGTCGCCGTAGACCTCGTCGGTGGAAACCTGATGATAGCGGATGGAGCCATACTTGCAGCAGGCATCCAGCAAAACGGCTGTACCCATGAGGTTGGTTTGCAGAAAGACGTCGGGATTTTCAATCGAGCGGTCTACATGGCTTTCGGCGGCAAAGTTGACCACCACATCGGGGCGCTCCTGCCCAAATATGGCCTCCACCGCCTGCCGGTCGCAGATATCTGCCTGGACAAATCGAAAATTTGGGTGTCCCCACACCGCTTTCAGGGTGGAGAGGTTGCCCGCATAGGTCAGCTTGTCCAGACAGACAACGCGGGGCGCTGTGTCCTGTGCAAGCAGCTGAAAAATAAAGTTGGAGCCGATAAAGCCGGCACCTCCCGCAACCACGATTGTCATCTCTTCTTCCTCCCTTTTGCTTTTCCTGATTATTGTCTTACATCGATAAATTTGCCGTCCAAAACATCCTTGATGTACTGGCCATACTGACTGTTCTTGAGCAGCTCATAGACTGCTTGCATCTGCTGCCGGGAGATCCATCCGTTTTGGTATGCGATCTCCTCCAGGCAGGCAATCTTTCGGTGCTGGTGCTTCTCCAGCGTCCTGACAAAGTTGGTGGCCTCCACCAGACTGTCCTGCGTGCCGGTATCCATCCAGGTAAACCCCTGTCCGAGGATCTCCACACACAGCTCCTCCCTCTCCAAATAGATGCGGTTGAGGTCGGTGATCTCCAGTTCCCCGCGGGCAGAGGGCGTCAGCTTGCGGGCATATTCCACCACCCGGTTGTCGTAAAAGTAGAGCCCTGTCACGCAGTAGTTGCTCTTGGGCTTTCTCGGCTTTTCCTCGATGGAAATAGCCCGACCCTGCCCATCAAACTCCACGATGCCAAAGCGCTCCGGGTCCTCCACATAATAGCCGAAGATGGTCCCTTTGCCGCTGTGTGCCCGCTTGGCGGCCGCTTGCAGCCGCTGGTTTAATCCATGTCCCGCAAAGATGTTGTCGCCCAGCGCCATCGCCACCGCGTCGTTGCCGATAAACTCTGCCCCGATGCAAAAAGCCTGAGCCAGCCCGTCCGGGGACGGCTGCTCGGCATAGGCCAAGCGCACCCCAAATTGCCCTCCATCTCCCAGCAGGCTGGCAAAGCGCGGCGTGTCCTGCGGCGTGGAGATAATCAGTATATCCCGAATGCCCGCATTCATCAGTACCGACATCGGGTAATAAATCATCGGCTTGTCGTAGACTGGAAGCAGCTGCTTCGAGGTCACTCGGGTCAGCGGATACAGCCGTGTCCCCGAACCGCCGGCAAGTATGATTCCTTTCATCCTCTTACTCCTACATCGTTTGATTATCAGACAGCCCCATCTTTTTTGAGTACAACCCGGACCGTCTTTAAGAGAATCTTGCAATCCAATTGCAAGCTCCAGTTTTGTATGTAGCTTATGTCCAAAGCCACCACCTGTTCAAAATCGGTGATGTTGCTGCGCCCGCTCACCTGCCACAGGCCGGTAATGCCCGGCTTGATGGCCAGCCGCGCCTTGTGGTGGTCGCAGTATCTTTCGTATTCCTCCACCGTCGGCGGCCTGGTTCCGATCAGGCTCATCTCCCCCTTGAGCACATTCCACAGCTGCGGCAGCTCGTCGATGCTGTAGTCGCGGATGAAGCGCCCGATCCCTGCGATGATGCGGGGATCGTCGTCGATTTTAAACATCATCCCGTCCGCCACCTTGTTGTGCTCCAACAGCTGCTGCTTTTGCTGCTCCGCATCGATGTGCATCGAGCGAAACTTGTAAATTTTAAATGTTCTGCCGTTTTGCCCGACCCTCATTTGGGAAAAAAAGATTGGTCCCGGGCTTGCAGCATAGATAGCCGGGGCCACAAACAAAAAGGCAACCGCCGTCACCAGCGCGCCCACCAGCCCCGCGCACAGGTCGACGGCCCTTTTGAGAAGGCGCTGGCGCGGGGTAACGCAGTGCAACCGGTGGGTCAGCACGGTGTATCTGCCCAGCTTTTCGACCACCCTGACCGGCCCTCTTGGGCTGCTGCACCCCCAAATCAGGTGGGTGGACACCCCCATCGCAGCGCAGGCTGAGAGGATCTGCTCCACTGCCGGCGTCGTCTGCGGGAGATGCACAAACAGTCCGTCCACCACATTGTGCCTTATGTAATCGAGCAGGCCGTCCATCGCCGACACTACAGGCACACCCTCTATCTCACCGGCCACCTGATTTCCATCCACAAGGCAGACCCCAGCGGCAGATCGGTCCGACCGCTTTAAATCTGCCAGGACCTGCTCTGCTGTATCGGCCGCTGTGAGCACCACCATCTGAAAGCCGCTCTTTTGGGCACTTTTTTCCCGGCGGCCCCAAAAGGCCGCATATGACCGGCAACCGGTGCGCCAAAAGCGCTCCGATCCTCCCCCGTCTTTTTCAAAGTACAAATCTGCCACCCCACCTTTCCTTTTATTTTTGCATCCTCCGTGCCGCTTTATCTGCGCTCCTCATAAAACAGGCGCAAAACCTGCTGCTCCAACCTATCCGCATCGGGATAAAATTCCAGATACATTTCTCCATTCCGCAATTCCCCCACAACCTCCTCAAACGGCTGTAGGGAATAGCCTGCAAACTGCTCGGTCATCCGCGACAGCGCATCCAGCGTACAATCCGAAAGGATGTAGCGGGAGAGGGAGGCAAGCTGCTGGGCGGAGAGGGACGGCTGCTCTCCCAGTTGTTCCACCTGTTTTGCCAACGCCTTCAGGTATTGCTGCTGCCGCTCCATCCGGCTGCGGTTGCTGCTGTCCTCCAAACCTTCCCGCCGGTGCACATACTGCAATGCCTGTTCGCCGGTCAAGGTGATGGTCTTTCCCTGCACCATCTGCTCGTCGAGTGCAGAGAAGTCGTCCAACACGGTGACGCCCCCGACCAGGTCGTTGAGGGTGGGAACGGCCCCCATCGAGACGGCAATATAGTGGTCGATCGAAACGCCGTGGAGCAGCTCAGAAACCGCCTGCACCGCGTTTCGGCAGCTGTCGTGCAGTCCACTGCCGTAGGTATATGCCAGCGCCAGCTGACCAAATGTGCTGCCCGCAGCCTGACCCGTCACGCCCAGCACAGGGATCTGTGCCATCGTGTCGCGGTTTAAGTGCAGCAGCGTCGCCGTTTTGTCTTCGCTATCGAGGGCTGCCAAAAGAAAAAAATCGGCCTGCACGCCGTTGTTGTAGCTTTCCGAGCTCTCCAGCGGCCCCATCTCGTCCAGCCCGATGACCAGCACCGTCTGTAGGTTTTGTTTGGGGGCATACCAGACCCCGTCCTTTTGTATCCAACCCTCGCGCCTTCTGCGTGCCGCCTGGTCCTTCTCCGATTGGCTCCACATCGCCTCTTCCTGCTGCCTATTTTCCCAGAAGGAGATGGCGCCAATTCCCATTAGGCACACGCTCAAAGCGGCCAGCAAGAGCAAAAGCTTGGCTATGTTCTCCCTTTTCAGTCGCATGTGTGGCATCTTGTCCTCCAAAATCAATTGATCTAATGGTCGCCTACCTTTTCCTTCCCGCCAGCGCAATCGCGGCCGCTACAGCGGCTGCAGCGGCTGCAACGCCCAAAATCAGCACGGTCTGCCGGCCGGCCGCTTGCCCCAATTCCTCGTCCTGCTGCGGCTGTGTTGTATTCGGCGGTGCGTCCTCGAGCGCACCGTCCTTTTGTACAGCAAAGGCGACCGGGCTCAGGCTGGAAAACTCCACCGTCACGGTGCCGTCGCCGTTATTGTTCACCTTTTGGTGGTCGATGACCTCCCACTGGCTGTCGGAATGGTTGTGCAGGCAGAGCACCAGCTCCTGTGGCGGCACGCCCAGCCGAAAAGAAATCCGGATGCTGTTGCCGGCATCCAGCAGCTGCCGGGTCTGCGCATCGACCGCCACGTCGAACAGATCCCGCACAACCAGCTGCTGTACCGAAATATCCTGCGGCAGATCGCTGAGAAAGTCGGGCAGCTGCGGGATGAGCTGCTCCAATGAGGTTGCTTTGAGCTGTTCGTACGCCTGTTTGAGCGCCTCATCTGCCTGCGCCACCGGCGTCACCAAAATTGCCCCCGCCTCTACCTGCGCGACAAGGTTGCCCTGCGCGTCGATGATCTGGCCCGCAATCTGCCTTCCATCCTGCTGCATCACCACAATTTCCGGCGCCTGTTTGCCCTGTACGCTCGGGGTGAAATCTGCGGCTGTAGCAGACAACGACGCAAAGAGCAAAAGGGCTGCTCCCAACACAAAAGATGCAACTTTTTTCATCGTGTCTCTTCCTTTCCCTTTTTATCTGTATGGATCAACTCTTCGGCAAACTGCCTTTCCCACCGGCCGGCAAAAGAATCCGCATAGTGTGAAAGCAGCGATACTGCCTCTCCAAGGTTTGGCGGGCGCACCGCACAGTCGTGGCAGTCCGAGGCCAGAAAGTGAATCCTCCCGGCCTCAAACAGCTTGAGCGCCCTGCGCCGGCTGCCTTTGTCCAGAAAGAATCGCGCATTGGATTGGACAAGCACCCCCGCCTCTTCCAGCCTTCTCCAAAGGCAGGCAGTGCTTTGAAACTGTAGGTACCGCTCAATATGAGCCAGCACAATGGGGATGCCGAGCCTTTGCTGCAAGTTTCTCAGCTCCCAAAAGGTGCGCTCGCTCCAGGCAGCAAACGGCATCTCGAGCAAAAAAAGGTGCATCCCCTCAATTTGCAGCCGCGCGATCCTCTCACTTTGGCTGATGCCCTCATAGTACCGGACCTCCGCACCGCGGTAGATGGCCGGGAACGGCCCCTCTTCCTGCTGCATCGCCCGCATCAGCTGCCGGTAAGCGTGCTCCCGCCTGCGCAAAAATTGCTCCGGGTTTTCCCGGTGCGCATAAAAGTGGGGCGTTGCTGCGATGTGGCAAACTCCCTGCGCAAACGCGGACGAAAGCATTTGCAGCGACTGCTGCACGCTCGCACTGCCGTCATCCATGCAGGGCAAAATGTGGGTGTGCAGATCGATCATCGCGCGCTGCGCCTGCCACGCCTGCCGTTTTCGTCTCTCTGCGCCGCCTTCTCCTCATAAGAATATCTGCTGTAGCCGTACTTGCGCCGGTACTTTCTGTCGCTGTCCATTGTGCTTTGGGCCGCATTCAACACAAAACCCAAAACCTTTGCGTTGACAAATTTTAGCTGGCGCATCGTCTGGGCAAGGGCGGTTTTCTCAGCGTACTGATCGCGGACTACCACCAGCATCCCGCTGGTCAGCTTGGAGACAATCAGTGCGTCCGAAACAACCATGACGGGCGGCAGATCGAGCAAAATATAATCGTAGTATTGGGCCAGATGCGCCAGGGTACGTCGCATGCGCTCCGACTCCAAAAGTTCCGCGGCGTTGGGCGGGATGGTCCCTGCGGGGATGACATCCAGCTTTTGCGTCAAAACGTCCTGGCGCAGAATCTGCTCCAGCGGGCAAAGGCCCACCAGCAAATCCGACAACCCCAGCGACGGCTGCAATTTTAACCGCCTTGCGATGCTGGGCAGGCGCAGATCACACTCGACGATCAGGACGGTTTTGCCTGCCTGCGCGATGGTATATCCAAGATTGATCGCCGTCAGGCTCTTGCCCTCGCCCTTGAGCGAGCTTGTCACGCCGATGATCTTGGCGTTTGGGTCCTCTCCGGGAAACGAAAACATCAGATTGGTCCGCAAAAGCTTGTACGCCTCCGCCGCCGCGAAGTGCAGACCCTGACCCATCATGCTCTGCTGTTCACAGAGAATGTCGGGGAAGCTGTCCCTGTGTCTCTCTTTTTTCTCCAAAACATCTTTTATGTTCTCCTTTTTGCTCCCTGATAGCGGTACTCACCTTTGCTCTGCGCGTTGAGCACCGGGACGATTGCCAACACCGGCAGGTCGTAGTTTTGCAGCAGATAGTCCTCCGAACGGATGGACGAGCTGAAAATCTCCATCAGCGCCACCACCAACGCACAGAGCATCCCTCCGGTCAAAAAGCCAACTGCCGTGTACCGGGTGACACTGGGAGATACGGGGTAAGCCGGGACTACAGCGTAGTCCACAATCTTCACCGAACTGCCCTCCACAATGTCAGAAATCTTCTGTGGAAGCAGCTGCGCGATGGTATTTGCGATCCGCTCCGACTCATCGGGGTCTTCGCTTGTGACCACAATCTCAAAAATCTCCGTCCCATTCACCGCCGAAGCGCAGATCATCGACTCCAGCTCCTCGCAGGTATAGTCTAGCTGCGCGTGCTCGATGACGGCGTTCAGGGTGAGTCGGCTCTTCAAAATGACAATGTAGGTGTCCACCAGGCTCTGCGCTGCGGAAAGCTCCCCCGACGAGATGCTAAAGGAAGTGTTTCCCAACGAAATGGAGCTGTTGTTGACATACAGCATCGCCTTGGCATGATACAGCGGCGTGATGAGAAAGTTTGCACACAAAAAAAGCGCCGTTGCACCGGCCAGTGCGGCGCCCAGTATCCACCACACCCTTTTCCAAACGGCCCGCAACATTGCCAGCACATCAATTTCCAGCATCTCTTTTTCGCTTTCCATCCCATCGCTTCCTTTCACCCGCTTTTTAGGGTTTCGCGCCGTCCGGCACCCTCTGTCGGAATATTTTCTCATTTTTTCTGCAAAATATCGTATAGGTTTATCGCCCGCAAGAGGAGCTGTACCCTCCTGCGCCGGCGTTTATTTTACAAGTATAATAATTTATGCTGTACCATTCCAGCAAGATGTGACAAATTTTGTGACAACATTTTTTGCGCCCAAAGATGCCAAACAAAAAGGAGGTTGCCGCTGGATGTCTCTTTTTTCTCAGACGCTTTCTGCCTTTGTCCAACAAAGACAGATGAAAATTTACCAGCTTGCCAACCTTTCCGGGATTGAGCGCAGCTGGCTGCAAAAGATGCTGACCGGCACGCGCAAACCCTCAGATCGGGCACAGGTCCTCCGTCTGGCCCACGCCCTCTCGCTGACCCACATGCAGACACAGCAATTGGTGGAAGCTTTTCGAATTTTGGAGATGGGGGAGGAAAACTGGCGGCGCAGGCAGGCGGTGCGCCGCCTGCTGGAAAGCTTTCATCTGGACGAAGGCCCTACCGGATTGGAAGGTCCACACGCAAATTCTTCCCCTTTACACGACCAAAAGGTACAGGTCCTTTGCAGCGCCGTCCAGCTCAACCGCGCTGTACACGCCATTTTGTTGCAGGAAATGTGCGCCATCGACGGATTTGTCGACCTGCTGGTCCAGCCGGACTACCCCTTCCTGTTGGACTGCCTGACTGCCATCCCCTGTGAAGAGACCCCGATCCGCCACTTTTTCTGCCTAAACAGCAGCCCCTGCGCACAGACCGACAACCTCAACCAGCTTTGCCGAATGGTCCCGTCGCTTCTTCACTGTCACAACTATCAGCTGTATGGGTACTATGACTACCCCGACTCCCTCTTTGGCTGTGCAAGCTTTCTGCCCCATCTGCTTTTGACCAGCCGGTGCCTGTTGCAGATGTCGCCGGATTTCTCCTGCGGATTGCTCTCCCGAGAGCCCGAACTACTTAATCTGGCCAGACGTTTTTTTCAGGCACAGCAATTTAGGTCCTTTCCCATCTTCGGAGCACTCCCTGCTGTGGAGGAATTTCTGTGCTCCCCCGGCGATCAAGGCCGTATCGGCAGCTCTTGCTGCATGATGGGGCACCCCTTTGCTTTTCTCCCGCTGCGCACCTGGATGTGCGAAAAATCCTCACCATCGCACGCCGCCCCCGATCCAGGCGACCTTGCATCCAAACCAGAAGTTGCCCACTGCTGTTTCTCGTTGGAACAATTGAAAAGCCTTGTGCAAAGCTGCGTGCAAGAGGACAGTGGGCGCAGCGCGCTAAAAAGGTTGCCGCCACCTTTCACGAGGGGGCAGGTTTTCCAAATGCTCCAATTCATCTGCCGATGCTGCGAAGAGGGAAGATGTCAGCTGCACCTCATAAAGGCATCGGGATTTTCCATTCCCCCTGGCCTATGTGTGCAGACTATTCCCCCTCACACAGCCTCTCTTCTCTTTGCGCACCCGCAAAAAGGGCTGCTTGCCTTCTCGGTGCAAAGCCTTGTACTGGCCGGAGCAATCTGCGATTTTGTGGACTATGTGCTGGGTGACGAGGAGATGAGCTGTTCGCCCGGACAGTCGCTGCGGCTGCTTAAAGAGATGATCCGAAATCCAAGAAAAACTTTCGATAAAAATTGAGGCTTCACAGGCAGAACTGCCGAAAAAATCAAAACCACCCGTTGAACGGGTGGTTTGAACAGGCCCTATAAGGG
>JAHZAY010000008.1:122139-128065 GCA_019423685.1 Clostridiales bacterium | reverse complement strand
GAGCATCTGCCTTACAAGCAGAGGGTCACAGGTTCGAGCCCTGTAACTCCCACCAATATGGCCTGGTAGTTCAGCTGGTTAGAACGCTAGCCTGTCACGCTAGAGGTCGTGGGTTCGATCCCCATCCAGGTCGCCACTTTTTTTTCTTGTCCACTGTTTTCGCTGGGCAAAACAAATGCCTTTGTAGCTCAGTTGGTAGAGCAGAGGACTGAAAATCCTCGTGTCGTTGGTTCGATTCCGACCGAAGGCACCATATGCGGGTTTAGCTCATTTGGTAGAGCGCCACCTTGCCAAGGTGGAGGTAGCGAGTTCGAACCTCGTAACCCGCTCCAAAAAGAATCCATCCAAGTCTTTTGGATGGATTCTTTTAAACTTCAAACCATTTTAAAAATGCGATTTCCTGCGGGTTTAGCTCATTTGGTAGAGCGCCACCTTGCCAAGGTGGAGGTAGCGAGTTCGAACCTCGTAACCCGCTCCAGCTAGATGGATCGCGTTTTTAAAATGCGGGTTTAGCTCATCCGGTAGAGCGCCACCTTCCCAAGGTGGATGTGGCGAGTTCGAGTCTCGTAACCCGCTCCAAAAGAGAGGACCTTTTATAAAAGGTCCTCTCTTTTTTTGTCTTTTTCTTTTGGCAAAGTAAGCGGTGTCAGCAGATGCAATTAGTCCGGCTGCTGGCCGTCATGGGCGGGCCACTGACAGTCGGTGATCGCCATGTCGGTAAAGGTCGCTTTAAAGGAAGAGTCTTCAGGGCTGCACGCATAGATGCCAAAGCGAATGGTCTTTGCTCCTTTCCACATGTGGCAGACACGCATCTGCTCAAAGGTGACGCCGTCCGAAGAGCACTCGATGCGGTAGTCGTCCTCGCGCCGGCTCAGGCGGTACCACATCGACCGGATGCCGGCGTCTATCTGCACCGTTGCCCAATCCGAGTACCCCAGGTTGGTGACCACGCTGCCGAGGTGCTGGAACTGTTGGTTCTCGTATTCGATCGAGGCCTTGAGCCAGTTTTCACTGTCCAGGTACATCACAATTCCACACTGATCGAAGCGATGGCCGCTTTGGAACGATGTTTTCACAGTGAAGGAAAAGTACGGCTCGTCCGTCTCCATCTGCAAAACGGGCGCCGTGTCGTTTTGAAAATGATAGTAGGTGCGCTGCCACAAATCGGTGTGCGGTTGTGTCACGATTTCGATTTTGTCAGCGCAGATGGTATACTCTGCCGGCTTTCTGGTCCAAGCCAATTGATCGGTGCAAAACTCCATGCAATTGCCTCCTCATAGTTTGCTGGTGTAGCTGAGCTGCATAAGAAAAGTATAGCAAAAACTGGCTGATAAATCCACATGGATTCGTCTTTCAATCCAGCCAATAGGGAAGAAAACAAGAGATCAAATACAGAAGGTGCGCTTTGTTTTTGCCTTGTCAGAGATAGTTTGCTCTGTTATAATAGAGCCAGATGGCAGCGAATATCAGCTGCTGTGATAATGAATCAATCTGAGCCAAAGGGGAGGCAACTTTTATGTTCCAGATCAAAAACTTTACCGATAACGACGACGTCAAGACGTTGGAATCCAAGGGACCGTTCACCGTCATCGAGTATCAGCGTGACCTGAGCGTCACTCCTGGCAGCGCCCAGATGGCCTATTTTTGCAACGAGATGAATGTGCGCAAGAGACAGGTAATCTGCGATCTGAGCAAGGCCGACATCACCCTGCAGGCAGGAGCCATGCAGTGGACGGTGGGCAACCTCAACGCCACCACCGGCATCAAGGGTGTGGGGGACTTTTTTGGCAAGGCGGTGCGCGGCAAGGTCAGCGGCGAATCGGCCATCAAGCCGGAATATACCGGCGACGGCATCCTGGTGCTCGAACCTACTTATAAGCACATTCTGCTGATCGATCTGGACGAATGGAACAACAGCATCGTCCTCGACGACGGACTGTTTTTGGCCTGCGACTCCAAACTCAACCATAAAGCGGTGATGCGCTCCAACCTTTCTTCGGCGGTTGCCGGCGGAGAGGGCCTGTTTAACCTGGGCATCAACGGAAGCGGCATTTTGTGCCTGGAATCCTTCTCCCCGAAGGAGGAGCTCATCGAAGTTACCCTCAAGGACGATGTGATCAAGATCGACGGCAATATGGCAATTGCCTGGAGTGGCTCCCTGAGCTTTACCGTCGAGCGTTCCGGCAAGAGCCTGATCGGTTCCGCAGCTTCCGGCGAAGGCCTGGTCAATGTCTACCGCGGCACCGGCAAGGTACTGCTGGCCCCCATCAGCAAGGGGATTGCATAGGGTGCCTGCCGGCAGCCAGTGAATCAAAAAGGAGAAGCTCTGATCGAGCTTCTCCTTTTTTTAGCGATACGAGTAAGGATCTGGAATTCATAAGTCAATGCGCAGAAAAAGGATTACTTTTTCTGCTTTAGCAGCAATACTGCTCCCAAAAGGGAGGATGCAGCAAGGCCGATTGCGGCAAAGGACATGGAAGAATCGCCAGTTTCGGGGTTATACTTGTCAGGCTGCTCGGTGGTTGGGGTTTCGGTTTCTTCCGGAACGTCAACCTCAGTTGTCGGCTTGTCCTTTACAGGGGCATCCGGCAGCGGCTCCCAGTCGTCGTCATCGTCGCGGTTCGGGCGGGATGGACGGTCAGGGGTGGGCTCTGGGTCGGCTGGTGGGTTGACGGGTTTACCGTTGTCAACGGTATAGGAAACGGTTGGTTTCGGGAAAACTTCTTTTTCGCCGACATTTCCGTTGCTGTCAACGGGGAAGAGCACGGCGCTGTTATTCGTGCAGAGGCCTTCATAGTGCTCGCTGCCGTCTGCATCGTACTGTCCGTAGGTGCCGTCGGCAGTCTGTGGGTTGATCAGCTTGACGGTATAGGTCAGCTGTACAGGCCGATCAACGGTAATCGGCACATTGATTTCCCAGACGAACAATTCGCCGGCAACAACAGTCTCCTGTTCGGTACTCATGGCAGAGACACCCAGACCATTTGGATAGTAGGTCAGTACAAATGGATACATCCCGTCTTTTTCGTCGCCAAAGAAATAAACATTGCTGCCTTCTTGGTGATGAACGGCGAGTGTTTCATTCCCAACTGTCAAAGAATCGATGTCTACAAAGTCAAAGTTATAATTGTTGCCCATGTTGTCGGTACCTTCGCCGATGACGTCGATAACCGAGCTGCCTGCATCAACCACGTAGGTGATATCTCTTTCTACATCATCAAATGCGCCAGAAAGATTGTCAGTGATGTTGTAGCATTTACCCTGGGTAGCGGTCCATTGCATAAATTCGGTGGCTAACAGATAATCGTCGCTGACATTCCAATACAAGTTGATGCATTTGTATTTAGAAGCGGCCTGTGCATAGGCGTGCGCAGCTTGATAAACACCTTTTTCGACGCTGCTGTAGTATTTGGCGTATTCATCCACTTTGATATACTTATCCCCAATGTCAGCATTTGTTAATTCGTTTCCGTTTTCATCAAAAACAGGAACATCATAGATATCGCTGAGCTTTTCATCCGAGGCAGAAGTATTGTAGACGGTGTCAAAAGCAGGTTTATCTGTGTCGAAATAGATGTAAGGGCTGGTACCACCGTGGATCACTGTACCGTCAGCATTTCCCTGTCCCCAGGTTGTCATAGGCGATCCGTCCGGGCCGTTCCAGGAATGGCTGATACCATCTGTTACCAGCACCATGTATTGGTTTTCATCCGGAGTTGTGCTTGCATCCAGCATAGCTACAGCGGCATCAATTCCTGCTTCGATATTAGTGCCAGAAAGATTGTTTTCCATAATGGCAGCTTTGATCGAAGCAATGCTGTCATCGGTAAGGGCAGTCAGTGCAATTCCACTATCCGCTTTATACCAGAAATTGACAACGCCGATATTGATAACGGCATCCGAATGGTTTGTAATTTCCAGCAGATTATCCATCATGTCGGAAATCTCTTGTCGAGCGGAACCTGCACTGCTGGAACGGTCGAGGACGAAAACAACATCGGTAACGGGTGTTGTTTCTGCCGCAGGCAATGATAAAGTTACCTTTGACTCATAATTGGTATCCAGATTGGTTGCAGTTTTGGATTTGGAAGTTTCCCACTCAACTGGCTCACCTGATTCGGTTGGAGCTTCGGGATCATACTGATAAGGGTGTGCTGCTTTCAGAGCCAGCGCACCGGTGACGGTTGTGATGGTGTTATCGAAATCGTACAGCTGTGCATGTACGGGAGCGGTGTGGACGTTCCAGCGGTTGTTTGCGCTGTCATCAAACCAGCCGGTGATGGCATGTCCACATTCTTCTTCAGTTTTGTTTTCAGATACGAGTCTTGTACCTTCAAGTATCCAACCTTCGCCGACTTTGCCGAAGGTGATAGTGGCGGTGGTGTTATTGAAAATATCATCGCCATCGGTTAAGGCGTGGTTGTTGTAAATGACCGCATCAGAAGGGAGGGCCAGCTCAGCGCTTGAGCCAGAATTATAAACGCCACCGCCATGGCTACCATTTTCTCCACCTTGGCTATTCTGGTTTCCGGTGATGGTCAGCTTGACGCCATCTTCAAACACACACTTACCATTGTTGGACAGGCCACTGCAATAGTTGCCGGTGATGTTAACGGTTGCGCCGGATTCTACACGACCATCTTTAACGTTAGCGGTCAGCTTCAGGCCAGCAAAGTCGCCGCCATGGGAGTTTCCAGTGACTTGCATTGTAGAGGTTTTGTCAATGTGAAAGTCACGCTTAGAGTAAACTCCATAATAACCATTATCTTTAGAGATAATGTTGGAGTGAGTAGAAGTGATGTCAGTTGCAGACATACCATGGCTGCCATTCCTTTCAAATTTAACGGCAGAGTCGCTGATATAATAATTTGCACCATTGGAACCGTTGCCACGATTATCATATACTTCTACTGTGCTATCATTAGAAATATTAATGTCCATGCTCCCTATAAAACCACTATAAGAATTATGTAGTTTTACAGTGGAGGCATCAATATTAATCTGACAGAACATCTGTTCGGGACGACCATCACCATTGTAGTCTTCAAAACCGCCCCCGTTATTGCAACCGGAAGCTTCGTAATGCGAACCGTTCAAAATATTGACGGTTTCAAAATTTTCCCAAACATCCCAAAATGCAATTGCATCGCCTTTGGGATTATTAATATTTAAAGTAGCATTATTCAAAGTCAAAGTTGCACCATTGTTTAACATGATGGCAGCATTTGCAGGATTGTCCGAATATGCAGTATAAGCAGCGTTGTTAACATTGACAGTACATCCATCAAGAATCAGGGTAGTATCGGGATCCGATATACCAAAAGAATACGTATCGAACGTCAAAGTATAGGGACCCTTGATAGTAATACTGGTATCGATGGCAAGAGCTGCTTCAGTGGTGTATTGGCAGTCAGCTAACAATTCAACAGTACCGCCGCCGTTGCTTAAGGCTGCTTGAATTGCCTCGTCAAAAGTTTCATATCCAGTACCGTGAAATTCTGCAACATCATTGCCAGGAATCGTTTCCACCTGCTCTAACCCTTCCAGCGCACCCTCCAGCGCGACCAGCTTGTCCAGAACAGCCTTCTCAACCAGCGCTTTCTGTGCGTCGGTCAGCTTGTCATAGGCCTCGCGGGCAGCCTTTACCTGTGCGGTGAGTACCTCCACATCGGTGGTCTCCGGATCAAGGGTGGAAACGTCTGGCAGGGCGATGATCTGCTCTGCAACTGCCTGCACTGCTTCATCTGCTTGCGGATTGCCGTCACCCTCGGGAGTTTGGGTGTTGCCGTCACCCTCGGGAGTTTGGGTGTTGCCGTCACCCTCGGGAGTTTGGGTGTTGCCGTCACCCTCGGGAGTTTGGGTGTTGCCGTTACCCTCAGGAGTTTGGGTATTGCCGTCACCCTCAGGAGTTTGGGTGTTGCCGTCA
>JAHZAY010000008.1:0-122039 GCA_019423685.1 Clostridiales bacterium | reverse complement strand
CGGGAGTTTGGGTGTTGCCGTCACCCTCGGGAGTTTGGGTGTTGCCGTCACCCTCAGGAGTCTGGTTCTTGCCGTCGCCTTCTAAAGCTTCAGTCTCGCTTATTGCCTGTACAGGCAATAAATCAGCTATAGCTGATTTAAAACCATTATCAGCAAAGACAGTAATGTCTTGCAGACCGAAGACCATTGCTGAAGCAAGAACCAAAGCAATTGCGGATTGCCTGATTCTTTTGTTCATAACAATTCTCCTATTCATTTGTATAAATTTCGGGTCTTACCCGATAGGACAATTTTATGGTAGCATAAAAGGAATGAAAAGTAAATTGCTTTTCGAAAAAATAATTCACATAAAATACATATGTGTTTTATACACATTGCTTGCTAGTTGCTTGGGAACATCAGAAAATAGATCGCAGATTGCAATTCGTTGCTTGTCGTGCTATACTGAAACTGTGGAAAAAATCGCCTAGCGGCAAGAATCAGGGAGGAATTTGCAATGAACATCAATTATAATGAGAGACGGCAGCAGCTTTTGAGCGACAAGCAGGGTCCGTGTGCGGCTATCCTGTTTTCCGGCAGAGCGCCGATGCGTTCGGCTGATGCCTCCTATACCTTCTCGGTAGACCGCAACTTCTATTATATGACCGGCATCGACCACGCCAATATGATCCTGGTGCTCACCAAGGACTACACCGGCAAATATGCAGAAGCACTCTACATCGAGCCGTACGATGAGGTACAGGCTAAGTGGGTTGGCGGCAGAATGAGACCAGCTGAGGCCACCGAACTCAGCGGAATTGTGGATATTCGCTACCTCGATACCTTCGAGGCGGCAGTCAACACCTTCATCCGCACCAACCGCGGTGAGGGCGAGATGACCTGCTGGCTGGATCTGTGGAAGCACACCCCCGAGCAGGAACCGACCTGGGCACACAAGCTCGCCCACAAGATGCAGCACGAGCAGCCAGCTGTCAAGATCGAGGACATCTACGGCGACATCGCCAGAATGCGTGTCATCAAATCGGAGGCCGAATTGGAAAGAATGCGCATTGCACAGGTTACCACCCAGCACGCCATCGAGGCAATGATGCGCTATGCCCATCCGGACGTCAACGAGTGTGCGCTGGAGGGCGCATTTGATTTCTCGCTTGCGCAGCAGAATGTCCGCGAGCACGCATTCCACTCGATTGTTGCCGGCGGCGCAAGGGCAACTACCCTGCACTATGGCGAGAACAACCAGGTTGTGCACGACGGTGAGATGGTGCTCATCGACCTGGGCAGCGCCCACGAGCACTACTGCGCCGATATTTCCCGTACCTTCCCGGTTAACGGCAAATTCACCGAGCGCCAGAAACAGATCTACAACATCGTCCTGGCTGTACAGGACCTCATCATCGAGAAGGCGCGCCCGGGTATGACAATGGGCGACTTGAACCAGATGGTCATCGACTTCTATGCCCAGGAGCTGCCAAAGGTTGGCCTGCTCAAAGACGGCAAGACGGTTCGCGACTACTATTATCACAGCGTCAGCCACAGCCTGGGTCTGGACTGCCACGACGTCACCACCCAGTCCTGCCGCACCCTGCGTCCGGGCATGGTCATCACCGTTGAGCCAGGACTTTACATCGAAGAAGAGGGCATCGGTATCCGCATCGAAAACGACATCGTGATCACCGAGGAAAAGCCGATCGATCTGTCCTCCAATATCCTCAAGACAGTCGAGGACATCGAGGCATTTATGGCGGCCAATAAGCGCTAGGCCAATCGGAGGGGCGCATCGGCCTTCCCCAAAAAGGGAGCATCTGTGTAAGGGCCCTTTTTTGCAATCTATGGATAAAAAACAAGCAGCCTTAAGGCTGCTTGTTTTTTTATGTCCCCCAAAATCATCCGGCATCTTCTCTTCGATTTTTCATAGGAAACGATCGGCGAAGGTGGAAAATTTCATAATATTTTGGTATCCTCAAAGGGAAACTTTTCGGTAAAAAAGGGGATGAGAAGATTGCGCAAAAAGGGATTGCTTGCTCTATTTTTTCTGCTGCTTGCGGCGGCAGTCATCTGGGTGATCTGGAGCAACGTGACGGTGCAGCTGCACTACATCAGCGTGCAAAGTGACCGATTACCTGCGGCCTTTGATGGGGCGAAGATTGCCCAGATTTCCGACCTGCACAATGCCAGCTTTGGGCAGGACAACCAGACACTGTTGGAACTGCTGCGCCAGACAAATCCCGACATCATCGCCATCACCGGCGATTTGATCGACTCCCGCCGCACCGACGTGGAGGTTGCAGCCCGTTTTGTCGAGCAGGCAGTGCAGATTGCACCGGTCTACTACGTCACCGGCAACCACGAGTCGCGCATCCCACAGGCGTATGCGCAGCTCAAGGAGCGGATGCAGGCGGCGGGTGTGCAGATTCTCTCCGATCGGGCGCTCTACTGGGAGCGGGGAGGGGAGCGGGTGCGGCTCATCGGCCTCGACGATCCCAGCTTTGCAAACTCGCCGGACAGCACGACAGAGCAGAAACTTTCCACCTTGCAGGACAAAAGCTGCTACCAGATCCTGTTGTCCCACCGGCCGGAGCTGTTTGACAGCTACGCCTCTGCCGGGATAGACCTGAGCCTCACCGGCCACGCCCACGGCGGACAGTTTCGCATCCCGTTGGTGGGCGGGGTATTTGCACCGTCCCAGGGCTTTTTCCCAAAATATGACGCAGGACTTTATTGGCAGGGAGGGCGTGCAATGGTGGTCAGCCGCGGCATTGGGCAGAGTGTCATCCCGGTGCGGCTGAACAACTGCCCGGAGATTGTATTGGTCGAACTGCATCGAGGGCAGTCCAGCGAAAAGAGCTAAAAAGAAGGACAGAGTATAAAGAGCAGCCAGGTGTATGGAGATAAAAAAATGCCCCCGCAACAGCGGGGGCATTTTGCTATACGGGAAAATTATTCAGCGGTCTCTTCGGTAGCCTCAGCAGGAGCTTCCTCATTTGCTTCCTCAGCAGGAGCCTCCTCCAGCAGCGCTTTGATCGACAGGCTGACTCTCTTCTTCTCGAAGTCGATGTCGGTGATCTTAACCTTGACTTCCTGGCCGATGGTCAGAACGTCCTGTGGCTTGTTGATGCGCTCGGTGGAGATCTGGGAGATGTGGATCAGGCCATCTACACCTGGGATGATCTGTGCGAATGCGCCAAATGCGGTCATCGAAACAACCTTTGCGGTGACAACGTCGCCAACATGGAAGTCTCTCTTGAGGATTTCCCAAGGATTGTCCTCGGTCTTCTTGTAGCCCAGGGAGATCTTCTTGTTCTCGGTGTCGATGTCCTTTACATATACATCCAGCACGTCGCCGACTTTGACAACATCGGAAGGATGTTTGATGCGCAGCCAGCTCAGCTCAGAGATGTGTACCATGCCGTCTACGCCGCCCAGGTCAACGAAAGCGCCGTAGCTGGTGAGGGATTTGACAACGCCGTGATAGCGTTTGCCGACCTCAACCTCGCTCCAGAATTTCTCTTCCAGAGCTTTCTTCTGCTCTTTGAGAACGTCTTTGATCGAGCCAACTGCTCTGTGACGTTTCTCGTTGACTTCGCGGATGGTGAAGTCAACCTTCTGTTTGAGCAGCTTGTCAAGCGACTCGTTTTTGGATACGCCGGACAGGGAAGCAGGGATGAAGACTTTGACGCCTTCGGTGACAGCCAGAACGCCGCCCTTAACGACATCGGTAACGGTGCCGGAGAGGACCTCGCCGGTGCCGGCAGCAGCCATAACCTTCTCAAAGCCAGCCTGTGCATCCAGACGTTTCTTGGACAGCATAACGGTGCCCTCTACGTCGTTGACGCGCATAACGATCAGCTCAATCTCGTCGCCTTTTTTGACGATGTCTTCTGGTTTGAGGCTCGGGTCGCTGGTCAGTTCAGACAGCGGCACATAGCCGGTGTGTTTTGTACCGATATCGACAGTGATCTCGTTTGGAGCAATGCCGGTAACGATACCTTTCACCTTCTCCCCTGTATATGTACTCTTGAAGGATTTGTCGAGCATCTCCTCAAAGGACATTTCTTCTTCTTTCAAAATCTCACTCATGGTTTTTTGTACCTCCTTAATTATACGAACCGGTGTCGAAGCACCGGCAGTAACACCAACCCGACTGCCCGCGGGCAGCTTGCAGAGTACCCTTTTCTGATCGCCCAAAAGTTCCCCTGCCGTCTCGACCCAAATGGTTTTGCAGCGCTGACTGCAGATATCCGCTAATTTCCCGGTATTGGAGCTGTGCTTGCCGCCTATTACGACCATGATATCTGAACTTTCCGCAAGCTGCGCGGCCTGAGTCTGTCGCATCAGTGTAGCCTTACATATTGTATCAAATATTTTCAGATTTGTATACAGGTTTTTTGCGGTTTTTACGCATTTTTGCCACTCCGACGTGTTAAAGGTGGTTTGCGCCACCATTATGCTGTTCATTTTGGCTAAGTTTGGGGCTTTTTCGGTGATCTGCGAGAGCTCCGATGCGGTCTTAAATGTAACATAAGTTGCATTGCAGTGGCCGATAATTCCCTGCACCTCCGGATGGGAGGCGTCGCCTGCGATGAGCACCAGCGAGTCGGCGGGCTGCTGCTGCACTCTGGTTTGGATGAGCTTGACATAGGGGCAGGTGGCGTCGATGTAGGGGATGTTGCGGCTCTCCAATGCCTGATAGACCGATCGCGGCACCCCGTGGGAGCGGATGACGACCGGAACCGGAACGGGGGAGCGCTCTTCCAGTTGCAGCAATTCGTCGAGCGTCTCCACGGCAACTGCACCCATCTGGTGCAGCTCCTCGACCACCTGGCCGTTGTGGATGATCTCCCCGAGGGTGTACAGCTTTGGCATGCCGGGGACGGTGCTCTTTTCCAGCTGCTGGTACACCGTATCCACCGCCCGCTGCACCCCGAAGCAGAAACCGGCTGTTTTGGCAACGGTGACGGGCATATTCCTCATCCTTTCCCTTTACAAATTTTCCTCTTTGAGCTGCTCCATGATCGAGTGGAGGCGGCGGGTGGCCTCTTTGAGCTCCCGCGCATGGGTCAAATCGGTGTGGGCCGCACCAACACTGGTGATGCCCAGCTCTTCACAGCTGACCAGCTTGCCGTAGTTGACGACGACGCGCGAGCGAAAGCTCTTTTTGGAGCCGCAGTAGGTGACGGTGACCGGAAGCACCGGCGCACCGGACTGCTGGGCGATGAGGGCAAGTCCCGACTTAAAGCGCAGCAAGCTGCCGTCTTTGGAGCGGGTGCCCTCGGGGAACAGGCCGAGGATTTCCTTGTCCGCATTGAGCACCTTGATGGCATTTTCGATGGCGCTCATGTCGCCGCTGCCGCGGGAGACCGGGAAGGCGCCCAGCCAGCTTATGACATGTTTGAGTACGGGAATTTCGAACAGTTCCGCCTTGCCCATAAAGTGAATTTTGCTGTGCCAAACACCCTGGCAGATAATCATCGGGTCGATGGCGGAACAGTGATTGCTTGCGAGGATATAGCCGCCGTGGTTGGGCACATTTTCGCGGCCGTTGATCTCAAGATGAAACCAGAAGTGCCACAACAGGTAAAGCGCACGCAGCGCGAGCTGATAAAACAATGTGTGTTCGTCCTTTCGGTTTAGGTTTTTATTTCAGGGAGAGGTGCAGCGCGTTCATGCGCTGTTCGATGAGCTCCTTGATGGCGGTCACCGTTTCCTCGAAGGTGAGGTTCGTCGAATCGATGCGCACAGCATCCGAGGCCATGCGCAGCGGCGCGGCGGCGCGGGTGGAGTCCTGCTGGTCCCGCTGGAGGATGTCCTGCAAGACGTCCTCGTAGTTTTGCGGCTGTCCCTTTTGCAGATATTCCAGATACCGGCGCTTGGCGCGGGATTCACTGGAAGCAGTCAGGAAGATTTTGAGCTCTGCGTCGGGGATGACCACCGTGCCGATATCCCGGCCATCCATGATGAGGCTTTGGCTTGCAGCCATCTGCTGTTGCAGCTTGAGCAAAAAGGCGCGGACCGGCGGCATGGCGGAGACGTCCGAAGCGGCCATGGAAGCTTCGGGAGTGCGGATTTCCTGGGAGACATCCTCCCCGTTTAAAAAGATGCGCTGGCCGGATACGGGGTCATAGGTGGTGTGCAGCTGGATACCGGTCAGGCAGGGAACTACCCGATTTTGGTCGTGGGGATCGATCCCCTGGCGCAGGGCGTACAGCCCGATGCAGCGGTACATGGCGCCGGTGTCGACATAGATGATGGATAGGTCGTGGGCGATGCGCTTGGCGATGGTGCTCTTGCCCGCACCGGACGGACCGTCGATGGCAATGCGAATCATAATGGATTCCTCCCGTATCTGGATTCTTTTATTATAGCATGGTTTTGTCAAAAAGGGGAGAGGCAGGTCAAAAAAGTTTTGTTAAACTTTTTTGACAAAAGCGCTCTTTGGGGCTTATTCCGGGAGAAAGGCGTAATTGTGGTCTACGGTGATGACGCAGTAAAAGTTGCCCAACTTTTGCACCTGCTCCTCAATGCGGCTGCACAGCTGGCTGTCGCTGAGGGCAAAGCGCGGCGGGACGGCCACATCAAAGACGAGGTTTGTGTGGGTGGGGCCCCAGACGGCGCGGAAATCGTGTATGCTGATTTCGGGGTCGATGGAGACGACGATCTGGTGCACCTGTTCGCGCAGGGCGTTGAGGCGTTCGTCGTCGGTGACGATCGGGTCCATGTGGATGACCAGATTCAGGTGCATCTCGTTGCCGACCTCCCGCTCGATGTTGTCGATGATGTCGTGGCTTTCCAGAATATCGCGGTTGGCCGGAACCTCGGCGTGGACGGTGGCAAAGACGCGGTTTGGACCGTAGTTGTGCACCTGCAGGTCGTGGATGCCGATGACCCCGTCATAGGAGGTGATGCGCTGTTCCAGTTCACGCACCATCTCGGGGTCGGGAGCCTGTCCGAGCAGTGGGCTGCCGGTTTCGATGACCAGCTTGATGCCGGAAACGGTGATAAAGATGGCGACCAGCATACCGACCCATCCGTCAACGGGGATGTCGGTGAGGTGGTAGATCAGGGTGCACAGCAGTACCGCAGAGGTGGAAAAGACGTCGTTGAGGCTGTCGGTTGCGGTGGCTTGCAGCGCTTCCGAGGAGATGCGGCGCCCCAGGCTGCGGTAGACGCCGCCCTGCCAGAGCTTGACCGCGATCGAGATGATGAGCACCAGGTAGGTGACATCCGATACGCCGACCGCTTCGGGGTGCAAAATCTTCTCAAAGGAGGAGCCCATCAGCTCAAGGCCGAGCAGGATGATGATGAACGAGACCACCATGCCGGCTATGTATTCCATGCGGGCGTGGCCGTAGGGGTGCTCCTTGTCGGCGGGTTTGCCGGCAATCTTGAAGGCGATGAGGGTGATGACCGAGGAGCCGGCATCCGAAAGGTTGTTGACCGCGTCGGCGGTGATGGCGATGCTGCCGGAAATGATTCCGATCAGGCCCTTGATGATGCACAGAAAGATATTGGAAAAAATGCCGATGCCAGAAGCGAGCGTGCCGTAGCGCTGGCGCACGTCGGGGCGCTGGGTTTGCTGGTAATCGGGGATCAATCGTTTGACGAGAAACGAGATCATGAGAAAAACCTCTCTTTCGTATAGAAAATCAACACAACGAACCTATTGTAGCGCAAAATGCGGGGGATTGCAATCAAGACGAGCGGTTTTTTTGCGGGCAGCAATTGAGAATGGGGCGAAGTTGTGCTACACTAAAACACAGAAAATGAGAGCGAGAAGAGAATATAGTCTACAAGGGGGAGACAGCGTTGGAAAAAAACAGAAGGGCGATGGAGCTGGTGACCCGAATCGGGGAGGTGCTGCTTAAAAATGGAGGAGAAATCTTTCGGGTGCAGCAGACGATGCAGCTGATCGCCAAGGCATATGAAATAGAAGGCTTTGAGGTGTATGTGCTGGCAAACGGGCTGTTTGTCTCGATGCAGGAGAACGGGCACACGGTGACAAGGCCGGTGGGAGGACAGGAGAGCGGCACCTTGCAGGGTCAGGAATCGCTGCTGAGCCAGGTGCGCTATGTTCCGCTGTCCTCGGTGCATCTGGGAAGGGTGGCGGCAGTCAACAACCTTTCCCGCGAGATTGTGGCGCACAAGTACACCGTCGAGCAAGCCTTTCAAAAGATCGAACAGATCGACAAGATCCCCTTTACCAGCAACGCCATCCAGATCTTGATGTCCGGACTTGGCGCCGGGTCGTTTTGTTTTCTCTTTGGCGGCAGCCTGACCGACAGCGTGGCGTCCTTTATTTCGGGACTGGCCCTGTGGATATTTGTGCTGTTTCTCACAGCGCGCGGGGTAAACAAAATTGTGCTCAACATCCTGGCCAGCGCCCTGGTGACAACCCTTGGCGGGCTGTTCTTTCACCTGCTTTCCTTTGGGGACAATATGGACATGATTATCATCGGCTCGATTATCCCCCTCTTGCCGGGTGTGCCGCTGACCAACTCGATCCGAGACTTTCTCAACTGTGACTACCTCTCCGGCACCATCCGCATGATCGACGCCGTTTTGGTCGCCTGCTGCATCGCGCTGGGGGTCGGCATCGTGCTGCGCATCTTCCAGTTTGTGGCGGGTGTTTAAACGGAGAATCAACGGAAAGGAAGAAACGCTATGTTCTATTTTATTGTGCAGACGGCGGTGGCCTTTGTGGCTACGGTGGCCTTCGGCGTACTCTTTCAGGTGCCAAAGGAGCAGTATGCCTTCTCCGGCCTGTGCGGTGCAGCCGGGTGGCTGTGTTACCTGCTGGTCATGGCCAATTATCCCTCCACGGCGGTCGCCTCCTTTGCTGCGGCGCTGGTGCTGACCATGATGTCCCGCATCTTTGCCGTCTGGCGCCGCTCGCCGGTCACCGTCTTTTTGATCTGCGGCATCTTTCCACTGGTGCCCGGAGCGGGCATCTACTATACCGCTTACTACTTTATTGTGGGGGACAATGCCATGTCGGTGTCTAAGGGAATCGAGACTATCAAGATTGCCGTCGCGATCGCGCTGGCCATTGTGTGCGTCTTTTCCATGCCAAACCCCGCCTCCTTTTTGCACCGCAGGAGGAACCGATGAAAACTGCCGGTAAAATCCAGGTAAAGGATAGGAAAAATCGGTAGATTGTATAAGTTTTTTAGATAAAAGATAGAAAAAAAGACAAAAAGATAGAATCCGGACATTGTTAACACAAAAAATGTTGCACCGGCATGGCCGGAATGGTACAATATTTAAGATATTGCTCGTATTCACGCGGTTTGTTTTGATCCTGCTTAAAAAATTTTTTAAAAAGGGGAAGTCAAACCGCCATTTTGTCTTGTCCCGAATTGAATAAAAAAGCAGCTCTTTTGCTGTTTTTCCCCTTATGCATGCAAATTTGTGGAAAGAAGGGGGATGCTAACAAAAGGTGGCCTTAAAGGGACGGGAAATCTTAAAATCGAATGGAGAATTGCGTCGTGAAGGAAAAAAGAGGATTGAGCAGATTCCGCAAACAGCTTGTCTTTTTGATGGATCTGTTCCTTTCAGCTGTCGTCTATTTTGCCATGATCTATTGGGTGCCGATCCGAAACGGCATCACCCTCAGACAGGTCATCGACTGGATGCCAAACTTTGCGCTGATGATGCTGTGCCTGTGCGGATTTTTGTGGGCGTCCAAGTCCTATGACAGTCTCTGGCGCTACGCCGAGACCGATGAGTACATCTCGATGATCTTGATGGGGGCGATGGCCTATGTCGTCTATTTCGTCCTGCAAAAGATCCTGCCCATCCACAAGATCCCCAGCGTATTGTCGCTGTGCATCTATTCGATGTCGCTGCTTTTGATGATGACCGCGCGCTTTATCTACCGCAAATACCGCATGAAGGCCAACGCCAAAGGCCAGGAAAAAAAGGTGCGCTGCGCCATCATCGGTGCGGGCAACGCGGGCGTCGGGCTGCTCAACGAGATGAAAAACAACGCCAGCAACCACTATCAGCCGGTCTGCTTTTTTGACGACGACCCGGAAAAGATCGGCAAGTTTATCCACGGCATCGAGGTAAAGGGCAAAATCGACATGATGCCGCTGCTTTTGCGCAACACGATGGTCACCGAGATCATCTTTGCCATCCCCTCTGCCGACCCTGTTCGCCGCAAGGAAATCCTCGAGATGTGCTCCAGCTTGCACTGCCACGTCAAGGTGCTGCCCGATACCTTTGCCGCGGTGCAGAGCGGAAACCTCAGCCAGAATGTGCGCAACGTCAAGATCGATGACCTGCTTGGCCGCGAGCGTGTCGTCTTTAACAACCAGGAAGTGTTCGAATTTTTGCGCGGCAAGGTGGTCATGGTCACCGGCGGCGGCGGCTCGATCGGTTCGGAGCTGTGCCGGCAGATTGCAAAGCGCGATCCAAAAGAGCTGGTGGTTGTGGACATCTATGAAAACAACGCCTATGACCTTCAGCAGGAGCTGAAGATGGAGTACCACGACAAGCTCAACCTGAAGGTGGAGATCGCCTCGGTGCGCGACCGCGAAAAGGTGCGGGAGCTGATGGACTACTACCGCCCGCAGATCATCTTCCACGCCGCTGCCCACAAGCATGTGCCGCTGATGGAGGAGTGCCCGGAGGAGGCAGTCAAGAACAACGTCTTTGGCACCTACAATGTGGTGCACGCAGCAGACGAATTTGGCGTTGAAAAGTTTGTGCTCATCTCCACCGACAAGGCGGTCAATCCGACCAACGTCATGGGCGCGACCAAGCGCTTCTGCGAGATGATTTTGCAGAGCATGAAGGGGGTCAGCAAGACCCAGTATGCTGCGGTGCGCTTTGGCAACGTGTTGGGCTCCAACGGTTCGGTTATCCCGCTGTTCCGCCGCCAGATCGAGGCGGGCGGCCCGGTCACCGTCACCGACAAAAAGATTATCCGCTATTTTATGACCATCCCTGAGGCGGCTCAGCTGGTGCTGGAGGCCGGCGCAATGGCGGGCACAGCGGAGGTATTTGTGCTGGATATGGGACAGCCGGTCAAGATTTTGGATCTGGCAGAAAACCTCATCAAGCTTTCCGGCTATGTGCCGTATGTCGACATCGACATCGTCGAAACAGGACTGCGCCCGGGCGAAAAGCTCTATGAGGAGCTTTTGATGAAGAGCGATGGCCTGATTAAGACCACCAGCAGCAAGATCTTTATCGAGCGCCAGCAGGAGATTTCCCAGCAGGAGCTTGAAAACAAACTGGAAATTCTGCGCGGCGCGCTGCAAATGGGCGACCGCGAGAGCATCCGCCGCGCGATGAAGCGGGTAGTTCCGACCTTCCGCGACCCGGACGAGGTCAACCGCGAGGCCAACGAGCAAAACCGCCTCGAGCAGGTGCAAAAGGGCCAGCGGACCGCGCAGCAGGCATAACACGACAGAGCATACACACAGCCAGCAACAGAGAGGAGAGTCCGACATGCATCAGAGCATTCAGGGCAAGGAAGTCACCTTTAAGGATGTGCTCATCCTGTTTTTGAAAAACTTTGAGAAAATTCTGCTCGTCGCACTGGCCTTCGCAGTGGTCTTGGCGGCCTTCGGGGGCTATCGGGGCTACCGCGCGGTCAGCGGAGAAAATCTGCAAAAGCAGCTCGACGACTATCAGATCGCACTCGACGAATACAACACCTCCACCCAGACGCTGCGCGACACCATCGAACAGGACCAGCAGCGGCTGGACAGCTTGCAGGACTATACCCAGCAGAGCATCTATTATAACCTGGACGCCTACAACGAGGCGGTCAGCGAATTGATCTTTTATGTCGATACCGGCTATCAGATCGTGCCCAGCCAGTACTATCAGAATCCAAACAAGACCAGCGAGATTGTCAGCGCCTACTGCGACGCTTACCGCAGCGCCCAACTGTATGAGGGCGTGAACGATATCCTCAACGAGCAGACCGACGTCAAATACATCGATGAGCTGCTCACCATCGAGCGGGCCGGAGACGTACAGGTCAAGGACAGCGTCGGCAACGTGACGGTCAAACACAGCGACGGCAACGAAGGGGTAGTGGTCATCCGTGCGCGCGCACAGGACGAGGACACCGCCTCGAAGATCACCTCGTTTGTCTATGACTATCTGCGCGACAAGTTCTCCACTACCATCGCCGAGCACACCACCACCATCATTTCCGATTCGACCATGCGTATGGTGGATAAGGAGTTGCAGGAGGTGCAGCGCCAGACCGAACAGGATATGTCGGATTTGCAGGAGGACATCAAGACCAATCAGGCGCAGCTGGACACTCTGGAGCGCGATATGCCCCAGCAGCCCTCCTTCTCGATGGGCTCGGTCCTCAAAAAAGCGGTGCTGTACGGCATTGCGGGCGGCATATTCGGCGGCATCCTCATCTGTGCGTGGGTGCTGCTCTCCTACCTTGCGGATAACCGCCTGGATGGCGCATATCAGGCAGCGCGCCTATATAACATCGAGTTGTTGGCAGACGTCGTCTGCCAAGGCAAAAAGCGCCGCCCGATCTTCCACAAACTGATTGCAAGCCTTGAGGGCAGCTTTGAGCGCCGCCGCTTTTCGGATGCACAAAAGGCGGTCGACTATGCAGATGCCGCAGTGCGCGCACTGGAAGGCAGCGATTCGATGACAGCGGTGCTTGTCAGCAGCACCGGCGACGAGCAGGTACAGCAGCTGATGCAGGACTTTGCCAAAAAGAGCGACGGCAAGGTGCAGTATGTCGCCTGCCCATCCATCCTGGAGGACCCTGCCTCGATGGAAAAGGCCGCGAAAGCGGGCGCCGTAGTGCTGGTTGAGCGCAGCGGCGTCACCTTGATCCCGCAGATGAATTCTGCCATCATCCGCCTGGAGAAGGCGGGGGTCCCGATTGTGGGCCTTGTGCTGGCTGAATAATAGATTTTGACCCGGCAGCTGTTGTCCGGCGCCGGGAAGGCAGAGAGCAAACATGCAGACAGATTGCGGCAGTTTGGAAGGCCGCAGACGAAAGGGGAGCATTGCTTTATGAAGATTCCATTTTCTCCTCCCGATATCGGGGAAGCTGAGATTGCGCAGGTAACCGATACTCTGCGCTCGGGTTGGATCACCACCGGCCCCAAAACCAAGGAGCTGGAGCGGCAGGTGGCGGCCTTCTGCCACACCTCCCGTGCGGTTTGCCTGAACTCGGCCACAGCGGCGCTGGAGTTGACACTGCATCAGTTTGGCATCGGCCCGGGGGATGAGGTCATCACCTGTGCCTACACCTACACGGCCTCGGCCAGTGTGGTCTGCCATGTGGGCGCCACCTTGAAGCTGGTCGACTGCCAGAAGGACAACTACGAGATGGACTACGATGCGCTGGAAAAGGCCATCACGCCGCGCACCAAAGCGATCATCCCGGTGGATCTGGGCGGCGTGGTCTGCGACTATGACCGCATCTTCGATATTGTCCAGAGAAAGCGCAGCCTCTTCACCCCTTCGGACAACAAGTTGCAGCAGGCTCTGGGCCGGGTTGCGGTCCTGGCCGATGCCGCCCACGCCTTTGGCGCCAGATGGCACGGCAAAATGTGCGGTGAGATCGCCGACTTTACCAGCTTTTCCTTCCATGCGGTCAAAAACTTCACCACCGCAGAGGGCGGAGCGGTCACCTGGCGCGATCTGCCGGGCATCGACAACGAAGAACTCTACAAAAATTATATGCTCCTCTCGCTGCACGGCCAGTCCAAAGACGCGCTGGCAAAGACGCAGCTGGGAGCCTGGGAATACGACATTGTGATGCCGGGCTACAAGTGCAACATGACCGACATCATGGCGGCCATCGGCCTTGCGCAGATGCAGCGCTATGAGGGGCTGCTTGCCAGAAGAAAGCAGATCATCACCCGATATAACGAGGTGATGGATACCCTGCCGGTGCACTACCTCAAACATTACGGAGAGGACTATGCTTCCAGCGGACACCTGTATCTGGTGCGGCTGGACGGCAAGGACGAGCAGTACCGCAACGACCTGATCGTCAAGATGGCGCAGCGGGACATCGCAACGAACGTCCACTATAAGCCCCTTCCGATGCACACCGCCTATAAGAAGCTGGGCTTTTCGATCGACGACTACCCGAACGCCTACCAGATGTACTGCAACGAGGTCACCCTGCCGCTGCACACCCTGCTGACCGACGAACAGGTCGAGTACCTGCTGAGCAACTTCGTCGAGATTCTGAAAGGATAGGTGGCCGGATGCTCTGTGCATGGGAGGATCTCCCGGAGCCGCTGCGCCAGCAAAGCGTGCGGCCCTATTATGATTCGCTCAAGAAAAAGCGCCCGCAGCTGCTGTGCAAGCGGCTTTTGGATCTGCTGCTGTCGGCGGTGATGCTGGTGGTGTTGTCGCCGGTCATGCTGATTCTGGCTGTCTGCATCAAGGTCGATTCCCCTGGAACGGTCTTTTTTAGACAGACCAGGGTGACCCAGTACGGGCGGGAATTTCGCATCTTTAAGTTTCGCACCATGGTGCAGGACGCGCCGTCGCTGGGCGCACAGGTCACCGTCAAAAACGATATGCGCATCACCCGGATGGGCAAGCTGCTGCGCGGCTGCCGCTTGGACGAGCTGCCACAGCTGCTCAACATCCTCAAAGGGGAGATGAGCTTTGTCGGCACCCGCCCGGAGGTGCCAAAATATGTCGCCCAATACACCCCCGAGATGATGGCCACCTTGCTGCTGCCGGCAGGGGTGACCTCCGAGGCCTCGATCGAGTATAAGGATGAGGACCGGCTTTTGGACGGGGCTGCCGATCCGGACACAGTGTATGTCGAGCAGGTACTTCCCGGCAAGATGGCCTATAATCTCCAAAGCATCCGCAATTTTTCGCTTCTCGGAGACCTGAAAACGATGGTGCGGACCGTCACTGCTGTATTACACTGAGTAAAATATACAAATAGTAAAAGAGGGAACAGATCGTACTATGAGGGTTTGGATCATCAACCACTATGCCATCCCGCCGTCGATGGGGGGCCTGGTGCGCCACTACTACTTCTCCAAATATCTGCACAAGCTGGGCCACACGGTGCGCATCTTCACCGCAAGCGAGATCCACAACACGGACATCAATATGATCCGCGATGGCTCGCTGTACCGGGAAGAGACGATGGACGGCGTGCCCTACACCTTTCTGAAGACCCGCGACTACAGCGGCAATGGGCTCTCCCGCATCATCAACATGCTGGAATTTCCACTTCGGATTCAACAGGCAGTAAATTATTTTGCCCGCAAAAAGGGCGAGCGCCCGGACGTGATCTACACCTCGGCCCCGACCATCTTTGCAGCGGCCTCGGCTGTGGTGGCGGCAAAGCGCCTGAAGGTGCCCTGCGTAGTCGAAGTGCGGGACATCTGGCCGGAGTCGATCGTCGAATATAAGGGCATGTCCCGCAAAAATCCGATCATCGTCGCACTGTATTGGCTGGAAAAGTGGCTCTATCAAAATGCAAGCCGCCTGATCTTTACGATGGAGGGCGGCCCGGACTATATCCGGGAGAAGCATTGGGAAAACAAGATCCCGCTTACCAAGATCGACAACCTCAACAACGGCGTCGACCTCGAAGAGTTCGACGAAAACTGCCGCAAATACACCCTCGACGACCCGGATCTGCTCGACGAGAGCACCTTCAAGGTGGTGTACACCGGCTCGATCCGCCTAGTCAACAACCTCGAAAAGATTGTGGAGGTGGCCGAGCAGATGCAGCGCGAGGGAGAAAAGAAGATACAATTTCTGCTTTACGGCGACGGCACCGAGCGTCAACAGCTCATCGAAGAGTGCAAGCGCAAGGGCCTGACCAACATTCGCTTTCCCGGCAAGGTGGAGAAGAAGTACATTCCGTTCATCCTCTCCAAGTCCGATCTGAACATCAACCACGTCAAACAGACCGGCATCATGCGCTTTGGCTGCAGCTTGAACAAGCAGTTTGACTACTTTGCCAGCGGCAAACCGGTGCTCTCCGACCTGACGGTCAACCACGACCTCATCGAGCGGTACGGCGCAGGGGTCACCCTGCCCACCCAGGACACCGAGGCGTTTTGCCGGGAAATCCTGCGCTTTGCCCACATGCCAAAGGATGAATACGATCGCATCTGCCGCAATGCCCGCCGCGCCGCCGAGGATTACGACTATCAGGCGCTGACCAAAAAGCTGGAGGGAATTTTGCAAAAGGCTGTGGAGCAGCAAAAGCAGCCGCATTAAGTGCCGTTGTGCAAATTCTGCCGGTACAAAAAACATTCAAGATTTAGGAGAGAAAAAAAGATGAAGGTTTGTCACATCTCCAGTGCCCACGCGCCAAACGATACCCGCATCTTCCACAAGCAGTGTGTTTCGCTGGCAAAGGCGGGCTATGACACCACCTTTGTGGTCAAGGCCAAAGACCCGCAGTCGGTGGGGGAGTCGATGCAAAAGGGCGTGCGGGTGATCCAGGTGCCGGTGGACAGTTCTTCCCGGCTCAAACGGATGCTCTTCGGAGCCAGAGCGGTCTATCAAAAGGCCCTCGAGGTGGACGCCGACATCTATGAGTTCCACGACCCCGAGCTGCTGCCCTATGGACTAAAGCTGGCCAAAAAGGGCAAGCGGGTCATCTTTGACAGCCACGAGGATTATCCGACCCAGATTATGGAAAAGGAGTGGATTCCCGCCCCGCTGCGCAAGCTCATCTCCGGGACCTACAAGGCCTACGAGACCCATGTGGTCAAACACCTGGATGCGGTGCTCTTCCCCTGCTTAAAGAACGGCGTCAACATCTTTTCGGGCAGGGCAAAGCGGGTGGTTATCCTCTCCAATGCAGTTATGCTGGACGAGGCCCCCGCACAGACCGACTTTGCCAAAAAGGACCACAACACCGTCTGCTGCACCGGAAGCTTGACCTACCGGCGCGGCATCACCCACCTGATTCGGGCTGCACACAAAGCCTCAGTCAAGCTGATCCTGGCTGGCCGGTATGAATCCGAAGCGTATCAAAAGCAGCTCGAGCAGATGCCGGAATACGGCTGTGTCGAATATCTGGGCTATCTGGACCGAGAGGGAATTGCGCAGGTGTATGAGCGCTCCAGCATCGGCATGTCCACCATCCTGAATGTGGGACAGTATGCAAGCCTGGACAACCTGCCCACCAAAGTTTATGAATACATGGCGGCGGGCCTCCCGGTGGTCGCTTCGGATTATCCCTTTATGCGCAGCGCCATGCAGGAGGACGGCTTTGGCATTGCGGTGGACCCCGCCAATGTGGACCAAATCGCTCAGGCCATCCGCCAGATTCTCGATCACCCCGATCAGGCAGCCCAGATGGGGCAAAACGGCCGCAGGGCCGTGCAGCAAAAGTATAACTGGGGCATCGAGGAGCACAAGCTGCTCGAGCTGTACCGCAGTCTGGCTAGCTGCCGTTAGCCCATTCGCTTTAGAAAGAGGTTTTCTCATGCTTACCTTCATCCTCTCCCGAGGAGTTCCCACCACCAAATATTCCACCAACGGCATCTTCGAGTTTGACCAGGCGCGCGCCTTAAAGGAGGCCGGCTGCGACGTGGTCTTTCTCGCGCTGGACCTGCGCTCGGTGCGCCGCACAAGGCCGTGGGGCTTTCGCTCCTTCCAGAAGGACGGCGTGCCGGTGCGGGTGTTCAATTTTCCTCTCGGAAACATCCCCAAGCAGCTGTTCTATCCGATGGGGCAGTGGGCCTTCACCAGGCTCTTTCACCGCGCAGTCCGGGAGTTCGGCACACCGGATGTGCTGCACGCCCACTTCACCGATTACGGCTATCTGGCCTGTGCAACTGCCCGCAAGGAGAAGATCCCGCTGGTGCTCACCGAACACTCTTCGCTGATTAACCAGAGTGTGCTGCCCAAAAACATCGAGAAGGCCGCAAAGGTCGCCTTTTCACAGGCCGACTGTCTGATTGCCGTCAGCCCCGCTCTGGCCCGCCACATGGAGGAACACAGCGGCCGGCACATCGAGTGGATTCCCGATATGGTGGACACCGAACTGTTTGCCTACAGCGACCGCCACGAGCGCCAGCGCGCCCTCTTGCAGGAGACCGAGCTGGACGAGGACGGCAGCTTCAGCTTTTTAAGCTGCGGCAACCTGCGCCCCATCAAGCGGATGGATGTGCTGATCAAGGCGTTTGCCCAGGCCTTTAGGGAGTGCCCGAAGGTGACGCTGACCATCTGCGGTCAGGGTCAGGAGGAGGGCATGCTGCGCAAGCTGATCTTCGATCTGGGGATGGAGGGGCGCATTGAACTTGCAGGCCTGCGTCCCCGCGAGGAGATTGCGCAGAGGCTGCAGGATGCCGACTGTTTTGCGCTGGCTTCGGTTTCCGAGACGTTCGGCGTCTCCTACCTCGAGGCGCTTTCTTGCGGAGTGCCGGTCATCGCCACGCGCTGCGGAGGTCCGGAATGCTTTGTCAACGAGCGCAACGGACTGATGGTGGAGCCGGACAATATCGAGGAACTGGCCCGCGCCATGCTCACCATGTACTGCAACTCCAGCTCCTATAACCGTGCGGCGATCGCCCACGAGATCCGCCAGGATTATTCGGCCCAGGCAGTTGCCTCCCGCCTGATGGAGCAGTATGAACGGCTGATCCGGCACCGCGAGCAACAGCTGGTTGGGGCGCGGCAGAGCCTGTAAAATTTACATAATTTGCTTTACTCCTGCTGCAAACAGGATTATCATAAAGGAGGGACAGGAAAGGATGGAGCAGTCGCAGTATATCCGTCAGGACAAGGGCTTTTCCTTTCTTCATCTGCCCCGCGAGCTGTGCGCCGCCGTGGTGCTGCTCTGGGGCATCAACCCGGAATCGTTTTTGTACAATTGGGCCATCTATGCGGGCTTTGTAGTGCTGTGGGGATGCTTTGCCATGGCCAGCGACTGGCAGCGCTTTTGGAAGGCGCTGCTGCATCCGGTGATGCTGCTGAGCATTGGCTGGCCGGTGCTGCTGTTTTTGTATGCGGTGGCCGGACATGTCGAGTTTCCGTTTCATCACCTGCTCATGCCCATCTTTTACCCGCTGTTCTGGTATTATTTTTCGCTGCCCGACCGCTTTGCATGCAAGATGCTGACCTTTTTGACAGCTGCCTATTACCTGCTCATCAATCTGGGCACGGTGTTGGCGCTGCGGCAAAATCCCGACGTCTCCCGCCTGCTTGCCAACGGAGATCCCACCGTCACCGGGCCGCTTGCAAGCCCCTTCACCGGCGGATTCCAGCACATCTACTCGCTGACGATGTTCACCGTAGCGGTGGTGGGAATCCTCTGGTATTACCGCCCGCGCATCTTTGAGGCGGTGGGCTGGGCGCTTGTGGCGCTGCTGGGACTGCTGGTCATCGTGATGTCCAACTATTCCTTCGCCATCCTGTTTGTCTTTGCCTTCTCACTGCTGGCGCTCTGCCGCCTGCCAAAGCGGGGAGGACCGGCCACAGCCATCGTGCTGCTGTGCGCGCTGCTCGCCATCGTGGTGCTGCCAAACCTCTATCGGGTGTTCTACTTTATTGCAGAGAACACCGACAGCTTAAAGATGCAGCTGCGCTTTATCGAGGTGGGAAACCTGCTCAGCGGCAGCGGCATCACCGAGGGCAGCGATGCGGGAACCCGTGTGGAGCTGTATACCACCTCGCTGCAAACCTTCCTGACTGCGCCAATCTTTGGAGTGGGCGACCTGATTCTCAAGACAACCGAGGACCCGCGCTCGATTGTCGGCGGCCACTCGATTGTCTGCGACTACCTGGCCTACTATGGCCTTGTGGGCAGCGTGCTGTTTCACAGCATCCTGATCGGCAATTTCTGCCGGATCGAAAAGCTGCTGGACCGGCGCGGAAGATTTTTGTATCTGGTCGTCTTTGTGTTATACTATGTACAGATCACCGTCAATGCCGGCTACAACGAGCCGCTCATTGAGGTGCTCTATTTCCTGGTGCCGGCGCTGCTGATCCTGATGGGCGAGCGCTGCGCCCGTCAGTGGGAGAGAGCTGCGCCAAAACAGCTCTCCCGCTACATCCGCAGGCGTCCTTTCCTTTGGGAGGAGGACGCAGAAAGGAGAACCGATGGATAAGCAAAAGCTGCTGTCCTATTGGGACAAGCTTTGGGAAGGCTTGGGGACGCTGCGGCGCCGCGGCTTTTTCCACATCATCGCGGGCTCGACGCTGGCAAAGATTGCCGGATTTGTTTCGGTGTTCTTTCTGCCGCGCTTTCTCTCCAAGACCGATTACGGACTGCTGACCTATGTGGACAACATCCGCAACTATGTCATGCTCATCAACGGTGTGGGCATGACCCAGGCCACCCTGCGCTACTGCGCACAGGAGGGCAGTGATGAGGAGAAAAAGGGATATTTCATCACCACCATCAAAATTGGACTGCTCGCGGACGTGGCGCTGATTGTGCTGACAGCAGCGGCGTACATGATCGTGCCGTTCCCGTTTGAGGGGGCGCGCTTTCAGCTGGTGATCTCCTCGTGCTTGCCGGTGTTCTATTTTCTGTTTACCGACATCCAGCTGCTGCTGCGGGCCACCTTTCAGAACCAGCGCTATTCGGTCTATAACTTTACCTACTCATTTTTGCTGATGATCTTTCAGATCGTCTTTGCGGTGCTCTGGGGCGTCACCGGCGTCATGATCGGCCGCTACATCTCGATGGGGATGTGTGTGCTGCTGGGCTTTTTGCTCATCCGGGAACTGCCGGTGATGAAGGCAAAAGCTCTGCTTCCTGACCGGGCACAGGTCAAACAGATGATCCGCTTTAGCATCGTGATGCTCACCGCCTCGGCCACCTCCCAGGTGATGAGCTACAACGAAACCTTCATTGTCGGTCAGCTGCTCCAGGATGAGGAGCTTTTGGCCGAGTACCGGGTGGCGGCCAACATCCTTTCGATTTCGCTGTTTTTGCTGGAAGCGCTGCTGGTGTTTATCCTGCCGTACTTTATTCAGCACATCCGGGACAAAAAGTGGATTTGGGAAAATTACAAGAAATTGTTTGTCATAAACGGCGCGGTGATGAGCGCTTTACATCTGGGGCTCATCGTGTTTGCAAAGCTGTACCTCTACATCTTTGCCGGGCCGGAATATATGGGGGCGGCGCCCCTGGTGCGGATGTTCCTCATCGCCTCCTGGATACAGGCGGTGTTCCGGGGAATTTCCGGCAACATCCTGGCCGTGACGGGCGAGGAAAAGTTTAACCTGAAGATCAACATCGTCTTTGTAGTCGTCCACGCGGTCATCGATGTGGCGGCGGTGAAGCTGTTGGGCATCTATGGCGCGGCCATTGCGCTGATTGCCGTCTACTTGTTATCTGGGCTTATAATGAACATTCATTTAAGAAATAGTTGCAAATCACAGATTGGAGAGATCAAACATGATGAAGAGTGAAATGCTTCGCAAGATTGAAAATCGCGAAATTGTCGTCGGCGTCGTGGGCTTGGGCTATGTCGGCCTGCCGCTGGCAGTTGAAAAAGCAAAGGCAGGATTTAAGACCATCGGCTTTGATGTACAGCCGCAGAAGGTCGAGATGGTCAATGCCGGCCACAACTACATCGGCGATGTAGTGGACAGCGACCTGGCGTCCATCGTCAAGAGCGGTATGCTTTCCGCCACCACCGATTTCAGCTTTGTCAAGGATGTCGACTTTATTGCCATCTGCGTTCCGACCCCTCTGGATGCACACCAGCAGCCGGATATCAGCTATGTCCGCGACTCGGCTACATCGGTCTCCAAATACTTAAAGAAGGGCACCATGGTTGTACTGGAGTCCACCACCTATCCGGGTACCACCGAGGAGCTGATTAAACCCATCCTGGAAAAAGGTTCCGGCTTAAAGTGCGGCGAGGATTTCTACCTCGGCTTCTCTCCGGAGCGCGTCGATCCAGGCAACCTGATCTATAAGACCAAGAACACCCCGAAGGTTGTCGGCGCTATCGGCAAGGACGCCACCGAGGTCATCGCAGCCATGTACCGCGCAGTACTGGACGGCGAAGTCTATGAGGTTTCCAGCCCCGCTGTCGCAGAGATGGAAAAGATCCTCGAGAACACCTACCGCAACATCAACATCGGCCTTGTCAATGAGCTGGCGATGCTGTGCAACGAGATGGGCATCAGCATGTGGGAGGTTGTCGATGCGGCAAAGACCAAGCCGTATGGCTTCCAGGCGTTCTATCCGGGACCGGGCCTGGGCGGTCACTGCATCCCGCTGGACCCATACTACCTCTCCTGGAAGGCAAGAGAGTACGGCTTCCACACCTCGATGATCGAGAGCTCGATGATGATCAACGACAAGATGCCGGAATACTGTGTAGACCGCGCCGCTAAGATGCTCAACCACCGCGCCAAAAAGGCGATGAACGGCTCGAAGGTTCTGGTACTGGGCGTCGCCTACAAGCAGGACATCGACGATTACCGCGAGAGCCCGGCGCTGCGCGTCATCGAGGAGCTGGAAAAAGAGGGAGCCGAGGTTGTCTACTTCGATCCATGGGTCAAAGAGTACAAATTTAAAGGTCAGGTCCGCCAGAGCATCCCTGCACTCACCGAGCAGGTGCTCAAAGAGGCAGATCTTGTCATGGTCACCACCGCACACACCAACATCGACTACGACATGGTGCAGAAGAATGCGGCACTGGTCTTTGATACCAAAAATGCAATGAAGAACGTAAAGAACCGCGAGAACATCGAGGTCCTCTAAAGGCATATCAGGCTCATGTCGGCTCGCAAAGGTCCGGCATGGGCCTTTGGACGGTTCAAACCAATTTTCTATAAAGGGGAAGCATCAAGATGAAATATGCGTTAATCGGCTGCGGCAGAATCGCAACCAACCACATCAAGGCGGTGCTCAACAACCACCTGGAATTTGCAGCGGTCTGTGACATCGTCCCAGAGCAGATGGAGAATCTGCTGGCAAAGCACGACCTGCAAAACGACCACTCGATCCACCGCTACACCGATTATAAGGAAATGATCGAGAAGGAGCAGCCTCAGCTGGTGGGCATCGCCACCGAGAGCGGCGTGCATGCCGAGATTGCCCTGTACTGCATTGCACATGGGGTCAACGTTATCATCGAAAAACCGATGGCGATGAGCATTGCCGATGCAAACGAGATCATCCGCCTGAGCGAAGAGAAGGGCGTCAAGGTTTCTGCCTGCCATCAGAACCGCTTTAATGTGGCGGTACAGCAGATGAGAAAGGCGCTGGAGGCCGGACGCTTTGGCAAGCTCTCCCACGGCTCGATTCATGTCCGCTGGAACCGCAACCGCGAATATTACGATCAGGCCAAGTGGAGAGGCACCTGGGCACAGGACGGCGGCGCACTGATGAACCAGTGCATCCACGGCATCGACCTGCTGCGCTGGATGATGGGCGGCGAGATCGACGAGGTGTACGGCGTCACCCGCCAGCAGTTCCACCATTACCTTGAGGCGGAGGATGTGGGAATGGCAGTTGTCAAGTTTAAAAACGGTGCCATCGCCACCATCGAGGGCACAACCAACGTCTACCCGAAAAACCTGGAAGAGACCCTCTACCTCTTTGGAGAAAACGGAACCGTCAAACTCGGCGGCAAATCGACCAACAACATCGACGTTTGGGACTTTGCCGATGAGGGAGAAGAGGATCAGAAGAACAAGGGCCTGCAGGAGGCGACCAGCAACGTATACGGCAACGGACACACCAGCCTCTACGCGGATATGATCGACGCCATCCAGAATAACCGCCGCCCATATGTCGACGCCTATGCGGGCAAAAATGCCCTGGAACTGGTGCTGGCAATCTACAAGAGCCAGAAGGAAGGCCGTCCGGTCAAGCTGCCGCTCGAAGATTTTGCAAGCATCGACATGAAAGGCGAGTTTTAACCGGTTTGGACAGCGCCCAACTTGCCTGCCGGTTTGGGGCGCCTGAACTTTTGAGCTTACAGCCGCATTTGCGCCAAGAAAAAGGAGTTCACCCGCTTTTTGAAAGCTTGTGAAACGATCTTGCTTTTTGTTTTTGGAGGGAGCATTTTTATGCCGGATTATTTTGTACACCAAAGCAGCTATATCGACCCTGACGTCACCATCGGCAAGGGCACCAAAATCTGGTACTTCTGCCACATCCAAAGCGGCGCTGTCATTGGGGAAAACTGCTCCTTCGGGCAGAACGTCAATGTGGCCAACCATGTCAAAATCGGAAACGGCGTCAAGGTGCAGAACAACGTCTCGATCTATGAAGGGGTGGAGCTGGAGGACTATGTCTTTTGCGGGCCCTCGATGGTCTTTACAAACGACCTGACGCCCCGCGCAAAGTATCCGAAGGGCTCTGCGGGCTATAAGCGCACGCTGGTCAAGGAGGGGGCCTCCATCGGGGCCAACGCCACCATCGTCTGCGGCCACACCATCGGGCGCTGGGCGCTGATCGGTTCGGGTGCGGTGGTAACCCACGATGTCCCCGACCACGCGCTGATGCTCGGTGTTCCGGCGCGTCAGGCGGGATGGGCCTGCGAGTGTGGACAGATCCTGGATGAAACCCTCTGCTGCCCGGACTGCGGTAGAAAATACCGCGTGGGAAACGACGGGCTTGTGGAGGAAAAATAGACAGCAAACAGTAAACAGAGAGGAGCGTACCTCATGGAATTTCGTGATTTGAAAAAACAGTACCAGGTCCTGAAGCCGCAGATGGATGCAGCGATCGGACAGGTGCTGCAAAACTGCAATTTTATCAGCGGCAATCCGGTGGCCGAGCTGGAAAAGGAGCTGGCAGCGTATGTCGGCGTCAAGCACTGCGTCACCTGCGGCAACGGCACCGATGCCCTGAGCCTTGTGATGATGGCCTGGGAGATCGGAGAAGGGGATGCCGTCTTTGTTCCGGCGTTTACCTTCTTTGCCAGCGGCGAAGTGGTCGCGTTTGAGGGCGGCACACCGGTCTTTGTCGATGTGGAGGAGCGCACCTTTAACCTCGACCCGGACAAGCTGGAAGAGGCCATCTGCAAGGTAGAGCAGGAGGGCAAGCTGCGCCCGCGCGCAGTAATTGCCGTAGACCTGTTTGGCCAGACAGCAGATTACCGCCGCATCGAGGAGATCTGCAAGAAACATAACCTGTTGCTGCTGGAGGACGGCGCACAGGGCTTTGGCGGAACAATCGATGGAAGAAGGGCGTGCAGCTTCGGCGATGCGGGCGCTACCTCCTTCTTCCCGGCAAAACCGCTGGGCTGCTACGGCGACGGCGGCGCGGTCTTTACCAACGACGACAATCTGGCCGAGCTGCTGCGCTCGCTGCGCGTCCACGGAAAGAGCCCATCCAGCAAGTATGACAACATCCGCATCGGCATCAACTCCCGTTTGGACACCATTCAGGCTGCCGTGCTGCAGGTGAAGTTTGCAGCTTTCCAGCAGCATGAGCTGGAGGATGTCAACCGCGCAGCAAGCCTCTACACCCAGTATCTGGGCGATGTGCTCAAGACCCCGGTGGTCCCCGAAGGCTTCACCTCCAGCTGGGCACAGTATACCCTCATTTTGGAGAGCAGCGAGCAGCGCGACCAGCTTCAGCGCGCGCTCAAAGAGCAGGGCATCCCGACCATGATCTATTACCCCAAGCCGATGCACCTGCAGGCTGCCTTCGCGGACCTGGGCTATCAGAAGGGAGATTTCCCGGTCGCTGAGCGGCTGTGTGCACAGGTCCTTTCGCTGCCGATGCACCCATATCTGGAAGAAGAGGACATTCGGTTTGTCTGCAATGCCATCCGTTCCGCATTGGAGCGCTAGGGCGGTGGCGCAGATATTACGACGCCCGGGAGGACCCCGGGGAGGAATTTTGCGATGAAGATCAAAAAAGCGGTGATCCCGGCGGCGGGACTCGGCACCCGGGTGCTGCCCGCCTCCAAGTCGATGCCCAAAGAGATGCTGCCGATTGTGGACAAACCTGCCATCCAATACATTGTGGAGGAGGCTGTCAAGAGCGGCATCGAGGACATCCTGATTATCACCAGCCGCGGCAAGACGACGGTAGAGGACCACTTCGACCGCAACCCCGAATTGGAAGCACGGCTGCTGGCCAGCAAAAAGCAGGAGGTCTATGACCAGATGGTCGCCATCTCCCACATGGCCAATATCCAGTATGTCCGGCAGAAGGAAACCAAGGGCTTGGGTCATGCGGTGCTGTGCGCCAAGGCCTTTGTCGGAAACGAGCCGTTCGCAGTGCTCTATGGAGACGACGTGGTCATCGGGGGCCAGCGACCGGCCTGCCGCGAACTGTGCGAGGTCTATGAGGAATATGGCCTGGGTGTAGCCGGCATCAAACCGGTGCCGACAGAGGACATCAGCAAATACTGTTCGCTGGCGGTGGAGCCGGTCGAGGGCAAGGAAGGGGTCTTTCATCTGACCGATATGGTCGAAAAGCCCTCCTTGACGGAGATTCTGTCCAACTACTCGATCCTCGGACGTGTGGTGCTGCCACCGGAAATCTTCCCCATTCTGGAAAAGACAAGGCCCGGCGCCGGCGGAGAGATCCAGCTGACCGACGCCATGAAGGTGCTAGCCAAGACCAAGGGAATGATGGGCGTCGAGTATACCGGTACCCGGTACGACATGGGCAACAAGTTTGGCATTTTGCAGGCAATTGTCGAGGTTGCCCTGCAACACCCTCAGGTCAAAGACCAGTTCCGGGACTACCTGCGGGGAATCGTGGATAGGCTGTAAAGCGATAAGCAAATCAAAAAGCTGACGGATGCGTATAGTTCCGTCAGCTTTTTTTGTGCGAAAGTGATATTGCAACGAGAAGAGAAAAGGGATATAATGAAATTAAACAAATAGATCGTAGTATTCGGAGGGGAAATTATGAAGCGTGAACAAAAAGCCTTTGCAATGTTGATGGCGGCATGCATGGCATTCAGCGGGATTGTCAGCTTGACATCGGTCTCTGCTGCCGGCTATTCTTTTGACCAACCGCAGCTGGGAAATTATATCGACGATGGCGATCAGACCCCGGCTCCCAACGAGGTTGTCCTTCCCTCCGGCCGCAAGGTCATCAAAAAGACAGCGGCAAAGGTAAGTGAGAATGTCCCAACAGAACAACAGGAGCAGCCGCTCAAGACGGCACCGAAGGTCATCAAGGCCAAAAAGGCGCAGGTGCAGCAACAGGAGCAGCCGCAGCGCACAACGCTTTCGATGGCGGCAAAAGGTTAAGACAGCTCTATTCGTGCATTACAAAAGGCGGGAGGAATTTTCCTCCCGCCTTATTTTGTGGGCTATCGGCGCCTTATGTAGCTTTGTAAAGATGCGACAAAATGGCCTGTGCGGCCTGTTCGACCGAGCAGTTGGAGACGTCCACCGCAACGGTGGAAAGGCCGCGGTAGTGCGGCAGGCGATCCACACTGCGCTGCAAAATGTCCGGTTGGCGCAGTCCGGCGTCGATGTCTGCTTGCAGCCGTTGGCGCAGCGCCTGTGGAGTGATCGAAAGGGTGAAACAGAACAGCTGTGTGTCGTCGAGTGCCGGTTGGATGCGGCGGACGACCTCGTCCAGGATTTCCTGGTGGTCCATCACCCAGCAGAACAGGATGTTTTGATAGTCCGGGCAGCGCAAAAAAGAGCGCAGCATAAAGCCGATGTTGTCCATCACCATCACTTTGGTGCGGTCGTTGACGGTGAAGGGGTCGCTGTACCAGCACCAATCTCCGTCCAAAAAGACGCTGTCCGGCAGCTGATGCATCAGCTCCTTGCAGACGGTGGTCTTGCCGGAACCCATCGTGCCGTTGATGAGAATGCAGCGGCGTTGCTTGCAGGGCATCAAAAAAACTCCTTGCTCATAAAATCAGTGGATGGACTGGGAAGTGCGGCGGTTGAGCAGCACCGAAGAGAGCACCGAGACGACCACCAGTGCGGCGACCAGCAGAAAGCTCTGGGGGTTCAAAACCTCCCAGAGGTTGCCGGAGACGCTCTCCGAGAGGATGTCTGCCAGCAGCACATGCAGGATCATGATGGGGGAGAGGCCCAGCAGGGAGCCTGCAAGATATTTGGGGTAGCTGGTGGAACAGGCCCCCAAAAAGAGGCTGCACAGATCGCCTGGCAGCACCGTCACAATGCGCAGCAGGTAGGAGAGCATCAGCTGGTTGCTGCTGCCGCGCTGATAGAGCTGGGCAAGGCGCGGATAGCGGCCGATGAGGTGATCGACAGCCCTGGTGCCAAACTGGCGGCCGACCAGATAGGGCAGGGTACAGCTGATCGTCAGGCCCAGATAGCACATCAACAATCCGCCCCACCGTCCAAACCACAGGCCGTTGACGATATACAGCACCGACAGAGGAAAGACAACCGAGAGCGACTTGACGGCAAAGAGCGCCAGGACCCCGGCGGCTGCGAGCAGAAGATTTTGCGGGGTATAGGTCAAAAGCTGCGTCCAGGAAAACCGGCTTCCCACAAAGAGACAGACGGCGATGAGCAGGACGGTCAGCACCGGAGGAAAGACGCGCATTAAGCGGTCAAAGGATGGGTTTTTCAAATCAGATCATGCTCCTTCGAGTACAGTTTGCCGGTGTTTTGCACAGCGGTCAAAAAGAGAGGTGTTTACAGCATTTTATTGTACCCACAGGGGAAATTTTGTCAAGGAAAAATTTTTGTAAAGTGGCGGCGCATCCCTTTTCAACTGGTGGTAGATGTGCTAAAATGGAGAAAACAGCGTCGGAAAAGCTCTGTTTTTTGGAAAAAATGTAAAGGAGCGTAGAATGTTATGGAACGAATCAAACTGGATGAATTTTTGCGGTATCATTTTCTGTCCAACTTGAAACTGAGCCCAAATGCCACAAAGGCGGCTTTTGTTGTCAGCCAGAGCAACGAGGAAAAGGACGGCTATAATGCGGGAATCTGGACGGTTGACCTGGAAACAAAAGTGTGCCGTCAGCTGACTGGGGGCAAGGATGAGCGTTCCTTCGTTTGGCTCGACGATCAAACAATCCTGTTTACCTCCAAGCGCGACAGCAAAAAGGAGGAGGTAGACAGTTCCTATACCGACTGCTTCAAGATCTCGCTCAATGGCGGCGAGGCCAAAAAGTCGATGACCATCCCTGCACCGGTCAGCCGGATGGATAAGCTTGGCGACGGACTTTGGCTGTGCTGTGTCCACTACGACCACAACCTGCCGGAAGACTTCTTCGTGATGAGTCGCGAGAGCCGCAAAAAGGTGCTTTCCGACCGCAAAAAGGAGAAGGACTATGCCGTCTTTACCGAGCTGCCCTTCTGGAGAAACGGCGAAGGCGTCACCGACAAGACCCGCGACCGGCTCTACCTGTACCACACAGCGTCGCAGGAGCTGGAGCCGATCACCGGCCCGCTTTATCTGCTGGAAGGATATGCCCTCTCGGAGGATAAAAAGCATCTGGCCTATATCGGCAGCGAGTTTGAGAATATCCAGAGCTTGAAGCACGAGCTGGTGGAGGTGGACCTCACCTCTGGCGAGCAGGAGGTGCTGATTCCGGTTTCCAGCTGGGATATCCACCACGTCGAGTATGCGGCAGACAAGATCGTCGTCACCGCAACCGAAAACAAGGAGTACGGCATCAACGAGAACAGCAATCTGTACTACTATGATCGAGAGTCCCGCACCCTCGAAGAGATCGCCGCACCCGACCGCTCCTGGGGCAGCAGCGTCGGTTCCGACTGCCGCCTGGGCGGAGGAAGAAGCATGGTAGCGGAGCAGGACGGCGTCACCTACATCACCACCGAGCGCGATTGGTCCAAGATCAACCACACCGATTGGCAGGGCAACATCACCTCGCTGACAGCGGATGAGGGTTCGGTAGACTGCATGGACAAAAAAGGGGAGACGCTGGTGTATGTCGCCATGCGTCAAAACAAATTGCAGGAGCTGTACTGCCTGACCGAACAGGGAGAAATGCAGCTGAGCCACATCAACGAACGCATCTTTGAAGAGAAATCGGTTGTCACACCAAAACCGCTGCGCATCACCAACGACGACGGCGTTGAGATCGACGGCTGGGTGCTGGAGCCGGTGGGCTACGACGAAAGCAAGAGTTACCCCGCCATCCTGGACATCCACGGCGGGCCAAAGACGGTCTACGGCACCTGCTTCATGCACGAGATGCAGTACTGGGCCAACGAGGGCTACTTTGTCTTTTTCTGCAACCCGCGCGGCGGCGACGGCAGAGGAAACGAGTTTGCCGACATCCGCGGACGGTACGGCCAGGAGGACTATGAGGACATCATGGCCTTCACCGACTATGTGCTGTGGACCTACCCGCAGATCGACAAGAGCCGCATCGGCGTCACCGGCGGCAGCTACGGCGGCTTTATGACCAACTGGATCATCGGCCACACCCACCGCTTTGCAGCGGCGGCCTCGCAGCGTTCGATCTCCAACTGGATCTCGATGGAGGGCACATCGGACATCGGCCCGTACTTCGGCCTCGATCAGGCCGGCGGCAACGCCTGGGAGCGTCAGGATCAGGCGTGGTGGCATTCGCCGCTCAAATACGCCGACAAGTGCACCACCCCGACGCTGTTCATCCACTCGGATGAGGACTTCCGCTGCTGGATGGTGGAGGCGCTGCAGATGTTCTCGGCGCTGAAGGTCCACGGCGTGGAGTCGCGCATCTGCCTGTTCCACGGCGAGAACCACGAGCTCTCCCGCTCCGGCAAGCCCGAGCACCGCATCCGCCGGCTCAAGGAGATCACCGACTGGTTTAACCACTACCTCAAAAAGTAAGGAATCAGAAAAGGCCTCTCGGACTATTTGCGCGAGAGGCCTTAATCTTATTCTTCCATCAACAAACTATCTTCGACAACATCTCCGGCGATAGTATATTCATCTACAACCTTTCTTTTTAGAGAATACCTAAACGATATATTGTCTTTTTTCCTTGACTCTCAACCTTAGAAGATTGTGATTGTTTTTTTTCTTCGGCAATCTTACACATTGAAAAGCCATATTTGATTCCTAATGACTGTGGGAGTTGGAGATCAAACCGGCATCCATCCTGTACCCATGTGTACTGATAAAAGGCAGGGGAGTCAGGATCCATCATGGTGACGTCAGTAACATAGATTGTATATTTTTTCGTCTTTTTTTTATAAAGATGATCTTTTTGCAACCATTGATAAGAGGTCAATAGGCCCTCGTCAGATTGATAGTTAGGATAATAGCAGAAAGTTATATCGTTGTCGTAAATGTATAGCACTGAGCGGTCATCGCATTGGATTTCCTTTAGCTTTTGTTTTTTACCACTGATTTTTATGTCAGAAGCCAGGGTGTATATGTCGCTCGTGTTTTTGACAGGACAAGACACTTCCCGTGCAGGTTTTCCAGCTTTGACTGCTTTCTGGAAAGAATCAAAGTTCTGATAGGAAAGAGTATTTACTTCAGCAAATACACTTTCTTGCTCTGTAACAATCGACGCAGAGGCAGTCAATGGTTGCCCTATACTAGGAAATATTAGGGTGGTAGCTAATAATCCAACAAATAAGGTTTTGCTATTCAGAGTTATCACCTTTTCTTTAATTTTTTTACAACCGGTTGTATGAGATTAAGATATCATTTTAAATTTATATTGTCAATAGAGAAATATATTTTTTTAATAATACCTATTTAAAATAGGTACAAGAAATAAAAAATATTATATTTTCTTGTTAATAATATTGACAAATATTTTGAAATTGGTATAATAGAAATAAAGAGAGATCGACCAATCTGTCAGATGGGATGTGGTTATGAATACCCAGGATAGCCTGAAAAAAGGCACTGCGGCGATGGTGGTTCTGCACCTGCTGTGTGGAGGGGATCGGTATGTCTACCAGATCACCCAGGAGGTGGCGGCCTTGAGCGGCAACCGATTTACCCTGCAGGAGGGGTCCCTTTACCCAACCCTTTACCGCCTGCAGGACAAAGGATATGTGACCGACAAGGTCGTCATTTCAGAAGAAAACCAAAGGCTGCGCAAATATTATTCCATTACTCCTTTAGGGAGGGAATATCTGGAAGAACTTAAACGGGACTACCAGACCGTGATCGAAGGCATTTCCCTCATTATGTCTCACAACGAATAAGGAGCAGTGACATGAGCGACATTCAAAAGTATATCAAAGCTATTCGAAAACGGATGGCTTGTTTTCATGCACGAAAATCGCAGTTTTTACAGGACTTTGAAGTGGAGGTTCGCCAGTTTCAAACCGAAACGGGCGCTGGATACGAGCAGATTATCTCTCATTTTGGCAGACCGGAACAGGTAGCGGCGGCCTTTATGGAAGCGTTGGATGAAGAAGAAATAAATCGTTACCAACGGCGCAGAAGAAATGCGCTGATTTTAATTATTGTGGTTCTGCTGGTAGTTTTGTCAGGCGTTATATATTCCTTTTACTATTACTATCAGCACGCGATAGATGAGTCGAAAACGGTGATTGAAACCGTAATCTATGCTCCAGATCCGGCACCAGATGATTTTACGGAATCTGAGTAAATGAAAAAGAGAGGTATTTTTACAAAAAAATTGTCAATGTTTCCTTGTCTTTACTATTCCTGTTTGTGTTCTCGCTAACTACCTTTGCAGCCCCGGAACCCAAAGTGGAACGAGAAGTAATTCATTTTGAAAACGGCGATTTTGCGACAATTGAAACAATAGTTTATGATGACGCTAGCCTATATGCTGTGGAGCGTTCCAGCCGTTCCTCTTCGAAGGTGTATACATACAATAACAGGTTAGGCAACACATTGTGGACCTTTACCTTAAGAGCCACCTTCTCCTATAACGGAACAACTTCTTCCGTTAGCAGCTGTTCTACCTCCTATTCTATTAAGGACAATACCTGGTCCTGCGATGACCATTATGCAGAAGAATCTGGCAACACAGCCTATGGATATGGCTCCTTCTCCTCATCGGTAGACAGCAAAGACGTCACCCTTTCCTTGACCTGTGATAAAAACGGAAACATCCGCTAAATATGAAAGTTCACACAACCAAAAAAAGAGAGCTCAGACTTTGTCTGAGCTCTCTTTTTTTAAGGTTAGAAAAACAGGGCGCCAAAAGCATTGAACAAAAATCCAATGATCATAATTCCTACTGTCACAATGCCGGTGAATATCGCCAGCAGCTTTGGTTTGACCGCCTTGCGCAGCATTACCAGCGAAGGCAGCGACAGCGCTGTCACAGCCATCATGAAGGAGAGCACCGTTCCCAGACCTGCGCCCTTGGCGTACAAGCTCTCTGCAATCGGGATGGTGCCGAAGATGTCCGCGTACATCGGTACACCGACCACCGTCGCCAGCGGCACACCGTACCATTTGCCGCCGCCCAGCAGCCCTTCGACAAAGCTCTGTGGGATGAAGTTGTGGATGGCCGCTCCGATGCCGACGCCTACCAGCACATAGGGAGCTACCTTGCGCACGGTGGATACCACCTGCGCTTTGGCGTACTCCAAGCGCTCACTGCGGGTCAGGGAAGAGGCCTGCGGACCTTGGATGCCTGCGGCAGATTGCGCTGCCTGCCGGATAAAGTCCTCGATCTGATCCTCCATGTGCAGGTGCTCGATGATGCTGCCGCCGATGACGGCCAGAACCAGGCCCACCACAACATAGGTCACGGCAATACCGCCGCCAAAGACGCTGGTCAGCAGCACCAGCGATCCCAGGTCAACCAGCGGGGAAGAGATGAGGAAGGAGAAGCTGACGCCCAGAGGAATGCCCGCACTGGTGAAGCCCATGAACAGCGGGATGGAGGAGCAGGAGCAAAACGGGGTCACAGTGCCCAGCAGGGCGGCCAGTGTGTTGGCTCCCAGTCCGTGGAAGCGCCCGAGAATTTTGCGGGTGCGTTCCGGTGGAAAATAACTCTGAATGTAGGAGATGGCGAAGATCAGCACCGAGAGCAGGATGAAAATTTTGATGAGATCATACAGAAAAAACTGTACTGCGCCCCCCAAGCGCCCCGTGGTGTCCAGCCCCAGGGCAGAAAGCCCTTTTCCGATGAGGGCGCTGAGCCACTTCATTCCCAGAATTTGATTTTGAAAAAAGTCCCATGCTAGCCCGATTGCTTCCATGGTAATCCCTCCTGAATCATATTGATTTTAATCGATCTATTGATCAATGAATTTCCCGCAAATTGGCTTGAGCGCTGTAGATCAACACGACAGGGCAATCCGCATTGCGGGATCAATTTTTTATTTTTGCAACAGCTTCATAATCTTGTCTACCGATGCGACCTGCCCGCTGACGATCAGCTCACCATCTTTGAGCAGGGAAGGGGCGGTCATGACCCCCAGGCGCACGATGTCCACCAGATTGTCTACCTTTTCGACGGTGGCCTGAATTCCCAGGCGCTCCACCGCCTCCAATGTGTTGGTATACAGCTTGCCGCAGTCCGGGCAGCCAGCTCCAATAACCTTGAGTACCATCTTGTGTTCCTCCTTAATTTTTCAGTGGCATCTGTTCGTCAAATACTTCTTTCCAGTTGTCCAACAAGCTGCGGATGATCGCCGGTCCAATCTTCGAGATAAACACCATCTCGCCCTCGGTGCGGTCGTCGCACGGTTTAAAGTCAATCTGCTGTCCTACCAGGTCCACCTGCTGCCAGCCCTTGCCGGCAATCTGCAAAAAGCCTTTGGCGCGCAGCAGATCGTCTGCAACCTTGTGTAGGAAGGTGCACAGTTTTTCCTCGTCGATGGGCTCGTTGTAGCGCATAAAGAGGGTCTTGGGCTTGGTTTCGGAAGAATTGGTGGTCTCCTCCGAGGCAGCCCAGCGGTATTGCAGAAGATTTTCGTTTAAAAAGGAGAGGTCCAAATTTGCATGGGAGCTGACGTCGATGCGGCATACGGGGTTGATCTCATGGATCTTTTCCTCCACTGCCTGCAGGCGTGCAGGGTCGATGAGGTCTACCTTGGTGACCACTGCAAGGTGGCAGTGTTTGACCTGACGAATTGCCGTCTCACGGTCATTGGGCTGTCCGTCGTCCAGCTGATGCAGGAAGTTGACTGCATCTACAAGACAGATGACGCCGCTGTAGTCGTAGGCGTCGCCGGCCAGCTCCTGAGAAGCCGCCAAGATTTCCTCTACGTTGGAGGGGTCGCCCCAGCCGGAGCTCTCGACAAATACATATTCGAGGTTTTGCTTTGCCATCTCGGCGAGCGCCTGCACAAAGGAGAGCTTCAGGCAGGTGCAGAAGATGGAACCGCGGTTGAGCTCCACCATCTTGATGTCGTCGTCGCGCAAAATCTCTCCGTCGATGCTCAGCTTGCCGAATTCGTTTTGGATGACCCCGACGCGCTGACCTTTGAGGGTGTCCAGAATCTTTAACAGGATGGTGGTTTTGCCCGAGCCCAAAAAGCCGGTCAGGATGTACAGTTTTGTTTTGTTCTCCATAGCAATTTCCTCCTTATTGTGGCATGCACAGGGCGCTGTATCCACTACAGAGTGCAGCAGATGATCCAACAGTTGTTTGGCAGTTTCAATCCCTTCGGGACACAGGGAATAGTGGGTCCACTTGCCGTCGCGGCGTCCCTGCACAAGGCCGGCGTCGCACAGCACCTTCATGTGGTGAGAGAGGGTGGACTGACTGATCTGCAGCTGGGTGAGCAGCACACAGGCGCAGCGCTCCCCCTCTTTGAGGGTCTCCAAAATCTGCCAACGGTTTTCGTCGCCCAGCGCCTTAAAGATTGCCGCTGAGCTTTGTTTCTTTTTCTCCACGCCATCATCTCCCATCGATCTTGATCGATGTATAGAATAGCACACAAATCGATCTGTGCCAATATGTTTGCGGCAAAAAATAAAAAAATGCAGGAGCCCGATTTTCCAAAGGAAAATCGGGCTCCTGCAACAGCGCTTGCGCGGATGAGCGGGAAAGGTTATTTGCCCTCGATCTCGTCGATTGCCCCGATGACGGCGCCGCGGAAGCCTGCCTTTTCCAGCGCAGAGACGCCGCGGATGGTGGTGCCGCCCGGCGAGCAGACGGCGTCCTTCATGGCGCCGGGATGGGAGCCGGTTTCGAGGTAGAGTTTGCCGGTGCCGCAGAGGACCTTGGCGGCGATGCGGTAGGAGGCTGCGCGGGTCAGGCCGTACTTGACGCCCGCATCGCCCAGCGCCTCAAGGAACATGGCGGTGAAGGCCGGGGTGCAGCCGCTCAGCGTTCCGGCGGCGGAGAGATGTTTGGTGTCGATCTGCTCGATGAGCGCGATGGGGCTGAAGAGCTGCTCAAACTGGGCAAATTCCTCGCCGCTGAGGGTGTGGCTCTGCTCACAGACGAAGATTCCCTCCCCGACCGCGATCGGGGTATTCGGTACGGTGCACAGGCAGTGGGCGCCGTCGGGCAGAATCTTTTGGTACATCGAAAGGGTCCAGCCAGCGGCCACCGAGATGACCACCTTGCCGGCCAGCATCTGTGCTATTGGTGCGACTACCTGCTCGATGAGGTAGGGCTTGACGGCGAGGATGACCCAGTCGCTGTGCGCGACGACCTCCTGCGCAGTCTGCATCGGGTGGACACCCAATTCCCCTGCGGTGTGCTGGAGCTTGTCAAAGTGGGCTGCACAGGCGTACATCTGGGAGGCGGGCAGGCTTCCCGCGCCGATCAGCCCTTTGGCGATGGCCTGCGCCATGTTGCCAAAGCCGATGAATCCAACTTTTATTTCCATACAAACTTCCTCTCCTTTATTAGATGATGGGGTTGTACTGTTTGATGCAGTGGGCGGACCGAGGGCGGTGCAGCAACAATAGAAAAGCGCCCGGCCCTTTTGCACCAGTATACCAGACAAATATGAAGAAACTGTGGCGGAGGGCGCGGAAAACGGCGCAAAAAAGGGTGGCAGCGGAAAAAAATTTGCCAGCATTTTTGTTGTATTTAAGTGCCCGCTCTTTGAGAAAGGGGAGAAGCAATAACTGTGCACAATTTTGTGCCCCTTTGTGACACGCTTTCTGCCAGGAATGGAGAAAGAGGGGGAAAGGTGCCGAAAAAGTTTGTAAATTGTTTAAAAAGACGCTATAATAGAAGGACATCATTTTGAAAGCGAAGGAGAATTTCGATGGCCAAAACAGCGCGCAACCTCTCTACCGATACCGCGAATATCTATCAGCTCGACGGGCGTGTTCCGTTGGGCAAGGCAGTGCCTTTTGGATTACAGCATGTGCTGGCGATGTTCGTGGCAAACCTCACCCCGATCACCATGATCGGCGCAGCCTCCGGGCTCACCGGCGAACAGATCGCCGTCCTCTTGCAGAACGCCATGTTCGTGGCGGGCATTGCGACCCTCATCCAGCTCTATCCGGTGTGGAGGATCGGTTCGCGGCTGCCCATCGTCATGGGTGTCAGCTTCACCTTTGTCACCATCTTGAGCTACATCGGCGCATCCTACGGCTACCCCACCGTCATCGGTTCGGTGCTCATCGGCGGCCTGATCGAGGGCACCCTCGGATTGCTGGCCAAGTACTGGAGAAAGGTGATCACCCCGGTGGTTGCCGCCTCGGTCGTCACGGCCATCGGTTACTCCCTCTTCTCGGTGGGCACCCGCTCGTTTGGCGGCGGCTATACCGAGGATTTCGGCTCCGCCCACAACCTCATCCTCGGCACCATCACGCTGGTGACCTGCCTGCTCTTCCACATCTTTGCCAAGGGATATTTAAAACAGCTCTCGGTGCTGGCCGGACTGGTGGTGGGCTATGTGGCTGCCCTTGTGACCGGAGCGGTCGATTTGAGCGAGGTGTTTTCGGGCGGATTGATCTCGCTGCCGCGGTTGCTGCCCTATATGCCTCAATTCCATGCCGGCGCCATCGCCTCCACGACGATCATCTTTTTGGTTTCTGCCGCTGAGACCATCGGCGACAGCACGGCGGTTGTTTCGGGCGCCCTGGGCCGAGAGATCGACACCCGCGAGATCAGCGGTTCGATCGCCTGCGACGGCTACGCCAGCGCCATTTCCGGCCTGTTTGGCTGCCCGCCGGTCACCTCCTTCAGCCAGAATGTGGGCTTGATCAATATGACCGGCGTGGTCAACCGCTTCACCATCATGACCGGCGCCGGCTGCATGATTCTGGCCGGCCTGTTGCCGCCGATCGGAAACTTTTTTGCAAGTCTCCCCGAGTCGGTCCTCGGCGGCTGCACGCTGATGATGTTCGGCACCATCCTGGTCAGCGGTATCCAGATGATCTCCAAGGCCGGCTTCTCCCAGCGCAATGTCACCATCGTGGCGCTGTCGCTGGCGGTCGGCATCGGCTTTACCTCCGCAAGTGAGACCCAGATTTGGAGCATCTTCCCGCAGGTCATTCAGGATGTCTTTGCGGCAAATTGCGTGGCGGTCGTCTTTGTCATGTCGATTATTTTAAGCCTTGTGCTGCCAAAGGACATGGAGGCAAGACCAAAGAGCGAACAGTAAAATCGCTCCAAAAGAAAAAATAAAAAAGCATCCCCCATTTTCTGTGTGCAGAAAGGGAGGATGCTTTTTTTGTGGGATTAGGTGGCTTGCTGGGCGGCAGTCTGGGGAGCAAACGAGAAATCCTCAAAGCTAAAGGAGCAGTCGTCGCCCAAGGTGGCCCCCAGCAGCGCCCCGCTTTGGGCGTCAAGCAGGACGGTGCAGGGGGAACCGCTTTCGGTGTAAAAGGAAAGTTTGGTCCCCTCCTCGGTCTGTTCGCTCTCGATTCCCTGCCCCGCGCTCAGCGCCTTCATCACCGAGCAGAATTTGCCCGCGCCCGACTGCTCAAACAGCTCGCTGGAGGAGACGGCACAGTCTAACCCGGCAAAGGAGAGCAGGACCTCGCCGTCCTGTAGGGTGACGGTGAAGCCATCCAGCGAGGGCGGGGAGGTGAAGGTAAAGGAGCAGTTCCCGATGTAGGTTTGGGTGTATTGGGCCTGGGTCTGAAAATTGGGCAGCTGCATCGAGATGGTGGTCGAGAAGCTGCCGGAAAGAGCAGAGAGGGAGCGGGTGAGGTCGAAGTCCTGCTGACGGGGCGACCTAGCAAAATACAGGATGGCACCCACGGCACACAAAAGGGCGATCACCACCGCCAACAGCCGTTTGGGCACAAAAAAACGGGACAAGCTTTTCATAAAACCGCCTCCAAAAAGATGTAGCGGATGACAAGCTGTCCCGTATGGATGTGTATCAGCGGATATGTTCCTTGAGCAGACGTCCGAGATCGATGAGAATGTCGTCCGGCTGCATGAAGTATTCGGACATGCGCTCGACACAGCGGTCGGCCGCAGCTCCATGCAGGTAGACCGCGCAGACTGCCGCCTCAAAGGGGGGCATTCCCTGGGATACAAGCGAGGCCAAAATGCCGGTGAGCACGTCGCCGCTGCCCGCTTTGGCAAGGCCAGGGTTTCCGGTCTGGTTGATGAAGGTGGTGCCGTCCGGGGAAGAGATGATGGTGTGCGCTCCCTTGAGCACGATGGTGGCCTTGAGCTGTGCGGCCAGTTCCTGTGCGCACAAAAGCGGTGCCTTTTGGATCTCTGCGACGCTGGTGCGGCAGATTCTGGCCATTTCACCGAAGTGTGGCGTCAGGATGACAGGACACTTGGCATCCGATACTATGGATATGTCCATGGCGAGGTTGTTTATGCCATCGGCATCGATGATGACCGGGCACTTGGAGAGGTAGAGCACCTCCTCTAAAATGCCCCTCTGGCGCTGGCCGGTGCCCATGCCGCAGCCGATGGAGATGGCCGAAACGCCGTTGAGGGCGCTGGATACATCTGCGGCCTCCTCGATGAAGCAGAAGGGGGACTGCACCAGACTTTGGGCGACGATGGGATAGATGGCCTGCGGCACGCCGGTGACCACATAGCCCGCGCCGGAACGCATGGCGGCGGTGGAGGAGAGGATGGCAGCTCCGGTGCAGCCGATGCCGCCCGCAATGTTGAGCAGCTTGCCGGTAGAGGTCTTGTGCGCGTCGGGCTGACGCACCGGAATGCGCGGATAGACATACTCTTCGTCCGCCACAAAGTGGTTGGGGGTCACCCCCTCATAGGAGAGCGGATCAATGCCGATGGAGGCAAGGCTCACCTGGCCCAGATTCGGCAGATATTTTGGCAGCAGGTGGGCGGGTTTGTAGCTGTCGAAGGCGATGGTGAAGTCGGCCATGACGGCGTCCTCGGCGGCCTCACCAGTGTCGCAGTTGATGCCGCTTGGAATATCCAGCGAGAAGACGGCGGCGATGGCGGCGTTGATGGTCTGGGTGACCTGGCGGCGGCGAATGTCGATCTGGCCGTGGAAGCCGCTGCCGTAGATGGCGTCTACGATGACGTCGACATTTTCTAGCAGCGCAGAAACCTCGTCCATCTGCTCATCAAAGGAGAGAATGGGCAGCTGCATCTCTTTGACCAGCTGCATCATCTTCCCGGCATCTGCGGTCTTTGGCTCCCCGTCGGCCAGCACCACCGTGACGTTTGCACCCAGCTCTGCAAGCTTTCTTGCCACCACAAAGCCGTCGCCGCCATTGTTGCCCTTGCCGCAAAAGACCACGCACTGCAAACCCGAAACCTCACGCAGCGTCTTGACGATCAACTGCGCGGCCGCACAGCCTGCATTTTCCATCATGCGCAGGCTGGTCATCTGATATTGGGTTGCATTTTGTTCGATCTGTTTCATCTGTTTGGATGTCACAATTCTCATGTGTTCATATCCTTTCTGTCTATGGGGTCAATCCGCCGGACACCTCCTCCGGCGAGAAAAGTTTCTGATTTGATTATAGCAACTTTTGCGCCCATAAACAAGCGCAATTTATCGCGCAGGTGGGCAAAGCGGCTTTCGCGCAAAGACCTTGGCGGACAGGATATACTGGCCGACGGTCAGCTCTCCGCCCCATTTTTGTTCGTACTCTTTGGAAACAGGGGTAGTGCGCACCGAGACGTCGCAAAAACCTGCCATCGAGACAATCCGCTGCAGCTCTTCGACCGAAGAGGCACCGGACACTCAGCAGGCATAGAGCTTGTCGTCCTGCTGCATCTGTTTTGGCAGCTCCTTCATGATGACGATGTCGCAGATGCCGATGCTGCCGCCGGGTTTGAGCACCCTCCAAATCTCGCGGTAGACGCGGGCTTTGTTGGGGGAGAGGTTGATGACGCAGTTGGAGAGGACGACGTCGGCGAAGTTGTCCGCTGCGGGCAGATTTTCAATCTCACCCAGGCGAAATTCGACGTTGCGGTAGTGCTGCTCCTTGGCGATGCTGCGCGAAAGCGACAGCATGTCCGGGGTCATGTCGACGCCCACCACCTTGCCGCGCCGGCCGACCTTGTGGGCGGCCAAAAAGCAGTCAAATCCGGCTCCGCTGCCCAGATCCATCACGGTGTCTCCGGGATGAATTTCGACAATTCGAAACGGGTTGCCGCAGCCCAGCCCAAGGTTTGCCTGCTTTGGGACAAGGTCGATCTCCTCCTGGGAGTAGCCTACACTTTCGCTGACCTGTTGGGTTCCCTGAGAAGGGGAGAGGATGGTCTGTTCCTTTCCTTGGGCGATGTCCGAATAGCTTTGCCGGACAAAATCAATTTTATTTTGCATGAATAGCTTCCTTTCCTGCACCAGCTTTTGTAAGGGAGGCGGATATTTTTTCCTATTGTACCATAAATGCTTTGGTCACTGCAATCGAATTTGCGGGAAAAGAGCCGCGCAACTTTTCCCAAAATAGACAAAAACGCATAAAAATTTGATTTGCTCCCCATAGAGGGCTTGCAAGAGCAAAAAAGTTGTGCTATGCTAAACAATATCCAGTAGAAGAAAACGCATCAAACGCGGAGAACAGGTCCAGTAGCTTTTCTCCAAAAAGGTCCTTTTAGAGAGCTGCCGCCACGGGCTGCAAGCGGCGCGGACAGGGAAAAAGTGAACCTTCACCTGGGAGCGGTTCCCCTGAAAGGGCAGTAGGGGGAGACGGAAGGCGCCGTTATACGCCAAGTCAAGAGCTGGCAGATGTTGCCAGAATCTGGGTGGTACCGCGGAAAGTTTGTATGATAGGCTTTTCGTCCCTGCGCGCTGCAAAGCAGCGGGGGCGAAAAGCCTTTTTTGCGTTTTGAAAAAAGCAGAGGATACGAAAGGAATGATATACATGAAAGCTGAACTGGAGGCAATCGCAAAGCAGGCACTGGAAGAACTGAAGGCTTCCAAGGACCTGAAATCGCTGGACGCTGTGCGCGTCAAGTATCTGGGTAAAAAGGGTGAGCTCACCGCCATCTTAAAGCAGATGGGTAAGCTTTCCGCTGAGGAGCGCCCGGTGATCGGCCAGCTGGCAAATCAGCTGCGCACACAGATTGAGGAAAAGCTGGATGAGACAAAGAAGGATCTGGAGGCAAAAGCGCTGGATCTGCGCCTTGCCGGTGAGACCCTCGACGTCACCCTGCCCGGCCAGAAAAAAGCGCTGGGCAAAAAACACCCGCTGACCATCGTGCTCGACGAGCTCAAGGAGATTGTCGTCGGCATGGGATTTGAGATTGCGACCGGCCCGGAGGTAGAGCTGGACTACTATAACTTTGAGGCACTGAATATCCCGAAGGATCACCCATCCAGAGATACCCAGGATACCTTCTATATCAGCGACAACGTCCTGTTGCGCACCCAGACCTCTCCGATGCAGATCCGCACCATGGAGAAGAAAAAACCGCCAATCCGCATCATCGCGCCAGGACGTGTGTACCGCTCCGACGCCGTCGATGCCACCCACTCCCCGCTGTTCCATCAGATTGAGGGATTGGTTGTCGACAAGGGCATCACCATGGCGGACCTGAAGGGCACACTGGAGGTCTTTGTCAAAAAACTCTACGGCGACGACACCGTCGTGCGCTTCCGTCCTCACCACTTCCCGTTCACCGAGCCATCTGCCGAGCTGGATGTACAGTGCTTCCACTGCCACGGCGAAGGTTGCAGCCTGTGCAAGGGCGAGGGCTGGATTGAGATCCTGGGCTGCGGCATGGTACACCCGAAGGTTTTGATGAACTGCGGCATCGACCCGGAGGAATACAGCGGCTTTGCATTTGGTCTGGGCCTCGAGCGCATGGTTATGATGCGCTACGGCATCGACGACCTGCGTCTGTTCTACGACAACGACGTGCGCTTCTTAAAGCAGTTTTAATAGAATGGGCCCCTCTGCCCAAAGGGAAAGACAGGGCAAAGGCTCTGTGTGCCGATAGAAAAAAGGGCGGAGCAGTTTTGCCAAAACACTTACATTCTCCTCATAAAAATCAAAAAAGATCGACCCACGAAAGGAATGAGTATCTATGGATCTTTCGATGAGATGGCTGAAAGATTATGTCGATATTGGAAATGTCTCGATGCGGGATTTTTCCGAGGCAATGAGCATGTCCGGCTCGAAGGTGGAGAGCTGGAGAACCGAATTTGAAGATGTCAAAAATGTCGTTGTCGGCAAGATTTTGTCGGTAGAAAAGCACCCGGATTCCGACCATCTGGTCATCTGCCAGCTCGATGTGGGCGGCGCAGAACCGGTGCAGATTGTGACCGGCGCCTCCAACGTCCACGCAGGGGACATCGTTCCGGTTGCCCTGCATAAATCCCAGCTGCCAAACGGCGTTAAAATTACAAAGGGAAAGCTCAGAGGCGTCATGTCCAACGGCATGATGTGCTCGCTGGGTGAATTGGGCTTGACCAAAGGCGATTTCCCTTACGCCATCGAGGACGGCATCTTCCTGATTCAGGAGGACTGCCAGATCGGCCAGGACATCGCTTCGGCCATCGGCTGCAACGACACCACCGTTGAATTTGAGATCACTCCAAACCGTCCGGACTGCCTGTCGGTCATCGGACTTGCCCGCGAGGCATCAGCGACCTTCCAAAAGCCGCTCAACCTCCATCAGCCGGTTGTCAAAGGCTGCGGCGGCGACATCCACGACTACCTTTCGGTAGAGGTAGAAAACAAGGAGCTCTGCCAGCGCTATGTGGCCCGTGTCGTGAAGAACGTCAAGATCGGTCCATCCCCACGCTGGATGCGGGAAAGACTGCGCGCCAGCGGTGTGCGCCCGATCGACAACATCGTCGACATCACCAACTTCGTCATGCTCGAGTACGGCCAGCCGATGCACGCATTCGACATCGAGTACGTCAAGGGCCACAAGATCGTGGTCCGCAATGCCCGCACCGGCGAGACCATCCAGACCCTCGACGGGGTGGACAGAGCTTTGAGCGAGGAGATGCTGGTCATCGCGGATGAGGAAAAAGCCAATGCAGTGGCCGGCGTCATGGGCGGCGAAAACAGCGGCATCCATGAGGGCACCCACACCGTTGTCTTTGAATCGGCCTGCTTTAAGGGCAGCTCGGTGCGCGTCACCGCCAAAAAGCTCGGCATGAGAACCGAATCTTCCAGCCGCTTTGAAAAGGGCCTCGACCCGCAGAACTGCCTGCCGGCCATCATGCGCGCCTGCGAGTTGGTGGAGCAGCTGGGAGCTGGCGAGGTAGTCGACGGCGTCATCGACGTGGACAACAGCGGCTATCAGCCGACCGTTTTGCATCTGGACCCGAATTGGATCAACCACTTCCTGGGCACCGATATCTCCAGAGAGAAGATGGAGCAGATCCTCAAAAACCTGCAGTTTGGAATCGAGGGCGAGAACATCGTGGTTCCATCCTTCCGCGGCGACGTGCAGCACAAAGCCGATGTGGCCGAGGAAATCGCCCGCTTCTACGGCTACAACAACATCCCGACCACCACTGCAAAGGGCAACCCGCAGGGCGGCTACAGCCCATACCAGCAGTTTGAGCGGGTGGTCAACCAGACGATGCTCGCACAGGGAATGTACGAGATCATGACCTACTCCTTTGTCAGCCCGAAGGAGTACGACAAGATTCGCCTGCCAAAGGACGATCCGAAGCGCAAGTCGGTCACCATCCTCAACCCTCTGGGCGAGGACACCAGCATCATGCGCACCAACATCATCCCGTCGATGATGCTGACCTTGGCAAAGAACTACAACAACCGCAACGGCGCCGTTGCGCTGTACGAGATCGGCAACGAGTATATCCCGGTTGAGGGCCAGGAGCTTCCGGACGAGGTACCAAACCTTGCGCTGGGAATGTACGGCGAGGACAAGGACTTCTTTGTGCTCAAGGGCATTGTGGAGAACCTGCTGGATACACTGGGAATTGCGGACTACGACGTCGCTGCCTGCCACGACAATCCGACCTTCCATCCGGGCAGATGTGCGCTGCTCTCTAAGGACGGCGAAGAAATCGGCATCCTCGGAGAGATCCACCCGCTGGTTTGCGCAAACTACGGCATCAATACCCGCGTCTATGTGGGCAAGCTGAACATGAGAAAGCTGTATGCGATGCAGGATACCGATAAGAAGTACCATCCGCTGCCGAAGTTCCCGGCTTCCACCCGCGATCTGGCGCTGCTGTGTGACGAAGATCTGCCGGTACTGACCATGGAAAAGGCCATCAAGGCTGCTGCCGGCAAGATTTTGGAGAAGGTCGAGCTGTTCGACGTCTACAAGGGCAGCCAGATTGCAAGCGGCAAGAAGAGCGTCGCCTTTAACATCAGCATGCGCGCAGGAGACCGCACCCTCACCGACGAGGAGGTCAACAGCGCAATGAACAAGATTCTCAAAGCGCTCGAAGAGCTGGGCGCACAGATCCGCTCCTAATCGAGCGTTGCTGCGCTGATAAACGTATGAAAACCAACAACAGGAAGGCTTCCCCTCGGGAAGCCTTCCTGTTTATCCGAGAAGCGGAAAGGGCGGGATGAAAAGATGGAAGACCTTTACTGGGAACGGGCGTGGCGCACACAGGAGCTGGAAAGGCTTAAAAAGCTTTTGCGCGACAGGCCGTTTGATAAGCCGCAGCTGCTCGAGCAGTTTCGTGGTCATGGGGTGCACAGCATCTGCGATGCGGGCTGTGGCTTTGGGTTTTATGCCAGCCATTTTGCGCGGGCAGGGTTTGCAGTGTCGGGGCTGGATGTTTCGGAAAGCTCTGTGCGGCTGACCCAAAAGCTGATGCAGCAGCAAGAGCTTTTGTGCGGGGAGTTTGTCGCCGCTCCGGTGACCGAGATTCCCTTTGCCGATGCGCGTTTTGACGCGACCTTTTGCAACTCGGTGATCGACCACATGACCCTGGCCGACGCAAAAAGGGCGATCGGGGAATTGGAGAGGATTACAAAGCAGGGAGGATTGCTCTATCTGTCCTTCGACATAATGGATGAGGATGACCAAGCGATGCCGCACGAGCTGCTGCCGGATGGAAGTTTTTACTATACACAGGGCAGGCGGAATGGAATGATTCTCTATCCGCACTCGATGCAGACGGTGCGCCAGCTGCTAGAGGATCGGGCATTTCTCTTTTTGCGCGAGCACAACGGACAGATCGAGGCCCTCTATCAAAATGGCACAGCAAAGCCACAGAAAATAGAAAGGAGAGAGGCATCATGCTGATATTGGAATTTAAGGAACATCGAACCAACCAGGCAGGACGGGAAATCTTTGAAAATTATGATTGGTGGAAGGAGCTGACTGCCAAGGCGGCAGAAGGCGCCGACCACTTTGAGATGCGCTGCTGGGAGGACGAGCGCGAGGGCATTGCCTTTGGCGAGCGGTACGGACACAGACAGCAAAGCACCACCCAAGAGCAGGTGTATACCGGTGCGCTGACTCCGGAAGTCTTGCAGGCGCTGCTGGACGGATGTGTGGCCGCCGACGGGAGCTTGTCCTATTTTACCCTGCACCTCTATGCCGGGGACAAAATGGTCTTTTCCAGCGCGCACTACGGCTCCGAGATCTACTGGTTTGCGGATAGCTTTGCACAGATCGGATTCCTCATGCAGCTCACCAAAAAATATCCCCTCATTAAGGGCTTTGATAAGCGGTAAAACGCAAAAAAAGGGATTGGCGAAAGCCAATCCCTTTTTTTATAACACAGCCTATTCTGCCTCGTTTGCGTAATACTGTGCCTGTGCATTCCAAAGCTGGGCATATAGCCCTTGGCAGGCAAGCAGCGCATCGTGGCTGCCCTTTTGGACAATCTGTCCGCGGTCGAACACCAGAATCTCGTCGCAGAAGCGGCAGGAGGAGAGGCGGTGGCTGATGTAGATGGCCGTTTTGTCCCCCACGATCTGGTCCAGCTGGGCATAGATCTCCGCCTCGGCAATCGGGTCGAGCGCGGCGGTCGGCTCATCCAAAATGATGAACGGCGCATCCTTATACAGTGCGCGCGCGATGGCGACCTTCTGCGCCTCACCGCCCGAGACCTCGACGCCGTCGTCTGAAAAATCCTTGTAGAGCTGGGTGTCCAGACCTTTTGGTATCGTCGAGAGCCTGTCGCCAAAGCCCGCATCGATCAGGGCCTTGCGGATGCGCTGGCGGTTATAGGGGTGAAGGCTATATTTTCCAAGGCGAATGCGGTTGGCCTCCTCGTCGGGGTCATCCTGCTCTTCTCCGGCGGCACAGCCGGCCACATTTTCCCCAAGCGGCTGGGAGAGCAGCTGAAAGTCCTGAAAGACCACCGAAAAGATGCCCATGTAGTCGCGGTAGTTGTACTTGCGGATGTCGATGCCGTTTAAGAGGATCTGTCCCTCCTGTGGGTCGTACAGGCGGCAGAGAAGCTTGATAAAGGTGGATTTGCCCGAACCGTTTTCCCCCACCACCGCCATGCGCTCGCCGACCTGGAACTGGACGCTCACATGCCGCAGGGCATAATCTTTGGCGCCGGGGTAGCGGAAGGAGACGTCCCGAAACTCCACTTGATATTTGCGGTCGGAGCGCTTCTCGGTGGTCAGCGACCCCTGATACATCCGGTTGGGGATGTCCAGGAACTGATAGGCGGACTGCAGGAAGCTGGCATTGGCCTGCAATGTGCCCCAATTTTCATAGAGCTTTGCAAGATTCTGCGACAGCGAGGTGACGGCGCCCACATACTGGGTGACCGAGCCGACTCCAAACGCGCCGCCCAGCGCCTTCAGGCAGGTAAAGACGTAAACAAAGCCGGTGAACACCGCCGAGACAGAGGCGGAAAGTCCCCTCAAAAGGCCTCTGGAACCGCGGCTCAGCTTTGCCAGGGGGCCTTTTGTATTATATAAAGTGTTGGATTTGATCCAATATTCGTTGGTAAATATCTGTTGATTATACATTCGAATATCCACTGTGCGCTTGCGATCATTGCTCAAATCTCCCCAAAAGGAAAAAATACGGTTTATCAGAGTTGCCTTTTCGCTAATTTTGCTCCACATGGTGATTGCCTTTGCGCTGCACCACCCGGAAAGTGCGGTGATGCAGACCATCGCTCCGAGCAGCGGCAGGATGAACAGCGGGTTATTGAGGACGGTGTACCATCCGGCCGACGCCGGCACCGGCTGGGTGAACAGGCTGACCGACAGGACAACAGCGCTGAGGATACCCGCTGCCGCTTTTGTCAGATCTTCCGCCATGATGGGAACCCTATAAAATCCCCATCCGCCCCAGTTTTCGTTCTGGCGGGCCTTGGAGAGCAGGCCGCGCGCCTGCTGATTGTCCACATCTGCATAGTCCAGCGAGAACATCTTGCCGGTGTACATCCGCTCCTTTCGGTCATAAAACAGCTCCTGCTGTGCTGTTTTCACCCGCAGCAGCACCGCACTCAGCAGCGCCAGCACGCCGCCCACCGCTACCGTCAGGATGACCCAGAACCACAGCGCGTCGGGCCTGCGCTGGCCGGCCAGCTCGTTTAGGATGCGGGCGGAAAAAAAGACGGTGACATAGGGGATGACAGCCGACACGACGGCGTAGAGCACGGTGGAGGGCAGCAGGTAGGGAGACATCTTCTGGATGTCCCGCAATGCCCTGCGGTGAATCTCGATGACCTGGCGGGTGCTCATCTGGTTGGTGTTTTGCTCCTTCATTAAAAATCTCTCCCTTCCCGGTAGTAGCGGCTCTGTACCTCAAAGAGCTTGGCATAGCCGCCGCCCTTTTGCACCAGTTCCTCGTGGGTGCCCTCCTCGGCGATGTTGCCGCCCGCCACAAAGATGATGCGGTCACAGAAGCGGGTGGAGGCCAGGCGGTGGGAGATGAACAGCGAGGTTTTGCCCGCGCTCATCTGACTGTATTTGAGGTAGATGTCATTTTCCGCAATCGGGTCGAGCGCCGCCGTCGGCTCGTCGAGCAGCAGGATCGGCCCATTTTTGTAGAGGGCGCGGGCCAGCATCAGCCGCTGGGTCTGGCCGCCGGAGAGCAGCACGCCGTCCTCATAGACTTCCCGGCCTACCTGGGTGTCGATGCCTTTGGGCAGCGAGTCGATCTTCTCGGTCAGGCCCGCCTGATTCAGGCAGGCGCGCACCCGCTCCCGGTCACCGCCTCCCACTGTCTGGGAGACATTTTCGGCCACCGTGCTGGCCAATACCGAAAATTCCTGAAAAACGGCGGAGAAGAGCGCATAGTAGTCGTCGCGGTTAAACTGGCGGATATCCTGCCCGTCCAGCAGCACTGCGCCCTCGGTCGGGTCCAGCAGGCCGCACAGCAGCTTTACCAAAGTGGTCTTGCCCGCGCCGTTGAGGCCCACAATCGCCAGCTTTTCGCCCGGATGGACGGTGAGGTTCAGGTTGTGGATGGTGTCGCGCTCGGCCTTGGGGTAGCGAAAGGAGACGTTTTGCAGCCGCAGCTCATATCCGTCCTTGCCGGGGGCCGGGATGGGTTTTCCGCCCTCAAAGCGAAACGGCTCTTCCTCCAGATTGAGGTACTCGCGCACACTGGAGAGGTCGAGGCTCTCGCGGTGCAGCGTCATGCCCTCGTTTAAGATGCCGGTGATCCAGGTGGTGAAGCCGCTGATGGCGGTGAAGTAGAGCAGAAACTGCGAGGCGGAAAGGCTGCCCTCCAGCGCCATGTTGATGAGGTAGAGGTAGGCGATGCCGTTTCGCGCCACACTCAGCACCACGTCTATCGCATTGCCCAGCAGCTGGATTTTGGAGTAGCGCTCGACAAAGGCCTCCTCCAGTTTCAGCACACTGTCATAGATGCCCTGCAGCCACGGCTGCAGGCCGAAGATGCGGATGTCCTTGGCCAGTTCCACCGATTCGGCTTTGTTTTTCAGGTATTGCAGCTGATGGAAAAATTTGGCTTCCTCGTCGCGGTGCCGGTAGCGCCACTCGTTGGTGCGCAGTGTAAACAGGCAGCTCAGACAGGTGGTGACCGCCACCACCGCCAGCAGCAGCGGGTCGAGATTTTGCATTAAAATCAGGTAGAGGATAAAGCCTGCAAGATTTGTCAGCAGATTGGTCATCGTTGTCCAGATGTGCTCTCCGGCCTAATCGTTGGAGGAGACCGATCGGTAGGCCTTATCGCGCAGGTCCAGCACGGCGGTGTCCAGCGTGTTGCAGAAGGAGGTGGAAGCAGATTTTAGGGAAAGCTTCCCTAAAATATAGCTGCGCACCTGCACGCGCCCGTAAAGGGTGTTCTGATTGATATAGGCCTGCAGCCCCAGCACCAAAAACAGCGCCAGCGAAAAGACGCCGATGGTGGACACTAGTTCCGGCAGGGGTGCGTGCTGTTCGACTTTGGAGAGGATCTGCGGCGCGATAAAAAGCTGCACCATATTGACCCCGACGGTTAACGCGGCGGCCAGCACGCACAGTGCGAGCACGCTCTTGCAGGAGCGCCAGGCGTTGCCGATCATCCAGACGATATTTTGTACGGTATGATATTTCGGTTTGCTCAGTTGTTTCATCCGATGTTCCCTCGCTTTCTTGTCTCCACTATACCATAAAAATTTTTCCCTGTGTGGTTTTTGGGACGAATTGTTGTTTTTGCGGGACGAATTGCAGGTTGGAGGGAGCTATGGATAGAAAAATAAAGCTGGGAGAGGGCACTGCCCTCTCCCCGCTTTGGAGTCCAATAGGTCTAATCTTGTTCAAACTTTACGATTTCACCGGTGGTCGCGTCGACCTCACATTCATACTCGCTGTTTGAAAAAGCAAATTCCAGCTCGTAGATGCTTCTTCCGTCGTCCTGGTCCAGCTCCACCTTGTCCCAACGGACCGTTTCGCCGCTCAGCCCTGCGCGCTCCAGTGCTGCCTGCTGCGCCTGTTCCCGGCTGATGGTGCCGGCAGGGGAGGTGGTTGCCCCGGACTGCGGGATGGAGAAGTTCTCTACATCGTGGTCGAAGGAGAGGACCTTGCCGGTTGTGGCGTCGATGGTGTAGTCGTACTCGGTTGTGCCATCGTAAAACTCCACGTCATAGATCTGCTGCCCGTCGTCCCATTCCATCTCGACGCTGTGGAAGGTGACGGCATCCATCTGCAAACCGGCGTGCTGCACGGCGATTTCCTTGGCCTGCTCGGTGGTGATGGAGCTGCCCTGCTGAGCTGTAGGGGTCTGGGTGGAGCTGCCCTGCTGAGCGTCAGAGGTCTGGGCAGAGCTGCCCTGCTGGGTGACTGCAGTGGGGGCCAGGTGCGCCAGATCCTCGGTGACCTCCTCGTAGATTTCCTGGTTAAAGTGGTCGTCGCCGCCGTCGACAAAGACGCTGATCTGCGCGTTGTCGGACAGATATCCCTTGCGGCTCATCGCCCCGATGAGGGCATCCAGCGCGGTGTCCAGCTTGAGGTTTTTGATCGAAAGGTCATCGAGCACCTCGGCGCCGTCGTTGTTGTTGGCTTGGGTGTCGATGACATAGGAAAAGCGGTTGAGGGAGAGCGCCACCGAAGGGTTGACGTCGATGGAGACGACGGCCTTGGTGGAAAACCAGAGCCAGCTAAACAGGCCGCCCGCACACAAGATGAGCAGCACGCAGGCCGCCGCCAGCCGCCGCCAGTTCCTTCTTCTGATCGGATACTGCCGCGGGACGATGTCGTCGACCATGGCAAGGGGGGTAATCGGTGTGCTGGAGGCCTCCTCATAGATGTCCGGCACCTGCTGGGCGACCGCTTTGGCCAGCATATATTCGACCTCCTGATCGCTGAGCTTTTTGTAGTTGTTGTGTTCCGCCATCTCAGTTTGCCTCCTTGTGGGGGATGGATTGATCCTGTAACGCCTTTTTGAGCTTTTTGAGCGACCGCGCATATTTGGACAGCACCGTCGCCAGCGGCATCCCCAGCACCTCGGCAATTTCGCGGTGCTTTAAGCCGGTCACTGCGTGCAAGATGAGGATTTGGCGTTCCTGGTCGTTGAGCGTCTCGATTGCCTGGTGCAGCGCGATGGCCTCCTCGGAGTCGCGGTCAAACGAAGGGGTAGTTTCCTCCAGATCGTCCAGCGGGATTTGGCGGTTGGCGCTGCGCATCCGGCTGCGCGCTATGTTTTTGGTGATGGTCAAAATCCAGGCCATCGGTTTGCCCAAAGGTATGTATAGGTGCGCCGCCTGGCGGATTTTGAGGTAGGTGTCCATCATCACGTCCTGTGCCTCGTGGTGGTTTTTGGTGAGTGACAGCGCGTAGCCGAAGATGGCGCTGTCGGTGGCCCGGTACAGCTCTTCAAAGGCCTGCTGACTGCCCAGCGCGATCTGCGCCAAAAGCGTCTCCAGGTCGTGCGGGTCCATGACGGGCCGAAGGGGTTTAAAGTGGTTTTCTACCAACATCATGGTCATGAGCATACTCGTTTGTTCCCTCCTGCGCAAAAGCAGCGTTCCGTGCTCTGGAACAAAAAAGTTCAGGCAGCTGATCAACTGCCTGAACCGCTCCTGCTTTTTTCGATTGTGGAAAATCACGCGATATTGAGCGCTCAGGTGAATTTCCAGATAAATTTAGTATACCAGCGTCGGGGAAAAAATGCAAGTTTTGTTAAGGAATTTAGTCTCTGTCCATCGAAAGGATCTGGCCGGAGACTGCGTCGATGGTGTACTCGTATTCGCGGAAGCTGTGGGAGAACTCTACCTCGTACTCTGCGCGGCCATCATCCCAGTCGAACTGTGCCTTGACGAAGCTTACCTGAGAGGAGGAGAGGCCGGCGTTGGCCAGAGCGATCTCTTTGGCGCGGTCAGCGGTGATATAGTTTGCGCTGCTGGTGTTGGAGGCAGCGGAAGGGATGCGGTAGTTTTCGATGTCTGCGTCGTAGGAGAGGATGGTGCCGTCGGAGGCGAGGATCTCGTAGTCGAACTCTTTGTTGCCGGAGTAGAAGTCTACATCATAGGTGAGTCTGCCGTCGTCGTATTCGCGCTGTGCTTTGACGAAGGTGGCGTTGGAGGCGGAGACGCCGGCGTGGTTGAGGGCGATCTGTTTTGCCTTCTCTGCACCGATATCAGCGGAGGTGGAAGCGGACGCGGAAGGGATGTTGTAGTTTTCGATATCTGCGTCGTAGGAGAGGATGGTGCCGTCAGAGGCGAGGATCTCGTAGTCGAACTCTTTGTTGCCGGAGTAGAAGTCTACATCATAGGTGAGTCTGCCGTCGTCGTATTCGCGCTGTGCTTTGACGAAGGTGGCGTTGGAGGCGGAGACGCCGGCGTGGTTGAGGGCGATCTGTTTTGCCTTCTCTGCACCGATATCGGTGGAGGTGGAAGCAGAGGTGGAGGTGCTGGACTTTTTGGTGAGGGATACTTTCGAGTCGGTGACCGTTGCATTGTAGCCGACCGCACTTGCCAGCTGCTCAGCCGGGAGGTAGGTGCTGCCCTCATAGCTCAGTGGGTGGAGGGCGGTGCCATCCTTGGCGGTCATGGTGACGTTTTTGCCGTCTACCTGGACGGTCATGGTGGTGTTCTGGCGGGCGGTGACATTTTTATAGACGGAAGCTGCACCGACAGATGCAGTGGAGAGAACCATCAGGCCAGCGAGGGTGAGAGCGGTGAGGTTGGATTTAGAGATTTTTTTCATCGTGTACATCCTTTCTAAAGTTGGTCTTTTTTCAAAATTTGGATTGTGTCCATCAAATTGTAATATAGCGGATTGAAAACGTCTTCATTTTTGGAAGGGCCTTTGTTTTTCCCTTCTGCCTTAATAACGCTTGGGGAAGTGTTTTTATTGCACCGGGTAAAAACTTTTTTTAAAAAGTTTTTGTTTTTCCCCTTCTGCCCTAATAACGCTTGGGGAAGTGCTTTTATTGCACCGGGTAAAAACTTTTTTTAAAAGCTTTTGTTTTTTCCCTTCTGCCTTAATAACGCTTGAGGGAGTGCTTTTATTGCATCGGGTAAAAACTTTTTTTAAAAAGCTTTTGTTTTTTCCCTTCTGCCTTAATAACGCTTGGGGAAGTGCTTTTATTGCACAGGGTAAAAACTTTTTTTAAAAAGTTTATGTTTTTTCCCTTCTGCCTTAATAACGCTTGAGGGAGTGCTTTTATTGCACCGGGGGCAAAAAAATCCCGCTCTTACAGAAAGAGCGGGATTTGCATTTGGATAACAGGGAAGATTTCTTCAAACGGGCACAAAGCCTTTTTAAAATTACGCGGTGATGCCCACAATCTCCAAAAGATCTTCCGGTTTCTTTGGCTTGTACTGCGCTGGGATGCTGTCGGGGAAGAAGCATCCCCAGGTTGCAAGGGCAAAGTCACAGCCTGCGTTTTGGGCACAGCCCGCATCAAACTCGCTGTCCCCCACAAAAAGTACCTGCGAGGGGGCAAGTCCGGTCTCCTTACAGTAGACGAGCATCGAGTCGGGGGCAGGTTTTGGGTGCTCGACCTTGTCGCAGGTGATGATAACCGAGCACAGGTCCAAAAATGGCTGCTGGATGTAGTTTTGCAGGTCGCCCAGTTCGGTGTCCCGGCGGGAGGTGTTGATTCCCAGCTGCAAACCTGCTTGATGCATCCGCAGCATCGTCTCATAGATGCCGTCAAAGAGTTTGGCGTGCCGGCCAAGCTCCATAATATAGTCAAGCCAGCGGTAGCCAAATTTTTCCAGCATATCTTCCGGTACGCCCAGATAGCGCATGGCGTTGACCGCGGTCATGCCATAGGTGATTTTGAGCTCTTCATCGGTTGCCTCGCGGCCGAGCAGCTCGATGCAGGTCTTTTGCAGGGCATCGATGTTGTAGTAAGAGTTGACTGCGGTGCCGTCCAAATCAAAGACCACCGCTTGATAGCTTCCTTTCTGCATATAGTCCTCCTCATTTTCATTACACAATAAAAAAGTTTACCCGTCCCAGCGGCCGGCCACCACACGGTCGTTGCCGCTATAGTCGTGGATCAGGTGGATCTCATGATACCCGTTTTGCCACAAAAAGTTTTGAACCGCTTCCCCCTGGCGGTAGCCGATCTCAAAGACCAGCCATCCTCCGGGCGCTAAAAACCGGGTGCAGCGCTGGGAGAGGATTCGGTAAAAGTACAGCCCATCCTCCGGTGCGGCCAGGGCCATCGAGGGCTCGCAGCGCACTTCGGTTTGCAGCTCCTGCATCTCCTGCGCGGAGATGTAGGGGGGATTGGCGGTGATCAGGTCAAACTGTCGGTTCGGCTCCCAGGTCAGCACGTCGGCCTGCACAACGGTGAGGTTGTCGCAGTGGTGGCGCTCCTTGTTGCGCCGCAGATAGGACAGGGCTTCGTCCGAAAGCTCCACGGCGGTGAAGCTTGCCTGCGGGGTGAGCGTTTTGCTCATCGCGATGGGGATGCAGCCGGTGCCGGAGCACAGGTCGCAGATGGCGGGGGAAAACTTTCCGTCGCACAGCTCCAGCGCAGTTTCCACCAGCACCTCGGTGTCGGCGCGGGGAATCAGTACCCCTTCGCCCACATAAAAGGGCAGACCATAAAATTCCCACTCCCCCAGGAGATATTGCAGCGGATAGCCCGTAAGCCTGCGGGAGAGCAGCTGCTCAAAGGCAGAAAGCTTCCCCTCGTCACAGGGTTCATCTATGTGGATGAGCAGAGCTGTGCGGGAAAGGCCGAATACCTGCTCCAGCAACAGCTGGGCCTCGTGTGTGGGCAAGCCCCTTTGTTGGGCTTCGCACAGCAGTTGACGATAGGTCATGAGGGCCTCCTTTCTGTACTTTCCATTTTGGATAAAAAATATATCTTATAACAATTTGTCGTCTCTGGTGGCGATCATCTCCAGCGAATCCGGCAGGCAGCTGATCCGTTCCCGCAAAAAGGCGGGCATCAGATCGCTCTGCGGCAGTTGGGAAAGCGGCATCCAGCAGTACAGGTGCTCGACGCCGTCGCTGTCGGTGCGGGAAAAGCTGTCGTTTTGGTACAGCGGGCAGTCTGCCGGAAAGTCCGCCAGGTAGTACAGCCCCAGCTCGTGAAACGGCTCGCCGGCCGGCTCCAGAGTAAAGAAGTTTTGATGAAACCACAGCGGGCGCTTGACCGCAATCTCGGTGGATAGCTCTTCTTGCAGTTCCCGATGCAGGGCATCCAGAGCGATTTCCCCCATCGTCACCCGGCCGCCGGGCAGATAGAGGGTGGGGGAGTGGTGGTCGCGCATCACCAGCAATTTATCCTGGTGCAGGAAAACGGCGGCGACCCGCCAGTTAAAGCGTCCTTGCGGTGTGCTAAAGGAGATGTCCATTTTTAGAACAACGCCTCGTTTGGATCGTCCGGGATGACCCGCTTCATCGAGGCGATGGCCACCTCGATCATGCTATCGTCCGGCTCCTTGGTGGTCAGGCGCTGGGTCCACAGGCCCGGCGCGGAGAGAATGCGGGTCAGCAGATTGTCGTGCCGTCCGGCATATTTGATGCACTCATACGAGAGGGACATGATGACCGGCAGGCAGACGATCTTGAGCAGGACGCGCATCAGCACGTTGTCCCAGGTGACAAAGGAGGACACCAGGATGGAAAGCAGCAGCACGATGACCAGAAAGCTGGTGCCGCAGCGGGGGTGAAAGCGGGTATATTTGCGCACATTCTCCACCGTCAGCTCCTCGCCGTGTTCATAGCAGAAGATTGTCTTGTGCTCGGCTCCGTGGTACATAAAGACGCGGTGGATGTCGCTCATGTGGGAGACTGCCGCCAGGTAGCCGATCAGGATGGCCATTTTGATGACGCCTTCCAGCGCGGACAGGGCCAGCGGGTGGTCGAAGACGTTGCGCAGCAGTCCGACGATGGAGGTGGGCAGGAAGATGAAGAAAAAGATGGCGATCAGCAGCGAGACCACCAGGATGCAGCCCTCTAAAAAGGGCATGAACTTGTCGCCCAGCAGTTGGCGCAGCTTCTGCTCGAAGGGGGAGGGTTCCTCCTCCTGATCGTCCAGGCCGGCCTTTTCGGCAGCCATCATCAGGCTCTTGTAGCCGGTGGTCAGCGACTCGACAAAGTTAAAGATGCCGCGGATAAACGGGGTGCGCTTGTACCACGCACTGCTGCTGGGAGTTTTCCACTCTTCGGTCGAGATGGTGTTGTCCGGCAGGCGCACCGACAGCGCGGTGACCTGAGGTCCGCGCATCATGACGCCCTCGATGACGGCCTGACCGCCGATGGAAGTTTTGATGGGTTTGTGTATCGGTTGATTGGACATAGGACAAAATGCTCCTTTATCTGACTTGCAGTATGTGCTATTTTTGACAAAAACAGTATAGCATGAATTTGTGAATAAAGATAGTCCCTTTTTGTATCGGGCGGCGTCTTTTGCGGGACTGCGCCGAAAAAAGAGGCCCCGGAGCGCAAGGTCCGGGGCCTCTTGGGCAGCGATTGCAGAGGTTATGAATCCAGCTTCTTTTCGAACATATACCGTTGGGTGGAAAAGCCCAGCGCCTCATAAAAGCGGATGGCGTCCGCGTTAAAGGGCCAAACGGTTAAGTCCAGGCTGTGCGCGCCGTGCAGGAGAGCCTCCTGCTGCGCCTTTAAGCAGAGTGCCTTTCCGATGCCCTGATGGCGGCAGCTGCTGTCGACGCAAAGATCGTGCATGTGGGCGGAAGGGACGCTGGACTGGACGGTGTGGTCGCGCAGCTCGACAAAGCAGATGCCCAGCAGCTGTTCATCCTGTGCTGCCGCAAGGCAGATCCAGTTTGGCGCAGCGATCATCTTGGACAGCTCTTCCCGGCTGTATGGATGTTCTATCGGCACAAACAGGTCGGGCCGCGCAGCCATGTGCAGCTGCTGCACCTGCTGCATCAGCCGGTCGACCTCGGCATAATCGGCGGCTTTTATCGGCCTGATTTTCATCGTCAATCAACTCCTTTATGTACGGCTCGTATTTCTCACCAGGTTCTTGGCAGTTTTTTGCTGAATGAGGGAAAAGGAATCGGCTGCCCACACCCCCATCCGTAGCGTGGGGAAGAAAGCCCTCACCTCCCACAATCTCAATGGAAGAGTCCTTGTGGGGGGAACGGCGCTAAAGCGCCGTGGGGGGATGACAATATCCCCCCTACAAGGGGAGTTGCCCAGAGGGGAATTCTTTGGTGACTTTCTCATCGGGGAGAATGTCACCCGGGGTTTGGGGGTGGAACACCCCAAAATCGAGAGAAGTAGGGACTGCCGTTTCTATGCCCCCGGGTGCGCTGGTACAGAGAGGCCGTAGGGGCCTGTGCCCCAGTACAAAGCCCACGGGGACAGGAGCTGTCAGATCCATATAAACTTCCGGGGCATGGGGCTGCCCCCCCCCACACAGTGTTGATCAAACGCGGTGTGAGGTAGAAAGTGGGGGTTTCACATCAGCGATCCGCGAATAGGCGGCATCATGCGCCTATTCGTCCTCCAGACGTTCCTCGTGCTGAGGGTCGAACTGGCGGGTGGCGGCGATGTCCTCGGGGTAGTCTTCCGGCTCCTGCGAATCGGCAGGGGAGGCCACAACAAGGCTGTTGGAGCGGCGATCCTGTTCGATCAAAAAGCGGGCGTACAGCATCGAGCACATCGAATAGTAAGGGGAAACATATAAAACGGGCAGAATGAACACCAGGCTGATGCCCAGCGGCAGGAAGGAGAGCTTAAAGAGCAGGATCTCGTCGCGGATGCCGCGGGTGGCGTGGATGGAGGCGCGGATGGCCTTGCGCACCGGGGTCTGCTGGTCGAGCAGGTAGTATCTGGCCAGGAAGTAGCGCTGTATCCGCAGCAGCAAAAAGCAAAAGAGGAGGACAAACAGCGCTGCGGAAAAGACCAGCGTCATGCTGCCGATGAAGGCGGAGCCGGTGAGGGAGCTGTTGAGCACCCGAATTGAGAAGAGCACGCCCGCAGTGGGGACGATGAGGTAGAGAATCGAGTACAGCAGCACCCGCACGCCGATTTGGATGGCCAGCCACAGCGAGCGCAAAAACATCTTGCGCTTTGCAAAGAAGGAGAAAATGCCCAGGATGTCGTCGGATTCGCCGTTCGAGAGGTTCAAGTACCAGTTGGTGATGCCCAGACGCAGCGGGATGATGAGGATGAACGAACCGACAGCCATGAGCAGGGTAATCAGGTAGGAAACCATCCAGGCGCCCGAGAGACTCTGCTGGGAGGCAAAGGCCGGAAGGCGGAGCAGGAGGTTGGCGATCATCTCGATGATGGTGAACAGCAGGTAGATGGCGGTGCTCAGCAGCACAATCGAGATGGCTTTGCCCCAGTTGTTGCAAAGGCATTTTTTCGCATTTTGCTTCACTTGTTTACGAAGGCTCATCGTAGAAAACTCCTTTATACAGATTTTAAAATGGACAAAAGATTTCCAAAAAGGGGCTCAGTTTCAAGGATTTCTGCCCTGCAAGCGGCAGAAACGCACCGATCGAAGTGGCGGGAAGTCAGGCTCTGCCTTTATTCGAAGAACATCTCTTCCCCGTCGTCATAATATTTTTTGGTGCTCCAGTGGTCCTCCAGGTCCTCCTGCGTCATCGGTACGCGGCTGAGTACCTCAAACACCTTGTCCCGGGTCCACAGCTCCGGTGTCATCACGATGGTGTAGCCGGCTCCGGCCTCGCATTCCCATTCGCCCATCGGGTGGCGGGGAAAGCCCATCAGCGCCAGCATCGACATAATCATCCCGCCGGGGATGACCAGCGCCGCGCTGTGCAGCTCGTTTGCCATCATGTCCTGAAAGACGTCGTCCAAGCCCTTGATAACCCGTCGGATGAAGGCCATTCCGTCCTCACCCTCCGGTGGGGCGTTGTGCATGCTGTCGCGGCTCCAGGCGATAAAGCTCTCGTCGTTTTGCAGCTCGTCGAGCGTCTTGCCCTCATAGGTGCCAAAATCCATCTCCATCAGCTGCGGCACGTCAAAGGTCTTGTATCCGGGATAGAGGACGTGCGCGGTTTCGCGGCAGCGCCGCAGGGGAGAGGTGTAGATCTTCTCCACAGCGGGATAGGTCTTGTCCTTGACGTACTCTTTGAGCGCGTCGATGCCCTCCTGGCAGAGGGGATAGTCGCTCAGTCCCACATAGCGGCCCTCAAGGTTGGCGCGGGTGATGCCGTGGCGGAACAGGTGAATCTTATAGGTTAACATGCTAAGACGTCCTTTCTGGTGTGAAAATTTTGGATGCCGAAAATTGTCCGGCACGAGGAAAGTCAATCGGTAAAAAAACAAAAGAAGTTTTTTCGTTTTTGTGTTTTCGACCAAAAAACGGTGGATTCCACAAAAAAAGCTTTACAAAGCGTTTTGAATGTAATATAATTTACAATACGTAGACCACGGGGGCGACCCCGAACAGTGAGGAGGATGTGCGTATGAATGCCGAGTTCCCACGGCTTATTACGCTTTTGAGGAAGGAAAAGGGGATCAGCCAGAAGCAGGCGGCGGCGGAGCTGGGCATCTCGCAGGCGCTGCTGTCCCACTATGAAAAGGGAGTCCGGGAATGCGGCCTGGATTTTTTGATTCGCTGTGCGCACTTTTATCATGTCTCCTGCGATTATCTGTTGGGGATTTCCCCCGAGCGCAACGGCCGGCAGCTGACCGTCGAGGAGATCCCCGAGCCGGACAGCGCCAAAGACACGGTGTTTCGCGGCAACATCATGCCGGTGCTCAATAAAAAGCTGATTACCAATTCGCTGGGCATCATCTACGATCTGGTCGGCAAGAGCGAATCCAAGCAGCTAAATAACGAGATCTCCAATTACCTGATGCTGGCGGTATACCGGGCGTTCCGGGTGCTGTATTCGGTCAATCCAAAGAATGAGGACAGCATGTTCTCGATCCCACAGGAAATGCTCAGCGGCTACTGCACGGCGCTGATGATGATCAGCGAGTCCAAAGCACAGCAGTTGGCGCAGGGCACTGCCAAGGGAGAGGACAAGGTGCGCAACATCAATGAGATCAAGATCACGACCGAATATCTGATGCAAAATTACCCCAAACAGTCCCAGGCGCTTTTGAACCTCATCCAAAATGTGGAGGCCAAGATCGGCGGCATGGACCACGAAGAATAAGCAGTTCGTTTTTATATGGTGTTTTTGTTGGCGCCCCGCGCCCTCACTTGTGGAGGGTGCGGGGCGCTTGTTTTTGCTGCCATTTAGTTTAAAGCCAGCGGCAGTGTGATGGTGACGGTGGTGCCGACGCCCTCTTTGCTGTCCAGGGTCAGGCTGCCGCCGTGCATCGAGACGATCTCGTCTGCGACGGCCAGTCCGATGCCGGAGCCACGGCGGGTGGCGTTTGCCTTATAAAACCGGGTTTTGACCTTGGGCAGATCCTCTGAGGCGATGCCGATGCCGGTGTCGCGGATGGCGATGATGGCGTTATTTTCCTCCCGCTGGACGGTGACGGTGACGCTGCCGCCCGCATCGGAATATTTTAAGGCGTTGTCGAGGATGTTGACAAATACCTGCCGCAGCCGGTTGGAATCGCCCATGATGGGCAGGATGTCCATCGGCTCATCGTAGTTGAGGGCGATATTTTCCTGGCGGGCGCGCTCGGTAAACATCAGTACTGCGTCGCTGAGCTCGGCAACCAGGTCGATTTTGGAGAGGTTGATCTTTAGGCGGCCGCTTTGCAGGCGGCTGAAGTCGAGCAGTTCCTCCACCATGCCGGAGAGGCGGTCGCTCTCCTTGATGATGACGCCGATGCCCTTTTGGGTCGTCTGGCGGTCCACCGAGTCGTCCATCAGCGTCTCAGCCCAGCCCTTGATGGCGGTCAGCGGGGTGCGCAGCTCGTGGGAAACCGAGGAGATAAAGTCGTTTTTCATCTTTTCGTTTTCCTGCAGCTCCAGGGCCATGGCGTTGATGGCGTCGCACAGTTCGCCAATCTCGTCGTCGGTGGTCTTTTTCAGGTGGGCGGAAAAGTCGCCCTTTGAGATTTGCAGGGCAATTTTGCGCACCTCGTCGATCGGGTTGATGACCGAATTGATAAAGTAGGAGTTGGAGAGGATGACAAAGAAGATGATGACTGCACCGACGATGCCTGCTGCGGCGATGAGCATATAGATCTGCCGCTTGACGGCGGTCAGCGAGACGACATAGCGCAGCGCAGAGACGTTGGAGTCGTCGACGCTGGGGGCCAGCAGGGTATAGGCCAGCACGCTCTCACCGTTGAGCGAATCGTAGGAATAGGCGTCGCGGGTGGGGCTGGTGAGGGCCTCCTCATAGTCGGGCATCTGCAGCCCGCTGGGGGGAGAAAATCCGCTGGAGGTGATGATGACCGTGCCGTTTTTGTCGATGGCCATCAGCTCCATGTGCTCCTTCTCGTCAAAGTTTTCGACCAAGGTGCGCACGGAAGAGGAAAAATCGACCGTGTTGTCCTCGGAGTAGTTGACAAGGCTCGCATTCTCGACATTGGCGGTATTTTTGACGACGGTGAGCACGCTGTTGTAGTAGTAGCTGCGGATGGCGAGCGAGAAGGCGATGATGATTAACGAAAGAAAAATCAGGATAACCAGGAAGCTGTTGTACAGCCAGCGCCTGGTGATTTTTTTGGTGGGCAACCCATAAAACCCCCTGTTGTGATAAAGTTAAGTGCTATTCGGGAACGCTCCATTTGTACCCAAAGCCCCAAACGGTGGTCAGGTATTTGGGGTTGGACGGTTCGTCCTCAATCTTCATGCGCAGGCGTCGGATGTTGACGTCGACGATCTTGACGTCGCCAAAATAGTTTTGTCCCCACACCTGGGAGAGGATGTTGTTGCGCTCAAGGGCGACGTTGGGGTTTTTCATAAAACATTCCATGATCTGAAATTCAACCTGTGTCAGATCGATGTTTTTGCCGTTTTTGGTCAGCGTCCGGCTGCGCTCGTTGAGCACAAACGGTCCGGAACGCAGCTCGTCGGGGTTTTCCATCGGCTGGGAGGAAAACATGGTGACCCGCCGGTGCAGTGCATCCACCCGGGCCACCAGCTCTGCCGGGCCAAAGGGTTTGGTGATGTAGTCGTCCGCGCCGAACATCAGTGCGCCGACCTTGTCCATCTCCTGGCTCTTGGCCGAGAGCATGATGATGCCCACGGTGGCCGACCGCTTGCGGATCTCCTTGCAGACGGTGAAGCCGTCTTTGCCGGGCATCATGATGTCCAGCAGGCAGATGTCGAAGTTGCCGCCGCTCTCGTCAAAGACGCGCAGCGCCTCGTCGCCGTTTGGCACGTCCACGACCTCATATCCGGAGCGCCGCAGGTTGATGACCACAAAGTCGCGGATCACATCTTCGTCTTCCGCTACCAGAATTCTTTTCATAAAAACTTTGTCCTTTCCTGTTTGGATTTTGATGGATGAAGCAAGCTAATCGAGGAAGAAGAACATCTCGTCGGTTAGCTCCTGCTGGGTGATGGCGAGATCGCTGTCCGAGGGGATGACATAGGCATAATACTCGAACAGGCCCTTTTGTCCAATCAGTTGGAAGTAGTCGCCGTCAAATTTATCGTGATAGTCCTTGACCGAATAGACGCGGATCTTGAGCAGGGTGTCGGAGGTGTCCTGCAGGTCGTCGTGGTAGGTAAAGAATGTCCACTCGCCGTTTTCCGGCTGCACAACCACGCTGACCTTGCCGGTCCACCGCTGGGGAAAGCGCAGCATATAGCGGTGCTGGGTGTTGATGACGCCGCTCTGTTTGGGGATCAGCTGCGCGTTGGAGAGCTGATTGTAGGTGGTGAGGAAGGGGGTATCCTCGCCCATCATATCCTCATAGCCGGGCAGAACGGATACCGTTGGAATTTCCACCACTCCGTCCGAGTCGATGTCCCGGCAGAAGATGTTCTGTGCCGGGCGCATGGTGTTTTCGGAAAGCGAGAGGGATTCGTTGTCCAGCAGGTTGACAAGCTTTGGGGTGGAGCCCGCCTGTGCCTGCGCGCTGACAACGTCGGTGACCTGGAGGGTGGTTTCATAGACCTCGACCGAACTGTCCAAAAACAGGGCGGTTTTGCCGTCCGAGGTCTGTCCGCGCAGAATGTTGTCAAAGCGGATGATGCCGCGCGGCAGGGTGAGCGAATCGACCGTCTCAAAGCCGTTTTCGGTCTCGCAGGCCAAAAAGACCAGGGTGGACTGGGCCTGCTGGGTGAACAGCACAAGGTCGGTGGTGCCGTTGGTGTCCAGGTCTGCGATGGCAATTTCGGTGTAGTCGCGCTCAAAGATGGGGAGCAGTCGGCCGCTTTGATAGTTGTAGGCGATGACCGTCTTGCTGGCGCGCAGATCCTCCCATCCGATGACGATGCTGACCTGATCGTTCTGGGTCAGCCGTTCAAAGGAGACAAAGTCGATGTTTGCCGCGTCGTCGGGCGCGGGGGTTTCGCAGACCGATACCCAGGAGCCGTCCTGCTGGTCGAGGATGTTGATCCAGGTGGCGTCGCCCTTGGATGGGCTCTGGTAAAAGACCATCGCCTCCTGGACGTCGTCCGCATCGATGTCGTAAAAGATAAAGGAAGAGCGGTACTGCCCGTCCTGTGGATATTTGTATTTGATCTCGTCGTCGCCGGAGACGCGGGCGAGGGCATCGCGGATCTGGGCCTGTTCTTCGGTGAGGACGGGGGGGCTCATCAGATCCTCGATGGAGGTTTGGGCTCTGGAGCAGCCGGAAAGGGAGAGTGCGGCATACACCGCCACAAAAAGGGCTGCCAGGCGAGGGAGCACGCGAAGGTACAAGGGAAGTGCCTCCTTTCCATCTGGTAAAGATACATCTATTATACCGATTTCTGTTGCGATTGTAAACCATTGCTTTTGGTTAGAATTTATTTGTCCCTGAGACATAGGTGCAGCGGATAAAACCGCGAATAAAGACCGGCCTGCCACTCACTTAAAAAGGTGTGCAGACCGGCCTTGTAGAGAGCTTTGGTTTTTTTTAGAGCAGCTTAGCGGATGTCGCTCAGATCGGCCAGCAGCGCTTGCGGCGAGCAGTCCGACGGAATCGGATATTCGCCCAGGTTGACATCGGTGAGTTTGGCGCTGTCAGGCGTGCAGCTGCGCTTAAACTGTCCCGCACAGAAGCGGTTTAAAAATACCTTGAGCTTTTCCAGGATGTAGTTTGCGGAGAACTCGCCGGAAAAGGCAAGGCAGGCGTAGTAGTAGAGCTTGCGCGGCGAAAAGTTGCAGCGCAGCAGATAGTACAGGAAGAAGTCGTGCAGAGCGTAGCTGCCCAGAATGTCCTCGGTCTTTTGCTGGATCTTGCCGCTCTCGTCCGGGGGCAGCAGCTCAGGGCTGACCGGGGTGTCGACGATGTCGCGCAGGATGTTGCCGACCTTTTCGTCAAACTGTCCGCACAGGTAGGTCACCATCTTGCGGATCATCGTCTTGGTCAGGCAGACATTGACATTGTAGTTTGCCAGGTGGTCTCCGCCAAAGGTGCACCAGCCCAGAGCGTCCTCGGACATATCTCCGGTGCCCACCACAATGCCGCGGCAGCTGTTGGCCACATCCAATAGGATCTGGGTGCGCTCGCGCGCCTGTGCATTTTCATAGGTGACGTCCCGCACCGATGGATCGTGGCTGATGTCCTCAAAGTGCTGCAGGACGCTGGCTTTGATCGAGATGTCGCGGTTTTGTGCGCCCAAAGCAGAGATCAGGCTCAGAGCGTTGTAGTAGGTGCGGTCGCTGGTGCCAAAGCCCGGCATGGTGATGGCGATGAGGTTTTTCTCGGGCAGGTCCAGCTCCTTGAGCGCCTCATGGCAGACCAGCAGCGCCAGAGTGGAATCCAGGCCGCCGGAAACGCCCAATACCAGGTGATGCAGCCCGGTATTTGCCGCGCGGGAGACCAGACTCTGTACCTGCAAGGTGAAGAGGGTGTGCAGGTACTCCTGCATTTGTTTTTCCTCCACAGGTAAAAACGGGTCGCGGGAGATGCTGCGCAGCAGGCCCTTTTTGCCCTCGCGCTCTTTGAGCTGGATGTCCGCATCGCGGTCGTTTGCAAAGCGCTGGGATGCGCGCAGGATGTCGCAGTCGAGGTCGCGCGCAAAGCAGAAGCTCTCCAGCGCAAAGGTGTGCTGGCCAAAGCTCTCGCCGGTATATTCGGCCAACATCTCTCCACACTCACAGATGGCGGCGTGTCCCTGGAAGGCGACCGGGTGGGAGGTATCTCCCTGTCCGCCGCGCACGAAGGCGATGGCGATACCAAAGATTTCGGAGAGCGCCTGCACAAGGCGGTTTTCCCGCTCGGCGCTCTCTGCTGTGGCCGGCTCATAGCAGGGAACCAGCACCGCCTGACAGCCGGTTTTGACAAGGCGCGGCAGGTGCATCGGCAGGTCGGTTACCGGGCATGGGCAGACGCAAAAGCGCAGCTGTCCGCAGCAAAAGGTGGTGTCCCAGCCGCGCAGAGGGGAGCTTTCGCGCTCATCTTCGCGGAAGAAGCCTGTCACGGGGTCGACCGATTGCAGGCGGCCGTAGCCTGCGGCGGGCAGATAGGCTTTTACCTCGCCGTTTTGCAGCACCGCGACGACGTCCACCACTCTGCCGCTAAAGCGCATCGGCAAGCCGATGACGACGCAGCCGTGGGACTTGGCGGTAGCGACCCGAACCTGGCCGAGCGCATCCTCGCACTGGGTGAGGATGGCCGGATTGCCCAGCAGGGCATCCGAGGAGGGCGGGCAGAGCGCCAGGCGTGGGAACAGCGTGATGTCGGCACACTGCTGGCTGCTTTCCTCCAGCAGGTCGGTGACCGATTCGCAGCAGAATTGCGGGTTGCCGCTGATGACGCGGTTGACGCAGCAGCACAGTCGAATGACAGAGTTCATAACACAACACCCTTTCGTTTGATTGGTATATGTGGGTATAGAAAATGGCCTGTTTCCCCTTTTGGCAAAGGAGGAGGTTTTTCAATTGTTTCCTACCCCTTTTTTATAGCACATAAATGTGAACAAAACCACCGTTTTTCCCATTTATTTTTGTGTCGCTTTGCTTCCAAAGGCCCCTTGCGCCACCGGACGGCACAAAAAGGCGCCCTCCAAATCCGGATGCTTTTGCAGCAAAGCCAGCGCTTTTTGGGCGGCTGATTCTGCGGTAAACAGTCCGAACAGGGCGCTTCCGCTGCCGGAGAGCAGGGCGCCGCAGGCGCCCTGCTGCAGGAGCAGCGCCTTGATGGCGCGAATTTGCTGCCCCTCCTGCTCGGAGCACAGCTCTTCAAAGACGTTTTGCAGCGCGCCTGCAACCGCAGTGATCTCTCCCGATTGCAGCGCCTGCACCATCCGGCTGACGTCGGCGTGGCGGTAAGGCTGGCTGTCACAGCGGGAAAAGGCCGCTTTGGTGCTGATGCCAAAGCGCGGCTTGAGCACCAGGATGGGGCAATCGGGCATCGGCGGCAGGGGAGAAAATGTTTGGCCGATCCCGGTGGCGCGCAGCGTGCCGCCGCGCAGGCAAAACGGGATGTCCGCCCCACAGGGCAGGGCGATGCGCTCCAGCTCATCCAGCGGCAGATTTGCGCCGGTCAGCTGGTTGAGCGCCTGGAGCACCCCGGCTCCGTCGGCGCTGCCGCCGCCAAGACCCGCCATCATCGGGATGCGCTTGACAAGCTCAATCGAGAGGTCCTGCCCCGAAAGTGGGTGGCCGCTTTGTGCAAAGAAGGCGCGCGCGCAGCGCACAGCGATGTTTTGCTCGTCGCAGGGCAGGGTGTGCCCGCAGTCCGGTTCAAACCGGCAGCACATGCGGATGCAGCCGCTGCCCGGAGTGAGGGTCAATGTCAAGGTGTCGAACAGGCTGATCGTCTGCATCACCATGTCCATCTGGTGGTAGCCGTCTGCAAGCCGGCCGACGATGTCCAGCGAGAGGTTTATTTTGCAGGGGGCGTCGATCTGAATGCGGCGCATGGCGTATCCCTCCTGTCCATCACACCCTGCCATGGATATGGATGGCCTTGACCGGGCACATCTCATGGCAGCAGTAGCAGCGGATGCAGTGTTTGTAGTGAATGTGCGCCTTGCCGTTTTCGATGCGGATGACCTGAGAAGGGCAGCTCTCGGAGCAGCGCCCGCAGCCCACGCATTTTTTCAGGTCGACCACCGGCTTTGGCGAAAGCAGGCGGGCGGCGCGGCGAACCAGCGGGCGCAGGAAGGACGGCACGTTGCCGGAAAAATCCACCGTTTTGGAGTGGGGATGTTGAAAGTCTGGGATGCAGGTGGGGAGGCTGTCGGGATTGATGATGACCAGCTCCTCGGAGCTTTCCGGGCAGAGCTTGCGGGCAATGCACTCCTGTACAGTGGGGGCCTGGGTGTAGCTCATGTGGATGAGATCGCACAGGAACAGGTCCAGACAGAACGGGCTGCACGAGCCGGCCAGAAAGCCGGTGTGGCGCACAGTGCCGCCGGAGGGGCCGTCGCCCTCCATCGACTCCACCGCATCGATGATGGTCAAAACCGGAGCGACCGTCTGGGCTAGATCCACCAGCATGCTGGAGAAGTCCTCCAGATTTTGATAGCGGTAGTGCATCTGTGGCTTTTGCAGGCCGGGGATGCAGCCGAACAGGTTTTTGACGCCGCCCGAAAGGCCGGTCATGCAGTGGGTCTTGAGCTTGCCGACCGAGACCACCACATCCGCCTGGCGCACCGGGTCGATGAGGTTAAATTCGCGGCAGATTTTGGGGTCCTTTGCGGGAACGGGGGCGCTGCCGGTTTCCAGGTTGAGCAGCGCGCCGCTCTCCTGGGCGGCCTGCTGCATGCCGCAGGCCGAGTAGATTGCGCGCAGCTGGGCAGGCGTGTACAGCCCGCCGGGAGAGTCGGCGATGACGATCTGCGCGGCGCCCATTTCCTGCAGGCGCTGGGCCACAGCGGATACAACCTGCGGGTGGGTGGTGGTGGCCTCCTCCGGGCGGCGGCGCATGAGCAGGTTGGGTTTAATCAGGACCTTTTTGCCGGCAAAGAGGTCGGGGGAAATTTCCAGCTCCGCAAAGACCCGCCGGACTGCCCGGTCGATGGCCTGTGCGGAGTAGTCGTTGGCCTGCACCATGGCGACATAGGAACTGGAAGATGAAAAAGATTGGGTTTGCATCAAAAAACCTCCAAACAAGTGGATAGATTACATCAGGCGCAGCATGCGCGGTTCGTGCTTTTTGTAAAAGGCAAAATAGGAGAATCCCGCCTCTTTTGCCATCTCAAAGGCCACATCCAGCCCCGCTCCCACATCCTGGGCGCGGTGCGCGTCCGAACCGAAGGTCAAAATCTCGCCGCCAAGCTCTCGGAAGAGCTTGACATATTCGAGCGTCGGGGCAGTCTGGCCGATTTCCCGGCGCAGTCCGGCGGTGTTGATCTCCAATCCAAGGTGCTTTTGCGCCAGGGTGGAGAGGATTTCCCGGATGATCTCGTCGTAGCGGCTCATGTCCACCTGCTGGTGGTATTGGCCGACGATGTAGCGCAGCGGATAGGTCAGGTGGGCCAACGAGTCAAAGCCGCCCCACTGGCACAGCTCCAGCACCTCGGCAAAGTAGCGGTCGAGGATGAGCTCGCTGTTGAGCCCCGAAAAGTCGATGTAAGCGAAGTCGTCCATGTCGCGGATGTTGTGCAGCGAGCCGAGGACGAAGTCGAAGCGATATTTGCGCAGCACCGATTCGGCTTTGGGGAGGTTGTGGATGGCCTGTCCCATTTCGATGCCGTTGAGGACCAGCAGGCGGTAGTCGAAGGCCTGACGGGCCTTGCCGGTCTCGATGAAGGAGTTGCGCAGGCAAAGGTCGGCCTGTTCGGTGTCCAGGTTCAGCTCATAGTGGTCGGTGATGCACAGCCCCATCATCTCCTTGCGTTCGGCCATCTCACAGATAAAGGTGACCGAATGTTCCCCGTCGTGAGAATTGTCCGAGTGGACGTGGCTGTCAAACAGGTTCATATACATACAGATTCCCTCCTCTTGGTAATTCCCAGTTTGTATTTGAAAATATTATACCATTTTTGTGTTAGGTTGTCTCGCCTTTTTTAAAAGAAAGGGCAGTTTTTTCCAACGCTGTTGACTGCGCTGTATAATTTTTCCTGATTTTGCCAATCTTACAGCCAGACCGATAGACAAAGGGAGGCATTTGAATATGGCGATAGATTCTGTACAACTGCACATCAGGGGACTTTGGCGCATCCGGCTGTGGAGCGCTTGGCACCGCCGCCGCGCCGTCATCGCGGCCCTGCTGGCCGTTTGCTTTCTGTTTGCAGCAAGTTTTCACAGCACAGCCTGCTTTGCGCAGGGCTGTCAGGAGCTCTATGACGGGGTGCTGCGGCTGCACATAGTGGCAAATTCGGACAGCGCGCAGGACCAGGCCCTCAAATTGCAGGTGCGCGACCGGGTGCTGGAGCGGGCACAGCAGCTGGGGCTGGGCGAGGGCTGCTCAAACAAGGAACAGCTGGAGGCGCAGGCCCGCAGTATGCTGCCGGAGCTGTTGCAGGCCGCGCAGGAGACGCTGCGGGAAAACGGCTGCGACGACCCGGTGACCGCCTGCGTCACCACCATGTATTTTGACACCAGAGAATATGAGGGCTTTACCATGCCGGCAGGGATCTATCGGGCGGTGCGGCTGTGCATTGGACAGGGACAAGGACACAACTGGTGGTGCGTGCTCTTTCCGCAGATGTGTCTGCCGGTGGCCTTTGGGGAGGAGCTGGAGGACTTCGGCTTTAGTTCCCAGCAGCTGCGCGTGCTGCAATCCAAACCGCAGTATGAGCCGCGGTTTGCGCTGCTCGAGTGGGCCTACCAGCTCGCCGGAAAGCAGGATTTGGGCGCGCAGTGATGGCGGATTTTGCGGGCCTGCCAAGGCGCAAGGGGGAGAGGGGCGCTTTTGAGGGGAATTTTTCCGCAGCGCCCGGCAAGGACTTGACAAGCGCACAGGGGAGGGATATAATTTGAAGCGTAAAAGGCAGGGAAGAGATCAATTCCGACGCCGGCGGCATCACAGAGAGGAAACCCACAGGCTGCAAGGTTTCGCCGCACAAGGATCGGAAGGGCCGTCTTGGAGCCGGCGGTGAGGAGCCGCACGCAAGTTCCGGCGTCACTGGAAGGCAAAGCGGCAGGACAAAAGGTCCTGCAAGTTGGGTGGTACCACGGGAGTTTATGCCCTCGTCCCAATTGGGACGGGGGCTTTTTTGTTTTTTGTGGCCCCACCGCAAAGCCTTTCCCTGCAAGGAGAATCCAAAAAAGAAAAAAGGAGAATGATACCCCATGAAATGGACAGGACTTAACGACCTGCGCGAGCAGTTCCTATCCTTCTTTGAGAGCAAGGGCCACACCCGGCTGCCAAGCTCTTCGCTGGTGCCAAAAAACGACAAGAGCCTGCTGCTGATTAACTCCGGCATGGCGCCGCTGAAAAAATATTTCCTCGGCCTGGAGACCCCGCCGAACCACCGCGTGACCACCTGCCAGAAGTGCATCCGCACCCCAGATATCGACAGCGTCGGCCACGATGACCGCCACGGCACCTACTTTGAGATGCTGGGCAACTTTTCGTTCGGCGACTACTTTAAAGTAGAGGCTATCCAATGGGCTTGGGAGTTTTTGACCAAGGTGCTGGAGATCCCGGCAGACAAGCTGTGGATTTCGGTCTATGAGGAGGACGACGAGGCAGCTCAGATCTGGATGGACAAGGTTGGCCTGCCGGCAGAGCGCATCGTGCGCTTCGGCAAAGAGGACAACTTCTGGGAGCACGGTTCCGGCCCATGCGGCCCCTGCTCGGAGATCTACTTTGACCGCGGCCCGGAGTGCGGCTGCGGACGCCCCGACTGCAAGGTCGGCTGCGAGTGCGACCGCTACATGGAGATCTGGAACCTGGTATTCTCCCAGTTTGATTCGGACGGCAACGGCCACTATGAAAGAATGCCAAAGCCAAACATCGATACCGGCATGGGTCTGGAGCGCCTGGCCTGCGTCATGCAGAATGTGGGCAACCTCTTTGAGGTCGACACCGTCCAGAACATCATGAAACACATCTCCCGCATCGCCGGCATCCACTACAAGGAAAATGAAAAGGCGGACATTTCGCTGCGCGTCATCACCGACCACATCCGTTCCACCACCTTCATGATCGGCGACGGCATCCTGCCTTCCAACGAGGGCCGCGGCTATGTGCTTAGAAGACTGCTGCGCCGCGCTGCCCGTCACGGACGCCTCTTAGGCATCAAGGGCACCTTCCTGCACGAGGTTGCCCGCACCGTCATCAGCGAAAACGAGTGCGCATATCCGGAGCTGCGCGAGAATGAGGACTACATCGTCAAGGTCATCAAGGCAGAGGAAGAGCGCTTCCAAAAGACCATCGACCAGGGCATGGAGCAGCTTCAGGAGATGATCTCCTCGATGAACGGTCAGGGAGGCAAGCTCTCCGGCGAGGACGCCTTCCGCCTCTATGACACCTTTGGATTCCCGATTGACCTGACCCGCGAGATCCTTGCAGAGCAGAACATCAGCATCGACGAGGAGGAGTTCACCCGCCTGATGAACGAACAGCGCGTCCGTGCAAGGGAAGCAAGAAAGGATGTCAGCGGCTGGAGCACCGACAGCATCGACCTGACGGCCCTGGCTCCCACCGAGTTCACCGGCTATCAGACCCTCAATCAGCCGGCTTCGGTTCTGGCGATTGTGCGGGACGGCAGCTTTGCCGACAGCGTCGAGGAGGGCCAGCAGGCGACCTTGATTCTGAATAAGACCTCCTTCTACGGCGAATCCGGCGGCCAGGTGGGCGACACCGGCGTCATCGTCTGTGGGGAGAACACCTTTGTGGTACAGGACACCAAGAAGGACCACGAGGGCCACTTTATGCACATCGGCTATGTCCAGAAGGGCAGCATCAATTCCGGCGATTCGGTGCAGGCCAATGTCGATGCGCTGCGCCGCCGCCGCATCATGTCCAACCACTCGGTCTGCCACCTGCTGCAGCTGGCCCTGCGCCAAGTTTTGGGCACCCATGTTCATCAGGCAGGTTCGTACTACGATGAACACCGCTGCCGCTTCGACTTCAGCCACTTCTCTGCGATGACCAAAGAGGAAATCCAGGAGGTTCAGGACCGCGTCAACCGCATGATTCTGGAGGGACATCCGGTTCAGATTGAGGAACTGCCGATTGCACAGGCAAAAAATAAGGGCGCAATGGCGCTGTTTGGCGAGAAGTACGGCGACATCGTGCGCGTGTGCACTATGGGCGATTCGGTTGAGTTCTGCGGCGGCACCCACGTCGCCAACACCGCCCAGATCGGCGTATTCAAGATCATCTCCGAGGCCTCGGTAGCGGCCGGCGTCAGAAGAATTGAAGCGGCCACCGGCATGGGCGTGCTGGAGCTGCTGGACAACGCCGAGAGCGTCATCGACAGCGTTGCCGCCGAGTTTAAGGCGGCGGGCCAGGCGGAGGTTGTCGCCAAAGCCCAGGCGGTTGCCAAGGAGCTCAAGGCCCAGTCCCGCGAGATTGAGTCGCTGCAGGCACAGATTGCCAACAGCAAAACAAAGGAATTGTTTGCAAGCGCCGTTTCGGTCAAAGGCCTGCGCTACATCCATGCCGTGCTCAAGGACACCGCTTCGGACAGCCTGCGCACCCTGGGCGACCAGGTCAAAGCCGATGCACCGGACGTTGTCGCAGCATTTGCAGCTTCCAACGAGGGCAAATCCAGCTTGCTGGTTGTCTGCGGAGCAGACGCTGTCAAGGCCGGAGCGCACGCAGGAAAGCTGGTTAAGGAGATCACTGCCCAGCTCGGAGGCAAGGGCGGCGGCCGTCCGGACAGCGCGATGGGCGGCATTGCCGGCACTGACAAGGCCGAAGAGGTGCTCTCCGGCGTTCCCGCTATGCTCGAAGGCATGCTCAAATAAGCTTTCCACAACCGAGATTGAGATTGAAAAGGTCGCCGCTTTGCAGCGGGCCAATATCCTTACAGAGCGTTTATTACAAGGACTAAGGACCCATCGAAGGGTGGATACCGATATATCACACATCAAAAGGAGGTCGTAACATGTCCGATTGTCTGTTTTGCAAAATCATTGCCGGAGAGATCCCGTCCAACAAGCTGTATGAGGACGACAAGATCCTGGCGTTTTATGACATTGCGCCGATTGCGCCGGTGCATTTTCTGGTGATCCCCAAGGAGCACATCCAGAGCGTCGATGCAGTCAATGCCCAAAACAGCGAGATTGTCGCCTACATCTTCTCGAAGATCGGCGAACTGGCCAAAAAGGCAGGCATTGAAAACGGCTACCGCGTCGTATCCAACTGCGGCCACGACGCCGGCCAGACGGTGCCGCACCTGCACTTCCATGTGCTGGGCGGCAAGGAGATGAACTGGGAAGTATAGCCCCAAACGATTTGCGGGCTTTTGGAAAGGAAGAGGAAGAATGGAAACATACCATTTGAAGGTAGCGGGCCTGGAGCGCGATCTGCCGGTCTGCCCCCTGGGCAACGGCGTTTCGATTGCAGGATTTGTCATGTTCTCCGACGTGGAGCTGACGGTTGCCTGCGCCACCGAGCTGCTCAAACGGGTGCCGGACTGCGACGTCTTTCTGACAGCCGAGTCCAAGGGCATCCCGCTGGCCTATGAGATGTCCCGCCAGAGCGGCAAGCGCTACATCCTGGCGCGCAAGAGCAAAAAGCTGTACATGAAAAATGCCGTTGAGGTGGATGTACAGTCGATCACAACCACCGGCCTGCAAAAGCTGTACCTGTCGGGAGAGGATATGGACTACCTGAAGGGCAAGCGGGTTCTGCTGGTGGACGACGTCATCAGCACCGGCGAGTCGCTGCACGCGCTGGAGAGATTGACCGAGAAGGCAGGGGGAGAGATCGTCGGCAAGGCTGCCGTCCTCGCGGAGGGCGACGCGGCCAAGCGCACCGACATCATCTTCCTGGCGCCGCTGCCGCTGCTCAAGACAGAGGAATAAAGCTATTTTTATAAAAAAGAAAAAGGTCCCGGGGACATTCCCCGGGACCTTTTGTTTTTGCGTTTATTCCTTTGGCAGGGTGTCGAGAATCTCCTGGAGCAATCCCATGCAGACAGGCAAACCGGTCGAATCGGTGTCGTGGACCGGGCTGTACTCGACAAAGTCCGCCGAGCAGACTCTCGGGTCGGCAAACAGGGTGCGGATGACCTGATGTGCCTGCTCGACCGATGGGCCGTCCGGAATCGGCAGGCCGGTGGCCCAAAATTCGTCGGAATCCAAAAAGTCCACATCGAAGCTCAGGTGCACATAAGGGGTCTTGATCGAGGCCAGAAGCTCCTTGCAGCACTGCTCGATGCCCTTTTCCCGGATCTCCGGCATGCGGATGGTGCGGATGTTGTGCGAAGCTAAAAGCTCTTCCTCCCCCGGATCTACGCTGCGGGTGCCGATATAAAAGAGGTTTTCTGGCTGGAAGTAGGGCACCTGTGCGCCCAACGAGTCGAACAGGCGGCTGTCGCCCAGACCCAGCGCAGCGGCCAGCGGCATCCCGTGGATGTTGTGCGAGGGGGAGGTGAGGTTGGTGTTGATGTCGGTGTGTGCGTCAATCCAGACCACACTGAGCTGATCGGCCGGGATGGTGCGCGCCAATCCGGCAAGGGTGCCCAGGCTCAGCGAGTGGTCTCCGCCGATGACCAGCGGAAACTGGCCGTTGTGCCAGCCGTTTTGGACACAATCGGCCAGCTGTTTGCAAGTATAGGTGATTTCGTTGAGATATTTCATCGTAGGTTCCGCGTCCTTGTCGGTCGGATTCTGCAAAGTAGGTACAATCGAGATGCGATCGAGATGGTGGCCGGACTGTTCGACCATCGCTGCAAGATGGTTGCTGGAAAAGGTCTTGGGCGCAAGCTGGGTGCCCGGATTGTCCGCACCGTAGTAGAGCGGCACATAAATCAATTTCATATGCATGACAAAAAGCCTTCTTTCCTGAGTTTCTTTCCATCGCTGACGCGACAAGCCGTCAGCCTTTCAAAAAGTGTCTCCCAAATCCGATCTTATTCTAGCACACTTTTGGGAAAAGGAAAAGGCCAAAGATAAAATAGAGCGCTGATTTTTTGTAAATTTGGTCCACCTTTTTGGACAAAACACACCGGATAAAGCACTCAGTTTTGTCCAATACTGAGGGTAACCAACCGATCAACCAGAAAAGGGGCGAACGAAATGCAGGAGACAAATGGAGAACACAAAGCGCGCTGGCGGGTGGTGTGGCTGTTTTGCGGTATGCTTGCCATCGCCACCCTGTTGATGATGCGGCTGTATGGGCTGTGCATGGATCAGGGACTTTTGGAGGCCGCGCAGAGCCAGAGCAGCTATACTTTGGAGATTACCTCCACGCGCGGCCGGATCTATGACCGCAACCTGCTGCCGCTGACTGACACCGAGCAGACCCGCCTGCTTGCTGTGCTGCCGACCCCCGAGGCGGCGCAGGCCTGCGCCGAACAGATCGAGGGCCCACAGCGGCGCACCGCCCTGGACCAGATCGCTTCGGGGAATCCCTTTGTGCTGGACATCGGCAAATCGGAGCCGGTGTACAGCGCCGATGTGGAAAACTTTTTGGTTTCCTCCCGCCTGCCGCACGACCCGGATGAGCAGCTTGCCGTCCACCTGATCGGCTATCAGGACGGGGAGGGGACAGGTGTGACCGGCATCGAACAGGCGTATGACCAGCAGCTTGCATCGGCGGGGGAGGATGTTTGGGTGCGCTGTTCGGTCGATGCACTTGGACGCCCTATGGAGGGGGAACGCATGCAGGTGAACGGGGACAGCCAGCCGCCCGAACAGGGGGTGGTGCTCACGCTGGACCGCAGGATGCAGAAGATTGTGCAGCGGATGGGCAAGCAGATCGACTGCGGGGCAATTGTGGTGATGGAGGTGGAGACCGGAAACCTCACGGCTTGTGCCAGCTTTCCCGCCTATGACCCGTACAACCTTCAAGAGGCGATGGAAGATGAGCAGATGCCGCTGCTCAACCGCGCGCTGATGGCCTACAATGTCGGTTCCAGCTTCAAGCTGACGGTGGCGGCAGCGGCGCTGGAGGAGGGAATCTCCCCGTCCTTTTCCATCAACTGCGTGGGCGGCATCACGGTGGCGGACAGGATCTTTTACTGCCACAACCGCGCGGGCCACGGGCAGACCGACCTGCGCCGGGCCATCGAGCAGTCCTGTAACCCATACTTCATCCAGCTGGGACAGCAGACGGGCGGAGCGCAGATCTTGGGGATGGCACAGGCCATCGGTTTTGGCCGGGCAACCGAGCTGGCGCCGGGCATCACTGCGGCGGCGGGGACATTGCCCACCGAGGAGGAGCTGCACAACCTGCATGAGCTGGCAAACTTTTCCTTTGGTCAGGGCAAATTGACCGCCACGCCGGTACAGGTGGCCGCGATGGTGAGTGCCGTGGCCAACGGCGGCATGGCGGTCACGCCCAATCTGGTGCTGGGCACCACCGAGGACGGCGAACAGATCGACTATCTAAAGCAGCCGGCTGCGGTGCGGGTCTTTTCCGAGCAGACGGCCTCCATCCTCCAGCAGGACATGATCGGCGTGGTGGAGGAGGGCAGCGCCCCTCTGGCAAAACCGGCCCAGGGGGGAGCGGGAGGCAAGACCGCCTCGGCACAGACCGGGCAGTATGACGAGGACGGCGAGGAGATTGTGCACGCCTGGTTTGCGGGCTTTTTCCCCGCGCAGCAGCCCAAATATGCCGCGGTTATCCTCATCGAGGGCGGCGAGTATGGCGGTCAGGTGGCGTCGCCGCTGTTTCAACAGATCGTCGATCTGTACGGAGAGGTGGAGCAGTGAGGCGGCAGAGCACAAATTTTCTCAAATGTAAAAAAACGCTTCACAAATCTGCAAATCGTGCTATAATAAAGATGAGCCCTCCTTTGTGGGAAAAGGGCGGGAAAAAAGACAACAGCATTGCCCGAAAAAAAGGAGTGTGACGCCAATGGAAACTTCAGCGGCACAGGCCGACGAGTTTAAGGTGGTCTCTTTCAACCTGCGCAGGGACTTTGGCCCCCAGCGCAAAAACCGTTGGGAGACCCGCAAACAGCTCGCCGCCCGCCTGATCGAAGAGTCCAACGCCTCGATCATTGGGGTACAGGAATTTTTGCCCGAGATGCGCAAGGATTTAAAGGGGCTGCTCAGCGGCTACAGCATCTTTGGCCGGGGGCGGCTTTCCGGCAAAAAGCCCTCCAACGACGAGCACGCGGACATCATTATCAAAAATGCAGAGGTGGAGGTGACCCGCTGCCGCACCTTCTGGCTGTCCAGAAAGCCGGACATTCCCAGCCGTGCGCTGTTTGCCGTCTATCCGCGCATCTGCACGGTGGCGCAGCTGCGCTTTAAAAAGAGCGGGCGAAGAGTCCGGGTGTTCAACACCCACTTTGACCACGTCTCCCCGATGGCGCGTTCGCTGGGCGCAAAGCTCATCCTCGAGCAGATTCACCGCTTCAACCAGACCGATCCGCTGCCCACCATCGTGATGGGCGACTTTAACGCCAAGCCCAACAGCAAGGCGGTGCGCATCATGCGCGACAATCTGCCCGGTTACCGCGACGTGCGTTTGCAGGACGTCTATGACTTTTTGGACAGCATGATCGGCAACACCTATCACGGGTTTAAGGGCAAGATCACGCCAAAATTAAAGCCGATCGATTATATCTTTGTATCGGACGATTTTGAGGTGGTGAACGCCTCGGTGGACACCACCTGCTATGACGGAGCCTACCCTTCCGACCACTATCCGGTCAGCGCGACGCTGCGGCTAAAATCTTAAAAAAAATAAAAGAGGGACCTTTTGCAAAAAAGGTCCCTCTTTTTATCTGCTGCGATGGGTTTATAGCCAAAGAGGCGCTGGGGAAGGAGCAAAAAATAAGGCCCACCGGATGGCGGACCTTTTGATCGAATTGCTCAAAGGCGGGTGGGGGCAAAATTGGTCCTGCTTTTGGGCAGGCTGATGACCGGTTCGTGCAGGCGCTCCTCGACGGCGGGCAAAAAGCGCTCCAGCAGCTGGCACTCCAGGTCGGAAAAGGCGCTGGCAGGCAGGGGCATTCGGCCGGACAGCTCCTCCCAGCGAAAGGCAGCTGCCTGCTGGGAGATGCCAAACAGTTCCTGCAAATCCTGCGGGCAGCGGACAAGCCCCCTGCGCCAAAATTCCGACACCACAATCCGCGGGGCAAGCAGGCTGGCGGCGAAGGCGTTGGCCTCCCCCTCCTCCTGCAAGCCGTCGCTCTGGTGGCGGCAGCACAGGTGCCCAAGCTCGTGGGCAATCGACCAGTTGCGCCGCGCCTGGGAGAGGATGGCGCCGTTGTACAGGATGATGCGGCACCCTCGATAGAGTACGGCAAAGCAGTCCCCGCTCTGTGCGCACAAAAAGTCCTGCGGCACCTTGCCTACAACCCGGGCAAAGTGCTGCACCGAGTCGATGAGCACCTTGCCGGAACAGCAAAGCGCAAACGGATCGACCGGCAAGTGCAGCTGTGGCTGGCGCAGCAGCAGCTTTGTGGCGAGGACGTTGGCTCTGTCAGGATTGTGCAAAAAAGATCGACCGCCTTTCTGGAACTTCTCTTTGTTGCTTTTGTTGTTTGATTTGTGTGGATATGGTTATTTCTGCTTTCCGTCGGATGGGTCGTCCGCCGGGTCAATCCCCATCGCTTCCAGATAGATGTCGATGGTGTTGCGGAAGTTTTCGAGAATCCGTTTGCGATCCGCTTCCGGGATCTTTTTGGTGTGCCGGGCAAAGAGCAGGATGTCCGGGTCATTGAGGATGTCCTGCACCTCGTGCAGCTGTGCCGGGCGCAGCTTGCTGTCGCTCTTGCCCAGCAGGTAGCTCTCGGATACGTCGTAAAATTCCGCAATCTGCGGCAGATATTTCATATAGGAGTGGTTGGAGCCGTTTTTCCAATTGGTGATTACGTTGCCGGACAGCCCCAGATAGTTTGCCAGTTCCTTGCCGGCTCCATACTTGTTTCCCATACATTCCAAAATTCTGGTAAGGATGATATCCATCATAAAACCTCCCTTTGTTTTGGTTGGCCCTCAGCCGAGATGGGCCGGGGCGATGTGAATCCTTCACCTTTATGATAGAGGATGCGGAGAAAAAAAGCAAGTACAAAATCACACAAAAATTTTGATTATTCTTTATTTTCTTCCAGCATCCACCCCAATTCCAACCGCACCTGATCCCGTGTAAGGTCGCGGTTGGAGTAGCAGATGGTGTCCAGTCCAATGAGGGTGAAGCCCTCGTGCAGATAAAAGCCGATGGCGTTGGCGTTGCACGACTGGGTTTCCAGGTCGTACTCCTGCGGGGTGTGGGTGATGGGGGCGTCCAGCGCCTTTTGTTCGATCGAGATGGAAAAACCGGTGCTCCTGCGCACAAGCTGCACCTCATAGATGGTGTCGGTGGTGTAGCCGATGGGCAGCACGGCCCCTTTCCAATCCTTTTTGTCCAGAGGAACAATCTGATGTGCCATATTCCACCTCTTTCTTTATTGGTTGCCGGTGAGCGGCTTTTTCATATTGACCTGCTCTTTGCAGCGCATAAAGCCGCAGTGCAGATAGAAGGTGTGGGCTTGGGTGCGCTCTTTCCCGCTGACCAGGCGGATGCCTTTTGCGCCCGTGTGCAGCCCCCACTCCTCCACAGCCTCCAGCAGCGCGCGGCCGACGCCGCAGCGCCGGTACTGCGGATGCACCGCAAGGCCGAGGATGTCCTTCATCGGCTCAAAATAGAGGGTGTTGTAGTCGCGAGCGTGCACATAGCCGATGACCTGCCCCTCCTGCTGCGCCACAAAGATGCGGCAGCTGCCATCGCCCAGCAGATGTTGCAGGTTTTGCCTGGTGGCGTCTGGGGGATAGTCGTACCCCATCGCCTCCCGGTTCAGGCGGCAGAGGGCGGCTGCATCCTCGAGCTGTGCCGGGCGGATCACCCAGTTTTGCGCCATCGCTAGTCCTCCTTTTCGTTGTTCTCGCGCAGATACCGCTCGATGGCCTCCTCCGAGTAGGAGAGCAGCTTGCCATATTCGACGGCAATGCGCTTTCTGGCCTCGCCGCAATAGGCGTTTTGCGCGACCAATCTGGCCTTTTCTTCCTTTAGAGAAAGATAGAGCTGGATGTCGTGCTCGTCGCGGTAGTAGAGGATGTTAAATTTGCCCTTGTTCATCGAGACGGGGAACAGATCGGTGAGCAGCGGTTCCTTTTCCAGGTAGTAGTGGTTGCCATACTGCTTGCAGATCTCTTCCGAAAAGCCCAGCAGCTCCTCGCAGGCGGCGAGGGTATCGGTGGGGTGGCTGAGCGCGATGCGCTTGACTCCAGCTTTGACCACCTCGTTGAAGGCGTCGATGACCCCGCACTGATAGGAGTAGGAATCGAACGGCTGTGTATTTTTCATGGCAGACACTCCTTTATTTTGATCTATTTAAGAAAATTATAACACCCTTTGCACACAAAGGCAATGATGCAAAAAAATTTGAAAGCCAAAAGACAAAAGGGGATTGCCAAAGTGCAAAACTCTGCTACAATAAAAGAAAAGTACAGCAACAAAGGAGGAATAGGATGCAGTCGTTTGCAGTATATCCGATTGGAAAGGTCGAAAGGAAGGGGGACAGGGCCTTCTTGCAGCTGGAAGAGCGGTATGCGCCGGGGCTGGACGGCTTGCAGCAGTTTAGCCACCTGATCGTGTTGTGGTGGTTTGACGGCTGCGACAACCCGCAGGACCGCGCCACAGTGCGGCAGATCCCCCACACCGGGCCCAAAAAGGAGAGGGGCACCTTCTCCACCCGCTCGCCGCACCGGCCCAATCCGATTGCCCTGTCGGTGGTGAAGGTCCATGCGATCGACTTTGCATCCGGCAGGGTAGAGGTCGACAAAATCGAGGCCATCGACGGCACGCCGGTGCTGGACATCAAGCCCTATTCTCCCAAGATCGACAGCGTGCCGGACGCCCAGACGCCGGACTGGGAACACCGGGAGGAATAGGGAAAACAGGCGCCGGGATGGGAGCTTAAAAGGCTGCGCCGGCTCTGGCGGGAGCGCAGCCAAAGAAACCGCAAAAAAAGACGTCTGTTCTTTTAGAACAGACGTCTTTTTTGTAGGTCAGCAGCAAGGGGAATTTAATCGCCCAGAGAGATCCCCATGTCGCGGGCGGCGCGGATCTCGTCGCAGTCCGGGGAGACGGTTTTGAGCTTGCCGGCCACCTCGCTTAAAGGAACCGGCACGATGAGGTTGTTGCGCAGCGCGACCATGTAGCCGAACTTTTTCTGCGCGATCAGCTCTGCCGCCGCAGTGCCAAAGCGGGTGGAGAGCATCCGGTCGTAGGCGCAGGGCGAGCCGCCTCTCTGGAAGTGTCCGGGGATGGTGACGCGGATTTCCTGACCGGTGCGCTCTGCGATTTCGTTGGCCAGGCGGTAGGAGACCGAAGGCTCCTTCATCTGGGCGCGGGCAGCTTTAAATTCCTTCTTGGAGAGCTTTGCCTCCTCCTTGGAGATGGCGCCTTCGGCCACTGCCAGGATGGAGAAGGGTTTGCCGCGCATCTTGCGCTTTTTGAGCACCGAGCAGACCTTGTCCACATCGTACGGCAGCTCCGGGATCAGGATGACGTCTGCGCCGCCCGAGATGCCGGCGTACAGCGTCAGCCATCCGACCTTGTGGCCCATGACCTCGACGATAAAGACGCGGCCGTGGGAGGTGGCGGTGGTGTGGATGCAGTCGATGACGTGGGTGGCGATGTCCACCGCGCTCTGGAAGCCGAAGGTCATATCGGTGCCCCAGAGGTCGTTGTCGATGGTTTTGGGCAGGCTGACAACATTCACCCCGTGCTGTGCCAAAAGATTTGCCGTTTTGTGGGTGCCGTTGCCGCCCAGCACAACCAGGCAGTCAAACTTATATTTGCGGCAGTTTTCCAGCATCATATCCAGCTTGGTCTTGCCCCCAAATTCCGGCATGGGCAGACACATGGTCTTGAACGGCTGGCGCGAGGTGCCAAGGATGGTGCCGCCAAGGGTGAGGATGCCGGAAAAATTGGAAGGGTCCATCTTGCGGATATCCCCGTAGATCAGCCCGCGATAGCCGTCGCGGATGCCGTAGATGTCGACGTCCTTTCCAAACATTTTATACAGCGCCTTTCCCACGCCGCGCAATGCGGAGTTGAGCCCCTGGCAATCTCCTCCGCTGGTCAGCATCGCAATCTTCATAAGACATACCCCCTGTTTTTTGTAAAGGAAAAGTCAATTTTCACCCATCTTCTCTTGATATTCCTAGTATAAATCCTAAGGGGGAAAAATACAACGCAAATTTTTGTTAAATGATTGAAAAAAAGCGCGACCAGCGCCCCAAAAAACAACCTCAGTGGGGAATAAAGGCCAAAATTAGGGGCATTTTAGCGCAGCTGGCCCTTTATTTTCTCGAGTGCACCCTTTTCCAAGCGGGAGACCTGCGCCTGGGAGATGCCGATCTCGCGGGCAACTTCGGTTTGGGTTTGACCGGAAAGAAAGCGCAGGGTGAGGATCTTTTTCTCCCGCTCCCCCAGCGAGCGGATGGCGTCCCGCAGGCTGATCTCCTCCAGCCAGTCGCGGTCGTCACTGTGGTCGCCCACCTGGTCCATCACAAAGATGGTGTCGCCGCCGTCCGAATACACCGGCTCGTACAGCGACACCGGGTCGACCACCGACTCGAGCGCCAGCACGACGTCCTCCTTTTTGCAGCAAAGGCGCTGCGCAATCTCGACGATGGTGGGCTCGCGCCCCTTTTCGTGGATGAACTGCTCTTTTGCCTGCATGGCGCGGTAGGCCGTGTCGCGCATCGAGCGGCTGACGCGGATGGCGTTGTTGTCGCGCAAAAACCGCCGGATTTCCCCCACAATCATCGGCACACCGTAGGTGGAAAAGCGCACATCCAGGTCGGGGTTAAAGTTGTCGATCGCCTTCATCAGCCCGATGCAGCCGACCTGAAAGAGGTCGTCGAGGTTTTCGCCTCGATTGGAAAACTTCTGCACGACGCTGAGCACCAGCCGCAGATTGCCGGAGATCAGCTCCTCTCGCGCCTGCTTGTCTCCGCTTCGGGCGCGCTTGAGCAGGCGCATCTTTTCTTCCTCCTTGAGTACAGGAAGTTTGGCGGTGTTGACGCCGCAGATTTCGACTTTGTTGCTATACACAGATTCACCATCCCATCAGCGTTACTTTGACAGTAGTCTGGGAAGATGGCGGCGCAGATATACCGCTTGTAAAATTTGGCTGGGCGCGATTCGTTGTAAAAATTAAAAATTCATCCATCTTTTCATCTTGTAATCGGCCCTTTTCCATGATAAAATATCTACAAAGAGGAAAGTGATTTCCAGAACCTGTGCAATTTTCTAAAGGAGGTTTCTGTATGGAATATGAAGGTCAAATCTGCCGTCCGCCGATGGAACGGTCCTCGTTTATGTTGCCTGTCGCGGTGGGATGTTCTTATAACCGCTGCACCTTTTGCACCCTGTTTAAGCATCTGACCTACAGACAGCTTCCGATCGAACAGGTGGAGGCCGAGCTCAAGCGCGTGCGGGATGCCGGAGGCAATCCGGAACAGGTATTCCTGGGCGACGGCAATGCGTTTTGCATGTCCAACGACCACCTGCTGCACATCCTCGCTCTGATTCACCACTATCTGCCAAACTGCAAGATGGTCAATATGGACGCCACCGTCACCAACATTGCACACAAATCCGACGAGCAGCTCAAGGAGCTGTACGATGCGGGAGTGCGCCGGCTGTATCTGGGCATCGAGACCGGATTGGACGATGTGCTGTCCTTTATCAAAAAGGACCACAACCTGCAACAGGCCTACACCCAGATTGAGCGGATGCAGCGCGCGGGCCTTGTGTTTAACGCCCACATCATGAGCGGCATCGCCGGCAAGGGCAGAGGGCTGGAAAATGCCGAAAAGACAGCCGAATTTTTCAACCGCACCCGCCCGGAGCGGATCACCAACTTCTCGCTGTTTTTGCACCGCAGAGCGCCGCTGTACAGCGACTACCTTGCTGGGCGCTTTGTCCCGGCCAGCGAGCTGGACAACATGGTGGAGGATCGCCGCCTCATCGAGCTGCTGGATGTCCCGGGACTGGTGTACGACGGATTCCACGACATGCTCAAGGTGCGTGTGCGCGGCACACTGCCACAGGACAGGGAAAAGATGCTCAAGGTGCTGGACGACGCCATCGAGGCGCACCGCGGGGAAGAGCCGGTCTATGCCATCCTGGGCGACGAGCACCGGATGGAGAGCAACGACGTCTCGACCGACAAAATTGCATAAGCCCTTTGGGAAAAAAGATAAAAAAAGAAGGGGGAGCCGTAAAGGCTCCCCCTTTTTATCAGGGCATTTTTGCTTTTTTGAGCTTGTTTTCCAAAAGGAAGATTAGGGCTTGATTCGGCGGCATTCCAGATAGAAGCGCTTGTCCGCCGCTGTTCCCATCGAGAAGGTCTTTCTGGGCAGGATTCCGTCGATCAGGATGGTCTCAAACAGCGACTCCTTCGGGATGGAGGGGAAGAGGATGCCCACATTGTCGGTCTGCATAGCCAGCTGGCGCACAATGTTTTCGCCGTGGACATAGTCCACCTTGCCGGAAAATTCCCGGATGTAGTGGTCGATAAAGTTTTGTACCGTTCCGGTCACCACATTGGAGGAGGGGTCTGCAATCCAGATGCGTTTGGATTCGTCGCCGATGACGCAGTCGAAATACTGCTGACCTTCCTGCGGCATATAGGAGATGTGGTGGGTGCGGCTGAGCTGATGCAGGAAGTTGGCGGTGTCGACCCCGAACAGCACGCGGTTGATCGGTTCAAAGTCGAACGAGTGGTCGTTGAGGTTGACAATCTCGGTCAGCGCGTAGCGGGCGGGGTGGTTTTTGAGCTTCTGCGGGGTGAGGGTGCGCTTGAGGTTTTCATAATGCAGTTTGGCGGTGGCAAGCGAGTTGTTGCCGTCGCCCACCGCATAGACAAAGATTCCCTTGTCGGTGATGCCGTATTTTTTCTCCATCTGCTCCATCGTCGCCAGGCTCGAGAGGGCGCTGTCGATGCGCTCGGACTGCTCCGGTGTGACCAGATATCCGCTGATGCTGCCGCTGTCCATCATCAGGTCAAAGGAGTACAATGGCTGCATCTGCTCCACCTGATGTTCCAGGGGGCCAAAGACGGCGTTTTCCCGGTCGTCGATGAGCAGCATGGTGTGGGACACCTCGATGGGGGTCAGGTCACGGATCGCCAGGCGCGGCTCGATTAAGCTTTGGATGGTGCCCTCGGTGGCGCGCACGGTGGTTTGAGAGCCGGGATGGAACTCGTACTGTTCCAGATCCACCACCCCTACGATGCCGCAGCGCACCTTGCCGCTGCTGAGCACACGGCGGGTGTAGATGTAGTCGTGCACCTCATAAAACATGTGCCGCCGCAGATAGGTGCGCATAGCGCGGTTGACCGAGCAGATCCGCTGGTCCAGATCCTCTCTGGTGAAGTTGATTTCCGGGACGATCATATTCAGGGTCGAAGGCTTTGTCTTGACAAAATTCTCCACGTCGCGCCAGTACTGCGGCTGGGATGTGTATTGGTCGCAGGCGATGACGCTCCAGGCAGGCATACATTCGACGTTTGGAACCAGGATATCCCCTTTGGAAAAACCGGTATTATTCACAGCCATGATTCCTCCTGTTTTTATAAGAATCAAATCGTGGAATAAGACTGCTGTATCCCACAGTAAATTTGATGAAATGGTGTAAACTTCCAAAAAAAGCCCCTTATTTTCATAAGCCATTCTAAAGTGAATCCCGGCAAAATGAATCGTCCCTCCTTACAGCACGCAACTGTGGGGATCTCCCTAAAAAGTGGTAAGAAAAGGAAAATTTTTAATCAGCTTGCACGGTTTTGCAGAGTTTATTTAGCTAGAATAGCAGATGATATTATTAAAAATGTTTAATAAAAGGCTATAATCACCATCATTATACCATATCATTTTCAAAAACACAAACGAAAATAGCACAAAAGTTTTAAAAATTAGTACAAATTATTTTAGGAGGAAATCTTCAGCCTGCACCCGGACAAACCGCGCATAGCCCAGCAGATCCCTTTGGCGGTAGTCAAAGAGCAGTGCCACCGGCCCTTTTTGCCGGGTGAGCGGGTCGAAGGAGAAAAATTGCAGGTGCAGCGACTTTACTAGCTGCTTGGAGCCTCCCTGCACCGGATCGTGCAGCAGTGCGCCCAGCTGTTGGTCGCTGTGCAGCAGCGCGCGGATCTGCTCCTGATGGAGCTGGTTTTGCCCGTTCTCCGCCCAGCAGGGGATCTTTTTGGGGCGCGCGTGCAGGCACAGGTCAAACAGGCACAGATCTCCCAGCACCTGCAGCTGGTCTGCGCGCTCGGGGTGGCGTTCGAGGAAAAATTCCTTCAAGTTGGTGCTGCGCTCCTCCACTCCCTGCGGCAGCAGGCGCAGCCCGCGCTGTACCAGCCACTGTCCCAGATCCATGAAGAAATCGAAAGCGGAGCTTTCCCCGTCCAGCATCCAGCTGATCTCGGCGGGAAACAGGCAGCTGTTGTAGTAGCTCTCGACGGCATTTTCCATGTCGCGCAGCAAAAGCAGCTCGTCGAAGGAGATCCAGTTGGTGCGGATGACCTCGAAGGGCGGGCGCTGGCTGTAAATCAGGCCGTAGGAGGGCGCTGCCTGCTCCATATAGGAGCCCTTGAGCACCTTTAAAAAGCCCAACTGCATCTGCTGCGGGCGAATCTGCATCACCGTATCAAAGCTGCGGCGAAAGCTTGCCAGGTCCTCAAAGGGCAGTCCGGCGATGAGGTCCAGGTGCAGGTGGATATTTTTGGGCGCGTCCAGCTGGCGGCAGATCGAGAGCAGCTTGTCGGTGTCGGTGGTGCGGCGAATCTCGCGGATGGTGTCGGGGTTGGTGGACTGCACGCCGATCTCAAATTGGAACAGCCCCGGGCGCAAGGTGGAGAGAAAGTCGATCATCTCCCGGTCGATGAGGTGGGCGGTCAGCTCGAAGTGGAAATTTGTGACGCCGTTGTCGTGTGCGGCCAGATACTTCCAGACGGCCATCGCATGCTCCTTGGAGCAGTTGAAGGTGCGGTCAACAAATTTGACCTGCGGCACCTTGGCGTCCAAAAACTTTTGCAGCCGCGCAAAGGTCAGCTCCAGCGGCAGATAGCGCACCCGTCCGGCCACCGAGGAGAGGCAGTAGCTGCACCGGAAGGGGCAGCCGCGGATCGACTCAAAGTAGAGGATGCGGTTGGACAGCTGCTCCAGGTCGTCGTAGGGGAAGGGCAGCTGCGCCATATCCAAGAGGGGCGCGGGGGCATTTTCCACAATCCGGTCCCCGTCGCGCCAGACCAGCGAATGTACCTGCTCGATGCTGCGCTGGCAGTTGAGATATTGCAGGTACTCGAGGTATGCCTGCTCGCCCTCCCCGCAGAGGATGCCGTCGAGGGCAGGATTTTTTTGCAGCATGTCGGCGCTGTGGTAGCTGATCTCCGGCCCTCCGGCGAGGATTTTGACGTCGGGGCAGATCAGTCGGTACTCCTGCGCCAGCTGCATGGCCATCTCGATGTTCCAGATGTAGCAGGAGAGCAGCAGCACGTCGGGGTGCTGGCGGTAGATGGCGTCGATGAGGTCGGGGAGGTGCTGGTTGACGGTGTATTCGGCGATCTGGCTGGGGTAGCCGCGCTCGGCGGCAAAGGCGCGCAGAGACCGGACGGCGAGGTTGGTGTGGATATATTTGGAATTGAGTGCAACGAGGAGAACTTTCATCATAGCACAGCTCCTTTTTTTGATCTTTTTCTCTTTTCTTATGATAGCACAGCCGGGAAGGGCGGTTCAAGGGGATGTGCGGCAAAGATGCGGGAGCAGCATTTGGGTCAAAGGGGCAATCGGGCGCATAAATTTTGTGCCGCCTCCCAAAATAGAATCAAAAAATGCCTTGGGAGGAATCTTTATGTACGACGAATTGCGCACCGCCCGCATCGGGCTTTACTCCGATCAGCTGCACCTGGTGGTGGGGCAGCGCCGGCAGGGGTCGGATTTCTGCCTCTACCGCAAGGGGTGGGAAGAGGATTTTTGCACCCGGGAGGGGCAGCCCGATTTTGAGAAGCTGCGCTGTGCGGTGCAGCAGTGCCGGAAGCTTGCAGAAAGGCTGTTTTGTGAAGAGGTACAGCTGTGCGGGTTTGGCTGGCTGCGCTACTTTCCCGACAGCAAAAAGGAACTGGAGGCGGTGCTGGGGCAGCAGATCGGCACGGTGGCAGGAGCCCAGCAGGCGCGCGCAGCCAAAAAAATGCTGGGCGATGGGTGCGGGCTGTTCGGCGAAGATTGCAGCGTGCAGGTGATCGGCCGGGAAGGGCAGGTGAGCCTGCCGGTAGGCTGGCGGGCGCTCTGGCAGCGAGAGGACGGGCCGGTGCCCGACCGGATTCAGGAGGAGCGGATGCGCCAGACGGTGCGCAGTGCGCTTCAGGCCGCACAGGTGGCGCAGGCGCAGGGAGACAGGCTGACGGCGGGCGGCTTTGACGGGGTGCGCCGGTTTTCGCTGCTGGTGTGCGGCCTGACCCAGCAGGGCGCAGCAGTGCTCGATCTGGAAGCGGTGGAGCAGCTGATGGCGCTGATGCGAAACCCCTCGCTGTGTTGGCTGGGCCCTTTGCAAAAGGCACAGCCGGTACTGCCGCAAAAGGTGTTCTGTCAGCTGGTGCTGCTGAAAGAGGTGCTGCACTTTACCGGGGCACGGCAGGTTGCACTGGGGGAGTATTGGCTGGAGGACGCCCTGCTGGGAGATGCAAACTGTCAAAACGGCAGGGCACAGGCGGTTCGGGCGGGGGCCGATTTGTAAAATTTCTGAAATTTCCCGTATTTTTCATCGGGAACGACCTCTGCTGCCTTGACATTTTGTTGCAATCCTTTTATAATGATACTACAATGATAGGAGTCTGTAAAGGAGGGGGAAGCAGCATGGCGCAACAGCAAAGGCGGATAGACCCAACATCGAAACAAGTGCAGAACACGCCGCAGGCAGAGTGCGCCCGCACCCCCCTCTGGCCGGACCGGCGCATCGGCGAATACAGCATTCTGTGTGTGCTGGACGAGGACCCACAGGGCATCCGATACCTTGCGCGGGATTTTATCCTGGGAGACATGGTGCAGATCCGCGAGTTTTTCCCTGTGGGGATGGCTTTGCGCGCCGGCGACGAACAGACGCCCGATCTGGTGCAGCCGCTGGAGGGGATGGCCGCGCAGTTTAAATATTTTCGCGCCTGCTTCCAGGACCTGTACAACACCTTGCGGCAGGATCGGGACAACGAGTGCCTTCTGCCAATTTTGCAGATTCTCGAACTCAACGCCACCGTCTATGTCGTCAGCGAGTACCGCCCGATGAAGACCCTCACCCAACACCTGTGCGAGGTGGGCGGCCACGAGAGCTGGTGCCGCGCAAAGAAATATCTGCTGCCGCTCTACAACAGCCTTTCTAATCTGCACAAGGCCGGCATCATCCACCAGAGCATCAGCCCGGAAAATATCCTGCTGGATGAGCAGATGAGGCCCTATTGGCGGGAATTTGCCCTCTCGGAGATGCACAGCCAACAGGAGGTACCGCTGGTCCCGGGGTACGCTGCACCCGAGCAGGTGGAGCCGGGCGGCTGGAGCGGGGTTTGGACCGACGTCTATGCCATCGCTGCGGTCAGCTACAAGGTGCTCACCGGCCTGACCCCGCCGGACGCTCTGAGCCGGGAACAGCAGGACACCCTGCGCCCGGCAAACGAGGTGGACCCGCACATCGAACAGAACATCTCCCAGGCGCTGTGGGACGCGATGCGGCTGCCGCCAAACGACCGGTGTGACAGCGTCAGCGCGCTGACCGGCAGGATGCTGGACAGCGAATCCTCCAACACGATGGTCTTTCAGGTGGACAGCGACGTCACCGAAAAGACCGTTCACCTGGACAGCCTCAAAGGCAGCTTTGTGCACCAGGAGCCGGCGGAGCGGGAGGAGAGCCAGGATGCTGCCGCTGCACGGCCCGAGAGGCGCGGGGGAATCTATCTGGTTGTGACCATGGCGGCGACGCTGCTGGTTTTGGCGGTGGGGCTTCCGCAGCTGCTGCGGATCAGTCCGTGGGACAGCTTTGCTGCACAGGAGGAGCCGGCCGCGACCGGAAGCGACAATGTGGTGCAGCTGCAGAGCAACACTCCCGTCGACGAAGAGCACACCGTCGACACCTTTATAGGCCGGCGGGCGCAGTCGGTTTTGGAGAATAAAAACTACGAACAGTGGTACAACTTCCAGACCGAGGAGGTCTACAACGAAGAATTTGCCCAAGGTTTTGTGGTCGATCAGTCGTTGGACCCCGGTGAGACGATTACCCGCCGCACCGGCATCACGCTGTATGTCAGCAAAGGTTCCCAGATGGAACAGCTGCCCAACCTGGTCGGCCAGACGGCTGAGCAGGCGATTGCGACGCTGGAGGGCATGAACAAGCGCTACCAGCTGGTGGAGGGCAGCAGCGACACGGTGCAGGCAGGCCAGGTGTTCCGCACAGACCCGGCTGCGGGCACCGAGATGAAGAAGGATGAAAACGACCTGGTGATCCTGTATGTTGCCCGGCAGGAGGAACAGACCGAGCAGGCCGAGCAAGAAGAGGACGGCGTACAGGTTTTAAGTCAGAAAAATTCCGACCGCAAGGTCATCAAAAAGAACAATACCAGCTCGGGCAGCACCGACAGCACCGACAGTACGACCAGCTCGAGCGGATTAGGAAAGGCAGGAAGCTAGGCTTCCTGCCTTTCTTTTCGGCGCTACCCCAAATCCTCCGCTGAACGGATGGTTTGGATTAAGGGCGTTTTTTAAATAAAAAAAGAGCTCCCACAACGGAAGCTCTTTTTTGGCTGGGCTGGCGGGATTCGAACCCACGGGATGCAGGAGTCAAAGTCCTGTGCCTTACCGCTTGGCGACAGCCCAATACAATCCGCACAAGGCGGAAGGGGTTTAGATAAGGAAAAGAGGCCTTTCGACTTTTCAAAAGACCTCTTTATGGGGTGGGTGATGAGAGTCGAACTCATGATCTCCAGAGCCACAATCTGGCGCCCTAACCAACTAGGCCACACCCACCATATGGCGCGCCAAGAGGGACTCGAACCCCCGACCTACTGCTTAGAAGGCAGTTGCTCTATCCAGCTGAGCTATTGGCGCATTTTATGGAGCGGGTGATGGGAATCGAACCCACGCGACCAGCTTGGAAGGCTGGGATTCTACCATTGAACTACACCCGCGTTTTTCTGTCGAAACGGGAGAACCGAATCGGCCACCCCGGCAATGACAACGTAAACTATTATACACACGGGTGAAGTATTTGTCAAGAGGTTTTCCAAATTTTTTTAGTTTTCTTGCCGTATTCTTCCCATATCAGCTCTGCCTGTACGCCCGCCGGCAGCACAAGCCCCAGCGCATACTCCCCGATCACAAGGCTTGCCGCAGCACAGCGCTTGTCCGAACAGGTGGCGGTGCCGTCCGGCGCAATCGAAAAGTGCAGGGGGATTCCGGTGGCTTTTTCGCGCCGGCACAGGGCGGCAACTCCCAACCCCGTCCACTTGGCGTAGGCCTCCCGCAGCGTCCACAGCCGGGCAAAGGCGCCCTCTCCCTGCCCGCAGAGCCACTCCAGCTCCTCCTGGCAGAACATCCTGTGCGCTGCCCGCAGACTTTGGCGGGAGAGCGGTTCCAGGTCGATGCCGATGTCCACCGCCGAGACGGCAGCGGCGGCGAGCGTTCCGGTGTGGCTGATCGAGAGCTGGGCCGGGGACCCCGCAAAGGCGGGTTTGCCGCCGGGATGTTTGATGAGCGCTGTCCGTGCGCGCACAGAGGATACCGGCTCGCCGGAAAGGCGCGACAGGGCGCAAAAAGCCAGCTCGTGCCCCAGGGCGCTGACCTCGCGTGCAGAGCCCCCCGGCAGAGACTGGCTCAATAGGTAAATCGGTGTAACCACGGCTTATTCCTGGACGGTGGGGAAGTCTGCGGCATTTTCGGTCACAGGCTGGATGGTGTCCACCAGGCGCTGGATGGCCTGCGCGTTGCTGGAGCGGTCGCTGTAGATGTTTGCCGTCAGCAGCCCGTCCTGCGTCTTTTGATAGTGAATAAAGTAATATCCCGCAGGGCTGCCCTCGGTTGCGCCCGCAGCATAGGAAAAGCTCATCGAAAACAGCCCGTTTTCCTGCTCGTCCACCTGGGTCTTCATGTCGGTGACCGTCGGATCGTCCGCATAGGAGTCCTCCAGCGTCTTGATGCTGCTTTCCAGCTGATCCATCGTCTGACCGGTGGTGTCGTAGTAGATGTAGCACTGAAACGCCGGTTCGTCCGGAATCTGCACCAGCATCGTGCCCATCAGCGGGTCGTAAGCCAGATAGAACGGGTCCTCCGCCGTGATCTCATATCCGCTGTCAAACAGTTTGTAGCACCCCTGCACCGCGCTGGCATCGTCGCCTTGCTCCGCCTGCGAATCCGGCTCCTCTTGTTCTTGCGTCTCTTCCTCCTGCTGTTCCTCTGTGCTGTCCGACTGCTCCTCTAAGGGCTGTGTCTGCTCGGCGTCAGCGGTCTGTTGCTGCTGTGCCTCATCGACAGCCTCTTCCTCCTGCTGTTGGGAGGGGGAAGGGTCCTCGTTTTGGGCGGGGGTGTCCGCCGCAGGCCGCGAGCAGCCGGCCAGATTCAGCGAGCAGGCCAGCAGCAGCGCAAGAACTTTTGCTTTATAGGACATAGATGCACCTTCTTATCAAGTGTTTGCCGCCGGGGAAAGGAGCGGCAGAAAATCGCGGGCAGATCTCCGGCTTTATTCTTCGTTTTCAATCTCGGCCAGCAGCGTCTCCATATAGGCCTGGAACTGGTAGAAGATGACGTCTGGATCGCGCAGTTCGGGGCGCCAGCGCTTGAGCCATTCCAGTGTCAGGTAGCCGTCGTATCCTCTCAGGTACAGCTGGCGCACCGCGTCGTAGATTGGCAGATCGCCCAAGCCCATCATCCGGTACTCGATCTGACCCTTTTCGTCTACCACCGAGTCTTTGACCTGCACATAACGGATCTCGTCGCCGAGGTTTTCCACCGTCTGGCAGGGGCGCTCGTGGTTATAGCGGTAGGGGTGCTGGATATCCCACAGCACGCCGCGGCTTTCCGGATTTGCCTGGCGCACAAAGTAGCCCAGCAGCAGCGTGTCCGAGAACAGCCCGCAGCTCTCCACCAGTACGCGCACGCCCTTGTCCTTGGCGTAGTCGCACAGCGCACAGTAGCGCTCCTGCGCTGCCTGCAAATCTGCCGGTATCGGCGCCGGGTCCAGCGTCAAGAGGGTGCGCACAAAGGGAATTTTGTTTTGTGCGGCAAAGTCGATCTGGGTCTTGGCCTGATGCAGCTGGTGATCCCCCTCTTTGCTACCTTTGGGGCTGCCGAGTGTGACCGAGGAAGCGAGCATCGCAATCTCGATGCCGGCGCGCCGCAGCTGCTCGCGGGTCTTTTCCAGATGCTCCTTGTCAAAGATGCTGATCTTCATCGGGTCCAGCTCGTCCTCGAGGCCGCGAATTTCAATTCCGTCCAGCCCCATGTCTTTAGCGGTGCCCAGTACCTCTGCCCAATCCCACTCCGGGCAGCCTATCGTAGAAAATCCTAACTTCATCTTTTGCTCTCCTCCTCAGTTGGCCGTCAGGCGGCTCTAATTTATCATATTGTAACATAGATTTCCGCGCATTGCAACGCCCTTTGTGGAAAACAGAACACCCGCGCTCGACATCCTGCCGGGCGGGTGCTATAATGAAAAACAAATGGGCCGCGCGCCACGAGGGGTGCGGCAGACAGGGCGAGAGGGGGCAGGCGGCATGAAGGTCGCGGTGGTGATGGATTCTTTTAAAGGGAGCATGAGCTCGATGCAGGCGGGCCAGGCGGCAAAGAGGGGGATTTTGCGCGCCGACCCGGACGCGCAGGTGCAGGTTAGCCCGGTGGCCGACGGCGGCGAGGGGACGATGCAGGCGCTGGTGGAGGGTTGCGGCGGAAGCTACCGCAGCATCTCCCTGTGCGGTCCGCTGGGGGAAGCGCGCTGCGCACAGTACGGGGTGCTGCGCGACGGCACCGCCGTCATCGAGATGTCCCAGGCGGCGGGATTGCCGCTGGTCCCTCCTCAAAAAAGAAACCCGCTGTACACCACCACCTACGGGGTGGGACAGCTCATCCGAGACGCGGTGGAGAGCGGTTGCAGGCGCTTTTTGATCGGCATCGGGGGCAGCGCCACCAACGATGCGGGCTCCGGGATGCTGCAAGCGCTGGGCTATTCGCTCACCGACGCTGCCGGATGTCCCATCCCGTTGGGGGCAAGGGGGCTGGAAGGGTTGCAGCAGATCTGCTGTGCGGGCGCGCTGCCCCAGCTCAAGGAGTGCAGCTTTTCGGTGGCCTGCGATGTGACCAATCCGCTGTGCGGGGAACAGGGGTGCAGCGCGGCCTTTGGCCCGCAGAAGGGGGCCACCCCGCAGATGGTCGCGCAGATGGACCGGTGGATTGCGCACTATGCGCAGCTGGCGCAGGTTTGCTGCCCTAACGCCGACCCGGACGCCCCAGGCAGCGGCGCGGCGGGGGGCCTGGGATTTACCCTGCGGGCCTTTTTGGGGGCACAGCTGCTGCCGGGCATCCAGGTGGTGCTGGGGATGCTGGGGCTGGAGGCCGTGTTTGCGCACAGCGACCTCATCCTCACCGGCGAAGGGCAGCTGGACGGCCAGACGGCGATGGGCAAGGTGCCCTGCGGAGTGGCCGCGCTCGCGCACCGGTACGGCAAGCCGGTGGTGGCGCTGGCGGGGAGCGTCGCCCCGGAGGGGGAAGGGGCGGCAGCGCCGGACCGGGTGGATGCAAGCTTTGCGATTGTGCGCGGTCCGGCAGAGCTTGCGCAGGCGATGCGACCGGAGTGCGCGCAGGAGAATATGGAGCGCACCGCCGAGCAGGTCATCCGGCTGTGGAGGCTTGCCCAAAAGCAGCCCCAATAGCAGGCAGCTAGCAAAAGACGAAAAAAAGAAAACGGAGGGCAGTCCAAAGGGCTGTCCTCCGTTTTTGTGCTTTTTTACAGGGTGTTGTGTACCACCTTGCCGTCGATGATGGTGGTGCGGCAAGCAGAAAGGCTGCTGAACGGGTGGCCGTCAAAGATGGCGATGTCGGCGTCTTTGCCCGGCTCCAGCGAGCCGATGCGGTCCTCCAGCTGCAAGGTGCGCGCAGGCTGGATGGTGACTCCCTCAAAGGCTGCCTTCTCAGAGAGGCCGCGGCGCAGCAGCAGGCCGATGGTGGCAGGCAGATAGGCGGTGCGGGAGCCGTCGTCGGCGGTGAGGGCGATGTCGATGCCGGCCTGGGCCAGCTTGCCCGGATTCTCCATCGTCATGTTCCACAGCTCCTGCTTTTCCGGTCCCCACAGATAGGGGCCGACGGTGGCGCGGACATGGTGGCGCTTCAAAGCGTCGGCGATCATATAGCCCTCGGTGCAGTGCTCGATGGTGTAGTCCAGATGGTACTCCTCAGCAATCTTGACCGCAGTCATGATGTCGTCGGCGCGGTGTGCGTGGAAGCGGCAGCGCATCTGGCCGCGGACAACCGGCACCAGCGCATCCAGCTGGAAGTTTGGCTCCGGGGCCTTGGAGGGATCTGTCTCGGCCTGTTTGAGCCTGTCGGAATAGTTCTTTGCTTTGTACAGCGTCTCCCGCAGCAGGGCGGCCAGGCCCATGCGGGTCATCGGATATTTTTTGTCGGTGCCGTAGCAGCGCTTTGGATTTTCGCCCATCGCGAACTTCATCTGCTCGGTGCCGGGCAGGATCATCTCCTCGGCGGTGCAGACGTCGCGCAGCTTGATGACGATGCCGGTGCCGCCGACGACATTGGCGGAACCCGGCAGGACGCAGACGGTGGAAAAGCCCGCTGCGCGCACCTTGTCGATGGCGTAGTCGTGGGGATTGATGGCGTCGGCCGCGCGCACCTGCGGGGTGACGGGGCTGCTCATCTCGTTGCCGTCCAGCGGAATCGAGGGGTTGGTGCGGGGCTCATTGAAGTTGGAGATGTGGGTGTGGCAGTCGATGAGGCCGGGCATGACCCAGCAGCCCGAGGCGTCGATCACCTGGGCGTCGTGTGGGATTTCGATGTTTTCTCCCACCGCTTTGATTTTGCCGCCCTCGATCAGGACGGTGCCCTTTTCATAGGTTTTATCGGTAACGGTGACAACCTTGCCGTTTGTGATTGCAATCATCTGTTCGCGCTCCTTCCATTACAGGGTGTTTTTGTAGACCTCGCCGTCGATCATCACAAGGCGGCACAGGCTCATGCTGTCAAACGGGTTGCCGTCAAAGATGGCGATGTCGGCGTCCTTGCCCGCCTCCAGCGAACCGATGCGGTCCTCCAGCTGCAGGATCTTTGCGGCGTTGATGGTGACCCCGCGCAGCGCATCCTCAAAGGACAGGCCGTGGCGGATGAGCAGGCCGATGGTCATCGGCAGGACGCTGGTCTGGGAGCCGGTGTCGGCGGTGAGCGCGACGGTCATGTCCGGCTGCTGTGCGAGGATGCCGGGAGTTTCCAGCTTGCGTCCGTGAATCTCCATCTTGCTGGGAGCGGTCAGGTGCGGACCGATGACGCAGCGCACCTTTTTCTGGTTGAGCACGTCCTTGATTTTGTACCCTTCGGTGCAGTGCTCGATGACGTAATCCAGGCCGAACTCCTCGGCGATGCTGATGGCGGTGAGGATGTCGTCCGAGCGGTGGGCGTGCATCCGGCAGCGCATCTGGCCGCGGACAACCGGTACCAGGGCGTTGAGCTGGAAGTTTGGTTCCGGAGCTTTGGAAGGATCGGACTCGGCGGCTTTGAGCTTATCGGAATATTGTTTGGCGTTAAAGAGGGTCTCGCGCAGGATGCCGGCGACGCCCATGCGGGTGGCAGGGGTCTGCTTGCGGGCACCATAGTTGCGTTTGGGGTTTTCGCCGAAGGCAAACTTCATCTGCTCGCTGCCGGCAATGGCCATCTCGCGGGCGGTGTGTCCGCGCAGCTTGATCGAGATGCCGGTGCCGCCGATGACGTTGCCCGAACCGGGAGTGGAATAGACGGTGGTAAAGCCCGCTTCCCGCACCGGCTGGATGGCGTAATCGTCCGGATAGACCGCATCGAGCGCGCGGATGTGCGGCTGGATGGGGCCGGTCATCTCATTGCCGTCCGAAAGGCCGGGCATCGAGCCGGGCTCGCTGAAGTTGCAGATGTGGGTGTGGCAGTCGATGAGGCCGGGGGTGACCCAGCAGCCCGAGGCGTCGATTAGCTGGGCGTCGTGTGGGATTTCCAGATTTTCTCCCACGGCCAGGATTTTGCCGTTCTCGATCAGGACGGTGCCCTTCTCGTAGGTTTGTCCTGTGACGGTGAGGACTTTGCCGTTGACAATCGCTTTCATGGTAGCGTGGATTCCTCCTTTTTTAAAGACAGAGCAAACGAACAGGCGCTTGCTCATCATATATAAAATAAAAATAAAACCACAACCATGATAGCACAGCGGTGCCGGTTTGTAAATCCTAACAGGAAAAATTCACAATCACCCGGAATGATCTATGCAAAATATATAAAAAAGAGGGGCCCTCTTTGCCGGATGAGACATATTGTCCCCCGAAGGGGAATAGACTGTGGACAACACAGGAAAAGGAGGGCCAAAGGATGGCGAGGACGGGAAAAAAGCAGAAGGCGGGCGACCGGCTTTTGCAGATGCTGTTTTTTCAGGTGGGGCTGTGCGCGCTGGCAGTGGCCGTATTTTTTGCCGGATCGCAGGAGCAGACGCGCTGGGCGGCGGCGATTCTGTGCGGCCAGGACAGCCCGCAGCTGATCGACTGGGAGGCGGTGCGCGCTGGCGGATGGCTGGAGCGGGTGAGCGGCTTTTGGCAGGGCGGAGCGCAAAAGCTGCTCGAACAGCTGCAACAGTTTTTGCTCGAGCAGGTGGCCCCGCCGGAGGAACTTGGGGACGGAGAATATCCCGCCGAGCTGGTGCCGGGAATGAGTGAAGAGCAGGCGGCGCCTTCGGCGGCCCTCTCGCTGCAAGCGGCGCTCGGCGCGGTGGGGGCGGGCAGCTATCAGGATCGCGGCGCAGACTGGAAGAGCGGAGCTGGGGAGGAGCTGACGCAGGGGGAGAGCCTGCCCGCTGCCGAAGGGACGACCCTTGCGCCCTACTATCTGACCGCGTCGATGTGGTCGCCGGTGAGCGGGCTGGTGACCTCGCGGTTTGGGTGGAGGCTGCACCCGGTCAGCGGGGAGCCGGACTTTCACACCGGGATGGACATTGCGGCGGCGCAGGGGGAGAGCATCCATGCGGCGCTGCCGGGGGTGGTGGAGCAGACGGGCTACTCGGAGAGCTACGGCAACTTTGTGATTCTGCGCCACTCGGACAACCTTCGCACCCGCTACTGCCACTGCAGCGAGCTGCTCTGCCACGAGGGGGAGGTGCTGCGCCGGGGGGATCGGATCGCACTGGTGGGGAGTACGGGAATTTCCACCGGCCCGCACCTGCACTTTGAGGTGGAGGTGCAGGGCAGCAAGGCGGACCCGCAATATGCGCTTGCCGGGGAAATACAGGTGCTGGATGACGGCGCAGCGGGATAGGACACCCGCCGCACAGCTAAAAAAAGACCCCCTGCAATAGGGGGGCGAGGGGAGGTGATTGCCCTGCAAAACCGCATCGAGCCGGGCTTTGGATTTTTTGTCGCCCTCAGCGCCTTTTTGCTGCTGGACCGCAGCGGCCTGGGGGCCATGTGCGTCGCGGCGGCGCTGCTGCACGAGCTGGGGCACCTGGCCGCGATGGCGCTGTTTCGGGTCAAGGTGGTGCGGGTGCGTCTGCGGACGCTGGAGGTGGGCATCGAGCGCAACCCCGCGCCTTCGCTTTGCAGCGAGCTGCTGATCGACCTTGCCGGACCGGCTGCAAACCTTCTGTTGGCGGCGGCCTGCTATGCCGCCGGCAATCTGGCCTTTTCGGCGGTCAACTGTGCGCTGGGGCTGTTTGAGCTGTGCCCGCTGCCCTCCCTGGACGGCGGGCAGGCCCTGTTTGTCCTTGCCCAGCGACTGTTCTCGCTGGAGCGCGCCAGATGGCTGTGCGGGGCGGTGGGGGCGGTTGTCCTGCTGGGGGTGCTGGGCGCGGGGATTTTCCTTGCGGTGCGGGATAAAAACTTCACCCTCTTTTTGCTGCTGGTTGTGCTGTCGGCGGCGCTGTGCCCGGCAAAGAAAAGGGGAAAGCGATAAAAAAAGCGGGGAAAGCAACGGTGTGCTTTCTCCGCTTTTATCGTGTCGGGGATTTTGTCGGTGTCGTTGAGCTGTTACACCTTTTTGACTGTGAGCACCTTGAGCACCTCGGTCGCGCCCTGGATGTCCTTGACGCGGTCGTTGATCTCGTTGACGCTCTGGAATTTTTCCAGCGTGGTGCGCTGGCCTTCAAAGAGCTGGCGCATATCCTGTTTGATGTCGTTTTCCTGCACCGTCTCCATCTTTTTCAAACGGCGCTCCAACGAATCTATGGTAGAGGCCAAGTTTTTGATGTCCTCGCGGCCTGCGTTGACCTGTGATTTGATCTCACGCACCTCGTCGCGGATGCCGCGGACTTCCTCTTTAATCGACTTAATTTCGTACTTGATCGGTCCGAGCTCGTTGGTCAGTTTCACATCCAGCAGCTGGCTGATCGCGTCCATCAGTTCTCTGTCAATCATTGGTTTATTCACCGCCTTTAATTTCCATTATACACGATTTCCTACTTATTTGCAACAAAAAATTTCAGCAATTTGGATAAGCTATTGATTTCGCAGTTTGTAAAAGGTTGCGTGCGCGGCCGCCTGCCGTTCCAATCCAAAAGAAAAATTGTGCGGCACAACCTGTACAGAAAGTATTCTTCTTTTAAAAAATACAATCGGGAAAAGCGCGTGCCCTGCTGTGCAGCGGCCTTTTGGACGGTTAGGACTGGGAGGAGGGGGATTTGACGAAGATGTAGGAGTTTGCCTTTTGGGAAAAGCCTTCCTGTGCAAAGCCGCACTTTTGCAGCAGCGAGATGCTGGGGATGTTTTCCTTTTCGACAAGGCCGACGATGTCGGTTTGGGGATAGGCGTTTTGGATGGCGGGCAGCAGGGCGCACAGCAGCTCATAGGCATAGCCCTGCCGCCAGTGCCGGTAGGAGATGGTGTACCCCAGCGTGATGCACCGATCGTCCTCGTTGTAAAAGTAGGACAGGTCCCCGATGATCTGTCCGTCTGCGGCGCCGGTGGCCCTGCAGATGGCGTAGTGCTGTTCCGGCTCTTTGGAGAGAAAGGCCGACTGCGCATAGCGCTCTATCCACTCCCGAAGATATTCTTTTGAGGTATTTTCCCAGTGCTGGTAGCGGGCGCAGCCCTCGTTGTTGCGGTAGTCGTACAGGACCTCCAGGTCCTCGGGGATGAGGTTTCGAAGAAACAGGCGGGGGGTGTGTAACACAATCATTAGGAGTTCTCCTTTCTGCCGACAGGGGATCGGTTAATTGTATTCTACAAAATTTCGGCGCATTTGGCAAGATTTCTTAGGAAGGCTGTGCGGGCGGTGGGCGTTGATTTTTCCGATAAAATCATGTAAACTAAAAAAACAAGCACACAGCCGGATCGTTTAGGCTGCACATTGACAAAAACGCAAAAGCAAGATACAGCAAGATCATTTGGAGGAAGATAGATGAAGAGAGAGAAACTTGAGCAGATGCTGCTTCAGGTGCAGAAACCCGCACAGTACATCGGCGGGGAGCTCAACAGTGTAATGAAGGACAAGACAAAGGTGGATTGCCGCCTGGCCTTCTGTTTTCCCGACAAGTATGAGGTGGGCATGTCCCATCTGGGAATGAAGATTTTATACTCGCTGTATAATCAGCGGGAAAATTGGTGGTGTGAGCGGGTGTTTGCCCCCGACGCCGACATGGAGCAGCTGCTGCGAAAAGAGGGTGAGCCGCTGTATGCGCTGGAGAGCCTGGACCCCATCAAGGACTTTGACTTCATCCTCTTCACCCTGCAATATGAGATGAGCTACACCGGCATACTCAATATGCTCGATCTGGCGGGCGTGCCGGTGCTGGCAAGCGAGCGCACCGCCCTGTCGCCCATCGTGGTGGCGGGCGGCCCCTGCGCCTGCAACCCCGAGCCGATCGCGGACTTTATCGACCTGTTCATCCTCGGAGAGGGCGAGGAGGTCAACATCGAGATCACCGACCTGTACATGCAGGCCAAACGGGAGGGCTGGGACAAGCAGCACTATTTAAAGGAAGCAGCGAAGATCGGCGGCGTCTATGTGCCCAGCCTCTACGACGTCTGCTACAACGACGACGGCACCATCCGCTCTGTCACCCCAAACTGCCCCGAGGCCCCCGCAAAGGTCACCAAGCGCATCGTCCGGGATTTGGACAAGGTGTTCTTCCCGGAAAAGTTTGTGGTGCCCTTTATCAACATCGTCCACGACCGCTCGATGCTGGAGCTGCAGCGCGGCTGCCTGCGCGGCTGCCGCTTCTGTCAGGCGGGCTTTATCTACCGCCCGCTGCGCGAAAAACACTATGACACCCTCAACCGCGACGCCCACAACCTGTGCGACACCAGCGGCTATGAGGAGCTGTCGCTGACCTCGCTTTCCACCAGCGACTATCTGGAGATCGAGCCGCTGCTGGACGACCTGCTCTCCTGGACCCCGCAGCAGCGGGTCAGCCTGTCGCTGCCGAGCCTGCGGGTGGACAACTTCTCGAAAGAACTGATGGAGAAGGTCTCCCGCATCAAAAAGAGCGGCTTGACCTTCGCCGCCGAGGCCGGCACCCAGCGCCTGCGCGACGTCATCAACAAAAATGTCACCGAGGAAGAGGTGCTCTCCACCTGCAAGACCGCCTTTGAGGGCGGCTACACCTCGGTCAAGCTCTACTTTATGATGGGCCTGCCGACCGAGACGATGGAGGACATCGAGGGCATCGCAAACCTCGCGCAGAAGGTGGTCGACCTCTACTACAGCCTGCCCACCCGCCCAAAGGGCCGGTCGGTCAACGTCTCGATCTCCTGCGCCTGCTTTGTGCCAAAGCCCTTCACCCCCTTCCAGTTTGAGGGACAGGACACCATGGAGCTGCTGCGCCAAAAACAAAAACATCTGCTCGCCAGCGTCAAATCCAAAAAGATCAGCGTCAGCTACCACGACGCGGACATCAGCTTTATCGAGGCCATCCTCGCCAAGGGCGGCCGCCGCTTGGGGCCGGTCATCCTCTCTGCCTGGAAGAAGGGCAGCAAGCTGGACGGCTGGTACGAGTACTTTGATCCCAACCGCTGGTTCGACGCGCTGGCCGAATGCGGCGTGGACCCGGCCTTCATCGCAAACCGCCACCGCAGCTATGACGAGGTGATGCCGTGGGATCACCTGGATTTTTGCGTGAGCAAGCAGTTTTTGATCCGCGAAAACAAAATTGCCCGCCAAAGCACCACCACCCCGCAGTGCCGCGAACACTGCTCGGGATGCGGTGCAAACTGCCTGACCGGCGGCGGAAGGTGCCCGGCAAATGTCGACACCATCACCTCCGACCGGCCCCTTGCCCCCATCGAGCCGGTGGATCAGGGTCCCGACCCGTCCACGCTGCTCGAGCAGACCCAAAAGATGCGGCTGTTCTTCACCAAGCTTAACCGCGCAAAATATATCTCCCATCTGGATATGAACCGCTGCATGAGCCGCGCTTTGCGCCGCGCAAAGCTGCCGGTCTGGTACACCGGGGGCTTTAACCCGCATATGTATCTGACCTTCCCGCTGCCGCTTTCGCTGGGATGCGAGAGCAGCTATGAGTGCGTGGATCTAAAGATGGTGCAGGCCATCGACCCGCAGGAGGTCGTCCGGCGCCTGAACCCCTGTCTGCCGCCGGATATCCAGGTCTTTGCCGCAGCGGCGCCGCAGATGGATCAAAAGGAGATTGCCTGGGCCGATTATGAGATGACCCTCGACGGCGGGGAGCAGTTTGCACAGGAGTTTGCCGACTTTGTGCAGCGCGAGCAGATCAAGGTCCTCAAAAAGACCAAAAAGGGTGAAAAGGAGATCGACATCCGCCCGCACTTTGCCGTGCAGAAGATGCAGGGTGAAGGCGACACCGTCACCGTCACCATCCGCTTTGCCACCGGCCTCGAGCTCAACATCAACCCCACCTTACTGCTGGATAATGCCCCCTTCCCGCTGCACATCCGCTCGCTCAAGCGGGTGATGGTCTACAACCACCAGCTGGAGCCGTTCTGCTAAACCTTTAAGCAAAGCCGCCAGAGAATGTGGAGTTTGTGCAGGAGCGATTGTGCAAACTAGGGAAAATGGCGCGCGCAGCAAAAATGCCTTGCATTTGAGAGGATGTCATGGTATAATAACACGGTATGCAACAGATTCCGTCCAGCCGGGTGTTCCGGCAGGATGAGTGTTGATGCACAATCTGCAATACTTTGAGATTGCGACATTCAAAGTGGATATTCCTCTGCGAAGCGACGCAAGAATATCTGAAAATTTAAGGAGGAAACGAAAGTGGACGCATTACAGAAAATCACCGAGTCCTGCATGAAGAACGAGCTGCCTTCCTTCGAAGTCGGCGATACCGTTCGCGTACAGGTAAAGATCAAAGAGGGCGACAAGGAAAGACTGCAGGCCTTTGAGGGCACCGTTATTGGAATCAAAAAAGGCGGCATCAATTCCACCTTCACCGTTCGCCGTATTTCCCATGGCTGCGGCGTAGAGAGAGTTTTCCCGATGCATTCCCCGAATGTTGCGGAAGTTACCGTTACCAGAAAAGGTAAAGTTCGCAGAAGCAAGCTGTACTACCTGCGCGACCGCGTCGGCAAAGCGGCTAAAGTTAAAGAACAGATTCGCTAAGTTCGCGCAAAAAGGGACAGGTTCTGTCCCTTTTTGTTTTTTCTGCGCATTCTGCTTTTAGGAAAGGAGGCCCAGATGGACATGGAACAGATAGGAAATGCCGCAGCACAGGGTGGCCGCGACAAAAAACGGGTACAGGAGCTGATCGAGTATGCCGAATCGCTGACGCTGGTGTTTGCGGTGATGCTGCTGATCTTCACCTTTATCGCGCGGCCGGCGACGGTGGACGGAGAATCGATGCTGCCCACCCTGCAAAATGGCGAGCGGCTGGTTATCTCCAACCTCTTTTATGAGCCAAAGCCGGGCGACATTGTGGTGCTGTGCGGCGAGGCGGACCGCGAAGAGGGCAGAAACCTGATCAAACGGATCATCGCCGTCGGAGGCCAGACCATCGACATCGACTTTGAGACCGGCGACGTCACGGTGGACGGAGAGGTGCTCGACGAGCCGTATATCCTCGAGCGCACCCATCTGGACGAGGGAACCCAGTTCCCGCTGACGGTGCCGGAAGGGGAGATCTTCGTCATGGGAGACAACCGAAACGGCTCCCGCGACAGCCGCTCGGTGACCGTCGGTACAGTCAAGCAAGAATATATTGTCGGGAGGGTGCTGTTCCGCTTCTTCCCGTTTAACCGCTTTGGACAGGTCAGCGACACCGGCAGACTGCATGTGGTGACAGCTGATTGATCCGAACAACCAAGACAGACAGGAAGGGAGGAGAGCGGATGAAACAAAACAGATGCTGCTGCAAGGGGCAGCCCGATGAGGACCCGGCATTGCAGGAGGAACAGGATCAGCAGGAGGCGGAATATCTGACCAAGACCCCGACGATCCAGTGGTTCCCCGGACACATGGCCAAGACCAGAAGGGTGATGCGGGACAGCCTGAAGCTGGTGGACATCGTGGTGGAGCTGCGCGACGCGCGCATCCCCAAAAGCAGCCGCAATCCCGAGATTGAAAAGATTGTGGGCGATAAACCCCGCCTGGTGGTCTTTAACAAGGCCGACATCGCCGATCCCGCGGTGACCAAGGAGTGGCAGGACTACTATAAGAGCCACGGCGTGCGCACGTTGGCGCTGGATTGCCGCTCCGGCAAGGGGCTCAAGGAGCTGGTCCCGGCGGTGCGGCAGGTGCTGCAGCCCCTGCTGCAAAAGCGCAGGGAGCGCGGCATGGAGAGCCGGCCGATCCGCATGATGATCGTCGGCGTGCCCAACGTCGGCAAGTCCTCTCTGATTAACCGCCTGGCCGGCAGCAAGCGGGTCAAGGTGGAGGACCGTCCGGGCGTCACCCGCGGCAAACAGTGGGTCCGCCTGGAAAGCGGCATCGAGCTTTTGGACATGCCGGGCGTATTGTGGCCGAAGTTTGACGACCGGCAGGTCGGAGAGCGGCTGGCCTACACCGGCGCCATCAAGGACGACGTCTATGACCTGGAATGGGTGGCGATGCGCTTTTTGGATTTTCTGCGCGGACACTACCCGCTTTTGCTGCAGCAGCGCTTCAAGGTGACCGAGCAGGAATATGCCGGTTTGGAGCCGTTTGACCTGCTGGAATTGGTGGGCAGAAAGCGCGGCATGATGCTGCCCGGAGGGGTGGTCAACACCGAGCGGGCCGCCATCACCGTGCTCGACGAGTTCCGCGCCGGAAAGATCGGGCGCATCTCGCTGGAAAGGCCGCACACCGCAAGACAATCCGAGCAGTCCCAACAGCCCGAGCAGGGGAGTGAGCAGGCATGATCGAGACGCCACTTTTTGCCTGTGACCGGCAGCTGCAACAGCAGGGCTTTTCGCTGCTGTGCGGCATCGACGAGGCCGGGCGCGGCCCGCTGGCAGGCCCGGTGGTGGCCGCAGCGGTAATTCTGCCGCCCGATGCGCTGCAAATCTGCCCTGCGCTGAGCGCGCTCAACGACTCCAAAAAGCTGACCGAAAAAAAGCGGGAGGCGCTGTTTGAACCGGTCCAATCGGTGGCGCTGGGCTACGGCATCGGCCAGGCAAGCCCGCAGGAGATCGATCAGATCAACATCCTGCAAGCGACCTTTTTGGCCATGCGGCGGGCGCTGGACGAGCTGGAAAAAAACTTTTCCCTCTCCCCGGATCTGGTGCTGGTCGACGGCAACCGCGATCCGCATCTCGGATGTCCAACCCGCACCGTTATCAAGGGGGATGGGACCAATGCCTGCATCGCGGCGGCGTCGATTTTGGCCAAGGTCACGCGGGACCGCCAGATGGTGCAGCTGGGCCTTGCCTATCCGCAGTATGACTTTGCAAAGCACAAGGGCTACCCCACCAAGCTGCACTATGAGCGGCTGGCGGAATTTGGCCCCTGTCCCGAACACCGCCGCAGCTTTTTAAAGAAGCTGGAGGGCAGATGAGCGCCCCGGTGGGCAGCCTGGGCGAATGGGCGGTGGCCCAATATCTGTGCCAGAACGGCTGCTTTGTGGTGCAGCAAAACTGCCGGGCAGACGGGCAGTGGCACGATGAGATCGACATTGTGGCCTGCGACGGGGTGTATTTGCGCTTTGTCGAGGTCAAAACCCGCACAAGGGGGGCGCTCGTCCCGCCCCTGAGCGCCGTGACGGCGGCAAAACAGCGGCGCATACAGCGCTGTGCGCGGGCATTTTTACAGCACAACGAAAGTTTTCGCTGCTACCAGCCGCGCTTTGACGTGGCGTGTGTGACAGCGTACCGGGGAAAGGTGGAGGCAATCCAGTATTATCCCAACGCCTTCTCCCTGTGACATATCGAAACGATACCACAAGATACATGGAAAGGAAGGAACTGCGATGAAACTGTTTGACCTGCACTGTGACACCATCGAGCGGATGGAAGAATTGGGAGAAGATATGCTCACCGACAAGACCCAGCTGAGCTTAAAATATCTGCCGCAGATTGAAAAGTGGTGCCAGACCTTTGCGATCTTTATTCCAGACCGTTACCGCGGCCAGGATGCGGTGAACTACTATGAGCAGGTGCTGGCGTACCTGCACAAGATGCTCAAAAAGCACTCCGACATCGTGGAGTGGGCCGACACCGCCGACGACATCCGCCGCATCACCGGCAGCCACAAGTGTGCGGCTCTGCTCTCGGTGGAGGGCGGCGCTGTGCTGGCCGGCAAGCTGGAGAATGTGGAGAAGCTTAAAAAGGACGGCGTCAAGATGATGACCCTGACCTGGAACGGCCCCAACGAGATCGCTTCCGGCAACGTCGATCCCGAAATGGGCTTTACCCCCTTCGGCCGCGAGGTTGTGCGGGAGATGGAGCGCCAGAACATCATCGTCGATGTCTCCCACCTCAACGACAAGGGCATGGAGGAGCTGATGGGCTTTGCGACCAAACCGATCATCGCCACCCACTCCAACCTCCGCTCGATCTGCTCGCACAAGAGAAACGTAACCGAGGAGATGTTCCGGTACATCGTCGAGCACAAGGGCCTGTGCGGACTGAACCTGCTGCATGGCTTTGTCTCGGATGAGCTGATGAAGGATTCCAAAGCGGAGCTGTTCCGCCACGTTTACCGGATGCTGGAGCTGGGCGGCGAGGACGTCATCGCCTGCGGCAGCGACTTCGACGGCGGCATCACCAGCCAGATGGACAACCCTGCGCTGTTCGCTTCCTTTGGAGATTATATGGTCGAGCACGGCATCAGCCGCCGCATCTCGGACAAGATCATGTTCGAGAATGCGCTGCACTTCTTTGAGGTGAACGGCAGATGATGTACAGCAAAAACTATCTGGAAGAGTCGGGCATCGACCTGGAACAGCTGACCAGCAATCTGGAGCTCATCGCCGACCAGCTGTTCTTCATTGCGCGCGCGCCGCAGGATCGCCCCATGCCGGTGCGCACCCCAAAGACCAAGTACCGCATTGTGGCCCAGCAGAAGCGGACGTATAGCTGTGTGGGAGGAAAAGCATAGATGAAGCTGGACAGAGAGATTGTCGACCGCTTTTTGGCGGGACAGGAGATTGCAGACAGCTGGATCTTTTCTCAAATTGAGGAGGGAAAGCACTGCTTTGACCTCTCGGATGCTGTTGGCAAGGAAGGGGAGATCCGGGAGATTACCCGGCGGGTATCAAACTTTGTCAACGATTTTGTGCCGGAGAATGAAGAGGTTTACCGCCAGCTGTTCCCCGACTATCCAACGCAACTCCAACAGGTGCAGGTCTGCCTGACGGTGGGCTGCCCGAACCCCTACGACGCGATGGTCAGACAGCGGGAGGAAGGCGGTGTGAAGCAGGAGGTCATCGTCTTTGACATGGTGCGCTTTCTCGCTTATGGGGAGCGGGCGCTGGAACTGATCTCCCGCCTGGTGACCCACGAAACGGCCCATATCCTGATGCACAAGCGCTGGCCGGTTTTGGCCCAAGAGGTGCCCTACCGCCGGCAGCTGCAATCCTTTTGCTTTGACGAGGGCTTTGCCCATCTGCTGGCGTGCGGGGAGAAGATCGCTTCTTTTGATTTTGGCGGCTGGGTCGCGCAGCATTGGGAGCCCTCGCTGCAAAAGCTCCGGGAGGCCCTTGCCTGCACCGACCCCCAAGAACAGCAGGAGTGGCTGTGCAGAGCGGTCGCAGGAACGTACTGGGAAAAGTTTGCCTGCATCGCCGGCAAGCTCTATCTGGCGCAGCACCGCGACCAGCTGTCCGCCATTTACAGCCAAGGCCCGGATCGGTTTCTCCCAGAGATTTTTTCTCCCGCAGAAAGGAAAGCATAACCGATGGCTTTGTTTGTCATAGGAGATACCCACCTGTCGCTGTCGGTGGACAAGCCGATGGACATCTTCGGCGGGTGGAAAAATTACATGCAGCGCCTGGAGGAAAACTGGCGCTCGGTGGTGCAGGACCAGGATACGGTGGTGATCCCCGGGGATGTTTCCTGGGGGATGAGCTTGCAGGAGGCAAAGGCTGACTTTGCATTTTTGCAGGCGCTGCCCGGCAGAAAGATTTTGATGAAGGGCAACCACGACTACTGGTGGACCACCAAATCCAAGATGGACCGCTTTTTGCAGGAGTGCGGCTTTGACAGCCTGTCCATTTTGCACAACGGCGCCATCAGCGCCGAGGGAGTCAGCCTGTGCGGCTCCCGCGGGTGGATGTTTGAGCAGGGACAGGAGCACGACAAAAAGCTGATTGCCCGTGAGGCCGGACGCATCCGCGCCTCGCTGCAGGACGCCGTGCGCTTTGGCGATCAGGAAAAGATTTTGTTTTTGCACTATCCGCCGGTCTTTCTGCAGGACAGCATCCCGGAGTTTTTTGCCGTGATGCAGGAGTTTGGGGTGCGCCGCTGCTATTATGGACACATCCACTCCAAAGGCTGCCGCCTGGCCTTCCAGGGTGAGTGGCAGGGCGTGCAGCTCACGATGGTTTCGGCCGATTACCTCGCGTTTATGCCAAAAAAGATTGGATAAAGAGCAAATAATTGGCTCTAACAGGTGGAATTTCTCAAAAGAATATGCTATAATTGTTTGGATCATTCTGCAAAGAGAATTCTTTGACAAGAATAATTATGTGCCGCTTCCTTTGGATGATAAGGGTGGGGTCTGTTCCGGAATAGATGGCCGCAGGGTTTGGGAACATCGCCGGATAGTTGCAAGATCCGGCGGCCCCTGTCAGCCGGTCCGGCACAGAATAAAAGAAAGGATTGGAAACAAAATGAGTTTGACTTCCCAAAACAAACTGGAAAACAACACAGTGGAGCTGCTGATCCATGTCAGCGAGGAGCAGTTCCAGGACGCACTGATGAAGGCGTATAAAAAGAAGGTAAAATCCATCGCACTGCCGGGCTTCCGCAAGGGCAAAGCGCCAAAAGCGATGATCGAAAAGATGTATGGCAAAGAGTTCTTCTATGACGATGCCATCAATATGGTCTACCCAACCGCTTATGAAGAGGCTGTTGAGGAAGCAAACATCGAGCCGGTAGACCGCGCAAACGTCTCCGACCTGAAGGTAGAGCAGGGCAATGGCTTCAGCTTCAAGGCAACCGTCACCGTAAAACCGGAGGTTGTTGTCAAGAACTACAAGGGCATCAAGGCAGAAAAGACCGTCGAGACCATCATGGCTGCCGACGTCAATGCCGAGCTGGATAGAATGCGCGAGAGAAATTCCCGCCTGATCGACGTAGACCGCGCTGCAAAGAACGGCGACACCGCACTCATCGACTTTGAGGGCTTCAAAGACGGCGTTGCGTTCGAGGGCGGCAAGGGCGAAAACTTCCCGCTGAACCTCGGTTCCGGCCAGTTTATCCCTGGCTTTGAGGAGCAGGTTGTCGGCCACAAGGCAGGCGAAGAGTTCGAGATCAACGTAACCTTCCCGGAAGATTACCATGCAGAGGACCTCAAAGGTCAGCCGGTTGTCTTTAAGGTAAAGGTCAACGCGGTACAGGAGAAGGAGCTGCCGGCTCTGGACGACGAGTTTGCAAAGGATGTCAGCGAGTTTGACACCCTGGCAGATCTCAAGAAGGACGTCAAAGAGAAACTGCAGCAGGAGGCCGACAAGAAGGCACAGGTAGACATGGAGAACAACCTGATCTCCACCGTCATCGAGAATATGGAGGCCGATATCCCGCAGTGCATGTACGAGAACAAGATCAACGAGATGGTCAACGACTTCAGCTATCGCCTGCAGTCCCAGGGCATGAGCCTCGATCTGTACCTGCACTACACCGGTTCGGACATGAAGTCCTTCCGCGAGACCTTCCAGGAGTCCGCTGAGAGACAGGTTAAGATCCGTCTGGCCCTCGAGAAGATCGCTGAGGTGGAGAACCTGACTGCTACCCCAGAGGAGATCGATGCAGAGTACGAGAAGATCGCCAAGAACTACGGCATCGACGTTTCCAGAGTCAAAGGCGTACTGCCGGAGAAAGAGGTTGTCAAGGACGTCACCGTCAACAAGGCAATCGACCTGGTAAAGGATTCCGCTGAGGTCACCGAGAAAAAGGTAAAAAAGACCTCTGCAAAGTCCAAGAAGAAGGCGGAGGAGTCCGCTGACGCTGCGGCAGAGGATGCTGCCAGCGACGCAGAATAATCCTTTTTCTCCCGCAAAGGTGTATTTTAAAAAATCGTTCATAAAATATACAAGCACTATCGCATAGTATCCTGTATAATGAGAATCGATTTATAATAAGCCGTTTACGGCCGGCTGATCCAGCCGGCCGTATTTTTCGATAGACAGATCCTAAAAAAACTGCCTTGCCTCTTTTATCCTGTTTAAACCGGAAAAAATCGGCAAGGCTTTTATGGAAAGCGCACCTTCCCCTTTGCGGGGATGCGGCGCATCTCCCGCCCGCCTTGTGGGCCGGGCAAGGGAGCTTGTCTAAACCAAAAAGGGAGGTTTTCATCATGGCATTAGTACCTTATGTAGTGGAGCAAACCAACCGCGGAGAGCGCTCCTATGACATTTTTTCCCGACTGCTCAACGACCGCATCGTCATGCTCTGTGACGAGGTCAACGACACCACCGCCAGCCTGGTCGTCGCGCAGCTTTTGTACCTGGAAGGCCAGGACAGCGAAAAGGATATCAGCCTTTATATCAACAGCCCCGGCGGTTCGGTAACTGCGGGTCTGGCGATCTATGACACCATCCAGTATATCAAGTGCGACGTCTCCACCATCTGCATGGGCATGGCGGCCTCGATGGGCGCCTTCCTGCTGTCGGCGGGAACCAAGGGCAAACGCCTCGCACTGCCAAATTCCACCATCATGATCCACCAGCCATCCGGCGGCGCACAGGGCCAGGCGACCGATATGCGCATCCACACCGAATGGATTCTGGAGATCAAAAAGAGACTCAACCGGATGCTCTCCGACGCGACCGGACAGCCACTGGAGGTCATCGAACGGGATACTGAGCGAGACAACTTTATGAGCGCGCAGCAGGCGTTGGAATACGGCCTGATAGATAAAATTATTGAGAAACGGTAAGGTCAGGTGTTGCGGCAATGCCAAGAAATGAAGAAAAAATGTTAAGGTGCTCGTTCTGTGGCAAATATCAGGATGAGGTAGAGCGGATGATCGCAGGCCCGGGCGTGTGCATCTGCAACGAGTGCATCGAGCTGTGCCAGGAGGTTCTCAACGGCGAGAGCGAACATTCTACACAACCGCGCTCCCGCAGGGAATCTGCCGAGGAGACGGTGCCGATGCCCAAGCCCCAGGACATCAAAAAGGTGCTGGACGAATATGTCATCGGCCAGGACCGCGCCAAGCGCGCTTTGAGCGTGGCGATCTACAACCACTATAAGCGCATCTTTTTAAAGGACAACGACGACAGCGTGGAGATCACCAAGAGCAATGTGCTGCTGGTGGGCCCCACCGGCGTGGGCAAGACGCTGCTTGCCCAGACGCTGGCCAAGACGATGAATGTGCCGTTTGCCATCGCCGACGCCACCACCTTGACCGAGGCGGGCTATGTGGGCGAGGACGTGGAAAATATCCTGCTGCGGCTGATCCAGGCTGCGGATTGGGATGTGGAGCGCGCCCAGACCGGCATCATCTACATCGACGAGATCGACAAGATCGGCAGAAAGTCGGAGAACACCTCCATCACCCGCGATGTCAGCGGAGAGGGCGTACAGCAGGCACTCTTAAAGATCATCGAGGGTACGGTTGCAAACGTACCGCCCAATGGCGGCAGAAAGCATCCGAATCAGGAGTTTATCCAGATCGACACTTCCAAGATCCTCTTCATCTGCGGCGGCGCCTTCGACGGCATCCAGAAGGCCATCGAGAGCCGCGTGGCCCAATCCTCGCTGGGATTCGGCGCGCAGATCAAGGACAAGAGCATGCTCGACCAGGATGTGCTGCTCTCCCAGATTACTCCGCAGGATCTGGTCAAATTTGGCCTGATCCCCGAGCTGGTGGGCAGACTTCCGGTCATCGCCACCCTCACCGCCCTGGATAAGGATACGCTGGTGCGCATCCTCACCGAGCCGAAGAACTCGCTGGTCAAGCAGTACAAAAAGCTGTTTGAGCTGGAGGGCGTGGAGCTGGAGTTTGAACCGGACGCACTGGAGGCGGTTGCCGAGCGCGCCATCGAGCGCAAGACCGGCGCCCGCGGACTGCGCGCCATCATGGAAGAGGTGCTGGATGGGCTGATGTTCGATAGCCCCTCCGACCCCACCATCACCCGCGTGGTGGTCACACGGCAGAGCGTGGAGGACAAAAAATCCTTCGATTATGCGCACGACCCGATGAAAAAGCCGGTGCGCATGATGATCCCGGTGGCACAGCAAAAGCCAAAATCCGGGCGCGGCCACAAGTCCTTTGCATAGAGATACAAAAGTTTTGGAAAGAAAGGAACGTCTGCTGCTTTACAGGGACGTTCCTTTCCTATATAATGAGAGATAAGCTTTTTTTGCGACCCTACGATCCCGAACGGCGGCTTTTCCCCGCCGGCAAGGGTGATTGTTATGTTTTTTGCTAAAAAGGAAAGGTGATCGATATGACCCAGGAACAGATCCAGGTAAACGAAATCCAAGCCCTGCGCATGCCCGCCATCGCAATCCGCGGGCTGGTCATGTTCCCAAAGATGGTGCTGCACTTTGATGTGGCCCGCAAAAAATCCATCCTGGCCCTCAACCAGGCGATGAAGGGCAATCAGAAGATCTTTCTGGTGACCCAGAAGAACAGCCGCGTCGAGGAACCCACCAAGGACGACCTGTACACCGTAGGCGTGGTGGCCAAGGTCAAGCAGATCCTCAAGGCCCAGGGCGAAGCGGTGCGCGTGGTGGTGGAAGGCAAATACCGCGCGCGTCTGTGCGAGATGATTCGCGAGACCCCCTTTTATGAGGTGCTGTGCGAGGAGATGCCGATGGAGCCGGTGGATGAGAACAAGCAGGAACTGGTGGATGCCTATGTGCGGGTCATCAAGGACCTGTTTGAGGACTACAGCTACTATGCGCCCAAGATGCCAAAGGAGCTGGTCATCAACATCATCGGCTCGGATGACCCGGTCTATCTGAGCGAATATCTGACCCAAAATCTCGGCTTCCCGCTGGAGAGCAAGCAGCAGATTTTGGAGGAATCCAACGTGCGCAAGCGCCTGGAGCTGCTCTCCACCATGCTGCACCGCGAGTCGGAGGTGCTCAAGATTGAGCACAGCATCGCCGAGCGGGTCAAGGATCAGGTGGACCGCAACCAGAAGGAATACTATCTGCGCGAACAGCTCAAGGCCATCCATGCAGAGCTGGGCGACGAGGACGATCCCGACCAGGAGATCGCCCAGTATTTTGATAAATTAAAGAAGATGAACCCCGACGAGGAGACCAAGCAAAAGCTGACCGAGGAGATCAACAAGCTCTCCAAGATGATGTACTCCAGCCAGGAGGCGATGGTCAGCCGCAACTATCTGGATACCGTCTTTTCGCTGCCGTGGAACCAGTACACCGAGGATAAGCTGGACATCCATGCCGCCGAAGAAAAGCTCAACGCCGACCACTATGGCCTGCAAAAGGTCAAGGAGCGAATCCTGGAGATTTTGGCGGTGCGCAAGCTCGAGCCGAACATCAAAGGACAGATCATCTGCCTGGTGGGCCCTCCCGGAGTGGGCAAGACCTCGATTGCAAAGTCGATCGCCGAGGCTATGGGCCGCAAATATGTGCGGATGAGCCTGGGCGGCGTGCGCGACGAGGCGGACATCCGCGGACACCGCAAGACCTACATAGGTGCGATGCCCGGCCGCATTGTGGCGGCCCTCAAGCAGGCGGGCAGCATGAATCCGCTGATGCTGCTCGATGAGATCGACAAGCTGGGCAGCGACTACAAGGGCGACCCGTCCTCCGCGCTGCTCGAGGTGCTCGACTCGGAGCAGAACTTTGCCTTCCGCGACCACTACCTCGAGGTGCCGCTCGACCTGAGCCAGGTGCTCTTCTTTGCCACCGCAAACGATCCGTCCGGCGTCCCGGGCCCGCTGTACGACCGCATGGAGATCATCGAGCTGCCAAGCTATACCCGCGAAGAAAAGTTCCAGATTGCAAAGCGCTATCTTGCCCCAAAACAGATCAAGCGCCACGGCCTCAACGGCCGCAGCTGCCGCATCTATGACGACGCGCTGTATGACCTCATCGACCACTATGTCCGCGAGGCCGGCGTGCGCACCCTGGAACGGCAGATCGCTTCGCTGTGCCGCAAGAGCGCAAAATCCATCGTCTCCGGCGAGCGCAAGAGCTGCTATATCAGTGCAAAGATGCTGGAAAAGATGCTCGGACCGCAGAAGTTCAAGGACGACGAGATGGAAAAAGAGGATCTGGTAGGCGTTGTCAACGGCCTGGCCTGGACTTCGGTGGGCGGAGAGATTCTGCAAGCAGAGGTTGCAGTGGTGGACGGCACCGGAAAGCTGGAGCTGACCGGCTCGCTGGGCGACGTCATGAAGGAGTCCGCCCATGCGGCGATCACCTGTGTGCGCAGCCTGTGCGACCGCTACGGCATCGACAAGGATTTTTATAAGAATAAAGATATCCACATCCACTTCCCGGAAGGCGCGGTGCCAAAGGATGGCCCGTCGGCCGGCGTCACCATCACGACGGCGTTGGTTTCGGCCCTCAGCGGCATGCCGGTGCGCCACGATGTCGCCATGACCGGCGAGATCACCCTGCGCGGCAGAGTGCTGCCGATCGGCGGCCTGCGCGAAAAGACGATGGCGGCCTACCGCAACGGCATGAAGATCGTGCTGATCCCGGCGGCAAATGAACCGGATCTGTACGAGGTGGAGCCGGTGGTCAAGGAGCACATCCAGTTTATCACCGCCCGCGACATCTCTACCGTCCTGGACACCGCCCTGCTGCCCCTGCCGGCCGTGACCGATGCGCAGGAGCCGGCCTCGCAGAAGAAGGCGGTTGTGCCGATGGTGGATAAAGCCCCGCACAAGCGCCCCTGCCTGGATGCCTAAAAGCCCGGTGGGCGCATCGCGAGCAGTGGGAAACATCACATGCAACAGAAAGGGAACGCGCATGAACTATCACAACGTGGTCTTTGAGACCTCCTTTGGCAAGGCAAGCCAGTTGCAGGAATCCGACCTTGTGGAGATCGCCTTTGCCGGGCGCTCGAACGTCGGCAAGTCCAGCCTCATCAACAAAATCTTTAACCGCAAAAACCTGGCCCGCGTCAGCGCGGTGCCGGGCAAGACGGCGACCATCAACTTTTTCCGCCTGGAAAACGTCCGCTTTGCCGACCTGCCGGGCTACGGCTACGCCAAAGTCTCCCAGCAGGAGAAGCGCCGCTGGTCGGAGCTCATCGAGACCTATTTCCACAGCGACAGGCGGATCGGGCTAGTGTTCCAGCTGATCGATATGCGCCATCCGCCCACAGCGGACGACCTGATGATGGTGGACTTTTTGATCGCAAACGAGTTCCCGTTTGTCATCGTGCTCACCAAAAAGGACAAACTCTCCGCAGCACAGCAGCAGCAGCGGCTCGACGCCCTGCAAGAGGAGCTGCCCTATGCCGATCAGCTGCACATCGTGCCGTTTTCGGCAGTCAAGGGGGACGGCGTGGAACAGCTGCGGCAGATCATCGATGAGATTGCGTCCGAGGCCCTGCTGGAGGACAGCCAGCAACAGGACTCTTTGCAGGGCAGCAGCCCTGAAGAGGTAAAATAGAGGAAAGGAAGCAGGTAAACTATGAATCAATCGGAATCGCTACAGATCAATGGACAGGGACATCTGAGCGTTGGTGGGTGCGACGCTCTGGAGCTTGCAAAGCAGTACGGCACCCCTTTGTATGTGCTGGATGAGACGGGCGTGCGCAACGCCTGCCGCAGCTACCGCGGCTCGATCGACCGCTATTACGGCGGCCGGGGACTGGTCTGCTACGCCAGCAAGGCTTTCTGCTGCAAGGCCATCTGCCGCCTCATGGACGAGGAGGGGATGGGCCTGGATGTGGTGTCGGAAGGCGAGCTGTACACGGCCCTTTCGGCGGGCTTCCCGGCACAGCGAATCTGTTTCCACGGCAACAACAAGACCGACAGCGAGCTGCAATATGCCCTGCGCGAAGGGGTAGGGCTGATCGTGGTGGACAACGACTATGAGCTGGAGCGGTTGGACCGCTTTGCCGCAGAGATGGGCAGATGCCCGGACATCGCCTTCCGCATCAAGCCCGGCGTGGACGCCCACACCCACAACTTTGTGCGCACCGGCCAGATCGACAGCAAATTTGGCGTTGCACTGGAAAATGGCGAGGCGCTTTCCATCATCAAAAAGGCCCTCTCGATGGAGCACGTCCACCTCAAAGGGGTGCACTGCCACATCGGTTCGCAGATCTTTGAGCTGGAGCCATTTGAGCTGGCTGCCCAGCGGATGGTCGAGCTGATGGCGCAGGTGCGCGACGAGACCGGATTTGTCATCGAGGAGCTGGACCTGGGCGGCGGCTTTGGCATCCGCTACACCGACCAGGACGCCGCTCTGCGCTATGATAGCTATATGGAGAAGGTGTCGGTGGTGGTCAAGGATACCTGCGAGCGCCTGCACTTCCCGCAGCCGTTTATGATGCTGGAGCCGGGCCGCTCGCTTGTGGGCCCCTACGGCGTCACCCTGTACACGGTGGGTTCGATCAAGCAGATCCCCGGCGTGCGCACCTATGTGGCGATCGACGGCGGCATGACCGACAACCCGCGCTATGCCCTATATCAGTCGGAATATGAGGTGGTATCGGCTGCAAGGCCGGCGGACGAGCGGACGATGACCGTCACGCTGGCGGGCAAATGCTGCGAGAGCGGCGACCTGATCGGAGAAAATATGCCGGTTCAGCAGCTGCACAGCGGCGACATTGTAGCGGTGCTCTCGACCGGAGCCTACAACTATTCGATGGCCTCCAACTACAACCGTCTCTGCCGTCCGGCAGTGGTGCTGGTTAAAGACGGCACTTCCCGCCTGATTGTCCGCAGGGAAACCTTTGCGGATTTGACCTGCTGTGACCTGTAAACACACCCCCAAAAGCCCCGCCGCACCGATTGTTGGCGGGGCTTTTTTAGGGGCAGATTGTATGCCAGCAGCGGACAAATATGGAAGATGTGTACGAAAAAGAGGAATGTTTTCTGTAGAAGCCGATAATCTTTTTTTATCTTCTGTTAATTTACAGAGGTGCTCCTTTACTTTAATCTTATAAAATGCTAAAATGGTAACTGATATAACGGGCAGGAGGAGCTTTCTATTATGAATTCAAAACTCAAAGAGCTGAATGTGGAATCTCTATTCCAGGCAATTCTAAAACTGGAAAACATCGAAGAATGTTATAAGTTTTTTGAGGATTTGTGCACTGTGCCGGAGCTCAGAGCGATGTCACAGCGCTTTTTAGTGGCCAAAATGCTGGATAACCACAAGGTCTACAGCGACATTGTGGCCCAAACCGGTGCCAGCACCGCCACCATCAGCCGCGTCAACCGCTCGCTCAACTACGGCAACGACGGCTATCGAATTGTATTTGAGAGGCTGGAAAAGGACCATGAGTTATAATACCTTTGCGCACTTTTATGATGAGCTGACCGACAACATCTCCTATGCGGATCGGGCAGCTTATTTTGACCGCCTGATCCAGCACTTTCACCCCGGCGCGTCCATCCTGCTCGACCTTGCCTGTGGGACAGGGTCGCTGTCCATCGCGCTTGCGCGCCTGGGATACGACGTGGTGGGGACCGACGCCTCCGAGCAGATGCTCTCCGAGGCGATGCAGAAAAAGGAGATCGTGCTGTACGGCGAAAACTTTGAGCGCGAAGAGCCGTCCGATCCGGGGGTGGCAAAGCTGCTGTTTTTGTGCCAGCCGATGCAGGAACTGGACATGTACGGGACGCTGGACGCCGCAGTGTGCGCGCTGGACAGCATCAACCACGTCACCGACCCCGCGGTGGTGCAGAAGATCTTTGACAGGGTCAGCCTGTTTTTAAATCCGGGGGCGGTGTTTATCTTTGACGTCAACACCCCCTACAAGCATCGCGAGGTGCTGGGCAACAACGTCTTTGTCTATGACCGCGAGGATGTCTACTGCGTGTGGCAGAATACCTTGCAGCCGGACGGGATGCAGGTCCAGATGGATTTGGACTTTTTTGCCTACGACGAGCCCAGCGACACCTATCGCCGCACCAGCGAAAGCTTCTGCGAGCGGGCCTACACCGACGGGGAGATTCGGCAGTTTATCCAAAACAGCGGCCTGAAGCTGCTGGCAACCTATGCGGCCGACACCATGGAGCCGGTGGGGGAGAGGACACAGCGCGCCGTCTATGTGGCGCAAAAGAGATAAAAGAGGAATTTGCAGATGGGAAAAATTGTAAGAACACTTTCTAAAGACGGAATGGTTATGTGCTGCGCGGTGGACAGCACCGACGCGATTGCGCGCATGGAGCAGATCCACAAGACCTCTGCGGTGGTCACCGCGGCGGAGGGACGGCTTTTGACGGCGGCCTCGATTATGGGCACCATGCTCAAGAGCAGCACCGACTCGGTCACCCTGCGCATGGAGGGCAACGGCCCGGTGGGGATGCTGATCGCCGTATCGGACGGCACCGGCAACGTCAAGGGCTATGTGGGCAACCCGGTGGTGGAGATCCCGCTCAACCGCCAGGGCAAGCTGGACGTCTCGGGCGCCGTGGGCAGCGAGGGCTTTTTGTACGTCATCAAGGACATGGGGATGAAGGAGCCGTACATCGGCCAGGTGCCGATTGTCTCGGGTGAGGTGGCCGAGGACATCACCAACTACTACGCCACCAGCGAGCAGGTCCCCACCGTCTGCGGCTTGGGCGTGCTGGTCAACCCAGACCTTTCGGTAGCGGCGGCGGGCGGCTACCTGTTGCAGCTGCTGCCGGGCGCGGACGAGGAGACGATCAGCCACGTCGAAGCGAACATCAAAAAGATGGCGCCGGTCTCCAGCATGATCCGCCAGGGCATGACCCCGCAGCAGATCGCCTTTCAGGCGCTGGACGGCTTTGAGCCGAACGTCATCGATGAGTACGAGATGGGCTATGTCTGCGACTGCACCCGCGCGCGGGTCGAGCGGGCGCTCATCAGTTTGGGCAAAAAGGAGCTGGATGAGATTTTGCAGGAGGGCAAACCGATCGAGGTCGGCTGCCAGTTCTGCGACAAAAAGTACAACTTTACCCCAAACGACATCAAGCAGATGATCGCAAGGCTGTAACCGATTTAAAGAAAAACCGATAGCAAAAAAACTCCCCCGGCGCAGCTGGACGCTGTACTGGGGGAGTTTTTGTTTTTGCAGGAAATGGGTTTTACAGGAAGAGTTCGCACTCCTTGCGCACGGCGCAGGGGCCCTTGAGGGCCAGCGCAGCGACCTTGCACAGCAGGCCGTTGAGCTTCTTTGCGCCCTGCGGGCAGATCGAGACGCAGCGCATGCAGGTGATGCAGCGGCTCTTGTCGACGATTTTGGGGTCGTCCAGATGGATAGCCTGGGCGGGGCACTGCTTGGCGCAGAGCTTGCAGTCGACGCAGGCGCGGGTGGTTTTGGGCACCATGCCCATCCCGCCGGCCGGCTTTTGCGGCAGGCTGCCGGGCAGGGTGGCTTTTAGCAGCTCCCCGCTGTCCAGCTTTTGCAAAATCTGCTGGCTAAAGTCGCAGAGCTTCTGGGCGTCGGCGGCGTCCGGACGTCCGGCGGCGTACTGGCGCAGGATCGAGTGCTCGGCCACCGCGGCTGCCGCAGCCGCCACCCGAAAGCCGCAGCCCTCGGCGATCGCGCGCAGCTCGCACAGGGTGTCCTCATAGGCGCGGTTGCCGTAGACGCACAGCAGGATGCAGCGCGCGCCGCCGCCGCGGATCTGGCGAAGCCGCGCGGCGGCAAGGCCCGGCACCCGGCCACCGTAGGAGGGCACCGCGATGAGCGCGACGTCGTCGCGCGAAAGAGCGATCTCGGAGAAGCGCTCGGTGGGGCTGCACAGGTCGATGCAGCGCTCCGGCCGTCCGAGTGCGCGGGAGAGCAGCTCCGCGGCCTTTTGGGTGCCGCCGGTGGGGCTAAAGGAAATTGTGTAGAACATAAAGCCATCTCATTGTAAGTTTTAAAGTTACATCGTATGAAAGACAGTATACCTCTTTTTTGCACCGCTGTCAACCGGCAAAGGGCCGCAAAAAGGGCAGGGCAGAGGGCGGCAAAAAAAAGAGTCATCATTTTGCACCCGGCTGCATAGGATATACTACAAAACAAAATACAGACGCACAGGCGGCCCGCCGCCCTCCCCAACTGGGGCAGAAAAGGCGCCTTTTGGAAAAAATCAAATTTTTTCCAAAAAAGGTGTTGACTTTTCGCTTAGCCCATAGTATAATAGTCTACGTCGTCAGGACACCGGCTTCCAAAAAGCCCTGTTTTGATAGATGGGAGTTTAGCTCAGCTGGGAGAGCATCTGCCTTACAAGCAGAGGGTCACAG
>JAHZAY010000007.1 GCA_019423685.1 Clostridiales bacterium | reverse complement strand
TAGGCCCTTATAGGGCCTGTTCAAACCACCCGTTCAACGGGTGGTTTTGATTTTTCTTATCATACAATCTGAAAAATCGACAAATTACGGAATTTGTGCACCTTTGTGGTTTTCAATAATCGCGATTATTGAAAACCACAAAGAGTCTTGTCAGCTCGATGAGATAGGATGCAGGGAATTAACATTTCACACAAAAATAAGGGAAAGGCGTTGACGCTAATCGCGATTATTGTTATAATATACACATGATAATCGCGATTATTATGTACTTGATTGATAATGGAAATCAAAAAAAGGAGGAGCATCATGAGACTGGAAATCGGAAATTTCTATGTGCATGATATTGTCTTTGGTGACAAATTGGGCTTTGAGAATGGCGTGTTGATCATCAATAAACAGGAGGCACTTGATTTTATCCGTCAGGATGAACGCATCACCGAGGCGGACTTATATATCGCAAAACCAGGCGACAAAATTCGTATGTGCCCGGTCAAAGAAGCCATTGAACCGCGTACCCGTCTGGATGGCAGAGGCCTTTTCCCGGGGTACACCTCTGATTTGGCGCAGTGTGGCGACGGCGTCACCTACGCGCTGAAAAATTGCAGCGTGCTGGTTGTGGGACAGCACTGGGGCGGATTCCAGGATGGCCTGATCGATATGAGCGGCGAAGGACAGAAATACACCCTGTTTGGACAGCTCAACAACATCGTGCTGGTGGCCGACACCAACGAAGAATTTGAAAAACACGAGCAGCAGAAGAAAAACGATGCACTGCGCCGTGCAGGTCACAAACTGGCAGAGTACATCGGTGCCTGCGTAAAGGATTTGACTCCAGAAGACACCGAAGTGTACGATCTGGGTGCGATGACCCGCCGCGATGCGGAAGTGGAAAAACTGCCGTCGGTTGTCTATGTAATGCAGCCACAGTCCCAGATGGAGGATATGGGCTACAACGATCTGCTGTACGGATGGGACACCAACCACATCGTTCCGACCGTTATGCATCCAAATGAGATCCTCGACGGAGCGATTGTATCGGGCAGCTTCATGCCGGTATCCTCCAAGTGGTCGACCTATGATTTCCAGAATTGCCCGAACATCAAGGCCCTCTACCGCGAGCACGGCAAGACCATCAACTTCCTGGGCGTCATCATGTCCAACCTGAATGTTGCGCTGGATCAGAAAGAGCGCGCAGCACAGTTTGTTGCACAGATTGCAAAGACCCTGGGAGCAGACGGCGCGGTTGTAGCAGAGGAAGGCTACGGCAACCCGGATGCGGACTTTGTTGGCTGCATCGTTGCTCTGGAGGATGCGGGCGTCAAGACCGTTGGCGTTACCAACGAGTGCACCGGCCGTGACGGTCAGTCTCAGCCACTGGTTACACTGGATGAAAAGTGCGACGCCATCGTCTCCTGCGGCAACGTATCGGAGCTGATTGAGCTGCCTCCGATGGAAACTGTTCTCGGTGAATTGCAGGCACTGGCTCGCGACGGTCTCTCCGGCGGCTGGGCTGACGATGAGGTGCTTGGCCCATCGGTTCGTCCGGATGGCTCGATCATCATGGAAAACAACTCGATGTTCTGTGGAGACCAGGTTTGTGGTTGGTCGCCAAAGACAATGAAAGAGTTTTAGGATAAAGGAGAACGGTCATGAAAAAGGTTATTGTATACTTGAATCAGTTTTTTGGCCAGATCGGCGGTGAGGAGATGGCCGGCATCGAGCCGGAAATCCACGAAGGTTTAGTTGGCCCGGCAATGCAGTTCCAGAAGGAGCTCAAGGATGCACAGGTCACCCACACCATCATCTGCGGCGACAACTATATGGGCAGCAATACCGACCAGGCAATTGAAAAGATCATGCAGATGCTGGAAGGCAAAGAGTTTGATCTGTTTCTGGCAGGCCCTGCCTTCCAGGCTGGCCGTTACGGCGTAGCCTGCGGCAATATCTGCAAGGCAATCCAGGAAAGAAGACATGTACCGGCTGTCACCTCGATGAACATCGAAAACCCAGGCGTTGAGATGTTTAAGAAGGATATGTACATCATGAAGGGCGGCAACAGCGCAGCAAAGATGCGTGTGGACGTCAAAGCGATGGCCAAGATTGCCAATAAGCTGCTGGCCGGCGAAGAGATCGGCTGTGCAGACGATGAAGGTTACTTCGGACGCGGTATCCGCCGTCAAATTTGGCGTGCAGATAAGCTCCCAGCTTCTGAGCGTATGGTGGATATGCTGGTCAAAAAGCTCAACGGACAGCCGTTCCAGACAGAGCTTCCAATTCCAAAGATGGACCGCGTTCCGATTGCTCCAGCCATCAAGGACCTGAGCAAAGCGAGAATCGCCCTGCTCAATACCGGCGGTATTGTTCCGGTCGACAACCCAGACCATATCCAGTCTGCGTCTGCAACTCGTTGGGGCAGATACGACATCTCCGACTGCGACGATCTGAAGGCTGGCGTATATAAGACCATCCATGCCGGATTTGACCCAGCTGCTGCGGATGCTGACCCGGATGTCATTGCTCCTGTCGATGTACTCAAAGCACTCGAAAAAGAGGGCTTCTACGGCAGTCTGCATCCATACTTCTATACAACTGTTGGAACTGGTACAACCCAGGCTGAGGCACAAAGAATGGCCAAGGAGATCATCCCATATCTGCAACAAGACCATGTGGATGGCGTCATCATGGTGTCGACGTGAGGAACCTGCACACGTTGCGGCGCAACGATGGTAAAAGAAATTGAAAGAACCGGCATGCCGGTTGTTCAGATGTGCAACCTCATTCCAGTAGCGAAGACAGTTGGTTCTAACCGTATTGTCCCGACTATTTCCATTCCGTACCCACTCGGTGATCCTGCGACTACAAAGGAAGAACAGTGGAAACTGCGTTATCACAGAGTAAAGGTCGCTTTGCAGAGCCTTGCAACCGACATTACTGAGCAGACCGTTTTCAGAGTATAGCAGAAAAGATCATAAAAAGGGCGAAGGGATTTGACCTTCGCCCTTAGAATTTATGTAAGGGAAGGGAATGAGCATATGAAAAAAAGCGGCGAGAAACAGACCGTTTTCTATCTGTCGCTGATCATCACGGCGGCCATCGCAATATGGGCGTTGGTAGGTAAAGAGAGCTTTACAAAGGTCTCTGATTTCGTATTTAACTTTTTCACCCAAGAGTTTGGTTGGCTGTATCTGATTGCCATGTTCGGCTTTGTCGCATTTGTTGTAGTGCTTGCCTTCAGCAAATGGGGAAACATTCGCCTTGGCCCAGATGACTCCAAACCGGAGTACAACACCGTTTCATGGTTCGCAATGCTCTTTGGCGCAGGCATGGGCGTAGGCCTTGTCTTTTGGGGCATTTCGGAGCCACTCTCCCACTATATTGCACCAATTTCCGGCATCGAGCCGGCAAGCCCGGCGGCTGCTGATTTTGCAATCCGTTCCAGCTTTATGCATTGGGGCATTCACCCGTGGGCAAATTACGCAATTATCGGACTTGCGTTGGCTTACTTCCAGTTCCGTAAAAATAAACCAGGACTGATCAGCACCATTCTGGAACCTGTCATGGGCACCAAAAAGCCGCACACCGGTTTGCGCCATCTTGTCGATATTTTGGCAGTCTTTGCAACCGTAGCTGGCGTGGTTACCTCGTTGGGACTGGGTGTTTTACAGATCAACAGTGGTTTAAACTATCTGTTTGGCATCCCATCCACACTGTTTGTCCAGATTGTCATTATCGCAATTATTTCGGTGATCTACATCTGGTCGGCAGTTTCGGGAATTGAAAAGGGCATCAAATTGGTCTCGGATGCCAACCTCTACATTGCACTGGGACTTATGCTCGTAGCAGTTCTCATTGGTCCAAAGATCGAGATCATCAACAACTTGGTCAATGGTGTCGGTCAGTACATCGGCAACTTCATCCAGGACAGCCTTTCCATCAGCTCCTATGGCGACAGCAGCTGGGTACAGAAATGGCGCGTATTCTATTGGTCTTGGTGGATTGCCTGGGCTCCGTTTGTCGGCATCTTCATCGCCCGCATCTCCAAAGGACGTACCATCCGCGAGTTTATCGCAGGCGTTGTTCTGGCACCAACCCTTGGATCTTTGATCTGGTTTGCCATCTTTGGCACACTGGGCATCCATCTTGGCGCTACCGGCCAGCTGCTCACCTCCGAGATGGAGGAAGTTGTCAATACTCCTGAAGTTGGCCTGTTCGTGGTCATGCAGAAATATCCGTTCAGCATCGTCCTTTGTATCGTTGCAATTGTGTTGTTATGTACCTTCTTCATCACATCCGCCAATTCCGGTACCTTCGTACTGTCGATGCTGACCTCTAACGGCAACCTCAACCCGCCTAACGGCAAGAAAATTCTGTGGGGCGTTCTGCAATCCATTTTGGCAGTTGGCCTGCTGATTGCCGGTGGATTAAACCCACTGCAATCTATCTCCATCGCGGCAGCTTTCCCATTTATCTTTATCATGCTCTTGACCTGCATTTCGATGGTCAAAGCGCTCAAACAGGAAAAACTGGATACTTCGAAAGAGGTACAGCAGCAACCTGAAAAAGTATCTGAGGAAAGCGACCAATAAAAAAACTCTCTTTTGAAATTCTTCTTCAACAACATGAGCCTTCTATAAATAAAACCCTACAACAGCAAAAACCCGGCGTCAATTTTGACGCCGGGTTTTTGCTGTCTTATTTGAGAATCTAAAAATAAAGAGAGGGAATCAAGGGTTATTCGATGACCTGCCCGTCAATCGAGAGCACCTGCACCTGCCACGGAATCAACTTTTTACAGTTGATGAGCGCCTTTTTGAGCACCTGCTCCAGTCCGCCACAGCATGGAACCTGCATGCGTACCAGGGTGATGCTTTTGATGTTGTGGGTGGAGAGGATTTCGGTGAGCTTTTCGGAGTAATCGACGGGGTCGAGTTTTGGACAGCCGACCAGCGTGATGCGATTTTTCATAAAGCGGTTGTGAAAATCACCGCAGGCAAAGGCGGTGCAGTCCGCAGCGATCAACAGGTGCGCGTCGTCAAAGAAGGAGGCGTTTGCCGCTGCCAGACGAATCTGTACCGGCCACTGGGAGAGCTGGCTTTCGGCGGGAACGCCGGCGCTTTCCTGTGCACGGTGTGGGTGCAGCGGTTTTGCATGGGAGCCAAGTTTACGCGCCATTGCACCGGGGCAGCCGTGGTGCACGGCGGGCTGTACCTTGTTCTTTGCCTGTACAGCAGCCTCATCGTAGGCGGCAGCTTCGCGCTCGATGATGCGGATGGCCCCGGTAGGGCAGGCGGGCAGACAGTCCCCAAGACCGTCGCAGTAGTCGTCGCGGATCAGTTTGGCTTTGCCGTCAATCATCGCAATGGCACCTTCGTGGCAGGCTTTGGCACACAGGCCGCAGCCGTTGCAGAGTGCCTCGTCGATCGAAACAATTTTACGGATCATAGATAGTTTTTTCCTTTCTATAGGGACATAGGAGGTGTTAGGATGCAATTCAATTGTCAATCCCAGATGGTGTATTGACCTGATGAGAACAGGATACTATAATATCTATAAAAAATCTGTTGGATTTCCAACAAAGAAAGGGGTAAAAGATGGATTTTCAAAGACTGATGCAGGTGCCAATCTTTGCGGGAATGCAGCAAGAAGAAATTCGCTCGGTAATCCAGTGTTTTGGTGCGCAGACAAAGCACTTTGGACGCGGAGAAGTGATCTTTCTGCCGGGAGAGGAGATTCGGCAGATCGGCATTGTTCTGACAGGACAGGTCCTGGTGGAACGGGACGACTATTGGGGCAACCGTTCGATAGTGGCCTCGATAGGGGAAGGGGAGGCTTTTGCAGAGACCTTTGCCTGCTTGCCCGGCGTGCAGGCGGATATTCGGGTGGTGGCAGTGCAGCCCAGTGAGGTGCTGCTGCTGCACGCGCAGAAAGTGTTGACCCTGTGCCCGTCGGCCTGCCCCTTTCACCAGCAGATGGTGCGCAATTTGCTGCGGATTACGGCAAAGAAAAATCAGTTTCTGAGCATGAAGCTGGATATTTTGTCGCGCAAGACGACCAGGGAAAAGCTTCTGGCCTATCTTTCGGCGCAGTCACGGGGCAACAGCAGCTTTACCATTCCTTTTAATCGGCAGCAGCTGGCGGATTTTCTCTCGGTGGACCGCAGTGCGATGACGGTGGAACTGAGCAAACTAAAGCGAGAAGGGGTCATTGACTTTTCACGCAACACCTTCTTCATTTGCCGGTGAAAATTTTTTCTAAAAGAATCTGGCGTATTTGATAGGACAAAGGGGCAAAAGCGTTTGAACCTCTGCGCCTTTTGCAGGACAGGCTAAATATATCGGTTTAGAACGCAGCACCAAAGTGCAAGGGAGGGCATAGTCATGGAATGTGCAGGCAAGATGCAGGCACAGATTCTTTAGAGAAAAAGGAGCGGTATATCATGCTGTTTCAAGTTTGTGACAAGGACAGCGGCTGTTCGCAGTTCACCGACCAGCCCATCTCGCTCGCAATGGCCTATGTTCCCACCCAGCAGTGGGGGGATCTGTACGAAACAGGCTTGGGCCTTTCACGCGGCACCATCTTTGCCCAGCTGGATAAACCTTTTATCGGGGAGGAGGCTGTTCCAAGTGGCACAAAGTAACACCCGCCAAACCTTGATGAAGAAGGTACAGATGTACGAGTTTGCCCTTGTCGAGGCAAATCTTTTTCTGGACACCCATCCACAGGACAAGGACGCTCTGCAATATTACAACAAATATGCAAAGCTGCTGCAGGAAGCCAAGGCGGCTTATGAAAAGCAGTTTGGCTCTTTGACCCCGATGGCAGCGGATGGGGCGACCCGCTGGAGCTGGGTAGACGATCCATGGCCGTGGGATTTGCAGGCCAATACAGAGGAGGAATAGGCTTATGTGGAGTTACAGCAAGAAACTGGAATACCCGGTCCGCATTGCCCGACCCAATGCCGCTGCGGCCAAGGTCATCATCTCACAGTTGGGTGGACCCAATTGCAATACGATAGCCGAAAAGCAAAAGGGCTACTCCGCTCGCTTTCTAACTGTAATAGTATATTTTGATTTGATTCTTTTTGCGGTCAAAGGTGATGGATTGGATGATTGCGCGTAAAATTCGGTTTTTCTCGGAGGATGTCAGCCGATCGCCGCTGAGAAGGTCGCACAGCAAAACCGGACCCGAAAAGAGCTCTTTTTGTGGAGCAGGGGCGCTTTGCAGCTGTTGCTGTAGGCGGCGGATGGCGGCAGTTAAATTTTCTTTTTCCTGGCGGTACTCTTCCAGCGAGTCCACCCCCGCCTCATACGCTGCGCGCGCCCGCTGCAGCTTCTTTTCTTCCCAGGCGATCTGGCTGCCGATCAGGTTGGAGCAATCCCCCTTTTTCCTCGATGGAAGCTGAAGGACAGAGCCGGCAAAATCTGTCCGCAGCGCCGCCCATACCAGCTCCTCGAGCTGTTGGGAGCGGATGGCGTGCGAGTCGCTGCACTTTCCCCGCGCATACCCGCCGCATTGCAGGTATCCGCGGGAGCTTTTTACCAGCGTTTCCCCGCAGCTGCTGCACCGCACAAGTCCGCGCAGTGCAAACTCCTGCTGCGTTTTGACGGAGGGTTTGGCCTTTTTGGGATAGATTGTCCGCAGCAGCTGCAAGCGCTCCTGCGCCTGTTCCCATATAGCTTTGGTGACCAATGGGGGATGTTCCCCTTCAGAGAGGATCACTGCGCTGCCGGAGTGCCATCGGATTTTCCCCACATAGAGGGGATTTTGCAATATGTAGGAGATGTTGCGGCTGCGCAGGGGGTTGCCAAAGCGGGTGCGCGCCTGAAGAGCTGATAGCTTTTGTGCAATTTGCAGGCAGCTCATCCCGGCCAGAAAGTCCGAAAAGATGCTCTGTACCAGCGGCGCAGTCTGCGGATCTGGCAGATAGTGCTTGCCTTGCAGCAGATAGCCGAAGGGAGCGTAGGTCATTGGCTGTCCCTGGCGCGCCTTCTGTGCCATGCCTCTGGTGACCTCTTCGGCCAGATTGACGCTGTAAAACTCGTCCATCGCCTCGATGACCGCCTCGGTGATGATGGACATTTTGTTGTCACCCAGCTGCTCGCTGACCGAGAGGACATCGATGCCCAACTGCTTGCGCAGCATAGATTTGTAGACGATGCTGTCCTGCCGGTTGCGGGCAAAGCGGGAATATTTCCAGACCAAAATGGCGTCGAAAGGTTTGGGGATCTGTTTTGCCGCGGCGATCATCCTCAGAAAAGCGGGGCGGCTCTGGCTGTACCGTCCAGATCGGCCGTCCTCCTCCAAAAAGATAAACTCTGTGGGCAGAGAGTAGCCATTTGCAGCGGCGAATCGCCGGATCTGTGCAAGCTGGCTGGCAGGAGAAAATTCCAACTGTTCATCGGTCGAGACGCGGATATAGGCGGCGGCAGTTTTCACACGAAAGACCTCCCTTGTGGTGAATCTGTTTAGCACACTGTATGTGCGCTTCTGTTCAAAAAGACATCTGCATACAGTGTAGGGGAGGGGATCGAAGTGCCAAAACAATTTACGGTGTGCAGCTATTGGACCCAGGGACAGGGAGACACGGTCCTTTTGAGCAGGCTTTTGGTGGGGGAAGGCGCTGTGCAGAAAATAGAGCAAAACTTGCCGCCCAATTGGCAGGAACAGCGACGTGCATTGGAAAGGCGGGCAGAAAAGGCGCTGGGAGGTTTTATAAGCGAGCAGGAAGAAACGGGGAGATAACAGCTGTTTACAAGCACGATCCAAACGATATAAGAAACAAACGGAGCGCCCATCCAGTGATGAGCGCTCCGCTTTTTTGCGATATACAGTTTGTTATTCTTCTCCGCGCTGATTCCTCTCTTCAAGATTTTGCAAAATCTTTTCCCGGTAGCGGCGTGCGGCATCCTCGGTCTTGTTTTCACCAAAGTGGTAATATACTGTCCCTTTTAGAATATCCGGCATGTACTGCTGGCGGACATAATGGTCGGGATAATCGTGCGGATATTTGTAGAATTGCCCCTTGTTTTCCACCTCTGCGCCGTCAAAATGCTTGTTTTGCAGACAGCGCGGAAAGTCTCCCACCTTTCCCGCACGCACATCGGCCATCGCCTGGTTGATGGCGAGGTAGGCAGAATTGGATTTGGGCGCGGTTGCCATGGTGACGACTGCCTGTGCCAGCGGGATGCGCGCTTCGGGAAGCCCAATTTGCAGGGCACTGTCGACACAGGCTTTGACGATGACGGCACACATGGGATAGGCCATACCGATGTCCTCGCTGGCGATGACCAACAGCCGGCGGCAAGGGGAAATGAGGTCGCCGGCCTCCAGCAGGCGGGCGAGGTAGTGCAGGGCGGCATTTTCATCCGAGCCGCGGATCGATTTTTGCAGGGCAGAGAGCAGGTCGTAGTGGACGTCATCGCTCTTGTCATAGCGCAGAGCAGCGCGCTGGGAGATGCTTTGCAGCTGATTGGCAGAGATGATCTTTTCCCCGTCCTGTACAGCGGCGGCAAGATAGGCAATTTCCAGCGTGTTGATCGACTTGCGCACATCCCCTCCGCAGGAGAGGGCGATGCTTTGCAGCACATGGTCCTCTAGCTTTAAAGAAAGCCCTTGCTGTGCACACTCTTCCCGCAAGATTTCTACACCGCGGGCCAGAGCTTTTTCGATCTCTTCGGGGTCGACCGCCTTAAATTCAAAAACGGTGCTGCGGCTGATGATCGCATTATAAATATAAAAGTATGGGTTTTCCGTCGTGGAGGCGATCAGGGTAATCTGTCCATTCTCCAAAAATTCCAGCAGAGTTTGCTGCTGCTTTTTGTTGAGGTACTGGATTTCGTCGAGATAGAGCACGACCCCATTCATCCCTTCAAAGGTATCCAGTGAGGAGATGATTTCCTTGAGGTCGGCGGTGGAGGCGGTGGTGCCGTTTAATTTGTACAGCTTTTTCCCGGCCTGTTTTGCAATGATGCGGGCAACGGTGGTTTTGCCGGTGCCGGGCGGACCATAAAAGATCAGGTTGGGGACGGTGCCGGATTGGGCGATTCGATAGAGAATGCCGTCTTTTCCCAGAATATGTTGTTGTCCAACCACCTCGTCGATGGACTGCGGACGCATGAGGTCCGCCAGCGGAGTGCTCATTGCACCGCCTCCCTTTCTTTTTTCCTTTTATTATAATAGAAGCGGAAACAAGAAGCAAGGGGGGAAGATATGCAAAGCTTTTGTGTGGCTGTTAAAAAAATATGTACAAAGCCGAACAAAACAGCAAATCTGGTTGACATCTCTCCGGCAAGTAGCTAAAATAAAGGAGGTCCAAAAGGAAAGGAAGGATATTGTATGTCTCAGTTAAAGGCAATTATCTTTGATTTGGATGGAACGGTGTGCAACACATTGGAAGACCTTGCAGAGTGCACCAACCGCGCGCTCGCCGATTTTGGCTTGCCGGGTCACACTGTGCAGGAGTACCGCAAGATTGTCGGCAATGGAGTGGATACCCAGATGCGCCGCGCAATCGGAGAGGAAAAATACAATAAAGAGCTGGCCGATCAGGTAAAGGCCGCCTTTAAAGCATACTACAATCAAGATTATCTCAAACACACAAAACCCTATGAGGGAATGCCACAGGCACTGGATGCGTTAAAGGAGATGGGACTGAAAGTTGCCGTCTTTTCCAATAAGCCGGACGAATTTGCAGGCAAGGTTTGCACCGCCCTCTTTGGAGACCGCTTTGATCTGATCGCCGGCAACCGTCCAGGCATCCCGGTAAAGCCCGATCCGACAGGGCTGTTTATGGCTCTTGAACGGCTGGGTGTGCGCCCGGAAGAGTGTCTTTACTGCGGAGATTCCTGCGTCGACATGGATACCGGCAAAAATGCAGGCATTCCAACCATCGGTGTGGAGTGGGGCTTCCGTGACCGCCAGGAGCTTGAGGAGCATGACGCCGACTATATCTTGCAAAAACCAAGTCAGCTGCCGGAATTGGTGCGCAAAGTGATGAACCGCTAAATTTGGAAAGGGGGAAACGCGGTGAACAAGGTGGAGGAAAAGATCTTTGCAGGGGTGTCGAGCGCCTGCTTTTTTCCGCTGGAGACGGCCTTGTCGGTTCAAAAGATTGCCGCATGGCAGATTCCCTATACCGAGGTGTTTTTTAATACGGCTCGGGAGCTTGCGCCGGATTATGTCGATGGGCTGGACCGCTGCTGCAAGTTGGCGGGAACCAAGATCCTCTCTGTTCACCCCTTTACCTCCAACAGCGAATCCTTTTACTTTTTTTCCGATTATCCCGGTCGCCTTGAGGACGGCATCCTGCTTTACCGGCATTATCTGCGCGCAGCTCAGAAGCTGGGGGCGCGCCTGCTTGTCTTTCACGGCGATTCTGCTTTCAGCGAATATCCTGTGCGCAAAAGTGCCGACCACCTGCGAAGGCTCGATTCCATTGCCCGGGAGGAATATGGCCTGTTTATCGCCTATGAGAATGTGGTGCGCTGCCGGGGAAAGGACCCGAACTACTTTGTGCAGCTGCGGGAATATTACCCCGATCTGCACTTTGTGCTCGACGTCAAACAGTCGCTGCGCGCAGGACACAGCCCGCTAGAATATGTGGAAGCGCTTGGAAACAGCATTGTCCATGTACACATCAGCGATTCCAATTCCCAACAGGACTGCCTGCCGGTGGGAAGGGGCGAGATGAAGCTGGAGGAATTCTTATTCGCTCTCAAAAAGGTCGGCTTTTCGGGGGCTATTTTGCAGGAATTATACCGCGAGAGTTACCGGGAAGAAGGGGAGGTCCTGGAGGGATATCAGCTGCTCAAGAGGACGACCGAAAGGATCTTTGCCGACATTTTATGACATTTTTCGACATTCTTATGGCAATATAACTATTTTTCAGACGAAAAAGCAACAATAATGCTCAAACCTTCGAAACGCACCGTTGCGAATTATCTATTTTGTCAAAAGCCTTCCAGAAAGACGAATGCTATAATTTTCTAAGGGTAGACGACGCTTTTTTGGCGCTGTGGTGGGCGCTGATGAGCAGTATCTTCCCTTATGCGCATATTTTCAAGAGGTGAATGTGGTGCAAACGAAGGAGATTGAGTATCGGGTGGTGTGTGATAAGGTTTCGTTTGCGGCAGACGGTGAGGTCATTGCGGTAAATACATATGGGATCGCCGCCTACAGGAAAGGTCGCAAACTCTGCCAGATCTCGGACATCACCCTGGATAAGGCACGACTGGAGGAGCTGGTGCAGCGGTGCATGAGGGGCGGGCTGTCCCTGTGCCATTTGCACGACGTGGTGGAGGATTTTCTGGGGCAAGAATAGGCCGGTTGCAGGATGGATGCCTTTTATAGGTTGCTGGAAAAAAGATTGTATAAACAGGGAAAAAATGTTATAATACAGAGAGAAAAAAATCCTGTTTTGTCAATATTAGAAAAGAAGAGGGACCAAAGGAAAGGAATCCAAAGAATGAAATGCCCATATTGCCAATACACAGAAAGCAAAGTAATTGATTCTAGGCCGACGGATGAGGGCGAAAAGATTCGTCGCCGTCGAGAATGTTTGCGCTGCGGCAAGCGCTTTACAACCTATGAGATCGTGGAGACAACGCCCTTGATGGTCGTCAAGAAAGACCACACCATCGAACCGTTTAACCGTGAAAAGCTGCTCAATGGCCTGTTGCGGGCCTGTGAAAAACGTCCGGTTTCGCTCAAAAGCCTCGATCAGATCGTCGATGAGATCGAGCAGAAGCTCAAAAACTCGCTGGAAGGCGAGGTCAATTCCCGCCGGATCGGGGAGTTGGCGATGGAAGAGTTGCGACGGCTGGACCAGGTAGCGTATGTTCGCTTTGCCTCGGTTTACCGGGAATTTCAGGATATCAATTCCTTTATGGATGAGCTTCGCTCCATCCTTGAAGAAAAGGAACGGGAGGACTCCCAAAAGGAATCTTAAGAAGAGTGATTTAAACCAGATTTTGCCAAATCGGCAGTTCGCCGCGATACAATTCGTCCAGGTGCACCTGCAACTCGCTGATCTCGGTCAACAGGATCGAGCGTTCCTCTAACAGGGCGAGCGTTTGCAGTCGGGAAGATATGCTGGTGATCTTTTCCAACGGCTCATGCCGCAGATACCACACCATAGAGTCCTGTGCACGGTTCCAAAAGTCAAAAAATTGTCCAGCTAGACCGGCTGCCTCTTCCAGGCGGCCGGCCTTTGCATAGGCGGCAATCTGGGAAAGGGCCTCTTGCGAATAGTTGTGGACGGCAGCACACTGGAAAATGCCAAAGATGGAGGTGCAAAGGATCACCAGCAAAAAAGCCGTCGCAGCAATCAGTCGTTTCACCTCTTTTTGCTCCTTTCTTTTAGGTCGATTGGCACAATATAATAGTCCCTTTGAGGGTTGCAGGTCATCAGGAAGACGTCTTCCAGCCTGTGACCCTCTTTTTTTAGCAGTCCGAGCAGCTCCTTTTCCTGCATCCCGCACAGCCGAAGCCCTTCCGGTACAATCTTACGGTCCTCTATCACCAGTACAGGGGGAGGGGCGTTTTCTGTCGAGATGCCGGCTGTTTTGGCAGTGAGCGGTTCATAGGGCGCTTTTTTAGTGATGGAAAGCTGCCCGTTTGTCTCGGCCATCACAAATTCCACCTCCCGCAAATCGAAAATCCCATTTAGACGCAGCTGCTCCATCAGGTCATCTACCGAATAGCGCAGATCGGCCAGCTCCTTTTGATTGATGCGCCCATTTTGGATTAGCACCCGGCTGCTGCCCCAAACCAATTTGCGCAGCCACGCACTTTTGAGGGTGCACACCGAGAGAATGACCTCAAAACACATCAGTGTCAGGATGGGGACAAGGCCCAGAATCAGCGGGACATCGCTGTTTTCGATTGGTAGTGTGGCGATGTTGGAGATCAGGATGGTGATGACAAGCTCAGACGGCTGCAACTGGCCCAGCTGCCGCTTGCCCATCAGCCGCATGCCAAACACAACCACAATGTACAAAATTAAGCTTCGCAGAAAAGAGATGAGCATGGTGTACCTCCTTGTTGTTTTGTTCCCTCCTAGTATGGAATAAATGGGCGGCTTTATGCGGATACTATGGGGGTAAATGTAAAAGGGAGGTGCAGCGATGAACCAGTTTTGGCAAAAGATGAGGCAGGAGGGTGGACTTTCCAGTTCCAGCTCCCCCCAGGGTGTGGGTTCGCGCGCCTGGGCAAAGGAACAGCTGGGGAAAGACCTGATGGAAAATATGGTCAAGGTGCGGGCCTTTGCGCAAAACTCGACCGATCTGTTGGAACGGCAGATCCAGGTGAGTGGGGTGAAGGTCGCAATTCTGATGTGCGAAGGGATGATTAACCTCTCCCTCTTTACCCAGATCCTGGTGCGCCCATTGAGTGCGCTGGAGCTTGCCGAGGCCGACGGGGAAAAGCTGGCGGCCTGGATGAGCCAAAAGACGGTGTTGTCTGGAGATCAGAAAGAATTTTTTACCTTTGATGAGCTTTTCTCCTTCTTGATGGCGGGCTTTGTTGTCCTGCTGATCGATGGTGTGGATCGGGGGATCGCCTGCGGGATGCAGGGGTACAGCTTTCGATCCGTCTCAGAGCCGAGCAGTGAGATGAATATCAGCGGTTCGCGGGAAGGATTCGTCGAGCCGATCCGCATCAATCAGACGATGATTCGCCGCAGGATTCGGTCGCCAAGCTTAAAGTTTGAGATGTTTAGCGTCGGACAAAAAAGCAGAACGGATGTCTGCCTTGTCTATCTGACCGATGTGGCCGATCCACAGTTGGTCAAGTCGGTGCGGCAGGCCCTGGAAAAGGTGGAGACGGGGGTAATTCTCAGCCAGGGGTATCTGCGGCCGTATCTGGAGGGAAAGCCGCGCTCTCCTTTTTCCAGTGTGGGCACAACCGAGCGGCCGGATACCGTTTGCGCAAAAATTGGCGAGGGAAGGGTCTGCGTGCTGATCGACGGAACGCCGTTTGCCCTTGTGGTGCCCTATCTTTTTTCGGAAAATTTTCAGAGCATGGACGACTACACCTACCGCTCCTATTACGGTTCGTTTATCCGCCTGCTCAAATATCTGGCGTTTTTTATCTCCATTTTTTTGCCGGGACTGTATGTGGCAATCACCGTCTTTAGCCCCGAAATGCTGCCGGACACTCTGCTTTACAACATCGCGGCAACCGAGCAGAAAACGCCGTTTTCCATGATGACCGAGGCCCTGGTCATCCACCTGATCTATGAGATCATGCGGGAAGCCGGGCTGCGGTTGCCGCGTCCGGTGGGACATGCGGTGAGCATCATCGGCGCGCTGGTCATCGGAGATGCCGCTGTCACTGCCGGAATCATCGGCTCGTCGATGGTGATGGTGGTTGCTTTGACGGCGTTGAGTTCCTTTGTCGTTCCATCGCTGTACGAGCCGACAGCGGTGTTGAAGTTTGTCTTTATCGTGGTTGGCGGCACCTGGGGAATGTTTGGGATTTCGGTCGGCTTTGTGCTGCTGCTGGTCAACCTCTGTGCGCTGGAATCCTTTGGTGTACCGGTGATGGCCCCGACCAGCCCCTTCTCGATGTCCGATCAACGGGACAATTTCTGGCGCAGCGGGTGGAAGAGATTGGGACAATTTCGGCTGAAGGTGCAAAATCTGCCCGGCAGCCGGCTCAAAAAGGAGGAGAGAGAATGACCCTGCAACTGCGTGAACGCAAGATCAGTGCCGGGCAGCTGGCGGCGCTGTTAATCTTTTCGCGGCTCTTCATTCTGCTCATCTATGTCCCCAACACCCACAATGCGGTGGTGGGGACGCCGGCGCTGGTGGGCATCGTGCTGGGCGGATTGCTCAGCTTGCTGCTGCTGTTGCCGCTCGACTGCCTCACCCGCCGCTATCCGGGAATGGACCTGTACGAAATTGCACGGCAGCTTTCCCCGATAGCTGGGAAGGCGGTGGCGGCTTTGTTTTATCTGTGCTGCCTGCTCTTATCCGCCGAGACGGCGGCGCAGTTCTCGGTCTTTTTGAGCAGCGCGGTCTATCCAAGGGCAAGTGTGTTTTGGGTGAGCGTCATCTTCTGCCTTGCCGCTCTGTATATGGCCTATTTGGGATTGGAGGCTGTGACCCGCGCCTCGGGCATCCTGCTGGTGACGGGCATTGTGGCATCGGTGCTCATCGGCTTTGGCCTGTGGCGGTTTGTGGATACGCTCAACCTCATTACGCCTTTTTATGACGGGTGGGGGCCGGTGCTGCGCGCTTCCTTTCTCTACTTTACCCAAAATCTGGAACTCATCGCCTTCTCACTGCTTTTATCCAAGCTCAACAGCCAGCGTGTCCGCGGGGCTTTTCTGCGCTATCATCTTCTGATCGCCATCATCCTGTTGGTGGTGGGTTTTGTCTCCATCACGGTGCTCGGCAGCTATGGCCAAACGCGCAATTTCCCCATTTACACACTGTTTATGCTGTCCGGTTCCAGCATCTTTTACCGCTTCGACTTTGTATTGGTGGCGATTTGGACAGCGGCGGCGCTGACACGTTCTGCTTTGTACCTCATCCTTTCCAACTACATGCTAGATGAGCTGACCGGCAGGCGATTTGGGCGCAAACTGTTTTGGCCCAATATTGCCGTCATCTTTCTTTTGGCGCTTGCGGCAGGGACCAGGATGAAGCTGTTCCAGGCACTCTATCGGTTGCTGGCAAGCGGCGTGCCGGTGTGCGGACTGGTGGTGCTGCTGCCCGCCTTGTTGCTGCTTGCAAACTGGCGCAAAAAGATACAGGAAAAGGGGGAGGAAAAGAATGTACAGCAGGATTAAGTGCGGCGCATTTTGGCTTTGTTGCCTTGCTGTTTCCCTCCTTCTATGTGGCTGTATGCGCTCTGCGGAACTCAAGGAGCGCACCATCATTCGGATGGTGGGGGTAGATGTGGACGGAGAAAATTTTGTGCTCACCATGTCCCAGTTTTCTCCGCAAACCCAATCGGAAGGAGATGCCTCCTCTCAAACCCAGGTCGTGCAGACCAAAGGGCGTTCCATCAGCGAGGCGATCGATGCAGTCAGTCACTATAGCGGCAACGAGGTATTTTTGGGCAACAGCAGCTTTCTGGTCATTGGCAGGGAGGCTGCGGAACAGGGGTTAGAGAGAACCCTCAACTTTTTTAACAGCAATCACGAGGTCAGCCCCGAACTGTATGTGGCTTTGGCAGACGGAGAGGCCGCCGAGGTGATCCAGGCGCAATCCTCCGAAGAAAACAGCCCGACCCAGCTCAAAAGCCTGGTGGAACAGGGCAGAGAGAATGGGTTGCTGGGGCGCCCAACTCTCAAAGATATCGTCAATCGCCTGCAAGGGGAATACACCGAACCCTATCTGCCGCTGATCGAGGTGGTCGATGCGCAGGATAAACAGCTTTTGCGCATCGCAGGAATGGCAATCTTTCAAGACGGCAGGTTGCTGGATACCCTCTCCATCGAGCAGACCTGCGGGGTGCTGTGGGCGACCGATGAACTCAGCCGGGCGATTGTAACGGTTCCCTTTGGGGAAGGGGAGAAAAGCAGCGTTTCGGTGGAGCTTGAAGAGAGCAAGAGCCGGGTGCAGGTAAAGCTGCGGGAGGGCAAACCGGTCATTGTGCTCTCCATCAGCACCCAGGCGGGCGTCAAGGAGGTGCTGTCTGATCAAGGCGGAGGAGTGCAGGTAGAACAGCTGGACCAGATGCAGGATGCTGTCGAAAGGCAGATTGAGTCGACGGTGCGGCAGGTGATCGACCAGGTCTTTTTTGAGCAAAAGAGCGATATTTTCCGCTACTCCGAGTTTATCCGAAAACAGCAACCCGAATACTGGAAGCAGAACAGCAGCGATTTTGACAAGGTGATTGAGGACAGCAGCGTAGAGATTGCAGTGCGCTGCATCATCGACCATCCGGGACTGGAGGCCAGCTATCAGCAAGGATAGAGGCTGGAAAAAGAGCAGATCATGTGGTACAATAGAGGGACAGAGAAGGAGGATGACTGTGAAAGCGAAGATTGTACCAAAACAGCAGATCGCGCTGCTCTACCACCCGGAGAGGGCGAAGAACGGAGAAAAGTTGACGGCGCTGTTGGAAAGTATGCAGATTGATTACCGGATAGTAGCGGAGGAACAGCTCTCCTATACGGTAGGGCAGCTGGCAGGGTATCAGCCCGTGGGGGAACAACCCCTTGCAGAGCACCAGCCACCGGAGGGACCGGCTATGGCAATGGGCGGCTTTGTGGGCAAAAGACTGGACAGCTTGCTCAATGCGATGATACGGGAGGGCATCGAGCTGCCGGTTAAGATGGTGATCACCCCACACAATGAGGGGTGGGCCTTCGGCAAACTGATCGAAGAGGTCAGCAACGAGCACGCCCTCTTTATGGAGATGGAGCGGCTCAAAAAGCTGTCTGACAGGGCAGACAAACTGCTCGAGCGGGAGGAAAACGAATCGCTGCGCTCTTTTAGCAAACAGGCGCGGGATCTGCTTTCCCGGATGCGGCTGCGGGATGACCGCCAACCCACCCGAGAAGAACTGCGCTGTGCAGCCGACCAGCTGGAAGAGCTGCTCAAAACAAAATAGCAAAGAAGAAAGCGCAAGCCTCGGTAGAGACTTGCGCTTTCTTGTGCATTGGCTTTATTTTTTTGCCAGTTCCTGGGTCAGAAGGCAGGCGCGGATTGCGTCCTCGCGGGTGTCCGCAGAGATTAAAAAGCGATTGTTGTGGCAGAAACGGAGGGTGGAAATACCGCTCAAGCTTTGCAGCTGCTGTGCAGACTGTCCGGCCCAGCTTTCCGGGAAGGGCAGGCGCAGGGTGTTGTCCTGCAAGCTGACCGGAACGCCCTGTGCGCTGAATCCGCCGCGCTGAGAGGGATAGACGACAAACTGTGCGTCCGACTGGACTACAAATTGACGCCAGGGCGCGTAGCGGTCGAGGGTGACGATGCGGTTTTGCATCTTGGACAGAGCCTGACGCACGAGGGTTCCGGCGCGGCGGATGCCGTTTACCTCCTCGATCTTGCGGGAAAGGATAGCAAAAGCCACCTCAACGGCCTTTTCAAAGTTGTCGTCGGGGTTTTCCTGTGCGTCCCAGCAGGGATTGAAGGCGCCGATGGCAGAGGCCAAGGGATTGTTGCAGCCGGTGTTGTCCTCCAGATCCAGAGGCTGGATAAAGTGCTCGTCAAAATTTGCAGCTTCTTCGCCCAGCAGCAGCTCCCCAAATTCTTTCCACAACAGTCCGAAAGCAGCGTAAGGAATGCCGTTCTCCCGCACCGGAGCTCCCTTTTGATGGTGGTCAAAGCATCCCCATCCGATGTCAAAGGCAAACCCGTCAAACCCCTCCGGCAAAGCCAGCACACGGACAAATCGAATATCCGGCTTTAAAATGCGCAGCAGGGCGGCGGAAAACACATCGTCTGCGTGAAATTTTCCTGCATGGGTGTAGGCGACGTCTGGTAACTGTATCATAACATGGATCCCCTTTCTAGCGTGTCCAATGAAGAATGCGTTTCTTTTTGCAATTATACCATAAAATTCGCAGGATGACAAAAAATGATTGGGATTACTGGAAGAAGGGGAAAAAGAATGTTATAATAGGAGCATAAGAAAGGAATGATCGAATATGCCATCTTATAAGGATACCCGCCGTTGCACAAACTGTGGCAAAACATTCACCTGGTACTATCAGCCCGCGCAGGAGGGGGATTACATCCGCCATACAACAAATGACGAAGAAGCGACCGTTGCCGTTAACGGCATGATGTTGGTTGCCGACCAGATCTATGAGGTTGTGGTCGATTGCCCGTTCTGCGGCACGCAGAATGAATTTAACTGCAAGATTGAGCAGGAACTGCCCGGTTTAAAGAGCCGCATCCAGTAGAGAATTTTCTGGAACACCGACCTTGAAGGCAGAGAGGCATCCTTCGAGGTGGACCGGAGCGGTGGCGCTGGTGTGGAGCACAAGTTCCAGAGAGACAGGCAATTTGTCGTTGGTTGTGTTGAGCAGAAAGCTCGCGGCAAGGCCGGTTTCTCCCGCGACGGTTGCCGAATAGGCGGCATATTCCTGCCGCAGCGCACCGGCAATCTGTGGGATCAATTCGACAAAGCTGTCCTTGTCGGCATCTGCCTTGAGCGAGATCGCTACAAAATATAGTCCTGCTGCGGTAAAGAGCACTTTGCCTTGGTCAAAGCGAATGTCGTCCCCCGAGATGATCTGTGGTTGCAGGGGAAGGATGCCTGCATTCTGTGCCTGAGAGCTGTGCAGCAAAAACTGCGCTGCACTTGAGCGCATCTTCGACGCCAGCGCATCCTCTGCCGATTTGGCAGTGCGCTCGGGAGCATCTTCATAGGTCATGGAAGGGGAAGCGCTTTTTTCTGTGGTATCTTCCATGAGCGCAAGAGGCTGCGATTGGTCTTGTACAGTCGGTTCGGTCGCGTCGGCAAGGGAAGCGCCACTTCCCATGAATCCGGGTGTGGATTCGGAATCGGTCTGGCTATTGTCGGTGGGTTCGGTTACCGCCCTTGCAGCTAAGGACAGCGGCTCATCCTGTACAGCCGGTTCGGTCGCGTCGGCCAGAGAAGTGCCACTTCCCATGAATCCGGGTGCGGATTCGGAATCGGTCTGGCTATTGTCAGTGGGTTCGGTTACCGCCCTTGCAGCCAAGGACAGCGGCTCATCCTGTACAGCCGGTTCGGTCGCGTCGGCCAGAGAAGTGCCACTTCCCGTGAATCCGGGTGCGGATTCGAAATCGGTCTGGCTATTGTCAGTGGGCTCGGTTACCGCCCTTGCAGCCAAGGACAGAGGTTCACTCTGTACAGCCGGTTCGGTCGCGTCAGCAAGGGAAGCGCCACTTCCCATGAATCCGGGTGTGGATTCGGAATCGGTCTGGCTATTGTCGGTGGGTTCGGTTACCGCCCTTGCAGCTAAGGACAGCGGCTCATCCTGTACAGCCGGTTCGGTCGCGTCGGCTAGGGAAGCCCCACTCCCCATGAATCCGGGCTGAGGCTGTACAAATAACTCGGCAGTGTTTCCCCCTTGTGCCGCTTGTACCGACGCGGAGGACGGTGCGGTGGTGGCAGCGGCAGAAGTGGTATCTTCAGCGGCAACGGGATTGCTCGCAGAAGTTTGTGCTGTTAGAGGGAAAATGCTGCTTGCAGCGGATGTCTGTGCAGCGGTTTGTACGGCGTTCTGCTGTGTGGTATATCCCGCGCCGAGCGGCAAGATTCCGGGAACAGAACCTGCAATGCCGGAAAAGGTCAGCTCATTCTGCACAGAGCAGCAGGTGGGAAGGACACAGGGAATGCTCGGCAAAAGGCCCTGCGACCCGCAAGAAAAGATTTTCATATACTCGCCCCTTTTATTCTTGAATCGAAACATAGGGGGAATAGGCATAACCGGTTGCGTTTTGGTAACGCACGGCGTACCAATCCCCGCTTTGGGAATAGATAGTCAATTCGGCCCCGTTTGGTGCAATTGCCACGATCGTCGATCGGGTGCTCGGCATACTGCGGATGTTCAGATTTGCTCCGCCAGTGTGGACAATACCCCGGCGCACCGGTTGCGGTTCGGCAAAGGGAATCCCGAAGTATTCGCACAAGGCTTCGACAATCGCCCTTGCGATTGGATCGATGTTCTGCTGAATCCACTGGGCATCCTGTAGGTTGTCGTGGTAGGCCACCTCGATGAGCGCTGCTGGAGAGTTGGTCTGCAACACCTCAGCAAGATAGTCGGTTGGCCGGGCGTTGACCCGTACGGGCAGCGGATAGATCTCCCGCAGCTTGTCGGCCACTATTTCGGCAAAGCGGCGGCTTAGGACGGCAGCATCGCTGTCTCCCGGCCGGTAATAGATGTCGCTGCCGCGCAGCAGCCCCTCCATGCCTTCAGGAGAGGCGTTGGAGTGCAGGGCAACGTGCATTCCGTAGCGGGACAGGTTGGACTCATTGATCGAGTCAATTACGGTGCCGTCGGGATCATTTCTTGTAAATTCAATTCCACTGGCCAACAGATACGGCTCCATCGCGTCGGCGATCTGGTTCATCCAGTATTCCTCATTGCCGGTGTTGCTGTAGAGGTTGTACTGTTGGGTGGAAGGACTAAGATAGATTTTCGGCATGGAAATACACCCCAGTTCACAAAGAATCTTTCTCTTCAGGATATGCCGGGAGCAGGAAAAAGGTGTGGGGTAAAGGAGGTTAGGGCATGAAGATTGTTTGTCAATCGTGCGGCAAAAGATATGACACAGATCAGGACGAACTGTGTCCGCGCTGCGGCAGTTACAACGCCTTCTCTCAGGAAAAGGACCGCCCACAGAGCATTGACAGCCAGCCCCCAAAATACAGGGCGCCCAAAACGATGGAAAAGGCCACCCGGTCAAATCGGGAAAGCTTTGGGGAAGTGCGCAGCACGTTCTCTAGAGAGGACAGCGAGAGCGCTTCTGCTCCAGCAAAGAAAAGACAGCGCGGAGTGGCGGCATACATAGGCATTTTTGTCATCATCATGCTGGTGGTCAATGTCGGATCGCAAGCCCTCTTTTGGGCATTGGAAAGGTTAGTCGACCAGAGCCTCGATCAGATGACGGTGGAGACGTCGCCGGTGGGCGAGGGATTTACAGCTGGCGATGCTGCGTACATCGTAAAGGGGAGCATGGAGGTCGCTCTGGATGGGAAAAAGTACGATGCGCTTGCAGCGTATACCCCGATTGCTCCGGGAATGCAGCTGACCATGGTTGTGCTGGACCAGCAGACCGAGGGCGCATTTTTTGAATATGGGGAACTTGCCTGTTACCTCAAACAGGACGGGTGTGTATACTACCCTGTTGACAACTGGGGGCTAAACCAACTGGTGGAGCAGGAAACGGGGATTGAGCTGCCGTATTTGGGCCGAGAGGTGCTGCCGGGAGAGAAGGGCATATTGTTCATGACCCCACCCCAGGAGGATGTGTCCAGGACGTTTTGTGTGCAGGACATCCATGAGATGGAATTTGTCGGGATTGATAAGGTGGATTGCTTAATTCAGGTGGACATTACAGGGGAGGAGATTGCATGAAATCGCTCAAGGTTGTGTTTTGGGTTTTTACTGCGATCGTGGCGATCTCAGTGGTCATGGGCCAACTGGATGCGTTTCAATACCGCAGTTATGACCTGGTCTATCCCACCGAGCTGAAGGTGGAGCAGAAGCTGGACGACGAGGAGATGCTCAACCTCTTGACGATGGGGCACAGTGTAGTGGACCCGGAGTGGTACGACTACTACGTTGTTACCTGTACTCTGCAAAACGACAAGGCGGTGGACGGCTCTTACTCGGTCAACAGCGCCTTCTACTCTAACCCCTCCGGCAGCATCTGCTCGGTGCTGGAAAGCCTCTATTCGGAGGGACAGCAGTATGCCCCCTATTATGTGCAGGTGCCGGCGGGAGACAGTGTGCAAATCCGCATGGTGCTGGAGGTAGAAAAGGATGCGCAGACGGTGAGCGCCTGGGACAATGACGATTTGATTGTTTCGCTGGGATAAAAAAAGCGGCATGGCAACTTTTAGTTGCCATGCCGCTTGCTGTTTTGGCTATCATTGTTGTTATCGTGCCTATGCCTGCATTCTCTTTGCCTTGTTAAAGCCGATGACGGCCGCACCGATAGCTCCAGCGTACTGAGACAGCTCGGAGGTGCGCACCGGGATTTTGAGATAGCTCTCCATCGTGGAGCGGAAAATCTCAAAGCGGGCAAGACCGCCGCTGAAGAAAATCTCTCCGGTGAGGTTCAACTTTTGTGCGAAGAAGGAGGTTCTGCGGCAGATCGAATTGATAATGCCCAGTGCAATGTCTCCCTTGTCTGCGCCTTTGGCGAGCAAGCTTACAATCTCGCTCTCGGCAAAGACGGTGCACATGCTGGTGATGTTGATCGGCTGATGACCCTGCACAAACTGGTCGATGTTGTCGATGCTTTCTTCCAGAATGCGCATCATCACCTCGATAAAGCGACCGGTACCGGCGGCACACTTATCGTTCATGATGAAGTCTACGACATTTAAACTGTTGTCCAGGAGGATGGCTTTGCAGTCCTGGCCGCCAATATCCACGACCGCCCGGATATTGGGGTTCAGGAAAGCCGCGCCTCTGGCGTGACAGGTAATCTCGGTGATCTGTTTGTCTGCCTGATCCAGCAGGGCGCGTCCGTAGCCAGTGGACACCGTGTAGGCCACATCCTCGTTGTAGAGCATCTCATAAAGCCGCCCGATGCTCTCCTTTGGATTGGCCGTGGTGGGCAAAATGGCTGTGCGGACAATTTTTTCTCCATCAAACAAAGCGCCTTTTGTTGTGGTGGATCCAGAATCAATACCTAATGTCAACATATTACAACATCTCGATGAAGGCGGCCATTCTGGTGTTGAGCTGTCCGATGTCGGCGGTGGAGTAATCGGTTTCCACTGCCATGTACGGAATGCCCTTCTGTTCATTGACAAAGCGCTTGATTCCCAGCGACTCCACATTGTAGGTGTGGCATGCCTGCAGGGTAACCTCCACTACGGCGTCGATGCGGTACTCATCGATCAGTCGTCCCAGCAGTTCCAAGCGATTTGGATTTGGCGTCATAACCGAGCAGCCGATGCTCAGATAGCGTTCCGCAATTGCGCGGTAGATGTCCGGAGCATCCTCGTCGACCAATTTGTCGAAGGATTTGGCGCCGGAGCAGTTTTCAAAGACAACAACGTGACCGCCGTTATCCTCGATCGCTTTGACGCATTTGGAAGCACCTCCGCCAATTGGGCAACCGGTGACCAGGATGCGGGGAGCTTTTGGATACTTGTTGGGGTTTTCTTCATATTCCGCCTTGATCTTAGCGGTGACGGCGCGAATCTCGTCCGGGAGCTTAACCTTATTAAAGCGGAAGGAGGAGCCGTACAAAACCTTGAACATATCCTGGCCCAGCAGCGGAACGGGTTCGACCATGGTCAGCGCGTAAAATTCCTTCATTGCGCGGCGCACTTCGTTCATGATCTTGACCTGTTTGCGAACCTCTTCGTCGGTGATGGTTACCTCAAAGTAGGATTCCAGTTTTTCCTTGAGCTTGATAATCTCTTTGGTCCACAGTTCGAGACCTTCCGGGCTCTGGGAGTTTGGCAGTTCCATGGTGTACACCGGCTTAAACTGGCCGAGGTATTCGTACATCTTCTTTTTTCCGTCGCAGGTTGTTTCTCCCACGATCAGGTCAGAGAAGTAGAAGTAAGGGCACTTGTCTGTTTTTGCAAAGCCATAGCTGGATTTGATGAGCGGGCAGAGGTTGCGGGGGAGATCCTTTTCAGCGTCCGGAATGGTCTCATCGGAGGTAGAGCAAAGACCGACCACGCAAGCGCCCATCGCCATGGCAATTTCCTGCGGGAAATAGGTGCAGAAGGTGCCGATGAACGGAATGTTTTTCTGTTTGAGCTCATAAGCGGCCATAAAGGATTTTTGGCGCATCTCGCTGAACTCATGAAAAACTTCAGGAAGTTCTTTTTTGATCTGCATTTGTGTTTCTCTCTTTTCTGTGTGTTTTTTAGAAAAATCGACATAGTTTCTTCAATAAAATAAGAGTAAAAAAATTTAGGAGTAAAGTCCAATTGATATTTTATATATGGCATCCGGATCAAATTGATTTTTTTTATAGACCTTTCTCTTTGACTAAAAAAAGAAAGCAGAGGGAGAAAAATTCTAATCAAAATACCAACAAGGTCAGAAAATCTACCAAAACAGTTGCAAAATGTTGCCAAATTTTGTATCTTGAAAGGGAGAAAGAAACTGGGACAAGGAGGCATAAGAAATGTTGGACCTATTTAAAGGAAGATTCCATTCTGGATGGGGTAAAGGCCAAAGACTGGGAAGAAGCTGTTTGCTTTGCGGCAAAGTCCTTGATAGAAAATGGGTCCATTCAGAAAAGTTATCTGGAAAGGGTTGTTGCGCAGGTGCACAGCGAGGGACCCTATATCGTTCTGGCAAAAGGGATTGCGGTGGCGCACGCGCGGCCAAAGGAAGATGTGCTGTGTGAGTCGCTGAGTTTGGTGAGACTACAGGAACCGGTTGCCTTTGGACATCCCACAAACGATCCGGTGCGGCTGGTATTTATGTTGGCGGCGAGGGACGATCGGGGACACATTGCGGTGATGATGGATCTGGCACAAAAGCTCAGCGAAGGGCAGGTGCGCGAAAAGCTGCTTGCAGCGTCCGGGGTTCATCAGATGTATGAGGTGCTAATATAATAGAAAATTCGATCGGCGGAAAGCTTTCTTGTCATGAGGCTTTCCACTGATTTTTTATGTCCGTAATAAAAAATAGCTGGAGGTTATGGATAAAAAAAGCATACAGAGAGGAAATTTCTGGAAAGTGCACAGAAATTTTAGGAAAATGACGTGTTTTGTCGTTAATTTCTGTCATGGGAAGGGCCCAAAAGACTTGCAATTTTTTGTAAACAAAGTTATAATAATTACAAAGTGGAGAGAAGTGGGGAAAAGTAGGGAGCTGCGGTGTGAGAGAAAACAAAATTCCCACAAAACTTTTTTTAAGGGGAGTGGGGCATCGCAATTTCCGTTTCGCATGAGGTGGTGTGGCAATGCTGATTGGGGAATACCAGCACAGTCTGGATACCAAGGGGAGAGTCAATTTCCCGGCAAAGCTGCGCGAAGACCTCGGCGACAGTTTCATCCTCTCCAAAGGGCTTGGCGATGAGTGCTTGTTTGTCTACTCAAATGACGAGTGGGAAAAACTCACCAAAAAGCTAAACGCTCTGCCGTTGTCCAAGGCGCGCGCGTTGCAGCGCTTCTTATTTGCCGGCGCCACCCAGGTGCAGCCGGACAAGCAGGGAAGAATCTTGATCCCGCAAAACCTGCGCCAATATGCAGGACTTCAGAAGGATCTGGTCATCGTCGGCGCGTCCAACCGCGCAGAGATTTGGAACCAGGAGAAGTGGGAAACAATGTGTTCTGAAGTTACCTCGGATATGATTGCACAGACAATGGACGAGCTGGATTTTTAAAACAGCGGCAACACCAAATGAAAGAAAAGTTTTTTTTGTAGAGAGGGGAGGCGATTCAGATGGAATTTCAGCATGTTCCTGTGCTGCTGCACGAGACGATTGAAGGGCTCAACATCAAGCCCGACGGCATCTATGTGGACGGCACAGCGGGCGGTGCGGGGCACTCCTCTCAGATCGCGATGCGGCTGGACGCAGCAAAGGGCGGCCGGCTTATTTCCATCGACAAGGACCCGGACGCCATCCAAACTGCCACCGAGCGCCTTGCACAATATCCGGCAGCACAGGTGGTGCGGGGAGATTTTAAAGATATCCCCCAAATCCTCGATACCCTCGGTATCGATCGGGTAGATGGCATCCTGTTGGACTTGGGAGTCTCCTCCAGACAGCTGGATACCGCACAGAGAGGATTTTCCTACCACTTCGACTCCCATCTGGATATGCGCATGAGCCAGCAGGGGCTGAGTGCGTATGATGTGGTGAACACCTACTCCAAAGAGGACCTCATCCGCATCCTGCGAGATTACGGAGAGGAAAAGTTTGCTCCCCGCATTGCAGCAGCAATCGTGGAAGCCAGAGAAAAAAAGCCAGTGGAGACCACCTTTGAGCTGGTGGACCTGATTAAGCAGGCCCTGCCGATGGCGGCCAAACGCGCAAAGGGGCACCCAGCCAAACAGACATTTCAAGCAATCCGCATCGAGGTAAACCACGAGCTGGATTACCTCAAAGAATGTATCGAAGGCAGCTTTGCACGCTTAAATGTGGGCGGACGTTTCTGCATTATCACCTTCCATTCACTGGAGGACAGAATTGTCAAGCAGATGTTCCACTCCTTTACCATTGGCTGCACCTGTCCGCCGGAATTTCCGGTGTGCGTCTGCGGCAAAACCCCGCGGGCAAAGCTTGTACCGAAAAAGCCGATCGAGCCAACCCTCGAAGAGATCGAACAGAACAACCGCAGCAGAAGCGCAAAGCTGCGCGTGTTGGAAAAGATTAAAGATTAGAACAGAGGATCAGACGATTGAAGTGGAGAACCATTTGCCGGTTCCTGTAACGGGCACTTGACGCCGCAAAACCGTGAGGATGAGCAAAGTGGTGTGGGTCAAGGGGCAACATTTAGTCGCCGAAGGAAAACAATCATAAAAAGGTGGTCGGAAGCCATGGCAAGGCAAAGTAATTTAGCGTACGATTTTGAACGGTTCGAAACTTCCCGGCGCGTGCCGGAGTCTAAACCCAAGCTGCGCGTTGTCGAAAAGAAACGCCATGCAAGACAGACGCGGGCTTTTGTCGCAAAGATGTCGCTGTGTATCTCCATTTTCTTTGTGGGAATACTGGGCATCATCTTCAGCCAGGTTGCGATCACAGAGGTGACAATGAAAATTACCGAAAGCACGCAGGCTTTGGAGCTGTTGCAGTCCGATTACCGCACTTTGAGCGCGGAACTGGAAAGCTCGATGGCGCTCAACAACATCGAGTCGGTAGTAACCCGAGAGATGGGGATGTCCAAGCTGCGCGAGGATCAGGTAACCTACGTCAGCTTTTCGGACGGTGACAGCGTGGACGAGGTGGAGGATTACAATACCTCCCTGCTGGATCAACTGAAGGCAGCGTTCTCCAGCTTGATGGAATATCTCAATCCGTCGGAAAATACAATGGAATAAACACTCGGAGGTTGAATTTGTTCAACATTTGAAAAATTGGCCTCGAGCCAAAAACAGGAGTTAAGAAGCAGAGATGACGTCTTAGCTCTTGTTTTGTTTCAGAGGGAAATTTTCGAAACAAGTAAGGGATGATTATACAAAGATGTCCGGTTCTTCCAAAAATGTAACCAAACTCAAAATCGCCGTCGTTGCCCTGGTGCTCAGCGTCCTGTGCAGTCTGGTGCTCGTAGCAAGACTTTTCTATTTGCAGATTATTGACGGCGACTATTACAAGCAGATGGCGCTCAATCAGCAGCTCAAGGACACGATCATTGAGCCGCATCGCGGTTCCATCTATGACACCAATATGAAAACTTTGGCCACCAGCAAGACGGTGTGGGATGTCGTATTCGAGCCGGCAAACCTGAGCAGCAATCAGGAGAGCCGGGAAGAGGAACTACAGGTTTTGTGCGATCCGCTGACCGGTTTGCCTTCGCTGATCGATACCGACGAGGCCACTATCCGCGAGCGCGCAGAGAACACCGGTTCCTACTGGGAAGTGTTGGCTTATGGAGTGGAAAAGGAGACGGCGGACGCCATCGAGCTGTTTATGCAGGAAAATGACGTGAACTGCATTACGCTCAGCCAGGGCACCCAGCGTGTCTATCCGTTCGACGACCTTGCAGCCTCGGTGCTCGGTTTTGTCAATGCGTACGACAACCGTGGAGCCTATGGCTTGGAGTCCTACTACAATAAAATCCTCACCGGCACCGAGGGCAGAATCGTCTCTGCAAAAAATGGCCAGAACGGCGAAATGCCGTTCCAGTATGAGAAGCTGTACGAGTCGCAGGACGGAAACTCCTTGGTCCTTACCATCGATGAGGTCATTCAGCACTTTGTGGAGAAGCACCTGGAGATTGCCGTCAGCGAGCATGAGGTCAAGGAGCGCGCCTTCGGCATTGTGATGGATGTGGATACCGGCGAGATTTTGGCGATGGCCAGCAAGCCGGACTTTGATCCAAACAATCCGCGTCAGCTCACCGACAAGCAGGCGGTGCTGCGCTTGGAGGAAGAAATCCGCAAAAAGCGGGAGAAGGGCTCACTGAATACTACCGATACTGCCCAACAGACGGCCAATCAGGAGGGCGTCAACCAAACAGAATCCCAGAATACAGAGAACACAGAGCAGCAGACAGCACAGCAAACGACCTCTTCTGTCCAGACATCCACCCAACCACAGGAAGAATTGGAACTTTCGGACATCACAGCAAACGACCTGCTCACCGACAACCTGCGTGCAAGGGCGCTCAGCGGCGGACTGACCGAGGAGGAATTCAGCGATTGGCTGCTCGACGAGCAGAACCGTCAGTGGCGAAATAAGGTCATATCCGACCCGTATGAGCCGGGTTCGGTCTTTAAGCTCATCACCGCCTCGGCTGCTCTGGACAGCGGCAGTGTGACGATGGACAGCACCTATTACTGCATCGGCTACAAGGAGGTTGCCGGCAACAAAATTCACTGCTGGAAGCGCACCAACGGCGGACATGGATTGCAGACGCTGACGGAGGCCATCAAGCACTCCTGCAACCCAGCCCTCATCGAGGTCGGCCAGGCGACCGGCGCTGAAAACTTCACCACCTATTTTGACCGCTTTGGTTTGGGTGATCTGACCGGTATCGATCTACCAGGTGAGGCAGACAACGCCGGAATGTACTACACCCTCGACGATATGGGCATTGCAGAGCTGAGCTCCAGCTCGTTCGGCCAGACCTTTAAGGTCTCCGGCATCCAGCTCATTACCGCTCTGTCTGCGGCGTTAAACGGCGGCAATTTGATGCAGCCGTATGTCGTCAAGCAGATTATCGATTCCGATCACAACATTGTGGAGACGACAGAACCCACCGTTCGCCGGCAGGTTATTTCGCAAGAAACGTCCGCGAAAATCTGCTACATGGGCGAGCAGGTTGTCGCAGGCGGCGACGATGCCAGCGGACGAAATGCGGCAATTCCAGGCTACCGCATCGGCGGCAAGACCGGAACCTCCGAGAAACTGGATAACTTCGACGAAAATGGAAATCAGTACGGAAACGTCCTTTCCTTCCTTGGATTTGCACCGGCAGACGACCCGAAGATTGCGATTCTGGTTGCACTTGATGAGCCGGTAGTAGGCGATGCGCTGTCCTCTACCATTGCGGTTCCGGTTGTAGGTGCAATGCTCGAGGATATTCTCCCTTATCTTGGCTATGAGCCGAGCTTTACGGAGGAAGAAAAAGCACAACAGGAGGACGTCACGGTAGGAAATTATGTCAATACCAAACCGCACGAGGCACAGGCGAACATCCGCAAGGCGGGACTGAAAACAGAGATTGTCGGTCAGGGTGTATCGGTACTCAAACAGGTTCCAGAGGCGGGAAAGACCCTGCCGTATGGCGGTACGGTCATTCTCTATACCGATGAGAGCGAGGCAAACAGCAACGGTACTGTACCGGATGTTGTGGGACGCAGCGTATCGGATGCAAACCAGTTGATTACCAATGCTGGATTCAACATCAACATTGTGGGTTCTGTGCCGGACGGTGCAGAAGAGATTATCGTCACCCAGGACCCGCCAGAAGGGTCCAGCGCAGAGATCGGTTCGATCGTCACCGTCAATATCGACCCGGATGCTCTGGAAAAACAGCAGGAAGCCGAACAGGCGGCTGCACAGCAGGAGAGCCAGCCCGAGCAACAGGAATGGAGCGAGGGCGAATAATCAAGACAACAGACCTAGCGGGGAAAGGATGAGAGCAGATGGATTTGCACAAATTATTTGAAGAGATCTTGCCCGGAAACCATCTTCCAACCCAGCAGGTGACCTCTGTCACCTGCGATTCCCGGCAGGTTCGCCGCGGAAGCGTCTTTGTCTGCATCGAGGGAACCCTCAACGATGGACGCAATTTTGTTGCGCAGGCGTTGCAGCGCGGGGCAATCCTGGTTGTAGCGCAGCGCAGCTGCGGCATCCCCAACGAGCTGATCTTTCCCGATACCCGCAAGGTCTACAGCCAGCTGTGCGCAGCATTTTTTGGTTATCCGGCCAGAAAGCTCAAGCTGATGGGAATTACCGGCACCAACGGAAAAACGACTACAGCTTGGCTTGTGCACCACGCTTTGGGAAAGCTGGGGGTCAAAGCGGGACTGATCGGCACCATCTGCAACAAGATCGGGGAGCAGTCGATGCCTGCCCGCTACACCACCCCCGATGCGTGGGAGCTGCAGGAGCTTTTGGCCGGTATGCTGCACAGCGGCTGTACCCAGGTTGTGATGGAGGCTTCTTCCCAGGCGCTCGAACAAAAGCGGCTGTACGGATGCTTTTTTAGCTGTGCTGCCTTTTTGAATCTGAGTCCGGAGCATCTGGACTACCACAAGGACATCGAGAGCTATTATCAGGCAAAACGACTGTTGTTTACCCAATGCAGGTCAGCGGTGGTGCATGTTGCCGACCCTTATGGGGCGCGCCTTTATCGGGAGCTGAGTGAGGAGGGCAGATGCACCCTCACCCCCTTTGCCTTGCAGGAAGGGGAGGGGCAGGACCTGCTGCACGCGGAGAATGTTTTATACCGCGCAGACGGCAGCAGCTTCACAGTGGTCTGTGGAGAGGAGCAGAGCGAGGCAAACCTGCTGCTTCCGGGCAGTTTCTCGGTAGAAAATCTGCTTGCTGCGGTGGGAATCCTCGTGCGGTGTGGATTTGATCTTGAACAAAGTGTGCAGGCTTTGTGCAGCTGTACCGGGGTGCCGGGACGCACTGAGGTTTGTTTGAGCCACAACGGCATCACCGTGATCCGCGATTATGCCCACACGCCGGAAAGTTTGCGCAAGGTGATCGGCACTTTGCGCAGCTTCTGTAAGGGGAGACTGTTGACGGTGTTTGGCTGCCCGGGCCGAAGAGACCGGCTCAAGCGCCCGATGATGGTGCGTGCGGTGTGCGAAGGGGCGGATCTGGCCGTGTTGACGGCAGATAATCCCCGCGAAGAGCCGCTCGAGCAGATTTTCTCGGACGCCATGCAAAATCTTGACCAGGACCGTTACCGCCTGCGCGTCATTCCAGATCGGAAAAAGGCGATTTTATGGGCAATGAGCCAGTGCAACAGCGGCGATATTTTGCTGCTGGCTGGCAAGGGCCACGAGGACTACCAGGTGCTGGCAGATCGCACCATTTTCTTTGATGAAAGCCAGATTGTGCGCGAAAACCGCACGCTTTTGTGTGAGCATTCATAATATTGCAAAAATGCGACAGCTTTTTGCAGAAAATGGATTCTATTTGCGCTAGAATGTGCTATAATGGTTCCTTGCAGACCACACCTTGAGGGAAAAATGTGGGGTGCGAACTTTGCCGCGAAGAAAGCGGCACATTTACGGAGGGTGTAAAGACGATGAAGCCAATGACATTGGGCGAAGTGGCAAAAGCAGTCGGCTGTACCGACGAATATTTTCTAAACAACCAAGCAAAGATTACCTCGGTTTCTACCGATTCCCGTACCCAGCCTCAGGACGAGGACAAGGAAAGCTGCCTGTTTGTAGCGCTGCGGGGAGAAAATTTTGATGGGCATGCGTATGTCGACGCAGCGCTGCGCAACAAAGCGCGCTATGCCCTTGTGGATAAAAGGGGTGCAGAGCAATATTGCCAAAACATTCCAAAGGAACAGATGATTGTCTGCGAGGACACCGAGAAGGGTTTTCTGGATTTGGCCTCCTACTATCGCAGCAAATTCCATTTTCGCATGGTTGCGGTGACCGGTTCGGCAGGCAAAACCACCACCAAAGAGATGATTGCACAGGTGCTTGCCGCGCAGTTTGAGACGATGAAGACCCAGGGAAATTTGAACAACCGTGTGGGCCTGCCCAAAACGCTGCTTACCCTCGACGAGACGATTGAGGCGGCAGTCATCGAGATGGGTATGAACCACTTTGGGGAGATTGCCGATCTGACCCACTGCGCAAAGCCGGATATGGCGGTGATTACCAATATCGGCGAAGCGCACATCGAGTTCCTGGGCAGCAGAGAGGGAATTTTGAAGGCGAAGATGGAAATAATACAAGGAATGAAGCCCGGTTCCCCGCTGATTTTAAATGGAGACGACGACCTTCTGCGCGGCTTGGATTGCCCACAGATGGAGAAAATATATTATGGTCTGGAGAACGATCTCTGCGACGTCAAGGGAAAAGATGTGGTGGAAGAAGGCGGAAGAACCACCTTTACCATCGTCTATGGCGGGCAGGAATATCCTGCAATGATCCCCACCTTTGGACGGCACAACGTGCTCGACGCGCTGGCGGCCTTTGCGGTGGGAAGAAAATTCCAGATGGAGCCGCAGACCATCATCCAGGCGTTGACACAGTATAAACCGTCCGGTATGCGTCAGCGTGTGGTGCACCGCAAAGATATCTGCGTGGTGGAGGACTGCTACAATGCGGGGCCGGATTCGATGAAAGCCGCTCTGCACGCCTTCGGCTCGATGCAGCGCCCGCAGAAGGGCCCATGCAGAAAAATCTTTGTGATGGGCGATATGCTCGAATTGGGCGACTATACCGCACAGGCGCACTATGAAGCAGGACAGTGTGCCATGAGGGAAGATATAGATATTTTAGTTTGTGTGGGAAAAAATTGTGCCGATGCAGCCAAGGGTGCGATGGAGGTCTGCAAAAACAGTAAGAAAATCTACTACCACGAGAACAAGGATGAGTTGGCAGAAGCGATGATTCCCAAGATCAGAAAGGGAGATATTCTCTGGTTTAAGGCCAGCCGTGGCATGAAGCTGGAAGAAGTGCTCTCACGCCTGTACGAAGTTTTTTAAAGGGAAAGATAGACCGACAAAACGAAAGGATTGACATACGACAATGAATTTTATCGCGCTTTTGGTGACGGTAGTCAGTGCATTCCTCATCACCTCTGTCACAGGTATCTGGCTGCTGCCCATTCTGCACAAGCTGCATTTTGGCCAGACGATTTTGGATATAGGACCTGCATGGCATAAGTCCAAACAGGGCACACCGACAATGGGCGGCCTGATGTTTATTCTGGGCATCACCCTGGCGGTGCTTGCAGGATATCTGACCTTGCGCCTGTCCTCTCAGGGAGTGGCGGACGCATCCGCTACGGGCAGCTTTTACCTGATCGGCGGACTGATTATGTCGCTGGCATTTGGCCTGATCGGCTTTTTGGATGACTACATTTCTGCTGTAAAGAAACGCAACCTTGGCCTGAAAGCTGGCCAGAAGTCGCTTGCACAGCTGCTGGTTGCGGTGCTTTATCTGGCAGCGCAGCAAATTTTTGCACCTACCACAAATTTGTGGCTCCCCTTTGTCGGAAACATCGACATCGGTCTGTTCTATTATCCGCTGATGCTCTTTATTATTGTGGGGGCAGTCAACGCGGTGAACCTCACCGACGGCATCGATGGCCTGGCCGCTTCGGTCACAATGGTGGCGGCTATGGGCTTTATGGTACTCTCTTCGATTGCAGGATTCTCTCAGATGAACCTGTTGGCCGCAGCCCTTGCAGGGGGATGTCTGGGCTTTTTGGTCTGGAATTTCCACCCGGCGAAGGTCTTTATGGGGGATACCGGGTCGCTGTTTTTGGGCGGCATGGTGGTTGCACTTGCCTTTGGGCTGCGCCGTCCGGTGTTGATGGTCTTTATCGGCATTGTCTATGTGGCAGAAACGATGTCCGACATCATCCAAATTGGCAGTGTCAAGCTGACCGGCAAGCGCGTATTTAAGATGGCTCCGATCCACCATCATTTTGAGATGTCCGGTTGGAGCGAGGTAAAGATTGTTGCAGTATTCTCTGCGGTGACCTGCCTTGGCTGCGTGATTGCAGTATTGCTGGCACTGTAAATAGTCGAATACAATATAAAGAAAGGCGGCGAAGTGGTTGAGAGAACGCACAAAAAATCCCTCGATGAGGGGTACACGCCGGTCCCGAACAGAAAGGCGTGCGGGCGTTTCGGGAAATGTGATCGCCTATCCGGGAAAGGTTTCGTCCGACCGGCACAAAACAGGCGAAAAAAGGAAATACCAAGACCATTCCAACAGCCTCAAACCCAGGGTGACGCCGCTGTACATTTGGGGAGATTTTGACATCCCTTTTTTGCTGCTGACTCTGGCTCTGCTGGCGTTTGGCCTAGTCATGCTGTTTTCGGCAAGCTATGCCCGTGCCTATTATTATGAGGGCAGCAGCTTCTATTATATCCGACGACAGATTATCTGGTCGGTCATCGGCGTTGTGGGCATGATTGCAGCCTCTTTTGTCAACTACAACTGGCTGCGCAGATTTGTTTGGCCGCTTTATTTTGCTTCGCTTGCACTGTGCATGGCCTGCTACCTGTTTGAGGCGGAGGGCGGTGCGCGCCGCTGGGTGCGTTTTGGTCCGGTCAACTTCCAGCCCTCCGAGATCGGCAAGTTTGCCCTCATTTTGCTCTTTGCCCATCTGATGAGCAAAGACCAGGACAAGATGAAAAAACTGTGGAGCGGCACGCTGCGCTTTTTGATACTGTTTGGTGCGATGGCGGTCATCGTCGTCTTTCAGCCGCACCTTTCTGCAACATTGTTGCTTGCGGGCATTACCGTAGCGATGCTGTTTATTGGAGGAGCCAAGGTACAGCACCTGATCGCGGTGGGAGCGACCGGCATTGCGGGCGTTGCGGCGATGGTATTTACCATGTGGAGCTTTTTCTCAGACCGATTTGCCCATGTATTGGTCCGCTTGACCTACTGGTTGGACCCCTTTTCAACCAGCGATGCGGGCGCATATCAGACCAAACAGTCGCTGCTGGCCATCGGTTCGGGCGGACTGATGGGTGTTGGACTGGGAGAGTCGCGCCAAAAGCAGCTGTATCTGCCGGAGGTACAAAACGACTTTATCTTTGCCATCGTCTGTGAGGAGTTGGGCTTCGTAGGGGCGTGCCTCATCATCATCCTGTTTGCCCTGCTCATCTGGCGCGGCTATACCATTGCCCTGCACGCAAAGGACCGCTTTGGTATGCTGATTGCTGTGGGCATCACCACCCAGATCGGCATGCAGGCGATGCTCAACATCGCCGTCGTCACCAACACCATCCCGAACACCGGCATCAGCTTGCCAATGTTCTCTTACGGCGGCACCTCCCTGTGCATGATTCTAGGTGAGCTGGGGATCTTGCTGGCTGTGTCGCGACAAGGAAATTACGAAAAAGAGTGACGGGTCTACAACCAATCAACCGATTCACCATTACATTCTGAAAGGAATGGTTTTTATGAGAATACTGTTTGCCTGCGGAGGAACGGGTGGACATATCAACCCCGCGATTGCCATTGCCTCCACCATCAAGGCAAAAAAGCCGGACACACAAATACTGTTTGCCGGCAATCCAAAGGGAATGGAGGCAAAGCTTGTGCCCCAGGCGGGATTTGCCTTTGCCCCCATCACCATCAAGGGCTTTCAGCGGCGCCTCACCTGGTTTAACATAAAGTACAACATCTCATCTGTCTTTTATCTGACCACGGCCTCGGCCCGCGCCAAACGCCTGATCCAGCAGTTTAATCCGGATTTGGTAGTGGGGACGGGGGGATATGTCAGCGGCCCGATTCTGCGAAAGGCCGCACAGATGGGGATTAAGACCGCATCCCACGAATCCAACGCTTTTCCGGGAGTCACCACAAAGCTGCTCTCCCGGTATGTGGATGAGATTTTGCTTGCAGTGCCGGAAGCTAAGAAGTACCTGCATCCCAACTGCAAGGAAGTGATTGTCGGCAATCCGGTGCGCGAATCGATTGTGTACGCCGACCGGGAGCGCGCCCGCAAAAAGCTTGGGGTACAAGACAAGCTGTGCATCGTTTCGTTTGGCGGAAGCCAGGGTGCACATCGCTTAAATCAGGCAATGGCCGATCTGATTGCGTGGCACACAAAGCCCGGGAACCCGTTTACCGGCAAGATCCACCAGATTCACGCTACCGGCAAGTACGGGGTGGAAGATTTTCCCCAGATGCTGCGGGAGCGCGGGGCCAATTTTGAACACAATCCCGATGTGGATATCCGTGAATACATCCACGATATGGACGATTGTTTAGCTGCTGCCGACCTGGTCATTTCGCGGGCGGGCGCTTCAACCCTCTCCGAGTTGGAGGCGGCGGGCAGAGCATCCATTTTGATTCCGTCGCCCAACGTGGCGGAAAACCATCAGTATCACAATGGGATGGTGTTGGTCAAACACGAGGCGGCACTGCTCATTGAGGAAAAGGATCTGACAGGTGAGCGGCTGTGCAGCGCCGTCAGCGAGCTTGCAGCCGATCCGGACCGACTGCGCAGGCTGGGCCAGAATGCCCAGAAGCTTGCCGTACTCGATGCAAACGAGCGCATCTATGAGGAATTGATGCGGCTGGTGCAGGCGGAAGAATAAGAATTTTAAGAAAGAAAATCTCTATCCAACGCCCGAAAGGGACCAAACCTGCCCGCAAAGCATAGGATAACTTTGTAGAGGCTACGCGAAGTAGCCGGCAACTGCAAAAAAATCCTTGTGGAAAGGGTGGGTGAATCGATGGATAGCGATCGATACATAGTAGAAGGAATGCACAAGCTTCAGGGAGAGGTTTGGGTACACGGTGCGAAAAATGCGGCGCTTCCCATTTTGGCTGCGTGCCTGTTGTGCAGGGAATGTGAGCTGAGAAACTGTCCCGACCTGTCCGATATCCGCGCCGCCTGCAAGATCTTAAACCATCTGGGCTGTAAGACGCAGTGGGAGCAATCGGGCGGGCAAAGAGTACTTTGTGTGCAGAGTGAGGGCCCCTTTGTGTGGGACATTCCAGACCAGCTGATGCGGGAAATGCGCTCCTCCATCGTCTTTTTGGGCGCCATCATCGCGCGGTGCAAGAGGGCAAAGATAACCTATCCGGGAGGATGTGAGCTGGGCCCAAGACCGATCGATCTGCACCTGTCCTCCCTTAAAAAACTGGGTGTTCAGATTGAGGAGGATGGCGGCAGCCTAAATTGCAGTGTACCCGGCAAATTGCATGGGGCCCAGATTGTGCTGCCGTTTCCAAGCGTCGGCGCTACCGAAAATATCATGTTGGCAGCCTGCACGGCAGAGGGGGAGACGGTGATCCGCAATGCGGCAAGAGAGCCGGAGATTATAGATCTGGCAGGTTTTCTCAATGCCTGCGGGGCGAAAATCAGGTTGCAGCCCGACGGCACGGTGGTGATCGAGGGAGTCAAACAGCTGGAAAGCTGCCAGTATACGGTGATTCCAGACCGAATCGTTGCGGTGACCTATCTTTGCTGCTGTGCAATTGCAAAGGGAGAAGTTTTGCTGCGCGGTGTGTGCCCGGAACATCTGAGCGCGGTGCTCCCGGTGCTCGAAGAGATGGGCTGCGAATTAAAGATGCAGAAGGACAGCATCCTGATGCGCTGCGACAAACCGCTGCGAGCTGTCAGCACCGTCTCGACCATGCCTTACCCGGGATTTCCCACCGATGCGCTTGCACCGGTGATGGCGGTGGCCTGTACGGCTAAAGGGACGACCATCTTTATTGAGAACATCTTTCAAAATCGCTTTAAGCACGCCTGGGAGCTCTGCCGCATGGGTGCGGACATCAAAGCCGAAGGCAGGGTGGCGGTGGTTCGCGGTGTGCAGCAGCTGCACCATGCAAAGGTGCACTGCACCGATCTGCGCGGTGGTGCTGCATTGGTTGCCGCCGCACTGGGTGCGCAGGGGAAAACGGTAGTGGAGGAGATCCGCCACGTCCTGCGTGGATACGAACACCTGGACGAAACGCTCAACAGCTTGGGAGCCAAGATCAGCCGCTGAGCAAAGAAAGTCAAAGCATATTAAAACTTGCAATCTATGCGGGAAACCGCTTTTGATAAGACGTGAAGAGAAAAAGGGGGTGTCAAAATGCCGGAAGTGAAAGATCACGGCTCCTCAAAGAGGAGAATCTTGCGAAAAGCGCGCAAATACCTGCTCCACTATGTTTTGCTTGCGGCATTTTGCCTTGCCATCGTTTTTGTGATGTGTTACACCGTTTTTTTTAAGTTGAATAAAATTCAAATTACCGGTTGCAGTGTGTACAGTGAGCAGCAGATCATCGACGAGATTGGCGCACAAAAGGGAGAAAGCCTGTTTAAGATCAATATTTCCAATGCGGAAAAGACCTTGCGCGGAAAACTTCCCTACATACGCTCGGTCAAGATCTCCCGAAAGTTCCCGACCACCTTGATGGTGGAGATCGAAGAGGAGGAGGTCTTGGGCGCAGTTTATACCTCTCAGGGTTTTGCGCTGCTCTCTACAACCGGCAAGGTGTTGGAAACGGGGGTGCTGACCCTTCCGGATTCCACACCGCGAGTGGTAGGGCTGCCGATGGAGACCGTTTACGACACCGGCAGCTACCTGCGCCAAGAATCGGGCAGTGATGCCCTGCTGCCACAGCTGGTTTCCCTGCAGGAGATCAGTGCACAGCTCAAGGCCAATCATTTTGAGGACATCACCTATTATGACGTCAGCGATATGCTCAATATCCAGGTGATGATAGAGGACAGGCTGTTGCTGATGCTTGGGTCAGACAACGATATCGACTACAAAATCAGCTTTATCCGCGAGGTCTTGGATGCAAAGAGCAACGGAGATGAGCAATTTGAGGATGTGCCGGAGGAGGGCACGCTGGATTTCAGCAATCCGCCGGCGCTGCACACCATGTCCATCAGCATCGACAAGGTGAAAAATCCCGATGCTTACCTGGATTTCGGCGCAAACCTGCCACAGCAGGGCGGCGACAATGTGGGCGGCGGACAGGAATCGGAACCGCTGCCGCAGCCTGAGGAACCGACGGCGGAAGAAGGAGAAGAGGGCACCGAGGAACAGAACAGTTCGCAGGAGGCAGAATCGTCAACAACAGGCGGTGAAGCGGCGGGCCAGGAGGCTCCTGTTGAAACGGAGCAGACGCAGCCGTCATCGGCCGAGCAGGATTCTGCCGGACAAGCTTCTACCAATCAGACTGCCGATGAAACACAGCAGCAAAATGCAGCTTCATCCAATGGCGGCGTCAATCAGACTGGCGGCATGAATGAAAACCCCGCAGCACTTGGCGGACAGGCAGCACAGCCGTCCGAGGGTACATCCGAAGGTGCAGAGGAATCGCAGGCGCCGCAGTCGCAGCAGGCGTCCGGCCAAAACCAAGATCAAAGTGGGGATACCCAACCAGATCAAGGCGAAAGCGGTGGGGCCTTCAACGCACCGAGCAAGGCTCCGATTGTCAATGAATGAGCTAGAAAACGGCTTTTTCGAGATAAAGAAAGGAAAATAGAGAGTAATTATTTTTAGAATTTGCTTTTTTCTTAGACAATCTATTGAAAAATTTACAGAAATCTGATAACTTATATATATAAAGTTTTGTTTTCTCGGTTCTTCATACAGATTTGGAGATAAATCAAATTTTAAAGATAGTTTGCATCTTATATGCTGGAGATAAATATTAGGAGGAAAAAAGATGATGGCGAATTTTGAACTCGACAACGATTATGATGGCGTAGAGGTGACTATAAAGGTCATCGGTGTTGGCGGCGGTGGAGGAAACGCGGTCAACAGAATGATTGAAGGCGGCATGCAGGGTGTGGAATTTATCTCCATCAATACCGATGCGCAGGCTTTGAAAAACTCCAAAGCAAGTCAGAAGATTGTCATTGGCGACCGTCTGACCCGCGGACGTGGAGCGGGCGGAGTGCCGGAGAGAGGCCAGAAGGCGGCAGAGGAAAGCCGTGAGGAGATTGCAGCGGCGATCAAAGGCTGCCAGATGATCTTCATCACCGCCGGCATGGGCGGCGGCACCGGCACCGGTGCGGCACCGGTTGTCGCACAGGTGGCAAAAGAGATGAACATCCTGACGGTCGGCGTAGTTACCAAGCCCTTCGAGTTCGAGGGGAAAAAGAGAATGGAGCAGGCCGAGCGCGGCATCGCGACCTTAAAGGAGATCGTGGATGCGCTGGTTGTCATTCAGAATGAGCGCCTGCGCCTGGTTTCGGAAACCAAGATTACTTTGCTCAACGCCTTTGTGGAGGCCGACAATGTCCTCAAACATGCCGTACAGAGCATTTCCGACCTGATCTACACTCCTGGTCTTATCAACCTGGACTTCGAGGACGTCTGCCAGATCATGCGCGGTGCAGGTGCTGCCCACATGGGTATGGGACGTGCCAGCGGCAAGGACAAGGCGGAGATCGCGGCCAAGGCGGCAATTTCTTCTCCACTGCTCGAGTCTTCGATCGATGGAGCAGAGCGCGTAATCCTCAACATCACCGCTCCGTCGGACATCGAACTGGACGAGGTCAACCTGGCTGCCGATATGATCCGTGCTTGTGCGCATCCTGACGTCAACCTCATCTTTGGTGTTACCTTCGATGACAGCCTGGATGACGAGATGATTGTGACCGTCATTGCAACAGGATTTGAGCTGGATAAAAACTTTGATATTCCAGATTATCGCTTTAAAGCGGCTTCCTCTTCCGACGCGCCAAAACAGGAAGAAAAGACCGAAAGCAATTCTCGGAGCGACGAGGACGATGACGATATGCCGTTCGACATCATGTCCATCTTTGGCCAGAGAAGATAAAGTTGATGTAAAGAAAAAAGGCCCCAGCTTTTTGCTGGGGCCTTTTTTGTGGACTTTTTGGAATAAAAAAAGAGGGACAGCGAATTCGCTGTCCCTCTTACGTCTTTTGCTATTTGTCGGCAGGGAAGGAGATTACATCATGCCGCCCATGCCAGCCGGAGCTGCCGCAGGCTCTTTGTCTTCCTTCTGATCAGCAACCAGCGACTCGGTGGTCAGAACCATAGCCGCAACGGAAGCTGCATTCTGCAGAGCGGAGCGGGTAACCTTGGTAGGATCTACGATACCAGCAGGGATCATATCGACATAGGTCTCGGTGTAAGCGTCGTAGCCGTAACCAACCTTGCCGGATTTGAGCAGGGTGTTGACGATTACCGAGCCATCCACACCAGCGTTGATAGCGATCTGACGGACTGGCTCTTCCAGTGCTCTCAGAACGATCTTAGCGCCGGTTCTCTCGTCGCCGTCCAGGCTGTCAACCAGTTTCTGAACTTCTGGAATTGCGTTGATCAGAGCAGTGCCGCCGCCGGCAACGATGCCTTCCTCAACAGCAGCCTTGGTTGCAGACAGAGCATCCTCGATGCGCAGTTTCTTTTCTTTCATCTCAATCTCGGTTGCAGCACCAACTTTGATGACAGCTACGCCGCCAGCCAGTTTGGCAAGTCTTTCCTGCAGCTTCTCGGTATCGAACTCGGAAGTGCTGGCAGCAATCTGAGATTTGATCTGTGCAACGCGCTCTGCAATTGCATCTTTAGAGCCAGCGCCGCCAACAATGATGGTGTTCTCTTTCTGAATTTTAACCTGAGAAGCACGGCCGAGCTGCTCCATGGTAGTATCTTTGAGCTCCAGACCCAGATCGGAGGAGATGACCTCACCGCCGGTCAGAATAGCGATATCCTGGAGCATTTCTTTTCTTCTGTCGCCGAAGCCAGGAGCTTTGACAGCAACACAGGTGAAGGTGCCGCGCAGCTTGTTGAGCAGCAGGGTGGTCAGAGCCTCGCCCTCAATATCTTCTGCGATGATCAGCAGCTTCTTGCCAGCCTGTACGATCTGCTCGAGCAGAGGCAGGATTTCCTGAATGTTGGAGATCTTCTTATCGGTGATGAGGAGCAGTGCATCATCCAGAACTGCTTCCATCTTATCGGTATCGGTAACCATGTATGGGGAGATGTAGCCGCGGTCAAACTGCATACCTTCTACAACTTCGGTGTAGGTCTCTGCGGTCTTGGACTCTTCCAGTGTGATGACGCCGTCCGCAGAAACTTTCTCCATTGCCTCTGCAATCAGCTTGCCGATTACCTCGTCGCCGCAGGAAACGGTAGCAACTCTTGCGATATCAGCAGAGCCGTTTACCTTCTGGGAATGAGAGATAACAGTGTTGACAGCGGTATCAACAGCCTTCTGGATGCCTCTCTTGAGAACCATCGGATTTGCACCGGCGGTAACATTCTTCATGCCCTCGCGAACCAGTGCCTGTGCGAGCAGGGTTGCGGTGGTGGTGCCGTCGCCCGCAGCATCGTTTGTCTTGGTAGCAACTTCTTTTACAAGCTGTGCGCCCATGTTTTCAAATGGATCATCCAGCTCGATCTCTTTTGCGATGGTGACGCCATCGTTAGTGATCAGTGGAGCGCCGAATTTCTTATCCAGAACGACGTTGCGTCCCTTTGGACCAAGGGTAATTTTTACGGTGTTGGCCAGCTGGTCAATACCTTTCTGCAAGGATTTTCTTGCGTCTTCTCCGTATGCAATAATCTTGGACATGATGCCATAACCTCCAATATATTCAAATTAGCTGTATGTCTTATTCTACAATGGCCAGGATATCGGACTGGCGCAGGATGGTGTATTCTTCACCGTCTACTTTGACCTGGGTGCCGGCATATTTGCTTACCAGAACCTTCTGTCCGACCTGAACATACATTTTTTCCTCGTGACCATCAACCATGCCGCCAGGACCTACCGCTACGATCTGTGCGATCTGCGGTTTTTCCTGTGCCGAAGCAGCCAGGATGATGCCGCTCTTGGTGGTTTCCTCAGCTTCTACCATTTTCAGTACAACTCTGTCAAGTAATGGTTTAATGCTCATAGTTTGTATTCCTCCATATCCATTCAGATAAAATAATAAACGAAATATTGCTTGAAGCAGGATGCCTTGTTGGCACTCTCTTGCCTCAAGTGCTAATTGTATTTTACCGCATTTCCAGAAAAAATCAAGGGCTTTGGTGAGAAATTCATAAACAAAAGCAATTCTTTACATTTTGTTCAAATTTTGGAGCTGCTTTTTTATATTTTGCTCGAAAAAAGGAAGAAAATACCATGGAAGAGGGGGGCGTTCATAAAAAAATTACCAACTGTCTGTAGTAAAGAGGGTGTTTTTTCTCGTGTTTTATGATAGGATAAACTAGAGAGTGTCTGTGTCGTTATGTTGGGTTATGCCCTGCGCATTTTTATGACGGAGAGAGGTTGGATATGCGGGGCAAGCGTTGCATTCGCTGCAACTTAAAGGAGATCGAGATGGAGAAAAAACAGTGGACAATCAAGCAAAAAGGATTTGTGGCGGCCGGTGGGGTGCTCTTTTTGATGGGAATATCCGGCCTGCTGCTCGCCGTATGGAATGTCGGGTCGGCGCTGCTGGTATTGGGATCGGCTTTTCTAATCGGCACCGCAGTATATGAACGGCATGTAGGGAGGAAGAATCATTTGTTGACTGCACTTGGAATTTTGATGCTGCTGGGATTGTTGACCCATGCGGTGATCTGGAATTACTTTGCCTTTGGCAGGAAGCCCGCACAGCAGGGGGAAGCGACCGTGATTGTGCTGGGATGCAAGGTAAACGGCGAAGAACCTTCGCTGATGCTGCAGCGCCGCCTGGACTGTGCTCTTGCGTATCTCAACCAAAACCCGCAGGCCAACTGTGTGGTTTCGGGGGGAAAAGGGGAGAACGAGCAGTACACCGAGGCATATGTGATGAAAAAGTACCTCACCGAGCACGGGGTGGACCCGTCGCGCGTCTATGAAGAGGATGAGTCCACCAACACCGACACCAACATCCAAAATTCGCTGCGCCTGATCCAACAGCAGAAGCTGAGCGACACCCTCATCCTCTGCACCGACGGATTTCACCAGTTGCGCGCCTGGATGTATGTGCGGCGCTATGGGACGGATGCCCGCGCGATCTCTGGAAAGACGCCGCTGCCGGTGATTCCTTCCTATGCAGTGCGGGAATTGGGCGGCATTTTCAAAATGCTCTTGATCGGCTAAAGGCAGCTATACCGGTGCGGATGGGTGAAATTCACATAAGATACGGCGAACGGTTCGTCAAATTTAAATAGAAACCCCCTATAATTTTGCTGTCAAATTTGCTATAATGGGGGATAAAGAATTTCTTTTTTCAAATGGAGGAATCATCAACATGGCGAAGGTGACATTGATTGCCTATACCCCAGACCCGGAACGGCTGGTTGCGTCGTCTGCAAAATTGTGCTACAGCCCGGCATCTATCTCGGACTTGATGGACGGTCTGGATGAGGAAAAAACCGTCAGCTTTTTACATATGCTCTCGGATTTTGGACACCAGAGTCCAATCGAGCACATCAGCTTTACCTTTGGAATTGAGGGCGTTTCCCGCTCGCTGCTCGCGCAGATTACCCGCCACCGCATCGCATCCTTTTCGGTGCAGAGCCAGCGGTATGTCAAAGAAAAGCAATTCTCTTTTGTTACGCCGCCCCAGATCGCCGAAGATGAGGAGGCTTCTGCCCTTTATCAGCAGGCGATGCAGTCGGCGCACGAAACCTATTTAAAGCTCTCCGACATTTTGCAGCAGAAAAATTACCAGAAGATGATCGCAGAGGGCATGGACGAAAAGAAGGCAAAAACTGCTTCGGAAAAGAAGGCCATCGAGGATGCGCGCTTTGTCCTGCCGAATGCCTGCGACACAAAAATGATCCTGACGATGAATGCGCGCAGCTTGCTCAACTTCTTTAGACTGCGCTGCTGCAACCGCGCACAGTGGGAGATTCGGGATGTCGCCACCCAGATGCTGGCGCTGGTGAAACCGATCGCCCCGACCATCTTTGAAAAGGCTGGCCCCGGCTGTGTCAGCGGCCCCTGCCCGGAGGGCAAGATGAGCTGCTTAAAAATGCAGGAGGTGCGCGAACACTTTTTGCACCTGGGGCAGAGCCAGCGCGGATAAACTGCGCCAAACGGTCAAAAATGAGAAAAAGAGAGGATGACCCCGCATGAAGGGGAAATTGATCATCATAGAGGGGCTGGACGGCAGTGGAAAGAGCACCCAGATTGCGCTGTTGGCCCAAAAAGCAAGGGAGCTTGGCAGGCCGGTACAGCAGGTCAAGTTTCCAAATTATGCCGAGGATTCTTCGGTGCTGGTCAAGGCGTATCTGAGCGGTGAGCTTGGAAGCTTGGAAGAGATCAACGCCTATGCTGCATCGGTGCTCTACAGCGTGGACCGATACGCTACCTGGCGCCGCCACATGCACAGCGACTATGAGGCGGGCAAAACCTTTTTGCTGGACCGCTACACCACCGCCAACATGTACCATCAGGCTACAAAGTTGCCCAAAGAGGAGTGGGATACCTTTTTAGACTGGCTGGAAGATTTGGAATACAACAAGATGGGTCTGCCTCGCCCGGACCTTGTGCTATATCTGGACATGCAGCCCAAAACAGCTGAAAAGTTGTTGGAGGCACGATACCACGGCGACGAGAGCAAAAAGGACCTGCACGAATCCAACTTTCAGTACCTGCTTTCCTGCCGGGAGGCGGCGCTGTATGCTGCAAAGCAGAAGGGCTGGAAGGTGGTATCCTGCTGCGATGGGGAAAACCCACTGCCCATCCAGACGATTGCCGATAAAATTTTTGAGCAGGTACGGCCCTTTTTGACCGAAGCCTGATGGAGGAAAAGAGATGGATGCAGTCGTTGCGATGACCGAAGCATATGCGCGGGAAATTTCCAACTGGTCATATCCGGGCAGCTATGCTCTCTACAGCTTTGCACCGACAGAGGATACGGTGGCAGAGCTGATGGAAGGGGGATATTATGCCTGCCTTGCCCAGGGAAGGCTGGTCGGATATTTTTGCTATGGACAACCCGCCCGCATCCCCGTCCGAGAGCAGCAGCCGCTCTACCAACAAGAGGCGCTGGATTTTGGGCTGGGAATGTGCCCGGATTGCTGCGGGCAGGGCAGAGGAACTGCCTTTATGCAGACCGGCCTTGACTTTGCACAGGACCGCTTTCACCCGAAAAAATTTCGGTTAGTCGTAGCCGGCTTCAATGCCAGGGCGATTCATCTTTATGAAAAGCTTGGGTTTTGCAAAATCGCAGAGCTCACACATCAATATTCCGGGATGCCCTTTTGGATGATGGAAAAACAGGCGGCATCCTGTGAACTGCCAGATAGACATTAGAAGAGAGAAACGGATCAGTTGATCAAAAAGGAGGATTTGCTTGGATTTTTACCCGATTTCCTTGCAGGACAAAGCGTGGATTGAGCAGCTGCTCAGCTACGCAAACTACAACAGCTGCGAATACAGCTTCAGTTCGATCTTTAATTGGAGCGGCGTGCACCGCACAGAAATTGCCCGAGTGGGGGATTACGGTGTGCTGCGCACCGCCTTCAAGGGGTATTCCTATCTGTACCCGTTCGGACGCGGAGATGTTGCGCCGGTCATCGAACAGATGATCCAGGACGCCGCTGCACACGGTTCGCCGCTGCTGCTTTCGCTTGTGCTGGAGCCAATGAAGCAGGAACTGGAAATGCTTTTCCCGGACCGCTTTGTATTTCGTGAGGAGCGAGAGTACTTCGACTATATCTACACCTTCGAATCGCTTGCAACCCTCAAGGGCAGAAACTTAAGCGGCAAACGAAACCATGTCAACATCTTCCAACGCACCTACCCGAATTGGTCGTTTGAGCAGATCACTGCCCAGACGCTTCCGGAGTGTTGGCAGATGAACCAGGAGTGGGAGCAGGAAAATGGTGGAAACACCGATGCCGGCCTCACACAGGAGCAGAGGGCGCTGCGCAGTGCCTTTGACAACTTCTTTGAGGAAGGGTTGGTGGGAGGATTGATCCGTGTAGACGGCAAGGTAATTGCCTACACGATGGGCCGCCCGCTCAACAGCGACACCTTTGTCGTCCACTTTGAAAAGGCCCTCTCCGGCTATAACGGAGCCTATCAGATGATCAACCAGCAGTTTGTTCAGCATTGCTGCCAGGGTTATAGCTATATCAACCGAGAGGACGATGCCGGCGTGGAGGGACTGCGCCGGGCAAAGCTGTCCTACCGCCCGCAGATGCTGGTGAAGAAATATGAGGTTTGCCTTAAGGAAAATGCATAAAGGATAGACAAAAAGGGAAAGGGGGAAGAGAGGATGTCGTCGATCGGATTTGCAGAAGATTGTATACAGGACCGAGAACAGTTGCGCGTCCTCTGGAGAACCTGTTTTGATGCGGAGGACGCATATCAGCAGCTTTATTTTTCCACCCGTTACCGGCCGGATCAAACGCTGGTTTTTCGAGAAGAGGGTGAGATCTTGGGCATGGCGACCCTGCTTCCCTGCACCTACAGGGGAATTTTTCAGGGCAGGGAGCGGCTGTACCGGGCAAGTTATCTCTTTGCGGTGGCCACCCTGCCAAGGGCGCGCGGAAAGCAGATTGCCACCAAGCTTTTGCAGGAGGCGGAACGCTATCACCGCCAATGGGGTATAGAGCTTGCCATCCTCGCCCCCGCTCAGGCAGATCTCTACCCGTTTTATCAAAAGCGCGGCTATGAGACCTGGTTTTATCGCCGGGAGTGCTGCTATCCATCGGCAAACAGCAGCGCGGATGGTTGGGAGCTGCGGCAGCTGCACGTCGCGGACTACTATCACCACCACCTGCGGCTGTTGGGGCGCGATGCGGTGCTTTGGCCTCAGGATGCCCTGATCTTTGCCGAAGGGGAAAGCAAGCTCTATCATGGCGGCCTGTATGCGCTGTGCCAGCAGGGAAAGCGCCGGGCAATCTGCAACCTGTATCACTATGTACCGGAAGAGTGGATTGCAAAGGAGCTGCTGGCAGAGCCGGGGGAGAGTGAGGAACAGCTGTGCAGTGCACTGCGGGGCCTTTTCCCACAGGCAAGCTGGACGGTGCGTCTGCCGGCAAAAGAAGATCCACAAGAGGGACAACCCGGGCAGAAGGAAGTTCCTGCTGGAATGGTGCGCTGGTATCTGCCACAGGATCAGCGGCCGGACCAAACAGGATGGGCCTATCTGCCGTTCATATTAGATTAGCCTTAGACAACAATGGCAAACAAGACAAAAGGAGCTGAATGGTTATGGTAACAGTATTTTTGGCAAACGGATTTGAGGAAATGGAGGGCTTGGCGCCGGTCGATCTGCTGCGCCGCGCCGGGGTAAAGGTACAGACTGCGGCGGTCAATGAGGACGGCGGCAAATGGGTAACTGGTTCCCATGGCGTCACCGTTGCGTGTGACATAAACGCCAAAGAGGTCACCGAAGAGGAGATGCAGATGCTGGTTTTGCCGGGCGGCCTGCCGGGTACCAACCATCTGGACGCCTCTGCCGAGGTAGATCATTGGCTGAAGGTCGCTAGCGAAAAGGGCATCTTCATTGCAGCGATCTGTGCAGCGCCATCGGTTTTGGGAAATCGCGGGCTGTTGGACGGCCGCAAAGCGGTCTCCTTCCCGGGATTTGAGCCGAAGGGTGCCACCATCTGCAAGGGAGAAGGCGTTGTGCGCGACGGACAGTACATCACAGCAAGGGGCGCGGGCGTATGCCTGGACTTTGGCTTTAAGCTGATCGAGTGCCTGTGCGGTGAAGAGAAAGCTTTGCAGATAAAGGAAGGTATCCAATGCCAAAGATAGATCTGCGAGTGTACAAAAAGGAAATTCGCGCGCAGATGCGCAAGATCCGTCGGGAGATGCCTGCCGAAGTGGTGGCAGAAAAAAATGAAATGATCTTTAAACGCCTGATTTCCACCCAGCAGTACCGCCGGGCAAAGACGGTTGTCCTGTATGTCTCCAAGGAATTGGAGGTGGACACCCGCCGCCTGATGGAGCAGGCCTGGCAGGACGGCAAGAGGGTTGCTGCTCCGCGCTGCGTGGAGGACACCCGCTTGATGAATATGCATTTGATTAGCAGCATGGATGACCTGCAAGAGGGCGCTTTCGGCATTTTGGAGCCGTATGAGAATCTGCCCATCTTGCAGGATACCAGAGATGCCATCTGCATTGTTCCGGCCTTTTGTAACGACTATCGCGGTTATCGTGTCGGGTATGGCGGTGGCTATTATGATCGCTATCTTTCCAGCTTTTCGGGGGTAAAGATTGGCGTCAATTACAGCGACTGTGTCCGTCCGCGGCTGATCAGCGGACGCTATGATGTGCCGGTAGATCTTTTGGTGACCGACCGGTATATCCGCCGGTGCAACCTGTCCAAGGCATCGGTCCGGCACAGAAGAACTTCCAAATAGGGGACGAAAGGAGACGGAAAATGAGCAACGAAAAGGACCGTCAGGATAGACTCCGCAGCTATTTTAGTCAGGACCCGCAGGGCAACCGCCGCAGCCAGTCCCGCAGTCAGCAGGACCAAACCCAGTGGTTTTCTCCTGAGGACGACGAGGACGATGCGGACATGAAGGTTGTGGACGATGATTTTGGCGGAGAGGAGTTTGCCAAAAAGCCGCGCAAAAAGCGCCGCCAATCCAAACTCAGCCGCTTTGCCCAGAGCTTTGTACTGATCTGCCTGTTTTTGGGCATCGCCATCTTTTTGGCCTATTTTATGCTGATCACTGCCAGTGACCTGCTCGGCCTGGGTCAGACCGATCAACAGATTGAAGTCACTTTGACCGAGGACGATGTGTCCTCTCTGAGCAAAACTGCCGATGTTTTGGAAGAAAATGGCGTCATCTCCAGCAAGTTGGTCTTTGAGCTGTATGCAAAGCTCAAAGATATGGATGGCACCTTTCAGGCCAAAACCTTCGTTTTAAACAACAAGTGGGGATATGACCAGATCATGAACCACCTGGCCTATGATGATGAGGCGTCCGACATTGTCAGCGTCACCTTCCGTGAAGGTATGACCGAGCGGCAGATCGGAGAACTGTTGGAAGAAAACGACGTCTGCACGGCAGAGGAGTTCTATGAGGCGCTGGAAAGCGGCGACTACAGCGACTACAACTTTGCCGGACTTGTGCCGGATGACCCGCTTCGCTTCAGAAAGTATGAGGGATATATCTTCCCGGATACCTATGAGTTCTATACCAACATGAACCCAGAGCAGGTTGTCCGCAAGTTCTTTGACAACTTTGACAGCAAGGTCGACACCGAGGTGATGCAGCGCATCCGCAACCTCTCTAACGGTCTGGGCGAGCTGGACAACCTCATTACCCTGGCATCCATCATCCAGAAGGAAGCGACCGACCTGGAAAACATGAAGATGGTTTCCTCGGTCTTCCACAACCGACTCAATAACAGCGCAAACTACCCATATTTGCAGTCGGATGCAACCACCAACTATATCCAGGACGATATCCGTGTCTTTATGACCGAGGATAATCAGGAAATGTACGACGCATACGACACCACCAAGGTGGTCGGCTTGCCGGTCGGTCCGATTTGCAATCCAGGTATGGATGCCATTGAGGCGGCGATTGACCCAGCAGATACCGATTACTACTACTTTGTATCGGATGATGCAGGCAACTACTACTTTGCTTCCACCCTTGAGGAGCACGAGGCGAATATTCGCACAGCAAATCAGGTAAACGCACAGCTGGAGCAGCAGAGTGCGGTGGAGGAAACCGGCGAATAAGCCGACAACAGCAAACCTAAACCAACTGCCTAGCCCGCCGAACCTCTCGTGCGGGCCAGGGTTTTCTAAAATGAAACCTTAGATAATGGAGGAGCAGTATGGCAGACAAAAATGCAGCATGGATGAGTGCGCACTATCCGGAGGTACTTGCGCCGGTGGGCGACTTTGAGCGGCTGACCTATGCGGTCAACTATGGAGCAGATGCGGTATATCTGGGAGGTACTGCCTTTGGCATGCGCGCCTCATCGGCAAACTTTGACTTTGAGATGATGAAAAAGGCGGTGGAGTACGCCCATGCGCGCGGCGTCAAGGTGTACCTGACCTGCAATACCTTGCCGCTCAACAGCGAGGTTGAAGAGCTCCCCGATTACCTGCGCTCTGCACAGAAGGCGGGGGTCGATGCGGTGATCGTGGCAGACATCGGCGTTTTGATGGAGGCCAAAAGGGTGATTCCAGATGTGGATGTGCACATCTCCACCCAAACGGGAATTGTCAACTATCTGACAGCAAACGAGCTGTATAAGCTTGGAGCAAAGCGCGTTGTGCTGGCCAGGGAGCTGCCGCTGGAGGAGATCAAGCGCATTCGCGACAAAACTCCGCCAGAGCTGGAGATCGAGACCTTTGTACACGGCGCAATGTGTATGTCTTTTTCCGGGCGTTGCCTGCTTTCCAACTATATGGTCGGGCGGGATGCCAACCGGGGAGAGTGCGCACAGCCGTGCCGTTGGAACTACTACCTGATGGAGGAAAAGCGTCCAGGCCAGTACTTCCCGGTCTTTGAGGATGAGAAGGGAAGCTATATCCTCAACGCCAAGGATCTGTGTATGATCGAGTACATAGACAAGGTGATCGAGGCGGGCGTCACCTCGCTGAAAATTGAAGGGCGCGCCAAATCCTTCTACTATGTGGCAGTTGTCACCAACGCATACCGCAAAGCGGTGGACCTGTACAAAAAGGACCCGAAAAACTTCCATCTTCCAGAGTGGATTGAGGAGGAGACCCGCAAGGTCAGCCACCGGCAGTACTCCACTGGCTTTTACTTTGGCCGTCCGGAGCAGGGACAGTATTATGAAAACGGCGGCTATGTGCGGCAGTGGGACGTGGTTGCAGTGGTCGACAAAACGGAGGATGACGTCCTCTATTGCACCCAGCGCAACAAGTTCTCACTTGGGGAGACGGTAGAAATTCTGTGCCCGGGCGGTGACATCGACAATCGCCCCATTTCTTATTCGGTCACTGCCATCACCGATGCAGAAGGCAATGCACGCCAAAGCGCAAACAACGCCATGATGAAGCTGACCATGCCCGCCAAGGGACTTGTGCTGCCGCAGGGAGCCATCATCCGGCGCGCAGCAAAATAGCAAAATAAAAAGGAGGAACCGATTATGCAGCAAGAACAGATCGAGTATAAATTTGACACCCAGCTTTTGATCGAGGGCAGCACCGCCACCGAGGACGAGATCAACGACTACATCACCGAACATTTTCAAGGAGACTGCCTGATTGTGGTCGGGGATGAGGAGCTGATGAAGCTGCACTTTCACACCAATTATCCCTGGAAGGTGCTGGAATACTGCGCATCGCTGGGCGAAATCTTCGACATTGTCGTTGAGAATATGCAGCGCCAGAGCGAACATCTCCACGGCTAATCAAAAATCTATTCCATACTGATACCCATAGCAGATTTTGGAAAACAGAAAAACGGTAGGTCCAACCTCTTTTACCAGAGTGGACCTACCGTTTTGTTTGTTAGATGAAATTTTTAGAGCTACTAGTCTCCAACAGCGCCGAGAGCGATTTCCTGGCCGATGTTCAGAATGTGGTCACCGATACGTTCAAAGTCGGTGAGCATCTCCGAATAGAGCACACAGCCTTCGTCCGAGCAGGTGCCAGCCTGCATCCGGTCGATCTGCTTTTTGCGGAAATCTTCGGTCATATCGTCGATCTTCTGCTCGGTGTCTTCGATCGCTTTAAGGTTGTTGCCGTTGTTCTCAACAGACAGCACCATATCCATTGCCTTTCCGCAGATGTCCCGCATCTGGCCGATCTGCTGAATGACTTCGGGAGAAAAGACGATGCCGCGTTCTTCAATTCGCTTGGTGTACTCACAGATGTTGACTGCGTGGTCGCCTATACGCTCCAGGTTGCCGCAAACTTTAAAGAGTGCGCTCATATACTGCGAATCTTTGGGGTTGCGTTCTTTGACGAGCATGCGGGAGATATACTTGGAGATTTCCTTGTTCAGGAAGTCAATGTACTCCTCGCGATCCCGCACATCTTCAAGCAGGGTGGTTTTGCCAGATTTGACCGCTTCAAAACTCAGCGAGATGTTTTCTTTGGTCATCTTAGTCATGCGGACAAGTTCGTTGCGGATGGCGTTGATCGCGATAGCAGAGATACCGATCTTTGTTTCGCCGCGGTTCTCAATTGGGATAATCGGCTGGATAAATTCGAGGTGCATCGTATCTTCTTTTTCCTCTGGAAGGTCGGGAAGAATCTTGGTTGCCATCTTTGCAAGCTTTCTGCCAAAGGGCAGCAGCAGAAGGGTGGTGGTGATGTTGAAAATGGTGTGGGTGTTTGCAATCTGCGATGCAACATTTGGGGTAAGGCTTTCCATCAAAGGAACAAACGGGGTCACCATGCAGATAACGGTAAAGAGAATGGTACCGATAATGTTAAAGGACAGATGGATGATGGTGGTGCGCTTGGCGTTGCGGCTGGTGCCGATAGCAGCCAGGAGCGCGGTGATACAGGTACCGATATTCTGACCGAACAGGACATAGACGGCCTGTGGGAGGCCGATGACGCCGCTGGAAGCCAGTGCCTGCAAGATGCCGACAGAGGCGGAGGAAGACTGGATGATGGCGGTGAAGATTGCGCCGGCGAGGATGCCGAGGATTGGGTTGGAGAATCTGGTCATCAGCGAGACGAAAGCTTCCGATTCGCGCAGAGGAACCATCGAGCTGCTCATCATGTCCATACCGATGAACAGAATACCCAAACCGGCGATGATCTTGCCGAAATGGTGGATCTTCTCCTTTTTTACAAAGACGATCATTGCCACGCCCAGGAAAGCAAACAGTGGGGCAATGGCGCCAACGTCCAATGCGATCAACTGGCCGGTGATGGTGGTTCCGATATTGGCGCCCATGATAATCCATACCGCCTGCTGCAAGGTCATCATGCCGGAGTTTACAAAGCCGACAACCATGACGGTGGTGGCCGATGAGGACTGAATGACAGCCGTGATGATTGCGCCGACTACGACACCAAGGATGCGGTTTGAGGTCAATCGTTCGAGAATGCGTTTCATTTTGTTGCCGGCGGCGGCTTCCAGACCGTTGCTCATCATCTGCATACCGTACAGGAATAAGCCTAAGCCTCCCAGCAAACTGATTAAATCGGTTGCTTTCACAAAATCTTCCTCCATGCTTAACAAAAATTTATTCTACACTTTACTTTATACACAAAAAACCGATCTAATGCAAGAAGAAACGCCAAAATTTAACACGACTTTACATAGATTTAACATTGCGGGACATTAACAAATGTCATAGATATAGGAAGAAAGTTGGAGGATGAACTTTGAGTGAGTGTTGTGCGAAGGTTGCCGAAACCTTGCGGGAAGGAGAGAAAGGGGGTGGGGCCGGGAGAATGTTACTCCTCCATCTGTTTGCCAAGAAAACCTGCGGCTGCTTGGAGCAGCTTTTCTTCGGCTTCGGTTGGGACGGACGGCTCTCCATCTGCCAAAAACAGGATGGAACCGCAGACGTCGCCCGCCGAGATGATCGGGTACTCGACCAGGGCAGGGCGCTCGATGCCCTCAACCGGGTAGAGCAGGGCCTTGCCGGATTCGTAGATATAGCTCTTGCGGTCCTCAATCAGCTCTTCGAGGGCAGGGGAGATGCGTCTTTCCAAAAGCTCCTTCTTTGGAACGCCGGACGCAGAGACCACATGGTCCCGATCGCAGACGATGACCGGTCTTGCACTTGTCTTGTGCAAAATCTCGGCATACTGTGCGGCAAAGGCAGAGAGCTCACCGATAGGGGAATACTTTTTAAAGATAACCTCTCCGTCGTTGCTGGTGAAAATTTCGAGGGGATCGCCCTCGCGGATGCGCAGGGTGCGCCGGATCTCTTTTGGGATTACGACACGCCCAAGGTCGTCTATTCTTCTTACAATTCCTGTAGCTTTCATATAAAAAATCTCCTTGTCTTTTCCTGAAATTTGCCTGTGCTGTTATTGTTTACAGGCCGCGGCAGAATATACGCGAATTTCCTGCAACAAACAGCCAGTTTTTTCCAGCTGCAATGGTGGGATAACTGCTGGCAGGAGACGGTAGCTTTGGCAAAATCAAAAACAAAAACGGCCAGATTGCGCTGCACTTTTGCTTGACACCGCAAAGGCAGACTTATATAATAACTTTAAAAGAAGGGCGCCGCTCGCAGTGTCAGGCGGCGCCCTTATCATGGGAACAAATGGGGGAAGAGCAGATGGCGCCAAAGAGGGAATGGTTGCAGAATTGGCTGCAAATCCGGGAAAAATTGACCGCTCATGTGGATTTTGCAGCGTATTTTCGCCGGGGAGAAATCCACGGATACCCGGTGGAGGTGCTGCGGGTCGGTTTGTGTTCGGTGCCCAGCGGCAAGCTGATTGTGCGCAGCCCCTTTGGCTCGCTGCAAAGCCGCAGAGAAAAGCCATATTTTGTCCCGGCGCCGGTGGGAGAATACCCGCTGGAATTGTCGGTTGTCACCACCACCGATGCAAAGCCGATCTATGCGGCGGCCCGCTTGCTGTTTAATTATAATCCCGCAGTGCACTATGAGCAGGCGCTGTGCGGCGGCGAAGATTTAGAGGGCTTTGACAGCGGTTACTACGGGTTTTGGGCACAGAACGGCTGGGGATGTGTCTGCGACGAGCGCACCCACCAGGCCTTTTGCGATTTTGCCGATCGGTGGAGGGAGAAAAACCCGCAAGGCGATCTATATGAGGACTATTTTGGGCCGCTGCTGCTTGCGAATGCCAAAACCTACCCCCAAAAGCAGCCCCAAGAGGGCGGATGGCTCAACTGGACAGTTCCGGGCAGCCGGCAAAGGGCCATCTTATTCCGCACGGGTTGGGGCGAGGGCAACTACCCGGCCTTTTGGGGAACCGATGAGGAGGGAAGAATCTGTCAGCTGGTGATCTGGTTTCTCGATCTGGAACATCAACAGCAGGATGCACCAACCCCGCTGGATGAGGACCTCTTGCAGCTGCAAGACGAGCTGGTCTGGGATGGCAGCCAATATCAGGGAAGGGTCCATCTGCGGGAATGGGAGGGCTATTTTTGCAAAGAGGACTCTTATCCGCTGCTTGTCCGGGTGGGCAGCTGTACCGATTTGGAGGTTGTAGAGCGTTGCCGCAACTTTTTGGAGCAGCAGTATCAGCTCCTCGACGTGATGATGACTGCGCTGCTCGACCGATACCCCCTCATGCAGCTGTCGTATGGGCACTTGATGTCGGACAACGCACCGGAAATGCCAAACATCCTGGACAAAAATGATTTTGCCCGTTTGATCTACCCGGAACGCATCCTGCTGGATCTGGAAAGCGGGCAGGTGCGGGCAGCATTTCGGTGCAGCTGGGACCCTAAAGATGGTTTGGGCATTGCGGTGCGAGGGGAAGAGGTACTGCAGATCGACACAGCCGAGATGGTCCCCACCTGGGAACCCTTTGTGCCGGGTGAATCGGAGCACAACGAGTTGGACATCCCTCTGGAGCAGGCAGAGGGGCGGACAGAAAAGACCGAATAACAAAGCGGAGGTGTGGCCTTATGGGCAGCGAGGAAACAAAACAAAGACAGCTCGAGGCAGAAAAAACAGGGGAAAAAGCCAATCCTTATGGAACCGTCGGGCATCTGTACCGCTCGGTAGGGGTGTTCATCAAATGGGTCCTGTTGGGTACAGCGACGGGAAGTATTGTCGGCGTAATGGGGGTGCTCTTTCACTTTTCGGTGGAGTGGGCGACCAAAATGCGCGAGGGATACCCGTGGCTGTTGTTTTTGCTGCCGCTAGGCGGCATTGCCATTGCACTGCTGTATAAAGTGACCGGAATGGAGAAGGATATGGGAACCAACACCATCCTGGAGGCGGTGCGGGGCGAACATTCCCTGCGGCTGCGCACAGCGCCGCTGATCTTCGTCAGCACCGTGCTGACCCATCTGTTTGGAGGCTCTTCCGGCAGAGAGGGCGCTGCGCTGCAAATTGGCGGCAGCATGGGGGCGCGGATGGCCGACTGGCTGCGCTTGGACCAAAAGGAACATCAGGTGCTGATTATGTGCGGGATGAGCAGCTGCTTTGCGGCGCTGTTTGGAACCCCGCTGACGGCTACCATCTTTGCTGTGGAGGTCATCAGCGTAGGGGAAATGTACTATTCCGCCCTGCTGCCCTGCATAACGGGGGCGCTGATCGGTTACGGCATGTCCCGCGTCTGTGGCATCGCCCCCACCGCTTTTTCCATCACCGGGGTGCCGCAGATCGCCCTTTCTTCGGTGGGCCAGGTGATTGTGCTGTCCATCCTTTGTGCCGTTTTGAGCATCCTCTTTTGCAGTGTAATGCACACAGCCAACGGGATCTATGCAAAGTTCTTTCCAAACCGGGTGCTCCGGGCAGCTGTAGGCGGCGTGCTGGTGGTGCTGCTGACCCTCCTGATCGGCACACGGGATTATAACGGCGCGGGCATGCAGGTCATCCAGCAGGCCATGCAGGGCCAGGCCGATTGGTACGCCTTTGCGCTGAAGCTGCTGCTGACGGCGCTGACCTTAGGAGCAGGGTTTAAAGGAGGCGAGATCGTGCCGACCTTCTTTGTCGGCGCGACATTTGGATGTGTGGTCGGTCCGCTGCTGGGGATGGATGCGTCCTTTGCAGCAGCTGTAGGACTGGTGGCCCTGTTCTGCGGAGTCATCAACTGCCCGGTTGCCTCCTTTACCCTGAGTGTGGAGCTGTTTGGCGGAGAGGGCGTCATCTTTTTTGGAATTGCCAGCGTCATCGGATATATGTTGTCCGGCTACAGCGGGCTGTATCACGGACAGAAGATCATCTACTCGAAACTGGCCCCGCAGATGATCGATATTCACTGCGATTAACCGCCGCGGACATCCGGTTGATGCGCATTTTTCCCTTTTTGGGGGAATACAGTATACCAATCCATCAAACGGGAGGGAACGGTATGCTGTGCCGCATCAACGATTTTAAATACAAGGATGTCATCAACGCTGCGGACGGTGCGAGGCTCGGCTATGTCGGGGATGTGGAATTGGACACCGAAACGGCTGCCCTCACGGCGATCATCATACGCGGGCGGTACCGCTTGTTTGGGCTATTGGGCCGGGAGGAGGACACCGTCATTCCGTGGCAGGACATTCAGGTGATCGGCGAGGACACCATCTTGGTAAAGGGACAGCCGATCAAAAAGGCCGCTCGGCGACGTAAACGCTAAATTTTGTAAAGCTGTGACAAAAAGCTCCCTTGCAGCATCCTAAGTAGGAGGCACAACGCAAAAAAATGGCGTCATTGTACGCAAAAACGGCATAAACCCCCTTGCTTTTTTGCAAAAGCTTTGGTATAATATCCGGGAACGGCAAAAGAAGGGGGCATTTCGCCCTTTTCCCCGTATCTTACAACACACGTTTCGGATTGACCGGATGGTGCCGAACAGGCAGGGATTTCCGCCGGCCCATTGGCGGGTTCCTTCGGAATTCCGGTAAAGCGTCCGAGACGGAGGTTTAACCTTAAGGAGGATTTTAACATGGGCGTAGTATCTATGAAACAGCTGCTCGAAGCAGGCGTACACTTTGGTCACCAGACCCGCAGATGGAACCCGAAGATGGCAAGATACATCTTCACCGAAAGAAACGGTATCTACATCATCGACCTGCAGAAAACCGTTAAGAAGCTCGAAGAAGCTTACATGTTTGTACGCGATGTAGCAGCAAACGGCGGCAACGTACTGTTTGTCGGCACCAAGAAACAGGCTGGCGAGTCCATCAAAGAAGAGGCTGAGCGCGCTGGCGCTTACTATGTCAATGCAAGATGGCTGGGCGGCATGCTCACCAACTTCAAGACCATCCGTCAGAGAATCCAGAGACTGGAGCAGTTGCGCAAGATGCAGGAAGACGGTACCTTTGACCGTCTGCCAAAGAAAGAAGTCGGCAAGCTGGAGCTGGAAATTGAAAAGCTGGAAAAATATCTGGGCGGCATCAAGAACATGGACAAACTGCCAGGCGCACTGTTCATCGTTGACCCAAGAAAAGAGAGAATCGCTGTAGCTGAGGCCAAAAAGCTGGGTATTCCGATTGTTGCAATCGTGGACACCAACTGCGATCCTGATGAGATCGACTACGTTATCCCAGGCAACGACGATGCAATCCGTGCTGTAAAACTGATCGCCAGCACCATGGCTGATGCGATTATGGAAGGCAGACAGGGTGCTCAGAGCGCTGAGGATGCTCAGGCAGATGAGGCTGCTGACGCTGAATAATTTTTAACGTCGGACCAAAAGAATCGGTTCCGACGGGGATTCCTGCCGGGACAACCGGCAGGGATTTCTGTCGGGGCCTTTTTTAAAGAAATAGTGTAAATCGAAAATCAGTTTGGAGGAATTGAACATGGCATTTACAGCTCAGGACGTAAAAACACTGCGCGAAATTACCGGCTGCGGAATGATGGACTGCAAAAAAGCACTGACCGAGGCTGACGGCGATCAGGAAAAAGCAATTGAACTGCTGCGCGAAAAGGGCCTGGCAGCTGCTGCGAAAAAAGCTGGCCGCATTGCAGCAGAGGGCATTGTAAAAGCATATGTAGATCACGAGAAGAAGGTTGGCGTTGTAATCGAAGTAAACGCAGAGACCGACTTTGTTGCAAAGAACGCAGATTTCCAGTCCTTTGTAGAGACCTGTGCCAAGACTGTTGTTGAGCAGAACCCAGCTGATGTGGACACACTCAACAACTGCAAAGCAGAAGGCAGCGATATGACCATCGCTGAGCTGACCACCGAGAAGATTCAGACCATCGGTGAGAACATCAAAATCAGACGCTTCACCCGCTATGAGGGCGAGGTTGCAACCTACATCCATGCAGGCGGCAACATCGGCGTTATGGTTAAATTTGATACCGACGTTGCAGACAAACCTGGATTCGAAGAGTACGGCAAAGATGTAGCAATGCAGATCGCTGCTGCAAACCCGGGCTACCTCAACGAGTCTGAGGTTCCAGCTGAGGTTCTGGACAAAGAGAAAGAGATCCTGAAAGTTCAGGCCATCAACGAGGGCAAACCAGAAGCAATCGCTGAGAAGATGGTTCAGGGCAGACTGAAGAAATTCTACAAAGAGAACTGCCTGCTGGATCAGGAGTTCATCAAAGACAACGACCAGACCATCAAATCTTACACCGAAGCAAAAGCAAAAGAGCTCGGCGGCAAGATCCAGATCGTTGCGTTTGTACGCTACGAGAAGGGCGAGGGCCTGGAAAAGAAAGTGGACGATTTCGCAAGCGAAGTTGCCAGCATGGTAAAATAAGAGCGGGTGCCGCTTTTTTACAGGGAGGGTACAAGGTGATACTTGTGCCCTCTTTTTTTATGGCCTGTTGACAGAAAAGTGCATCTGCCGATCTGTCTAAAATTAGCTGCACGATTCGAACAAACTGGGAAAAAGAAAAATTGGGGCTTTACATCATGCCTGACTTACGGTAAAATAAGAGTTAGTAAATTGGGGGTCAAATGGCCCGGGAGAAACTGAATTTTGGGAGTGAGAACTTATGTATAAGCGTGTGCTTATCAAGCTCAGTGGAGAAGCGCTTGCAGGCGAGAAGAAAACCGGTCTGGACGACGGCACCCTGCACGCCATCTGTGCCAGCATCAAGAAGATCTATGATCTGGGAACGGAAGTTGGCATTGTCGTCGGTGGCGGAAACTTCTGGCGTGGCCGCAGCAGCGGCAGCATGGACCGCACCCGTGCCGATCATATCGGCATGTTGGCAACTGCAATGAACGCGCTGGCTCTGGCGGACGCACTGGAGCAGGAGGGCTGTGATGTGCGCGTACAGACTGCCATCACGATGCAGCAGGTGGCGGAGCCTTACATCCGCAACCGTGCAGTGCGCCACATGCAAAAGGGCAGAATCGTAGTTTTTGGCTGCGGCACCGGCAACCCATTCTTTTCCACCGATACCGCCGCTTCGCTGCGCGCTGCGGAAATTGACGCACAGGTTATCCTCAAAGCAACGATGGTGGACGGTGTCTACGACAGCGATCCGCACAAAAACCCCAACGCGAAGCGCTACAGCACCATCTCCTTTGATCAGATCCTTTCGGAGCAGTTGGGCGTTATGGATATGACTGCGGCTTCGATGTGCCGTGACAACCATATCCCGGTACTGGTATTTAGCCTGGAGGACCCAGATAACATCGTCCGCGCTGTAAAGCAGGAAGATGTAGGCACACTCGTAAAATAATCAACTGATCTCAAAATTTATTTGCTGAGTTTCCTTGGCAGAATGGAGGCTATTTATGAAAGCACAGTATAAAGAAATTGAAGAGAAGATGAACAAGACGCTGGATGCACTCTACCGCGAATTTGGCACCATCCGTGCCGGCAAGGCGTCCCCATCTGTTCTGGACCGCGTTTCAGTCGATTACTACGGCGCTGCCACCCCAATTCAGCAGCTTGCCACCATCTCCACCCCAGACCCCAGAACGCTGGTTATTCAGCCTTGGGACAAATCCACCCTCAAATTGATTACCAAAGCAATTCAGGCATCGGACGTCGGCATCAATCCAACCGATGATGGCTCGGTCATCCGCCTGGTATTCCCGGCCCCAACCGAGGAGCGCCGCAAGGAGCTGTGCAAACAGGTCTCCAAAGAGGGCGAAAACTCCAAGGTTGCAATTCGCAACATCCGCCGCGATGCAGTAGATAAATTCAAAGCACAGAAAAAGGCAAACGAGCTCTCGGAAGACGATCTGAAAGATGCCGAGAAGGACGTTCAGGATCTGACCGACAAATATGTAAAAATGATCGATAAAGCGGTCAAAGACAAAGAGCAGGAAGTTATGTCCCTCTAATTGTAGTTTACAAGGCACCGCACATGCCAGGTATTGCTATGCGGTGCCTGGCTTTTTAAGAGAACAGGAGAAACTTGCATGGAAAATACAAATTCCCCACTCCCAGTCCATATCGGAATCATCATGGATGGCAACGGGCGCTGGGCGAACAAGCGCGGCCTTCCACGCAAATATGGCCACCGGGAGGGAGCGAAGGCTTTCCGCAAGATTGTGGAATACTGCGATCAGATCGGATTGCAATACCTGACGGTGTATGCATTTTCCACCGAAAACTGGAAGCGTCCCAAGAGTGAGGTCGACTCGATCATGCAGCTTTTGGAGCAGTACATCGACGATGCCTTTGCGCATCAAAATGAAAACCAAAATGTGCGCACCCACTTTATTGGCGATATGCGTGCGCTCAATCCCGTGCTGCAGGAGAAGATCGAACGCATCGAGAAGATGGGGGAGGGGCGCAACGGCCTTTTGGTCAATGTGGCGCTCAACTATGGCGGGCGCGATGAGATTGTGCATGCAGCCAAAAGGTTGGCGCAGCAGGTTCAACAGGGAAAGCTGTCTGTGGACGATATTACCGAACAATTGCTGAGCGACTGTCTGTATACCTGTGGCCAGCCGGACCCAGACCTGATTATCCGTCCAAGCGGAGAAGAGAGGCTCTCCAACTTTTTGATCTGGCAGGCAGCTTATTCCGAATTTGTCTTTATGGATGTGCTTTGGCCAGACTTTACACCAAAGCATCTCGATCAGGCAATTGCAGAGTACCAGCACCGCCAGCGCCGGTTTGGCGGTGTTTAGTCCTGCGTTTTGAATGAAGAATATCGTCTGTTGCTCCGGCATATTCTGTAGAGAATTCACCGGAGACGATGGGCGATATAAGAACAGGAGGTTTTTCGTGAAAACACGCATCATTTCCGCTTTGGTGGGAATTGTTCTGCTAATTATAGTACTCAATTTCTTTCAGACGGTTGTTCTGAACGTGGCGATCATGTTGATCATCCTGATTGCGATGCTCGAATTTTTGGCGGCAACCCACATCAATCACAACAAGCTATTGTCGGTGGTGGCGCTTTGTGTTTCGGCAGCTTTTCCATACATCAAATTACAGAAAGAGATGGACCTGCTTCCGCTTTTTTTATTGCCCTATATTGGCCTATTGTTTTTAATCCTTTTGCGAACCCATCAGGATACCCGCGTGGAAGACATCGCGCTGACCTTTATGATGAGCATAGGAATTCCGCTGTCGCTCTCGTCGGCAATCTATCTGCGGGACAACAACGGCCAGGCATTTGGACTGTATTACCTGCTGTTGGCACTGTGCTGCGCATGGTTTAGCGATACAGGCGCTTATTTTGCTGGAAGAGCTTTTGGCAAGCACAAGATGAGCCCGCTGATCAGCCCACACAAGACGGTGGAGGGCCTCATTGGAGGACTTGTCACCTGCGTCGTACTGAATATGCTGGCAGCGTATGGCTTTGAGCGAGGCTGCGCACAGCTGGGCTTTGCCGTGCAGGTAGACCATTTTCGGTTGTTTTTCATCTCCCTTCTGGGATCGCTCATCAGTGTCCTGGGAGATCTGAGCTTCTCGATGATTAAGCGGCAATTTTCCATTAAAGATTTCGGCAACATCATGCCGGGACATGGCGGGGTGCTGGACCGATTTGACAGTGTACTTTTCACGCTGCCATTTATCTATGCGACCTCGATTTATTTCCCGGTCTGCGCGCTGGCGTAGAAAACGAGCGGATATACAAAAGAATGGAAGGCGCTTGGGGCTTCCCGGCGCCTCCTTTTTTCTATCAAATTTTTTAAAAAATTTGCATTTTGGGGAAATCTTAATACTATCGTAAAAAAGACGTGGTATACTATTCCCGACACTTTAAAAGTAACGCAATAAAAGAGGGATGACATTGGAGAAAACCGTTTCGATTTTGGGCTCTACCGGTTCCATCGGCACGCAGAGTCTGACTGTCTGCAACAAGATGGGCTATCCTGTCTATGCACTGACAGCCCATCAAAATTGGAGACTGTTGGAAGAACAGATTCGCACATTTCATCCGCGCTTTGCAGCCCTCACCGATGAGGGAGCCGCAAAGGAACTCAAAGAGAGAGTTCGGGATACCGACACGACCGTTTTGAGCGGCATGGAGGGAGTCTTGCAGATTGCCAGTGATCCGCAGCAGGACACCGTGCTCAACGCCATGATGGGCGTGGCGGGTCTGCTGCCGACCGTCAGGGCAATAGAGGCGGGAAACAACGTCGCGCTGGCAAACAAGGAGACGCTGGTCGCCGGTGGAAAACTGGTGATGGGGTTGGCAAAGGAGAAGGGAATTCGCCTGACTCCGATAGACAGCGAACATTCGGCCATCTTCCAGTGTTTGCAGGGCAACGATCCGGCGAGCGTCAAGCGCCTGATTATTACCGCTTCCGGCGGTCCTTTTTTTGGCAAAAGCAGAGAGCAACTGCGTTCGGTAAAGAAGGAACAGGCGCTCAAGCACCCAAACTGGAGCATGGGGGCCAAGATCACCATCGATTCCTCCACCCTGATGAACAAGGGGCTGGAGTTCATCGAGGCAATGTGGCTGTTCTCGATGCCGCCTGAAAAGATCAGCATCGTGGTGCATCCGCAGAGCATCATCCACTCGATGGTGGAATATGTGGACGGTTCGGTGATGGCCCAGCTGGGTGCGCCGGACATGATGATCCCGATTCAATATGCGCTGACCTGGCCGCAGCGGTACGATTCGCCGGCGAAACGGCTGGACCTTTTGTCCTGCGGACCGCTGACCTTTATGGAACCGGACACCAACACCTTTACCTGCCTTGCCTGCTGCATCGAGGCGGCAAAGCGAGGGGGATTATATCCGTGCGTCGTCAATGGGGCAAATGAGGAGGCAGTCTCGCTGTTTTTGCAAGATAAGATCGGTTATCTGGACCTCTTTGATGCAGTGCAGGCTGCCCTCGACCACTTTGATCTGGGCGATTATAACAGCGTAGAAGAGGTGCTGCAAGCAGATCAAAAGGCCAGAGAATTTGTACGCGCACGATACGGAAAGTAAGACCTCATAGAAGATGGGAGGAATTTGATGAACCTGATTGTGACCATTTTGCTGGCAATTCTTATCTTTGGTGTCATCATCATGATCCACGAGCTGGGACATTTCCTGACAGCCAAAGCGGTGGGAATCGCTGTGCCGGAGTTTTCCATCGGCATGGGCCCGAAGCTTTTTCAGGTGACGAGAGGCGAGACCAACTACACCTTGCGGCTCTTCCCGATCGGCGGCTATGTCGCCATGGAGGGGGAAAACGAGGAGAGCGACAACGAACGCGCCTTTTGCAACAAAAAGCCACTGCAAAAAATTTTGGTGGTGGCAGCGGGTGCGGTGATGAACGTGTTGCTGGGTTTCCTGATCATGGTGGGAATTGTCTGCTCAAGGCCGGTGGTCTCCAGCACACAGGTGAGCTATTTTGATCCATCTGCGGTCAGCTCTCAAAAACTGGAATTGGGTGACGAGATCCTCTCGATCAACGGATACAAGGTCAACACGGCAAACGACCTAGTCTACGCATTTATTGATGTCGGCACCGAGCCGGTGGATATGAAGGTCCGCCGGGACGGCAAGGTGGTGGAACTGACCGACGTGCCCTTTGCGTATGAGGAAATCGAAGGGCAGACTATCGTCAAGCTGGATTTTAAGGTGCAGGGCCTGGAAAAGACACCGCTGCGGGTGCTCAAGGAGTCCTGGAATATGACTACCGGCGTGGTCAAACAGGTTTGGGTTTCCTTTGGCAAGCTGGTTACCGGACAGTTTGAGATGAATCAGCTTTCCGGTCCGGTGGGAGTGACCCAGATGATCGGCGAGGTGGCCTCAACCCGCAACTACTCCTCTATCTTTTTGATGACTGCTTTTATCACCATCAATATCGGCATCTTTAACCTGCTGCCCCTCCCGGCACTGGACGGAGGCAGACTGCTCTTTTTGGTGCTGGAATTGCTCCGCGGCAAGCCGGTTGCGCCGAGGTATGAAGGGTATGTCCACGCGGCAGGTTTGGTCTTGCTGCTGGGATTGATGTTGATTGTCACCTTCAACGATATTGTCCGTCTGATTACCGGATAAGTTTGTTCGGCAAACGGGAAAGGAAAAAGAAAGGAAAAGAGTATGGCAGAGCGTAAAAAGACAAAACAGATCACGGCCGGCAATGTCAAGATCGGCGGCGGAGCTCCCATCACCATCCAGTCGATGCTCAACACCCCGGCGGAGGATTTTGCAGCGGGCGTTGAACAGGCCAAGAGGCTGGAAGCGGCGGGGTGCGAGATCATCCGTGCGGCCATCCCGAATATGCAGTCGGTGCCGCTGATTGAGCACCTCAAAAAGGCGGTTCATGTTCCGATTGTGGCGGATATTCACTTTGATTACCGCCTTGCGATTGCTGCGGTGGAAGCGGGCGTAGACAAGGTGCGGATTAACCCTGGAAATATCGGCGATGCGGACCGTGTCCGTCAGGTGGTGGAGTGCTGCAAACAGCACAATGTGCCCATCCGGGTCGGGGTCAACTCCGGAAGTTTGGAAAAGCATATCCTGGCAAAGTATGGGCACCCCACCGCACAGGCGATGGTGGACAGCGCGCTGTACCACGTCTCGCTGATTGAGCGGTACGATTACGATCAGATTGCCATTTCGATCAAATCCTCCAACGTGCAGACGATGATCGAGGCCTACCGCCTTGCCGCACAGCAGTGCGACTATCCGCTGCATTTGGGGGTCACCGAGGCAGGAACGGCCAGAATGGGGCTCATCAAATCCGCTGTCGGCATCGGCTCGCTTCTGTGCGACGGCATAGGAGATACCATTCGTGTTTCGCTGACAGACGATCCTGTCCAGGAGGTCTATGCCGCGCGCGATATTCTCAAGGCGATTGGTCTGCGCCGCGACGGCATCACCTTTATCTCCTGTCCCACCTGCGGCCGAACCAAGATTGATCTGATCGGCTTGGCAAACAAGGTCGAGGAGCGGCTCAAAGACTGCAAGCTTCCGCTGACCGTGGCGGTGATGGGCTGTGCAGTCAATGGCCCCGGAGAGGCGCGCGAAGCCGATATCGGCATTGCTGGAGGAGATGGCTGCGCGATCCTCTTTAAAAAAGGAGAGATCATCCGCAAAATTCCGGAAGACAGAGTTGTCGACGAACTTGCGGCTGAGATAGAAAAAATTGCATTACATAAATAAGGAAGGTAAAAAAACAATGGCTCAGAAAAAAACAAACACAAAAAAACCGCTCATCATCCTGTGCGCGGTGGTCGTCGTGGCAGTACTGGCGTTTTTGATCTACGATGAGGTCAAGAGCAACGGCTATATGACACAGCTCAACGAAGCAATCGCCAATACAGCAGCGATCCAATCGGGCAGTGCAACCGGAACCAGCTATGTCTACAACGAAGGATCGGAGCGCGACAGCGGAAGCTCCGAGACAAGACATGCCCTTTATGTGCGCTCTGACAGTGGAATTACCTTCCAGGAGAGCGCGGGCAGCGAGGATGGCAGCGAGGTTATCTCCAACTTCTTTATTCGACCGGGCGAGTACTTCTATCTGGATACAGCCAACAACCAGTGGATTCGCACCGACCTGCAGGAGGGCCTGGATGTGCGCCCCTACAGCATCTCTGCTGCGACCAACCAGATCTCATCTTCTCAGATTCGCCGCATCCACAAGACCACAGTCGATGGAAAAGATGCCTTTGAGGTCATCTTCAACCGTCAATGGCTGATGTCCAGCTATCAGGCACAGGGTTCCAGCGGGGAGCCGCTGACCGGTTCGCTGATCTACATCCTCAATACCGATGGCGACACCACCTACGTTGAGCAGACCCAGCAGATTTTGAAGGTCCGCGTTTCCGATTCTGAGGGCAAGGACGTCACACAGATTACCGAGGACATCAATACCCTCATCAACGGCGCAACCGAAGAGGGCGGCGACGTACAGCAAGCGCTCGACAACTACTTTGCTGAGAACATCGAGGGCAACTATGTCGAGTCCACCGACCTTGAGCAGGAGCAGAGCAGCACAGAGCAAACCGGTGAAGAAGCGACCATCGGTTCCTCCGGCGAAGAGACTACAGTCGGCACTTCGGACTAAAAATCTGTAAATCATTTCGATTAGAACAAACCGTTATACAAAGCTGACCTGCGAGATCGTGGGTCAGCTTTGCGGCGTCTTTTTCTGCTAAAAAGATTGCTGCAAGGATGAGGAAAGGAGCACATAGGTTGAACCGTTTTGAGGACATCTTTCGCCCATTTTTGCAGGGAAATGTGGCTCGAGAGCTGCTGCGTGCGCCGATACAGCACATCGACGCCAAGCGGGAGCGCCGGCAGATCACCGTCGAGTTGTGCCCGGAGCAGCATATCCCGCAAAAAGAGATCAGCCGGGTTGAGAAGCAGATTATGGAAAATGCCCATCTGGCGCTGTTCGAGATTATGACTCGTTACCGCCCGGAGCTGTTCTGCTGCGATTCAATGGAGGATATCCTGCACGAGCTGCGCAAGAGGGGATATCCTGCCAACGGCATCTTTGAGGGAAGCCAGCAAAAACTGGAGGGCGACAAACTCACCATCAGCCTGCAGCACGGCGGTTTTAACCTGATTAAAGAGAGCGGCTGCGACCAGGCGATCCGCCGCGCGCTGTCTGAAAAATACGGGATGGCAGTGGAGGTGCAGTTTGACGGCGTCCTCTCTTTGGCAGAGGAGGACCCGGCCTACAAGGAGATTATCGGCAAACCCTGCCTGACAGCACAGACGCAGGCCGCGCTCAACCGTCCAGATACAGGGGCAAAGCCCTCCGCGGCGCGGGGAGAGACGCCAAGCAAAAATGCAGAGAAAGGCGCTTTTAAGCTGGGACGGCTGCAATTTGACTGCGAGGGCCTGCCGATTTTGCCGGACAGTGCGGTGCAGATTATTGGAAAGCCGATCAAGGACCGCCCGATCGCGCTCAAAGAGGTCACCGCAGAGACCGGTTTGACCACCGTTTGGGGAGATATCGTGCGCAAAGAGTCGGTTACCTCCAAGGACGGAAAGTGGGAGATCTACTCGATTGACATCACCGATTACACCAGCTCCAACACCCTCAAGCTCATCCAGCCAACCGGCAAGAAGGAGGCCATTGAGGAGCTAAAAGAGGGGGATACCCTGCTTGTGCGGGGTGACGCCTCCTATGACAAGTACGAGCACGATGTCACCATCCGGCCGCAGGCGGTGGTTCTGGTGCAGAAAAAGCTGAAGACGGACGATGCGCCGGTCAAGAGGGTCGAGCTGCATCTGCACTCCAACATGTCCAGCATGGACGGCATGAACGGCTCGGCGGACCTTGCAAAATTGGCACACCGCTGGGGACACCGCGCCATGGCCATCACCGACCACGGCGTTGTACAGGGCTTCCCGGATGCGATGTACGCCAGCGAAGGCTGGAAAGATTTCCGCATGATTTATGGACTGGAGGCCTATTTTGTCAACGATATGGTGGGCGCAGTCAAAGGCAACAAAAAGCAGTCCTTCGACGGTGAGTTTGTTGTCTTTGACCTGGAGACGACCGGTCTGTCCGCAGCCAGCGACCGCATCACCGAGATCGGCGCTGTGAAGGTGCGCAACGGGGAGATTGTGGATGTGTTCGACACCTTCGTCAACCCCGGAAGGCACATCCCGGAGAAGATCACCGCCCTGACCAGCATCACCGATGCGATGGTCAAGGACGCTCCAAATGAGCAGCAGGCGCTTGCACTCTGGGAGCAGTTTTGTCCAAAGGATGCGATCCTCGTCGCACACAATGCCGACTTTGACTGCTCGTTTATGAGCGCAGCCTATGCAAGACAGCACAAGCCGTTTCGCAACACCTACATCGACACCGTCACCATCTCTCGCTCGCTGTACAAGGAGCTCAAGAACCACAAGCTCGATACAGTGGCAGAGCACCTGAAGCTGGGCGACTTCCATCACCACCGTGCCTGTGATGATGCCGAGGTGCTGGCGAAAATCTTTTTGCGGATGTTGCAGGATATGCAGAAGCGCAGCCACATCACAGCGATCGAGCAGATCAACACCTCGCTGGTGGGTGTTGACCCGCGACAGCTCAAATCGTTCCACATGACCATTTTGGTTAAAAACCAGATGGGGCTGAAAAATCTCTACCAGCTTGTGTCGATGTCCCACTTGAACTACTTTAAAAAGCACCCCCTGATCCCCAAAAGTGAGCTGATCAAACACCGCGAAGGGCTGCTCATCGGCAGCGCCTGCGAGGCGGGGGAGCTTTTCCGCGCCATCGTGGCGGGCAAGAGCTTTCAGGAGCTGATGCGCATCGCCAGCTTTTATGATTACCTGGAAGTGCAGCCGATCGGCAACAACGCCTTTATGATGAAAAACGGCACCGTCAAGACGGTTGGCGAATTGCAGGACTTCAACAAAACGGTCATCAAGTTGGGAGAGCGGTTGGGGATTCCGGTCGTGGCGACCGGAGACGTCCACTTTATGAACAAGGAGGACGCCATCTTCCGCGCAATCCTGATGGCTGGCCAGGGCTTTAAGGATGCGGATGACCAGCCGCCTCTCTACTTCCACACCACGCAGGAGATGCTCGACGAATTTTCCTACCTTCCGCAGGAGAAGGCGTATGAGATTGTGGTCACCAACACCAACCTCATCGCGGACATGATCGAGGAGGTGCGCCCCTTCCCAAACGGCACCTATACCCCGACTATTGAGGGGGCGGAGGAGGACCTCAAGCAGCGCGTCTGGAAGCGCGCAAAGGATTGGTACGAATTTGAGGGCAAAATCCCGGACCTTGTGGTCAACCGCCTGTCCAAGGAGTTGGATTCGATCATCACCCACGGCTTTGCGGTGCTGTACGTCATCGCGCAAAAACTGGTTTCCAAGTCCGAGTCGGACGGCTACCTGGTAGGCTCTCGAGGATCGGTTGGGTCCTCCTTTGTGGCTATCATGGCGGGTATCTCGGAGGTAAATCCTTTGCCCCCGCACTACCGCTGTCCAAAGTGCAACCACACCATCTTTTTCACCGACGGTTCTGTCGGTTCCGGTTTTGACCTGCCACCTAAAAACTGTGAGCACTGCGGCACCCCATACCTGCGGGACGGCCACGACATACCGTTTGAGACCTTTTTGGGATTCCACGGAGATAAGTCACCGGACATCGACCTGAACTTTTCCGGTGAGTACCAGTCCAAGGCCCACAAATACACCGAAGAGCTATTTGGAACCGGGCACGTCTTTAAGGCCGGTACCACCAGTGCACTGGCAGACAAGACGGCCTATGGCTATGTCAAAAACTATCTCAACGAGCGGGGAATGACCTTACATAAAGCCGAGGAAAATCGCCTCTCCAAGGGCTGTACCGGCGTCAAGCGCTCCACCGGCCAGCATCCGGGCGGCATGGTAGTTGTGCCAAACGATTATGAGGTGTTTGACTTTACCCCCGTACAGCACCCGGCCGACGACGTCAACTCCGACATCGTCACCACCCACTTTGACTTTAATTCGCTGCACGACACCATCCTCAAGCTGGATATTCTGGGACACGATGTGCCGACCCTCTACAAGTATATGGAGGACTTGACCGGGACAAAGGTCACCGACGCCAATACCTCGGATGAGCTGATCTATAAGCTGTTCACCTCACCGGAAGTGTTGGGGGTCACCGCAGAGGAGATCGAATGTGAGACGGGTACTCTGGCCATTCCGGAGATGGGCACCTCCTTTGTCCGTCAGATGCTGCTCGACTGTAAGCCAAAGAATTTTTCGGACCTGTTGCAGATCTCCGGACTTTCCCACGGCACCGATGTTTGGCTGGGCAACGCGCAAGATCTCATCAGGAGCGGAACCTGCGACATCAGCCAGGTTATCGGTACACGAGACAGCATTATGCTCTACCTCATCTACCACGGCCTCGATCCGTCCATGTCCTTTAAAATCATGGAAATTGTCCGAAAGGGCAAGGCAACCAAGCTCCTGACCGAGGAGCATGTGAAGGCGATGAAGGAACACGATGTGCCGCAGTGGTACATCGACTCCTGCTTTAAGATCAAGTATATGTTCCCGAAGGCGCATGCGGCGGCCTATGTCATTGCAGCCATCCGGCTGTGCTGGTACAAGCTGCACTATCCGCTGGCCTTTTACGCGGCACATTTTACGGTGCGCGGGGAGGACTTCGACGCGGCGACGGTCATGCAGGGAAAAGAGATGGTCAAGCTGCGCATGAAGGAACTGCAATCCAAGGGAATGGATGCGACCGACAAGGAAAAAAAGACGGCAGAGTGTCTGCACATCGCGCTGGAGGCGCTTTGCAGGGGCGTAGTGTTCCTGCCAATCGACATCTACCGCTCCCACGCAACCAAATACCAGATTGAGGACGGAAAGATTCGCCTGCCTTTCTGCTCGCTTAAGGGCTGCGGAGATGCTGCGGCCAACAGCCTATATGAGGCCGCGCAGCAGGGAGAGTTTATCTCGATGGATGAGGTTGTCTCCCGCTCGGGCGTTTCCAGGACCATCGTGGAAAACCTCAAGGAATGCGGTGCGCTGGGAGATCTGCCGGAGTCCAGCCAGATGTCGCTCTTCTCCTAACTAGATAAAAAATAAAAAACGGCCACAGAACCGAACTGCCGGTTCTGTGGCCGTTTTGTGTCACGATTTAAAACCAACCCGCCGATTTGCCTCGAAAGCGGGGGACAGGGCCATCCTGATAGGGGTCATAGCGGTTTTGATTGCAGCCAAACTCCTGCAAAAAGCAGATCTGATTGGAACTGTTCCAGCGGATCAGCGATACTCCGTCAAAGGAATCTACGGTGCCGTCGATCATCCGGCTGCGAAAGTGCCATTCCACCACACTCTGGTCGTCCTTATGGAAGAACTGCTCAATTTTCCAGTGCTCCACGGTGCCGCGCTGGTTCCATTCTGAAAACCACAGCTGAATCTTTTCTACTCCGCAGTATTGCGGCCCCCAACTTTCGATGTAGGTGGCGTCGTCAGAGAAAATTTCGGCAATTCCCAGATCCTGCTTTTGAATCCACATATCAAACCACAGACGGACGGTCTGCTCGCGGGACATCATCGGGGACTCCTCCTTTTTCCTTTAAAAGAATTCCTTGGCCAGCTTCTCAAAGGCAGGCATCGAGCGAAGGATCTGCTCCTTTGAGACGCAGTAGGAGAGGCGGAAATGCCCCGGGCAGGCGAAGGAAGAACCGGGAACGATCAGAATGTTGTACTTCTTTGCAGCTTCGCAGAAGGCCTTCTCGTCGGGAATTGGGGAGGCCGGGAAGAGATAGAAGGCGCCCTGCGGCTTGACACAGGAAAAACCGAGGTTAATAAGGTGGTTGTAGATCAGATCTCGGTTCTCGCGGTAGATGTCGACGTTGACCTCAAGTCCCAGCGTGCGGGCGATGACCTTCTGGAAGAGCGATGGGGCATTGACAAAGCCCAGGATGCGGGTGGCCACGTTCAGCGAGGAGAGGATGTCCGCGTAGTCATCCATCTGGTTGTTGACGGCGATATAGCCGATGCGCTCGCCGGGGAGGGAGAGCGATTTGCTGTAGGAATAGCCGATGAAGCCGTTGCGGAAGAAATCCAGCACGAACGGAACTTTCGCTCCATCATAGACGATCTCGCGGTAGGGCTCATCCGAGATGACGTAGATGCTGGTGCCGAACTGCTGCTCTTTGCGGGTGAAGAGCGCCGCCATCTCCGAGAGGGTCTCAGAGGAGTAGATGACGCCGGTCGGATTGTTTGGCGTGTTGAGGATGATCGCCTTTGTCTTATCGGTGATAGCAGCTTGAAGGCGTGCAAGATCGGGCTGGAAGGTGACAGGATCGGTGTCGACTACCACCATCTTGCCGTCGTAGTTTGCGATGTAGTTTGCGTATTCGCTGAAAAATGGGGCCAGGACGATGACTTCGTCGCCGGGGTTGAGCAGAGTTTTGAGGATGACATTGAGTCCTCCCGCCGCTCCGCAGGTCATCACGATATCCTGGAAGGACAGGGAGCAGCCGTGCTGGCGGTTAAGGTAATCGGCGATGGCGCCGCGCACCTCCTCATAGCCGGAATTGTTCATGTACCCGTGCAATTTCAGCGGGTTTTCCTCCTGCAGGATGTCGAGGATTGCCTGGCGAATCTGGTCCGGCGGAGCGACGCTGGGGTTGCCGATGCTGAAGTCGAACACATTTTCCGGGCCGTAGATCTTTGCAAGCCGGTTTCCCTCCTCGAACATGGCGCGGATGACCGAGCTATTTTGCACAAGGCCTTGCATTTTCTTAGAAATCATATTTGTATTCCTCCTGAAAGAAGATATCCGTTGCGGCGCTTTACCGCTTCAAATCAACACTATTATTATACCGCTCCTATGCCAGATTGCAAGGGGAGGACGCGATAGAGGTAGGCGCGCCCTGCAAGGCCCACCTGCTCGATCAGACCAAGCTGCCGCATCACCGAAATGCAGTAGGAGATGGTGCGGGGGTTGAGCTTGAGCAGCCGCTGCAGGTCCTTGGCGGTGAAGGGGGAGGGGAGATCCTCCGGCAGAAATTGCAGAAGATCGCAGGGGGCGCGCAGCTGCACCTCGCCGATTAGCTCTGCGGGCTTGAGTTCGAGGCGCTGCGCCCTTTTTTTTCGGGAGGAGTCGACCCCATCTAAAAGGCGGTACTCCTCACAGGAGAGCAGAGCCAGAGTGAGCGAGAAATTTTGTGGCCACAGCAGGTCGAGGACGCTGTACAGTTCGCGGAAAATATCGTAGACGGCCTTTTTAGGGGAGCGGTTGCGGGAGACGGCTTCCCCGGTTTGCGGATCGATCCAGACGATCCATTTTTTTGCGGCGACTGGATAGACGATGCGGACTGGATAATTTTGCAAAAAGAAGGCAAGCTTTTTTCTAGTCTTATAAAATCCGCGCGTTTGAATCTCGGTGATGCCGTTTGCGGTGGCAATGTCTGCGACAAAGGACCCGATGTTGATTTCCTGGTCGGCGGGATTTGGGGAATAATAGTTTTTGAGGATGGCATGCTGCGCCTTTTCGGAGAGCGAGCCGATGCCGTGTTGAAAAAAGTCCTGCGAGAACACCTGATTGCAGCACAGAGCAAAGCGCTGCGGGTCGGCAGGGCAAACGAGCAAAGCCAAGCCAAAACCTCCCTTTATAAAAGAATAAAAAAAGTATACCACAGCGACCAGTGAAAAGCAAAAGCTGGGGAAATGGGAGAGGGTCGGCACCTTGCCCAAAGAAACGGGGAAGGGAGGAAAATTGCAATTTTCATGTACAAAAGGGAAACAGAGAAAAGTTAGTACATTTTGATAAAAAATAAAAAAGATTATGTAGAAAATGAAGAAACATGCAGCCAAATTAAGCAAAGTAGATTCTTGATTTTTCCACTATTTTGTCAGAAAGTCTAAAGTACAGCTTTTTTAGGAATTTTTTATGCAAGTGTGCCGTAGCTTACAAAAGTGGAACAGAGAAGGCAAAGTAGTTTGTGTAGGGTCCACAAGGACGGTTTTCACAATTTTTTTGCTTAATGATAGATAAAATTTGGTTTGTTTGGCGGGGTATTGAAAAAAATAATTGATTTTTCACAACTTTCCTTCGTTTTTATATTGCATTTTGATTAAAAATTATGTACACTATAAATAACAAGGCAAACGGAGCCAATTAGGACATTGGCTAATCAGGATAGAAGAGGGGATATGTAATGTCTAACAGATTATTTCAAGGGATCGTTCATCAGATGCGGGACTCGATCGACCGAGTCATTGGCGTAGTGGACAGCTATGCGGTTACCATCTCCTGCAGTGACCTGACCAGAATCGGTGAAACCAACGAGTATCTGGTGCTGGATCTCAACGAGAACACCGACATCTTTGTCCGTGACGGATACACCTATAAGCCATTCGGCACAAGACCAAAACCGGATTATGCCGTCTTTGTAGAGGGCACCGACGAGATGGCTGCCAAGTTCTGCAACATCCTGGCCATTTCCTTTGCCAGCATCAAGCAATACTATGATGAAAAGTACGACCGCAACAACTTCATCAAAAATGTCATCCTGGAGAACATCCTGCCGGGCGATATCTATGTAAAGGCGCGCGAGCTGCACTTTAACACCGATGTCAACCGCGTCGTCCTCCTGATTCGTGTCGTATCGTCCAACGATATTTCTGCCTTTGACGTCATCCAGAACCTCTTCCCGGACAAGCAGAAAGACTTTGTCTTTAATATCAGCGAAAAGGATATTGTCCTGGTCAAGGAGATCAAGAGCGGCATCAACAGCAAAGATATTGAGAAATTGGCCCGTTCGATTGTCGATACCCTCGGCAGCGAGTTTTACACCCGCGTTGTGGTCGGAATCGGAACCATTGTCTCCGGCGTCAAGGAGCTGTCCAAATCCTTTAAGGAGGCACAGGTTTCGCTGGAGGTCGGAAAGGTATTCGACACAGAAAAGTCGATTGTCAGCTACAACAACCTCGGCATTGCCCGCCTGATCTACCAGCTGCCAACCACCCTTTGCGAGATGTTCCTCAAAGAGGTCTTTAAGAAGGGCTCGATCGACAGCCTCGACCACGAGACGCTGTTCACCATCCAGAAGTTCTTTGAAAATAACCTCAATGTTTCTGAGACTTCCCGCAAACTGTTTGTACACCGCAACACGCTGGTTTACCGCCTCGAAAAGATTAAAAAGCTGACCGGTTTGGATCTGCGCGAGTTTGACCACGCCATCGTCTTTAAGGTCGCACTGATGGTCAAGAAGTATCTGACAGCAAATCCAGTCAAATATTAACCGATAGAAGCACTTACCCCAATATAGTAGAATTCATAACCCGGAACCAGCAGGTTTCGGGTTATGTTTTTGAGAAAAAGGCAAAAAAATAAGAAAATGTAAACTTTTTTTCAAAGTCATGTGGTAATAAATACCAGAGTGTTGCGAGAAATGGAAAAATGTATTATAATTATGACGGTTGACATCGGATAACCAACATTTTTCTTACAATATGACAGCAATGCGTGTATTTTGTCACGCTTGTGAAACGAGATAAAGGCGGTGTTCAGGTGATTGAGTTTACAAACGTCTCCAAGGTCTATGAAAATGGAACCCGCGCGCTGAGCAATGTGAGCTTGACGGTGGATAAGGGAGAATTTGTGTTTATTGTGGGCCCATCTGGAGCGGGAAAAAGTACGTTTATCAAGCTGATTTTGCGCGAAGAGACTCCGACGAAGGGAATCGTCAAGGTCAACGGATACAACCTCAACAAGATTAAAAAGCGCCAAATTCCACAGTTTAGGCGCTCGCTGGGCGTTGTGTTCCAGGACTTTCGTCTCATTCCGCAGATGACCGTCTATGACAATGTAGCCTTTGCACTGCGGGTGACCAATGTTGCCAGCCGCTCAATCCGCCAGCGCGTGCCGTATGTTTTGGGCCTGGTTGGACTGGCAGCAAAGGCGCGCAATTACCCGGATCAGCTCTCCGGCGGCGAACAGCAGCGTGTGGCATTGGCGCGCGCTCTGGTCAACAACCCGCCCCTCTTGATTGCGGACGAGCCGACAGGAAATATCGACCCGGAGCTCTCCTTCGAGATTGTCGAGCTGCTCAACGAGATCAACCGCTGTGGCACCACCGTCGTCATGGTCACCCACGAACATGAACTGGTGTCTCGGTTTAACCGCCGCGTCATCACCATCAACCACGGCAATGTGGTTGCAGATGGGGGACTGGACGACGCCGACGAATGGAGGGATTTCTATGAAGGGTAGCAGCTTGGGCTATCTGCTCAAAACCGGATTTAAAAATGTCTACATGAATCGCTTGATGTCCTTTGCATCGATCGGCGTACTGGTCGCCTGCTTGATGCTGATTGGAAGTGCAGTCCTGCTGTCTTTGAATATGCAGGTGATCGTCGGTGCAGTGGAGGACGAAAACGAGATGGTCGCCTTTTTGAATATGGATCTTTCGGACTCCCAGGTCCAGCAGATCGGCGACGAGATTAAAAACATCCCTGAGATCGAAGATTCCTACTTCTACTCCTCTGAAGAGGCGTGGGAAGCGGAAAAAGAAAAGTGGGGCGCGGCGAGCGCAATGGTCGAGACCGATGTGGATGGCAACGACCTTGGCCCAATTTTGCCGGACGCTTACCGCATCAAGCTCAAGGATGTCAGCGAGCAAACCCTCAATAGCGTGGAGCAGCAGCTGCTGCAGATCGACGGAATTGACCCGGATATCCGCACGCCAAGTCAGGAGGCAACCATCCTTTCGGACATTGAAAGGGCGATTTCCACCATCGGTACTGCCATTGTCATCATTTTGGCGATTGTCTCGGTGGTTATCATCGCAAACACCATCAAGATCACCATCTTTTCCCGCCGCAAGGAGATCGGCATTATGCGCTTGGTCGGCGCGACCAATACCTTTATCAAGATGCCGTTTATCATTGAGGGCATGCTGATCGGCCTGATTTCTGCGCTGATTGCATTTGGCCTATTGTGGGTGCTGTACAACTACGCGACCCAGTTCATCATGGCTACCCCATCTTCTTGGCTGGAAATTGCAATTGGAAGACTGATTAACTTTAAGGACATCGCTACATACATGTTGGCAGGCTTTGCCATCGGCGGTGCAGGTTTGGGCATCATCGGCAGCAACCTGTTTATCCGCCGCCATTTGAAGGTGTAAAACAACCCGCGCAATTGTTTTTGACAGACTTGGAAAGGAAGTGCGACGCTCGTGAATCACAGAAGCTCCAAACGCAATGTGTTGATTGCGGTTCTGCTTGCAGCGTTGGTGCTTGCATTGCCTGCCTCGGCATCCTGGGGAACCAGTGAGGATACGCAGACGAGCACCGAAACCAGCACCGAAACCAGCACCCAGACGGGCGAGTATGTAAGTGCAGACGAATCAGAAGCGATCCGTCAGCAGGAGATTGAGGAAGCAAACCGCGAAAAGGCGGAGCGTGAACAGCAAAAGCAGGAGTATCAGAATCAGATCTCCAGCCTGCAAAGCGACCTTGATGCGCTCAAAGAGGAGCAGGCGGCATTGCAGGAAAAACTGGATGGCGTCACCGATCAGCGCCAGCAGGCGGAGGCGGTGAAGGCATCGCTCGATTCGGACCTCGACAATGTGCTCAACCAGATCAGCACCTTAAACTTGCAGATCAATGCGATGAACGAATCGATTAAGATCACCGAAGAGGATATTTCCGACTCGAAGAAGAATATAAATGAACAGATCAACCTTCTGCGCAAGCGCATCCAGACCTCCTATAAGGCCGGATACAGCGATGCACTCTCGGTTGTTTTGGGTGCAGACAGCTATTATGACAGCTTAGTGCGCACCAGGGTCATCACCGAGATCTCCAACCGCGACCAGGAGATCATCAACGAATTGACCGAAGAAAAACAGGAGTTGGAAGAAAAGGAAGCTCAGCTCAAGCAGGAACAGGAAGAGCTGGAGCAGGCCAACAGCGAGCTTGAGGACTCCAAGAGCTCCTTGAGCAAGAAGATTGATGCGGCCAATGCGCAAATCGAGGACATCAGCGCCTTGGAAGCACAGTACGAGAGCGATGTCGCAGCAAGCCAACAGAAGGCCAAGGAGATGGAGGATGAAATTTCCGCTGCCTATGCGGCCATTGAAAACCTCTCCACCTCGGAAAACAGCGAATATGTCGGCGGCGAGATGCGCTGGCCGCTTCCCGATTACAGCACCATCTCTTCTGGATATGGTTGGCGATTTAACGGCACCGACTTCCACACCGGCATTGATATCACCGGAAGCAACTGTATGGGTGCTACGATTGTGGCTGCAAACAGCGGAACGGTGGTCAAAGCCAATACGACCTACACACCTGGACGCGGCTATGGTATGTACATCATCATCGACCATGGCGGCGGCATGAGTACTTTGTACGGACATTGCAGCGCACTGCTTGTTTCGGAGGGGCAAACTGTTTCCCGCGGGCAGCCGATCGCACAGGTCGGCTCTACTGGTTGGTCCACTGGACCCCACCTGCATTTTGAGGTACGTGTCAACGGTGAACACACCAACCCACTGCCATATTTGCAGGGCAACTCATAGGATGCAAAAAACTCCTTCTGCAATGGAAGGAGTTTTTTTGGTATAATAGAATCGGCAAGGGAGGTAGAGGAGAGATGAAATGGAGTTTAACCGATACGATGTGGGAGGTCACCTCGCTGCTGCTGCGGGAGATCGCGCTGTTGATGGTGGGACGCTTTCTCTTTTTTACCTTTGGATTTGAAAGCGAACGGCCGTGGCAGTTTGTGTTGTTTGTCGCTTTCTTTTTGCTGGTGGATATTGTATTGGGATTTTGCATGCGAAAAGCACTCGGCTGCATCAAACAGGGAGTGGCAGATCAGCACCTGATTTTTGTGGAGGCTATGATGGAGTTCTTGCGCGGCCTGATGCAGATTTTGCTGCTGCGCAATCTGCCCGGTATCCACATCAAGGCGCTTGCAGCCTATGATTTCGCTATTTTCCGGGGCGGTGGTTCTTTGTTAGCCAACACCTGGAAGAGCTGGCACCCCAAGAGCAGAGGATAGGGTTGCAGTCACAGTAATGTAAAAAGGCAGAGGGAATTTCCCTCTGCCTTTTTTGCTGTCCATTGGGAAAAACTCATCCGAAAAAAGGTGCGAATAAGGATAGATATTGTCGATCGCTATAGTGATCTTAATAGAGGTCACAGAAATGAAGCGGTGGTACAGAACAAACTTTGTGCAATAAATGATCTGTTTTGTTGATGCTATACGTTTAGATATAGAGAAAACATATCTGAAAATTATTCAAAATTGATAATTTCTATTCCAATTGACCCAGCATTTTGACGATGTTATAATGGGTTAAAATCCCAGTTTGTTTTCTTATGAAAAGGAAAATGGGATCAGAAGAAGAAGGAATTTTCAGAAGAGAAAGGATGTTTTCAATGAAACAGAAAGTAACAACCATCATCTCGATGATCGCGGCGATCGTCCTGTGGGCAGGTCCATGGACCGTTTTTGCCACCTGCCCAGTCGGTGAAACCATCATGAAATGCCACTGGTGCTGCATCGCGCTCATCCCGCTGGCAATCGTTTTGTTGGCATCCGGCATTATGCAGCTTGTTGCAAAACAGCCGGAGACCAAGAAACTGTTGGGCGTTGTCAGCATCGTTGCGTTTGTTGGTGCTATCCTGCTGCCCGCATATCTGATCGGTGGTTGTGCAAAACCGGAAATGAGCTGCAACGTACTGACCTTCCCAAGCGTTTACGCTGCCAGCGCAATCGGCATCATTGCCCAGGCAATCGGCATTTTTACCGGCAACAAGCAGAACTAACAAGGAAGAAGAGAGGGTAAAAGATGAAATTCGTAACAGAGCAGATGGCGGTCAAAAATCTGCGCCGCCGCCCTGTGCGCACCTGGTGCATGATCTTTTTTGTTTTTATGCTCTCGGCTGCACTGTTCTTGAGTTCCGTTCTGGTCGAAAGTATGCAGGGAACTTTGCAGAAAACGGTCGATCGGATGGGCGCTGATGTGATCGTCGTGCCGGAAGAGTACGAGCGAGATATGGCGGATTCGCTGTTTTTAGGTGAGCTGTGTGACTTTACCTTTGACAGCAAATGGGTGGATACGGTGCTTTCGATCGATGAGATTGCACAGGCAACCCCACAGCTGTACATGGCTTCTCTTGCAGCCTCCTGTTGTTCCAGTGAGACGCAGCTGATCGCCATCGACCCTGAAACCGATTTTATCATCACTCCCTGGCTGGAAGAAAACGGTTTGCCGCCGCTGCAAAAGGGTCAGATGTACATCGGTTACAACGTCGTTCCCGCTGAACCGGGAAAAATCACCTTTTTCAATCAGGATTACGAGGTTGTAGGCCAGCTTGAAAAGACCAGTACAAGTTATGACACCTGCGTCTTTATGACATGGGACACTGCCCAGCAGATTATGGACAGCGACCAGTGGCAGCTGATTTTTGAGGGAAAAAATGACGACGCTTCCAGCATGGTTTCCTCCCTCATGATCCGTGTAAAAGAAGGGGAGGACCCCAAAGCAGTTGCCCGCGAGATCAACTACTCGTTGGATGATGCTGCACCGATTTGTGCCTACACCACCAATGGCATCTTCAGCGGCGTCACCACCTCGGTGGAGAGCATGGGCAACTACAGCACCGTCCTTCTGATTGTAATGCTGGTGCTGGTCATTGCAGCGCTGATGTCGGTCTTTACCATCACCATCAATGAGCGCACCGAAGAATTTGGCATCTTGGCTTCCCTTGGCGTGAGCAGCGGCAAGCTGGGCAGCATCGTCCTGACAGAGGGCGCTGTGATTGGCCTTGTTGGCGGACTGCTTGGTGCAGTCTTTGCAGCGCTGGTTCTGATTATCTTCGGGGACCCCATCATGGTCAAGCTGCAGATCCCACAGCTGGATACATCTGTACTTTCGATGCTGACCCTCGGCGCTACCTGTCTGGCTCTCTCCCTTGTCGTTTCGCTGCTCACCTCGCTGTATTCCGCGTGGAAGATCAGCCGCACCCATCTGGACAACCTGATTAAAGGAGAAGAGCTATGATGTTACTTGCAATCAAAGATTTGACCAAGACCTTTACGCGGCAGAAAAAGACCTTTGAGGCGGTCAGCCACGTCGGCTTTTCTCTGAAAGAAGGGGAGATGGCGGTCATCACCGGCCCATCTGGCTGCGGCAAGAGCACCCTCTTCCACCTGATCTGCGGCATCACAAAACCGGATGCTGGCAGCATCCAACTGCAGGGGCAGGAGATTGCCGGGCTGCCGGCAAAGCAGCTTGCTAAACTGCGTGCACAAAAGATCAGCTATATTCTGCAGGGCAACAGCCTGCTGCCAAACTTTACTGTTTTGGAGAATATCTGTCTGCCGCATCAGCTCGGCGGAAAGAGCGAGGACCTCAAAGAGAAGGCGATGAGCCTTTTAAAAGAGTTTGGACTTGAGAATATGGCGCAGGAGTACCCGGATAACCTGTCCGGCGGTGAACGCCGCCGTGTGGCGATCGCCCGCGCCTTTGTACATGATCCGATTCTGGTGGTTGCCGATGAGCCGACCAGCGACCTCGACGTAGAAAATACCGAGATCATTCTCGATTACTTTAAGCGTCAGCAGCAACAGGGCAAGACCATCCTCATCAGTACCCACGATCTGACCTGCCTGCGTCCCGGAGTCACCCATTACACGATGGCAAAGGGTGTTCTGCAATACCAGGGCGTGTTGCCAGGTAACGAAAAATAAAATCAAGTCAACACTTTAAAGGAAGTTCCTGTGGACCCTAAAAGTTCGCAGGAACTTCCTTTCTGTTTCTCTTATTCTCTTTTGTCTTGAGAGTAAAAGCTGCGGCAAGCAGCTGAGAGGGAGGTTTTAGAGAAACCAAAAACCGGCAGAGAATAGTCTCTGCCGGTTTTTGGTTTATGGATTATGTTGAGAAAGAGGGTGATAGCATGAATTGGATGATATCGTAAGTCATGTAAAACCGAGCAGGAGAGGTGTTAGAAGGTTCAAAAACCTGCTCGATTAAGGGAAGAGGGAAACTTATTTCATCGATTCACGGATAACACGCAGAGTGTTCTTCCAAGCGATCTTTTCGATCTGATCGTCGCTGATGCCTTCTTTGTGCAGCAGATCGAAGAGGATCGACATCTTGTCGCAGGAACCGATTTCCATATTGCCTTCGATGCCGTCGAAGTCGGAACCAAGGCCAACGCACTCGGTGCCGCCGACATCCATCAGGTGTTTGATGTGATTTACCATCAGAGCTGCGGTGCTGTCCTTGCAGGTGATATCTGCATTCAGGAATTCAGGACCAAAGTTGATGCCCGCTACGCCGCCTTTTTCGCCGAGGATCTTGATCATCTCGTCGGTCATGTTGCGCTGATGTGGGCAAAGGGCACGGCAGTTGGAGTGAGAAGCGACAAATGGTTTGGTGCAGAGCTTTGCAACGTCCATGAATCCGCCGTCAGAGAGGTGGGAAACGTCGACCAGCATGCCCATTTCGTTCATGCGGATAACCGCCTCTTTGCCAAAGTCGGTGAGTCCTTCTGCCATAACAGCAGGATCTTTGGAGTTTGGCGCACCAAAGCAGTTGTGGGAGTTCCAAGTCAGGGAGATCAGGCGAACACCCATATCATAGTAGTGTTCCAGCTTTTCCATGCTGCCATTGACCGAACGGCCATCCTCGATGGTCAGGAAAGCGGACATCTTGCCAGCTTTTTCGTTGTGCTCGAGGTCGTCGGCATTTTTTGCAAAGGCGATGATGTCGCTGTGCAGCTCAAGGTTGTGCATCAGGGTGTGATGGAGCTGGTTGATATAGTCGTCGTCATTTACCGGTTCCGACAGGCCCAAAAACTTTTCTGCACCCGCAGGAAGAAGGAACATGGCAAAGAACTGTGCCAACTGGCCGCCCTTTTGCATACGGGAGATGTCCACCATGCTGTTGTCCATGTGCATCATATCCATATCGGGATGGCCGAAAGTTTTCATCAGGGTGTCGCAGTGCATATCAATGAATTTCATTTGAATATCCTCCAATCAAAAGATCATATTTGGGAAAAAAGCAGGGAGGCATCCCTTCGGGGACACCTCCCTGCAAAGGGGGAAACTTAAGCTTTTGTGCCTGCATTTGCAAGGCGGCGACGATAGAGGATGTATCCAACAAGGATGGAAAGGATAACAGAGATCGCCATGCCGAAGCTGGAGAGGAAGGTCAGTACGTTGCTGATGAGCACTTTGCAGATGATAGCGGTTGCAAGGTATGGCAGGCAATCCAAAAATCCTTTTGCAATGCCCTCTTTGCCGTTAAAGCGCATCAGGATCATAGAACCGAGCAAGCAAGGCATTACGAAGCTGAAGGAAGCGATTACAACTTCCGGCAGAACGGTAAGTACCCAGTTACCAGCAAGAACGATGACGAGCAGGATAATCAAGTTGGAGAATACAGAAGCAACGATGCCGACGATGGTGATGACCTGACCGCGTGGGGTGTTGATGTCTGCATTCATGGTGGACTGTACGTTCAGCGCAACAGGGAAGCGCATGGAACCTACGTTACCGGAGAAGTAAGAGATGTAGGTGCCGGCAGAGCCCAGAACTGGCCAGTAGGACAGCGGCTCGCTCAGCCACATGCCGATACCGATCGAGCAGATTGCAACGGCGGTGTTGATGTACGCCGAAACAGGCATACCGTATCCTCTTACAACGATGAAGTATACTACAGGCAGGAAAGACAAGCAGAATGCAATTGCCATGGTAGCACGGCCAATGCGATGTACATTTGGCATAAAGTTTTCCGCATAGTCCTTGCTGGCAGCTTCGTTATCCGCAACAGCTGTCGCCTGGATTTTTTCGTTTTCGATGTTCTTGTTCTCGTTTGCCATAAATTTTCCCTCCTATTCCTTAGCCTACGATGCTGGTGAAGATCTGGCCGACAGCCATACCAGCGACCATAGCGATTGCCATGTTCCACTCGGAGATCCACTTCTGACCGGTCTTTTTAGCAACCTGCATCAAAATGTAGGAAACGATCAGAGCGGCGATCAGTGCAACGATCGATGCGGCAGAAGAAAGGTAATCGACGATGGAGTAACCAAGCAGGCCCATCATAGCTGCGCTGCCCAGGGTAGGAATAAAGGATTCCTTGTGTTCCTTTTTCGCAGCAGCATTTGCTTTGATAACCGCTTTGTCCAGTGGCTTCAGGGTGATGATGGTGTTGATAAAGTATGGAGCAGAACCAAGGATCATACCGAACAGGCACATCGTGAAGATGTTCTCGGTAACTTCAGCTGTGCCGAGTGTTACGTTGGCAGCCTCAGCAGCAGTGTTGGCCATCAACAGCTCCCATGCAGGTGCGCCGATAACGCCGCAACGCATGAAGGTTGCACCAGAACCGACCATTGTGATCAGAGAAAGCGCAACAATGATGGTGGAAATGGATGGACCAAATACCGATACAAAACCGGTTTTAGCCGACTGTGAAATTTCTGCTTGCGATACGAGCTTGTTTTTCTTATTAAAGTTCAATGCCAGCCGCAAGAAAAGCAGCGCCTGTACACATACGAACAGGATCAGGATGGCCGCAAAGATCCACACCTCACCGTTCATTTTACTAATAACATCGCTCATACGAGAACCTCCTTTTGGCCTTTGTTAAAAGATTTTCAAAATTTAGCCGCTAAATTATTCTGCTTGCATTATAGACAAAAAAGCTGTTGACGTCAAGGGCTTTTTAGCGTTTTTGTGAATTCTGAATTATATACAGTTAATTTTTTTTGCAGTTTAATAAAATCAGTGGCAATTGCACAAAAAATGGGAGGGTCAAATTTAGGCAAAAAATCAATTGATTTAGTTACTAAAAAGTAGCATACTGTTCTTAGTGTCAACACGGTACATTTTTTAAGGAGGTCATATAAAATGAAATATAACTTTGATGAGGTCATTGACCGTCGCGGAACTTACAGTGCAAAATGGGATGCAATCCGGTTGGGCATCTTTGGCAAGAAAGCAAGCGATGAAGCAATCCCGATGATGACAGCGGATATGGACCTTGCAACTGCACAGCCGATTCTGGATGCTCTTCATAAAACAGTAGAGCAGAAGATGTTCGGTTACACCATGCCAATCGCTGGCCCAGAATATGCACAGGCTGTTTGCCGTTGGTTTAAGGTACGTCACAATTGGGAGATCACCCCAGATGAAGTTTTCTTCTCCAATGGTACCTTTGATGCACTGAGTGTTGCAGTCAATGCCTTCTCCAACGAGGGCGATGGCATCATCGTTTGCCGTCCAGTTTACGGTCACTTCACCCAGGCAATCGTAGACGATTGGCACAGAAAACCGGTTTCTTCTCACCTGCTGGTCGATGAGAACGGTTACTATACAATTAACTATGAAGATTTGGAAGAAAAATGCGCAGATCCAAACAACAAGATCCTGATCTGGTGTTCTCCTGCAAACCCGATCGGCCGTGTATGGACCGTAGAAGAGCTGCAGAAGGTTGCTGCGATCTGCAAGAAGCACGATGTCCTCATCCTCTCCGATGAAGTACACTGCGACCTGCTGCGCAAAGGTGTAACCCATCATCCATTCAGCTCGGTTGTCGAGGACAAGAGCAACATCATCGTCCTCACCGCAATCAACAAGAGCTTCAACCTGGCCGGCCTTGCTTGCTCCAACGCGATCATCGAAGATCCAGAGCTGCGCGAGAAATTCAAGAAAGCTTATGGCATGCGCATGGCAAACCCATTCTCCATCCAGGCTCTGATCGCTGCATACAATGAGGGCGACGAGTGGATGGATCAGGTAAACGAGTACCTGGACGGAAACATCGACTTCCTGATCGACTTCGTAAAGAAGGAGATGCCTAAAGTAAAGGTATGGCGTCCAGAAGGAACTTATACCCTGTGGCTTGATTTTAGAGCATATGGCCTGTCTGATGAGGAAGTACATGACCGCATTTACAACAAAGCGCAGGTTCTGCTGCAGGATGGTACCGTTCACGATCCAGAAGAGGGACAGTGCTTCCAGCGTATCTGTGTTCCGTGCGCCCGCTCGGTACTCAAGACCGCACTGGAGAGAATCGCTGCTCAGTTTAAAGATTGCTAATCTCTAAGTTTTTCCCAAGTACATAAAAACATCACAAAGCGCAAAAGGGAGCCGACCGGCTCCCTTTTGCGCTTTTTATGCTTAGCCTGCAAAAAGAGGCCACAGGGAATTGTAGGAAACAAAAGGATGTGGTATAATAAAACAGTATGTAAAGGAACAGGGGGAAAAAGCGTGGTTGTTTTGGGCATCGACCCCGGATATGCCATTGTGGGCTGGGGTGTGCTGGAATATCGGGAAAGCCGCTTTATCATCAGGGGGTACGGCTCGATTACAACTCCTGCGGGCATGGATTTTCCACAGCGCCTGCGGATGATCTATGAGGACATGAACACCGTCTTAGACCGCTACCGTCCGGATGCCCTGTCGATCGAAAAGTTGTACTTTACCAACAACAAGACCACCGGCATCGACGTGGCCCAAGCCAGAGGGGTGATCCTTTTGACGGCGGCTCAACGCGGCATGCAGGTGAGCGAGTACACGCCAATGCAGGTCAAGCAATCGGTGGTGGGATATGGCAAAGCGGAAAAAAAGCAGGTGATGGAGATGACCCGCATCCTTCTGCACCTGCCGGCAGTGCCAAAGCCGGACGATACCGCCGATGCACTGGCACTGGCCATCTGCCATGTGCACTGTGCAGGGAGCGGTTTGAGCAGTCGACTGCGGTATGAACAGGAGTTGAGGAGGACAATCCATGATTTATAGCCTGAGAGGAAAATTGATCGAGGTGGGGGAGAGCTTTGCGGTCGTGGAGTGCGCAGGGGTTGGATACCTGTGCAGCACCACCCGCACGACGCTGAATTCCCTTCCACCAAAGGGCGAGGACGTCATGCTCTATACCTATCTAAATGTCCGCGAAGGGGCAATTGACCTGTTTGGCTTTTCCACCCTGGCTGAACAGCGCTGTTTTCGGCAGCTGACATCGGTCAGCGGTGTGGGACCAAAGGTGGCGCTGGGCATCCTCTCGGAGTTAAAGCCAGATCAGCTGATGCTGAGCTTGGTGTCTCAGGATGTCAAAAGTTTGACGCGCGCGCCGGGCGTTGGAAAAAAGCTGGCGGAGCGCATCCTTCTGGAGCTGCGGGACAAGGTCAAAAACGAGGAGCTGGGCGAACAATTGCAGCAGGTGAGCGAAGTGGGCGCGCAGGTGGCCTCCGGTGCCGGCAATGTGGCGGAAGCGATCTCTGCACTGGTTGTGCTGGGCTATAGCCAGAGCGAAGCGGCCAAGGCAATCGCGGGTCAGCCCAAAGACAGCAGCGTCCAGGATCTGATTAAGGCTGGATTAAAGAAACTGTCGGGTGCGCGTTGACCGGGAAGGAGGATGATCGACTATGCTGGAAAATGAGATGGACTTTGAAAATCGCATCGTCGCCCCGGAATATGCGTCGCTGGAGGATGCAGAGGTAGAAACTTCGCTGCGTCCAAAGACGTTGGCCGAATACATTGGCCAGGAGAAGGCCAAAGAAAACCTTTCGATTTTTATGCAGTCGGCCAAGCTGCGCGGGGAAGCGCTCGACCATGTGCTGCTGTACGGCCCTCCGGGACTCGGCAAGACGACGCTGGCCGGGATCGTAGCCAACGAGATGGGGGTCAATCTGCGCGTCACCTCCGGGCCGGCCATCGAGAAGCCGGGAGATCTGGCTGCCCTGCTGACCAACTTGAGCCAGGGCGATATCCTCTTTATCGACGAGATCCACCGCCTATCCCGCGCGGTGGAGGAGATTCTCTATCCCGCGATGGAGGACTATGCGCTGGATATCATCATCGGAAAGGGCCCATCGGCGCGGTCTATCCGCATCGATCTGCCCAAATTTACCTTGATCGGCGCGACCACCCGCGCCGGCCAGATGACCTCTCCTCTGCGCGACCGCTTCGGCATGCTGCTGCGCCTGGAGCTGTACAAGCCGCAGGAGCTGTGTCAGATTATCACCCGCAGCGCAAAAATCCTCGGGGTGGAATGTGATGAGGAGGGTGCGCTGGAGTTGGCCCGCCGCAGCCGCGGCACCCCGCGAATTGCCAACCGTCTGCTCAAGCGGGTGCGCGATTATGCGCTGGTGCTGGGGGACGGCAAAATTACCCCGCAGCTCGCCGATGAGGCGCTCAACCGGATGGAGATCGACAAGCTGGGGCTGGACTCCAACGACATCCGCATCCTAAAGACCATCATCCGCAACTATGGAGGCGGCCCGGTGGGTGTGGAGACCCTTGCTGCGGCGGTGGGGGAGGAGACGGTCACCATCGAGGACGTTTGCGAGCCGTACCTGATGCAGATTGGTTTTTTGGTGCGCACTCCGCGCGGCCGCTGCGTCACCCCGCTTGCCTATGATCACCTGGGCTTGCCCAGACCGCTCAAGGAGGACGACCAGCTGCAATTTGAGCAGCTGGAGCTGTAGGGCTATTGTGTAGAGAAAAAGCATATGCTTTTTGATAAAGGCCCGGAAGGATTTTCGGGCAAGCTCACTTTTCTAAAAAAGAAGAGAACTATTTATTTTAAGAAAATGCAGGAGGATGAACCTTCATGGGAAGAATTTTTGGAACAGACGGTGCGCGCGGCGTAGCAAACACCGAGATCAGCTGTACTCTGGCGATGGATATTGGCCGTGCAGCGGCAATGGTGGTTGCGCGCGATCACAAGAAAAAGCGCCCAACCTTTTTGGTTGGCCACGACACCCGCATCTCGCACGACATGTTGGAAAACGCCATTTCGGCGGGCTTGTGCTCGGTGGGCGCTGATGTTGTGACACTGGGAACGGTGCCAACTCCGGCGGTGGCTTACCTTGTGGCAAACTCCGACGCAGATGCCGCCATCATGCTGTCGGCCTCCCACAATCCGTATGAGTTTAACGGCATCAAGATTTTCGGTTCGGAGGGCTTCAAGCTGACCGACGAAGAGGAGATGGAGATCGAGGAGATTGTGCTCGACCATGTGCTGCCGTATGACCTGAAGTGGAACGACGAACTCGGGGTCATCCGCAGCGGCGACAAGATGGTGGAGCAGTACATCGATCACATCGTCTCCACCGTGCCGTGCAAACTTTCCGGCATCAAGGTCGCGGCCGACTGCGCCAACGGCAGTGCCAGTGCAACCGCAGCCAAAATCTTTGAAAAGCTGGGTGCGGACGTCACCATCCTGTGCAACCATCCAAATGGGGTCAACATCAACGACAAGTGCGGCTCCACCCACATCGACGTGCTCAGCGCCTATGTAAAGGAAAATGGATTCGACCTCGGCGTTGCCTTTGACGGAGATGCCGACCGCTGCCTTGCAGTTGATGAAAACGGGGAGCTGGTGGACGGCGACAAGCTCATCGCGATCTTTGCCTCCCAGATGAAGCAGGAAGGTCGCCTGGCCAACGATACCGCCGTTGTGACGGTTATGAGCAACATGGGCTTCTTTAAGTTTGCTGAAAATGCAGGCATTCACGTCGAAAAGACCGGCGTCGGCGACCGGTATGTCCTGCAAAATATGTTGGAACACGGCCACAACATCGGCGGCGAGCAGTCGGGACACATCATCTTCCGCGAATATATGACCACCGGTGACGGTCAGCTGACCGCGGTGCAGCTGCTGTGGGCGATGAAGAAGAGCGGCAAAAAGCTTTCGGAGCTGGCCACCCTGATGCAGGTTTACCCGCAGGTGATCCTGAATGTGCGCGCCGACAAGGAAATGAAGAGCAAGGTAAAGCTGGACGAAGGGGTGCTCAAGCGCCAGCACCAGCTGGAGGAAGCGATGCACGGAAACGGAAGAATCCTTGTGCGCCCATCTGGAACGGAGCCGGTCATCCGCATCATGGTGGAGGGACTGGACCAGCAGGGCATTATGGATGCAGCAAAGAGCATGGAACAGATCATTGTCGAAAGGTTAGGCTATAATGAGGACTGCAAAGGACTGGAAAGAATTTGAGGTAATAGATACTTCCAGCGGAGAAAAGCTGGAGCGCTGGGGAGAGGTGATCCTCGCGCGGCCCGACCCACAGGTCATCTGGAACACCAAAAAGGGGGAGGAGTGGAAGCGGGCAAACGCCCACTACTGCCGGTCCTCCAGCGGCGGCGGACACTGGGAGATCAAAAATATGCCGCAGGAGCAGTGGACCATCCATTACAAGGGACTGCGGTTTAAGATCAGCCCGACAGGGTTTAAACACACCGGCCTTTTCCCGGAACAGGCGGTCAACTGGGACTTTATGGCACAAAAGATTCGCGCTGCCGGACGCCCCATCAAGGTGCTCAACCTCTTTGCCTATACTGGCGGCGCCACATTGGCCTGTGCACAGGCAGGTGCGCAGGTGTGCCATGTGGACGCCTCCAAGGGAATGGTGAGCTGGGCGCGGGAAAATGCACAGCTTTCCGGTTTGCAGGACAGACCGATCCGCTGGATTGTGGATGACTGCAAAAAGTTTGTCGAGCGGGAGATCCGGCGCGGCAACCGCTATGACGGCATCGTTATGGACCCGCCTTCCTATGGCCGCGGCCCCGGGGGCGAGGTGTGGAAGCTGGAGGATTCGATCTACGATCTGGTGGAGCTGTGCGCAGGCGTCCTGTCGGACGATCCGCTGTTTTTCCTGCTCAACTCCTACACCACCGGTTTGTCCCCATCGGTCATGCAGTACATCCTCGGAGTGACGGTGGGCAGGCGGTATCCCGGCAAGCTTTCTTCTTCGGAGATCGGCCTGCCGGTCACCAAAAGCGGCTTTGTGCTGCCGTGTGGAAGCACCGCCATCTGGGAAAAGGAATAGAGCATAGAAGCCCTTCTGTGACGCAGAGGGCTTCTTGTCTTGTGAAAATGGATATGAATATTTTGTAAATCCCAAGATTTTTCTGAAATTCCTCTTTTCTTTCTCTTAAAAATTGATTATACTAAATGGTAGATTTCAACAAATTTTGAACGCACAAATCCCACTTTTGCCGAAAAACAAAAGGGGAGAACCGGCTGGGGAGCGAAACCGGCTTTGCGCTGGATTGCATCCCCTTCCAATACACAAAAAGGTGGTTACACAACGGATGAACGATTTTATCCAAGCGCAGTCGATCAGCTTTAGCTACCACGTCGAAGAGGGACAGGCCCCCGTCAACGTCTTTGAAAATCTGAATGTAGATATCCATCAGGGCGAGATGACCGCCGTACTCGGCCACAACGGTTCGGGCAAGAGCACCTTTGCCAAGCACCTGAACGCCATTTTGCTGCCATCGGGCGGCAAGGTCTATGTGGACGGCATCGACACCGCAGATGAGGAACACCTGTACGACATCCGCCAGAAGGTGGGGATGGTGTTCCAGAACCCGGACAATCAGATTGTAGCTACAGTTGTGGAAGAAGATGTTGCCTTCGGACTGGAGAACATCGGCCTTCCACCCAAAGAGATCCGCGAGAGGGTGGATCGCGCGCTGATGGACGTCGGCATTTATGAATACAAAAAGCATGCGCCGCACCGCCTGTCTGGTGGACAGAAACAGCGCGTGGCCATTGCAGGAATCATCGCCATGCGGCCAAAGTGCATCGTTCTGGACGAGCCGACTGCCATGCTGGACCCGCGCGGACGCCGGGAAGTTATGGAGACTATACAGAAGCTCAACCGGGAATACGGCATCACCGTCGTTTTGATTACCCATTATATGGACGAAGCGGCCCAGTGCGACCGAGTTATCGTCATGGATTCGGGCAAGATCATCCTGGATGACACACCGAAGAAGGTGTTTTCCCATGTGCGGGAGCTCAAGACGGTGGGGTTGGATGTCCCGCAGGCCAGCGAGCTCATCTATGAATTTATCAAGGAGGGCTACAACCTTCCGAACGATGTCCTGACAGAGGACGAGTGCATCAAGGCGATCACCACCCTTTTCCGGCGCAAAGGCATCCGGCCGGAAAAGAAGTCGGAAGAGCCGCAGCTGGAGAGCGACAGCGGACAGCAGATCGTGTAAGACGGCATCCACTTTTAGAAGGTAGCTGTACTTTCCGCCCTTTTTTGGCAGGGCGGCACGACGAAAGGAATGAGAAAGAAGAAAATGGCAGTCATCAAGACAGAGCATTTAAGTCATGTATATTCGGAGGGGACTCCCTTTGTCAAAATGGCGATCCAGGACGTCAACCTCTCGATCGAAGAGGGCGAGATGGTCGGAGTAATCGGGCACACCGGTTCGGGCAAATCGACGCTGATCCAGCACCTGAACGGCTTGCTCAAGCCGACTTCCGGCAAAATTTACATCGATGGACAGGATATGTGGGCCGACAAATCCAAGCTGCGGGAGATCCGCTTTAAGGTGGGGCTGGTTTTCCAGTATCCGGAGTACCAGCTTTTTGAGGAGACCGTCTACAAGGACATCGCCTTTGGACCGCACAACATGGGTCTGGACGAGCAGGAGATCGACCACAGGGTGCGCGAAGCGGCGGCCTTTGTCAACATCACTGACGACCTGCTGCAAAAGTCTCCATTTGAGCTGTCCGGCGGTCAAAAGCGCCGTGTGGCCATCGCCGGCGTGCTGGCGATGAAGCCGAAGGTGCTGATTTTGGACGAGCCGACCGCAGGATTGGACCCGAAGGGCCGCGACCGCATCCTCGGGCAGATTCAGGAGTACCAGCAGGAGCAGAAAAACACGGTGCTCATTGTATCCCACAGCATGGAGGACGTGGCCAAGTTTGCCAAAAAGGTGCTGGTGATGAATCAGTCCAAGGTGTTCATGTACGACGACACCGAGAAGGTATTTGCCCATGCGGCCGAGATCGAAAAGATGGGCCTTGCAGTGCCGCAGGTGACCCGCATCTTTATGCGGCTGGCAGAGATGGGCTATCCGGTCAACCCGCACACCTACACCATCAAGCAGGCCAAAGAAGAGATCTTAGACCTCTTTGCACAAAAAGAAAAGGAGGACCGCAGAAATGCTTAGAGACATTACCATTGGGCAGTATTTCCCGGGCCATTCCTTTATCCACAAGCTGGACCCACGCATGAAGATTATCGCCGCAATTCTGTACATTGTGGTGCTGTTTGTGGCCTCCCGCCCCTTGGGACTGCTGCTGGGCATCGTGATGGTGGTTGCGATGTACCTCGTTTCCAAAATCTCCGGCAAGATGGTCCTCAAGAGCTTGAAGCCGGTGGTGCCCATCATCCTGTTTACGGCAATCTTAAACCTGTTCTTTTTGACCGGATCGGGGGACCCGCTGGTTCACATCGGCATCTTCCGCATCTATCGAGAGGGTGTGGCGATGGCCATTATGATGGCGGTGCGCATCATGTGCCTGATTGCGGGCACCTCGCTTTTGACCTATACGACGTCGCCCATCGAACTGACCGACGCCATCGAGGTGCTGATGGGCCCACTCAAAAAGGTCAAGGTGCCGGTGCACGAGATTGCCATGATGATGACCATTGCTTTGCGCTTTATCCCGACCTTGATCGAGGAGACCGATAAAATTATGAACGCGCAGAAGGCCCGCGGCGCCGACATGGAGACGGGAAGTCTGACCCAGCGTGCAAAGGCGCTGATTCCGATCTTGATTCCTCTGTTTGTCTCGGCATTTCGCCGTGCAGACGAACTGGCGCTGGCGATGGAGTGCCGGTGCTATCGCGGCAGCGAGGGCAGAACGCGCATGAAGCAGCTGGAATATGAGCCGCGCGACTTTGTGGCGCTGGGAATCATGTTGTTGTGCCTGGTCGCCGTCATCGTCATCAACATCTATTTTCCGCCAATGATTGGCTAAGATCACACTCCGGGAGGCGTGCCCGCAAGGCGTCCTCCTGGAGTTTTTTTGTCAAATAAAGGCGCCTGACAGCGGGGAGCGCGCGAAAAAAACGGTTGGAGCGGGGTAGAAATACTGACAAATGCCGGGAATTCTGCTATAATAAAAGGACGGTAACAAAAAACCACGAGCAAAGGTGAAACTATGCAAACACAACGCAATCTTCTCTTGACCCTGCGCTATCAGGGGACAAACTATCACGGCTTTCAGGTGCAGAAAAATGCCTGTACCGTCGCCGAGGTGCTGCAAGATGCGCTGGAAGCGGTGCTGGGAAAAAGGGAGGACATCAAGGGATGTTCGCGCACCGACAGCGGCGTGCACGCCAATATGTTCTGTGTCAGCGTGCACACCGAAAGGAAAATCCCCTGTCAGAGCCTTGTGCGGGCGCTGAACGTCAAGCTTCCCTGCGACATCGCAGTGACCGCCTGCTGTCAGGTGCCGGACGATTTCCATGCCCGCTACGACTGCAAGGGCAAGCGCTATATCTACCGCATCCATAACAGCGAGGTCAAGGACCCCTTTGGCTGGAAGCTCGCCTACGATTACCGCTATCCCATCGATGTGGCGCTGTGCAACCGCGCCTGTCAGGACTTTTTGGGAACCCACGATTTTTCCGCTTTCTGCTCGGCTGGCTCATCGGTTGAGGATCATGTGCGCACCATCACAGCCTGTGGGATGTACCGGGAAGGGGAAGAAGTCACCTTCTTTGTGGAGGGGGACGGCTTTTTGTACAACATGGTGCGGATTATGGTGGGGACAGTGCTGGAAATTGCGGCGGGCATCAAGGCCCCCGACTGCATCCCCGCAATCCTTTCAGGGCGCGACCGCTCGGCGGCGGGCTTCACCGCACCGGCGTGGGGATTATATCTGGACAAAGTTTTCTACGACAGCGAACGCCTGAACCAACAGTTGGAGGGATGAACAGCGTATGGCGAGTGTAACAGATTTTAAAAAGCTCAAAAAGCGGCAGGCGCGCCGGCGTGGGCTGAAACTGCTCGCCCTTGTCGGCTTGATTCTGGTGGCGGCGTACCTCTTCTCCAGCATCGTCAATACACCCGGATTTGTGGGGCTGTCTTCGGTGCTGGACATGATTAAGGGCGGCCCGGGATACCCGATCGATGCTCCCGGCGGCAAGGTCAAGGGAATGTACCAGAACGAGAGCAGCATCGTGCTGCTCAATGAGACGACCATCTATTTTTACAATACCAGCGGCAGTGAGGTACATAACGAGCTGCATCGAATGAGCAACCCGCAAATCAAGACCAACGGCACCATGCTCTTGGCCTATGACCGCGGCTCAAAGAGCTATGCAGCCTTTAGCCGGAACACCCCGTTTTACAATGCGACTACCGACGACGCCATTCGCATTGCGGACATCGCCTCCAATGGGGCACTGGCGGTGGCGACCCAGACCGACAATGCGCAGACACGGGTGACTGTGTTGGATTCTCACCAGCGCGAACAGTACACCTGGAAAACTGACAACGTGGTGACAGCGCTGGATATTTCGGACAACGGATCGAGCATCGCGATCGGTTCGTCCTATGTCGATCAGGGTGAGCTAAAGAATGTTGTGACAATCCTGCGCTCTGGGGAGGAACAGGGAAGGTTTGAGCTGGCAAATCAGCTGATTCTCGAGGTGGGATTTGACGGCAGCCATGTGCGCTGCATCACCGACAAGAGTGCAATTCTGCTCAATTCGGACGGCAGCGTGCTCGGACAATTTGACTATAACGGACAGGCACTGGCTGGCTATGCGATGCACGAGGATGGGGTGGCCCTAATCTTTGGAGATTATGAGCAGGATCGAAAGTATACCCTGGCCAGCGTGTCGGACGACTTTACCACCCTCAACGGGACGGCTACGCTGACCGATTCGTTGCAGCGGGTCAAGGCGTATGAGGGGACCATCCTCATCTTGGGGGCATCCAGCTTCCAGGAATACAGCGCCTACGACTGCACCCTGTTGCAGGAGGTGGATGCGGAGTCCTACTATGACATCCAGCCGATGGGCAACTCGGTTTATGCGATTACGCCGACCGAGATCATCCGCCTGGATCTCGAGCAGCCGAACAGATTCTCCCTCTTCTCCAACAAGGAGCCGCAGGAGCTGCCGGAGGGCACACAACAAAACCAACAAACCCAGGAAGAGCTGGATCTGTTGCAGAGCATCCTGGACGGGATGGAGAATCACGATGAAGAGATGACGGTGGGCGAATCGCAGACGCAGCAGCTTGTGCAGGAGCAACAGGATGGTGCGCAGGAGGAGCTGCCGCAAGATAAAGAAGAACCGTCCGAGGAACAACAGCAGCCGGAACCGGAGCAACAGCAGCCGGATGAAGGGGAATCGGACGGACAGAGCACAGGGGAGCAGGAAAATACCGACGAAGATACGCGCAATCAGGGACCTTCTCATGTGGCGGTACAAAACGAAGGCAGCCAACCGGAATACCACAATGAGGACGAGCTTTCGGATAATTCGCAGCAGGGGACGCAAACCGAGGAGCCTTCCACCGAACAGTCGGAGGGAGGCGGCGGATTTTTCTCCTCGCGTCCGGTGCAATAATATGATAGAATAGAGAGGATGATCGCAATGGAGAAATGGGTTGTACTGGCCTATGATTTGGTGGCAGTACTGATTATCTTGCTGACGGTGTCCCGCAGTGCCCAGAGGGGCTTTGCAACCGGCATCTTCCGATTGGTCGGCAGACTGGCAGCATTTTTCGGATCGATGTTTTTGGCCAGAGAGGGAGCCTCCATCGTCTATAACAGCTTTCTAAAGACGGAGGTCACCTCCTTTCTCAACCGCAATTTGCAGGGTGGACAGGCAGCGGACATCATCTCCCAGCTTCAAGCGGGCCTGGATCAACTGCCTCGCCTGCTGGGCAATGCGCTCAATATGGGGCTCAACACCGACGACATCGCACAGGCGCTCTCGCAGGGCACCGAAAGCCTTGTCAATGTGCTTGAGCAGAGCGTGATCGGACCGGCAGTGCAGGGGTTGGTTTCGGTGCTGCTGTTTACCGTCTGCTATGCCGTGTTGGGCGGACTGGTCCGGCTATTGACCTCGGCCATCCACTTTGTCTTTCGCTCTCCCATCCTGCAGCCGATTGACCGCTTCTTGGGCTTGCTGGTGGGCGTTTTGCAGGCAGGATTAAACCTGTACCTGATCTGTGTCTTATTCCGCATCCTTTTTTATATCTTTGGCGCTATGCGGTACTGCAATCAGGACATCCTGATGAGCACCTTAATCTGGAGCCGCATTTATCCGTTTGATCCGCTTTCACTGTTGCCATAAATTTTGGGATAAACAAAAGAAGGGGCCGTCTGTATGAATACAGACGGCCCCTTCTTGGCCTAGCAGATAATTTTGATGGACACCGTCTGCATCCCCATCGAGGATTCCAACTGTTCGACGGTGGTGTGGGTCATGCGGTGCGATTCGATGCGGGAGAGCACATAGTCGCGGTACTCGCCGGGGACAAATCCCAAACATTCGCCGCGCTCGTTTGTGACGCCAATCTGTTCGCCGTCCATCCCCATATAGGGCCGCAGATAGAGCTGTTGTCCCTCGCTCACCACCGGAGAGGGGGAGGAGAGGGTGAAGGTCATCTTGTAGAGACTGTCCTGCTCGTGCTTTTGGGTGGGGAGCTTTTTGACCAGAACCAACAGCAGCGCCGCGATGATGCAGGCGATGAAGATGACGATCTCTACCGGGCTCATCTGCAGAAAGGAAAAGTTGTTGTGCCAGAGCACCGGGAAGGCGCCCAGTGCCACCAGCACAATTGCCAGTACAATGCGCATAGGAACTCCTTTCCGGGACTAAGCCGCTTTTTGGGTAAATTCCAGGTTGTCGAAGGCATCGACGTTGGCGATGCCGCTGGTTGTGAGGGTATAGCTGACCGAGACGCGGTCGCCCTCCTGGGTAAGCGCCAGCTCCTGGCTGACAGAGGACTGTGCAGTGAAGAGGATATCCTGAGGGGATTGCAGCAGGAACTTGTAGATGGTGCGCCCATCGGAATATTCGTTCGCAATACGCAGGACAACGCCCTCTACCGATTCCATTTCACCGCTCAGGGAGTTGCCGATGGTGGTGACGCCGTCGGTGACCAGTTTGCTTTCATAATCGCGCAGCGCTTCGCTGACCGATTCGCCGGTGCCGACTGTGGAATAGTTGGTGACCGAGACAAAGGCGTACTGCTTGATCAGTCCGATGTCGTCCTTGAGGGTCATAAAGTAGGTAGGCTGCGAGTCGATGTTCAGGATGATCGGGAAGCTGGCCCGGTAGCCCAAATCCTGTACCTGTCCCTGGGCGGAAAGCTGGGCAGCTTCCTCGGTGGCGCCGCTCATCTCGTACATGATCGGCTCTTTGGTGACCATATCCACCATGATAAAGCCGATGGCGCTGTCGTCGGAACCTACGCTGGTCAGGCCGGTGAAGAGGTAACATTCGCCGTTGTTGTAGACGATGTTGTGGCCCTCACTTGGGCGATATTTATCCTTGTTTGCAAAGTTAAAGATGCCGTGGACATAGTTGCCGCGGTTGGCGATCTGCTGCAGGACGAAGTCTTCCGGCTGGACGCGGTCCACCCAGGAAGGAATGTTGTCCATGGTGTAGCGCTCCATCTCGCCGGTGGTGGCGTTGAGCAGGACAATGCCGTCTGCTTCGGGCAGCGAGAAGCCGCGCTGATTGTGGTAGGTGGAGACGACCCAGTACGGCTGGCCGTCGTCGTCCAGCTCGAAGGAGTAGTCGGTGATGCCGGTGAACAATCCGGGACCAAAACGGACCTTACGCGCAACGTCAAAGAGCAGATAGCTGCCGGGATGGTACTTGATCTTGTTTCCCTCAACATAGCGCACGTTGTTGGTGTCGGTGGCGGAAACCACGATATAGCCGGGAGTGCCGTCCAGGTTGGTGATCCACTTGAAGAAGCCGGAGTGGTACAGCGGAACTACCCAGACCAGCTCCCCGTCCACCATCTGGATGGTGGCGGTGTAGAGCACAACCTGAGAGCCCAGAGCCGGCCGCTCGCCGAGCTTTTTCTGTGCCAGCTGCAATGCCAGTTCCTCATCGACGATCGGGATTTGGGAGATGTCGATGGTCTGCACCTCGCTGTCAAACTTTTTGATCTGCGGTTCGCCCAGCTGATCGCGGTAGGCCTTCCACTGGAAGAGAATGGAGGAGATTGCTACGACAATGACAATCAGCACCCAGGGCAAAGCGATGATGATGGCTGGGATTTTGGGGAACTTTGCGTTTGGAGAATAGGAGAAGTTGTTGAGCTGAAAGTGGAATTCGCCGATCTTCATCAAGGTGCCCAGTCCCACATAGGCGGTAATCAGGACGGCCCAGAAGAGGGCGCCATCCAGATACAGCGGATTGAGGTTGGGGGCTTCGACAAAGACATAGAGCGCGACCAACACGGTAATGACTAAAAATACGATCGGTTTGGCTTTTTTCATAATCTCACCCTTTTTTGATAGCCGCAAAAGTGTGCGGCAGCAATCTTCTGTTTGATAAAAACAGTATAGCATAAAAGGGCAGCTTTGGGAAGAGAAGGGGGGCTAATTTGCGGGGGAATCGGGCAGGGCATCCCGCACGCTGCCATCGTCCAGCAGGCAGATGGGGTAGGGGTTGGATGGGGTATTGGGAAGGTATTCTTCAAACCACTCAAAGGAAAGGTCGTTGATGCGCTCGGCCTGGGAAAGGGGCAGCAGGAAATAGACCGGTTGGTTGGGAATGGAGAACAGCAGCTGTGCATTTTTTTGAGAAAGAACGGAAATCTCCTTCATAAAAAGAATCCTCCTTTGACGAAATTATCGGGTGGTGACTGGTTTACAGGAGAATTATAGCAGAAAGGGAGGGAAGAAAATGTTGAAAGAAGTCGTGAAATTCTGTTAAAAAAAGTGGAAAACTGCCGATTTAGGACGTGCAGCACAGAAAGGGGCAAGAGTCTGCACAAGAAATTGTGCGAAAAAAAGGGAAGGGTGCCTCTTTGTTTAGAAAAAAGGGATGCCCCTCCGACAAGGGCGGGAGATTGCGCGGGAAGCAGGGAATTGGCTGTCAAGGATACGGAACAAATGTGCTACTTTAGATGCTGCAAAGAGCAAGGTAAGAGAAAGAAAAAGCTCTTACATGCTTTAAACTGCTAAAGAAATTTTTGCGGGAAGCTATTGACAAACGCCCTTGGCTGGGATATGATAGGAGCAGGCAAGAAAAAAAGGAGTTTGGATTTATGGCACGTCTTTCGTTGACAGCACGATACTATTATTCCTACCGGGGCTTAAAGAGCGCTGGTTGTTTGTGCTGCGCAAAGGAAGGGAGATAGACCAAAGCCTTTGCCAAATGAACAGCAGAGAGGTTTGTACGCCGGCGCTCGAAAAAAGCGCCGGCGTTTTTTTGTTGTTTGTGCAGCTGTTTAGTAAAAGTTCGAAAATAAAGGAGATTTTACCATGATTGTAATCGTCAAAGATTCCGCCCGCCCCGGACAGATTGAAAACCTAAAGAAAGACTTTGAGGCAATGGGCTTGCAGGTTCATCTCTCTCAGGGCATGAACACCACCTTGCTGGGTCTTGTGGGAGACACCACCAGCGTCGATATCGGCAAGATCGCCTCGCTCGAAATTGTGGAAGAGGTTAAGCGCATCCAGGAGCCTTACAAAAAGGCCAACAGAAAGTTCCACCCGCAGGACACCGTGGTCGATGTAAACGGGGTCAAAATTGGCGGGGGAGAGTTCCAGGTCATTGCGGGCCCCTGCTCGGTGGAGACCGAAGAGCAGATCTGTCTGGTGGCGCGCGAGGTGAAAAAATCGGGAGCAGCGCTGCTGCGCGGCGGCGCATTCAAGCCCCGCACCTCCCCATACTCCTTCCAGGGCCTGCACGGCGACGGTATCAAGCTGCTGCTTGAGGCCAAAAAGGAAACCGGACTGCCGATCGTCACCGAAATTATGAACTACGACGACATCGACCTGTTTGAGGATGTCGATGTCATCCAGGTCGGCGCAAGAAATATGCAGAACTTTGAGCTGCTCAAACAGTTGGGCAAACTCAACAAGCCTATCCTCCTCAAGCGCGGTCTGGCCAACACCATCGAGGAATGGCTGATGAGCGCCGAGTACATCATGGCGGGCGGCAACGAAAACGTCATCCTGTGCGAGCGCGGCATCCGCACCTTTGAGACCAAAACCCGCAACACGCTGGATCTGTCCGCAGTGCCGATGATCAAAAAGCTCTCCCATCTGCCGGTCATCATCGACCCGAGCCACGCCACCGGATTGCCGTGGATGGTGGAGCCAATGACCTTGGCAGCCATCGCTGCGGGCGCGGACGGCGTCATGATCGAGGTCCACAATGACCCGCCGAAGGCGCTGTGCGACGGTGCCCAGTCGCTGCGTCCAGATCAGTTTGATGCCCTGATGCAGAAGGTCAAAAAGCTGAGCGCATTTATGAAGACGCTCTAAGCGGCAGAAAGGGGAGGAGCAGCATGAAAATTGGAATTGTAGGCCTGGGTTTGATCGGGGCATCGCTGGCAAAATCCATCAAGAAGCACACCGATCACACCGTGTACGGCATGGACATCGACGAAGAAACGATGCAGCGGGCGATAGCAGACAAGAGCATTGACGGGAAGCTGGAGGAGTACGGTCAGCTGGACCTGCTCATCGTGGCGCTTTTTCCCAAAACAGCCATCCAGCTCATCCAGCAGCAGGTGGATCAGCTGAAAAAGGGCTGCATCGTCATGGATATCTGCGGGGTCAAAAAGGCGGTCACCTCCGAGGTGGCTCAGCTGTGCAAAAGCCACGGGGTGGAGTTTATCGGCGGTCACCCGATGGCGGGAAGGGAGCGCTGGGGTTATCAGAATGCCAGCGACAACCTCTTTGCCGGTTCCAGCATGATCCTCACCCCCATTTTCACCGACTCCTGGGCGCTGGAAATTGTGCAGAAATTGTGCGAGCAGATCGGATTTGGCCGGATTGTCTTTACCGACCCGGAAAGTCACGACAAGATGATCGGCTACACCTCTCAGCTGGCGCACATTCTCTCGAGCGCATACATCAAAAACCCGCTGTGCATGAACTATAAGGGCTACACCGGCGGCAGCTTCCAGGATTTGACCCGTGTGGCGCGCCTGAATCCGGTGATGTGGAGCGAATTGTTCCTGCTCAACCGCCAAAACCTGTTGGACGATCTGGACATCCTGATCTCCAGCTTGCAGGAATACCGCCACGCCCTTGCCGAAAACGACGGCCAGCGCCTCACCCAGCTGCTCGCCGACGGCAGCCGCATCAAGGAAGCCCTCAACGAAGAGGCTGAGAAAAAATAAAGATACATTTCGGTAAAGAAATATTTAGCGAAATGATGGAGCGATCGAAAGGAGAAAACACGATGCCAGAACAGGGAAGCGATCTGACGGCACTGCGCGAGCGGATCGACGTATTGGACCACGAGATTGCGCGGCTGTTGACCGAGCGCATGGAGGTCACCGATGCGGTGGCAGCTTTTAAGGCGGCGAACAATCTGCCCGTCTATCACCCGGAGCGGGAGCGGCAGGTCATCGAGAAGGTATGTGCGCTGACCAAAGAGGAGTACCGCCCGGCGATGGAGGCAATCTATCAGTGCATCATGGACCAGAGCAAGAAAAATCAGCAGAAAATTCTGGAAAATTTGCAGGGCAAATAGGGCCTTTTTTGGGGGAGAAAAGGAGACTTTGCAGCAAAAAAGGGAAGCGGGGCTAAAAAAAGTTTTCTGAAAATTGTGCGAAGTCCTCTTGACAAACCCATTTAAAAGTGATTTAATTGGCTCAAAGAAAATAAACACCCAAACCGTTGACAGGGAGATAAAACTGACGACGACCTCACAGAGAGCTGGAGCAGGCTGAGATTCCAGCAGGAAACGAATCAGACAAATGGACCCTCGAGGGCAGAGCGAAAAGAAGCGTTCTCGCTTCCCAGTATCCTCTGACGCTGCGGCCAGCGTTATCGGCCAGGAATGTGTTGGCATTCTGTTAGAGGTGGGCGTCCTTCGACGTCAATCAAGGTGGTACCGCAGATCAAGAGCATCTGTCCTTGTTTTACAAGGATAGGTGCTTTTTTTATTGGATTTCCCCCTCACACAGATAAAGGCCGACTCAATATGCGGCACAAGCCGAAAAAGGAGTTGTACTTTATGAAAAAATTTGGTATGGTCAAAAAAATCGCAGCATCTCTGATGGCAGTCGTTCTTGCCTTTGCAGCAGCGGGCTGCACAAACGAAAACACCTCTTCCGCACAGTCGTCCTCTGGGCAGAGCACAGATGAAAAGCTCAAGATCGGCGTTGTGCAGATCATGGAGCACACTTCGCTGGACACTATCCGCGATTCCTTCTTGGAGAAGATGGAGCAGTTGGGGTACGGCGAGGACAAGGTGGAATATGACATCCAGAATGCGCAGGGGGAACAGAGCAGCCTGAGCACCATCTGCAAAAAATTTGTGGGGGACGATGTGGACCTGATTGTGGCCATCGCCACCCAGACCGCCCAGACCGCAGCAGCCACCACCAGCGACATCCCGGTGCTCTTTTCGGCGGTCACCGATCCGGTACAGGCAAAGCTGCTCACCGATCCTGAACATCCAGACGGCAACGTCACCGGCACATCGGATGCAATTCCGGTAGATCAGGTGCTCAACCTCTGCCAGCAGCTCACCCCGGATGTGGAAAAGATCGGTTTTCTGTACACAAGCTCGGAGATCAACTCCCAGGTAACGGTAGAGGAAGCGATGAAACTGGCCGAGGAAATGGGATACCAGACGCAGCTGATGACCATCAGCGAGACTTCGGAGCTGCAGCAGGCGGCGCAGACCCTTGCGCAGGAAACCGACGCCATCTATGTGCCGATCGACAACACCATTGCCCAGGCAATGCCGGTGCTCGCACAGGTCGGGATTGATTTCCAGGTTCCAATCTACACCGGAGCAGATTCGATGGTGCTGGACGGCGGCTTTGCAACGGTCGGCATCGACTATACGAAACTGGGTGCACAGACAGCCGAGATGGCAGATAAGATTTTGACCGGCACCCCGATCAGCCAGCTGCCGGTGGAAACCCTCAGCGAGTTTGGCACCTACATTAACCCCGACACCGCACAACAGATCGGTGTCGAAATTCCGCAGGAAATTGCCGAAAAGGCCACCATGCTCTCCAAGGAGGAGTAAGGGACCAAGCAGGCTTTTGCCATACATTTAGCTTACACAAGGAGACGAAACGATATGCAGCAAATTATTTTGACAGGAGACCGCCCGACAGGACATCTTCACATCGGACACTATGTAGGGTCGCTTAAGGAGCGCGTCAAACTGCAAAATGAGGGCAACTACGACGAGATTTACATTATGATTGCCGATGCACAGGCGCTCACCGACAATGCAGAACACCCCCAAAAGGTGCGCCAGAACATCCTGCAGGTGGCGCTGGACTATCTGGCCTGCGGGCTCGACCCGGACAAATCCACCATCTTCATCCAGTCGATGGTGCCGCAGCTGACCGAACTGAGCTTTTATTATATGAATCTGGTCACCGTTGCCAGGGTGCAGCGCAATCCCACCGTCAAGGCGGAGATTCAGCAGCGCAACTTTGAAGCGAGCATACCGGTTGGTTTCTTCTGTTACCCCATCAGCCAGGCAGCCGACATCACCGCTTTCCGCGCCACCGCGGTGCCGGCCGGCGAGGATCAGGAGCCGATGCTGGAGCAGTGCCGCGAGATCGTGCACAAGTTTAACAGCGTCTACGGTGAGACGCTGGTGGAACCGAAAATTGTTCTGCCGGAGAATCAATCCTGTCTGCGCCTGCCGGGGCTGGATGGCGGGGCCAAGATGAGCAAATCGCTGGGCAACTGCATCTACCTTTCGGACGAACCGGAGCAGATCGAACAAAAAATCCTGTCGATGTACACAGACCCCAACCACCTGAAGGTCAGCGACCCCGGCAAGGTCGAGGGCAACCCGGTCTTTATCTATCTGGACGCCTTCTGCAAGCCGGAATATTTTGCAGAATTTTTGCCGGAGTACAGCAGTTTGGAGGAACTGAAGGACCATTACCGCCGCGGTGGTCTGGGAGATGTCAAGGTCAAGCGCTTTTTAAACAAGGTGATGCAGGCCGAGCTGCAGCCGATCCGCGAGAGAAGAAAGTCTTGGGAGAAAAAGCTGCCCGAGGTGATGGAGATCCTCAAAGAAGGCAGCCGCGTCGCCTACAACAAGGCGCAGGGCACCCTCGACGATGTGCGCCGCGCAATGCGCATCGACTACTTCGACAACGACAATCTGCTCAAATAGCGGCAGGTTTTCTTCCTATTTATATAGGGCGCTTCGGATCAGCGCATGATCCGACTAGATTGTGTTGATTGTATTTTAAAAAAAAGGGGGAGAGGGAAGATGATGAGTTTTTATTCCTTCCTGTCTGCCATTGAGTTGGGATTGATCTATTCGCTGATGGTGCTGGGGCTGTTTGTCTCCTACCGCATCCTCAATATCCCGGACCTGACGGTGGACGGCAGCTTTACACTGGGCGCGGCCGTTGCGGTGGTGATGACCTTGAGCGGACATCCGGTCTTGGGAATTGTGTTGGCCGGTGCAGCCGGCGGAGTGGCCGGACTGGTGACTGCCCTACTGCAAACCAAGATGAAGATTCAGCCGATACTGGCGGGCATCATCACCATGACGGCGCTGTATTCGATCAACCTCATCGTGATGGACAACAAGGCCAATCTTCCGCTCACCCAATCGGAGAGCATCTACAACCATCTGCCCGGCATGCTGCTCTCCGGAGGAGCGGCGGTGCTGGTGGCGGCAGCGCTGGTGCTCTTTTTGCACACCCCTTCCGGCCTTGCCGTGCGGGCAACCGGAGACAATGAGGCGATGGTGCGGTCCTCTTCGATCGACGCGGACCGCATGAAGATGGTGGGACTGAGCATTGCCAACGCCTGCGTTTCCCTGTCGGGAGCGCTGATTGCCCACTACAACTGCTACGCAGAGGTGCGCATGGGAATCGGCATGGTGGTCATCGGTTTGGCCTCGCTGATTATCGGCGAGATTGTGCTGGGACTGTTTTTCCGGCGGGCAACCATCCTGTTCGGCGCCATTGCAGCCATCGCCGGCTCCATCCTCTACCGCTTAATCATCGCGCAGGCCCTTGAGTGGAACTTCTCCTCTTCCAGCTTAAAGCTGATTACCGCGATCATCGTGGCGGCAGCGATGTCGATGCCGGCCTTGCAGCAGGCATACAGGAGCAGAAAGCAGAGAAAGGCGGGTGCGCGCTGATGCTTGAAATTCAAAACCTCAACAAGACCTTCTATCCCGGCACTGTCAACGAGCGAGCGGCCATCCGAAATCTTTCCCTTTCGGTTTCGGATGGGGAATTCATCACCATCATCGGCTCCAACGGCGCGGGCAAGTCGACCCTCTTTAACCTGATTGCGGGCAGCATCCTGCCGGATAACGGACAGATTGTCCTGGCCGGCAAGGAGATCACCTATCTGCCGGAACACCGCCGCGCGCGCCTGATTGGGCGGATCTTTCAGGACCCGATGCGCGGCACGGCGCCCTCGATGACCATTGAGGAAAATCTTGCGCTCTCCTACCTGCGCGCCAACAAGGGGCACTTTACGGTGGGCATCCCGAAGGCGGAGCGCACCTTCTTCCGCGAACAGCTTGCAGCGCTGGGATTGGGGCTGGAGGACCGGATGAAGACGCCGGTGGGTTTGCTTTCGGGCGGACAACGGCAGGCGGTTTCGCTCTTGATGTGCACCATGACGCCGCCAAAGCTGCTGCTGCTCGACGAACACACCGCTGCGCTGGACCCGGCCACCGCCGACAAGGTGCTGCGGATCACCGATTCGATTGTCAAAAAGCACAAGATCACGACCTTAATGATTACCCACAACATCCAGCTTGCCCTCACGATGGGAACGCGGACGCTGATGATGGACGAGGGCAATATTCGACTGGATCTGGGAGGAGAAGAGCGCAGCAGAATGACGGTGTCGCAGCTGCTGGAATGCTTCCAAAAGGCAGGAGGGGAGCTAAACAACGACAGAATGCTACTTTCCTGACCCAATTTTGGGCATAAATAGGAATATTTAGGTATCTTTTCGTCAAAAAGGGCAAATTTTCTGCTGGATGGGACGGAAGTGATTGAAAATTCCCACAAAAAAAGGTATAATGGTGATAGATTATTTTTCGATTGTGATGTCTGTGCGAAAATGCGGATCAGAATTTTGAGGGACGTTTTGACCGCAAGATGGTGCAAGGTCATCGGAAAATGACAAACGGGCCCTTCAAACAGGGGAATGAGAAAAGAAGAAAGGGAATGAAAGCATATGAATTATGAGGCAATCACTTCTATTTTGAACGATGGCCTGGTTTTGGCGACCGGCTGTACAGAGCCAGGGGCACTGGCGCTGACCGCTGCCGCAGCAGCTGCCCATCTGGGTGAGGAGGTAAAATCCATCCACACCCTCGCCAGCGGCAACATCATCAAAAACGCCTATTCCGCGGGAATCCCGGGAACCTCTCTGGTCGGCATCGAGTACGCTGTCGCCATCGGCGCCATCGTTGCAGATCCGCAAAAGCAGTTGCAGGTCATCAACGGAATTACCACCGAGCAGCTGGACAAAGCGTGCGCACTGGTCGATGCAAAGGCCGTAAAGGTGGAGCTTGCGAAGGTTCCCGAAAAGCTGTACATCGAGGTGGAGGTCAAAGGCGAGCACAACACCGCCAAGGCGATCATCGCAAATGTACATACCAACATTATCTACATTGAGGAAAACGGAAAGGCTGTTCTCGATAAGCGCAGCGAGCAGGGAAATGCAGACGGCGGATACTCCGACGCAGAGATCAAGGAAATCCTTTCGGTTGCCAAGATCTTTGAATATGCCACCACCGTCGACCTGTCGATGCTGGATAAGGTGCGCCTGAGCGTCGATGTCAACTCCGCGATCAGCGAAGAGGGCATGCGCAATCCGTATGGCCTGTGCATCGGACGCGGCATCCTGGAGGATATGGAAAAGGGATATCGCGGCGATTCGCTGACCACCTATGCGATGCAGATGGCTTCTGCGGGCGCGGATGCCCGTATGGCGGGCGCTGACGTTCCGGTTGTCTCCAACTCCGGTTCGGGCAACCAGGGAATTGCCTGCACCATGCCGGTTGTAGCAGTGGCCAAAAAGCTGGGCGTATCGGATGAAAAGATGATGCGCGCCGCCACCCTGAGCAACCTGATGGGCATCTATATCAAGTCCCAGTTTGGCCGCCTGTCCGCCTTCTGCGGTGCAACGGTCGCTGGAGTCGGTTCCGCCTGCGGCATTGCATACCTGTTGGGCGGCGGCCTCAAAGAGGTTGAAAACTGCGTATTCAACATGATCGGCGACGTCACCGGTATGCTCTGCGACGGAGCAAAGGCGGACTGTGCGCTGAAGATTGCCACCTGCACCAACGCAGCGATGCAGGCAGCGTTGATGGCGATGCGCGGCATCCGCGTCCTCTCCACCGACGGTATCGTCGAGGACGATGTAGAAAAGACCATCAGCAACTTTGCACAGCTGGGCAACCAGGGTTCGGTTACACTGGATCAGATCGTGCTGGATATGATGCTCAAAAAAGAGAAGAAAGCTGCAAAATAAAAATTGCGTATGAAAAAAGGACCTCCTCAGGAGGTCCTTTTTTTGTGTCCTCTTTGGCCCATAAGCGGCAGGAGTGAAAGGGCATTTTGCGACCTTTTCTTCCTATTTATATATAGCAAAAACAAAGGCGGTTTTTGCTGTGAAAAAGGGGATAGCGCTTGTCTTAAAGGCAGTTTTGTGCTATGATAGTTTTCGAAAAAAATATGGGAGGAACTGTCATGAGAATCCGAAGAAAACCCTGGGCCCGCCCCGAGCTTGCGGCCTGCCCATTTTGCATTGACGACCCGGAGGCGCACATCGGCCACTGGCACGAGATGTTTGCAAAGCAGCAGCCCCTGCACCTGGAGTTGGGATGCGGCAAGGGAGGTTTTATGGCTCAGAAGGCGCTGCAAAACCCGCAGATAAACTTTTTGGCGGTGGACATCAAAAGTGACATTTTGGGGCTTACCAAACGCAACATTGAGCGGGCTTATGAGCAGGCCGGCCGAGAGGTGGACAATGTGCGCATCTTTGCCTATGACATCGAGCGCATTTTGCAGGTGTTGAACAGCGACGATTCGGTCGACCGCATCTACATCAACTTCTGCAATCCCTGGCCCAAGAAGAAGCACAAGAAAAAGCGGCTGACCTATCCGCGGCAGCTGTTTTTCTACCAGGAGTTTTTAAAGGACGGCGGAGAGATCTGGTTTAAGACGGACGACGACGAGCTGTTCGCAGAATCACTGGATTACTTTGCAATGTGCGGTTTCACCCAGGAATATCTCACCTACGATCTGGCAAACAGCGGCTTTGACCAAAACATTGTCACCGAGCACGAACAGATGTTTATGGATCAGGGAATCAAGATCAAATTTCTGATTGCAAAAAATCACGGCCGCGTCAGCGCACTGCCGCCGGTGGTGCCAAAAGAGAGCCCGGAAGAACAACAGCAAGATTGAGAAAGGGGCGTTGAGATATGAAAGCGATTTGCGGCGGACGATTGGTTCTGCACGACAGGATCGAGACGGGAAAAGCGATACTGTTTGAGGAAAAAATTGTGGGGATTGTGCCACAGGATCAGCTGCCTGCGGGCACCGAGAAGATTGAAGTCGGCGGGGCGCTGGTGACCCCCGGCCTGTTCGATGTGCATATCCACGGCTCGGGAGGGTGCGACACGATGGACGGCACCGTCGAGGCGCTGCACACCATTGCGTCGACCATTGTCCGCAACGGCGTGACCCGTTTTTTGCCCACCTCGGTCACCCTGCCGCTGCAGCGCACCGGAGAAGCGTTTGATGTGGTGCGATCGGTTGCGGGCCGTTCCGGGGAAGGCTGGGACGCTGCGGTCATCGAGGGCATCAACATGGAGGGCCCCTTTATCAGCCCGGCTTACAAAGGGGCACATGAGGAAAGCTATATCGCGGGATTTGATTTTGACTTTGTCCGGGAGTACAGCGACATCATCCGCCTGATGACGGTGGCCCCGGAAAAGGAGGGCGGCATGGAGTTTATCCGCAAGGTCACCTCCGAGACGCCGGTGCGCGTCGCCATCGGCCACACAGCCGCCACCTATGAGCAGGCAATCGAGGCAATTGAAAACGGCGCCACCCAGATCACCCACCTCTTCAACGCCATGAGCCCGATGCACCACCGCAAACCGGGCGTTGTGACAGCGGCGCTGCACGCGGACGTCTACACCGAGATGATCTGCGACACCATCCATGTCCATCCGGCGATGTTCCAGTTTGTGATGGACACCAAGAGCCGCGACCGCTTCATCCTCATCACCGACTGTATGCGCGCGGGCGGCATGCCGGCTGGGGAATACACCCTCGGGGAGCTGGAGGTTGTGGTGGACCAAACCAGCGCGCGCCTCAAGGATGGCACCCTTGCGGGCAGCATCCTGACGCTAAACCGCGCCATCGCCAATGTGCACCGCCACACAAACAAGCCGCTTTGGGAGATTGTCAATGCGGCGACCCTCAACCCGGCGCGGGCGATGGGGATGCAGGACCGCATCGGATCGCTGCGGCCCGGCTGCTGTGCAGATTTTGCCGTATTTGACGACGAGATGAATACCCAGATGACCATTGTAGACGGCCGGATTGTATATCAAAAATAAGAGAGTACCCCAAAAGAGCAGATGCACAAGGTGCGTCTGCTCTTTTTTTGCCTTTTTGAGAAAAGGACCGGCAACTTAACCAGGACGCGCGGTACAAATTTGTCCCTCGGCAGTTCTAGCAGATGGGGCAGCGACATAGAATGAGGTATCTGAACAGATGGAAGGGGAGGACAAGGATGACAGGCTGTAATGCGATTGCCGGCCTGGAAGAGCTGCTGCAAAAGCTGGACCCAGCGGTTGGAGAGCCACTTGGCAGGCTGCCCGATGCCTGCTGGGAGAGCTTGCAGGAGATTCGCTTGCAGGAGGGGCGGCAGGTGTGGCTGGTATTCCCGGACAGGTTGTTGTCCCTCGGCCAGCTGGTTTCGGGGGCACAGAAGGTGACCCGCGAGCAGATTGCAAAAAGTTTCGCGGCGCTGTGCGACTATTCGGTGCACACCGTCCTGCCGCAGGTGGTGGAAGGATTTGTCACTGTTTCCGGTGGACACCGGATTGGCCTTGGCGGGACGGCGGTGCTGCGGGACGGCAAGGTAGTCTCCATGCGGGAGCTGGATTCGATGAACATTCGCCTGGCGCGCAGCCTCGACTGGGAAGGACAGGCAAACCAGCTTTGCGGGGAGCTGTTCGCGCAGGGGCTGTGCTCGGTCCTGATTGCGGGGGAACCGGGCAGCGGAAAAACCACCCTGCTGCGTGCGATGGCGCTGCACGCCTCGAAAAGGTGGCGGGTGACGGTGGTGGACGAGCGGGAAGAGATGGTGGACGAGCGCTTGCAGCGACAGGCAGGGTGTCTGGATGTGCTGCGGGGATACCCCAAAGCACAGGGTATCTTGCAGGCGGTGCGCACCCTGTCGCCGCAATTGGTGGTCTGCGATGAGCTGGGTTCGCTGTCCCAGGCACAGGAACTGCTGCAAGCGGTCAACTGCGGTGTGCATTTTCTCTGCTCCATCCACGCGGGAAGCCTGGCAGAGCTGAGGCGCCGGCCGCAGTTTCAGCTGCTGGCGCGGGAGCGGGCCTTTGAGAAGGTGGCGCTGCTGGCGGGCAGTGCACAGCCGGGTGTGATCCGGCAGATCTGTCCGGTGCAGCAGATGCAGGACGGGTGTGCAGATGAGGGGGAAAAGAGCAAAACAGATGGATGGGTTGACGGCAAGGGGGAAGCAAACTGGTAGAAACGTCCGGCGGAGTTGTCAATAAAACAGGAAAATTGCGACATCAAAACGAGAGCCGATAGGGCTTTGGGAGAAAGGGGCGGATTGCATGAGTGCGGTTGTCGTTGGCCTTTTAGGGCGCGGGATTTTGCTGGTGGGTTGTTCTGCGGCGGGGTTCTATCTTGCAGGGCGCTCAAAAAGGAGGAGAAAGGAGCTGCTGTTGGCCCGCTCCTTTTTGGGGGAGCTGAGTGCGCGGCTGCGCTTTCAGATGCAGCCGGCCGGGGAGCTGATCGCCCTCTTTTGCCGCCAGCAGCCCTTTGCCCAGCTGCCCTGTCTGCGGCAGTTTGCGCTGGACGGGGGAAAATTCCCGCAGGGGTGGCAGCAGGCGGTCAAGAGCTGCGGCGGGGATCTGCTGCCGGGGGACCGCGAGATCCTTTGCCGCCTTTCGGGAATTTTGGGCGCCTATGAGTTGCAGGCGCAGCTCGAGGAGATTGCCCAGCTGCGCGCCCAACTGGAGGAAGCCGCCAGTCAGGCCGCCCAGCTTGCCGAACGGGAAAACAAGCTGTATACCTCGCTCGGGCCGCTGGTCGGGTTGGCGCTGTGCATCGTGCTGTAAAGTGGCTGCGCGAAAAAGGAGGAGAAAAAAGATGGACGTCGATTTGATCTTTAAAATTGCTGCGATCGGCATCATTGTCTCGGTGTTAAACCAGGTCTTGATTCGATCGGGACGGGAAGAGCAGGCCACCATGACCACCCTGGCGGGGCTGATTGTGGTGTTGATGATGATGATAGAACAGATTCGCACCCTGTTCGACACGGTCAAGACGGTATTCGGGCTGTGAAGGGGGAGAGGGAATGTCGCTGCAAGCAGTGATAGGACTATGTCTGTGTGCGGCGGCGCTGTGCGTGCTGCTACGGCAGTACCGGCCGGAGATTGCGCTTGCCCTCTCGATGCTCTGTGGCATCGGCGTGCTGCTGTGGCTGATCGGGGAGCTTGCACCGGTGCTCGATCAGCTCAAAAATTTTGCAAGGCTTGCGATGCAGATGGACGGGCAGGCGGGAGAGGTGCTGCTCAAATCGCTGGGCATCTGCCTTGTGACCCAGGCCGCCTGCGATACCTGCCGCGACGTCGGGGAGAGCGCGATCGCGGCGCGGCTGGAGACGGCGGGAAAGGTGGCCATGCTGTTGCTGGCCATGCCGCTGTTTGCAAAGCTGTTGGACACGGCGCTGTCCTTTGTGGGCATGGCATAAGACAGACATAGAGGTTGTTTTGAGATGGACGTAGCGTTAAAAAAAAGGATGAACAAGATGAAACCCTTACCTCGGATGTGGTGTTGGCGGTCGATCTGCTGCATCGTCGTACTTTTTTTGCTGGGGACAAGCGCCTGTGCGGATTCGGGCCAGCTGGATTCCTTTTTGACCGATCAATTGGACAGCATTACCGAACAGCTGCAGCCGTCGGTGCCAAAACAGGCGCAGCAGACGATGGAGGAATTTGGCGGCGGGCTGGGAGAGTTGCTCTCGATGAGCCCGCAGGAGCTGTTCGAACAGATTGTTGCAGCGGCAAAGAGCCAGATGGACGGCCCGCTGGAGGCGGTGGGACGGCTGATCGGGGTGGCGCTGCTGTGCGCTGTATTGGGGGCGGTGCGCCAAAGTGCGGTGAGCAACCGGCTGCAAAAGGTGTTTGTCGTGGTGGCGGCGGGCTGTGCGCTCAGCTTTCTGGGGGAGCCGGTCTTTGCCTGCATCGAACAGACTGCCCAATCGCTGCGGGAATGTGCGCTGTTTGTCCTCTCCTTCACGCCGGTGATGAGCGGGATGATGATTGCGGGAGGGCATCCAGCCTCGGCTGGGGTCTACAACCTGCTGCTGTTTTTTGCCGCACAGCTGACCGGAGAACTGGCCGTGCGCACTCTGCTGCCGCTGCTCTCCCTTTATTTTGGGCTGTGTGCGGTGTCGGCGATGGCGCCGGACCTGCAGCTGGACAAGGTGACCGGGGCGATCAAGTCGGCGGCCTGCTGGGGACTTGGAATCCTGACGACCCTCTTTGTGGGGCTGCTCTCTTTGCAGACGGTGATCGGCAGTTCAGGGGACACCATGCTGCTCAAGGCGGGAAAGTTTTTGGCCGGCAGCATGATTCCGGTCATCGGCGGGACCATCTCGGATGCGCTGGGGGCGGCAAAGAGCTGTGTGCAGCTGCTCAAAGGCGCCGTCGGGTCCTTTGGCATCCTGGTTGCGGTGCTGACCTTTCTGCCGGTGCTGCTGCGGGTGGGAATGTGGTATCTTTCGCTTCGCGCCGGCAGCTGGGTCAGCGAGATGTTGGGCGCGGGGGAGATCGGCAAACTGCTCAGCTCGATTGCGCAGGGATTTGCCATCTTGTTGGCGCTGATCGCCTGTTTTTCGCTGCTGGTGCTGGTATCGACGGCGCTGATGATGGCGATGACGGCGTGAGGGGTTGCAGCGAAGGGAGGCGATTGCAGTGCTGGAAGTGGTGCAGGAGTGGGGCGCAAGTCTGTGCTTTGCGGCAGCTGCTGCGGGCATCTGTCAGATGCTTGCCCCGGAGTCCGGGCTTGGCAGGATGCTGCGGGTGTGTGTGGCGGCCTTCTTTTTGTGCAGCGTGCTGCTGCCGTTGGGAAAGATCGAGCTGGACTTTTCTGATTGGGAGCAGGGGGAAGCGGCAAGTGAGGCCGAGCAGATTTCTCAGGAGGCTTTGCAGCAGAGCCGGCAGGCCGGATTTGAGGCGGTGCAGGGGCAGATGGAACAGGAGGTGGCGCTTTTTTTGCGCCAGCAAGGCATAACCCCTGTCCAAATCCGCATAGATATGATGCAGCAGGGGGAGGATGTGCAGTTCGTTCTCCGGCTGACGCTTTCACAACAGGACAGGAATTGGGAAGAATGGCTGCGGGAAAATTTGCAGTCGGAAGGACTTTCTCTTGAGATAGAATACGAAAGGACGGAGAGCGATGAAGGAGGATCTTGACCGGATGTTCGAGGGACTATCCCAAAAGCTGGCGCAATGGACAAAGCAGCTGCGCGGCAAAAAAAGCCGCGTGAGCCTGCTGCTGGTGATCGGCTTTTTGGGGATGGGGTTGATCCTTTTGTCGGAGCTGCTCGACACCCCGGCTCAGGAGGAGACCCCCGCACAGCCGCAACAGCAGGAACAGGCGGCCCCAGAGCAGTCGCTGGAACAGCGGCTGGAGGAGATTGTGGGGCAGATCGACGGGGTGGGACGGTGCAGCGTGATGGTGACACTCAAGGAGAGCGCGTGCAGCGTCTATGCCACCGAAGATAGCCAGCGCCGGGAAGGGGCGCAGCAGGATGGAAGCAGCGAGAGCGAGAGCCGCCTGGTGCTGATCGAGGGCGCGCAGGGAGAGCAGCAACCAGTGGTGGAAAAGACGGTACAGCCGCAGATCAATGGAGTGATTGTGGTGTGCCAAGGAGCGGACAGCGTGAGCGTCCGCCAACAGGTGACCGAAGCGGTGACAACGGTTTTAGGGCTTCGCAGCACACAGGTTTGTGTCTGCCCTGGCCGTTTGGGATAAAGTTTGTTACAGATCTTACAGGAGGGAAGAATATGAACATGATCGTAGGAAAAAAACAGCTGGTTTTGGCATCGCTGGTGGTTGCACTGGGGGTGGCAGTCTATCTAAACTATCAGTTTGCCGGGGAGGATCTGGATTTGGTCACGGCAAACGCCACCCAGGAACTTGCCGCCGAGGAGGGCGAGCAGGAAAACTACGGCGACGCACAGTTTGTTGACACCAAGGATGTAGAGCAAACCCAAGAAACTGCGGTACAGGGAGACTCGGAATACTTCTCCCAGGCAAGGCTCACCCGCACCAAGACCCGCGATGAGGCACAGGAGGCCCTGCAGGTGATGCTCTCCGATGTAAGCCTCGACGAGGCACAGAAGGATGAGCTGACTGCCCAAGCGAGCGCGATGGCCCAGTCGATCGAGACGGAGGGCAAGATCGAGAATCTCATCAAGGCCAAAGGCTTCCAGGAGTGCATGGTCTACTGCTCCAACGAGAAGGTGGACGTCATTGTGCAGGCCCCGGAGCTGCAGGAGGCAGATGTCGTGCAGATTCGCGACATTGTGCTGGATCAAACCCAGGTGCCGGTAGAAAATATCTCCATCGTGTCGGTGGCGGCGTAAGCGCAGGGAAGTTTTGCGATGTGGGCGCCCGGAGAGGACACAGAAACTGCACGGCAAAGTCCGCCGGCTAAAGTTTTTTGACGGGCCTTTGCAGGACATAATAATAGATCATCATAAAAACAAAAAGGCCGTTGACTGGCTCTTTTGGCGCACACCGCTCGCCCTCCTTTTTTTAAAAAGGAGGGCCTTTTTGTGCCCATCTGCAAGAAAGCGGAAAAAGGGTCTGTCGGAATGGGGGAAAGTGTGGTACAATAAAAAGAAAAACATTCGATTTGGGGGAATTGATATGCTCATCGCTCCCGGGGAGCGCATCGTCTTTTTTGGCGACAGCCTGACCTGGCGCACCGATTTAAACGAGTCTGCAATTCCAGCGCGCCGCTACCAGTTGGATTATTCCGGCAGCTATGTCAACATTTTGACAAAGCGCCTGCTCATCCACTTCCCGGAGCTGGAGTTTACCTTTTATAATTGCGGTGTCGGAGGGGATACCATCCGGCACCTGTTGGAGCGCTATGCGCGCGACGTGCTGCCGCTCAAGCCCACCCTGATGATCCTTTGGATCGGGCAGAACGACGCAAAGAATTGGGAGCCCGAGCGCTTTGCTAAGGGGGTGCGCTGTCTGCTGGAGTGGTGCCGGCAGGACCAGATTCGGGTCGTCGCCCTCACCACCTCCGCCCACCGCAGCCACCAGAAGATGTTGGCATTGGACCAGGCCGACGATATCCTGGCCCAGATCTGCGGCGAATTTGACGTGGGACTGGTGGATGTCAAGACGCCGATGCGCAAGGTGATGGAATATAACCGGCAGGCCGAATACCCCATCCAGTTGTTTACCACCGGATCACACCTATCGGAACTGGGAAATATGCTGATTGCGGATGCGGTGTTCGATTACCTGTGCGCCCACTAGCACAGGGGGAGAAAGAGGGAGATTGGATGAAACGTGCACTGCTGAGTGCCTTGCTGCTCGCGGTTTTGCTTGCCGGCTGCAACTCCTGGCGCAGAGCGCCTTCCGCAAACACTGCAAAGGAGGTTCCGGCTGCGGGCATCTGGCAGCAGGAGGAGCCGGTTGAGGAAGAGCAGCCGGATGGAATTGCGGTGGAGCAGAGCGACGCGGTCGATATGCACTCGGTTTCGATCACCGCGCGCGGGCAGGAGGAAGCTGCCTGGAGCAGCAGCGACGAGATGCTCGCCAACAAGGTCTACAGCCTGCTCACCCACAAAAATGAGCAGTTTATGCAGCCGTTTGACGGCCGTGAATACGACTATGTGGCAGACTTCACAAACGAACAGCAGGAGGACAGCGTCTTTTACCTGTGGATTAACTTTGAAAAGGAAAATGAGATCATTGTCGAAGACAGCGCGGGCAGCCAGTGGAACCTTTCGGTAGAGGACAGCAACCAGCTGCGCGCGATGATCCAGGGACTCGGATAAGCGCAAAACCGCTCGATTGGCGGTTGACATCCCCAGCGCAATTCGATACAATAAAAGCTGCAATGCTGGGGGAAAAGGTTTTCTCCCAGCGGATTAAAAAGCCTGGCGACCTACAAAAAGAGCCGGACAAACAGAAAGGCAGAGAGAAGAATTGGCACAGGAAAAACCGGAATGGATCGAACAGCAGGACGCCTATGTCTATGTGGGGCAGCAAAAGCTGCGCCGCGGCTATACAACAGGAACCTGTGCGGCGGCGGCAGCACAGGCAGCGGCAAGGCTGCTGTTTGGCGAGGTCTGCCCGCAGACGGTGACGTTGACTGTGCCAAAGGGACTGCAACTGCACATCCCGGTGCATTCGGCGCAGACCGGAGACCACTTTGCCCAGGCCAGCGTCTGCAAGGACAGCGGCGATGACCCGGATGCCACCGACGGCATCGAGGTCTTTGTAAAACTGGAGGTATCCAAGGAGCCGGGCATCGCCATCCGCGGCGGAAAGGGCGTCGGGGTGGTGACCAAACCGGGCCTTCAAATGCCGGTCGGTGAGGCGGCCATCAATCGGGTGCCCCGCCAGATGATCCGCAACGAGATCGAAGAGGTGCGACAGCAACACCCGGAGTGGGAGAGCGTCGGCCTTGTCGCCACCGTCAGCATCCCGGCGGGTGAGGAGGTGGCCAAGAAAACCTTCAACCCGCGGCTGGGCATCGAGGGGGGCATCTCGGTGCTGGGCACCAGCGGCATTGTGGAGCCGATGAGCGAGAAGGCATTGACCGATTCGATCAGGCTGGAATTGAGCATCCAGCGCAAGGCCGGCCATGCCAGCGCACTCATCACCCCCGGCAACTATGGACAGGCCTTTTTAGACAGCGGACCGCTGGAGGCGCTGCACCATCTGGCGCCATACGCCGTCAAGTGCTCTAACTTTGTCGGCGACACGCTGGACATGTGCGTGCAGGAGGGCTTTTCACAGGCACTGTTGGTGGGGCACATCGGAAAATTCAGCAAGTTGGCGGCGGGCATTATGAACACCCATTCCCGCTATGCCGATGGGCGCCTGGAGGTGTTTACCGCGCACGCCGCTTTGTGCGGGGCAAAGCGGGAGACGCTGCAGGCCCTGATGGAGAGTGCGACCACCGACGAAGCCATCCACCTGCTGGACCAAGAAGGGATTCGGCAGGCGGTGATGGACAGCATGATGCAAAAGATACAGGAGCATGTGCGTGCGAGGGCGGGCGAGACGCTGAAAACCGGCGTCATCGTCTTTTCCAACGTGCACGGGCTGCTCGGCAAGACGGAGGGCTGCGAGGAAATCTTGCAGCAGCTGACCGAGGAATATCAATCGGAAGGGGACAGATAACATGGCAGGAAGGTTGTACGGAATCGGTGTTGGACCGGGAGACCCGGAGTTGATGACGCTCAAGGCGGTCCGCCTGATTGAGCAGTGCGACATCGTGGCGGTGCCAAAGTCCGGCGAGGGCGAGGGCGTCGCAAAACAGATTGCGCGGGGTGCGGTGAAAAACTTCGATCAGAAGCAGATCGTCGAGATCGCCATGCCGATGACCCGCGATCCACAGCTGCTCGAGCAGAGCCATCAGCAGGCGGCCCAGACCATCGAGGCGTTTTTGGACGAGGACAAGACGGTCGTCTTTTTGACACTGGGCGATCCTGCCATCTACTCTACCTATATTTATATCCACAAGCGGGTGATGGCGCACGGCTATCCGGTGGAGATGGTGCCGGGTGTGCCGTCGTTCTGCGCGGTTGCGGCAAAGCTCAACACCGGTCTGGCAGAGGGCGCACAGCCGCTGCACATCATTCCGGCATCCTACAAAGGGGTGGAGGAAGGACTGGAGTGGAGCGGACCGAAGGTTTTGATGAAGACCGGCCGCTCGATGAAAAAGGTCAAAGATCTGCTGCGCCAAAAGGATTTGTTGGACAAGGCCATGATGGTGCAGAAATGCGGCATGGAGGGGGAGGAGATCTTCCACTCGATGCGGGAAGTCGATGAGAATGCGAGCTATTTTTCGGTGATTGTTGTGGAGGAATAGCCGGCACAAAGGGAGGAATTTGGGATGGTATATTTTGTCGGAGCCGGTTCCGGAGCGGTGGACCTGATCACCGTGCGCGGACAGCGGCTTTTGCACGAGGCGGATGTGGTGATCTATGCCGGTTCGCTGGTCAATCCACAACTGCTGCGGGAGACGCGGCCGGACTGCCGGCTCTACAACAGCGCCAAGATGACGCTGGAGGAGGTGCTGGAGGTCATCCAGCAGGCTGACCGCGAGCAGGCGCTGATCGTGCGGCTGCACACCGGCGACCCCTGCCTGTATGGAGCGATCCGCGAGCAGATGGATCAACTCGATGCGCTGGGCATCAAGTACGAATATGTGCCGGGCGTCAGCTCATTTTGTGCGGCGGCTGCGGCCCTGAATGCCGAGTACACCCTGCCGGATGTTTCCCAGACGGTCATCATCACCCGGATGGCCGGGCGCACCCCGGTTCCTCAAAAGGAGGAGATCGCAAAGCTGGCAGCACACCAGTCCACCATGGTCATCTTCCTGAGCACCGGTCTGCTGGAGGGCTTGCAGGAGCGGCTGGTGGCGGGCGGTTACCGCCCCGATACGCCGGCGGCCATCGTCTACAAGGCCAGCTGGCCGGACCAGAAGGTCTGCCGCTGCACCGTCTCGACGCTGGCGCAGACAGCCAAGGACAACCAGATCACCAAGACGGCGCTGATCCTGGTGGGAAACTTTTTGCAGGGCAACTACTCCCGCTCCAAGCTCTACGATCCGACCTTTACGACCGAATTCCGCAAGGCAAAGGACAGCGGCGATGAAAACTGAGCTTGCGCTGATCTGCTTTACCCAAAACGGCGCGCGCACCGCGCAAAAGCTGTTGGGCGCGCTGGGGCCTGACTTTATAGCGCAGGGTTATGTGCGCTCCCGAAATGCCGAGAATTGGGGCGCGCTGACCGGCCTTGCCCGATGCGGGCAGGATTTGCAGCAGTGGACCGGCGAGCAGTTTGCTGCGCGGGACTGTTTAATCTTTGTCGGGGCCTGCGGCATTGCCGTGCGGGCCATCGCGCCCTTTGTGGCGGACAAACTGCGGGACCCGGCGGTGGTCGTAATCGACGAGATGGGCAAGTTTTGCATCTCGCTGCTCTCCGGACATGTCGGGCGGGCAAACGAGCTGGCGGAATATTTTGCCGGATTGCTCGGCGCACAGCCGGTGGTCACCACGGCGACCGACCTGCACCACCTGTTTGCGGTGGATGTGTTTGCGCGGCAAAATGATCTGGTGCTCACCGACCGCGACAAGGCCAAAGCGATCTCGGCGGCTATCCTTTCGGGAAAGCGGGTGCTGCTTGCAAGCGAGTGGCCGATTCGAGGAAAACTGCCGGAAGGGGTGACCACCCTATCCCAGAGCGGGCAGCTGCGCGCTGCGGTGCAGAAAACCGACCCGAACCGGCCGGACACCCTCTGGCTGCCGCCAAAGAGGCTGCATCTGGGAATCGGGTGCCGCAAAGGCATCGCGCAGCAGGCAATCGAACAGCTTGTACAGCAAGCGCTGTCCCAAGCGGGCCTCTCTATCCAGATGGTCAAGAGCGTCGCTTCCATCGACCTCAAAGCAAAGGAAGCGGGGCTGCTGGACTTTTGCCGAGCACATGAGCTGCCATTTGCCACCTTTTCTGCACACCAGCTGCAACAGGCCAAAGGGGAGTTTTCCCCCTCGGCGTTTGTCCAGAGCGTGACCGGCGTGGACAATGTCTGCGAACGGGCAGCGGTGCTGGCGGCGGGCGGCGGAGAGCTGCTGCTGCACAAACAGGCGCAAAACGGCGTCACGGTGGCTGCGGCGATGGAACAGCAAATAGAATTCACCTTTTAGATACAACGGAAATTGCATATCGAGAATCAAGAGAGAAAGAAGGAACCAGGGATGAAGCTGTATGTTGTGGGAATTGGTCCGGGAGAGATCGCGCAGATCACACCGGCAGCGATGGCGGCGATGGAACAGAGCGACGTCATCGCCGGGTACACCGTCTACGTCGACCTGATTCGGGACCGTTTTCCCGAAAAGACCTTTTTGACCACCGCGATGAAGCAGGAGGTGGACCGCTGCCGGATGGCCATCGAGCAGGTGGTTGCCGGCAAGACGGTGGCGATGGTCTGCAGCGGCGACGCGGGAGTCTACGGAATGGCGGGGCTGATCTTTGAGCTGGCCCAGCAGTATCCACCCATCGAGATCGAGGTCATCCCGGGCATCACTGCGGCGATGAGCGGCGCAGCTGTGCTGGGAGCTCCGCTGATCCACGACTTTGCCGTCATCAGCCTGAGCGACCTGCTCACCCCGCTGGAAAAGATTATGACCCGCGTCGAGCTTGCGGCGCAGGCCGATTTTGTGCTGTGCTTTTATAATCCAGCCAGCAAAAAGCGCGCGGACTACCTCAAGCGCGCCTGCCAATTGATTCTGAAATACCGCAGCCCTGAAACGCCCTGCGGCTATGTGCGCAACATCGGCCGTGAGGGACAGCGGGCGCAGGTGATGACCCTGGAGCAGTTGCAGGATGCGCAGGTGGACATGTTCACCACCGTCTTTGTGGGAAATTCGCAGACCAAGCGCATCGGGGACCGGTTGGTGACCCCGCGGGGCTATAAAAATGTATAGGGCGATGCTGTTTGCCGGCACGACCGAGGGGCGCGAGCTGGCAGAATATCTGGCCGATTGCGGGGTGGACACCGTCGTATCGGTTGCCACCGATTACGGCCAGACACTCATCGAGCCGAGACAAAATCTGACCGTCCATGCCGGCAGGCTGGATGTGGGGGAGATGGAGCAGTTTTTGTGCGCGGGGAAGTTTGACTTTGTGGTGGACGCCACCCACCCCTATGCCGCCCAGGTCACCCAAAACATCCGTGCTGCCTGCCAGCAGGTGCAGCTGCCCTGCTACCGCTGCCTGCGGGAGGCCTCCCAGACCCAGGAGGAGGGAATCCTGCGGGTGGCCGATACACACGAGGCGGTGGAAAAGCTCAACTGCATCCCCGGCAACATTCTGTTGACCACCGGCAGCAAGGAACTGGCCGCCTACACCGAGGTGGAGGGCTTTGCACAGCGGGTATTCCCGCGGGTGCTGCCGCTTGCCAAGGTGGTGGAGAGCTGCCTTGCCCTCGGTGTGCCCGCAGGCCACCTGATCGCGATGCAGGGGCCCTTTTCCAAAGAGCTAAACCTTGCGATGATCCGCCAGTGGGATATCCGGTGCCTTGTCTCGAAGGAATCGGGCAAGGTGGGTGGAGAGGACGAAAAGCTGGCTGCGGCGCGGGAAGCGGGGATTCTCACCCTGCTGATCGGCCGCCCGCCCGAAGCGCAGGACGCGATGAGCCTGTCGCAGCTGCAAAGGATGCTTTGCGAGCAATGGAAGATTGCGCCGCCGCAAGGACAGCCGTCGCAAACACAGAGCGCCGATTTGCCGCACTTTCCGCTGTTTGTCCCGCTGCGGGACCGGCAGGTGCGGGTGTTCGGCGCGGGCAAAATCGCAGCGCGCAGAATCCGCACGCTGCTCTGCTTTGGGCCGCAGATTCTGGTGATTGCTCCGAAGCTCGACGAGAGCTTGCAGGAGCTGTTGGAGCAAAAAAAGATTCGCTGGGAGCAGCGCTGCTGGCGTCCCGGCGACTGTGCGGGAGAGATGAACCTCGCCGCCACCGACGATCCGCAGATCAACGCGCAGATCGTGGCCGAATGTCGCCGAAAGGGCATCCTGTCCAACCGGTGCGACTGCCGGGAGGACTGTGACTTTTATTTCCCGGCGGTGGTGCAGGCAGATGGGTTGACCTTTGGGCTGTGTTCGGACGGTTCGGATCACAGGAAGGTAAAGCGCGCGGCGGCGTGGCTGCGGGAGATGGTCCGGCAGCATGGAGAGAGGGAGTAGTAAGATGCAAAAGAAGATTGTGCGGGTCGGCAGCAGGGAGAGCGCATTGGCGGTCGCACAGACCAAGATCGTGATGGAGGACATCCAGCGCCATCACCCCGAGCTGCAATTGGAGCTGGTGACGATGAAAACCACCGGCGACAAAATATTGGACAAGACGTTGGACAAGGTGGGCGGAAAAGGCCTGTTTGTCAAGGAACTGGACAAGGCGCTGCGCGACCGGAGAATCGACATCTCGGTGCACAGCCTGAAGGATATGCCGATGCAGACCCCGGACGATCTGCCGATCCTCTGCTTTGCCAAGCGCGGCAACCCCTTTGACTGCCTGGTGCTGCCGCAGGGGCAGCAGGAGTGGGACAAGACCCAGCCGGCTGGCTGCTCCGGCCACCGCCGCCGCCTACAGCTGCAAAGCCTGATGTGCGGGGTGCAGGTCAAGGGCATCCGCGGCAACATCCACACCCGGCTGCAAAAGCTGGACAACGGCGAATACGGCGCATTGGTTTTGGCCTGCTCGGGGCTGGAACGGGTGGGATTGCAGGGACGCATCCACCACGTCTTTACCTTAGAGGAGATGATTCCCTCGGCCGGTCAGGGCATCCTGGCGGTGCAGGGAAGAGCCGGCGAGGACTACAGCTGGCTGATGGAAACCGACGACGCGACCGCCCGCTTTGAGGCAGTTGCCGAGCGCGCCTTTGTCCGGGAGCTGGACGGAGGCTGTTCCTCCCCCATCGCGGCCTTTGCGCAGTATGCCGACAACCGGCTGCTGCTCACCGGGCTATACTGCGATGAAGGCGAGGAGGACTATGTTACGGGCAGCCGTTCGGGCAGCGTTTTGTCCCAGGACGATGCCGAACAGATCGGCGTCGCTCTGGCAAAGGAGCTCAAAGCCCGTTTCTTTGCGGAACATTCGGGGAAAGCCCTGACCACAATCTAGCTGCGGGAAAACGACAATACGAAAACGATAGATCAACACACGACGCTACAAGATCAGAGAAGCCGGAAGGGAGCTGCTGTAAAGTTGGAAGAAATGGGTAAGGTATGGTTGGTCGGCGCGGGGCCGTCCGATCCGGGGTTGATGACCCTCAAGGGAAAGAAGGTCCTCGAGCAGGCCGAGGTTGTCGTCTATGACGCCCTGGTTTCGGCGGCGGTGCTCGCGATGATTCCAGACAGCGCAGAGGCCATCTTTGTCGGCAAGCGCTCCGGCAATCACCCGGTTCCGCAGGACCAGATCAATCAGATCCTGCTGGAAAAGGCAAAGCAGGGCAAACGGGTCGTGCGCCTGAAGGGAGGGGACCCCTTCCTCTTTGGCCGCGGCGGGGAGGAGCTGGAGCTGCTTTCGGCGCACAAGGTCCCCTTTGAGGTGGTGCCCGGCATCACCTCGGCGCTCTCGGTGCCCGCCTATAACGGCATTCCGGTTACCCACCGGGACTATTGCTCTTCGGTGCACATCATCACCGCCCACAGCAAAAAGGGCGGGGAGCTGAAGATCAACTTCCCCGCACTGTGCGCGCTGGAAGGGACGCTGGTCTTTTTGATGGGTGTCTCGACGATGGACCAGACCTGCAGCGGACTGCTGCAAGCGGGGATGGACCCTGCCACCCCCGCCGCCATCCTGCAGGAGGGCACCAGCGCAAACCAGCGCCGGGTGGTCGCCACCGTTGCGGACCTGCCCCAAAAGGCGCGGGAAGCGGGCATCCAGTCCCCGGCCGTGCTCATCGTCGGCAAGGTCTGCACCCTTTCGCAGACACTCAGCTGGACCCAAAACCGTCCGCTGGACAAGGTGCGGGTGGTCGTCACCCGGCCAAAGACGCTGGCTTCCCGCATGACCAGCCAGCTGTATGCGCTGGGCGCCGAGGTAATCGAGCTGCCGGCCATCCAGCTTGCCCCCTATCGGGACAATCCGGCCCTGGAAGAGGCTGTGTCCCAGCTGGATTGCTACCAGTGGGTGGCCTTTACCAGTATCGAGGGCGTGCGGGTGTTCTTTGACTTCTTGCGGGAACGCCGGGTAGATCTGCGCGGGCTGTCCAAGCTGCGGTTCGCTGCCATCGGCCCCGGTACCCGCAGAGAGCTGGAAAGCCGCGGCATCTTTGCCGACCTCATGCCCGACAGCTACTATGCAAGGGATCTGGGGGAGGCGCTGGCGGCTCAAATGCAGCCGGGCGAGCGCGTCCTGCTGCCGCGGGCGAAGATCGGTTCGCCCGAGCTGACGGCGGTGCTGCGGGAGCACGGCATCGAATTTACCGATGTTGCGCTGTACGACACCCTCTATGCCTGCCACAACAGTGCAGCGGTGCAGAAGCTGATCGAAAAGGGCAAGGTCTCCTGCGTCACCTTCACCAGCGCATCGACCGTTCGGGGATTTGCCGGCGCGATGGACGGGTGCGACCTGCACCATCTGCTGGCTGCCTGCATCGGGGAAAAGACCGCGCAGGCGGCAAGGGAAGCCGGGATGCAGGTGATCGTCTCGCAGAAGGCGACCATCGACAGCCTGTGCGAACTGATTGTACAAAACGCAGACCGGCTGCGGCTGTAAAGAGAAGACGACAATAAGGCCACAGATGTGCCTTTCCGCCCTATAGAGGCGGTACAATAGATATAATAGATAAAAAATGGAGGTTAACCAGTATGGAAATGTTGCACAGACCAAGACGTTTGAGAACCAACGAGATGGTGCGCGAACTGGCGCGGGAAACCCACATCACCAAAAGGGGACTGATTTACCCGCTGTTTGTCCGCGAAGAAACCGGCGTGCGCGAGGAGATTCCGTCGCTGCCGGGACAGTACCACTACAGCCCCGATACGGTATGCGAGGCGGTGGAGCAGCTTGTAAAGACCGGCGTAAACAAGATCCTGCTGTTTGGAATCCCCGCCCACAAGGATGAGCTGGGTTCCTCGGCATGGGATGAAAACGGCGTCGTACAGCAGGCACTGCGGGAGATCAAAAAGAACTTCCCACAGGTATACTGCATCACCGACGTGTGCATGTGCGAATATACCTCCCACGGACACTGCGGCGTGCTGGACTGCTGCACCACCGTCAACAACGACAAGACCCTCGAACTGCTGTGCAAGGTGGCCCTCTCCCATGTGCGCGCAGGCGCCGACATGGTTGCGCCTTCCGATATGATGGACGGCCGCGTACTGGCCATCCGCCGCGCACTGGATGCGGAAGGCTTCACCCACATCCCGATCATGGCCTACTCTGCAAAATATGCCTCGGCCTTCTATGGTCCGTTCCGCGATGCGGCAGGTTCTGCTCCGTCCTTCGGTGACCGCCGTTCCTATCAGATGGATGTACACAACCGCAAAGAGGCCCTCAAGGAGATCGACAGCGACGTCGAGGAGGGCGCAGACATCGTCATGGTCAAACCGGCGATGGCCTATATGGACATCATCTGGCAGGCAGCGCAGCGCACCAACCTTCCGGTGGCAGCCTACAGCGTCAGCGGAGAGTATGCGATGATCGAGTCGGCGGCAAAAGCTGGACTGGTAGACCGCGACAAGATTATCGGTGAGGTGGCAGTCGGCGTGTTCCGTGCAGGCGCCAACATTCTGATTACCTACCACGCAAAGGACATTGCCCGCCTGATCGACGAGGGCAAAATCGGCTAAACCAGCGGCCAAGCAAGGCTGTGCCGCTGTAAAATCAGCCAATCGACACGGTAAGAACTCAATTTGCAGGAAAGGGCGGACAGGATGCGGCAGGTATACTTAATTGGAATCGGAATGGGCAACACAGATACGCTGACGGTGCGCGCGCACAACCTGATTGCGCAGAGCGACTGTCTGATCGGCGCAAAGCGGATGATCGAAGCGGTCGAAGGAATTGCGAGGCCGGATGCACAGCGGTTTGCCTCGATCAAGAGCGAGGAGATTGTGCAGCTTGCCGAAAGCTGTCCGGAGCAAAGCGTCATCTCGGTGCTGCTGTCGGGCGACGTCGGATTTTTTAGCGGCGCCAAAAAGCTGACGGGCGCGCTGCAACAGCTCAAAGACGTCGCCGTAGAGCAGGTGGCGGGCATCAGCAGCCTGCAATATTTCTGCGCAAAGTTGCAGACCTCCTGGGACGACGCGGCGGTGGTCAGCGTGCACGGCCGCGAAGGAAAGGTGACGAGTGCGCTGCGCAGGAGCGGGAAAGTTTTTGTGCTGACCGGCTCCAACGAAACGGCCGCACAGGTCTGCCAGAAGCTGTGCGCCGAGGGATTGGAGGACGCACAGGTGGCTGTGGGGGAGCGGCTCTCCTACCCGGATGAGCGGATTACCCGCGGCACCGCCCGGCAGCTGGCGGCACACTCCTTCGATTCGCTTGCGGTGATGCTCCTGGAGGCCCCTGCGTCGGCAAGTCTGCCCTATCCGGCCATCGGCCTTGCGGACGCGCTCTTTTTGCGCAGCACCGAGGGCAAGCCGGTCCCGATGACCAAACAGGAGGTGCGCGCGGTGGCCGTCTCTCAGCTGCACCTTGCCCCCGACGCCTGCGTCTACGACGTGGGCGCGGGCACCGGCTCGGTGACGGTGGAGGCGGCGCTGCTGTGCCGGGGCGGCCGCGTCTTTGCCATCGAGCGGGACAGCGCCGCCATCGCACAGCTGAGAAAGAATATCGAGCAGTTTGGACTGCGCAACGTCTGTGTCGTTGAGGGGATGGCCCCCGAAGCGATGGAGGACCTGCCTGCGCCGGACGCCGCCTTTATCGGGGGCTCGTCGGGCAATCTGGACGCCATCGTCCGGCTGATCCTCAAAAAAAATCCGCGCGCCCGCATTGTGGTGACGGCCATCACCTTAGAGACGGTGAGCAGCCTCTTACAGACGGCCCGCGAGCTGGAAGGGATGGAGCTGTCGGTCTGCCAGCTGAGCGCTGCGCGCGCAAAAGCCATCGGCAAATCCCGCCAGATGCACCTGATGATGGGACAAAATCCCGTCTTTATCGGCCTGTTGGCGCCAAAGGAGGGTCCCGAATGCACACGCCTCGCCTGATGCTCGCCGCCGCTGCAAGCGGCAGCGGCAAAACGACCGCGGCCTGCGCCATCCTGCAGGCGCTGAAAAACCGGGGACTTTCCTGCGCCTCCTACAAGTGCGGCCCGGACTACATCGACCCGATGTTCCACCGGCAGGTGCTGGGCATCCCGTCGCGCAATCTGGATCTGTTCTTCGCACCCGAAAAGACGGTGCGGCATCTGCTGCAAAAAAGCAGTGCCGGCAAGGATCTTGCCTTCATCGAGGGCGTGATGGGCTACTACGACGGCATCGCCTCCACCAGCTTCGCCTCCTCCTGGGCACTCGCGCAGGCCACACAGACACCGGTGGTGCTGGTGCTCAACTGCCGCGGGATGTCGGTCTCGATTGCGGCCCAACTGGGCGGCTATCTGCAATACGAACCGAACAGCGGCATTCGCGGGGTCCTTTTAAACCAGATTAGCCCCAGCCTTTACCCGGAGATCAAGGCCCTCATCGAGAGCCGCTACCCGGTTGCGGTCTGCGGCTATCTGCCCAAAATGCCCGACTGTTCGCTCGAGAGCCGGCATCTGGGGTTGATTACCGCCGAGGAGATTGCCGATCTAAAGGAGCGGTTACAACGATTGGGCGCGCAGGCTGAACAGAGTATCGACCTGGATTTGCTGCTCAAGATTGCCTTTAAAGCGCCGCAGCTGCCGGAAGAGCAGCTCCATCTCCCCCAAAAGGTGGCGCAGGGGCTGCGCATTGGAGTGGCCCGAGATAAGGCGTTTTCCTTTTACTATGCAGATAACCTCGAGCTGCTCGAGCAGCTGGGGGCACAACTGGTCCCCTTTTCTGCGCTGACCGACGAGCTGCCCGAACAGCTGGATGGACTTTTGCTGGGCGGCGGATACCCCGAGCTGTACGCAAAGCAGCTGAGTGAAAACGGCTCCCTTCGGACGGCGATCCGTGCGGCTTTGCAGCAGGGACTGCCGTGCATTGCGGAGTGCGGGGGATTTCAATATTTGCAGCAGGCACTGGAAGGGGCGGACGGCAACCTCTACCCGATGGTCGGGTTCCTTCCCGGCAAGAGCTTTCGCACCGGCAGCCTGCGCCGGTTTGGCTATGTGACGCTGACGGCCAAACGCGACAACCTGCTGTGCAAAGCGGGGGAGCAGATGGCCGCCCACGAGTTCCACTACTGGGACAGCGAGGTCACCGGCGATGGGTGCATTGCCCAGAAGCCGCTGCGCAAATCGCACTGGGACTGTGTGGTCTGTGACAGCAACTTTTGGGGAGGATACCCACACCTTTATTTTTACAGCAACCCGCAGATGGCCGCAAACTTTTTGGCCCGATGCGCGGACTATCGCAGCCGGCGCGGCCAACGCCGACAGCAAGTTTTAGATTGACAGAAAGAAGGAATCGAGATGGAGTTGGAGCACAAGCTGCAGGAGCGGCTGGCAGAGATTGCGCCTTTGGATGCGCGCTCGATGGAGAGGGCCAAGAGGCGCTGGGATTCCATCGCCCACCCGCTGCACAGCCTGGGACTGTTGGAGGACGCCATCGTCACCATCGCCGGGGTGCAGGGCACCGACCGGGTAGAGCTCAAAAAGAGATGCGTCGTGCCGTTTTGTGCGGATAACGGCGTGGTGGCCCAGGGAGTGACCCAGTCCGGCCAGGATGTGACGGCCATCGTCACCGAAAATTTCTGCACCGGCCAGACCAGCGTCTGCGCAATGGCGCGGGCAGCGGGGGCGGATGTGCTGCCGGTGGACATCGGTGTGGCGCAGGATGTGTCCGGAGAGGGACTGCGGGTGCACAAGATTGCCTATGGCACAGCCGACATCACCCAGGGCCCGGCCATGACCAGGGAACAGGCCGCCGATGCGATCCTTTACGGCATGGATCTGGTGGGACAGCTCAAAGCGGAAGGATACCGCCTCATCGCCACCGGAGAGATGGGCATCGGCAACACCACCACCAGCAGTGCGGTGCTCTCGGTGCTGCTGAATCGCCCGGTCGAGGAGATGACCGGCAGGGGAGCGGGACTTTCCAGCGAGGGGCTGCGCCGCAAGATCGACGCCATCCACCGCGCAATCGCCTGCAATCGGCCGGATGCCTCCGATCCTTTGGGCGTTTTGCACAAGGTCGGTGGATTGGACATTGCGGGCCTTACGGGAGTGTTCTTGGGTGGCGCACAGCACCATCTGCCCATCGTCATCGACGGTGTGATTTCGGCGGCAGCAGCGTTCACCGCCATGAAATTATGCCCCACTGCCGCAGAGTATTGGATTGCGGCCCACGTCTCGAAGGAACCGGCAGGAAAAACCGTTCTGGACGCCCTGCACAAAAAACCACTCATAACGTGTGAAATGTGCCTGGGAGAGGGAACCGGCGCCGTTGCGGCCTTCCCGCTATTGGATATGGCCGATGCGGTTTACCGCGAGATGAGCACCTTTTCGGACATCGAGATTGAGGAATATAAACCCCTGCACTAGGAGGAACGAGAGATGTTGACACTGGTGAGCGGCGGCAGCGCGAGCGGCAAATCGGAATTTGCCGAGTCGCTGGTGCTGCAGAGCGGCTGCGGCGAGCGCTACTATCTGGCGACGATGATCCCCTTTGACGAGGAGTGCCGCCGCAGGATTGCGCGACACCGCAAAATGCGCGCACAAAAGGGATTTGTCACCATCGAGACGCCGGTCGATCTGGCAAGCCACCTGCCGGAGGGGGCTCCACAGGGGCGGTGCGCCCTGCTGGAGTGCATGTCCAACCTGGTGGCAAACGAGCTGTTTTCCCCCAAGCAGGCGGCGGACGGCTCGGCCATGGAGGAAAAAATCCTGGCGGGGGTGCAGCAGCTGTGCTCCCGCTGCGAACAGGTGATTGTGGTCACCAACGAACTGTTCTCGGATGGGGTGCGCTACGACGAGGGTACCCAGAGATACTTAGCGGTATTGGGGCGGATCAACTGCCGTCTGGCTCAACTGGCGGACACCGTCTATGAGGTGGCGGCGGGCATCCCCATCCGGTGGAAAGGGGCAAAGAGATGAAACCAAAGGAGCTTGCGGAGTCGGTGGATGTCGCCTTCTCGATGTACTCGGCGATCCCGATGCCGCAGATTTTGTGGAACGAAAACAATATGCGCTATATGCTGGCGTTTTTCCCGCTGGTCGGGGTGGCGCAGGGAGCGCTGCTGCTGGGCTGGGTGGCGCTGGCACAGTTTTTGGGCGTCAATCGCCTGCTGTTTGCGGCGGTACAGGCGCTCATTCCGCTGGCAGTCACCGGCGGCATCCATATGGATGGCTTCTGCGATACCATGGACGCCCTGGCCTCCCATCAGGACAGGGAGAAAAAGCTGGAGATCCTCAAGGATTCCCACACCGGCGCCTTTGCCGTCATGGGGTGCTGCGCCTACCTGCTTTTGACCTTTGCGCTTTGGACCCAGCTGGAGGGGCGGCAGCTCTGGCTTGCCGCCGGCATGATGGCGGTGGGGTCGGTGCTTTCCCGGGCCATCAGCGCCTTTGCAGTGGTCAGCTTCCCCTGCGCCAAAAACAGCGGATTGGCACACGCCTTTTCCAGTGCGGCGCAAAAGGGAAGGGTCCGGGTGGCGACCGTCTGCTTTTGGGTTGTCTGCACGGTGGCCATGCTGTGCCTCAACCCCATTTTGGGCGGCTGCTCGCTGATTGCAAGCGGCTGCGTCTTTTCCTATTATTATAAGATGTCGCAAAAACAGTTCGGCGGCATCACCGGCGACCTTGCGGGATATTTTTTGCAGCTGCACGAGCTGATGATCCTGCTGGTGGCGGTGGTCTATGCCCTTGTATGCGCGCGCATCGGATAAGGAGGCAAGGGGATGATCCTGATTATTGGCGGTGCAAACCAGGGAAAGTTGGAGTGGTATCTGCATCAGCAAGAGCAAAAGCGGCAGCAGGTGTGTGAGGGAAGCGATCTTGCGCTGGATTGTCTGCCGCCGGCGCCGGTGCTCAACCACCTGCACAATTGGGTGCGCAGGATGGTCCAAGCGGGCAAGGACGGCGAGGCGATCTGGACGGTTATGCAGGAGTATTTGCAGCGCTGCCCCGACGCGGTGATTCTGTGCGACGAAATCGGCTGCGGAGTGGTGCCGATCGACCCCACCGAGCGGCTGTGGCGCGAAGAGACCGGACGGCTGTGCTGCCGGCTGGCAGAGCGCGCCGAGCGGGTCGAGCGGGTATTCTGCTCGATTGGAATGACCATCAAAGGGGGAAGATAGATGCGCGTCACGGTATTGCGGCACGGCAAGACCGAAAGCAACCTGCAGCACCGCTACCTTGGGCGCACCGACGAGGAGCTGTGCCCGCTGGGCCGGGAAGAGCTGCTGCGCAAAAAGGAGGCGGGCATCTACCCTGCACAGCCCGACTGTGCAGTTTGCAGCCCGATGCGCCGCTGCATCCAGACGCTGCAGCTGCTCTATCCAAAGCTGCCCTTTGCGGTGGAGCAGGGGCTGCGGGAGACCGATTTTGGCGTCTTTGAGGGCAAAACCTACGAGCAGCTCAAGGACGATGCTGCCTATCAGCAGTGGCTTGCCACCAACTGCGAGGGCCCTGTGCCGCAGGGAGAATCGCGCGCGCAGATGAGCCAGCGGTGCTGTGCCGCCTTTGCGCGGCAGGTGGAGCGGGCCTTTTTGGAAGGAAAGGAACAGTTGCTGATCGTCGCCCACGGGGGCAGCGTGATGGCAATTTTGGAGCGGTATGCGGCGCCCGCCCAGGAGTTCTATCAATTTCATGTGGAAAACGGGGACGGATATTGTCTGGAGGTGGACAGCCTGCCGCTGGGGCGCTGTCCGGTGCGGAAAGTTTGTGAGGAGGAGTTGTGATGCGCATCTTCTGGATTGTCATTGGGGCGGTGGTGCTCGACCTTTTAATCGGGGACCCGCGGTGCATCCCGCACCCCATCCGGGGCATCGGCTGGCTGATTGCAAGGGGAGAGCGGCTGCTGCGCGGCTTGTTTCCCAATCGGCTGCGCTTTGCAGGGAAACTTTTGGCGGTGGGCGTCCCGCTCATCACCTTTGCAGTGACCTTTGCGGTGCTGTGGGTGCTGTACCGCATCCATCCGCTGGTGGGTTTTGTTATGGAGATCCTGCTAGCAAGCCTGACCCTCGCGGCAAAGTCGCTCAAACAGGAGAGTATGAAAGTCTATCGCGAGCTGCAAAAGCACGACCTGGTGGGGGCGCGCAGGGCAGTTTCGATGATTGTGGGGCGGGACACCGACGCCCTGGACGAAACCGGCGTGACCAAAGCGGCGGTGGAGACGGTGGCGGAAAACACCGGGGACGGCGTGATCGCCCCGATGATCTATCTGGCAATCGGCGGCGCACCGCTGGCCATGTGCTACAAGGCGGTGAACACGCTGGATTCGATGGTCGGATATAAAAATGAAAGGTACATCGATTTTGGCCGCGCCTCGGCAAAGCTGGACGACGCGGTCAACTTTATCCCGGCGCGCATCGCCGGCTGCCTGATGGTGTTGGCGGCGTTTTTGAGCGGGCAGGATGGCAGGGGCGCCTGGCGCATTTTCCGGCGCGACTGCCGCAACCACGCCAGCCCCAACAGCGCGCAGACCGAGTCCGCCTGTGCGGGCGCTCTGCAAGTGCAGCTGGCGGGAAATGCATATTACTTTGGAAAATTGTATGAAAAGCCGACGATCGGAGACCCCCTCCGCCCGGTGGAGGTGCAGGATATCGTGCGGGCAAACCGCATGATGTATCTGTGCGACCTGATCTGCTGCATTTTGTGCGCAGCGGTGCGCTTGGCGGCGGTGGTGCTGATCGCACACTGATATTTTGATAAAATGGCGCAATAAAGCCAAAACTTTAGCTGTAAAGGGGAGTGCCTTCACATGATAAAACTCGTACATGGCGGGGATATTTACTCCGCAAAGGAACGCACTGGCGGGGAGGTCATCGATTTTTCCGCCAACATCAGCCCGCTGGGCCTGCCGGAATCGGTGAAGGAGGTGCTGAAGGGGGCGGTCGACAGCTTTTGCCACTATCCCGATCCGCTTTGCAGGGAGCTTGTAGCAGAACTTGCAAAACACGAGCAGGTGGACCCCGCGCACATCCTGTGCGGGAACGGGGCGGCGGACCTGATTTTCCGGGCGGTCTTTGCGCTGCGCCCGCGCTGTGCGCTGCTGGCCGTGCCGACCTTCTCGGAGTATGAACAGGCGCTTGCCGCCTGCGGGTGCAAGGTGGAGACGGTCACCCTTTCGGCGGACAACGGCTTTGTGCTCACCGAAGAGTTTTTGGACCACATCCATTCCCAAACCGACATCGTCTTTCTGTGCAATCCGAACAACCCCACCGGCCAGCTGATCGACCAGAAGCTGCTGGAACGCATCCTGGCGCGGTGCGCTGCCTGCGGTGCGCTGCTGGTGGTCGACGAGTGCTTCCGGGACTTTTTGGACGATCCGATGCAGAACACCATGAGCGGTTGGGTGGAGTCCTTCCCCAACCTGATGATCTTGCGGGCCTTCACCAAGCATTATGCGATGGCGGGACTGCGGCTGGGGTACTGCCTGTGCGGCAACCCGCCGCTGCTCGAGCGGATGGCACAGTGCGGCCAGCCGTGGAGCGTCTCCAGCCCGGCGCAGGTGGCGGGGTTGGCAGCTCTGCGGGACACCGAATATCTGCAAAAGAGCCGCGAGGTGGTGCGCGCCGAACGCAGCTATCTAAAGGAAGCCTTTGCCAAACTTGACATTCCGGTGATCGGCTCGCAGGCAAATTACCTCTTTTTCTACCTGCCGGAACTGCCGGAGCTCAAAGAGGAGCTGGAGAAGGAGGGCATCCTGATCCGTTCCTGCGACAACTATCGTGGGCTGGAAAAGGGCTATTACCGCATCTCGGTGCACATCCACAGCGAAAACGAAAAGCTGGTGGAGGCGATTGCGGCCCTGCTGCGGCCAAACATCATGGAGCCGGTGGCCGCCGAGACGGTGACCGTCACGGTGCAGGACGCCGTCCAGCAGGAAGAGAAGCCGAGCGGGGAAGAGGGCAAGGCACCGGAGAGCCCGGAACAGCCGCCGCAGCAAGAGGCGGAAAAAGCGGATGAAAACTTGACAACCCAGCCGGCTGAACCGCAGAATGAGGCGGTGCAGGAGAGCCCTGCGCCGCAGGAAGCTGCGCAGCAGCCGGAGAAGCAATCGCAGGAGAAGCCGGAGGACGACCTGGCACAGGTCAAGGTCCCCTGCAGCGACAGCCAAACGCCCAAGAGCGCCGAGCAAAAGCGGCAGTACCGCTTTTTGCGCGACCGGCAGAAAAAGTATGACTGGGAGGGAGAGGAATAATGGCCAAGGCGATTATGGTACAGGGCACGATGTCCAATGCGGGAAAGAGCTACCTCGCGGCGGCGCTGTGCCGCATCTTCCGGCAGGACGGCTACCGGGTGGCGCCCTTTAAGTCGCAAAACATGGCGCTCAACTCGTTCATCACCCGGGAGGGTTTGGAGATGGGCCGCGCCCAGGTGATGCAGGCGGAGGCGGCGGGCATCGAGCCGTCGGTGCTGATGAACCCCATCCTCCTAAAGCCCACCAACGACACCGGCTCCCAGGTCATCGTCAACGGCGAGGTGCTGGGCAACATGTCCGCGCGCGAATACTACAAGCACAAGCGCGAGATGATCCCGCACATCCTCACAGCCTACCGCCAGCTCGACGAACAGTACGACATCATCGTGCTGGAAGGGGCGGGCAGCCCGGCAGAGATCAACCTCAAACAGGACGACATCGTCAACATGGGCATGGCAAAGTTGGCCAAGGCCCCGGTGCTGCTGGTGGGGGACATCGACCGCGGCGGCGTCTTTGCGTCGCTGGCGGGCACCCTGATGCTGCTCGACGAGGACGAGCGGGCGATCGTCAAGGGCATGGTCATCAACAAATTCCGCGGCGACGTCTCCATCCTGGAGCCGGGCTTGCGGCAGATTGAGGGCATCACCGGCAAACCGGTGGTCGGAGTGGTGCCGTATATGCACCTGGATCTGGAGGACGAGGACAGCCTTTCCGAGCGGTTTGACCAGCACACCGCCGGCGCCATCGACATCGCGGTGATCCGGCTGCCGCGCATCTCCAACTTCACCGATTTTAACAGCCTCTCCTGCATGGACGGGGTGTCGGTGCGGTACGTTCAGAGCGCCCGTCAGCTGCTGGAACCCGACCTCGTCATCCTCCCGGGCACCAAGAACACGATGGAGGATCTGCTCTGGCTGCGGCAATCCGGGCTGGAAGCGGCGATCCTCAAGCTGGCCGCCCGCGGTACGCCGGTCTTTGGAATCTGCGGGGGCTATCAGATGTTGGGGCAGCAGCTGCACGACCCGCTCGGCATCGAGCACGGGGGCAGCCTGAAGGGGATGGGCCTGCTGCCCACCGCCACCACCTTCAGCGCCCAGAAAACCCGCACCCAGGTCAGCGGCCACACCGCCGATCTGGGCCAGACGGCCCTGCCGGAGCTCTCCGGCAAGGAGTACAGCGGGTATGAAATTCACATGGGGCAGACCGAGCTGTGTGATACGTTTGGTTTGTGTGATCCACGCAAACCAAACAGTGCACACAAAACGGTGACTTTTGGCACCATCGAGCGCCGAAACAGCGAGCCGTGTGCGCAGCCGCAGGGCTATTGCCTGGGCAATGTGTTCGGCACCTATGTGCACGGAGTCTTTGACTCGGAGCAGATGGCGCAGGGCCTCATCGAGGCGCTGTGCCGCAGAAAGGGCCTCGACCCCTCCGCCATCGCAGCGGTCGACTTTGCAAAGCACAAGGAGGAGCAGTACGACCTGTTGGCAAAGGGCGTGCGCGAGAGCTTGGACATGGATGCAATTTACCGTATATTAAAGGAAGGAATTTAAATGCAGGAGAAGCAGACAGGCCTCATCCACATCTATTGTGGCGACGGCAAGGGAAAAACCACCGCGGCCATCGGACTTGCCGTGCGTGCGGCAGGGCATGGGCTGCGGGTGGTGATTGTCCAATTTTTAAAGAGCTCCCCGACGGGCGAACTGGCCGTTTTGGGGCGGCTGCCGGAGGTGACGGTCATCCGCTCCCAGGAGCAGCTGGGCTTTACCTTTCGGATGAACGAGGAACAGAAGCGCCACGCAGCCGTCATCCAGCAGCAGCTGCTGCAGCAGGCGAGGGAAGCGATGCAGCGGGCGGACCTGCTGATTTTGGACGAGGTGATGGCCGCCATCAATGCGGGCATGATCGAGAGCAAAGAGGTCGCCGCCTTGCTGCGGGAAAAGCCGCAGGAGCTGGAAGTGGTGCTCACCGGGCGCAACCCGCCGGAAGAGCTGCTGCAGCTTGCCGACTATGTCAGCGAGATCAAAAAGGTGCGCCACCCCTTTGACCGGGGAATTGCTGCGCGCGACGGCATCGAACGGTAAAGCAGATACTATACTACAAATTTATCCAACTGGACCGGGGAGGACAAAGGCAATGGAAGAAATTCATCTGCAGCGGGTGCTGCCCAACGAGATTGAGCAGCGCAGCTTTGAGCTCATCACACAGGAACTGCAACGCCGGGGAGAGGCGGACAAGATCCTGCCCGAAAATGAACTGGTGGTCAAAAGGGTCATCCACACCACGGCAGATTTTGACTATGTGCAAAACTTAGCCATCTCGCAGGGCGCGGTGGCCGCGGGAATCCAGGCGCTCAAAAACGGCGCCTGCATCGTGACCGATACCCAGATGGCCAAAGCGGGCATCAACAAGCGCAAACTGGCCAAATTGGGCGGGGAGGTGTTCTGCTTCATCGCGGACGAGGATGTGGCGCAGGCCGCCAAGGACCGCGACATCACCCGCTCGGCGGTCAGCATGGAGAAGGCGGCAAAGCTGGATCGGCCGCTGATCTTCGCCATCGGCAACGCCCCCACTGCGCTGGTCAAGCTCTATGAACTGATCGAAGAGGGCAAGGTAAACCCTCAGCTGGTGATCGGGGTGCCGGTGGGCTTTGTCAATGTGGTGGAGGCCAAGGAGATGATCCTGCGCGCGCCGGTTGCGCACATTGTGGCGCGGGGCCGCAAGGGCGGCAGCAACGTCGCAGCGGCCATCTGCAACGCCATGCTCTACCAGATTTAAGGGGCCGCAGGTATAAAAAGCAAAGTAAAAACCGCACAAAGTTTCTAGAGAAGAGCTCTTTCCACTAATGTGGAAAGAGCTCTATTTGCATAATCTGATTTTCTTTAATGCAGCTATAATTATGGGGGAAAAGACAAAAAAATCCAAAAAGAGAGTCTTTTTAAAATAAAACATCATGTTATTCTATTAAAAGCAAGGCAAAATATGCAACATATTTTACAAAAACTTACTTTTGCTATTGAAAAATATTTCCAAATTTACTATAATGTTTATAAATCGTTTAAAAAATAAACGATGCTTTCACAACAAAGCCACCTTTTATGAAGGGGTTTGTTGGAAAAAGCCCAACTTAAAAGGAGGTCAATTGCATGAAAAAAACGATGACCAAACTGCTCGCGTTGGCGCTTGCTGCAACTTTTGCACTGACAGGCTGCAATGCGGGCAGCGAAAGCGGAACGAACGATTCCGGAACATCTTCCTCGGACGCAAATACGGGCTCTGCGCAGGAGGGGGAGACTTCAGCTGAGGCCACCGAGCATGAACCGATTAAAGATCTGTACATGTCGCAGACAGTCATCAACGAGATGGAGACATTCAACATCCTGTATGCACAGAGCCAGAAGGAATTTGACGTGCTGTGCAACAACTGGGATGGCCTGCTGGAGGTAGATACCCACGGTGTGCCGACTGCCAGCATAGCAGAGGAGTGGGGTACCGAGGACGGCGGCCTGACCTGGACCTTTAAGCTGCGCGATGGGGTCAAGTGGGTAGACGTTAACGGGGAAGAGAAGGCCGACTGCAACGCCTGGGACTTTGCTTCCGGCTTGGAGTGGGTGCTCAACTTCCACAAGAACGACTCGGCCAACACCTCGATGCCGATCGAGATGATCGAGGGCGCTGACGAGTACTATGAATACACCAAGACCTTGAGCAAAGAAGAGGCCTATGCGCTCACCGCAGGCGAGGGCTCCAAGTTCATGGAGATGGTCGGCATGGAGATCCCGGACGACCACACCATCATCTACCACTGCATCAACGCAAAACCGTACTTTGATTCGGTTGCGACCTACGCCTGCCTGTTCCCAATCTCCCAGGCGATGATCGATGAGCTGGGCGGCATCGACGCTACCCGCGCCATGAACAACGAGAATATGTGGTACAACGGACCGTACCTGATGACCTCCTATATCCAGGGCAACGAGAAGGTGCAGACCAAGAACCCGAACTACTGGGACACCGAATGCAGCCGCTTTGACACCGTCACCATTAAGATGGTGGAGTCCAGCGACATCGCCTTCCAGCTGTACCAGTCCGGCGAGCTGGACTATGTCGGCCTGACCGAGAGCAACCTGACCACCATCTACAACGATCCATCCAATCCGCTCCACGACTACCTGGTCGAGAAGCTTCCAACCAAATATTCCTGGCAGCTGCACTTTAACTTTGCCAAGAACAAAGAGGACGGCACCCCGGACACCAACTGGAATCTGGCCGTCGCAAACGAAGCATTCCGCCTGTCCTGGTACTACGGACTGGACCTCAAGGAGTACTTCTCCCGCCTGAACGCCATCAACCCGATGAGCTGTGAAAACAACTGCTACACCATGAAGGGCCTGGTTTACACCTCTGACGGCACCGACTATACCGAACTGGTTAAGCAGGAACTGGGCATCGAAGAAAACGGCGAGACCATCGCCCGCCTGAATTCCGACCTTGCTGCGCAGTATAAACAGCAGGCCATCGAGGAACTGACCGCTGCTGGCGTAGAGTTCCCGATCCAGGCAGATTTCTACATCTCCGCTTCCAACCAGACCGCTCTGGACAACGCCAACGTCATGTCCCAGTGCTTCACCAACAGCCTGGGTGACGACTACGTTCAGCTGAACATCAAGACCTATGTATCCAGTGCAACCCAGGAGGTTTACAAGCCTCATCTGCACTCTGTCGTACAGACCGGTTGGGGCGCCGACTACGGCGATCCGCAGAACTATCTGGGCCAGATGACCTACGGCAACGATTCCGCTTACTTCCCGAACTCCTACAACTACATCAACGAAGTGGAGGCCAACGAGAACACCCAGAACCTGATCGACACCTTTGTCACCCTGACCGAGATGGTCGATGCGGCCGACTCGATCCACGAGGATCTGGATGCCCGTTACCAGGCTTATGCTGAGGCAGAGGCCTATCTGATCCAGCACGCGATCGTAGTTCCTACCTATTATGATGTAGGCTGGTGCTTGAGCAAGATCAACCTGTACAGCCAGTGCAACGCCATGTTTGGATGCCAGAACAACAAGATGAAGAACTGGGAGACCTCTGTAGACGGTTACACCACCGAAGAGATGGAACAGTTTAAAGCAGACTTCCTGGCAGCCTAAAGATTCTAGCAAAAACCGCGCGATTGCATCGAAGATCCCCCCAAAATGGGGGGATCTTTTTTTGTACAGGAAAGAAAATGCAAAAAAACAGGCAGCTTTGGAAAAATACCCCTTGCATTTTGTGCAGGAGTCTGGTATAATAGATAAGTAATTTGCCGGTGTGGTGGAATGGCAGACGCGACGGACTCAAAATCCGTTGGTAGCGATACCGTGTGGGTTCAAGTCCCACCACCGGCACCATGGGTTCCAGAATCACTTTTTGGTGATTCTGGATTTTTTTTGCCACAAAACAGTACAATCTGTACGATCGGTTCTGGTAATGCGCAATTCTCCCATTTTTCTTGACAGTAAACTTTTGATCATGTAGATCGACTCCTTTTGCTAAAATAATACTATTAATTTGCGTTCCTGTCCTATTTTTGTTAAAAACTGGCAGAATCTGATAATTTCATAGCATATTTTTGGAAAAAGAGGGATAATCAGGGCAAAAGAAAAAGCCCCCATAGGGGCTTAGATGGCTATGTATCTGGAAAGAGATCAGAGCGCAACAGAATTTCAACCGTCGCGGGGGTTTTGCTTTTCTTCTCGGCAAACACAAACACTTTGTCGATGTACTGCCGCAGAAGGGTAGCTTGTTCGGATGGCTGCAGGAGGGATAGGCGAGCCAGCCTCTGTGGTATAGTTTCGCTGTCCTCCATAGCACTGTCAGGAAGATGGTCCAGCGTGTCCAGTGTGGCAGTCAAGGATTCTTTTTCCTGCTTTAGTTTGGAGAGCGTTTCGCTGACCTCCTCAAACTCGATTCCTTCTGATAACAGGTTCATCAAGTTTTTGATTTTGAAGTTGACAGCCTGCAGGCGCTTGGCCGCAGATTCTCGCTGTTGCTGGGTAAGCTGCCGGTTTCTTTGAGAATCATTTTGTAACTGCTGGGATACCTTTTGCAGAAAGTCCGAATTGTAGATACGGCTTTGCAGCAGCTCGATGATTTGAGTTTCCAATTCCTCTGCGGGAATGTGGCGGGCAGTACAGCTGTGTTTTCGCCAGCTGTTGGAGCACACATAATAGAAGTGAGCTTCTCCTCGGACGGTCTTGCAGTTGCCATACATCCGCGCCCCACAGTTTGCGCAGAACAGCTTTCCGGACAGGAGGTAGAGCTTTTGCCCATGCTGCTGGAGATTCATCTTACGGTTTTGTACCATGATCTGTTGCACCTTGTCAAAGGTTTCTTTGTCGACCAGTGCAGGGCATCCACCTGGGATGCGGATAATCTCGGAGGGGTCTTTGGTTGCATGGTAGTTGCGGGTGCCGTCCCGCTTGCGTTTGGCCGCGCGGTTAAAGGTGTATATCCCGATGTACTTTTCGTTGTGCAACAGCTCAAATAGCGAGTTTTTGCCAAATGGTTTACCGCATTTTGTGCGATAGCCCAGGCGGGTGAGCTCATCAATAATCAGGTTATAGCCCCAGCCACTGGCGTACCGCTGGAAAATCAGCTGGACAATTGGTGCTTCCTGCTCATCCACCACCAATTTTCTGCTCTCCGGATCGACCTTGTATCCGAGAGCCGGCACCCCACCGGTGAATTTGCACTGGTAGGCGTTTTCTTTCAGTCCCTTCATGACCTCCTGAGAGAGGTTGTCCGAGTAAAATTCGTTCATGCCGGCGATAATGATGAGCATGAGTTTGCCTTCCGGCGTGCTTTCCAGCCGTTCCGTCACGCTGATGAGCTCGATCCCCATGTCCTCCAGACTGTTTTTGTACTCCAGCACTTCCAGCGTGTTTCGTCTGAAGCGGTTGAGCTTGTGGACCAGAATGACCTCAAATCCGCCGTCCGAAGCGTCGGCGATCATCTGCAAAAACTGTTCGCGGTTTTTGGTTCGCTTTCCGCTCTGGGCACGGTCGGCATAAACGTGAACGATCTCGTACTGATATTGATGGGCATAGTAGGTGCAGGCGCGCACCTGTGCGTCGATGGACTCCTCGCGCTGCATATCCGAGCTGTATCGAGCATAGATTACTGCCTTTTTCATGGGAGCATCTCCTTTGGTATTGCTTGTAAAATACGGCCGTTGTGAGCAGTATAGCGCAGCGGATGCTATTTTGTCCCTGATTTGATAGAAAGGCGTGAAATCAGGTGTCAAATTCGCAGACGTCTGTGAATTTAGCATAGCAAAAGGGGAGGAAATATCCCATAGCAACCAGCTTTCCGGCAGAGGTGCGAATGTTTCTGTCCAAAAGCGATAGTTCCCAACAAAAACGGTACGCAGCGATAAAAAAGCGGTATACTTGCCTCAACAGAAATGAGGTGAGGATATGTGCAGCAGAGAAGAGCTGCTCCGGCAGCTGATCGCGGAGGCTTCCGTCTTGACCGATGAAGAGGTCGAGGAGGTGCTGGAGTACGCAAAACGGGAGTTCGAGGCAGCGGTGGAGGAAGGAAAGAAGGAGAAACAGGAAGGCCCAGCAGAGTGATCTGCTGGGCCTCCTCTTTTATGTATTCTATAAAACAAAAGTGCTAATGGTTTTACAAATGCTGGAGATATCTGCATTTGAAGTAAATTCAAATTTTACCTTTCCAAGGCCACTGAACCAGAGTTCCAATTCACTATCCAAATCCAAAACGCCCGCAGTCTCGACGGAAAAGGCTTGGATTTTACTATAAGGTAGGGAAGTGAAATCCTTTTTCTTTCCGGTGATACCCTGTACGTTGATAGCGAAAATTCGTTTATTGGTAAAAACAATACCATCACGAATGGTTTGAAATGCTTGGATAGCATGTTCACCATCCACAAACATGGGGGCAATCATTGGGACAAATGTCTCATTGGGGACCACTTTTAATTTTAAATATTCTGCATTTTTAAAATCGATCATATCTTTTCCTCCTCCGATTGACAAATTCTGCCAATCTATTATAATAGATTATGAGGAGGATGTGAACGCACACGTTTTCCTTGGAGGAGCAGACCATCTGTTCCCCAGCAGCCGCTTTCGGGGGTAGGAGCCCGAGAGCGGCTTTTTTTATTTTAGAGAGGAGAAAAGGGACTTTGCCTTGTAGGAGTTATTTCTCATCTCTTTCCGATACGACAAATCGAATATAGCTCAGGACCTTATTTATCTCATCATCCGTCAGCGATTCGGCAAATTCAACCAGCTGCTTTCGGGGTGGGGAAAGGAGATCGGCGGACGGCAGCGCTTTGGTGCTGTCGTCTTTTTTAGGGTCTATTTTATCAAGAAGATAATCGACAGACACATCAAAATAAGCTGCTAATTTTGTCAATGTACTTCCAGAAGGAATAGAACCATTTTTCCATTTGATAACAACAGTACGATTTAAACCAATACTTTCAACTGCTTTAGAGCAACTGATTCCTTTCTCCTTACATAAAGAAGAAAATTTATCAAAAAACACAATAATCACCCTTTAAATTTGTGAACAATAGAAAAAGTTTACTAAAAGACACATATTGCTCTTAACTGATTACTATAATCATCATATAATAAAGACACAATAGTTTACCAAAGTAAACATGTGGTTACTAAAATCATCTAAGTGGATTCCGCATTTTTATAATATCACAAAAGTTTACTATGGTCAACTTTTATAAAAATGAAGGAAGGTGAAGAAATGCCAGCAAAATGGACAGGAGAAGTAGTGGGCAAGATGCATCTGTATGGGATCAAAGTTCATGAACTTGCAGAATATTTAGAATACCATCCCAGATATGTCAGTGCCATTTTAAGCGGAAAGAAAAATCCGAAGCACGCTGAACTTATTTTTACAGCGGCACTGGACAGGATGATCGCTGAAAAGACAAAACAGAGTTAATTACTCTTGACTCGCACCCTGAATTGTTCCGTGGACGAGCTGTTGCGTCGAAATTAAAAGGAAAAAGGAGTGATTTTAGAAGAAATGATGTTCTCGGTTTCAGAGACAGGGAAAATAGAGAAACTGCTATCTATAAACATAACGGATTTAAAGGAGATTCATGTTGTGAATAACATAAATAGTAAAACTATGCTGCCAGAAGAAATGGAATTAAGCATAGAGCCCACTGAACAGACGTCCTTCGATGTACAGGTTGAAGAATCGGTCTGCAAAGACGAGAACGATTTGATAACCGAAAGCGAGGAACTTAGAGCAACTCTCGAAGCCATGAGAAGTATACATCTTGAGGACCGCGTTACTATCGATATTCTAAGATGTCAGTTAAAATATGCAAAAAGCGATATAGAGGACAGGGATAATCTTATCATGAGATTAAAGGCAAGACTTTATGATCTTATAGTTGCGGAGGACAAATAATATGGTCTTAAAAACTGGAAATGAAGATATGGAAAAAATCCATCTGCATAGTCAGACCAGAGAAAAGGCTGTTATCGCTGCGGTTAAAGTGGTTGTTGACATTATTTCCGAAGGGGATCAAGACGCAGAACATATTTCATCAAAGTATGTTATTGGCATTCTGCAAGAGGCGATTCGGCGTGTTCAGATGAAAGCAGACCTTCGTCCTATCAAGGATTTTTTCAATATGCAGAAATGACCTTTGATACTGACTCTATTCTACCAACCAAGGAGGTAAAACAAAATGGGACAAAATCCAACGAAAGCTGCCAATAACATCTTCTGTCAGAAAAGGAAAGAGGCAGCGAAGTTTAACGACCGACTCAATAGCCGCGAAGGAGCGTCCGAGCTGATCGGTGTTTCGCCGTCCGCGCTGGCCGACTATGAGCTGGGAATTACCAAAGTCGTGCCGGTGGACGTCGTCATCAAGATGGCAGAGGTTTACAACGCGCCGGAGCTGCTCTCCTACTATTGCCACAACGAGTGCCCGCTGGGAGACCTGTGCTATCAGGAGCCAAAGCTCAAGACACTTGACAGGGCAGTCGTCCAGTTTCTGGCGTCGATGCAGCTGGGAGAGGACGCAGGTGCACAGCTGCTCTCCATCGTAGCGGATGGGCAGATCTCACCGGATGAATATGAGCAGCTTGAACAAAGCATGATGCTGCTGGACAACATCGCCCACTGCATCGCAGAGCTGCAGCTGAGAATCAGGAAAGGAGCATAGCAGATGGAATTTAAAATTGAGCTGAAAACCCACGACGGAAAGCCAGTGCCACTGGATGCCAAGTTTGAGCCCCAACAGGAGGCATGCCGGATTGTAGCGGAAGCGGTGCTTCGTCAGAAGTCTAGTGAGAAGGGAAAATCGCCGCAGAAAGAGGAGAGATAATTTGAAGCGTGCTATTTTTGTGACCTGCCTGTGCCTGCTGCTGGCCAGCTGTAAGCCGCGGGATGTAATCCGCGACGCG
>JAHZAY010000006.1 GCA_019423685.1 Clostridiales bacterium | reverse complement strand
CCTGTGACCCTCTGCTTGTAAGGCAGATGCTCTCCCAGCTGAGCTAAACTCCCAGAAGTTGTTCGGAGAAGTTTTTCTCGTGACAACGTAAATTATTATACTACGCTCTCTTTTAATTGTCAATAGGCTTTTTAAAAAAAATCCAAAAAAATTGGAAAGCTCTTTTTCGGATATTCCGAGTGTTTTTTTCAGACAATAACGACAGGCGGGAAAAGTCCCGCTGGATATCGAAATGGATGATATCGGTTTGGAAAGGAGCGGTTTTATGGAGAAACGAAAGCACCCCTCGCAGCGGCACAGGCAACCACATGGACCACTCGGCCCCTATGCCCCCATACCGCGCGGTGACCCGACAGCGGGAATCATGCCGCGGTATGTTGCAGCAGCTAACACAAAGCAGCTGCCAATTCGCGGCTTTGAACAACTGCTCGACGAGCGGGATTTAAATTCCATTCAGCTGTAAGCCTTTAGATCAGCGGCCCCGGAAAGACTACACCTTTCCGGGGCTTTTGATTTTTTGTATCTTTCGCATCTATTGTGCGTAAAACAGCTCCTCTAATGCCTGCAATGTCTTCTCCCCGATGCCGTCGATCTCCAAAAGCTGATCCATCCGCTCGATCTTTCCGTTGCGGGCAATATACTCCAAAATGCTCTGCGCGCGCTTTTCCCCCACCCCCTCGGCCTCCATCAGGTCCTCGGCGGTGGCGTCGTTGATGTTCATCGGAAAGTCAGTCGCCCGCTGTGCGTCCTCCCCCTGCAAGGTCAGAAAAACCGCCTCCTCCGTTGTCTCTTGCTGCACCCTGGCAATCGTCAGCGGATATGCCGCCTTGGGCGACAGCATCAGCTCCATCGCGCCAAGCCCCAGCCCGGCGAGAATAGCGATCAAGATCATCATCTCCACTGCACGCTGCTGCATCATCCCATCCCCCTCCTTTTTCTTTAGTATACGGCTTTTCACCCTCTGCGTAAAGCGGTCTTTATTTTTCTATCAAAAAATGACAAATTCGATATCACAAAATATCGCAAAGCACGCTGATTTTGTCCTCTTTTGGCGGCTGTAAAACCCCGCTTTCAGTCTATTTTCATAAAAAAAGCCCGGTCTTTTTTGTTAAAAAGATGTGATAAATCGTCATTGTGTCATTTTTTCGCATAATTTTAGCCCTCTTTTTTTTCGAAAAACTTATTGACAATGTACAATCATTTCGATTATGATATAGTGGAAGAAGATTTCACTTCTTTTTCCAGTTAGCAAAATATAACAAAATATAACATTGCTAGCTGGCTGTGGGGAAGATACGGGGATTTGAGGAGGGTTCATTGTTATTTTTTCCACAATCAACAATTGCGCAGACATGGCTTGCCGATCCAAAAGGCGAGCCGTTTTGCAGGTCTATCAGAAAAGGGTGGTGACAAAACTTGTTAGATGTACTCAGCAAAGTCAAGCAAGCTGAGGATGCTGCACAGCAGCTGATCAGCGACGCCCAGCAAAAGGCGGTGGCCATACGTGCCGACGCCCAGCGCCAGGGCAAGACAATCCTTGACAATGCAAAAGCCGACGCTGCCAAGCTTTCGGAGGAAACGGTCTCCCGCGCCCAAGAGGATGCGCAGCTCTGGCTTCAGAATTCCCGGGCCTCGTGTGAAACCGAGTGTAAAGCGATGGCACAGCGATCCCAGGAGAAGCTAACAGCGGCGGCAAACCTCATTGCGGAGAGGATTGTGAAAATGTTATGATTTTAAAAATGCAGAAACTGACCCTCATCGGGTTTCTTGCAGACAAGGAAGCACTCCTAAAAGACCTGATGAGAAAAAAATGTGTCCAGATCGAAGGTCCAGAAAACATCCAGGACTATGACAGCATCAGCCAGATCACCGTCCCCGGAGTGGCAAAGACCTACGAACTGGAGCAGGAACAGGCCAAGTTCTCCAGCGCCATCCGCGCGCTTTCCGCTTATAACCAAAAGGGCGGCCTGTTCGCCCACAAGGCCCACGCCGATTTCTCCGCTATGTTCGACAAGAGCCTGTACCTAGACGCCTGCGAGCTGCGGGACAATGTCAACGAGATTGTCAAACAGATCGCAGACCAGAACAGCGCCGTCGCCCGCGCGCAGCTGCAAATCACAGCGCTTGAGCCGTGGACGGCCCTGGACCTCGATCTCTCTTTAACCCACACCAACAGCTGCGAGCTGCTCTATCTGACGGCGGGAGCCGACGTGGACGTCGCTCAGCTGCAACAGCAGTTGCAGGACGCTACCGACCTGTGCTACCTGCACACGGTGCAGTCCACCGCTGAGATGACCAGCCTGCTCGTCATCTACCATCAGAGTGTGAAAGATCAGGTGCTCTCGGTGCTGCGCGGCTTTAACACCGGCCGTCCGGATTTCGCTTCTATGAGCGGGTCCCCTGCCGCCAACATCGCGGCGCTCAAAGGCCAGGTCGAGACTGCCACCAAAGAGGTCGAACGCCTGACCGAACAGCTCAAGGTGATGGCACAAAATTGTGAGCTGCTCAAAACCGGATCGGACATGGTTTCCATGCAGATTGGCGACCAGAATGTCCGCCAAAACATCTTCCAGACCAAAAGCGTCTTTGCGCTCACCGGCTGGATCACCGCTCAGGATGCGGACAAGGTCAAAAAGCTGCTGGATCGCTACAGCTGCTACTACACCTTAACTGACCCGCAGGAGGGCGACAATCCGCCTGTCAAGCTCAAGAACAACAGCTTTGTACATCCATACGAGATCATCACCGAGATGTACTCGCTGCCGTCCCCAACCGGCGTCGATCCGACCGCCGCTCTGACCCCGTTCTTCATCCTCTTCTTTGGCATGATGCTTGCCGACGCAGGATACGGACTCCTTTTGTTGATTCTGTGCCTGGTTGGCCTGAAGGTGATGAAACCGGACGAAGGCTTTTTGAAAAATGCCCTCCAGATCGGCGTTTCGTGCAGCATCTCCACCATCTTCTGGGGCATCATGTTCGGCGGCTATTTCGGCAACCTGGTCACCCAGGTGGCAGAAAGCTGGTTTGGCCTGACGGTGACCATCCCGTCGGTATTTAATCCGCTCAACGACCCTATGTCGGTTATGATCCTCTCGTTTATCCTCGGCGGCATCCACCTGTTTGTGGGCATGGGAATCAAAATCTATATGCTCGCGCGGGATGGCCACCTGATGGATGGCCTGATGGATATCGGTCTGTGGTATCTGGTTCTCATCGGCCTGCCGCTGATGCTGCTGCCAGCCTTCTCCACAGTGGGCATGGTACTTGCCATCGTGGGTGCTGTGGGCCTCATCCTGACCCAGGGACGCCACGAGAAAAATATCCTGATGAAGCCGATCAAAGGTGTTATGAGCCTGTACGACATCACCTCCTACCTTTCGGATGTGCTGTCCTATTCGCGTATTCTTGCACTCGGCCTTGCCGGCGGCGTTATCGCAAACGTCTTTAACCTGCTGGGCACCATGCCGGGTCTGAACATTGTGGGCGTCATCGTCTTTGTGCTGATCTTTGTCATCGGCACCGCCTTCAACGTCGCCATCAGCGGCTTGGGCGCCTACGTCCACACCGCCCGTCTGCAATACGTCGAGTTCTTCGGCAAATTCTATGAGGCAGGCGGCCGTCCATTCAAACCGTTCCAACCCAACACTCAATATACTCTCATTTCTGACAAGGAGGACTTATAGTCATGGATGCAACAACATTTTCTCAGTTTTTCTTTAACGGTAACTTTTTAGCAGTTTTAGGCGCTGCTCTGGCTGTCGGCCTGGGCGGTATCGGTTCCGCAAAGGGCGTCGGCATCGCCGGTGAGGCTGCTGCCGGACTGATCGCTGAGGACCCGGATAAATTCGGTCAGACCCTGATTCTGCAGGCTCTGCCAGGTACCCAGGGCATCTACGGCTTCCTGGTCGGCATCATGGTTATGCTCAACTGCGGCTTCCTCGGCGGCGCTGCTGCCCTCAGCCCATCTCAGGGTCTGTACGTTCTGGCTGCTTGCCTGCCTTGCGCACTGACCGGTCTGATCTCCGGTATCCATCAGGGCCGCGTTTCCGCTGCCGGCATCAACGTCGTTGCCAAAAAGCCAAACGAGGTTTCCAAAGCAATGATCTACGCCGCAATGGTTGAGACTTACGCGATCCTCGGCCTGCTGACCTCCATCCTGCTGGTCATCAACGTCGGCAACGTTGCATAACCCCCAACCGCACCTACACTCTACATTCTACATATCGAGGTGAAACCGGTTGAACAATATTGAAAGTATTCTCAAGAGGATCGAGGAGGACGCCAAAGCACAGGCACAGCAGAAGATCGACGAGGCAAACGCCGAGGCTGCAAAGATCCTGGAGGACTGCAAAGCGCAGGCCAAGGAGCTTTCCGAGCAGGCACAGCAGAACGCACAAAAGCAGGCTGCCTCCATCGCCGAGCGTGTGGAATCGCAGGCCGGCTTAGTGCGCCGCAACATGATGCTGCAATATAAGCGCGAGGCCATCGAACAGGCTTTCCAGAAGGCTCTCGAGGTGCTGTGTGCACAGGACAAGTCCTCTCAGGTTGCACTGCTCTGTGACGCCGCGGTAAAATACATCACCAGCGACGCCAAAGTCCTCTTAAACGAACAGGACAAAGCCTCCTTTGGCCAAGAGCTTATCCACGCCATCGGAGAAAAATTGCAGGCGCAGGGAAAGACCTGCACCGTCTGCCTCGGTGAAGAGTGCGCCCACATTCGCGGCGGCATGATTCTGGCCGAGGGCAACATCGAAACCAACCTCTCCTATGAAATTCTCATTCGGGATATGCGCGACGAGCTTGAGGGCGAGGTCGCCAAAATCTTAACCGAATAAGGACAACGATTTCACAAGGGAGGTGCATGGTTTGAAAAAGACAAAGGATACGCAGTATCTGTATCTGTCCGCCAACATCCGTGCCCAGGAAAACCGGATGATCGGCACCCAGGCGCTGCACAAGATGATCTCTGCTGCAACCCCTGAGGAGGCCTACAAGACGGTGACCGATGCGGGCATCGGGGCGGACATCAATTATAAAGATTTCGAAACCGCGCTGACCCAGGAGCTTGTCTCCACCTATGAGCGGCTGGAAAAGGCATGTCCGGACCCGGAGATGATCAAGATCTTCCGCTTTAAGTACGATGGCCACAACCTCAAAACCCTCATCAAGGCCCAGTCGTGCGGCCTGTCCACCGAGGGGCTGCTGAGCCCCTTGGGCACCGTCGGTGAGAAAACCCTCGAGAACGGACTGCGGGACGGGGATTTTGGGGAGCTGGAACCACACATCGCGCAGGCTGCTCTGAAAGCCCGCGACCAGCTTGCCAAGACAAACGACCCGCAGATGGTGGACATCCTCATCGACCGCGCCGTTTTGGAGAGCATGGCGGCCCACACGGCAAAGTACCAGAGCAAGTTCCTCCATCGGCTTGTCAACGCGAACATCGACATCGCCAACATCCGCTGCTTTGTGCGCATCAAGCGCATCGGCAAGGATCTGCGCTTTTTAAAGGAAGTGCTCGCCGAGGGTGGCAGCATCCCGACGCAGCGGTATCTGGAGTTGTTTGCCAAACCTTTTGACGACTTCTTCGAGATGTTAAACTCCACCCCATACGGACCGGCCCTTGCAGGCGCCTATGACGCCATCAAGAATCACGGAACGCTCTCGGAGTTTGAAAAGCTGTGCGACAACTTCATGGTCGAGATCTTAAAGGAATCCCGCTTTGTGCCGTTTGGCATTGAGCCGGTGCTCTCCTATCTGATTGCCAAGGAGAACGAGACCCAGTCCATCCGCATCGTTATGGCGTCCAAGATCGCGGGGGTAAACCCCGACAAAATTACAGAAAGGCTGAGGGAGACATATGCGTAAAAAAATTGCAGTTGTCGGTGACAAGGGCAGTGTCCTCGGCTTTAAGTCGGTCGGATTTGACGTGTTCATGGTCTCCTCTCAGCAGGAAACCCGGGACACCATGCACAAGATCTGCGGCGGCGATTACGGCATCATCTTCATCACCGAGCAGGCCTATGTACAGATCCCCGAGATCATCGACGAGTATAAGGAGCGGCCCACCCCGGCGATCATCCCGATCCCCGGCAAGGACGGCAGTCTCGGCATCGGCATCCAAAATGTCAAGAAGAACGTCGAGCGTGCCGTGGGCGCGGATATTTTGTTTAACGAAGATTAACTTTTCCCAGATCTGCCCTGCGGCTTAACAGGGCAATGACTGATTTTTAAAGTAGGTGAAAATATTGAGCCAAGGCAAAATTGTTAAGGTTGCCGGTCCGCTGATCGTTGCTGAAAACATGCGCGACGCCAATATGTCCGACGTTGTGCGCGTAGGCAAGCAGAAGCTCATCGGTGAGATCATCGAAATGCGCGAGGACAAGGCATCCATTCAGGTATATGAGGAGACCGCAGGCATCGGCCCCGGCGACGTCGTCGAGACCACTGGCGCTCCCCTTTCCGTCGAGCTGGCTCCAGGCGTGCTGACCAGCATCTTCGACGGTATTCAGCGTCCGCTTACCAAGATCAGGGAAATTGCCGGAAGCAACATCACCAGAGGCATTGAGGTTACCTCTCTGGATCACGAGAAAAAGTGGGACTTTGTTCCAACCGCCAAGGTTGGAGATCAGGTCGTCATGGGTGACTTTTTGGGCACCGTGCAGGAAACTGCCGTCATCACCCACAAGATTATGGTTCCAAAAGGCGCTGAGGGAGAGATCGTCGAGATCACCCCAGGCAGCTTCAACATCACCGAAACCATCGCCAAAATCAAGGACAAAAACGGCGAAATCCACGACGTCTGCATGCTGCAGAGATGGCCTGTCCGTGTACAGCGCCCATACAAGCAGAAACTGTCTCCAGACTTCCCGATGATCACCGGACAGCGCGTCATCGACACCCTGTTCCCAATCGCCAAAGGCGGTACCGCCGCTGTACCGGGACCATTCGGTTCTGGTAAGACGGTCGTACAGCACCAGCTGGCAAAATGGTCGGACGTAGACATCGTTGTCTACATCGGCTGCGGTGAGCGCGGCAACGAGATGACCGACGTACTGAACGAGTTCCCGGAACTGAACGACCCAAAAACCGGCGAATCGTTGATGTACCGCACCGTACTGATCGCCAACACTTCGGATATGCCGGTTGCTGCCCGTGAGGCATCCATCTACACCGGCATCACCATCGCAGAGTACTACCGCGACATGGGCTACTCGGTTGCCATCATGGCCGACTCCACCTCCCGTTGGGCTGAGGCGCTGCGTGAGATGTCCGGCCGTCTGGAAGAGATGCCTGGTGAGGAAGGTTACCCTGCATACCTGACCTCCCGTCTGGCGCAGTTCTATGAGCGCGCTGGCCGCGTCATCTGCAACGGCAGCGATGACCGCGAAGGTTCCCTGACCGCCATCGGCGCTGTTTCCCCTGCCGGCGGCGACCTGTCCGACCCTGTTGTACAGTCCACCCAGCGTATCGTCAAGGTTTTCTGGGGCCTGGATTCCGCACTTGCATACAAGCGCCACTTCCCGGCGATCAACTGGCTGACCTCCTACTCGCTGTACCTCGACCAGGTCGGTGAGTGGATGGACAAAAACATCGCAGAAGAGTGGTCCGGCCTGCATCACGACGCAATGTTGCTGCTGCAGCAGGAAGCGGAACTGGAAGAGATCGTCAAGCTGGTCGGTTACGACTCGCTGTCTGCTCCGGACCGCCTGACCCTCGAGTCTGCAAGAAGCGTCCGCGAGGACTACTTGCAGCAGAACGCCTTCGACGATGTCGACACCTATACATCCAACAGAAAACAGTACATGATGCTCAAGATGATCATGGACTTTGCAAAGGAGCGCAAGAACGCGCTGGCGGCCGGTGTGAAGGTCGAAAAGCTGTTTGCGCTGCCTGTATCGGAGAAGATTGCCCGCGCCAAATATGTCCCGGAGGAGCAGTTTGAGAGCTACTTTAAGGACACCATGGCTGAGATGGAGTCTTCCGTCGCGAAAGTAATGTCTGAGGAGGTATCTGCATAATGTTAAAGGAATACCGCACCATAAGGGAAATCGCAGGTCCTCTGATGGTCGTTTCGGGAGTTGAGGGCGTCACCTACGACGAGCTGGGCGAAATCGAGCTGCCAAGTGGCGAAACTCGCCGCTGCAAGGTGCTGGAGGTAGATGGCGACAACGCCGTTGTACAGCTGTTTGAAAGCTCTGCCGGCATCAACCTGCGCGACAGTAAGGTCCGCTTCCTCGGCCACGGATTGCAGCTGGCTGTTTCGGAAGATATGCTGGGCCGCGTCTTTTCCGGCATGGGCCGTCCGATCGACGGCGGACCGGAGATCATCCCGGACGAGCGCGTCGACGTCAACGGCGTGCCGATGAACCCGGCTGCCCGCGTCTACCCAAATGAGTTTATCCAGACCGGCATTTCGGCCATCGACGGACTGAACACCCTGGTTCGTGGCCAGAAGCTGCCAATCTTCTCCGGCTCCGGTCTGCCGCATGCAAAACTGGCTGCGCAGATCGCCCGTCAGGCAAAGGTTCTCAACGCAAACGACAAGTTCGCCGTTGTCTTTGCCGCAATCGGTATCACCTTCGAGGAAGCCGACTTCTTTATCAAAGACTTCACCAAGACCGGCGCGATCGACCGCGCGGTCATGTTCATGAACCTGGCAAACGACCCGGCGATCGAGCGTATCTCCACTCCGAAGATGGCGCTGACCGCTGCCGAATATCTGGCATTCAAGAAGGACATGCACGTACTGGTTATCCTGACCGATATCACCAACTACGCCGAGGCGCTGCGTGAGGTTTCGGCCGCCCGCAAAGAGGTTCCAGGCCGCCGCGGCTATCCAGGCTACCTGTACACCGACCTTGCTACCATGTATGAGCGCGCCGGCAGAAAGATGGGCTCCAACGGTTCCATCACCATGATCCCGATCCTGTCGATGCCGGAGGACGACAAGACCCACCCGATCCCGGACTTGACCGGATACATCACCGAGGGTCAGATCATCCTCTCGCGCGAATTGTACCGCAAAAATATTGCTCCTCCGATCGACGTACTGCCTTCGCTGTCCCGTCTGAAGGATAAAGGTATCGGCGTCGGCAAGACCCGTGAGGACCATTCCGGCACCCTGAACCAGTTGTTCGCGGCCTACTCCCGCGGCAAGGACGCCAAGGAGCTGATGAGCATCCTGGGCGAGGCGGCCCTCTCCGAGACCGACCTGTTGTACGCCAAATTTGCCGATGAGTTCGAGAAGCAGTATGTTTCCCAGGGCTACTACACCAACCGCTCCATCGAGGAGACACTGGATCTGGGTTGGGAGCTGCTCTCCCTCCTGCCAACATCCGAGCTCAAACGAATCAAGCCAGAGATGATTGAGAAGTACCTCCCGAAAAAAGACAGCGAAAACTAGGAGGGGTGACAGATGGCATTGATTAACGTCAACCCGACCCGCATGGAGATGACTCGCCTGAAAAAGCGCCTTGCCACCTCCATCCGCGGCCACAAGCTGCTCAAAGATAAGCGCGACGACCTGATGAAAAAATTCCTCGACCTGATCCGCAAAAATAAAGAGCTGCGCGAACAGGTCGAGCAGGAAATCAACGACATCTACGGCGGTTTTGTGGTAGCCAGCGCAGTCATGAGCCCGCAGATGCTGGAAGAGGCGTTGATGCTCCCCAAGCAGAGCATCGACCTGGAGGTGGGCGAGCGCAACGTGATGAGCGTTGAGGTTCCCTCCTTTGAGTTTATCGCCTCGGAAAGTGCAGACAGCGACATCTACTCCTACGGCTTTGTTGGGACTTCCGGCGAACTGGACGATTCGGTGGCGGCGGTGCAGAATGTGCTGCCACACCTGCTGGAACTGGCACAGATCGAAAAGAGCGCACAGATGATCGCCGAAGAGATCGAGCGCACCAGACGCCGTGTAAACGCGCTGGAATATGTGCAGATCCCGGATTTGCAGGAAACCATCAAATACATCAAGATGAAGCTGGATGAAAACGAGCGCGGCAACCAGACCCGACTGATGAAGGTCAAAGATATGATGCTCAAAGAGTCGATTGAGCAAAAACGCGAAACATCGACCAATACACACAGCGACTAAACGATATTTTCCCTCCGGTGAGAGCACACCGGAGGGATTTTTTTATCTCCCAGAACCCTTTATCCCATTCCCCGCTCTTAAAACGGACTGACGTCAAGGGGGCCAAAGACAGCCACCCAACGGATAGCTGTCTTTGGCCCCTTCTGTAATCTTACAATTGCTGTGCGCTGCTGTCGAGTGACAGCTCACAGCGAGCTTGCAGCTGCATTGCAGAAAAATACTTTTCCTCCAAAGGAATCCAGCGCTGTTTAAAAACTTCCAACCCCTGCGGGCCGTTGCGGTGCAGTATTCTGCAAAGCTGCTCCTGAGGGTCCACCGTCAAAAAGACGTGCAGGTCATAACCGTCCCACAGCGTCGGGTGGCAGCTGTACGATCCCTCCACCACCGCAAGCTGGCCGGGACAAACCGCAATGGGATCGACCAACTGTTTGCGCTTGCAGTCGTATGGGCGATAACAAAACTCCCGCCCCGCACGCAGCGGCTCCAGCACCTCGGCAAGGAAGCGCTCATAATCGACATTGCCGCCGGGCTGTGCCAGGCGCTGCGCGGTGCGATGCTCCGGCCGCAGGAAAAAGTGATCCATGTGCAGCACCGCACAGCCGGTTTGCTCCGAAATTGCCTGTGCAAGGGTCGTCTTGCCCGATGCACAGCGGCCATCTACCGCCACCAGCAACGGCCTTCCCTTCGGCTTTGGCAGCTCCCTCACTCTCTCCAGCAGCTGCTGCACCATCCCGTTTCCTTTTGCCGATTCGCTCATCGCAGTCATCCTCTCCATGATATTTCTCTTCTCCCTAGTATAAACGATTCCTCCCCAAAAGGCAAATTCCGCCCCCTTTTCGGTCACCCTACCGCAACTAAGCCTCACTTTTCCTCTTGACAAATTGCCACAAACATCGTATACTATAGCCATGAGTTAGCAATCGCTAATTCTTGCAAGAGCTTTTTTGAACCATAGGGGGAAATGGTCCCCTTTTCTTTCAAGATTTTAGTTAGCTATCGCTAATTTAAGGAGGTTGCCGATGTTTTGCTTTGAAAAGGCGCTGCTCACCCACTGTTCCCCCACCATGGCCGCACTCAAACCGGCCAACCTGCTCTCACTCTCCAAGGAGCAGTACCCCGATCTGCCGCGCACCATAGCGCAGTATGCTCCCCTATTCTCTAGCAGAGGAATTCAGATGCAGATCGTCTGCTCGTGCGGGCAGCGGTGGCTGTTGCTGCTGTTTCGGCCGGAATTGCTCGAGCAGAGCCTTTCCCAGCGAGGCGCCAAACTGCTGCTGAAAGGCGCCGGCTACCCGGTGCAGCCCGAGCGCCCGGTCAACCTTTCACAGATGCTCCTGCACCTTACAAAAAGGCTTGGCTCCCAGGATCATTTCCCGCATGAGATCGGCCTTTTTCTGGGATACCCGCTGGAGGACGTCGTAGGCTTTTGCCGGCACCGCGGAGAGGGGTGCAAGCTGTGCGGCTACTGGAAGGTGTACGGCGACGCCCAAGCGGCCCGCGCACGATTTGCCCGATATGACCACTGCCGCGAACGGCTGCTCTCCGAGCTGCTTTCCGGGCAGAGTCTGCGGCAGATTGTCGATGCGCTGCCCGCCGCATAAACCCACACACAGACAACGCTTTTTTACAGGAGGTTTTTATGATGAACAAAGTGGCTGTAATTTACTGGTCCGGAACAGGAAACACCGAACTGATGGCGCAGGCGGTCGCCGAGGGCGCAAAACAAGCCGGTGCCGAAGTCAGCGTCTACCCTGTCGAACAGATCAGCGCCCAGCAGGCCGCTGCATTTGACCGCCTGGCGCTGGGCTGCCCGGCAATGGGCGGAGAGGTGCTGGAAGAATGTTCGTTTGAACCGTTCTTCAGCGAGCTGGAAGGCAGCCTCTCCGGCAAAAAGGTGGTGCTGTTCGGCTCCTATGACTGGGGAGATGGACAGTGGATGCGCGATTGGCAGTCCCGCACCGAGCAGGCCGGCGCTGTGCTGGCAGCCGAGGGACTGATCGTTCACCTGACCCCGGACGATTCCGGCCTTGCCGATTGCCGCAATCTCGGCGCACAAATTGCCAAATAATCTCCTTTTTCCATTTTTGCTATCCTCTTTCAGAAATTCCCCAATTTCTATTTTCCCAAGTAAAAAGACCCTGCCGGGCCACACCCCGGCAGGGTCTTTCTCTTTTTAAAGGCAGCAAACCGCTCCCCCTATTTTCCTTGAGAGGGACAACGGATCGGCAAAATTAAAGCGCGCGCTCCAAAATGGCCTCCACATCCTCGCGGGAAGCAACTTTGACGGCAGCGAGCATCGCCCCGTCGTCCAGCGCCGCCGCGATGATCTGCCGGAAGTTTTTCCTGTTGACGCCGGCATCCCGCAGCTTTTGCGGAATACCGCACTTTTGATGCAGGTGTAGGATGGTGTCCTCTATGGCCTCGATCAGCTTCTCAGCGCGCTGCTGATAGGGAATCTCCGCGGCATATTCCAGCCCGCAAAATCCCCCCAACAGCTCACCGTACAGTGCCTGCTGGCAGTCCATCTGCCAGTGCATTGCGTGCGGCAGGATAAGGCCCACCGCCTCGCCGTGGGCCATCCCGCAAACGGAACCCAGCGCGTGCGCTATGGCGTGCACCACCCCGACCATCGAGTTGGAAAAGGCCATCCCGGCCATCGCAGAGGCGCAGGCCATCGACAGGCGGTAGCTTTCCTGCTGCGGCTCGCGCACCACCGCAATCAGATTTTTGCCGATCAACTGCACCGCAGCCATCGCATAGGCGCTGGAAATCGGGTTTCTCTGCCGCCCGGTGTAGGCCTCGATTGCGTGGGTCAGCGCGTCCAATCCGCTGGCAGCTGTCAATCTGGGCGGCAAGCTGACTGTACAGCGCGGATCCAGCACCGCTACATCCGGCAAAAAGCGGTCGGAGACAATCTCCTCTTTGATCTTGGTGCGGTCGTCCTGCACCACCGCCACCGCCGTACATTCCGAGCCGGTGCCGGAGGTGGTCGGAACCATCACAAACGGCAGTTCCCTGCCGCGCACAAATTCCCGGCTCACCCACTCGCTGCCCAGCATACTGCGCAGCGTATCGCCTCCATTCGGCCCCAGCAGTGCGCGCACCGCCTTGGCCGTGTCCAGCACCGAGCCTCCACCAACCGCAAGGACGCCGTCACAGCGCTCTTCCCTTGCGTGTCTTGCCAGCTCGTCGACCAGCGCGAAGGAGGAGTCCTTGGGAATATCGGTCCGAATCACCGCATGCAGCTTTCCGCCAATGCGCTCCAGCACTCCCTCTTCCAGCATCGTCCTGCTGATCACCACATACGGCCGGGCACACCCCAGGCGGTCCAGCTCATATGGAATATTTTCCAGCACTCCCCGCCCGCACACCAGCTTGACGGGATTATAAAACGAAAAATTTTCCGGCAACATCCTCTATTCCTCCTGTCCCTGTGACGGATTGACCCGGCGTTTTTTGACGTGCAGCAGCCGCAGCCACACCTTCCAGCGCGCGACCGGCAATTTTTCTGCTACAGGCAGCACACGCCGCGCGATCCGGTGTGGGTAAAGGTATCCCTGCGCCCGCTGGATGCAGCGAAACAGCTTCATTGCAGCATGAATCTCCCCGCGGATGATCAGCTCGTGCCGCGCCCAGGCATCCTGTGCGCTCGTCTGCCCGATGATCACCCGCCAAGCCGCCTCCACACTTTTAAAGCGAATCTCCAGCAGCTTGCTCGGATCGCTGCGGTCGGCACTCAGATAGCGGGTCACGGCAGGTGCTGCGGAAGAAAGGTGCTGGCAGACCGCCTCCACCGACTCGTACACCCGATACAGCCCGCGCTTGCGGTTTTGCAAAATCACCGGATGCCGGCTGCCATAGATGCCGACGATAAAGACAAAGTCTTCGGGAAAGGTATCCATCTGCGCACAGACCATCGGGTCGAGCGTCCGGCACACCTTGAGCGTGCGCCCCAATACCGACAGCGCCGCTCCGACTACCTTCTTTCTCAGGGCCCTGCCCTCCAAAATTCTCTTTCTCAATTCCTCCAAAACCTGTCTCCCCCTTTTCCCTTCACTTCTAAAGGGCCCGTGCCGGGCATACACTGGCAGTAAATCCATACCGGTGGGAGGTGCCTCCATGAGCCTTTTTGAAGATGAAAAGCAAACCGCATATTCTGTAGACTGCGCCGAAGCTGGCGACACCCAAACGCAGCGCCTGAAGCTACCGCTGCCGTACAGGTACATCCTGCTGGCGCTGTGCGCCGTCCTTCTGGCAGCAGCGGCATTTTGGCTGCTGCGCCCGCACACGCCTAAGCTGGACGGCGACTGGGTCAGCACCGACGAGACCTTTACCCTCACTGCCTCAGACAGCGCGCTGTGTGTCAACGGCTTCTGCTTCCCCTTCGAGCGCGCGCTGCCGCTGGTCGAACATCCGACCGAAGAGCAGCCCCAGGGATTTGTGTTGGACGCCGGTTCGATGGGCGCCCTCCCAGGGCACTACTTCTTTGATGGGGACGACCTTCTTTTGACCATCGACGGCCAGCAAAAACGGTTTGTCCGCACCAAAGCACAGCCTCTCTCTTAAACCGCTCACTGGGCCGATTCCGTCTGCTGTGTCTGCTCGGACCCGGCACTCTCACCCTCTTCGATCAATTCCGGGGACTCGGCTGCTGCCGTCTGGCTCTGCACATTCTCGGTGTGCAGCAGCGCCAGCTTCTCCGGGATTGCATCGTGGATGAAGGTGTCCACCGAATAGGCAATCAGCAACCGCTGATATTCCGAACAATCCAGCTGCTCGATCTGATCGTCGCTTAAATCCTTGAGATCGACAAAGCGGATCTGCGAGTAGTGCGATGCCAAAAAGGGAATGACCGGCAGCACACTCTCATCCCCAACGATCAGCAAGGTGGAGCGGTTGCGCAGATTGCTGCGGATGGTGATGTCGCCGGTGTCCCCTCCGAGGATGACGTCCAATTGATCCTGCGGCTGGTCGGCCAACTGCAACAGCTGCTGCGGATAGAGCGAATCGTAGGTGTAGTTGTACCCGTCGTTGTGGGTCACCGAATAGGTGCGGTTGTTCTTCTGATAGCGGTACAGGGCGATGACATCCGGTGAGATGTCCTGATAGGCCGACTGCTGATAGGTCCTGCCGTAATAGCTGTGGGTGATGTATTGGATGTCAAAATCCTCCTGCGGGCGCGGAGTGATGTCCAGTCGCTGCGCCAGCACCTCATAGACATAGTAGGCCCCAAGCGACGTCAGGTTGGGGTCTGTTTTATAGTACAGCTCCTCCTCAAACCGCGCAAACAGCGCCGGATAGACGTCCACCACCGTCGCCTTGCCCAGCAGGCGGTTGTAGGTCTGCTCGATAAACTGCCGCTGATTGAACAGCGTCGCCGCCTGCGGGATCTCGTTTTGCTTGATGGCACACTTGGTGGGCAACAGCATGAAGTAGGTGGGAATGCGGCTCTGTTCAGAAAAGCGCAGCACCGTCTGGACGTTCTGTCTGGTCTGGTTTTCATCTGGATCGCCGATGTCCTCCACCAGGATGTCGTCCCCGACAAAGATGCCGTCAAACTCCTTTGCTCCGCCCACCATCTGCAGCTCAACGGCAAGCTGCGAAAGGCTGTCGGCAAAGGGGATATTTTGGGAGAGGAAGTTTTCGATCTCCTCCAGATATTCGTCCAAGCGGTAATAGCGGTTAAAGGCCGGGAAATTGCCCTTTCCAAAGGCAACGGCCCACACCCCGGCAGCTCCCAGCATCAGCGCAACCAGCAATCCGGGCAGCAGATTTTTTTTCACGGCAAGGCCCCCTATCTCCTTATTGGATTACAAACTCTATCTTATACAAACTCATACGCAAAAAGAAACCGCCGCCGTAAAGACGCCGAGATACACCACTGCGCCCAGTGCAGATGCAAGTTTTGGCGCGCGGGTGTGGATGACCTTGCCGATCAAACCGGTGAGGTTGGTGGCAAAAAAGAAGCTCAACAGGATGATGAGGTAATTGGTGGTGAGGATATAAGAAATCTCATTGTTGATCACCGCCAAATGTGCCAGTCCAAACATCCCGCGCAGATTCTGTGCGGTCATCCGCAGGGTACTGCCCGAAAAGATGGTAAAGGAAAACATCACGACGACAAAGGTGTACATCCTGTCCACAATCGGCGGGATGCGCACCAGATACCGCATCAAAAAGTACCGCTCCAACAGGATGAAGGCCGCAAAGTAGACGCCCCACACCAGATAGTTGAGCCGCAGGCCAAACCAGACACCCATCAGCATGGTGGTGAGCAGGGTATTGACAATGGTGGAGAGCACACCGTTGGTGTCCGCTCCGAGGAAGATGTAGACATAGCGGTTGATGAATTTTGTGACGGTGATGTTGAATCGGTTGAAGAAATCCGAGATGGTGCGGGACTGAAAGGGGTGGTGGAAGTTCTCCGGGAAATCCATCCCCAACAGGTTTGCCAACCCCCGCGCCATATCGCAGTAACCGGTGAGCGAATAGTAAAGGGCAAAGGTTGAGGTGATGATGAGCACCCAGATGGAAAGCACCGTTCGGCTGTCTTGGGGAATCGCCTCGATCTCCTGCTGGATGAAGGTATTTCCCTGTGCCAGGATAATGAGCTTTGCAAATCCGGTAATCAGCCTCTTTACCCCCATCACGATGGGGTGCAGCCCTGTCTCGCGGTGCTCCCACTGCCCCTTTAGCTCGGTATACTGGACGATGGGCCCCGCCTGCAGCTTGCCAAAAAACAACACAAACAGCAAAAAGTCGATGAGGCTGCCGTCAAAGTATTCGTCTCCGTTATAGACGTCGATGACATAGCCCATCGAGGTGACGGTGCAGACCATCAACCCGAGCGGCATGGCAAACCATCCCAACTGCACAAACGCCATCGACACCACCATCAAAAGCAGGTTCTTGAGGATGCTGGCCCAAAAGGCAATCCGCCTGCCCCTCATCTGCACGGTGGAGCGGATGAGCTTGGCGCAGGAAAGGTAGTCGAGCAACAAAGAGACAAGCATCACCGGCAAAAATCGCAGGTCATTGAGGGCATAAAAAACCAAAGACGCCACCGTGAGCACCGCATTTTTGGCGCGCTGCGGCGCCAGATAGAAACACAGCATCACGGCGGGCAAAAACAAAAACAGAAAGGTCAATGAATCCAGCGGCACCCCTACCCCTCCTTCGATTGGTCTGACACACTAAACGGCTTCCCGCACAGGCTATAAAGCTCCTGGCGGGTGTAGAGCGCTGCCAGCACCGTCACGAGGGCATTGGTGCTCAGGTGCTCCGGCAGGCCAAGCTTTTTGGTGAGTGCCAGCCGGTGAGCCGCGCTGTCCGCCGACCCGCTCAGTCCCAAAGTAAACAGATCCAGTTTGGTGATGGGGTCGCGGGGAGCTTCCACCTGCTCCACCCCAATACCCGCATCGGCAAAGGCCTTGCAGAGCACCTCCTGCGAGACGCCCTCCACCCCGAGCTTGCCCTCCTTGGAGGGATGCGCCTTGCGGCGCTCCTTGCCATAGAGGTCCGGGATGTAGACGTCGACGATGTGCTCCTTGCCGCAGATGCTGCGCAAAAAAGAGCGGATCTGAAAGCCGGCGGCGTCCGAATCGGTCAGCACGGCCAGACCCTGCTTGCGCGCCAGCGCTCGCAGGGTCTGCTGCAGCTCTTTGTCCCGGTAAATGCGAAAGCCATCGGTGCACAAAATCGTCCCATCAATCACCGATTTCAGCTTGATCTTGTCATATTTTCCTTCCACCACGATGGCGCGGTCGGTGTGTATCATCGTTTTTCTCCTTTTTGGAAGTTATTTTGCGCGTCTGTTCTCCTCCTGTGAGGCGATGACAAACAGTTGGGTGACCGCCTGCTCCAGCAGAAGCTCGTTGTCGGCGCGGCTGCTCTTCATGCGGTAATCGGTCTGCGCCAGATATTCCACCGAATCGCGCAGCACCGCAAGCGGAAATTTCTGGCAGTCGCGCAGGCTGTTGCGCACCACAAAATCCCGCCCCTTATAGGAAAAATTGGTCTTGATCTCCCGCTCCCCCACTCCGTCGGCGCGGGCAATTTTGGCGATGTACAGATCCAGATAGGCCCCCGACAGCGCCGCCAAGATCGCTGTTGGCTGGTAGCGCAGGTACAACAGGTCCTGCACAATCTGCATGGCCTTGGGAAAGCGGTCCGCCAGGATGGCCTTGGCCAGATCGTAGACCGATGCGCTGACCGTCTTGCAGGTGACCTGCTCGAGGATAGCGGCGGTGACCTGTCTGGGACGCCCGTCTGCGCTCGGCGGCAGGCTCTGCATATAGGCTCCCAGCTTTTCCAGTTCCCCGGAAAGGGTGAGCATATTGCCTTCACACCGCTCGATCAGCCACTCGGCGTCCTCGCGGGAAATGGCGCACGAGCGCGCTTCCAGCTTGGAGCGGACAAACCGGGTAAGGTCCGCTGTGGAGCGGCGCTTGAGCTCCAGCACCGCCCCGGCGTGATCGCACAGCTCCACAATCTTTCTGGCCCCGGCACTGCGCTTGGGCAGAAATTCCTCCTTGTCCACCACCAGGATGCAGACGGTGGTCTCCGGCGGATCTTGCAGCAGCGCGGTCACCTTCTCTTTGTCCTTTGCAGAAAGCGCCTCAAAGTCAAACTTTTCCACCACTACACACCGCTGCTGTGCAAACAGCGGGAGCGACTCACAGGCCTCGATAAATGCATCGACGTCCAACTCTCCCCCATCAAAGCGGTGGAAGTTGAATTCCTCAAACTGTTCCGGGGAGGCAAGGCGGATCAGCCGCTTTTCATACATCTCTTTTAGATATTTTTCTTCCCCATACAGCAGATACACCCGGTACAGGTGCCCGAGTTTGATGTGCTGCAACAGCTGGCTCTCCTCCTGAAAAATCATCCGCTTCCCGCCCTTCCGGTTTTTCTAGCTAAAAAAAGATTGATCGCTTACCTTCACAGCGCGCCCGCCCCAAAGCGACCAGAACGCTCCGAGGCCCTTTTCCTCCTGTATGAAGGCTCCCGTCTGGGAAAATACCGCGCTGTACCCCTCTATTATACCATATTTGTGGGTTGTTTTTAACATCCTTTTGCCAAAGACCGACAGCTCGGTGCCCTCCTGTGTCTCCCGCAGCGTCACCGATCCGAGCATCGAGATGCTCACGCCCTGCGGCTCGATCCACTTTGCCTGCCCGGATGCCGCCTTGAGGTGGGCATAAAAGGCGCCTGTCTGCGGCGCAACCACCGTCTTGACCGGCAGGGCATTCAGCAAAAGGTCCGCGCCGCTGTTTCCCCGCTCTGTTTCGGCACTGTTGTAGTAGACCTCCAACGAACGCACGCCTTGACAGCGCAGCAGGGTCAAAATCTGCTCTGCCTGGTAGTCGCTCTCGATCTCCCCGATCACCGCCCCCTGGCCGTCCCGGGTCAAAATGAGCGCCCCATCGGTCTGATACAGGTAGAGCACTCCCTGCCTTGCGATCAAACCGCATCCCTGCACGCAGAAAAAGCAAAATGCCGCACATGCGGCAAAGCAGCGCAAGCGCAGCCGGCGCTGCGCCAGCGAACATTGTGAAAATCTGTACAGCGAAAAGGTCAGCAGCCCCACTGTCAAAAATCCCCACAGGGCAACCGGAATGCTGTCTGAATAGAACATCGCTTCGGGCAGCTGTGAGACGGCCTTGCCGCACAACAAAATCCACCGGGCAAACAGTCCCGCCAAACCCGCCACCGCCTTTGCAAGCCACAGCGCGGGTGCAAGTGCCGTCATCTCAAACAAAAGCTCCAAGCCGAGCGACGCCATCGAAAGCAGCATCAGCGGCGAGACCGCCCACAGCGCGATCACTGCGGACAGCACACTCCACACCGCCGCCGACTGGAAGTAGCACAGCATCAACGGCAGCGAAAAGATGGTGGCGGCAATGGACGCCGCAACGGTGGAAGAAAGGTTGTGACAAACCTTCTCAAATCTTCCTGCACGGCCGATCAAAAAGGCGATGGGCCGCAGCTGCTCCAAAACTTGTGTCAACGGCCGGGTACACAACAGGATGCCCAGCGTAATCCAGAAGGAAAGCGCAAAGGAGACCGAATAGAGGCTGTAGGGCGAGACTGCAACGATCGCTATCGCACCGATGCCCAGCGCGCTGAGCGCATCCGGTTCCCGGTGCAGCAACACGGCCAGCGTTCCCAAAGTCGCCATCACACCGGCGCGCACTGCGGAGGGAGAAAAGCTGGCCAGCGCGATGTAACCCCACACCGGAACCAGCGCCATCAGCCCCGCAAAGCGGCGCATCTTGCGAAAGCGGGAACAGAGCTTCTGACAAAAAGCGCCCAGCATACTGATGTGGATGCCGGACACCGAGAGGATGTGCACCAAACCGGACTGCTCCAATAGCTGCTCGAAGGTCTCGTCGATATTCCTGCGCTCGCCAAACAGAACGCCCTCCACCATTCCGAGCACCGGCGCCCGGTAAAGTTTTTGAGCCGCCTGCAAAAGGTGAGCGCGCACCGTCTGGTGTTCCTCGGTGCGGACCAGCGTGCCGTCCTGCGCAAAGGCGTAAAAGAAGATGCCGCGGCTGCGGTCGTAGTTTTCGATTGTGGTATCCAGCCTTGCTGTGACACAGAGGATATCCCCCTCCTCTGCCGCCGGCTCTTCATAGCTGTAGAGCCGCCCCTGCACCGCGTGCGGAAGTTGCCCCTGGCCGCTCACCTGCACCAGATACTTGCTGCCATAGTCCATATTGTCACAGGCAAGGACCTGTGCGGTGAAGGTCACCGTGCTGCCGTCCAGCTGCCGCAGCTTTACCTGCCTAGCATCCAGCACGCAAAAGCACACCAACACCGAAGCTGCACCTGCACCGAGAATCAGCAGTGCCCTGCTGCACCACCAACTCTCGATAAAGAACTGTACCAGCAGCCGTGCCAGCAGCGCCACAGCGCACAATATCGCCGCGATCCACAGCAGGCGAAGCGGGGTGGAAAGGGGCAAAATCCTGTTTTCATAGATTGGCAAAAAGGCAGCCGCCGCTGTCAGAAAGCCGACAGCTGCAAAGACGGCGGGCCGCTCAATCCGCCGCCTGGATGCACAGATAGAGGGCTTGGGCCTGTCCCTGCATAATTTCTTCTCTGCTAAAGTCTCCACGCTGCAATTCCTCGTCGCTCATCCTGTCCAGTTCCCCATAAAACCAGGTCACCAGTTCCTCACACTCCCGGCGGCTGACCTTCTGCTCCACCGCCTCTTCCAACACCTCAAACAGCACGTCCTCGGCCTGGCCAATCTCGCCGCGCATAACCATCAGTTCCAGGTCATCCTGCAAGGAAATGGGCTCCCCTGTCTGCTCGGCTTGTGGCTGCGTGTCGCGGTCCAAATCCAACTCTTTATCCAAAAACAGCTTTGCATAGATGCGGGTCAACGCCTCAATTTGTCTTTTTAAATAATCTTGTCTTGCCAAAATTATTCACCTCTGTCATAAATTTCTTCCATTATACTATAAATAAAAAGAGAAGAAAAGCAAAAGATTTTAAAAGAAACGCTATCATTCTATGACGAGGTGACCATCATGACCAAAAAACAATCTCTGCTTGCCCTCCTGGCAAACCTTGTAGCCGTCGGAGTGGTGAGCGGACTGTCCGCGCTGTTGAGCCGCGAGGGAATGCAGCGCTATCAGACCGTACAAAAGCCCCCGCTCTCCCCGCCCGGCATTGTCTTTCCCATCGTGTGGAGCATCCTGTTTTTGCTGATGGCTGTCAGTGCATGGCTTGTGCTGCGCAAGCTCACCGAAACCTTTTCGATTAAGGGCGCACTGTGCTCCAGCGCCCTGCTAATTTACGGCGCACAGCTCTTGGTCAACTTTTTCTGGCCCATCTTCTTCTTCCGCTTTGGCTGGAACCTGTTCTCCCTTTTGTGGCTTTTGCTGCTGCTGTATCTGGTGGTGCGCATGATCCGCGCCTTTCGCCGCATCGATCCCCTCGCGGGCAATTTACAGATTCCATACGTTCTGTGGCTGTGTTTTGCCGCCTATTTAAATGCCGGCGTGTGGTTTCTTTCGCGATAAAAGCTTTTATCACCGTGCAAAAAACGGGCCGTGGACTGGATACCCGATCCATTCCACGACCCGTTTTTCTGGTCAAAACTAAAGCTTTTTTGTGCCCGAGCCCTGCTGCGGAAGCAAAATCTCGGTGCTGAACGCACCCGCCTCCGAATTGCGGCTGAGATATCCTCCCAGCCGGTCCACAATGTTGTCCACCCGCAAAAGGCCCAATCCGTGCCCCTCGCCCTTGGTTGTCGAAAAGCGCCGGCCCTTTTTGACTAGTTTTTTATTGGGGGAAAAGTTTGTAAACGAGATGTACAGCTGGCTTCCCTTCATCTCCATATACACGCGGATAAAGCGCTCCTCTGGCGGCAGAAGGAGACTTGCCTCGATGGCATTGTCAAAGAGGTTGCCCAAGATGCAGCACAGATCCAGCTCCGGGATTTGAAGCCGAACCGGGATATGCGCCTCGGCCTCAACCGGGATCTCGCGGCTTTTGGCCAGGGAGATCTTCGAATTGAGGATGGCATCGGTCATCGGATTGCCGGTCTTGACGACCAGGTCCACCGACGAGAGGTCCTTTTCCAGCTCATCCAGATACCGCTCGACAGCCTGCGTATCCCCCTTTTGGGCATACGCCTTGAGCATCTGTAGATGATTGCGCCAATCGTGGCGCCAGCCGCGCATCTGGCGGTACATATTTTCCACCTCGCGGTAGTGGGTATGCATCAGTTCCTGCTGGTACAATTCCACCTGCTTATTCCATTTTTTTGAGAGCAGATTGCCAAACAAAGCCATGCAAATCCTCCTAACCCATCTGGATAATGGCGCGGTTGACGCCCTCATACGCCCCGCGTGGCAGCGGTATGCAATCGCCCTCATTGAGCACAATCTCGGTCTTCGTCACCCGCGCGATGCAGCTGAGGTTGACGATGGCCGAACGTCCCACCCGATAAAAGCGCTCATCCAAACTGGCGGCCACCTCAGCCAGGGTGGACCGGATGGTGTAGTCGACTTTGGCGTGGATGGTGATGTTGTTGTGCTGTACGTCGATGTAGCGTACCTGATACAGCGGCACCCGCACCACCTCTCCTGCACACGAAACGGTAAGGGTCCGCTCATTTTTGCGCAGCATCTTGGCCGCACGGTCCAGCACCGAAAAAAACTTTTCTTGCTGCACCGGCTTCATCAGGTAGTGCAGAGCCGCTACCTCATAGCCCTCTGAAATATAGTCGGAATAGCCCGTGACAAAGATAATCTGCACCGTCTCGTTTTGTTTTCGGATGCGCTTTTCCAACTGCACCCCATCCATCTTGCCCATCTCGATGTCGAGCAGCAAAATGTCAAAGTTCGCTGCATCGTGATCGGCAAACAAAAATTCTTCAGCCGAAGAAAACTGCCGCAGCGCAAGGGTATGCCCTCCCGCGCAGCACCACTGCTGGCAAAGGCCGGCAATATAGTCGCGCTCCCTGTCTTCATCGTCACAGATTGCGATGCTGTAGTCCATTCCTTTTCCCCCCTTTACCAGTTTCACACGACTATTATAGCACAATACGACCACTTTTGGAAGTTTTGCCGCAACCTCCGCTTTGTCTATCCAAAGCTGTTTTTTCACAGTCTTTGCCCATTTTACACCGATTTTGCATCTGCAAGCCAACAAAAAAAGGGCCCCTCTCCAAAAGGGTCCCTTTTTTCTTCACTTTTACAGATGCACAAAACAGAACTTTTTTTCCTTTTTGCTCTGCCACCCACTATGCTGCCCTTTTATTGTGCAGCCAAAACACATCTGCTGTCTCCTAATTTAGATAAAGGTCGGCGCGGGTCTTGACCGAGTCGGGGGTAAGGGTGGTGGTAATCAGGTAGTTGACCTTGCCGTCCTGACCGTACCCTTCTACGACGTTGACCTGCTCGGGAGAAAGCTCCTCTCCGTTGACCTGGGGCAAAAATTCCCCGTTTTCCACCTGTTGACGGTCAAACCAGACGCTGGTCACCAGTGTATAGCTGTCCGAAACCGACTGATATGCGTCAAACAGCTCTCCCTGATGCACCACTGTATTGACTGCCTGCGGATTCTGTAAATCCTCCAGATTATACAGCGTCATCGTCACCGACTGTCCCTGCTCATCCGGCACAACCTGGGCCATCGTGTCCCCTGAAGCGAAAACCCGTGCACCCTCCGGTACAGAGAGAGTCTGTACCGTGTCGCCGTTGAGTCCAAGCAGGGAAACGGTGCCGGATTCCGGATTGTAGACCGCACTTCCATTTTTGAGTTCAAAGGTTTGCTGGTGGTTCTCCTTTGCGCTCTCCAATACATTCTTTAACAGGTTGTTTTCCTTGTTGTCCCCAGACGAGGCTTCTTCACCGCCCTGTTCAGAGGCCGCCTGTTCCACTGCCGGCTGCTCTGCGGCAACGACGGCGCTCTCCTCCACCGACGGCTGCTCTGCCGTTGTGGTCGCTGAACCTCCGGTATCGGGATTTTCCTCGTTGCTTGTCTCTTGCGACGACTGTCCCTGCGCTGTGCCGAGCGACTCCAAAATCCGATGACGCAGCTCTTCTCTCTGGCTGTCTGCGGCCTGATCTACTTGTGGGGCATCTTGGGTTTGTGCCGAATAGGCCGAAGGCGCATCGGCAGTCTGCTCGGTTGCAGTTGCAGCCTGATCTGCCTCTTGCGGTGCAGCAGACTGGCTCTCCGGAGCCGACGCCATCATCGGTGCCTGCTCGACCTGCATCTGCTCTTCTTGCGGTGCAGACTCCTGTGTTTGCGCTCCTGCCGCCTCTTCGGTCAGCTCAGCCGCTTCCCTTGGACTGGCAGACTCTGCCGCAGCCGTATCGCTGCTGCGCGCCACCAGATCCTGTGCTGTCCCCATCGATCGGTTGATCTTCCAATAGGCAAGGGACAGACCCACTACCAAAACCAGCGTGCAGGCGATGGCCCATCCGCGCCGGTACAACCCGATCTTTCGGGCAGGCTTTGCGGCCTTTTTAGGAAAAGGAATGACCTTTTCTGACTGTTTTGCTTCCGGTTGACTCTCTGTTTGTGTCGGTTGCAGTGTGTTGGGATCGACCGTGACCTGATGGTCCCCGCCGCCGGCGCAGATCTTTTCCCACATGGCGTCTGCGCGCAAACTTTTGGGAAGCTCAGGGCAGGGAACACAGGCAAAGTATTGGTGAAAATACCGTTCCTCTTCGATCAGTTGGGACTGCTCTTCTGCGGTCAGATCGTTCTGTACCTCTTTGTGCAAATCCTTCTTCTCTGTCAACACTGCTTCCCTCCTTCCAAATAGGTTCTCATTTTTTTAAACGCTCGAAACAGCTTCGAGCTCACCGTCCCCTGGGGAGATCCCACAATTTCGGCGATCTCCCTGGCCGTGTAGCCCTCGATGGCCGAGAGCACCACAATCTCCCGTTCACCGGGGCTCAAATTTTCGAGAGCGCGCACAAGGTCGGCGCGGTTGAGAATGCTTTCTGCAAACGCGCCCTGATCGCCCGGCTGTTGAAGCATCTCTTCCAGGTCCACCTCTCCCCGCGCGCGGACATAATCGCGGATCTTGCGGTTGCACCGCGCGGTGAGGATGCGGTAAATCCAAGTTGAAAACGCCTGCGGATCGCGCAGACCGGAAAGTCCGCGATATGCCTCGATAAATGTCTCCGAAACGACGTCCTCCGCGTCGTGGCTGTTTCCCAGGGTGTACAACGCTGTTCGGTACAAGGCAGGCGCGACTGCCTCATAAAGCCGGGTAAAGCCTTCCCGGCTCCCCTTCTGGGCGTCCAGCACAATCGCTGTGTCCAATTTCACCTCTACACCACCCATCATTACTTTAGTGTCCCGGTGGACGCCAATTACTGCATCCACCCAAAATTTTCCCACAAAGGGTCTGTTTCACACAGAAAATTTCACGCTATTTGTAGAACCATTATAAACTATTCGCCCAAAAAAGGCAACCAGATTTTGCCTGTTTTGCCTTTACAAACTGCAGGAGGAACCGCTTGCTCGAAAAAAAATCCCCTCTTTTGTAAAAAAGAGGGGAGGAAAGGGAGCTTTCCTTTTATTCTTTATTTTGTTTGTCGGATTTGTCGCCGCGCTTTTTGGACGCCTTTTTATGCAGTGCCTCGCGCATCCGCTCGAAGGCCATATTGTACCGTGTGGAGTGCATATCCGGGAAGGCGTGCAGCAATCTGCGGCGCAGGACGGTATTGCGGCGGGAAATTTGTTCCATCTTCTCTTCCAACTTCTCGATGGCCTGCCGCTGTTCATCGGTCAGCTTGGAGAAAAACTCCTGGCGGCGCAGCTCCCGGCGCTCAACGCGCTCGGTGCGCATCTCCTCTATAAATTTGTGCAGCTGCGCACGCGCAATCTCAAAGTCCTCTTTGTACTGCTCGTTCTTCTGCTGCCGTTCCTCATATCCCAAACGCAGCCGCTCGGCAGTTTCCTCCCGCACCTGCTCCACCTTCAGACGCAGCTCCTGCTGGTTTTGGCGCAGATATTCGGCGGTGTCCAGCTTGGCCTGCTCCACCACCTGCTGCAGCTGTTTTAATGCTCCGTTCATGTCCAGGATGGTGCGCACCGTGACGACGAGGTCGGTGAGCATCAACACCGCAAACAGGGCGCTGAGCACCATGCAGGCAGTGTCCGGCAGAGCATATACGCCGCCGCGCACGATCGGGTCAATCACCCTTGCCGCCACCACCGACAGCACACCAAACAGCAGGGAGTTGCGCAGACAAACCCTGCCGTGGATATTGAATTTTCTTCCCGAGTAATCCCACCACTTGGTGGCGAACAATTTTTCCAGCAAAAAGCCGGTGATGTACTCGATGACGCTGGTCAAAAGCATACCGCTCAAAAAGAGCAGGGGGATATTGTCCCGAAGCGGACGCAAAAAGAGCAGCACCGCCATTGCGCCAAAGCCATAAACCGGGCAGAGCGGGCCGTTTAAAAAGCCGCGGTTGATAAGTTTTCTGTTGCCGATGGAGCAATATGTGCTTTCACAGACCCAGCCCAAGAAGCTGTAGCATAAAAAAAGAAGAAACGCCCTCAAAAATACGCCTCCCAAACAAAAAGAATGGGGCCAGCGGAAAGCCCTTTTCAGCTTCCGCTGACCCAGAAAGCAAGAATAAAATTACTGGTTTTGTACCGCCGCAGCCAGATGTTTTTCTTCCTTTGCGTGCTGCTGCGAGGCTGCATCCTGTGCACTCTGCTGCGAAGACATTTTCGTATCGGAGCTTGCCGGTGCACTGGTGGACTGATTTAACAGGCGCGCGTTGGCCAGCATCAGCTTGATGCGATTTTGCTGATTGACCTTGGAGGCGCTGGAATCGTAGTCCACCGCTACGATGTTTGCCTGTGGGTTCTTTTCCTTGATGACGCGCATAACGCCCTTGCCGCAGATGTGGTTTGGCAGGCAGCCAAACGGCTGGGTGCAGACGATGTTGTTGACCTTGTAATGCTGTACCAGCTCCACCATCTCGGCGGTCAGCAACCAGCCCTCGCCCATCTTGACACCCTGGCCGATATATCCCTTGGCCGATTCGATGGTGCTCTCAAAGCGGCACGGCGGCTGAAAATCGCTGTTCTGCTCGATCAGGTGGATCATCTCGGTCTTGCGGTTGCGCAAAAACTTGTTGATGTGGCGCAGCACCATTGCAACCAGTTTGCCCACCCCGTACAGGTCGTTGTCGTAAACGACGTTGTGGGTGCAGTAGAGCAAAAAGTCGTACAATCCCGGGCAGACCACCTCGCAGCCTTCGGAGAGCAGAAACTCCTCGAGGTTGTTGTTTCCAAGCGGGGAATATTTGACATAGATCTCGCCGACGATGCCGACCTTGATCTTGTTCTCCTTTTTGCGCTCCACCTGTTTAAACCGCTCAATGATCTTGACCATCAGGGCCGAAACCGCTTTCCAGCGCAGCAGCTTTTTGCAGAACAGCTTCTGTGCCATCGCAACGCTGTCGTCCACCGCCTTCTGGCTGTCTCCCTTATGAACCTCATAGGGAATGCACTGGTTGTACAAGGTCATGATGAGGTCGCCGCACAGCACGCCGTACAGCGCCTGCAAGAGCATGGTTACCGGCAGCGAGAAACCGCCGGACTGCTCGCTCTTCATAAAGCTTGCAGAGATGACCGGGATATCGCCGTAGCCGCACTTGTTGAGCGCTTTGCGCAGCAGGTAGATGTAGTTGGAGGCGCGGCAGCCACCGCCGGTCTGGGTAATCAAGAGCGCCACCTTGTCCAGCGGCAGATCGCTGTGCTCCAGCGCATCGATCATCTGACCGATGACCAGCTGAGCCGGATAGCAGGTGTCGTTGTGTACATTTTTGAGTCCCTGTTCGATGACGCCGGGACCGCAGTTATCCAGCACCTTTACCTTGTATCCGTAATTTTCCAGCACGTTGCCCAAAATAGCAAAGTGGATGGGCAGCATGGTGGGGATCAGGATGGTGTGGGTCTTTTTCATCTCCTTGGTAAAGGGTACCTTTTTGATTGGTTCCATCGTTGGATCATGTCCTCCTTTAGACTAAAACTCAAAGGGGTTAGGCGTCGGCAGATGCCTTTTTGGCGTCGCGCTCCTTGACAGCGCCGATTAAGGATCGGATGCGGATCTTGACCGCTCCCAGGTTGTTGATTTCGTCTATCTTCAGCTGGGTATACAGCTTGTCACCGCGCGAGAGGATTGCAGAAACCTCATCGGTGGTGATGGCGTCGATGCCGCAGCCGAAGGATACCAGCTGTACCAACTCGCAGTCGTCATGCTCGGTCACATATTTGGCCGCATTGTACAGGCGGGTATGGTAGGTCCACTGGTTGAGGACGTCCGGACGCACCGGAGTCACCAGATCTGCGACACAGTCCTCGCTGACCACCGCCAGTCCCAGAGAGGTAATCAGCTGATTGATGCCGTGGTTGATCTCCGGGTCGATGTGGTAAGGACGGCCGCAGAGGATGATGGTCTTGATTCCGCGGCTTCTGGCCTGTGCAAGCATCTGGCCTCCCTTTTCCTTGATGTCGCGGCGCTGGGCGTGATAGGCCTGGTAGGCCGCGTCGGAGGCGCGCTTGACCTCTTTTAAGGTCAGATCGGGATAGTAGCTGCGCAGCGCCTCCCAAATCTTTTTCGGGAAGGTTTTCTGCTCGGCCAAATCCAGATACGGATAGAGGAAGCGGATATTCTTGAGCTTCTCGACGTTGGATGCCAAAAGCTCGGGGTAATAGGCAACAACCGGACAATTGAAGTGGTTGTCTCCCTTTTCCTCATTGAAGTTGTAGCTCATGCAGGGATAGAAGATGGTGTCCACACCCTTGTCCAGCAGGTTTTCGATGTGGCCGTGCATCAGCTTTGCCGGATAGCAGGCCGTATCGGATGGAACCGAATACTGTCCCTTTGCATAGAGTTGTCTAGAGGAAATGTCCGAGATCACAAGATCAAAGTCCAATGTATGGAAGAACGCCTCCCAGAAGAAGAGGTTCTCGTACATATTGAGTCCCAAAGGCAGGCCGATTGTGCCGCGCTTGTGGGTGTGCGCCTCCGCCTGTTTCTGGCAGTCCTCGCACAGTGTGCGCACCTGTTCCAGCTTATAGTGGTACATGTCGGGCAGCTGCTGCTCCTTGCCATGTCCCAACGGCTTTTCGCAGCGGTTTCCGGAGATGTACCGCTCGCCGCCTGCAAAGGTATTGATGGTCAGGTTGCAGTGGTTGGTGCAGCCCTGGCAGACAATCGGTTTGGATTCGTGGTGGAAGTTTTCCAGATCCTCTTTGGAAAGCATCTGAGAATAGGTCTTTTCCTTCTGATGATCGCAGATGCCCTTTGCATAGATTGCCGCTCCGTATGCGCCCATCAGGCCGGCGATATCCGGGCGGGTGACGTTGTGGCCGATCTCCTGCTCAAAGCTGCGCAGCACCGCATCGTTTAAGAAGGTGCCGCCCTGCACTACGATATGTTCGCCCAACTCGTCTGCACTGCGCGCGCGGATAACCTTGTACAGGACGTTTTTGACAACGCTCATCGAAAGTCCTGCGGAGATGTCCTCCACGCTGGCTCCGTCCTTCTGCGCCTGCTTGACCGAGGAATTCATGAAAACGGTGCAGCGGGAACCGAGGTCGACCGGGTATTTGGAGAAAAGTCCCAGACGGGCAAATTCCTCGGCTGTGTAGCCCATCGACTTTGCAAAGGTTTCGATGAACGATCCGCAGCCGGAAGAGCACGCCTCGTTTAACATAATCGAGTCGATGGCGTCGTTTTTGATCTTAAAACATTTGATGTCCTGGCCGCCGATGTCGAGGATAAATTCCACCTTCGGGTCAAAGTGCTGGGCGGCCTTAAAATGGGCAATCGTCTCGACGATGCCGTCGTCGAGGTGGAAGGCGTGCTGAATCAGCTCCTCGCCGTATCCGGTGGAGATGGCATAGCGAATCTTTACGCGGTCGCCGCAAGCCTCATACAGCTTTAAGAGCTGCTCGCGCACAACCTTTACCGGGTTGCCGTAGTTGGAGCTGTAGTAGCGGTAGAGCGTCTCAAAGTTGTCGCTCATCAGCACCAATTTGGTGGTGGTAGAGCCGCAGTCGATGCCCAGATATGCGTCGCCGCTGTAACCGGCAAGGTCTCTCCACGGAACGGTGGCCTTGCTGTGGCGTGCGATAAATTCGTCGTGCTCCTGCTGGGTGGCAAAGAGCGGCTTGAGATAGTGGGTCGAGGAGGAATGAGAAGTAGCGTTTTCCAGCTTATCTGTAAATTCCTCGTAGGTATAGCTCTTTTCCAAGCCCCTAGTGTAGATGGCCGCTCCGATCGCGACCGAATACTGCGCCCAATCCGGGAAAACAGCTTTGCCCTCTCCCAGCTTGAGCGTTTCCTGAAAGCGCTGTTGCAGTCCCTTAAAGAAGTACAGCGGTCCGCCCAAAAACAGCACCTTGCCCTCGATGCGGCGGCCCTGGCTCAATCCGGTGACGGTCTGATCGACCACCGCCTGGAAGATGCTTGCCGCCACATCCTCCTTGTGGGCTCCCTGGTTGAGCAGCGGCTGGATGTCGGTCTTGGCAAAGACGCCGCAGCGCGAAGCGATCGGGTAGATGCGCTTGTGCTTTAAGCTGAGCTGGTCGAGCTCCTCGGTGGTGACACTCAGCAGCGTCGCCATCTGGTCGATGAAGGCGCCGGTGCCGCCCGCGCAGCTTCCGTTCATGCGCTCTTCCAATCCGCCGCTCAAAAAGATGATCTTGGCGTCCTCGCCACCCAGTTCAATCACCGCATCGGTGTCCGGTTCATATTCCTGGACCGTCTTGTAGGTGGCAAATACTTCCTGTACAAAGTCAATTCCTGCATCTTCTGCCAGACCCAGACCGGCTGATCCGGAGATGGCAACCTGAAAAGGGCCATCCAAAAATTGTTTTGCGCCTTCCAGCGCCTTGAGGGTGGCCTGTCGCACCTGAGACAGGTGGCGTTGATAGATCTTGTAGAGGATCTTCTCCCCGTCCATCACAACCACCTTCACGGTTGTCGATCCAATATCGATTCCTACATTCTTCATTGTTTTTCTCCCTGTCATTTGCACGCCCACAGATATGGGCAGAGGTGTTTGTGCATCCGCCAAAAGCGCTCTTCCACGTCACTTGTAGCGGATTTTATTGTTCTGCATTTTAACAATCTTTTCCTATTTATTAGGGCACACTTCAATCCAGTGTACATCATATTATAAAACTTCCTTAAAAAAGTGTCAATTAGCACAAATTGAAATTCATATTCTATTCAGATTTACTCCTTCCAATCCCATAACTTATTCTGAATCGACACCATCATCCACTATTTTGTGTGAAAAAAGTCGATTTTTGGCTGTACCATCCAAAAGCACTTGACAGATCGAATAAATGGGTGTATGTTGATTATGTTGTTAATTTCCGGGATCACCGGAATTCAGGAGGAACTGTATGAACCGCAAATCTTTTGCATCCTTTTCTTTTGCATTTGTCTTTTGCTTTGGCTATTTTAGCGCAGAGCGATTTTGCCATGCAAAAATGAATATGGATGCCAAAAGAAGAAGGCTTGCTCCGTTGGGAATCTAGTTGCTCCCCCATTCGGCAACAAGGTTTTTCCTGAAAATTTATTTTCCAGCGTAAAAATCGGCCGGCGCTTTTGACAGAAAAAGCGCCGGCTTTTTCTGTTTACCCGGTTTCACAAAGAAAGGATTTGTCACTATGATTATCATTCTCAAAAAAGGCACAGAACCTCAGAAAGTAAACGAGATGATCTCCCACTTTGAGCAGATGAACTTCCAGGTACAGGAGATTCGCGGCGTCCACGAGACCATCCTGGGCCTGATCGGCGACACCTCCCGTCTGGACACCGAGGACATCAAATCGATGGAATCTGTAGCGGAGGTAAAGCGCATTCAGGAGCCATATAAAAATGCAAACCGCAAATTCCACCCGGACGACACCGTCATCGACGTCGCCGGCCAAAAGATCGGCGGCGGGCACTTCAAGGTCATCGCCGGTCCGTGTTCGGTCGAGAGCCGCGAACAGATGGTAGAGGTTGCAAACGCCGTCAAAGCCTCCGGCGCCGGACTGATGCGCGGCGGCGCGTTCAAGCCCCGCACCTCCCCTTACTCCTTCCAGGGACTGCGCGAACAGGGACTGGAGTACCTGCTGGAGGCCAAAAAAGCTTCTGGTCTGCCGATCGTCACCGAGATTATGAGCATCGATCACCTGCCTCTGTTTGAAAATGTCGACGTCATCCAGGTCGGTGCGCGCAACATGCAAAACTTTGAGCTGCTCAAGGAGCTGGGCAAAATCCGCAAACCGATCCTGTTAAAGCGCGGACTGGCAAACACCATCGAAGAGCTGCTGATGAGCGCCGAGTACATCATGGCCGGCGGCAACAAACAGGTCATCCTCTGCGAGCGCGGCATCCGCACCTTTGAAACTGCCACCCGCAACACTCTGGACATCTCCGCCATCCCGATCATCAAAAAACAGTCCCACCTGCCGGTCATCGTCGACCCAAGCCACGCCGCCGGCATCCGCTGGATGGTGCACCCGCTTTCGATGGCTGCCATCGCTGTCGGCGCGGACGGCCTCATCATCGAGGTGCACAACAACCCGGAAAAGGCGCTGTGCGACGGCGCCCAGTCGCTGACCCCGGCCCAGTTCGACCAGGTCATGCAGGACGTCAAGCGCGCCGTTCCGTTCTTCGGCAAAACGCTCGACTAGCCATCCCCGTTTTTAAACGCACCGGTCAGAAAGGAGCTGTTTTCATTGCAGACTGTCACCATCCACACCAGCGCCCCCTATCAGGTACAGATCGAAAAGGGGCTTTTGTCCCGCACCGGCGAGCTGACCGCCCAGGTCTTTGACCCAAACAAGAGCACCGCCGCCATCATCACCGACGATACGGTGGCATCCCTCTACCTCGGTCAAGTCGTTTCGTCGCTGAAAGCGGCGGGCTTTCGGGTCTGCTCGATGGACTTTCCCCACGGGGAGGATTCCAAATCCCACGAAGTCCTGCTGCAAGTATATGATTTTTTAGTGGACAATAATATCACCCGCTCCGACTTCATCGTCGCTCTTGGCGGCGGCGTGGTCGGGGACCTCGCCGGATATGCTGCCGCTACCTATCTGCGCGGCATCCCCTTTGTGCAGATTCCCACCACCTTTCTGGCCGCCATCGACTCCTCGGTGGGCGGCAAGACTGCCGTCAACATCCCGGCGGGCAAAAATCTCATCGGTGCCTTCCACCAGCCCTCTCTGGTCATCTGCGACACCGATTCCTTCCACACCCTGCCGGACGACACCTTTGCCGACGGGTGCGCCGAGATGATTAAATACGCCATGATCTGGAGCGAGGACTTTTTGAAGCTTCTGGAGACCTGCGACATCCAGGAAAAGATCGAGGAAATCGTCGCCTACTGCGTGGACATCAAGCGGCAGGTTGTCGAACAGGATGAACACGACACCGGCATCCGCATGATCCTCAACTACGGCCACACTCTGGGCCACGCCATCGAGAAGGTGACCGAACACGCCGTCACCCACGGACACGGCGTCGCGATGGGGATGGTGCTCATCACCCGCCTGGGCATGAAACTGGGCTACTGTGACAGCGCCCTGCTGCATCGCCTGTGCGCCGTGCTTGCGCGCTACCACCTGCCCACCGTCTACGGCGGAGAGGTGCCGGAGCTTTCACAGGCCTGCCTGCACGACAAAAAGCGCGCGGGCAACAAGATCCGGCTGATTCTGGTGTCCCATCCCGGAAAGGCTGAGATCGTCCCGATGGATACCGACGCCTTTGCGGCGCTTTTGAAGGAGGAGCTGCCATGCTAGGCTATCAGGTCCACGGGCCGCTCTCCCACACCGGCAACGCCTGCATCGCCGCCCCCATCTCCAAATCGGACCTGCACCGGCTGATCCTCGCCGCCTCCCTGTGCCAGGAGCAAACCTTGGTGCAGCGCTGCACCCTGTCGGAGGATATCCGCGCCACCGCACGGGTCCTGGAGACGCTCGGCGGGCAGATCAAATTTGGTAAGGACTGCATCCACATCCTCCCCAACCCACAGATCAGCGCACAGCCTGTGCTGTGCGACTGTTCCGAGTCCGGCTCGACGCTGCGCTTTCTGGTGCCGGTGTTCGCCGCCCTCGGGCAGCCCGCCACCTTTATCGGTCACGGACGCCTCGCCCAGCGCCCAATGGAGCCGCTGCTTTCCGAGCTTTCCGCCCATGGCGTACAGCTCTCCCTTCCCGAAAATGGCGACACCCTGCCGCTTGTACTTTCGGGCAAGCTGCACGGCGGCGACTTTTCCTTCTCCGGCGACATCAGCTCCCAATACATCACCGGGCTTTTGTTTGCCCTGCCGCTTTTGCCGCAGGACAGCCGCATCCTGATGACCTCCCCACTGCAATCCAAGGGGTATGTCGACATGACCTTGAGCGTCCTCTCGCGCTTTGGCATCCGAATTGACCCCATTGAGGGCGGCTGGCACATCCCGGGCAGACAGCACTATCGCTCTCCCGGAAAGCTGCTTGCCCAGGGAGATTGGAGCAACGCCGCCTTTTGGATTGTGGCCGGTGCAATTGCGCCATCCGATTCTTCCCCCTATACGCTGCGTGTCACCGGGGTGGACCCCCAGGCGCTGCAGGGAGACAAGGCCGTCTGCGCCATCCTGCGCCAGATGGGGGCCCACATCGTCGAGGAAAAAGACGCTGTGCAGGTAACTTCCGGCGACCTGCACGCCGTCACCATCGACGCCGCACAGATTCCCGACATCATCCCCATCCTTTCGGTTGCAGCTGCGGTGGCAAAGGGAGAAACCCACATCGTCCATGCCGGACGCCTGCGCATCAAGGAGAGCGACCGCCTGCACGCCATCTACGACTGCTTGCAGGCTCTTGGAGCGGATGTACAGGAGTTGGACGACGGACTCATCATCCACGGCAAGCCGCAGCTTTCAGGGGGCACGGTGGACTCGTTTAACGATCACCGCATGGCCATGTCGATGGCGGTTGCCTCGCTGCGCTGTCAGAACCCGGTCACCATCCGCAACCCGCTGTGTGTCAGCAAGTCCTATCCCGATTTTTATCAAGACTTTGAACGTTTAGGAGGAAGTGTCCATGTCATCGACCTGGGGGAATAACCTCAAAATTTCCATCTTTGGCGAAAGCCATTCCAAAGGCATCGGCGTGGTGATCGACGGCATTCCCGCCGGCACCCCGGTGGATTTTCCCCGCCTGCTGTATTTCCTTTCCCGGCGCAGCTCCCGCGGCGGCAAACTGGACACCCCGCGCATCGAAAAGGATTATCCACAGATTGTCAGCGGCCTGCTGCCCGACCCAAATGATCCGGACAAACTGATCGCCTGCGGAACACCGGTGTGCGCCTACATCGAAAACGCCAACACCAAGTCCAAGGACTACGATCAGCTGCGCTCGGTAGCCCGACCCGGCCACGCCGACTATACGGGATTTGTGCGCTATCACGGGCACAACGACATCCGCGGCGGCGGGCACTTTTCCGGCCGGATGACCGCTCCGCTGTGCTTTGCGGGCGGCATCGCCAAGCAGTATCTGCGCTCCTTCGGTGTGGAAGTCGGCGCACATATCGCCTGCATCCGCTCCATCCACGATCAGCCCTTTGACCCGGTCTCGATCAACCCGGAAACACTGCTGGCAGTACAGGACAAATTTTTCCCCGTTATGGACGACCACGCCGGCGAACAGATGCAGCGCCTGATTGAAAAGAGCCGTGAACAGCTCGATTCGGTGGGCGGCATCATCGAGTGTGCCGTCACCGGTTTGAGCGCCGGCATCGGGGACCCGATGTTCGACTGTGTCGAGAGCAGGATTGCCTCGCTGCTCTTCGGCGTTCCTGCGGTCAAGGGCATCGAATTTGGCCTCGGATTTGGTCTTGCCGGCCTGCATGGGAGCCAGGCAAACGACCCATTTTACATGAAGGATGGCAAGGTTGCCACCTCCTCCAACAACAACGGCGGCATTTTGGGCGGCATCACCGACGGCATGCCGGTGCTATTCCGCACGGTCATCAAGCCAACCCCCTCCATCTCGCAAAAACAGCGGACGGTCAACTTTAAAACCGGCGAGAGCGTCGAACTCTCCATCACCGGCCGCCACGATCCCTGCATCGTCCGGCGCGCTGTGCCCTGTATCGAAGCGGCGGCAGCGATTGCGCTGATGGACCTGTTCTTGGGCTCCGACCTCATCAAAGGGAGGAACTGCCAATGAACCAACCCATCTTAAAGCCGATTGAACGAATTATCCGCAAGGGAGAGGACCCCGCCAGCCTGCTGCAAAAGGCCTCTGCGGCCTGCCAGGGGGTGGCGGGCGCCTTCTCGCACAAGGCGTGCCTGCAAGTTTTTGCGGACCCGGACATCCAATTCTATCCGGCCTTTGAGGATGTCTTTGCCGCTGTCAGCTCAGGCGAGCGCCGCTACGGCATCATCCCGATTGAAAACACCCTTGCCGGCTCTGTAACCGACAACTACGACCTGATGCTGCAATATCACCTGTACATCGTGGGCAGCGTCAAGGTCAAGATCGAGCACTCGCTGCTGGCCATTCCCGGAGCCAGCAAGGAGCAGATCGTCCGCGCCTATTCCCACGAGCAGGCGCTGCATCAGTGCACCGACTTTTTTAAACAAAATCCCAACATCTCCCCCATCCCCTACTCCAACACCGCCGCTTCGGCTAAATTTGTTTCCCAGCAGCACGACCCTACCCTGGCCGCCATCGGCTCTGAGCAGTGCGCAAAAATGTACGGCTTGCAGATATTGCAGCAGGGGATTCAAAACCGCCGGGACAACTTTACCCGATTCGTGGTGCTTGCGCGCAATCCGGTGGAGGACCCGGGCTGCGGAAGGATCAGCCTGGTCGTCCGGGTACAGCACAAAGCGGGCGCACTGTACAACGCCCTTTCTCGGTTTGCCGAGCAGAAAATTAACCTCCTAAAGCTGGAGTCCAGACCCATCCCGGACAGCCCATTTGAATTTCTGTTTTATTGGGACTTTGCGGGAAACATGAAGGATGAGCCGGTTAAACGCGCTCTGGGGGATCTGGCACAGGACATCGAATACCTCAAGTTCCTCGGGAATTATCCCGAAGAGGACAGCCCATACTTGGAAAGTGGGGAAAATTTTTAAGCAACCTGTCCAATGCACCTAGACTCAAAATATGAAAAACTAATAATTTTCTCCCAGTTAGTTGAAAACTTATCGTTTTTGCGGTATGATTGTAACGTATCATGAAATATAGGATTATCCCGCCCTCGCGGGGAGTGGAGGTAAGATTATGCACGAACCAACGATCTCTTTTTCACTGCACGACGACAAGGAAAAGGAAATCAAACAGACGCTGACCGTCATCTACGACGCGCTGAGGCAGAAGGGCTATAACCCGATCAACCAGATTGTCGGGTATATCCTGTCTGAGGACCCGACCTATATCACCACCTACAACAACGCGCGCAGCCTGATTCGCCGGATTGACCGGGACGAGCTCTTGCAGATCCTGGTAAAATCCTATCTTGGCGAATAGGGGTTGCAGCTTCCTGCTGCAAAGAGGGGCATGGACAGCCGCAAATCGGCTGTCCGCTTTTTTCCGACCTCAGAAATCCACGATAGAAGGGAGTTTTTTGCATTGGCACAACAGGAATTTTTGATGTATAAAGGCAGACCGCTGGTGCGCAGCGGAGACACACTGTACTATGGAAGCATGGGAGACAAATGCATTGCACACCTGCAAATCAAAAGCCACACACCGGCACATGGAGTGGAGACTGCCACCAAAGTTGCCGTACAGCTGATTGCAACCGATGAGAGCTTGCCGCTGAAAGACCGCATGCTCAACCGCGCAGAGCGGGACGGCCTGTATGAGGCCCTGGCAATCGCAAGCATCTGGTTGGACCGACACAACAAATAGCCGCTCCGGCCCCCCAACCCAACGACATATTTTGTACCAAAAAAGAGCACTCGGCGATCTGCCGGGTGCTCTTTTTAATGTATGTCACTACTCTTCCATCCAGGAAATGCCGATTGCTCCACGTCCAAGATGGTGGCTTAGAATCGGGCCAATCCCACAGCTGCGAATTGATGCCTTCGGGAATCGTGCGCGCAGCTCATCCTGCACACGCTGCTGCTGTGCCTGCTGAGAGGCGTTGACAATGATTTTGGTGGGGTTCGGGCTGACAGAGTCCATCAGTTTGCGCATCAGCTCTGCGTGGCCTCTGGCTGTCCCCAGCGAGACCACCGCTCCATCCTGACAGCGCAATACCGGGCGAATGTTGAGGATGGTGCTGACCGACTGGCGCACAATGCCAATTCTTCCGCTGCGGCGCAGCGCGTCCATGCTGTCCAGCGAAAAGACAACGCCGGTCTTTGCCCGTTCGGCCTGCATCTGCTCGGAAAGTTCGTGCAGGCTCTGCACCTTTCGGGAAAGGGCCGCCGCCCGCTCACACAGCAATAGCATCGCGCCCGCTGTGGAGAAGGAGTCGAGCACCACCGCCACCTCGCGCCCAAAATAGCGGTTGACCTGTCCGGCCGCCGAAAAGGCGTTGCGGTAGGTACCGCTGAGCCGGGAGGAGATGACCACGCACAACACCTGGTCGCCGCGGCGGGCAATCTCGGAAAAGGCTGAGACAAAGCTCTCGGTCGAGACCTGGTTTGTGATAAAATTGCGCGACTGTAAAAGCGGCTCAAACTGGCCGTTGCAGTCGGTGTAGCTCTCCAGATAGCGCTGGTTGTCCACCGTGTAGCCCATTGGCAACACGGTGAGTCCCATTTTTGCCGCCTGGGCTTTGTCGATGTTGACCGTGCTGTCGGTTACGATGCGGATCATTCCGACACTACCCCCATCCTTCTAAATCTTTGATAGCGCCGCTCCACCAGTTCCTCCGGGGCCAGGCGCTTTCCCTGGCTCAGCGCACTGTACAGGTCGCGGCGCAGCAGTTTGTAGACCTTATCAAATCCCTCTTTGGGGTCTTTGGGCTCGCGGATCGACCGCTCGACCACCTTGCGGTTCAAAAGTTCCTCCGCAGTCAATTTCAGGCACTCTGACGCCTCCTTTGTCTTAGAGGCATCCTTCCACAGAATACTCGCGCAGCCCTCGGGGGAGATAACCGAGTAGACCGCATTTTCCAGCATCCACACCTCGTCAGCCACCGCCAGTCCCAAGGCGCCTCCGCTGCCGCCCTCTCCGGTGAGGATGGAGATGACCGGCACCTTCAGCGCCATCATCTCCATCAGGTTTTCCGCAATGGCCTGTGCCTGGCCGCGCTCCTCTGCGCCGATGCCACAGTAGGCGCCGGAGGTATCGACAAAGCAGACAACCGGGCGGTGAAATTTTTCGGCCAGCTTCATCTGCCGCAGCGCCTTGCGATAGCCTTCCGGGTGCGCAGAGCCAAAATTGCGGCGCACCTTGTCCTTGGTGTCCTTGCCGCGGTCGATGGCGATGACCGTCACCGGCATACCTTGCAGCCACGCAATGCCCGCTACAACCGCTTTGTCGTCGCCAAAGCGGCGGTCACCGTGCATCTCTACAAAATCATCGAAGATGTTTGCGATGAAATCGCTGCCTGTGGGGCGGCCCTTGGCTCGTGCCGCCGCCACTCTCTTATAAGCTTCCATCCTGCTCCTCCTCCCGGTTTTGTCTTGGGGAAAACGGCTGATGCAGCGCCAACAATTTGGTCAGGTACTCCTTCTGGGCAGGGCGCTCGACGATGTCGTCGACAAACCCTTTCTCCATCAAAAACTCTGCCCGCTGAAATCCTTCCGGCAGCTTTTGACGGATGGTCTGCTCGATGACGCGCGGGCCGGCAAAACAGATCAGCGCTCCCGGCTCTGCCAGGGTGATGTCCCCCTCCATGGCAAAGCTTGCCGACACGCCGCCGGTGGTGGGGTCGGTCAAAAAGGCGATGTAGAGGTTTCCTGCATCGCTGTGGCGCTTGACTGCGCCGCTGGTCTTGGCCATCTGCATCAGAGACAAAATGCCCTCCTGCATCCTCGCGCCACCGGAAACGGTGTATCCGATGACCGGCAGATGCTGGCTGGTCGCATACTCAAATAGGCGGGTGATCTTCTCCCCCACGACCGAACCCATCGAGCCCATCATAAAGTTGGACTCCATGACAAACAGACAACACGGGTATCCGCCCACGGTGCACTCGCCGCAAACGACCGCATCCTGTTCGCGGCTGTCCAGCGCGGCGTGCTTGAGCTTGTTGTCATAGCCGGGAAAATCCAGCGAATTGACCGAGCGCATGTCGCGGTCGTGCTCCACAAAGCTTTTGTCGTCGGCAATCATGCTGATGCGCTGCCGCGCATTCATCCGAAACAGGTGTCCGCACTTTGGACAGGTGCTGTACTGCTCGCTCAGGTCGCTGACAAACAGAATATGTTTACATTTTGGACAGGACATGCACAGCTCATCCGGCACCGAAGGATGGCTCTCTTTGACCGCCCTCTCATAGTTTTCCAGATCGTTGCGCGGTTTTTGGAACAGTTTCTTCGAGAGCATCGGCATATCGGTATCCCCTCTTTCCATTTATAAAGTACTCTATCGGGCAAATCCGATAGCAAGCTTTCTATTTTTTCCCACAGCACACGGCATCCGTGCACTAATAGCCCCTTTTGGCCATAAAATCGGTGTAATAATCGCCCGACTTAAATTCCGGGTCACTCAACAGCTCCATGTGCAGCTGGCTGTTGTGGTCCACGCCCTCGATCACCAGCTCGCACAGCGCCGCCTGCAATTTGCGGATGGCCTCTTCGCGGGTTTTGGCGTAGACAATCAGCTTTCCGATCATCGAATCGTAGTACGGCGGCACAAAGTAATCCTGATACAGCGCCGTGTCAAACCGCACCCAAGGGCCGCCGGGGACGTGCAACAGGGTAATTCGCCCGCAGCTTGGGCGAAAATTTTTCTGAGGATTCTCGGCGTTGATGCGGCACTCGATGGCGTGCCCCTCCAGGCGGATGTCCTTCTGGGTGAAGGCCAGTGGCTGCCCCGCCGCGATGCGGATCTGCCACTTGACCAAATCCAGGCCGGTCACCATCTCGGTGACGGTATGTTCGACCTGCAGGCGGGTGTTCATCTCCATAAAATAAAACTGGCCGTCTTTATACAAAAACTCGACGGTGCCCGCATTGCGGTAGCCCACCGCCTTGGCCGCCTTGGTGGCGACCTCTATCATCCTCTCGCGGGTCTTTTCATCCAATGCGTTGGATGGACATTCCTCGATCAACTTCTGGTTTTTGCGCTGGATGGAACATTCGCGCTCCCCCAGGCAAACCACATTTCCAAAGTTATCGCACAGCACCTGCATCTCGATGTGTTTGGCCGGGTACAGGTACTTTTCCATGTATACGCCCCCGTCGCCAAAGGCAGAGAGGGCCTCTCGGGAAGCGTTCTGGAAAGCGCTCTCCAGCTCACTTTCCTCCTTGACTAGGCGGATGCCGCGGCCTCCGCCGCCGGCTCTGGCCTTAATCAAAATCGGGAAACCAATCTGCTGCGCCTGCTGCTTTGCCTCTTCCAGGTTTTCCACCACATCGCAGCCGGGGATAACCGGCACGCCGGCAGCCCGCATCGTCTTTCGGGCCTCGTCTTTGTCGCCGGTTTTGGCGATGGTCTCGGAGCGCGGCCCGATAAAGGTGATGTTGCACTCCTCACACAGCGCGGCAAAGCGGGCATTTTCGGACAACAATCCGTAACCCGGGTGAATGGCCTGCGCCCCCGAACAGATGGCCGCCGAGATGATGGCCGCCATATTCAGGTAGCTTTCCCCCACCGGCGCCGGACCGATGCAGTAGCTCTCGTCCGCCAGGCTAACGTGCAGCGCCTCGCGGTCCGCCTCAGAAAAGACGGCTACCGTCGAGATGCCCATCTCCTTGCAGGCACGGATGATGCGCACCGCGATCTCTCCGCGGTTTGCAATCAGAATTTTCGAAAACATGTAAGCGTATCCTCCATCTCACAGTTTTGCCCTGCATCCAGCGGGGTTTTATTGCGCATCCTTGATGCAGGCAAAGGAAAACTCTCCCGAGACGCACAGCTTGCCGTTGACGCTCCCCTTGCCTTTTGCAAAGTAGAATGGCTCCCGAACCTTCAAAAGCTTGCACTCGATCTCGAGTTTATCGCCCGGAAGCACCTTGTTTCTAAATTTCACTTTATCTAAGCTGGTAAAATATGGGGTCACCTTGCCCGCTCCCTTGGCCTTGGAGGCCAGCAGGACGCAGCAGGTCTGGGCCATCATCTCACACAGCACTACGCCCGGCACAACCGGGTTGCCCGGAAAGTGGCCTTTGAGGAACCACTCCTCCCCGGTGATGGTGTAGGAGCCGCGGCACTTGGTGGGCTGGCCGTTTTCGTCCAGTTCATCCTCGCACAGCTCCGCCTCGTCTACCAGCAGCATGTTGTCGCGGTGCGGGAGAATCTGTTTAATCTCTTCCTGTGTCATCGCACTTCTTCCTTTCCCACTAGAAAATCTTAAAGAGCGTCTGGGAGTACTCCACTACCTCGCCGCTCTTGACGCAGATGTCCACGATCTCCCCATCCTGTTCGGCGGTGATCTCGTTCATCAGCTTCATAGCCTCGATGATGCAGAGCACATCGCCCTTTTTGACCTTGGAGCCAACCTGGACATACGGCTGCGCATCGGGAGACGGCGCCGCATAAAAGACACCGACCATCGGGGATTTGACCTCGGTGATGTGGTTAAAGTCGATGGTGGAGCCGACCGGCTGTTCTTCCGAAAGCCCATCGGGCTGCTCTGGCTGCGCTGCCGGTACCGGGGCAGCTACCTGCTGCGGGGCGGATGGCAGCACCGGCGCTGCAGCAGGCGATTCTGCTGCCCGCTCCATGTGGATGTCCAACGCCCCTTCGGTGACGTGCAGCGAGGTGAGTCCTGTCTCCTGCATCACGCGAGCCAATTCCTTGATATCCTGAATGTTCATCTTGTTTCCTCCTTGCAGCCTGGTGCTAATCCTCCACTTTCACAAAGGCAATGCAGCCATTGTGACCGCCAAATCCCAGAGAATCGGAGAGGGCCAGGGTGATATCTGCCTGTACCGCATGGTTTGGCACATAGTTTAAGTCGCAATCTTCATCCGGCTGTTCATAGTGGATGGTCGGTGCAACGGTGCCGGTAGTCAGGGTCAGCACCGAGGCGATGGCCTCCACCGCACCGGCTGCGCCCAACATGTGGCCGGTCATCGATTTTGTGGAGCTGACGTAGGCCTTTCTGGCAACCTCTTCCCCCAGCGCACGCTTGATGGCCAAAGTCTCGGTCTTGTCGTTGAGCGGGGTGCTGGTGCCGTGGGCGTTGATGTAGATGGTGTGCTTGGAAAGGTCGGTGATGCCCGCCTCCTGCAGCGCCAGCTCAAAGGCGCGGATGGCGCCCTTTGCCTCAGGATGCGGAGCGGTGATGTGGTGGGCGTCGCAGGTGTTGCCGTAACCGACAATCTCTGCATAGATCTTGGCGCCCCTGGCCTTGGCGTGTTCGTACTCCTCCAGGATGAGGATGCCCGCACCCTCGCCCATGACAAAGCCGCTTCTGCGCTTGTCAAACGGCGTGCAGGCCTCTTCCGGGTCCTCGCAGGTGGTCAGGGCCTTGCAGTTTGCAAAGCCGGCGATGCCCACCGGATTGACCGCCGCCTCTGCGCCTCCGGCGATGATGGCGTCAGCATAGCCAAAGCGGATGGCGCGGAACGCCTCGCCGATGGCGTTGGTGGAGGTGGCACAGGCGGTGACGACCGGCAGGTTAGGGCCTTCGGCGTCATAGCGGATGGCGATGTTGCCTCCGGCAATGTTGACGATCATCATTGGGATCAAAAACGGAGAGACGTGGCGCGGGCCCTTCTCATAAAATTTAAAGCACTGCTCGGAGATGGTGTTGATGCCGCCGCAGCCCGATCCGACATAGACGCCCAACCGATCTGCTGCGACGTTCTCGCCGCTCTTTAAGCCCGCGTCTTCCATCGCCTGTGCCGCAGCCGCCATGGCGTACTGGGTAAACAGATCCATCTTGCGCACCTGGGCTTTTTCGATGTACTGCAGCGGATCAAAATCCTTTACCTCCGCTGCCACCTTGACCTTCTGATCGGTGGTATCAAAGCGGGTAATCATGCCGACTCCGTTCTTGCCCGAAGTCAGACTGTTCCAGAAAGTTTCAATATCGTTTCCAACCGGTGAGATAACTCCCATACCGGTCACTACTACTCTTTTCATACTGTCCCTCCTAAGTGGACCTCCCCAAAGGATTTACATATTCAGTCCGCCGTCTACGCTGAGCACCTGTCCGGTGATATAGCCGGCCTCATCACTTGCCAAAAAAGCTACTGCCGCAGCGACATCCTCCGGCAGCCCCATCTTCTTCATCGGGATCTGCTCCTGGGCTGCCTGCCGCACCTTATCCGGAAGGGCCGCTGTCATGTCGGTCTGGATAAATCCAGGCGCTACAGCGTTGCAGGTAATGTTTCTGCCCGCCAGCTCCTTGGCCACCGATTTGGTCAGGCCCACAAGGCCCGCCTTGGCGGAGGCATAGTTTGCCTGGCCTGCATTGCCCATCAGTCCGGAAATCGAGCTGATGTTGATGATGCGCCCATGGCGCCGCTTCATAAACTGATGGTAGGTATTTTTAATCATATAGAAGGCGCCGTTGAGATTGGTGTCGATGACCTTCTCAAAGTCCTCCTCCTTCATCGAAAGCACCAGCGCGTCGCGCACGATGCCCGCATTGTTGACCAGCACATCGATGCCGCCAAAACCCTCCAGCACCGCCTGAACCGCCTGTTTGCACTGCTGCGGATCGGATACATCGCACCGAACGCTCAGCGCCTTGCGGCCCTTTTCCTGGATGAGCGCACAGGTCTGCTTTGCGGCGTCCTCATTTCCCGCAAAGAGAACCGCCACATCAAAGCCATCATCGGCCAATTTGAGCGCGATGGCGCGCCCGATTCCGCGGGATGCCCCGGTCACCAGGGCTGTTTTATTTTGTTCCATCCTGTATGCCTCCTTGGCCCAGCTGCGCGAGGGTTTCTTCCAGGGTTGCTCGGTCCTCCACGCGATAGATGTGTGCATCCTTGAGGATCTTCTTGACAAGGCCGCTCAGGGTCTTGCCCGGTCCCACCTCGATGAAGGTGTCAAACCCTTCCGCTGCCATGTTGCGGATGGTTTTTTCCCACTGTACCGGGTGGGTGATCTGGCTCACCAGCATGTCGCGGCAAGCTGTCTCCTGCTGCGGATAAGGCTCACCGGTGCGGTTGGCATAGACCGGCAGCTTTGGCGCGTGCAGGTTGTAGCGCACAATCTCTTCGGAAAGCTGCTGCTCTGCGCTGTCCATAAACGGGGAATGAAATCCTCCGCTGACCGCCAGCGGAACTGCGCGCCCCTTCTTTTCCTTTACCCGATTGCAAAAGCTTTCCAGCTCCGGCTTGGAACAAGCTGCCACCAGCTGTCCGGGGCAGTTGTAGTTGACCGGATAAACCTGCACAAACTCCTGGCAGATCTTTTCCACCGTCTCGTTGTCCAGCTTGAGCACTGCCGCCATACCGGATGGGCAGTGCTGGGCAGCGCTGTCCATCGCCTGCGCGCGGCGGCAGACAAACGCAAAACCGTCCTCCTCTGAAAACGCCCCTGCAAAGGTCAGCGCCGCTACCTCTCCCAGCGAAAATCCTGCAACCGCATCGGGGTGCACGCCCGCCTGTTCGAGCGCGCGGGCCGCCGCAAGGTCCACGCAGTAGACACAGGGCTGGGTGTGGATGGTGCGGTTTAATTCCTCCTGTTCCCCTGTAAAGCACTGTGCAGAGGTGCCCTGACGCACGCTGTCCGCCGCAGCAAACACCGCAGTCGCTGCAGAAGAGACCTCACACAGCTCTTTTCCCATGCCCGGGTACTGCGCTCCCTGGCCCGCAAACAAAAACGCTATCTTTGCCATATTCTGCCTCCTATTCGCAGAAGCTGCCTGCGCCGCGCAGGATCTGTTCTGCCTGAGCAAACATCTCCTCGATCATCTCTTTGGCTGTCTGCTCCTTGTGTACCATGGCGGCGCACTGTCCGGCCATAAAGCTGCCGTTCTTCTCGTCGCCCTCTTTGGCTGCCTTGCGCAGAGCGCCGGCGCCCATCTTTTCCAGCTCCTCGTCGGTGACGGTCGGGTTGTACTCCTGTTTAAAGAAGTTGCGGCTAAATTGATTCTTCAGGCAGCGAACCGGGTGACCCAGCCGCTTTCCGGTCGCGATGGTGTCGATGTCTTTTGCCTTGAGAATCTTATTTTTATAATTTTGATGTACGGTACATTCCTTTGCAACCAAAAATCTGGTTCCACACTGCACGCCGCAGGCGCCCAGCATCAGCGCTGCCGCGATACCTCTGCCATCGGCGATGCCGCCCGCTGCCAAAACCGGAATCTGGACGGTGTCGCAGACCTGCGGAACCAAAGTCATGGTGGTCAGCTCCCCGATGTGGCCGCCGGACTCGCCGCCCTCTGCAATGACTGCAAAGGCGCCGCTTCTCTCCACCAGTTTTGCCATAGCGGTGGAGGCGACAACCGGGATGACTTTGATGCCGGCCTCAACCCACTTCTTCATATATTTTCCCGGATTGCCCGCGCCGGTGACAACAACCGGGATTTTCTCCTCAATTACAACCTCTGCAACCTCATCGGCAAAGGGGCTCATCAGCATGATGTTGACGCCGAATGCCTTGTCGGTGAGCTGGCGCGCCTTGTGGATCTCCTCGCGCAGCCAGTCCGCATTGGCGTTCATGGCAGCGATGATGCCAAGGCCCCCCGCGTTGCTGACTGCCGCTGCAAGGGAAGCGTCGGCAATCCACGCCATGCCACCCTGGAAAATTGGGTACTGAATGTTTAAAAGTTCGCAAAGTTTTGTCTTAATCATTGGGTTTTCTTCCTTTCCACATGGGCAAGATTGGGACTGTCTTTTCTCTTCCCCATCAAGATACGGTCAAGGGAAAATCAAGGGGATACCCCTTGATTTTCCCTTGACAAAGGCCGACGCCTTTCCTATTTGTCCAGCTGTGCTTCGATGGCTTTGACAACGTCGCCGACCGTTTTCATGTCCTCGCTCATCTCCATCTGGATGCCGAACTCGTCCTCAAAGCTCATCATCAAATCGACGGTGTCCAGGCTGTCCAGCTCCAGCTCCTCAAAGGTGGAATCCTCGTGGATCTCGCTCTCGTCGCACTCCTTGTACTCTGCCAAAATTTTAATTACTTTCTCCAGTACCATAGTTCATTTCCTCCTACTGTTTTTAAAAAAATGCAATTTATCGTTATCCAACTCTCGGTAAGGTGCGCTGGATAATTACCACTGTAAAATGCAGGCGCCGGTAGTGAGTCCCGCGCCAAAAGCGGTCAGGGCCAGCAGATCGCCGGGATGAAATTTTCCGGCGCAGTTGGCGTTGTCCATCACAATCGGGATGCTCGCCGCAGAGATGTTTCCCATGTGCTCGATGCCGGTCAAGCACCGCTCCATCGGGATTTTGAGCTTGTGGGCAGCAGCCTCGATGATGCGCATGTTCGCCTGATGCGGCACCAGCCAGTCGATCTGCTCCAGGGAAATCCCCGCTTCCTCACAGACCGTCTGGACATCCCTGCAAAAAGAAGATACCGCAAATTTATAGACCTCTTTGCCGTTCATGTGCAGGTAGCTTTCCTGCTTTTGCAGCGTGTCGAACGGGCTGTTGCCGCTGACATGGGGAATTCCCAGCACCTGCGCATTGCCATCCGCTGTCAGGTGAATCGAGCGCAGAGCATCTCCTTCTCCCAGCACCACGGCACCCGCTCCGTCCCCAAAAAGGACGCAGGTGGAGCGGTCCTGCCAGTTGACCAAGCGGGTCATGGTGTCGCCCGCTGCGATGAGCACCTTTTTGACCTTCTTGCGGGCGAAATATCCCGCCGCCACATCCAGCGCATAGACAAAACCGGTGCAGGCAGCGCTGATGTCCATCGCCGGGCAGTGCGCGCCCAGCGCCTGCTGTAATACACACGCCTGGGAAGGGGTGATGTAGTCTCCCCGGATGGTGGCGCACAGGATTAAGTCCAGCTCCTGTGGCTGCACACCGGCACGCGCAAGGGCCTGACCGCAAGCTTCCGTCAGCAACTCGGTGAGGGTCTCGTCGGTGCAGACCGCGCGCTCACGGATACCAGTGCGCTGACTGATCCACTCGTCGCTGGTGTCCAAAAATGTGGAGAGGTCGTCGTTGCTCTTCCTGCACTTGGGCAGGGCGCTTCCGGTTGAAAGTATCTTGAACATATCGTTTCCTCTTTTCGTTTTCAGTTTGCCAAAGGCGCGGACCCTCTTACTCGCTGATCTTCTTTCTCAGAAAAAGATCGAGCTTGAGGATCCCCTGATAGAGCACCTGTTGTTCCTCCTCACTCATCCCGCTGAGAATGCTGCGGACCATCGATTCGTGAAAATAGCGGTGGACCGAGTCGATCTTTTTTCCCATTCTGGTCAGGGTCACATAGACGATGCGGCCATCCTCCTCGCCGCGCAGCTTCTCGACATACCCCTTTTTGACCAGCTTGTTGATCGCCACCGTGACCGATGGGAGGGTGATCCCCAGATCTTCCGCGATTTCGGAGATGGTTTTGGGTTTGTTCTTTCCCTTTCCCACCGCCTCGAGCATGTGCATCTCATTGATGGTGAGGTCGATGCTGTCTGAGCGCTTGAGGATTGTTTCTTCCACCCGCAGGATAGAACGATAGGTATCCACAATCAAGTCATTCAGTTGTTCTTCAAACGGCTTCATCTCGAAACATCCTTTCATGCGCTTCCATTTAAAAGTAACATGTGTTATTTTTATTTAGATTGACAAACTAATTATATCACCATATCTCCCCTTGTCAAGGAAAAATTTGTAACGGTTTTGTGCGGCCTTAGCGCAAAACTAAGACAAATGGCTTAGCTATCAGCTTTGTTGGAAAAAGCGATTTCCATTTTTAAGGGAAAAAAAGGGCCTGGGGAATATCCCCAGACCCTTTTTTCTTTTATCGAATAAAGTTTGTCTTGACTGCGGGCTCGCGCTCTGGGAATGCAATTCCCTGCTCCTTGCCTGCTGCGATGCACTTGAGCAGCCATGCCATATTGTTGCCCAGTGTCCGCATAATTTGCATGCCCTCTTTGTCCTGCTGAACCTCTTCCGGCGTATTGCCATGTACCATATTCCAGTACTGAGAGGAAACGACCGGCATGCAGTTGATGCCAAAATATTTGTTCAGATCGTCCAGCGCGGTGGTAGAACCTGCGCGGCGGCAGCTGACAACTGCCGCGCCCGGCTTGCCGGTGAAGGCCTTTCCGCCGCTATAAAAGGCGCGGTCCAGGAAGGAACGCACCTGACCGCTGGCATTGGCGTAATAAACCGGAGAACCAAAGATAAAGCCGTCCGCTTCGCGCGCCTTCTCCACAAATTGGTTGACTACATCGTCGATGACACACTTACCCAATTTCCCACAAGCTCCGCACGCCATGCAGCCGGACACCGGCTTTTTGCCGATCTGGAAAATCTCCGTCTCGATGCCGTTCTTTTCCAGCGCCGCTGCAACCTCAGACAGCGCCGTATAGGTGCAGCCGTTCGGACGCGGGCTTCCGTTTAACAAAAGTACCTTCATGGTGATTCCTTCTTTCTGAAAAGTAGATGCAAAGGGGAACATTTCTTCCCACCATATTTTACCACAAACATCTCTATTCGCACAAGATGGGCACTATTCCTGACTGTCCGTTCCCGGACAAAACAAAAGATGGGAAAGAAACTCTTTCCCATCTTTTAAAGCAACTATCTTGCTGGTGTACATTAGAAGCTCATTGCAAAGGATTTGCCCATCTCTTTGGCCGCTTCCAGGTCCTCTTCGGTCGGAACAAAGTTGACCTTAAAGCCGTTCTCGAAGACGTTCATCTTCAGTCCCATCAGGCGCGCCTGAATATTGCCGACCGCCTCACCGGTCCAGCCGTAGGAGCCAAATACCAGTACCGGCTTTTTCGCGGAATTGACCGCATCGATGCCCGCAAGCAGATTCCATACCGGCGGAACCGCATCGCGGTTCAGGGTTGGGCTGCCCACTGCAAAGGCGTTGGAGCGGTTTGCCAGTTCATGCAGCTGACCCATATCGTGCTCGATGATGTCGTAGGTGTTGCACTCAGCGTCCGGTTTTGCTTCGAGGATGCCCTCGCGGATCTTCTGAGCAATCTTGGCGGTGTTGCCGTAAGCGGAGGTATAAAATACCGGGATCAGCGGCACCTTGTTCTCAACCGGTGCGGACCACTGCTCATAGCTTGCAATGACCTTGTCCATCAGGCCATCTTTGGTGAGGACCGGACCGTGGCTGGTGCAGATGAAGTCCGGTTTCTGCGGCAGAGCTTTTATCTTCTCCAGACCTTTGCGGACAAAGGAGGTAAATGGGCCGAAGATGGCGCCGTAGTAGAGCTTGAGCGCAGCGTCATACGCCTTTGGATAGGCTACATTGTAGTCGAAGGTGTACGGCTCGCAGTAGTGGCAGCCCAAAAAGTCGCAGGTGAACAGGACGTTGTCCTCCTTGACGTAGGTGAACATCGAATCCGGCCAATGCAGGTTTGGAGCCGAGAGGAAGGTCAGGGTCTTGCCGCCCAGATCCAGCACCTCGCCGTCCTTAGCCTTGTGGATGTCCAGATCGCAGTGGTTGGTGATGTTGCGCAGATAGTTTGCGCCGGCAATCGAAGCAACCAGTTTGGCGTTTGGCATCAGCGCAAGCAGCTTGGCCATTGCACCGGAGTGGTCCGGCTCATTGTGGTTCATCACGATGTAGTCGATCTCCTTGGGATCGCAGACCTCGCGGATGTTCTCGACATACAGGTCGAAGAAGCCCTCGTGGCAGGTCTCGATCAGGGCAGTTTTCTCACTGCCGCGTACAATATAGGAGTTATAGGTGGTTCCGGAATCGGTCTGCATGACAATGTCAAAGACACGCATATTGGGGTTCTGAATTCCAACAGAGTAGATTCCATCAGTAATTTTTACAGCGGACATCTTTCATCTTCCTTTCTGGTCTATCAAGCCTATCAGACGCCTGGCAACGGCGCTGTTTGAATTTTCTGACATAATTATACCAAGCAGGTATATCATTGTAAAGGGACAAAACCGACAAATCCCGCAACATTTGCCAACCCATTTCCCGTCAAAGCGTTGGAAGCCTCTCTTGCTGCTCAGCGCCTTTGCAGCACCTTTTTGAGGTACTGCCCGGTATAGGAGCCCTCGCACTGCGCCACCTGTTCCGGAGTGCCGGTGGCGACAATCTGTCCGCCGCGGTCGCCGCCCTCAGGGCCGAGGTCGATGATGTAGTCGGCAGTCTTGATGACGTCGAGATTGTGTTCGATGACGACGACGGTGTTGCCGGCATCCACCAGCGTCTGCAACACCTCGATCAGCTTGTGCACATCCGCTGCGTGCAGGCCGGTGGTGGGCTCATCGAGGATATAGATGGTCTTGCCGGTGGCCTTTTTGGACAGCTCGGTGGCAAGTTTGACCCTCTGTGCTTCGCCGCCCGAGAGAGTTGTGGCCGGCTGACCGAGCTTGACATAGCCCAACCCCACATCGCACAGCGTCTTGATCTTGCGGGCAATGCGCGGCAGATTTTCAAAAAAGACCAGCGCCTCCTCGGCGGTCATCTCCAGCACATCGCTGATGTTCTTGTCCTTATATTTTACCTCCAGCGTCTCGCGGTTATACCGCTTGCCCTTGCAGACCTCGCAGGGGACATAGATGTCCGGTAAAAAGTGCATCTCGATCTGCAGGATGCCGTCGCCCTCACAGGCTTCACAGCGGCCGCCCTTGACGTTAAAGGAAAATCTCCCGCTGTCATAACCGCGCGCCTTGGCCTCGGAGGTCTGTGCAAAAAGCTGGCGGATATCGGTGAATACGCCGGTGTAGGTGGCGGGGTTGGAGCGCGGAGTCCGCCCGATGGGGCTCTGGCTGATCTCGATGACCTTGTCCAGCGCCTCAATGCCCTCGATCTCTTTGTGCTTGCCGGGACGGGTCTTGGCAAGATTGAGCTTGGCCGCAAGGCCCTTATAGAGAATCTCGTTGATCAGCGACGACTTGCCCGACCCCGAGACTCCGGTGACGGCGGTGAAGGTCCCCAGCGGGATGGAGACGTCGATGTTTTTCAGGTTGTTCTGGGCAGCTCCTTTGATGGTGATGACCTTGCCGTTGCCGGGACGGCGGGTTTGCGGAATGGGGATCTTCTTCTTCCCGCTCAGGTACTGGCCGGTGATCGACCGGTCGCAGGCTTTGATGGTCTCCACCGGTCCTGCACAGACCACCTCTCCGCCGTGCACGCCCGCTCCCGGGCCGATGTCGACGATGTAGTCTGCGGCATACATGGTGTCCTCATCGTGCTCCACCACGATGACCGTATTGCCCAGATCCCGCAGGTGGCGCAGGGTGGCGATGAGCTTGTCGTTGTCCCGCTGGTGCAGGCCGATGCTCGGCTCATCCAGAATATACAGCACGCCCATCAGCGAAGAACCGATCTGGGTGGCCAGACGGATGCGCTGGCTTTCACCGCCCGAGAGGGTGGCCGACGCGCGGGAAAGGGTGAGGTACTCCAAACCGACGTTGCGCAAAAACTCCAACCGGGAACGGATCTCCTTGATGATGAGGTGGGAGATCTGCTGCTCCTTCTCGGTGAGCTGGAGGTTGTCAAAAAAGTCGAGCATCGCCGTCACCGACAGCTTGCAGAGCTGGCTGATGTTCAGACCGCCCACCAGCACCGCCAAACTCTCCTTTTTCAGGCGGTCGCCGTGGCACTGCGGGCACTCCACCGAGTTCATCCAGGTGGTGATCTCCTCGCGCATCCAGTTGGAGGAAGTCTCCCGAAAGCGCCGCTCAAGGTTGTTGGCAACCCCCTCAAACTCGGTGTAGTAGGTGGATTTGACGTCCTCGGTGTCGCGCACCATCTTGATCTTCTCGCCCTTGCTGCCGTACAGCAGGATGTCCACAATCTCTTTGGGCAGGTCCTTGATGGGGGTGTCGATCGAGAAGTGATAGTGGTCTGCAAGGCTCTTATAGTACATGCTGGGCAGTCCACCCTCGACATAGTACCAGCCGCTGGCACGGATGGCCCCTTCGCGGATAGACTTGGTCTTATCCGGGATGACAAGGTCCGGGTCGATGCTCATAAAGGTGCCAAGGCCGGTGCACTTTTCGCAGGCGCCAAACGGGTTGTTAAAGGAGAACATCCGGGGATTGAGCTCCTCGATGCTGATGTTGTGTTCCGGGCAGGCGTAGTTCTGGGAAAACAGCATCTCTTCCCCATCCACTACGTCGACCAGCACCAGTCCGCCGGTCAAACCGATGGCCGTCTCCAGCGAATCGGTCAGGCGGGAATGGATGTCCGGGCGGACCACCAGACGGTCCACCACAATCTCGACGTTGTGCTTTTTGTTCTTTTCCAGCGAGATGTCCTCGCTCAGGTCATACAGGTTGCCGTCCACCCGCACGCGGACAAAGCCGGATTTGCGGGCGCGCTCAAATTCTTTCTGCTGCGTGCCCTTCTTTCCGCGGACAATCGGCGCCAAAATCTGGATTTTGGTACGCTCAGGCAGCTCGAGAATCTTGTCCACCATCTGGTCCACCGTCTGCTGACGGATCTCTCTGCCGCAGATGGGGCAGTGCGGGATGCCGATGCGCGCATAGAGCAAGCGCAGGTAGTCATAGATTTCGGTGACGGTGCCCACGGTGGAGCGGGGGTTTTTGGAGGTTGTCTTTTGGTCGATCGAGATGGCCGGAGACAGGCCGCTGATCTCGTCGACATCCGGCTTCTCCATCATCCCCAAAAACTGCCGCGCATAGGAGGAAAGGCTCTCCATATAGCGGCGCTGGCCATCGGCGTAGATGGTATCGAAGGCAAGCGACGACTTGCCCGAACCGGAGAGGCCGGTAAAAACAATGAGTTTATCCCGCGGAATTTCCAGGTCGATATTTTTGAGATTGTGCTCCCTGGCGCCGTGAATCACAATTTTATCGTTCATAGCGTTCTCCTTTTTACTGATCTTTCTATTCTATAGCTTGCCCAAACGGCAGACGGACGTCTCCTTCCATTTCTTCCCAGCCCTTACCGCTTCCGGCGGCGGGACTTCTCCTCGGCGTCCTTCATTATCTTGAGGTTCGGGTTTGCGCTGTACTGTTCCTTGAGCTTTTTGATCTTGTCGCGCAGATAGGCCGCGTGCTCAAATTCCAAAATCTGGGCTGCGTTCTTCATCTCTGCGGTCAGCTTTTCGATGGTGGCGCGCAGCTCGGTCTGGCTCATCCGCTTCTTGCCTTTGCCCAGCTTGTCGGTCTGCTCGCGGGTGGAGATTTCCAAAATCTCCCGCACATCCTTTTTGATGGTCTGCGGCACAATGCCGTGTTCCTCGTTGTAGGCAAGCTGCACCTCGCGGCGGCGGTAGGTTTCGCTGATGGCGCGCTCCATCGAGTCGGTGACCGAGTCGGCGTACATGATGACCTTGCCGTGCGCATTTCTCGCAGCGCGGCCGATGGTCTGCACAAGCGAGGTCTCGCTGCGCAGAAAGCCCTCCTTGTCGGCGTCGAGGATGGCCACCAGCGACACCTCCGGGATATCCAGACCCTCGCGCAGCAGGTTGATGCCGACCAGCACGTCAAATTCGCCCAGGCGCAGGTCGCGGATGATCTCCATGCGCTCGATGGTGTCGATGTCGTGGTGCATATAGCGCACCCGCACGCCCATGTTTTCAAAGTAGGCGGTCAAATCCTCCGCCATCTTTTTGGTCAGGGTGGTGACCAGCACACGCTCGCCTTTGTCCACCCGCGCATGGATCTCGGTGAGCAGGTCGTCAATCTGTCCCTCCACCGGCCGCACGTCGATCTCCGGGTCGACCAGACCTGTCGGGCGGATGACCTGTTCGACAATCCGTTTGCTCTTTTCCCGCTCAAAGCTGCCGGGCGTGGCGCTGACAAAGATGACCTGATTGAGCTTGCCGTAAAATTCGTCAAAGGTCAGCGGCCGGTTGTCGAAGGCCGATGGAAGGCGGAATCCATAGTCGACCAAGCTCTGTTTGCGCGCCCGATCGCCCCCATACATGCCGCGTACCTGCGGCAGGGTGACGTGCGACTCGTCCACAAACAGCAGAAAATCTTTTGGGAAATAGTCCAGCAGGGTGTAAGGGCAGCTGCCGGGAGCGCGACCGGAGAGGACGCGGGAATAGTTCTCGATGCCCTTGCAAAAGCCGATTTCGGTGAGCATCTCCATGTCGTAGTTGGTGCGTTCGAGGATGCGCTGCGCCTCGATGAGTTTGTCGTGCGCCTTAAAGTAGGCCACCCGCTCTTCCATCTCCTGGCGGATCTCGACGAGCGCCTGCTGCATCTTTTCCCGCGGCACAATGTAGTGGGATGCCGGGTAGATCGCCACATGGGAGACGACATTCTTCACCTCACCGGTGACGGTGTTGATCTCCGAGATGCGGTCCACCTCGTCGCCAAAAAATTCCACGCGCACGGCGGTGTCCCCCGAATAGGAGGGGAAAATTTCCACGACGTCGCCGCGGACGCGGAACTTGTTGCGGATAAAGTTGATGTCGTTTCGCTCATATTGCAGCTCGACGAGCTTTTTGGTCAGCTCATCCCGCTCCTTGTGCATCCCCGTGCGCAGCGAGATGACCATGTTGCGGTAGTCGATTGGGTCGCCCAGCGAATAGATGCAGGAAACGCTGGCGACGATGATGACGTCTCGGCGCTCCGACAGGGCAGAGGTGGCCGAGTGGCGCAGCTTTTCGATCTCGTCGTTGATGGCGCTGTCCTTTTCGATATAGGTGTCGGTGTTTGGAATGTAGGCTTCCGGCTGATAGTAATCGTAGTAGGAGACAAAGTATTCGACGGCGTTGTGCGGAAAGAAAGCTTTAAACTCGGAGCAAAGCTGCGCCGCCAGCGTCTTATTGTGTGCGAGCACGAGGGTTGGGCGGTTGACCTTCTGGATGATGTTTGCCATGGTGAAGGTTTTGCCGGAACCGGTGACGCCCAGCAGCGTCTGTTCCTTGTCGCCGTCCAGGACACCCTGTGCCAGGGCGTCGATGGCCTGTGGCTGGTCGCCGGTGGGCTGGTATTCCGATACCAGCTCAAAAGGTCTGCTTTCTTCCTGCATCCTGTTTCCTCCTTTTTTGGGGCATACTGGTGAATTTTCTTTTCTGATTTTAGCACTACGCAAACGGGAAGTCAAATTTTTTTGCCCTCTCGGGCAAAGTTGTGTTTTCCCCCAGCTTGTCGGGAAAAGGGGGAAAACTCCCCTTTTCCCGACACCGGGTGGATATCGTGCAGCTAGGTTATTCCTCTACTCGATACATCTGTGCGGCGCTTTCCTTGGTGGCATATTCGCTGACCGAAAGCACCTTCACCTTCAGCGGTTTGTTGCCCATCTGGATTTCGATGACGTCGCCCTCCTTGATGGCATAGGAGGCCCGCGCCACCTTTCCGTTGACCAGGATTCTTCCCCCGTCACACGCCTCATTCGCAACCGTTCTGCGCTTAATCAGACGGGTAATCTTCAGATATTTGTCCAGTCTCATAGCACTCTTCCTTTCTTCTGGCAGGAAAAACTTGTGCGGATAAAAGAGCAGCCCCGGTTTTTGCCCGGAGCTGCTGCGCCTTTTTTAAAACTTCCTTACTTGGAAACAATCTCCTTGAGCGCCTTGCCCGCTTTGAAGGAAGGCAGCTTGGAAGATGGAATCTCAATCTTCTCTTTGGTGCGTGGGTTGATGCCCTCTCTGGCAGCGCGCTCCTTGACCTCAAAGGTGCCAAATCCTACCAGCGCTACCTTTTCGCCAGCAGCCAGGGTCTCCGCGATGGCGTCCAGCACCGCAGTGACAGCTTTCTCGCTGTCCTTTTTGGAAAGTTCGGTTTTCTGCGCAACAGCATTGATCAGTTCTGCTTTCGTCATATTGATTATCCTCCATTTAAGTGATCTTTTTCTTGTTGTACGGCATCGTGTGTCTTACTCTTCTTCGCACGTCTCCTTGGCTTGTTTCCACAGCTCGTCCAATTCCTGAATGGTGGCTTCCTTCAGGTCAAGGTTGTGCTCGGCCGCCAGCTGCTCCACCTTTTGCACGCGGTTGATAAATTTTTGCGTCGAAGCGTTCAAGCTCTCCTCCGCATCTACCTTTAAAAAGCGCGCCACATTCACCACAGAGAACAGGACATCTCCCAGCTCTTCAAAGCAGCTTTGCGGATTTTCTTCCTCCACTGCCTCCTGCAGTTCGTCCAGTTCGCTGTTCAGGTCATCCATCGCCCAGTAAATGTCCGGGTAATTGAATCCCAGTTTGCCGGCGCGTTTCTGCACCTTCTGTGCGCGCATGAGCGCCGGGAAAGTCTTTGGTACACTGGTCAGTGTCTCGCTGCCGGTGGTCTGCCCCTTGGTCTGCTGCTTGATCTTGTCCCAGTTATTGAGAACTTCCTCGGTACCGCTGACCTGCACGTCCGAAAAGACGTGTGGGTGCCGAACCATCAATTTGCGGCAGATGCCGTCGCAGACATCCTCGAAATCGAAGTTCCCCTGCTCCTGCTCGATGCGGGCATGATGCACCACCTGCAGCAGCACATCTCCCAACTCTTCCTTGAGCAGTTCGCGGTCCTCAAGATCAATTGCCTCGCACACCTCGTACGCTTCCTCCAGCATATCCCTGCGCATCGACTTGTGCGTCTGTTCCTTGTCCCATGGGCACCCGTTTTCTCCGCGCAGAATCTGCATGATCTGCAACAGGTCCTGGATGCCGTACTTTTCTTTCTTTGGATAGGTAACGCCCACAAATATCACACTCCCATGCTTTGGATACCGCCTGTGGCCTTCGGTGTTTCATGCAACTTTATATATATTACCCTAAAAGCGAATACTTTTCAAGTATCTTTGCTATTTTTTCCCCCTTGGGCAGCATCAGAATGTCCTCTTTCTGGAAGGCCCGCAGCAAAATGAGCACGGCAAGATAGACTGCCGCCCCCACTGCCACCGACAGCAGCACCGAAAGGCGGGACGCCGTGACAGTAGAGAGAAGGTTCTGGCTCAGGCGTGCGAACACCGCACACAGCACGCCCGCAAAACCGGGCTTTAAAAAGACCGACACTGCTCCCAATTCTCCCACGCTGTGGCGCAGGGAAATCAGGCTCAAAACGGTAATCAGCAGGTAGCAGCACAAGGTGGACCAGGGCGCCGCCTGGATGTTGATCTGGGGGATTCCCACCAAAACGTAGTTCATCACAATTTTGACAAGGCTGCCGATGACAATCAGCTTGACCGGCAAGCTCACCTGTCCTACCGCCTGCAACAGGCTGTTGATGGCTGCGGTGAGTGCAATAAAAATGGAAGCAACCGCCAATACCCTCAGCAGCGGCGCACCGATGGCAACTTCGCTGGAGTAGCCGAAAAACAGCTGGCAGATCTCCTGCGAGAGCGCGCTGATGCCCAATCCCGCCGGAATGCAGCAGATGGCTGTGATGCGCAGCACCATCTGCACGCTGCGCTGGGTCTTTTCCCGATCGCCTCTTGCGTAGCTTTCGGCCACCACCGGCAGAGCGCTCACTGCAAGTCCGGCTGTCAGCGCAGTGACCAGGTTGGAGATCACCACCGCCTTGCCGCTGTAGGCCCCATAGAGGTAGTTGTGGACGGTGTTGTTGAGGATCTCGGCCTCGGGGATATTGGCCCCATAGCAGCTGAGCAGCGTCTGCGGATCGCTCTGCATGGCCTGAGACAGCCTGCCCGTGACGGTCATCATGTCGATAAATCCAGAAAAATTGGCCGCCAGTGAACCCAAACAAACCGGCACCGCAATCACGATGATGGTCTTGAGCAGCTTTGCGGAGCGCTCGGGAGGCGGGGCTGCCTTGACCACTGCATCGGGCACCCCGTCACCTTTGATGCGCCAACGCACCACCAGATACAAAAGTCCCGCCGCCGTCGAGAGGCTCACTCCCAATACGGCAGCACCGCTGGCAAGCTGCGCGATGACGGCCTGCGCCTGCGCCGCACTCTCATAGTGCTGTCCCAGCACCGTCTGAAAGCTGACATATTCTTTCTGGGTAAAGTACAGCACAGCGCCGCTGAGTCCCAGTCCGAAAATCATCTTGGTGACCGCCTCCACAATCTGGGAGATGGAGGTCGGATACATATTCTGCATGCCCTGATAGTAACCGCGGTAGGCCGACATCAGGCAGCAGGTGAGCACAGCCGGGGCAAGGCAGATGATCGAAAGCTTTGCTCCGGGATTTGGGATCAGCGCGGCAAAGGTGCCCGCCCCCAGAATCATCACCACCATGCACAAAAAACCGGTCAGCAGGAAAAACAGGCGCGAAATACGGAAAATCTTGCGGCTGTCGCGGTACCGCCCCAGGACGCTGTTCTCCGAAACAAGCTTGGAGATGGCGACAGGAAAACCGGCGGTGGCGATGGTGGAGATCAGGTTAAAAATCTCATAGGCGTTGGTAAAATAGGAATACCCGGTGCCGCCGAGCATGTTGCTGATCGGAATTTTAAAGAGCATGCTGACCACCTTGACCGTGACCGTTCCGATCATCAAAATCATGGCTCCCCGCACAAATCCCTGTTTTTGGTCTGTCTTTCTCAACTGTCCACCCACTTTCTTCTGCCTTGTCCCCTGCTGTCATTTCATGGATATAACCCTACCATATTGCAGCGCGTTGTTCAATTCCCCAAAGGAAAATCTTTTCGAAAAGTTCATAATTTTCTTCTCCTTAGTATATGATGCGCCCAATACTCCCATTCATACAACGAAAAAAAGCCGCCCTGTCTGTAGGACAGAGCGGCTTTTTGCGAGCGGTTATTGGTGACGGATGTGTTCCATTCCCTGTGCAAGGATGGTGGCAACATGATCGTCGTCGAGCGAGTAAAAGATCGACTTGCCCTCCCTGCGGTTTTTGACCAGGCGGCTGGTGCGCAGCAGGCGCAACTGGTGGGAGACGGCCGACTGCGAGATGCCCAGCAGATCGCTCAGATCACAAACGCACATCTCCTGTCCCAAAAGGGCTGCTAAAAGTTTGAGCCTGGTGGGATCGCCGAACACCTTGAACAGTTCTGCGGTGGCCTCCATCTCCTGCTGGGTTGGCATGCGGTTTTTCAGATATTCCAACTGCCGTTGGTGGGAAGCTTGTTCCCGATTGAGGTCAGTCATGGCACCGATTCCTTTCCGGAAGGCAAGATTGTTTTCCTGCACAACATATGAGCGGTTATTCATACATTTTTTCTTATGATACATGATTTGAGCTAAAAAATCAACCTTTTCTTTCTCCTGCTGCTCCCCCGCAGATTTGCATCGTTACCAGCGGGCAGCAAAAAGGAGGTTTGCCGAGCACTTCGGCAAACCTCCTGCAAGCACTTATCTGCGCGCTGTGGTATTAAAGGAGAACGACAGGCAATACAGCGCCATCACGAAGGTCAAGATGGCGTCGAACAAAGGCAGCGTCATCATCGAGTAGGAGACAATCTCTCCGACGGTCATGGTCAGTCCAAACAGCGCTGTACAAAATCCAAACGCATTGGTCCAATACACACCCTTTTTGACATCCACATCGCTGAGGATTCTGCTCTGGCCCATCAGGAAGAGGGTGAACGCCAAAAGGCACAGCAGATACAGGGTGCGCTCCGGCATCCCGGCAATCTGCGGATAATCGCGGAACATCTCCACGCAGGTAATCAGCGCCCAGACGACCGGGAAGATGAAGGTCATCGAGCCGCGGTTGGAGATATTTTCCCGCATATAGCTGACCCCAAGGCGCAGAAAAACGCCGCCGCTGATTAAAGCCATCACAATTTGCAGGGCAGAGAGCACCAGTACCGAAACTACCATCGAGGTGCCATCCTGGGATAAGCCCATCAAGGCCGCCGCTACAGTGACCGCATCGGCCACCCCGCCGGCAATCATGACCCCGCCCAGTGCAAAGGAAAGCACCGACAGCACCCTGGAATTGGAGATCGAAAAGACAAGGTGCCTTTTTTGCAGGCGGGAAAAGAGGATCATCAGCACCGGCACCACAAACAAAGCTGCATAAAAGATGGTGGACAGCATCCCGGAGGCAAAAAAACCGGTCTGAGGGTCCAGTGCAGTGATGCACAAAAATCCATACAGTGGCAGGCAGATCACCGCCCCGATGGCAAAGAGAAGCTTTGTAAAATTCAAATCAGAAACCTTCTTTCTGTCAAAATCATCCTGGACATACAGCGGCCTAGTGCAAGCCGCTCCGTTCATTTTACCATGTTTGCCGTCATTTGTATAGCCTTCCTCCCAAGACATTTTGCAGGCATATCACCGCGGGACAAACATATATTGTCTAGCAGAAAAAGAAAAAGGAGGAAATGCGCATGAAAGTGATGGCTCTGATGATCGTTCTGCTGGCAGTGTGCCTGATCGCGCTGCCGCTGCTGTTCACTAACCAGCCGTATGAGCCAACCGAAATGGAGCGCGCACAACAGATGCACCCGGTCGAGGAGATCACCGTAGGCCAATCGGACACCGAAGCTGAGCCCGAGCCTTTAAACCAGCAGGAGCAAACAGACTGGGAACCTTTCCTGATTCTCAACCGCTCCACCGGTGAAATCGAACAGGTGCCGGTGGAGGAGTATGTCATCGGTGCACTGTGCTCGGAGATGCCCGCCACCTTCCACACCGAAGCTTTAAAAGCGCAGGCCGTCAGCGCACACACCTGGGCCCTTTACTGTCAAAAACAGGCGCGCTCCTGCGGCGAGCCCTATGACTTCTCGGCCGATCCCTCCAATTGGCAGGGATATGTGACCGAAGAGCTGGCAAAGGAGCGCTTTGGCGACAATTTTACCGAATATTGGAGCCGTGTCAAGGAGGCCGCCGAGGCCGTTTGGCAGGAAATCGTGGTAGATTCCTCCGGTGAGCCGATCGTGGCGGCCTACCACGCCATCAACTCCGGACGCACCGAGTCGGCCGAAAATGTCTGGGGCAACCCGCTGTCCTACCTTGTTCCAGTGGAGAGCGCGGGAGACATCCACGCTCCCGGCTATGAGGAGAGCACCACCTTTTCTTCAGAAGAAGTGCGCTCCCTGTTGGAAAGCTGTTCTGCGACCCTCTCCGAAGATCCTTCCGATTGGCTGAGCATCCTCGAGCGCTCCGGTTCGGGATATGTGACGCTGGTGCGGGCAGGCGACCAAACCCTCACCGGCATCGAGCTGCGGGAGTTGCTCGGCCTGCGCTCCAGTGACTTCGACTTCACCCTCTCTGAGGATGGCTCCTTCACCTTCACGACCCTCGGATACGGCCACGGAGTGGGGCTGAGCCAATACGGCGCGGACTACCTGGCAAGGCAGGGGATGGACTACCGGGAAATCCTCGAGCACTACTACACCGGTGCCGTTGTCCAGACGCGGGCAGAATAGCGGGCAAACTTCTCAGCAAATTTGGGCGCTAAAGCTCCGTCCCGTCGTAGGTATGTTCGCAGATCTCGCGGATCTTCGCCTGCAGCGACAGCATATCCTCAAACCCTGCGGGCTTGTTGCTCGGCGTGCGCAGCAGCGCCGCCGGATGGAAGGTGCCCATCATCCAGACGCCATCTTTTAAAAACCACTGCCCGTGCTGCTTAGTCACCTTAAAGCTTTTGTCGATCAGCGCACAGGCGGCTATGCGCCCCAAACAGACGATGATCTTGGGCTTGATGATCTGCAGCTGCTGCTCCAGATAACCGATGCAGCGCCCCACCTCTTCGGGCTTCGGGTCGCGGTTGTGCGGCGGGCGGCACTTGACCATGTTGGTGATGTAGATGTTTTTCTTTCTGGACAGATCGACTGCCGCCAGGTACTTATCCAGCAGCTCCCCGCCTCTCCCGACAAACGGCTCGCCTTGAAGGTCCTCGTTTTCTCCCGGACCCTCTCCAATAAATACCACCTCCGCATTCTCCACCCCGGTGCCAAACACCACGTTGTGGCGGGTGGGGGCCAGCGGGCAATTTTCACACTGCATGCACTGCGCTCGCAGCTGCTGCAACTGGTTTTCCATCTCGGTCATCCCCTTCTGTACAAAGTATCTGCCCGGTATTATAGCATATTTTCCCACCGTTGGAAAGTTCGTTATTCTTTTAACAATGCTTGAAAAATTTCCCTGTTCATACTATCATTAGGTAAGAAAGAACTTGGAACTTTCCATTCGAAAGATTGAATAGGAGGATGTTAAAATGAGCTACACATTTCCAGTAGAAACTTCCGCAAGACACGTTCATCTGACCGCTGAGGATTTTGCCACCCTGTTTGGTGCAGACGCCAAACTGACTGTGAAAAAAGAGCTGTCCATCAAAGGCCAGTTTGCCAGCAACGAGAAGGTAACCGTTGTCGGCCCGAAAAAGAGCCAGCCAAACGTCAGCATCCTTGGCCCATTCCGCTCCCAGTCTCAGGTAGAGCTTTCCGCTACCGATGCCAGAAGCCTGGGCATCAGCGCACCGGTTCGCCTCTCCGGCGACCTCAAAGGCAGCGCACCTTGCAAGCTGGTTGGCCCTGCCGGTGAGGTAGAGCTCAAAGAGGGCGTCATCGTTGCAAAACGCCACCTGCACATCAGCCCTGCTGAAGCAGAAAAAGCAAACGTCAAACACGGCGAGGTTATTCAGGTCAAGATCGCTTCCGAAAACCGCAGCCTGATCTTTGACGACGTCGAGGTTCGCGTAGGCGAAGGCTGCGACGCTACCATGCACGTCGACACCGATGAGTCCAACGCTGCTGGCTGCACCGCTGCTACCGTTGGTGAACTGATTAAGAAATAGTTTCCCCCTTTAAAAACAGAGGAGCGCTTTGTCGCTTCTCTGTTTTTTTCTTTGTTCTTAAAAGAGCACGAAATCAGCGGCAAGACAGGACAGGTATTTGTAGGAACCAACAAAAATCTCCACCTGCCGTTGACAAAAGCAGCCAAAGGAGCTATAGTAGTCTTTACATGAAAACTGAACAGCCTTATCAAGAGTGACTGAGGGGACAGGCCCTGTGAAGTCCGGCAACCTGCATTGCGGCGTGAGCAGCCAAGATGTAAGGTGCCAAATCCTGCGGTTAAGCCGAGAGATGAGGAATGAAAGACTCGATCTCACGGTCGGGTCTTTTTTTTGTCCCACAAAGGGACTTTCAGAACCATCGCGAACCAGCTGTTTGGTTGTCCACCATAGAAACCACTTCAAAAGAGAAAGGAACGAATCAAAATGGCAAAATATCTCTTTACTTCCGAGTCGGTCACCGAGGGACATCCCGACAAAATCTGCGACCAGATCTCCGATGCGGTGCTCGACGCCATCCTCGAGCAGGACCCCAACGGCCGCGTAGCTTGTGAGACCGCCGTCACCACCGGTATGGTCCTGGTTATGGGCGAGATCAGCACCAACTGCTATGTCGACATCCCCAAAATTGCCCGCGAGGTCATCCGCGACATCGGTTATGTGCGCGCCAAATTTGGCTTTGACTGCGACACCTGCGGTGTCCTCACCTCGATTGATGAGCAGTCCAGCGACATCGCCATGGGCGTTGACCGCGCGCTGGAGGCCAAAGAGGCCGGCATTACCGAAGAGGACAACGGCGCCGGCGACCAGGGCATGATGTTCGGCTTTGCCTGCGACGACACCCCAGAGTTGATGCCTCTGCCGATCTCCCTGGCACACAAACTGGCAAAACAGCTGGCAAAGGTCCGCAAGGACGGCACCCTCTCCTACCTGCGTCCAGACGGCAAGACCCAGGTCACCATCGAGTATGAGGACGACCATCCGGTTGCGGTGGAGACCATCGTCATCTCCAACCAGCACTCGCCGGACATCGATATGGAGCAGCTGCGCGCCGACATCAAGAAGTATGTCGTCGACCCGATCGTCCCCAAAGAGCTGATGCGCGACGACACGAAACTCTACGTCAACCCCACCGGCCGATTCGTCATCGGTGGCCCGCAGGGCGACAGCGGCCTGACCGGCAGAAAGATCATTGTCGACACTTACGGCGGCATGGGACGCCACGGCGGCGGCGCCTTCTCCGGCAAAGACCCGACCAAGGTGGACCGCTCCGCTGCGTATGCTGCGCGCTATGTGGCCAAAAATATTGTTGCCGCAAAACTTGCCAGAAAGTGTGAAGTACAGCTTGCCTACGCCATCGGTGTAGCACAGCCTGTTTCGATCAACGTCAACACCTTCGGCACCGGCACCGTCTCGGATGAGGTGCTGGAAAAGGCGGTCGAAAAGGTATTTGACCTGCGTCCGACGGCCATCATCCACACACTGGATCTGCGCCGCCCCATCTACCGCAAACTGGCCGCCTACGGCCAGATGGGCCGCGAGGACCTGGGCGTCAGCTGGGAAAAGACCGATAAGATCGACGACCTGCTCAAGGCAGTAAAGGAATAAGATTGGAAAAGCGATAGCGATAAAAAAAGGAGGAGCGTTTGCTCCTCCTTTTTTGGATTATGCTCTCCAGTAGTTGACATTTCCGCGGCGGTCATAATAGTAGTGATGGAAATAATCGCCGAGATAGATGGTCTTGGTGTAGTAGCCATCCTTGGAAATGGTCATCCGGTCGCTCCAGTCGCGATCGTCATCGTCGATGGTGAAGCTGTTGGTTCCGCGCACCGTTGTGCCGACCCGCTCGCCGTTGATCCGTACAACTGCTCCCTCTACATCGCAGTGGAAGCTGATGCGGTTGCCGCGATCATATATCCCCGAAACCCCGAGGCTGTGGCGGTTATTGCTGCTGGTTGTTGTGCTGCCGCTGGCCACGCTGTCAATCTCCGGGCCCTCCTGATAGGGCTTTACGTTGTAACTGAGCAGGCCCTTGACGCTGTTTGCATTTTTGGCATAGACCACTTCGACGTCGCTGCCTGTATTGGCTGTCAGCTTTGCGCTGCCCGAACGCAGGTATGCGCGGGTGATCTCTCCGTCCACCGTGATGCGCGCGTCTCCGTTGGAGACCAGGTCGCGTACATCCGCATTCTTATCGAGATGGATGGTGTAGTCCTTGTCCAACAGTTGGCTGATGTTCAGCTGGTCGATGTCGCCGGTGACGGTGACGTCCTTCTGGGTGCCCAGAGAAACCTTCTTGTTGCCCTCATCCTCGCTGAAGGATACTGCAATACCGCCCTTGCTGCTCTGGTTGAGCACCAGACGCGGCTCATCCAGCTCATAGACCGCTTTGGTCTGTCCGTTGGTGATGGTCAGCACGCTGTCGCTCACCTCGATGCTGTACTTCTGTGTGGCGGCGCTGGTCATCAGCCCCATCGACAGGATCATCGCTGCACTCATCAACGCTGCAATTGTCTTTTTCATAGATTCTCCTCCTTTTTGCTTTATATATCGTCAAGCTTTCTCGCAAAAGCCCTTGACTACTTTTTTATAAAGGGAGAACAAGGCCCTTCTTTTATAACGGTAAAGGAGAGACCTTTTCCTTCAACTGCCCGCTAAAAAAGTCCATTTTGCTTCATAGAATAATATCCCTGATCGGTCACCACCAGGTGATCCAACAGTTTAATGGCAAACTCTCCCAACAGATCGTCCACCTTTCTGGTCATCACCACATCTTCTCTGGAGGGGATCATCAGCCCACTTGGATGATTGTGGGCCAAAAGAATCCGCTCAAAACCGTGTTGCAGACAAAATTGCGCAATTTCACGGGTTGTCACCGTCACCTGATCCGCCATCCCACGTCCCAGCTCCTCACAGCAGATGAGCCGGCTTGCTGCATCCAAACTTAGCAGCAACAGACATTCCTCTTGTTCTCCCTGCAAGCGCTCTGTCACAAACTTTCCTGCTGCATCCGGCGTATCCAAGACCGCCCTCTTCTTTCTTCCCGGTCCCTGTTCCCTCTCGCACTGCACCCACAATGCCTGCACAATTTTGATCATCCGCGCCGTATTTTCTCCGACGCCGTCCAGCTGCATCAGCTGGCTTGCCGAGGCTTCGAACACTCCGCGCAGACTGCCAAACCGGCGCAGCAGCGCATGTGCAAGCTCGTTGGTGTCCCTGCGCGGGATGGCATAAAACAAAAGCATCTCTAAAAGGGTGTGATCCTCAAAGCTTTCCGGCCCCACTGCATCAAAACGGCTGAACATCCGCTGCCGATGGCCGCCGTGGATGTTGTCCTTTTCCTTTGTGCTCACCCTCAGCCTCCTTTCTACAGCGCGGGCTTTGCAAATTTCCCGCGGTATGCTATAATCGAATCACCAATACCGTCACGACAGAAAGGTGCTCTTCATGAAATCCTATATTATTAACCAAAACGATGCTGGACAGCGCATCAGCAAGTTTGTTGAAAAGACCGTCCCCGCGCTGCCGCCTTCCCTGTTGTACAAATCCTTCCGCCTAAAGCGCATCAAGCGCAACAAAAAGCGCTGTCAACCGCAGGACCGCCTGGAGGTGGGGGACCTGGTGGAGCTGTATATCAACGACGAATTTTTCGGCGAGGGGCGCCAGGATCTGGCCTTTTTGAAGGTGCCGGACAAGCTGCACATCGTCTATGAGGACCAAAACCTCCTGCTGGTGGACAAAAAGCCGGGACTGGTGGTCCACGAGGACGACGACAATACGCCGGACACCCTCATCCACCGCATCCTGCACTACCTCTACAACAAGGGCGAATATGACCCGCAGGCCGAACAGAGCTTTGTGCCCGCACTGTGCAACCGCATCGACCGCAACACCGGCGGCATCGTCATCGCCGCAAAAAATGCACAAGCCCTGCGCATCCTGAACCAGAAGGTGAAGGACCGCGAATTGACCAAGCTGTATCTGTGCCTGGTACACGGCGTTCCCAATCCGCCCGCCGCCACCCTGCACGACTACCTGATAAAGGACAGCCAGCACAACCAGGTGCGCATCGTCAAAAAGCCGCTGCCCGGCAGCAAGACGGTCATCACCAGCTACCGCACACTCAAAACCGACGGCAAGGTCAGCCTGTTGGAGGTGGACCTGCAAACCGGCCGCACCCATCAGATCCGCGCACACCTGGCCTTTTACGGCCACCCGCTTGTGGGCGACACCAAATATGGCACCAACGCCCAAAACAAGGGCTTTCACCGCAACTATCAGGCGCTGTATGCCTACAAGCTGCGCTTTTGTTTTCGCACCGATGCGGGCATTCTCTCCTATCTGGACGGAAAGGAATTCACCGTCGAGCAGGTGGATTTTGCGCAGGATTTTCAAAAAAACTCTACTCTTACAAGATAGACGATCTTTTTGCAGAAAGCAATAGTTTTTTGAAAACTTGGGAATCAATGATAGAAATTGTGCCTGTATTTTGGCAGTTTGACAAAATTTTCCCCCTGTTTTCTTAAAAAGCCTCCCCTAAAACAACACCCCCGGCGCAAAGCGTCGGGGGTGTTGTACATTTTCATCGTGTTAGATCGCATCCGCTAGCGGACCCGCTCAAAGAAGATCGGGCAATCTGCATCGGAGACAAAGCGCATCCAGAGGTTTCCGTCCTCGGTGAAGTGCGCGCGGTAGGTGCGGGTATCCAGCACCTCAAAGCCGACGAATTTGTCGCCGCCGATGTAGTCAAACTCCTGATCCATCAGTCCATAGCGCTGGCGCAGGTGGCCGTCCTTGTAGCCAAACTCCATCACGCCGTAGCCTGGATTGTAGTAGAAGCCGATGTATTTGTTTGCCTGTTCCTCGCTCAGAGGTTTGGTCTGTTTCTCCTCCTCGGTGTAGGATGGGCCCAGGTTGACGCGCTTCTTGTAGACGTCAATCAGGAAGGAATAGTCGTCCTGCAGGTCGTCGAGCAGCAGGTCGCACAGCAAATATTTAAAGCAGTTGTAAGCCGGGGTGTCAACCGTGTTGACCGACAGCGCATAGGCGGCATTTTCCTCCGGGAAGAAACCGACCATCGAGTTAAATCCGTTGGTCGAACCGGAGTGCGAGGCCATCAGGTGGCCCTTATAGGCGGAGGTGATCCATGCCAGCGCATAGGCCTGCTGAAGCTCCTGTGGATGGGAAGCGCGTCCGGGGATGACGACGTTTGGCTTAATCAGCTCTGCAAAGCCTTTCTCGCTGATGATCCGCTTGCCGTCGAGCTCTCCGCCGTTGGCCAGCATCTTGATCCAGCGCTCCAGGCTGTCCAGATTGGTGTACAGGCCGCCGCACGGGTTGCTGGCTTTGCCGACAACTTCCGGTACGCGGTAGATCTTGCCATCCTTCTGCCCATAAGGCATGGCGGCGTTTTTGTCCTCGATGGTGTCGATGCCGCGGAAGTACATATCCATCCCCAGCGGCTCGCCGATGCGCTCCTTGAGCAGCTCCTCCCAGGTCTTGCCGGTCAGCCGCTCACACAGGTAGCCGAGGGCGACATACATCTGGTTCTGGTAGCTGTATTTCTCCCGGAAGCCGAACGCCGGCGGGAAATAGGCGATGCGGCGCACCAGATCCGCGCGGTCCTCCCGCACAAAGGTGCGCATCACGTCGTGGCGGCACAGACCGGTGCGGTGGCAGCCCATGTCGCGCGGGGTGACGTGCTCCTCGGCGTATTTGTCCACCATCTGAAAATCGGGCATCAGCTGTTTGACCGGGGTGTCCCAGGTCATCTTGCCCTCGTCGCAGAGCTGTCCGGCCACCATGGTGGTGAAGGCCTTGGAGCAGGAAGCGATCTGGAACAAGGTTTTACTGTCCACCGGCTTGTTCTGCTCGGCATCGGCCATGCCAAAGCACTCCTTGAGCACAACCTTTCCGTCCTTGACCGCAACCAGGATGCCTCCCGCAAGGCCGTACTGTTTTCGGATTTGTTCGATTGTTTTCTGTAAAATTTCCACAGAGGTTCCCTCCTGTTTTTTTCTTCCATTATAGCCTTTATGGATAGAAAAGTAAAGTGGAAACTCCATTTTTTTAGCAATTATTCCGCGCCCGGCCAGTCCGGCTGGTCGATGGTGCAGGAAATACGATAGCCGTCCCCGTTGGGAGTCACCTGAATCTCGATCTTCCCGCCGCTGTAGCTGCCGGTAAAGCTCCAGCTGTCCTCGCCGGTCTGCTCATCGCCCAGCGCATCCAGCGCCTTGAGCTGCTGATGGTAAAATTCGACAATATCTGAAAGGGAGTTTCCGCGCCAGGTGCGCTCCTCCCCTGTAACGGGGTCCTCCCGCTGGGTGGTATCGGCGCCGGTGTCCCACAAAAAGGCTCCCTGGCTAAAACTGCCGGAGTAGGATGCCGGGTAGGTCAGCTGGAAAGAGGGGTACTCGGTTATGGTCAGCGAGCGGTACTGCACCCCTTCATCGAGCACCTCTGCATCGAGGGTGCCGTAGCTCATGGGCAGGTCGTGCGCATCCAGACAGACAAACTGCATGGCAAGGCGATCCCCTTGCTGCTCAGAGGATACGATCTGACAGCTCCACCCGCCGCCGATTCCCGTCAATTCATAGGCCTGTGCCTGGGCGTCATAGTAACGCGACTGCTCAACCCGCTCCTTGGACAAGCCAAAACGCGCACATACGACCTTCTCTACCGACTCCTGCGGAACAAGCTGGCGGAAGGTGTCCTCATCGGCATAGATGCCGGCCTCTTCCTTCATCTGTGGTTGCGCGCTGATGAGGTACTGGTAGTAGTGGATCAGGCTGTCCGGGGAAATTGCTGCCGGGTTATCCCAGCTGGAATTGCTCGTTGCATAGATCACTGCGGCATGTTCGCTGTTGGGCTGCTCCAAATCCATCGACATCTGCGGCAGGGCAAGCTCGTTTTCCGGCATCGCCTGTCCCACTTTGGACTCTCCAACCGTCATTCCCTGTTGCTGCACTTTCTGCTGCACTTTTCCCGAGCAGGCCGCCAACACAAGCACAAGACACAGCGCAACCATTCCCTTTTTCATCGAATCTTCCCCCTTTGTACTGTTTTCTATCATTGTATTCCTCCCGCCATATTTTTACAAGCGTTTTTCACTTAAAGTTTTGCTTTCTCTACTTTTTCTGAAAGGCGCTCGTCTTTTCACGCAAAATATACAAAAGGATTCTTTACAAAGACCATGTCTTTCGTGTACAATAGCATCAGAGATCGAAAACAGAATGTGGAGAGGAGATCGTTTTTCATATGAGAACCATCATCTGGTTTTTGTACTTTTGGGCTTACCTGATCGCTGTGCTGCCGGAATATTGGCGTGTATGCCGCATGCAAAAACAGGGAAAAATCGAGCAGCACGACAACGTCGTGCGCAAGCACGTCTACAATTGGGCCAACCGGCTGCTTGGCCTGGCCGGAGCTTCTATCACCACCGAAGGCAAACAGAACATACCCAACCAACCGGTGGTCTTTGTCGCCAACCATCAGGGCTACTTTGATATTCCCCTGATGCTCACCCAACTGGACAAGCCCAACCCCATCGTGGCCAAAAAGGAGATTATGAAAATCCCGATGATCCGTGGCTGGATGGAGCAGCTCAACTGCGTCTTTTTGGACCGCGAGGACCCAAGGCAGTCGATGGAAAGTTTAAAAACCGCACAGGAGCTGCTCGCCAAGGGCTATTCGGTTGTCATCTTCCCGGAGGGCACCCGCAACAGCGGAGGGCCGCTGGGGGAATTTAAGGCCGGCGCAATCCGGGTGGCGACCCGCGCCAAGGTGCCGGTGGTGCCGGTGTGCATCGACGGCAGCCATGCGCTGATGAAAAAGGGCAGCTTGTGGATTCATCCGGCAAAGGTGCACATCCGCATCCTTCCGGCCGTTTCCACCGAGGGGATGAGCCGCGAGGAGATCCGTGCCCTGCCGGAGCAGCTGCGCGGACAGATCGCACTGGAACTCGAACAGATGCGAAAAGGCCAGTAAAAAAGTTTCAAACACAAATATAAGGAGGATTATGCGATGAAATGGATGATTGCTTCGGACCTGCACGGTTCGGCATATTGGTGTGAAAAGATGGTGGACCGCTACTGGGAGGAAAAAGCCGGCAAGCTGTTGCTGCTGGGCGACATCCTCTACCACGGACCACGCAACGACCTGCCCAAGGATTACGCGCCCAAAAAGGTCATCGAGATGCTCAACAATATGCGCGAGCAGCTGCTGTGCATCCGCGGCAACTGCGACTGCGACGTAGATCAGATGGTGCTGCAATTTCCGATTATGGCCGACTACGCCGCGCTGTGGCTCAACGACCACATGGTCTGGGCCACCCACGGACATGTCTACAACATGGACAACCACCCGCCCTTCCAAAAAGGAGATATCCTGCTGCACGGTCACACCCACATCCCCGCCTTTGAGCAGTTTGGGGACGGATATACCTATGTCAACCCGGGCTCGGTCTCGATCCCCAAAGCGGGCAGCCGCAACAGCTATATGACGCTTGAGGGCGACACCTTCACCTTAAAAGCCATCGAGGACGGGTCGGTCATCGACACCTTCTCCATCCGCTAATATAAAAAGGAGGCTGCACCCAATGCTCACCCTCCAACAGGCTCAGGATCAGCTGCAAATTGCCGCCGGGCTCAATCCCGGCGGGTGGATCTTGCACAGCCGGTCGGTCGCCCAAAATGCTCAGCAGATCGCCCTGCATGCCGGCATGGACGCCGGGCGCGCCTACATCTTCGGCCTGCTGCACGACATTGGCCGCCGCGCAGGGGTCACCGGCATCCTGCACCTCTTCGACGGCTACGACTATATGATGGCGCTCGGGGAGGACGCCATCGCCCGCATCTGCCTCACCCACTCCTTTCCGGTGCCCGATGTGCGCCACTTCTCCGGCAAGATCGACTGCACCCCCGCTCAACTGGATTTCTTAAAGCGCTACCTGCGTGACCACCCCTTCGACGACTATGACCGCCTCATCCAGCTGTGCGACGCCATCTCGCTGCCACAGGGCGCCTGCATTGTGGAAAAGAGGCTGGTCGATGTGGCGCTGCGGCACGGCGTGTTTGAAGGAATGTTGGACAAATGGCGCGCCTTTTTAAATTTAAAGAAATACTTTGACCGCAAGTGCGGATGCAGCATCTATTCTTTCCTTGACAATGTGCTGGAAAATTCTTCGGCAGACCTTGTCTGACCGCAGCTCATTTTAATTTTCTACCTCTTTTCAGAAAGGAGCAAACGCAAGATGAAATTTTCTGAATTCCCCTATCAGCGCCCGGACTACAACGCGCTGATGGACAAGATCGATGCCCTCACCCAAAAGATGAAGCAGGCCACCTGCGCTGCACAGCAGTTGGAGGCGATGAAGGAGCTCGAACAGCTGCGCTGCCAGCTGCGCACCAGTGTGCAGATTGCAACCATCCGCTACACCGTCGACACCCGCGACGCCTTCTACAGTGCAGAAGAAGAATATAACGAACAGATGGCCCCTGTCGTCGACGAGAAGCTGCAACAGTTTAACAAAGTTTTGGCCAGCTCCTCCTTCCGGGCAGAGCTGGAAAAGGAATATGGCAGTCTGCTCTTCCAGAACATCGAGATCGCGCTGCGCTCCTTCTCCCCCGAGCTGATCCCGCTGATTCAGCAGGAAAACCAGCTGGTACAGCAGTACCAAAAGCTGTGCGCCAGCGCAAAAATCGAATTTGACGGCAAAATCTGCAACCTCTCCCAGCTGGGTCCCTACCAGCAAAGCCCCGACCGCGCAGTGCGCAAAGCTGCCACCCAGGCCTATGGAAAATTCTTTGACGACCACCAGCAGGAGCTGGACGAGTTGTTCGACAAGCTGGTTGCAAACCGCACCCAGCAGGCGCACACCCTCGGCCTTAAAAACTATGTAGAGATGGCCTATCTGCTGAACACCCGCAACTGCTATGGCCCTGAACAGGTCGCAAACTTCCGCCGCCAGGTAGTCGAGGAGATTGTACCGGTCAACAATGAGATCAAGTCCCGCCAGGCAGAGCGCATCGGCGTGGAGGGGATGCAGGTGTACGACAACACCTATTTCTTCTCGGACGGCAACCCCCTGCCGCACGGCACTCCCGACGAGCTGATGGCCGCCGGAAAGAAAATGTACACCGAAATGTCCCCGGAAACAGCAGAGTTTATCCAGGTGATGTTCGACCACGACCTGTTCGACGTGCTTTCCAAAGAAGGAAAGGCGATGGGCGGCTACTGCACCAGCCTGCCGCTCTACCATGCGCCGTTCATCTTTGCCAACTGGAACGGCACTGCCGGAGACGTCGACGTGCTCACCCATGAAGCGGGCCACGCCTTTGCCGACTTTATGGCGGACCGCTGCATCCCACACCTGGATCTGCGCGAGCCGACGATGGATGTGTGCGAAAGCCACTCGATGTCGATGGAATTTTTGACCGCTCCCTGGCATCACCTCTTCTTTAAGGAGGACACCGACAAATATGAGCTCTTCCACGCCGAAAGCGCCATGACCTTCATCCCCTACGGCTGCGAGGTGGATCACTTCCAGGAGAGCGTCTACCTGCACCCGGAATGGACCCCGGAAGAGCGCAACGCCGAGTGGAATCGCCTGGAAAAGCTCTATCGCCCGCACATCGACAACCACGAGGTCAACTTCTATCACCGCGGAGCCGGATGGCAGCGCCAGCTGCACATCTTCGAGTGCCCGTTCTACTACATTGACTACAGCCTGGCACAGATGATCTCGCTGCAATTCTGGGCACTTTCGATGCACGACCATCAGGGCGCATGGCAGAAGTACCTCGATTTTGTCAAGCTCGGCGGCACCAAAACCTTTGTGGACATCGTCCATTCAGCCGGATTGCAGTGCCCGCTGGAAAATGGCGGTCTGACCCGCACCGTCACAGATATTCGCGCGTGGCTGCAGGCCCATTCGATGTAGCAAATGCTCCAGGGGGAAGGACCGGTTCCTTTCCCCTTTTTGTTTAGTGGAAAATTGGAATACACAAAAGGAGGCAAACTATGGCAAAGCTGGAACAAACTCTGTACGGAAGCTTTAACGAGATCGTCGACCGCATCGAGGAAGGCATCAAAAACGGCAGCATCTCTGCATCGCTTGAGGATTGGAGCGACTTTTACGACGGCGATGCGCGGTGCAGTGTGCGCGTCTTTGAGCGCTACAGCTATCTGGGCGGCAACCGCGTCAGCATGAACGTCACCCTGTTTCAGGTGGGCAGCGGCCCCATCCACCTGAGTGCAATCACCTCGGGCGGCAGCCAGGCTGTCTTTTTTAAGATCAATACCTTCGGCGAAGAGGCATTTTTAGATAAGCTGCGGGAACTGTTGTAGCCCTTTGCGCTTGCATTCTCCCCCAACACTTGTTATCATAGCCTAAAAGAATCCAAAATGTCTTGTCTTTTGTAAAGGAGAATTGTATCTTGAAAGTAACCCTGTCCGCCCCCTGTCACTTTGGTCTGGAAAGTGTGCTGGCCTCTGAGGTCCGCCGCATGGATGCGCAAAACGTCCAGGTCACCGACGGCCGCGTCACCTTTGAGGGGGATGAATCGCTGATTGCGCGCGCCAATATCGGCCTGCGCACTGCCGAGCGTGTCCAGCTCGTTTTGGGCCGCTTTGAGGCCCGCTCCTTTGAGGAGCTCTTCCAGGGGGTGCGCAAAATCCCCTTTGAAAATTATATCGGCCGCAAGGACGCCTTCCCAGTCAAGAGCGGCTGGGCTTTAAAATCCCAGCTGCACAGCATACCAGACTGTCAGTCGATCATCAAAAAAGCGATCGTCACCCGCCTGCAACAGGCGTATGGGCTAAACTGGTTTGAGGAGAGCGGCCCCACCTGCGCCATCGAGTTTGCCATCCACCACGACCAGGTCCTCCTCTCGCTGGACACCACCGGAGTGGGCCTGCACAAGCGCGGCTACCGCAGAAGCTCGGTCATCGCCCCCATCAAGGAGACTCTGGCCGCCGGCATCATCGACATCGCCCGCGTCTACCCCGACTCCCAGCTGTACGACCCGTTCTGCGGTTCCGGCACCTTGCTCATCGAGGGCGCCATGCACGCAATGCGCATTGCACCCGGACTGCGCAGGCGCTTTTCCGCAGAAAAATGGGGATGGCTGCCCCAAAGCGTTTGGCAGCAGGAGCGCCACCGTGCATTTGACCTGATCCAGCGCACCGCCACCTTCCACGCCTTCGGCAGCGACATCGACCCCGAAGCGGTGGAATTGACCCTGCACAACGCCAAGCAGGCCGGTGTGGACGCCCGCATCGAGGTCCAGCGCCAAGATGTCAAGGACTTCTTTATCCCCAAGGAGAAGGGCGTTGTCATCTGCAATCCTCCCTACGGTGAGCGCTTGCTGGATGTACAGGCCGCGCGGGAGATCTATCGGGAGATGGGCCGCACCTTCTGCCAGGGCTACCCGCACCGCTACTACATCATCAGCCCCGACCCGGACTTTGAAAAGTACTTTGGCCGCAAGGCCGACAAGCGCCGCAAGCTGTATAACGGCATGATCCAGTGTCAGCTGTATATGTACTTTAAGGAGGGCAGCGGTGCGAAAGGATGATTCTTTTGTGTGCATCCCACAAAAAGGATGAACGAGAATCGTTTTTTCTATTAAATGTATTAGAATTCCCTTGACCTTTGCGGAGGAAAGTAGTATAATAAACTCAACAAAATAAAAAGGACTCAACCTAGATATTTTGTACACTATCGCAAAAGGGGTTGAAACAATGAAGGTTAACATCACAGCCAGAAACACCAGCATCAAAGATTCTTTCCGTGCAAGAGCGGAGAAAAAGCTTGCCAAATTTGATAAATTCTTTGGAGACTCGGCACAGGCAAAACTGACTGTCACCCACTCGGGAGACCACGAAACCGTGGAGGTCACGATCAAATCGGAGGGCCTGTTCTTCCGGGCAGAGCGCACCGAGGACGGTCGCGAGGAAGCGTTGGAAGCCGTCATTGACTCCCTGTTCCGCCAGATTGTCAAGAACAAGAGCAAACTGGAGCGTCGGATGAAATCGGCATCCTTTACCCCAGAGTTTATTGAGGAGATGGACGACACCGAAGACTACAAGGTCGTCAAGGTAAAACACTTCCAGGTAAAACCGATGGAAGTGGACGAGGCGATTTTGCAGATGAATATGCTGGATCACACCTTCTTTGTATTCCGCAACGCATCCAACGGTCAGATCAATGTCGTATACAAACGCCATGACGGCAATTATGCACTGATTGAACCAGAAGAAGTATAATATTGTTTTAAAAGCGGGGCCTTTTGGCCCCCTTTTTTTATCCTCCTTTTTTGCTCCGTTTGGATTAGGGGTGCTGTCCGCCCCCCTTTTTTCCCTTTCCGCTGCGTTTGCCGAGAAAACAAAACTTTGGCGGTTTGGCAATGGATTTTTGCCGCCGGATGTGCTATAATATTTTTCCGATCGTTTTGACATAGAACCCATCAACAAGAAAGGCTTGATACCCCCATGGCACAAAATTTTGAACAGAGATATTTTCTTCTTCGAAAACAGGTTCTTGAACAGTGGTTTTCGAAAATGAACGATAAACAGCGAGAGGCCGTCTTTCAAATCGACGGCCCTGTCCTCATCTTAGCCGGTGCAGGCAGCGGAAAAACCACGGTGGTGGTAAACCGCATCGCCAACATGATCCAGTTTGGCAACGCCTACCACAGCGACTATATCCCGGATTGGATCGGAGAGGAGGAGCTGGATTTTCTGCAAGCTTGGGTAGACCGCAAGCTCGACGACGGCGACATCAACCGCGAACGCCTGCAACGCATCGTTGCGGACCGCCCCGTCAAGCCCTGGAACATCCTGGCCATCACCTTCACCAACAAAGCTGCCGGCGAACTTAAAGAGCGCCTTGAGGCGATGCTGGGCGAACAGGCCCTCGACATTCAGGCTTCCACCTTCCATTCGGCCTGCATGCGCATTCTGCGCCGCGAGATCGGCGCGCTGGGATATGAGCCCAGCTTCACCGTCTACGACACCGACGACTCGGTGCGCATCATCAAGGAGGCCCTCAAAGAACTGGCTATCCAGGAAAAGGTCATGGCGCCAAAGGGGATTTTGGCCTCGATCAGCGCCGCAAAGGATCAGCTGCTCAGCCCCGAGGATGTCCTGCGCGAAGCAAAGGGCGACTACCGCCAGGAAGTGGTGGGCAAGGTGTACGGCTACTACCAAAAGCGCCTGAAAGCTGCCAACGCCCTGGACTTTGACGACATCATCACCTTCACCGTGCGCATCTTCCAGGAGCATCCCGAGGTGCTGGAAAAATACCGCAAGCGCTTCCGTTACATCATGGTCGACGAGTATCAGGACACCAACAATTCCCAGTTTTTGCTGGTCAGCCTGCTGGCGGGTGGCCACCACAATATCTGCGTAGTGGGCGATGATGACCAGAGCATCTACAAGTTCCGCGGCGCCACCATCGAAAACATCCTGAACTTTGAGAGCCAGTACCGCGACACCAAGGTCATCCGCCTCGAGCAGAACTACCGCTGCACCCAGACCATCTTGGATGCCGCAAACGCCGTCATCGAAAACAACACCCAGCGCAAGGGCAAGACGCTGTGGACACAAAACCCCAAGGGCGCCCCGGTAAAGGTCTACCGTGCACCCAACGAACAGGATGAGGCGCGGTTCATCGCGGACACCATCCTTGAGAACGTCGCCAACGGACAGAAGTTCTCCGACCACGCCATCCTCTACCGGATGAACGCGCAGTCCAACACCATCGAAAATGCGCTCATCCGTTCGGGCATCGCCTACCGCATCATCGGCGGCCAGCGCTTCTATGAGCGCAAGGAAATCAAGGACCTCATCGCCTATATGAGCGTCATCGACAACCACTCCGATTCGATCCGGCTGCGCCGCATCATCAACGAGCCCAAGCGCGGCATCGGTGAGGCCACCGTCGATAAGGCCCAGGAGATCGCCGATATGCTCGGTGTGACACTGTTTGAGGTCTTTGCACACGCCGACGAATATCAGCCGCTTGCCAAGCGCAGCCGTCAGCTGGTCGAATTTGCCCAGATGATCGAGCGGCTTGGGGAACTGGCAGAGGGCGGCAACCTCGAAGAGCTGTTTGATGAGCTGCTCGAGGAAACCGGCTATATGCTCTATCTGCAATCGCTGGGCGAAGAGGGAATCAACCGCATCGAGAACGTAGGCGAGTTAAAGACCAACATCTTAAAATACATAGAGGAAACCGAAAAGCTCCCGCAGCCCTCCATCGACCCGGACAACCCCGACGAGCAGCCGCAGATTTTGACCCCTACCCTCTCCGGCTTTTTGGAGGAGGTCACCCTCTACACCGACCTGGACAATCTGGACGAAAACGCCGACCGGGTCGTCATGATGACGATGCACTCGGCAAAGGGCTTGGAATTTAACAACGTCTTTTTCTGCGGCGCAGAGGAGGGCATCTTCCCCGGCGTGCAGGCCATCTATAACCCGGATCAGATCGAAGAGGAACGGCGCCTGGCCTATGTGTGCATCACCCGCGCAAAAAAACAGCTGTACATCACCAACGCTGCACAGCGCATGATCTTTGGCCAGACGGTGCGCAACCGCGTTTCCCGCTTTGTCACCGAAATCCCCGCCTCCTGCTGCGATGTGGAGGACAAGACGGTGCGCAAAGCAAGCGCCGCCGAACTCAAGCGCGCCAACACCGTCAAAAAGACCCGCGCCGACAACGCCATCGGTGTGGGCGGCATCCACCACACCACCTCCTACAGTTCGGACGCCCCCGCCGGCGCCAGCTGCACCCTCAAGGCCGGCGACCGCGTCCGCCACAACACCTTTGGCGAGGGCAACATCGTCAAGCTGACCCCGATGGGCGGAGACTGCCTGTTGGAGGTACTCTTCGACAAGGTCGGAACCAAGAAAATCATGTACAAGTTTGCTAAACTCACCAAGATCAGCTGATCGCTCCGAAAAAAACACCAATGCAAAAGCGCTCCGCAAGAATCCGGTTATGCCGGGCTCTTTGCGGAGCGCTTTTTTGTTGTATCTTCCTTTATCCTTGTCCAAAAGCAGCGGGACGCTACAGCTGCTGATCCCAGTAGGAAGCCATCACCTGATACCGCTGCCACCGTTCGCTGTTAGTGGCGATGTCCTCCTGACTTGCCCCCTGATAGAGCAGAAGATCCCGCAGGATGTCGTTAAACTGATCCATGTCCTGCTGTGGCATCTGCTCTGGCGCAGTCAATTCCTCCAACTCATATTGCGGCAGCACAAAGCCGGTGTTGCGCTCGATGGTGACATAAAAGGTGGCGTGCGTTCCCTGCGGTCCGGCGGCGGCAAAACGGTATTGCCTGTACTCGGATTGCAGCGTATCGCGGTCGTACTGTGCGAGCAGCTCGTCCAGCAGTGCACTCACCTCCTCCGAGGCGTCCGGGGTATAGCCGCAGAGGGCGGCCAGCTGTCCGACCGCTTCGGGGTAATAGATGTTGAGCAGCTGTTGGCGGGCGTTGTAGAGCAGGTAATCTACCGGCTCGATGGGGACAGCGCCGTACCTGCTCTGAAGGTGTTCCTCCAACTGCTGTACGGTATGAAATGGAATCATTGCAGCTTCTCCTTTTGCGTTTGGGATTAGATGTGGAAGGTCATGCCGAGGAAGTCGGCCTTGCGGTCGCGGCGATTTTCATAAAATTCCTTGCGCAGCGTCACCATACTCATCGTGTCGTACCCCAAATGGTGGTAGAGGCGCAGCGCATCCTCATTGCGGGTGACCACCTGCAATACCATCGCCTCAACGCCTGGTTCTTCCTTAGCTTTCTGTTCAGCCAAGGCGATGGCGCTTGTGCCAATTCCCTGTCCGCGGCGGGACTTATCCACAAACAGGTCCGCCAGCTCCATCACGATGGGGCCGGCCCGATAGAGGTGGACAAAGCCCACATCCTCACCGTCTTGCAGGATGACATACAGCCGGTGATCCTGTGCCGTCCAGCGGCGCAGGTCCTCCAGAACGGGGCTCTGCTCCTGCTGCGGCTCGTCCGCCACTCCGACCAGTCCGCTGTGAAAGCCCCAAAATGCCTCAATACGGCGCAGCGTCGCGGCGCGGTACTGCTCTGTATACAAAATCAGTTCGATCATCGTCAAGTTCCTTTCCAGATAGGTCGTGTATATTCGGTTCTCGGGATGAAAGAAAAATCGGTTCTTTTGTTCTCACACTTTCTGTTTTTATTTTGGCGCTGTGCACCTTCTCCATGATACCATACTAATCATCAAAATAAAACAGTTCCTCAAACTTTTTGTCCAGTGCAATGCACAGGATCAGCGCCAACTTTGCGGTGGGGTTAAACTGTCCGGTCTCGATCGAGCTGATGGTGTTGCGGGAGACGCCCACCATCTCGGCCAGCTGCCCCTGTGAGAGATGCTTTTCGGCGCGGGCAGCTTTCAGGCGATTTTTTAAAATCAGTTTCTCGTCCATCGTCTATCCTTTCCAGATGTATCCCATCAGGTTGAGCAGGGCCACTGCCGTGTATCCAATAGCCAGAAACAGCCGCATTTTCCCCCGCAGCAGTGAAAACTGATAAAACTGCGCCACCGCCAAATAACCAAAATACATGGCTCCGATGTCAAACAGCGACCCGCCCTTCCAAAATAGGCGAATCACCAGCAGCAGAAGGAAGATCACTGTCATGCCGATCATCCCCACCATCGTCGACTGGGCGGAGATCACCTTGTCCCGCTCGTCCTGGACGTGATTTTCCAAGCGGCTTTTGCGCAAAATTTCTTCCTTGTTCATCTTCTTCCCTCCTTACCGCAGCACGGTGATGATGTAACAGATGGCGAACAGCAGCGCCGCCACCATTCCGCATACTGTGGCGATCAGCCGCCCGCGCTCGTGGGTGACTTTGTACATTCCGTACGCCTCAAAGCTCAGATATGCCCAGAACACCGCCAATAGCTGGTAGTTATCCTGTCCATTAAACCAGTTGAAGATCACCAGTACGATGAACATCAGGCTCATCGCGGCAACGCCCCAGCGCCGTCCTCTGCTTGCGATGTACTCCACGCCCTCGTCCTTCTTCTCGTTTCGGCTCTTTGCCAAAATTTCTTCCTTTGTCATATCCGTTCCCCTCCCTTTTCGGATGCGGTTCTTCTGTAAAAATGACAAGTATACTTGGTATCTTCATGATAACACTGCCAAGTGTACTTGTCAATAGATTTTGCAAAGTTTTCTTTGCAAAATGAGGACGCACAAAAAGGAGGAAAAAAAGGAGCCGGCTCCAGCCTTTTTTGCAAAGGGCTGGAGCCGGCAAGCTGGGGTTTTTAGTTGGAGCTCTTGTCGTTCTGGAAGTCGTCCAGACGGGGCGGGAAGAAATCCTCCATCGGGAACTGGATCTTCTTGAACATTTCGCAGGGGTCGCCGGTGGAGTACTCGCTCTCCTTGTCGGGGATGCAGAAGTCGTAAGCCGGGACCATCATCTGTACCTTGCGTTGCAGCTGGACGATGGTGAAGAGGCCCAGGGTGATGTAGACCTCCTTGCTGACCGAAACCTCCTGGAAGTTGCCGCCGACCTGGTTGCAGATCTGGCACGGGATCACCGCGCCAGGGCAGCAGGTCTTGGCAGGGCACTCGACATAGCGGCTGGCCAGACAGATTGGGTCGACAATCTGGACAACCGCATTGGGCATTGCGGTGAGCTGTTCGTTGCCGTTGCAGCAGCCGGTGTGCGAGGAGAATACCCTTGCGTTGGCCTCGCTGCCGTAGAGGATCACTTTCTTAGAGAAGTAGGAAATGCCGCAGCAGTTGACTGCAGGAGTTCCCGGAGATAAGTACACCGACATCTCGACCAGGAAGTAGAAGGTCATATCGACCGAGTAGAAGCCCTTGTTGAAGGGCACGCTTTCGACGTCCACGCAGACGTTGAGGACTTTGACCTTTTTGCACTTGATGCTTGCCGCCTTGTCGATGATCGGCTGGGTCTTATCGCTGAAAAAAACCTGCAGGTCTTCCAGGCAGTCCTTATCATACAATTGCACAGGATAGAAGTCCTTTTTTTAAAGTGTCCTATAGCTTTTAAAACGGCAGATCACACGGCATTCGAGCTTATACATTCTGCCCTATCTGTTCAATGGGTTCCGTCGACAATGACTGCACCTGCTTCGGACAAAGCATCTGCCACACGCTGAATCAGCGGACAGCGTCGGCCGCTCTTTTCTTTGGTACACACTCCCAGATGCACTGCATCTGGATGCAAGTTGAGCAGTCGTTCCACCTTCTCCTCCATTCCCTCGTCCCATACCCCAATTCCCTGCGCATCACAGCCATTGCAGCGAAAAAACGCCTCCAATTCCAAGGGCTCTTGGTAACGTGCAAAAGTTTTTGTTTTGCTATTAAAAGCCTGTAGGCAAGCTGCTCCGGTGCACACCCTGTTTGCCTTTAAGCAGGTCAACATTACAATTTTTTTCATTGTGGTGCTCTCCTCCCATTGGGTCGATATGGATGATAGTAAATGTGCATCAGTCCATCGGAACCAGTAAAAATTTCTGCGTCCACCTCATAGATTTCCTTAATCAGCTCCTTGCTTAAAATCTCTTTCGGCGTACCTTGGGCAACAATCTTTCCTTGTTTTACCGCATAGATGCGGTCACAGTACATGGCAGCGACATTCAAGTCGTGGACTGCAGAGATCACCGTCTGCTCCAAACCTTTTACAATATCCATCAACCACAACTGGTATTTGATGTCCAGATGGTTTGTGGGCTCATCCAAGATCAGACACGGCGTCTGTTGTGCCAGCGCTCTGGCCAGAATGACTCTCTGCTGCTCACCGCCCGACAAGGTGGAAAAAGAGCGATTTTCAAACTCCTCCATCCCCACCGTTTTCAATGCCTGATGTACAATCTGAAAATCCTGCATGGTGTCCCGATCCAGCGCACGCTTATGCGGAGCCCGGCCCATCATGACCACATCTTGCACGCTAAATTCAAAATTGTAGTAATTGTGCTGTGCAACGACTGCGATTTTCTGGGCAGATTCTTTCACACGATAATGTGAAAGTTCCTTTCCGTCCAAATAAACTGCTCCACCGCTTGGAGAAAGCACGCGATAGATGCAGCGCAACAGGGTGCTCTTTCCGCTGCCGTTTGGGCCAATAATCCCTACAAATTCCCCGTCGTTGGCTTCAAAATCGATCCCCCTGAGAATCTGCGCATTGCCCAGCACAGCTTGGAGCTGCTGCGTGGTAACTTTCATGATTCCTTCCCTCCGAATCCATACTTTTTGCGTACCATGAGCCAGATAAAAACCGGCGCGCCAATCATGGAGGTCAGAATACCGATTGGCAGTTCGGTTCGTTCCAGCATGGTTCGGCAAAGGACATCCGCCCACAACAAAAACAGCGCTCCCAGTAAGGTACACAGTGGCACAAGCTTTTTGTGGTCGGTGCCAAACAGCATGCGAACAATGTGCGGGATAATTAAGCCCACAAATCCGATTACACCCGCTGCATACACTGCAAAGCCAACCATCAGTGATGAAACAATGAGATAGAGAATCCTCCATCGGTGCAGATCGGTACCCAGCGTAATCGCCGACTCATCCCCCAGCAGCATCAGATTCAGAGTGCGAAACTGCGTCCAGAAGAACAAAACCCCCAGCATGGTTGTGCACAGCAACAGGCCGTTGGTCTGCCAATCTGCCGATGCAAGACTGCCCATCGTCCAGCGGACCACCGCTTCCATAGCGCCAGAACTATTGTTTTTGACATAAAGCAAAAAGTTGGAAACCGCTCCGCAGATAGAGGAAAGAGCTGTACCGGCCAAAATCAGCTTCACCGAGGTTGCTCTGCCCCCGATATTGGCCAAGGTGATCACCCCCATCGAGACCGCGAAGGCGCCAAAGAAGGCCATCATCCCCACATATCCGTTTCCCAGAAAGGTGCCAATGCCCAAAATAATGGCAAAGGTCGCTCCCAAAGAAGCTCCTGAAGAAATTCCCAAAACGTAAGGATCGGCCAAAGGGTTCTTGACAATCGCCTGCATCACAACGCCCGCGACCGAGAGGGAAGCTCCGATTGTAATTGCCAAGATCAAACGCGGCAACCGAACATACCACACGATATCGCTCAAACTTCCGGAACCATATCGTTGTGCATCCCCGATTCCCAATATTTTAAACAGAATTACCCGGTACACATCCCCCATCGCCAAATCGACCGATCCGATCGTTACCGCCCACAGCAGCGACAGAATCAGCGCCGCTGTCAGTGTCAGGATCGCCATCCAATAAATGGGTTTTCCGTGCAGGACTCCGTTTTTTAAATCCATTTTTTTCATCACTGTATGCTCTATCCTTCCATGATGGTTTCTTTATTGATAAAGCTCAGGATATAAATTTTTAGAAATATCTAAAATGCCATCCAGGGTGCGCATTCCGCTGCAATAAATTCCCGAAAGGTTAATGGGATAGACCCTTCCATTCTGCACAGCATCCAACGATGCAAATTTCGGGTCCTGTGTAATCAGGTTGACGACCTGTTCACCGGCGTAATCCACATCCCCCACTGTGTATCCATCATACCATACCATAAAAATCGCATCCGGATTGATGGCAATCAAATCTTCTGCGCTGATATTGCCGTTTTCGCCATGTTTGCCGACAGCCAGCTCAGCTCCGCCGTTGATCGCGACATTTCCCCCCAAGGTATCTTCGCCATAGACGCGGTAACTTCCGCCTTCATCCTCCAATACGGCGACCGTCATACGTTTTGCTCCTTCCAGGTGCTGGTTAATCTTCTCCACTTCCCCTTTGATTTCATCCACAATTTTTTGTGCACGATCTTCTACATCAAAGATCCTTCCTAAAGTCAGGATATCTTCGCATTCCTCATTCACCGTCTGTGGATTTTCAGCCGCCGGACCTCGACATGCGCTGTTCAAAGACATATAGGTTCCAACATGACGCTCATGCCAAAAATCTACATCTCCCAACCGGTCATCCGAAAAGGTGCTGTACCATCCCGTGATAAAGTCTGGCTCCAGCGCCATCACTTCCTCTTTGCTTGGCATATTTTCATAATAGTTGATCTTTTCAAATTCATCGCGCAAATCTTCGCGAATTTCCCCGTCCAGTCCGCATGCACCGACGATTTTATCGCCCAAGCCCAAGGCAAGCAGCGTTTCGATGTTGTTCTGGTTTTGTGCCCACACCCGTTCCGGTGCTTTGTCAAAGGTATACTCCACCTGCTCCTTCTCATAGTTATAGGTGGTGATCGTTAACGGGTAGTTGTTACTTGTCTTTGTGTCCGACGATTCCTTTTCCTGGTCTGTCGTTTGCATCTGCTGAGTCTGCTGAGTCTGCTGGGTCTGGGCGCTCTGATTCTCTGCGGGTGTGCTCTGGCAGGCGGTCATGCTCCCAACGCATATTGTCGCACACACCAGCAAGGCTAAAAGTTTTTTCATGGTTGTTCTCTCCTTTTTTATAAAAAAAATAAACCGCCGGACTCTCAAAAGCCCGACGGTTTGCAGCACAAATAGGCCCTCCTTAAACAAAAGAGGGGACAACAAAAAGATGTTCTTTGAGTCCGAAAAAACATCTGCTGACAACCTTTTCTACGAATGTATTCTGACTTAGATCTCATCATCTTCCCCCCAGCCTTCCCAGATACCGAGATATCCAGTGACCGAAAACAGCTTTGCCATTTTCCAAAAAGGGGGAACACTCCATCATTACAGCAGCGTTCCTGTGTGGGATTTGCACCCAACTTCCTGGTGTGCACTTTCCAGCGCATACCAAAAAATTCGTAAAACGGATTTTTCAATTGTAATCTTATTATAACTTTTATTTAAAAAAAGTCAATACTTCTTTTAAATTTTATCGTTTTTGTACTTTTTTAACTCTCGATCCCCTTGCGTGCCAAGAGTCCTTTTGTCCGATAATAATGTTTTATCTCCCGCATCTCTGTCACCAAATCTGCCTGCTCCAAAACCTTCTGTGGGCATCCCCGACCGGTAAATACCAGCTCCACAGATGCTGGCTTTTTCTGGACCAACCCCATCAATTGTTCTTCTGTCAGCAGGTGAAGCTGAAATGCCACGTTGATTTCATCGCAAATGACCAGATCATATCTTTGGCTGCACAGGATCTCACCTGCTCTGCGCATGCCCCTATCCGCGGCGCCTCGGTCCTCCTGCGTCGGATTTTTTCCAATCAAACACCCTTTCCCTGTACCGTATAGTTCAACAACAATCCCTGCTTTGCGCAAAACAGACACTTCACTGTATTCCATATCCTTGATAAACTGCCCGATATAAACTCGAAGCCCCGCTCCCGCTGCTCGGACGGCCAACCCGATCGCAGCTGTTGTTTTGCCTTTACCGTCTCCGGTATAAATCTGAAACTGTCCCTGCTCCATTTCGCATCGCATCCTTTCCGGCAAAATGACCTCCAATTGTGGTCATTGTAGCATATTTTCTTTCTCTTTACAAATTTTCAGTGCACCCATTGTCCTCTTGTTTTAATAGAAAAGCCCCTCCCCAGACGTTTTTGTGTCCAGGAAGGGGCTTTTTCTGTTTACCGACTATTTTCTGAAATAGTCCTTGATGCTCTCTACAACCGCCTTTGCCACCTCGTGGGTGTTCGACGCCTGCAGGTGCAGGATCGGGGTGTCGTTGTCGTCGTCATAGTACCAGCTAAATCGCTTCGCGCGCTCCCAGTCCAGCTGCTTGGAGCCGTTGGTACGGATATCGTAGCCCGCAGCGGCGAAGTGATCCTTGTAGGCAAAGCGGCTGTTCTCCTCATCAAAGCTGCGCTGTACATAGTGGCCCAGTCGATCGCCCACATGGCCCTCGACCTTGTATGGGGTAATCTTGCACGCAGCGCCCTCCTCGACCACCAGGATGTAGGCCGGTTTGCTGTCCGCAAAGCCCGCGTAGTCGAAGGAGCTTACCTCCTGCGCTGCGTTGAAGTTTGCCTCACGCAGCTCCTGGACGATCTGCTTTGCCAGCTGGCAGCCGGTCTCGTTGACGATGATAACCTCTTTGTGTCCCCAAAATGCATTCAGTGCCATAAAAAAATCTTCCTTTCTTTTTACAGTATGTAGATGGATTTATCTGCAAAGCGGCCTATTCCGCTTCACTGACTGTTTCTTTTTCTGGGAGCTATTTCTGATCCAGTCCCAGCGCCTTCCAGGCGTTCTCGATAGCGATCTGGACTGTATCGGTGTCGATCTTGATGCCATGCGCCGCGCACTGCTGCTCGATGTAGTTCTTTACCCAGGCGAACTTCTCGTCGCCCTTGCCCTGTGCGTTGAAGAGGATCTCCGCCGCCTGCACGCCTGCATAGGCATAGTTGCAGATGCTCTCCCACTGGCTGTTGGTGAGTTTGGATTTGATCAGCGGTACCACAACGCTGGTCACAATCACCGACAGCAGGCCAATTACGGCCACCACAACCTGTGTCATGTCGATCATATGGATTCTCCTTTCTATTTTTTAACTTTTTTAAAGAAGGGGTTCCACCTCTCGGGGGGTTGTGTAGGGACGCTGGCCCCTACGAACCCCGATTTTGGGGTGTTCCACCCCCGAGCCCCGGGTGACTTTCTCCCCGATGAGAAAGTCACCAAAGAATCTCCCAGAGAGGGAATTCCCCTCTGGGTACTCCCCTTTTGGGGGATATTCTCATCCCCCCACGGCGCTTTAGCGCCGTTCCCCCCAGAAGTAGGGACGGTACGCTAGACCAGTTTTTGTACAGACTTTAACCGTCCCTTCCTCTTCGCAGGCAAAGCAACTGCAAAGGGTTCATAAATACTGCCGATGGCTCTTATAGCGTCGCAACAAACCCCACAAAGCCCTTTTTCTTCAGATCATCGCAGGTGCGTTGCGCTTCCTCGCTGCTGGCAAACTTCCCGACGCACACCTTGACGGTCGCCTCGTTCTGGAAGAAAACAAAGTACCCTTTTTCATTCAGCTTTGCGTACAGCTTCGCCGCATTGTCCGTATCCGCAAAGGCCCCACACTGCACGGTGTAGGGCAGCTGGCTTTTCTGGGCCTGGCCGTTGAGTTTGGCGATGATGGCCGGGTAGTCCTTGTAGGCGACGTCCCGGTCGACGCTGCCTGCAACGCCGTCCACCTTGCCGCTGCCGGTGTACTGCCAAATGCCGTGCGCGTGCTTGGAGGTGCAGGCGCTGGCGTACTGGGCAATCCACTTATCATAGGCGGTGAGCTGATCGGGCAACAGGTAGCTGTCCAAAAAGTCCTTGGAGCAGTAGAGCATTGCATAGTAGCCGGCGGCCTCGACCTCATCGAGGAAAGCCTTGCAGATGTCGGTGTTGACCTGCTTGCTGCCGCCGGTGTAGATGCTCTCATACTCGATGTCGAAGGCAATCGGGTAGCTGAGCTTGTACGGTTTGACCGCCTCGATGACCTCCTTTGCCGCCCGTCTGGCCGCCTGTGCGGTGGTGGCGTAGCTGTACAGATAGACGCCAACATCCAGTCCCGCTGCCAGCGCGCCCTCCATGTGGCTTTGGAACAGCTTGTCCACCTTCAAGGCGCCGCTGTTGTAACACCAGCCCACCCGGATCATCGCAAAGTCGATGCCTGCCGCCTTGACCTTCGGCCAATCCACACTGGTTTGTGCGTACGAAACATCTATTCCATTCTTTGTCACGATTCCACATCCTTTCCTTTGTCCATGTTGAGGTGACGAAGCTCGAACACCTCCCACACTGGCAAAAACCATCACTTTAGTCCAGCAGGGCGTCTACCCCCTGCTTGGTCAAAAAGTCCTTCTGCTTGTGCTTGACGCTGGTGGCGTATTCCAGCGCCGCGTGCATATCGCCGTTGCAGTGGGCGTCCGGGATGCGCTGCACCGCTCGCGCCGTCGCCTCACCGAGCGCGATCGAGGCGCTTGTGCTCTGCACCAGCAGCACGATCAGGTCCTTCTGGGCCTTGTCCTGCTCCTCCCGCTCGCTGTCCCGCCTGGCAAGGCGCTTCTCCAACCGCTTGACAATCAGTCCCATGATGGCGCTGGGTATCCCCATCGCCGCCACAAAGCCGATAAGCAGCTGCCAGATGTTCAGTTCGATCATCGGTTTCACCCCCTTCCTTGTTCTAAACTCCCAATTTTCAGTTTTCTTTTTTTCGATATCTCCTATGTTCCCTCATTTCAAAATGCGCTATAATAAGAATAAGGAGGAAATCGTATGAAATTGAAAAAAGCTGGAAAGTTTGCTGTCATCCTAATAGGATTGCTCCTTCTCACACTAGCCCTCTATTTTCTCCTTTGCCCTGTTCGCACAATAGGAGAGGTTTTGGCAAAAGATAATTTAGATTCTCCTGATGAAATCAGAATCATTCCAACTGCACCCAAAAGTTGGTCTGCGTGTGACCCTTTTGCCGATTTGGAACTTGGTGAAGGAATATGGCTTTCAGAATCCGAGGAAATAAAGGAGTTCTGCAACTTGCTCTACTCTTTGAATATTCGAAAAAAGATGGGAAAAAGTCATTGATTTTCACAAAAACATTCCAATGAACCAGCATACGAATATGAAATTTTGTTTCATACTGACCAGGGCTATCTTCCAATTCGGCTATGTCCGGAGGAATTCAGTTTCAAATTACCTGGTAATGGACGTTTTTCTTCCTACAATTTTAACACCTACTACATGCTAAACAATTCAGAAAACGCGCATTATTTCAATCAAATTTTTATTTTTTTATCGGAAAAAATTTCAAAACGGAAGGAAAAAGTTCGTTAAATAGCAGAGAGAAATTTTTCTCCTTGTTCTTAAATATGCTATATTGAACAAAAGGAGGCTCAACAATGAACTACATCCCAAAACAGCTAAAATATATTTCTATTGTTTTGCTAGTTTCCTTAATTCTCTTTACTGCCTATCTTATTATTTTCCCCGTCCGCACGCTGGGGAAGGTTCTTGAACAAAAGGAAATTTCCCTAAAAAAGCACTATGCCTTTTCGATCTTTCCGGTCGCCTGGTCGGAAGCGGTCGACGATGTCCTGGGTGCCCGGACAAAGCCGGCTTCTGAACTGGACGTTTACTCCGATGATCCACAGGAGATGGAAAAGCTCATCGCCTGCTTAGATTCCTTAAAGGTGCGAAAAAAGTTGGGAAAATCCCACCTATTTTCCGAAGAGCACGAAAGCGAGTCGGGATATGAATATTGGATATCTTTTATTGGTCCCGCACCCATTGACTTGCGCCTGTGTGAAGAAGAAATCTGTTTTGAAACCTCCCCACAACGTGCCTGCTCTTTTGATTTCAACACCTATTTGCTGGTGGACTGCCCGGAAAATCAGGAAATTTTAAAGGAGATTCTGAATTTCCTAAGTGCTAAACTTACGCCATAGCCAAAGGAACCCGCTCCCATTCCTTTTGGCAAAGAGTCTGCTCGACATGGACCGGAGATTGATTTATTAAGATCCACTCCGCGACATCTCCCTTCACCCATACCCCATTTCCGGCTAAAAGTTGCACACAAACATGCAACTTTTTTATTTTTTCTCGTCCAACTACTCTCCTTCCAACATGCTCATCCATTCCTTATACTGCTCATCCTTGATGCGGTCGCACATGAAAAACACATCCAGCTTGCTCTGCCAGCTGAACATCGTATCCACGTTGTGCAACATAAAAAAATGGATGTGAAAGCTTAACTTAGCCCTCACACCCGAACTGCTCTGCGTCCTATCCATATCGTTTGTTTTGCTCCAACTGCTCATGTTTTCTCTGCAAGAAAAATTGTTACAACCTGCCCCACTTTACAGACCCTTTTCAATCGATCAATATAAAAAAGGAAGATGCTGCTGCATCTTCCTTTTTTGCCTCTCCCATCAGCTTTTGTGGGCGATGCTCCAACCTCATGCTGTATTAAACATTTTGGGGAAAACGGGTCTGTTGGTACCTTCTGTAAATGGTTAGCTAAAAAGCGGCCCGCCCCTCCTATCCCCCTGTTAGGATGGTTAAATATCGACGCCCTCTCTCGGCGGAAAAAGTAAAGGATAGTATGTATCGCACCCATGTGCGGCCAAGATGGAGTTAAAAGTATCTTCCAAATTTTTACGATTTTGGCAGATTGTTTCGGCGTCTCGCTTTGCGGAGTTAAACATGGCAATCGCTACTCCATCTGGAAACTTTTTGATCCCCAAAAATTCCCGCCCATCCGGCATAATCTGACCCGGTGTGCAGTCCTGATACATCGTCTCTATTTCTGTAGTCAAACTGTTCGAATCGCTTATTTTCGACTTTGGCATCAAACGATCCCCCCTTCTTCCGCAATGTATGCCGGAACAAGATGGGATATGTGGCAATTCCCATCCCGATGCAACACAGCAGAAGACAACATGGGTACATGTCTCCAAAAAAACTGGAAAGGTCTATCCACTCCAAAAATTTTTCATGGCAAACCGATTGTCTGAGCCCTTAGCTCCCAGACGCTTCTTTGCGGCATCTCATCCACCGCCTTCTCTATAGAACCACGTTTCATTTTCCACCCTATCTTGCCATAGAATATACAGAGGAAAAAGCATCGTGATGTATTGGTAAAAAGCCATCGCACAAGCAGCAGTCCGGCAACGGCCAAAGGACAAACTGCCCTTCCCCATAAAAAACCAATGCCCTCCTCTGCACTGCCAGCACAGGAGAGAATTGGCATCCATATTGCACTGCTAGACCCGTCTATCGAAAAGAGGCATACCATGAATTACTCTGCATTGTCCGCTATGTACCTGCGAAAATCCCGCGCCGACGACCCGCACGAGGCCGTCATGGAGACGCTGCACCGGCATGAAAGTATCCTGCGCGCTGTCGCTAAGCGCGGAAAATACCTAGTTCCCGAAGATTGCATCTATCGGGAGGTCGTTTCCGGCGAAAACATCTTTTCCCGCCCACAGATGATTCGGCTGCTGGAAGATGTCACCAGCGGTAAATTTCAATCGGTGTTGGTGGTCGATATCGACCGTCTGGGCCGCGGCGATATGCGGGACCAGGGTTTAATCCTTGAAACCTTCAAGACTTCCGACACCCTCATCGTCACTCCGGAAAAAGTCTATGATCTCAACAACGAGATGGACGAGGAGCTGACCGAATTTAAGGGCTTTATGGCCCGCCGCGAATACAAGATGATCACCAAGCGCCTTAAACGTGGCCGGGAACAAACTGTCAAAGCCGGCGGTTTTGTGGCTGAACCACCCTATGGCTGGAAACGAGCCAAAATCAACAACCTCCCGTCCCTGGAGCCGCACGAAACCGAAGGTCCCATTATGCAGATGATTGTTGAGATGTACGGCAACCAGGAACCGATCCACACGATCCAACAACGGCTGGCCGCCATAGGGGCCTATAACCGCAAAGGTCTGCCTTTCTGCCGCTCCTCTATCCGCCATATCGCCACCAACCCTGTCAATGCCGGTTTGATTCAATGGAACCGCTGCAAAAATGTGCGCAAAGGGGAAAATGGCTCAGAAACCGGCTACCAGGTCGAAAATCCTCCTGATCAGGTGATTCTCGTAAAAGGAATCCATACTCCTCAGGTGTCGATGGAGTCTTATCAAAAATGTGTCAACGTCTGCAAAAGTCGGGCTACTCCATCTTTAAAAAGAGGGGTGCATGGGCTTGTCCGCAATCCTCTGGCCGGCATTGTAATCTGTAGCAATTGCGGCAGCCGGATGCAGATGCAGCGCAGCAACACCAGAGGGACCAGTACCCTCCTTTGCACCCACCCCGGCTGTACGCCCGGTGTCGATATTGGCCGCGCTGAAGCTGCGCTGCTAGAAATCCTGCACGCCAAACTGGACGAAATCCAAATCGGCCAGGGAAAAAAACAGCAAGATACTGCCCTCGATGAACTGCAAAAGGAGGCACACGCCGCCCAGAAGAACATCCTTTCCTTAAAAAGACAACAAGATAAGCTGTATACCCTGCTCGAACAGGGGATTTACTCCATCCAGGTGTTTCAAGAACGAGACCTCCTTCTCGGTCAAAAGCTCTCCTGCGCAGAGCAGCAGCTGAAAACATTACAAGATCAGATTGACCAGATCAACAGCCGCAAGGCAGAATGTCTCGTTCAAAAGATTGAACATGTCCTTGCCAATTATGCAGTCTCCTCCCCCAAAGAAAAAAACCGTCTGCTCAAAACGGTGGTGGAAAAAGCCGTCTACTTTCGCAAAAGTCGGACTTCTCCCTTTGCCCTCGACGTCACCTTCATCAATATGTAGGAAAGAAAAGGACCGCAATGATGCGGTCCTTTTCTTTCCTCTATGGTGCGATATCTTATTCGCTGCAAGAGTCGTAAATCCGTTCCGCGTCGATGCAGACTGCCTCTTTAAAGCAGTTGCAATCGCCTGGGCGGATTACCTTTGATTCTGCCATACTATCCCTCCGTTTAGGGCGGCATGCACTGCCGCCGATGAGATACATCAGCAGGTGCAGGAGAGCACGCTGACATTCAATACCAGTTTATGAAGAAAGACAGATTTTGTGCACGGCATCACCCTTTCTCCCCTCAAATGGGCAGGCTGCGATCGGGCAGTTTTTTTGCCCCTCTCACCCTCCTTTGCACCAATGCAAAAGACAGGTGGAACTTACAAATAAAGTTTGCGTTAAATCGATGAAAAATCGCGTAAAATTGAGAATACTGAAATTGTGCATAGGATGCGGGAAATGGATTCTGATAAATCGAAAAAAATACAGAATTTTGCAGAAATATAAGAAAAATCCTTGACTTTCGCCCCCCTTGTGCTATAGTGTTATAGGATATGCGGTTTATCGTCCGTAAAATATTCTTTGTGAGGGAGAGCAATCTGGATGAAGGAAAATATTTTAATTAGTCTTAAAAATATTGTCGTCGAGTTTGACGGCCAGAGAATCCTCAAAAGTATCAATTTGGATATCCACGATGAGGAGTTCGTCACCTTCCTCGGCCCCTCCGGCTGCGGAAAAACAACCACTCTGCGCATTATCGGCGGCTTTGTGGAGCCCACTTCGGGAGAAATCTACTTTGACGGCAAAAAGATCAACGGCGTGCCGCCCTACAAGCGCAACGTCAACACCGTCTTTCAGCGCTATGCGCTGTTTCCTCATTTAAATGTATTCGACAATGTGGCCTTTGGTCTCAACATCAAAAAGATGGACAAGCGCCAGATCGAACAAAAGGTTCGCGACATGCTCAAGATGGTGGGCTTGGTCGGCTTTGAGAACCGCAATATCAACCAGCTTTCCGGCGGCCAGCAGCAGCGTGTCGCCATCGCGCGCGCTCTGGTTAACGAGCCAAAAGTACTGCTGCTGGATGAGCCGTTGGGCGCACTGGATTTGAAGCTGCGCAAAGAGATGCAGGGAGAACTGATGCGCATCCAGAAATCGCTGAAGATCACCTTCATCTATGTCACCCATGACCAGGAAGAGGCGCTGACCATGTCCGATCGGGTAGTCGTCATGAAGGACGGCGAGATCCAGCAGATCGGCACCCCGCAGGACATCTACAACGAGCCGAAAAATGCCTTTGTCGCAGACTTCATCGGCGAGAGCAACATCATCGACGGCGTAATGTACGAGGACTATGAGGTTGAATTCGCCGGACAGGCCTTCAAGTGCGTCGATAAGGGCTTCGATGAAAACGAGCGCGTCGATGTCGTCATCCGTCCGGAGGATATCATCGTCGGTGACTATGAGACCTCCCCTATCAGCGGCGAGGTGGAATCGGTCATCTTCAAGGGCGTCCACTATGAGATCACCGTCGATGCCCACGGCTATAAGTGGCTGATCCACTCCACTCAGAGCCAACCGGTCGGCGCACATATCGGCATGAACATCGACCCGGAAAACATCCACATCATGAAGAAGATGGAGGCGCAGGCAAAATGAAACTGACCAACGCCAAAAAGAAGGCCCTCCTTCAGTCGGTGCCCGCAGTGCCTTATGTGCTGTGGTTGGCGCTGTTTATCATCGTGCCACTGGCAATGATCGCCTATTTTGCACTGACCACCTCCGAAGGCCAATTCACCCTCGAAAATATCGCCCGCGGCGGAGAGTATATGGGCGTTTTGCTGCGCTCCATCAAGCTGGCAGCCATTGCCACTGCGCTGTGTGTGGTCATCGCCTACCCTCTTTGCTACATTCTCTCCCGCAAAAAGGGCTTTCAAAAACAGACCCTGTTTATCATGGTCATGCTGCCCATGTGGATGAATTTCCTGCTGCGCACCTTTGCCTGGATGACCATTCTGGAAAATAACGGACTCATCAACAAGTTTCTCGGCCTGTTTGGCATCGGCCCCTTGCAGATGATCAACACCCAGGGCGCGGTCATTCTCGGCATGGTCTACAACTATGTCCCGTTCATGATTCTGCCCATCTACACCACCATGTGCAAAATCGGCGACGATGTCATCGAAGCCGCACAGGATCTCGGCGGCAACACCTTTCAGGTTATGGCAAGGGTTGTGATTCCGCTGAGCCTGCCCGGTGTCAGCACCGGCATCACCATGGTGTTTGTGCCCGCCATCTCCACCTTCATCATCTCCAAGATGCTGGGAGGCGGCACCAACCAGCTCATTGGCGACATCATCGAGCTGCAATTCCTGGGCAACTCCTACAACCCCAATCTCGGCTCGGCCATCTCGCTGGTGCTGATGGTTGTGGTTCTGCTGTGCATGAGCATTATGAGCAACTTTGACGACGAAGAGATGGAGGGACGAATCCTATGAAAAAGAACAGATGGTTGTCCTCGCTGTACGTTTGGCTGGTCATGCTGTTTTTGTATGCTCCCATCGCTGTTCTGATGATCTTTTCCTTTAACGACAGCAAAAGCCGCAACACCTGGACCGGTTTCACCCTGCGCTGGTATGAGGAACTTTTCCAGGACCGGGTCATCATCCAGTCCTTTATTGTCATGATCGTGGTGGCAATCGCCTCGTCGGTGATCGCCACACTGCTGGGAACGCTGGCTGCTATTGGCTTAAACAAGATGAACCGCAAGCTGCGCTCGGTGGTGATGACCTTCACCTACCTGCCGATGATCAACCCGGAGATCATCACCGGCGTCGCCCTGATGCTGCTGTTTATCTATTTGAAGATGGAGTTTGGCATGCAGACGCTCATCATCTCGCACATCACCTTCAACGTCCCGTATGTCATCCTAAACGTGCTGCCCAAGCTCAGACAGATGGATCAGAACACCTACGACGCGGCGCTGGATCTGGGCTGCGACCCCTTTAAGGCGTTTACCAAGGTCGTCATCCCGGAGATCATGCCCGGCATTCTCTCCGGCTTTTTGATGGCGCTGACCTACTCGATGGACGACTTTGTCATCTCTTACTTTGTTTCGGGTGCCTCCATCCAGACGCTGCCGGTAGCCATCTACAGCATGACCCGCCGCCGCGTATCGCCAAAGATCAACGCCCTGTCCACCATTATGTTTGCCGTGGTGCTGCTTGTGCTGCTCATCTACAACATCCTCAGCACCCGCAAGGCCAAGGCAATGACGCGGCCTCTCAAAGCAAAAAAGGGGGAACTGTAGGATGAAAAAACTGCTCTCTAAGATCATCGCCCCGCTGCTGTGCGCTGCACTGGCACTGCCGATGAGCACCAGCGCCCTGGCAGCGGAAAGCTCCGGCTTTGATATGGAGTACTACTCCCAGCTCAAGGACAAGGACGTCACCATCAACGTCTATAACTGGGGCGAATATATCTCCAACGGCGACGACGACTCGCTGGATATCAACGCCGAATTTGAGAAGCTGACCGGTATCCGCATCAACTACACCCAATTTGATACCAACGAATCATTGTATGCAAAACTCAAGAGCGGCGGTACCACCTACGACGTCATCTTTCCTTCCGATTACATGGTTTCCCGCATGATCTCCGAGGATATGCTGGAGCCGCTGGATTTTGAGAACATCCCCAATTTTCAATACATCTCCGAGCGCTTTAAAAATCCGTCCTATGACCCGGAAAACCTCTATTCGGTCCCCTATACCTGGGGCACAGTGGGTCTGATCTACAACTATGACATGCTCGGCTTTGACCCGGACAGCTGGGACATCATGTGGGACCCAAACTACGCCAAACAGATCCTGCAATTCTCCAACTCCCGCGACGCCTTCGCCATCGCTGAGCTGCTGGAAGGATACAGTATCAACACCGAGGATCAGGAGGAACTGGATCGGACTGCGGACAAACTCAAGGAGCAAAAGCCACTGGTACAGGCCTACGTCATGGACCAGATCTTTGATAAGATGCAGGGCAACGAGGCCGCCATCGCCCCCTACTATGCGGGCGACGCAGTCAACATGATGGCGGTCAACGACAGCCTGCGGTTTGTCATCCCCAAAGAGGGAACCAACCTGTTCTTCGACGCCATGTGTATCCCTAAAATTAAGGAGGACACCGAAGAAAGCCGCCTGAAAAAGCTCGCCTCCGAGATGTATATCAACTTCTTAAACGAGCCGGAAATTGCAGCGGCCAACATCGAGTACATCCAGTATTCCACCCCAAACGATGCGGCGCTGGAACTGCTGGACGAAGAGACCCGCAACAACCCCATCATCTACCCCAGCGATGAGATTCTGGAAAACACACAGGTCTATGTCAACCTCTCGGACGACACCAACCTGTATCTCGACCAGCTCTGGACAGATATTATGAGTGCCGATGCTGGCTACAGCTATTGGAGCATGCCGCTGTTTTTGTTGTGCGCCCTGGCCCTCTCCATCGGCATCACCATCATGAAGCGCAACCGCCGGCGCCGGCGCGAACGCTTTAGCTACGAATACCAACATAAAGATTTCTAGTTTCCTTTACGGGTAGAGCAATAAAAAAATAGGAGCACCTTTTGGTGCTCCTATTTTTTTACTCTTTTTCACTATTTGCAGCGCTTGTGTTGTCACCGGCAAGCAACATCCGATTGACCGCACTGAACAGCGCATAGATGGAGGCAGAAGCAATATCGGTGTGGATGCCGCTGCCCCAGAAGGTCTTTCCGGAATCGGCTGTGATCCCTACATAGGCGATCGCACGGGAGGTGGAACCGCGTTCCAACGAATGCTCCTGATAGACAATGTCGTGGAATCGGATGTTCAGGCCGCTGCGCAGCGCGTTGCTCACCGCGTCGAAGCGGCCGATGCCCTTCCCGGTCAGTTCAAATTGCTTTCCGTCCATCATCAGGGATACGGTGGTGTAGTACTGATTTTTGCGCATGAAGTAGAAGTCGTCGAGTTGAATGGGAGACTTGAGGTTGACGTAGGTGTCGATAAAAATTTGATGCACCTCGTCCGAAGACAGTTCCCGATTCTGGTGGTCCGAGATGCCCTTGACGATGTAGCCAAAGTCCTGCCGCATCGCCTTTGGCATATTGATGTCGTAGCGGTGCTCCATGAGGTAACCGATGCCGCCCTTTCCAGACTGGGAATTGATGCGGATGACGTCGTTTTCATAGCTGCGGCCGACATCCTCCGGGTCCACTGCCAGATAGGGGACATTCCAGTGCGCTTCCGGATGCTGTTTGCGCCAGCTCAATCCCTTGGCGATGGCGTCCTGGTGAGAACCGGAAAAGGCGGCAAAGACCAGCCGCCCTCCATACGGGTGGCGCGGCGGGACAAGCATGCCGGTGCAATCCTCGTAGACCCGCGCCACCTGGGGCAGATGGGAGAAATCCAATCCCGGGTCTACTCCGTGAGAATAAAGGTTGAGCGCCAAGGTGACCAGATCCACATTGCCGGTGCGCTCGCCGTTGCCAAACAGAGTGCCCTCCACCCGCTGGCCGCCGGCAAGCAGGCCCAGCTCTGCCTCTGCCACGGCGCTGCCGCGGTCGTTGTGCGGGTGCAGCGAGAGGATGACATGATCCCGGTTTTGCAGGTGGGTGTCCATATACTCGATCTGATTGGCATAGATATGCGGCAAGGAGAGGGACATGGTGGAGGCAAGGTTGAGAATAACCGGCTGCTGGCTGTGCTTTTTCCACTCCCCCGTGACGGCGTCGCAGATTTGCAGGGCAAAGTCCGGTTCGGTCGCGGTAAAGCTCTCGGGGGTATATTCCAGCTGAATCTGACACTTTGCCTTTTTTGCATTCTCGGCGATGGCGCGCACACCAGTCAGGGCAATTTCCACAATCTCTTCGCGGGATTTGTGGAACACCTGCTCGCGCTGCACTGCCGAAGTGGGGTTGTATAGATGTACAACAGCCCGTTTGCAGCCGGACAAGGCTTCAAAGGTGCGGCGGATAATCGGTTCTCTGGCCGGGGTGATGACCTGGATGGTAACGTCCTCGGGAATCAGGTTGCGTTCAATCAGGGCGCGCAAAAACTGATATTCTGTATCGGAGGCGGCGGGGAACCCGACTTCAATCTCTTTAAAGCCAATCTTGCACAAAAGCGAAAAGAAGGTGAGCTTTTTGTCCAAATCCATCGGCACTACCAGCGCCTGGTTGCCGTCGCGCAGATCGACGCTGCACCATTGCGGCGCCGTGGTAATGTATTCTTTCTGACTCCAATGATATTGCTGAACAGGTGGAGCAAAGTAGTTGCGGGTATACTTCTGGGCGTTTTTCATCTGTACCATCCTTTCGTGGGGAAAGAAAAACGGCCCTTCGCCCCTGATTTTCAGAGACGAAAGGCCGTAACTTCCGCGGTACCACCCTGATTCGCGCGACGCGCGCACTCAACCCCGGATAACGGAGGGGTCTTCCGCTGCCGCCTACCGGGGATCATCCTTTCGGGGCAGAGCTCCCAGGTGATTTTGATGGGGACGCCTCCACTGCCTCACACCTACCGGCAGCTCTCTGAAGGGGACGACTCCTCACCTACTTTTCCTGTTCATTGCTGTTTTGGTATGAAATTAGTTCTATGATAATCATTCTGTTGGAAAATGTCAAGAGGCAAATTGGTAAAGTTACTCTGCCGGCAGCAAATCCTGTACAAGGTCTTGTTCGTCGTAGCGGCGCGCCACGAGTGTTACTTCTGCGATGCACTGCCCATTTTGTGCAATGTAATAGCTGTAGACCACATTCTCATACTCCTCTTCAATTTTGGGGCGGGCTTTGAGCTTCCCCACCATCTCCAAGACCTGTGAGGCGGAGGGCTGTGCCGTGCGAACGGTCAGGTCTCGCCCATGATAGACAAAGGAGAGCACTTCGGTCTCCTCCGGCAGGGTATTGAGAATCTGCGCCAAAACAGTAAAGTCGTTGCGCGGGACAAACTCAAAGCCCGCAACCGCGCGCAGCAGCGCCTCCACATACTCATAGACCACCGTCTGTACCTTTTTGCTCTGATGGGTCAGCTTCTCGCTCTCACTCAATCCCTCGACAAGGTTGTTGATGATCTCGATGCGCTCGGCCCGGGCAAGCGCAATGGTGCCTGCCGCTGCCCGGATTCCCAGCAGCAGGATGAGCAGCGCGGACAGCAAAAAGATCAACTGCACGCAGCCGCTCTCAAACATTTGCCGCGCTCTGCTGCCTTTTCTTCCCATGCTGTCCCCCCTTTTTGTGTTATTCGGCCTCTTGGAAGTCGGCATACGGGTCTGTAATGCCAGTGTAACCCTCCGGCACCTCCTGCGCCAGGTACTCCTCCAGGCACATTCCGCTCTCCTTCATGAGCTTAGCGTGGGTCTTGCCGACAAAGCGGTAATGCCACGACTCATAGATAATGCCGGTGATGTCCTGCTTGTCCTTTGGATAGCGCAGGACAAAGCCATATTCCGCAGCGTGCTCGCTGAGCCATTTGCCCGCGTCGGTATCTGCAAAGCCCTCGTCCAGCGTCTGATAGGTCGGGGTGACGATATCCGCAGAAAGTCCCGTTTGGTGCTCGCTGGTGCCCGGGATCGCCGTTTCGGTGGCCGTTTTTTCGGTCGCTTCCTCCTCGGTCATGCCCTGTGCCATATAGTTTTGCACCGAGGCGTCAAACAGACTCTGCTGCTTTTCGACAGAACGGTAGGCCGAACAGATCATCAGCTCTACCCCATCTTCCGCCGCTGCCTCTATCATCTCCCTCATCGCCGGCGCAACCCGCGCATCCATCTCGTAGCCATTCTGTACCTCTTCGGTCTGGACCGTCCAGTCCTCAGGCAAGGGGTGCTCGGTGTTTGCCAACAGAAGGTAGTACTCCTCCTTCTCCTGGGCAAATTCTGCTGCAAGGCGCTCATGCTCCTGCTCTTCTTCGCTGGGCTGCTCCTGCTGAGAAGTTTCTGTGGACTGTCCAGGTACCGGTTCCGGCTGCTCCTGACTGGTCTTTTCCTGTGTCTGTTGCTGCTGGGGGTCCTCGGTGCGGTTTGCCCAAAGGACACCCGCAACGGTACCTGCACACAGCAGTACGATCAGCACAACGGTCGCAATCATCTTTGCGCTCATTTCCTGTTTCCTCCCTTTGTGCCCTTACTCTAAGTTTCCAGTTTCAAACATGATGACCGACAGCGCTGCCAGCGGCGCTGTCTCGCAGCGCAAGATGCGCCTGCCGAGCGACAGAACGTGGCACCCGTGCGCTTTTGCAAGCTCCACCTCATCCTCATCAAATCCTCCCTCAGCCCCAATCAGCACGCCGATCGAGCCGCCCTTGGGCACAGCGTCGATCACCTGCCGGGAGGGCGCCGTTGCATTCTCATAAAAGAGGATAGGGCAGTCTAAGCGCTGCATCTGCTCGAGCGCCTGCAAAAGCTCCTGCAGCGGGTGTACCGGAGGGACAACCCCTCTGCCGCACTGCTTGGCCGCTTCCAGCGCAATGCGGTTGTAGCGCTCCAGCTTCTTTTCCATCGACTTGTGGTCCGGGCGGGAGACGCATCGGCGGGTCATCACCGGTGTGACGCTCGCTGCGCCCAGTTCCACCGCCTTCTGTACGATGGTTTCCAGCTTGTCCGCCTTTGGACAGGCCTGATAGAGGTGCACCTGCACGCTCGGCTCGCTTTGATTTTCGCGCACTGCGCAGACCTTCAGCTGCACCAGCCCGTCGCCAATTGCCTCTATCATACAATCATAGTCGTATCCTTTTGTGTCACAAACGGTCAGTGCCTGCCCCACCTTCATCCGAAGGACTTTGGCAATGTGTTTGGCGTCGTCCCCGGTGATCCGTCCGCCTGTACGGTCTATATCCTGCGTAAAAAATCTGGGCATATTCGCTCCCCCATTTTATGCTTTTGCCTTGCAGGCCAGGGCAACCCATCCGCCGGAGGTGCGGCGCTCGATGACGGCAAAGCCGTTGCGATCGAGCGCATCCAGCACATCCTGTTCGCGGGAATCAATGATGCCCGAGACGATGAAGATGCCGCCCTGTGCCAGGTAACGGCCGGCATCCTCGCTCAGACGGATGATGACGTCGGCGACGATGTTGGCGCAGATGATCTGGAAGCTGCCCTCCACCTGGCTAGTCAAATCTCCCTTATGGAAGGAGATGCGGTCCTCCACATGGTTTAGCGCGGCATTTTCACCGGCAACCTTCACCGCTACCTCGTCGATGTCACAGCCTATGATGCTTTTGGCTCCCAGCAAGGCCGCTGTGATCGCCAAAATGCCGCTGCCGCAGCCCACATCCAGGACATTGTCCTGCGGGGTGAGGTACTTTTCCAGCAGTTCCATGCACAGGCGGGTGGTGTCGTGGGTGCCGGTTCCAAACGCCATACCCGGATTGAGGATCAGCACTACATCGTCCGGCTGGCGCGCATAGTCCTCCCAGGAAGGGCATACGACCAGATGCTTTCCTACCCGCACAGGGTGGTAGTACTTCTTCCAGGCGTTGGACCAGTCCTCCTCGTTGACGTTGTGCAGTTCCAGTTCCAGACGGCCGTACCGGCCCTGCGGGTCCTGCGACTTTAAGCGCGCCAAAATCTCGCGCACCTGCGCCAGTTCCTCCATACCCTGTGGATTGTTTGCCACATAGATGGTGACGCAGCTCTCACAATTTTTCATCTTGTCCATCACCGCCTGGTCCACATAGTCCCAGTGCGGCGTCGTGTCGTGCAAAAATTCTTCAAAATCCTGCGCGTCCTCGATCATAAATCCCTGCAGCCCCAAATCCAGCATATTGCCGGTCAACGGGTCGATCCCCTCGGTGGTGGTGTAGATTTTCACTTCTGTCCAGTTCATATTTTTTGTCCTTTCTGTTAGTCCTCTTTATGTATTTTAAAGATCAAACGCAGAATGCCGGAAAGAAACTTTGGGCTCTTAATGACGACTACCTTCATATCGGGTTACCTCCTTTGAGACGGTACCGCCTTTGGGCGGCCCTTTGCTGTATCCTATGCCAAAAGGCCCCGTTTGGTTCGTCTTTTCCCCCTTTTCTATTTGCCGACGTTCGAAACAATCACCAAAATTCCCTTCTGCACACCGACCACGGCGTCCTCTCCCGGCACAAAGGAGTTGCTGACTCCGATGGGAAAACCGTTGGTAATTTTGGCGTTGCGGATCTCATACTTTGCGTGTTCGATGGTGACGCCTTCGGCCTCATCGCTGTGACAAAATACAGAGAAATGGAATCCCCGAACATAGGGGATCTGGATGGTCTGGCCGGAGCGGATGGCAGTGATGCGGCAGTCCTTTTCGATGATGCGCGCCCTCTGGCCGTGCTGCACCGAGTACACCACCGTCTGAATGTTGGCCAGCGTGTGGTCCAACCTTCCGCCCAACATCCCCACCAGCAGTACATCCTCAAATCCGCGGCGGATCGACTCCTTGACCGCCAGCATGGTGTCGGTGTCGTCCTTTTCAATTGGGTAATGCAGCACCTCACAGTTTTGGGGCAGCTTGCCGCTGTACGAGTCAAAATCCCCCAAAATCAGGTCCGGCTTGCGCCCCATCGAAGCGCAGTACGCATAGCCGCGGTCTGCGCAGATGATGAAGTCTTCCTTTTGCAGCAGGCTTTGGGTGAACCGGATGTCCTCCAGTTCCCCACCGCCGATAATCACACAGCGCCTCATTTTGTATCCCTGCCTATCTCCCATTCCTTGATGTTCTTTGCCGCCTCATATAGCGCGACATAGCTTTGGTGGCGGCTCTGGGCAATCTCTCCGTCTGCAACCGCCTGCAGCACCGCACAGCCCTTTTCCTTGGTGTGTGAACAGCCTGTAAAGCGGCATTTGTCCTCAAAGGGGCGCATCTCCCGAAAGCATCCGGCAAGCTCATCCTTGAGGATGAGCTGAAACTTTTCCAGATCCACCGCCGAAAATCCCGGTGTATCGGCCACATACCCTCCTTGCGGCAGCTGGAACAGCTCCACATGGCGGGTGGTGTGCCGGCCGCGACCCAGTTTTTGGCTGATGTCGCCGGTGCTCAGGGAAAGTCTCGGGTCGATGGCGTTGAGCAGCGTCGATTTTCCTGCACCGGAGTTTCCACAGAAGGCGCTGGTTTTGCCTTGCAGCACCTGCATCACCTGCTCAATGCCCTGATGTTCGAGGGTGCGGGTCAGGCAGACGGTGAAGCCGGCCTTGCGGTAAATATCCGCAAATGGCTCCGGGTCGGCCAGGTCACATTTGGTGATGACGATGACCGGCTCAATCTTCTGATATTCAGCGATGGCAATCAGCTGATCCAGCACGAAGGTGTTCGGCGCCGGATCGGCAATCGACACCACCAATACCAGCTGGTCCAGATTGGCCAGTGGCGGGCGCACCAAGCTGTTTTTGCGGGGCTGCACCTGCACCACATATCCCTTGCCCTCGTCGGTCATCTCCACCGAAACCCAGTCCCCGACACAGGGCTTGATGTTCTGTTTGCGGAAAACACCCCGCGCCCTGCACTCGATGACCCGGCCCTGATCGTTCTGATCGGCCACATAATAAAAGCCTCCCAGCGATTTTGTTATCCTTCCCATCACGTTTTGCTGTGTCAAAAAATCTGTCCCTCCGTTTCCTTTCTCTTCCTGCGCTGCTGCATCTGTTTTTGCTGCCGCTTTGGACCCATTTTCAGATGCTCCCATTATACCAAATTCCGACAAAAAAAGCGATACCGTCCCCTTGAAAAAACAGCCTTCCACACCATGGCTGGAAGGCTGTTTTGGGGCTGCTTGGTTATTTACTCCGGCTCCGGGTTAATTTTGATCGGTGCTTTCCCCATAGGAACCCTGTTCAAGCTGTTTGCCGAGAGCCTGCAGGTCGGTGGTCTCCACCGAAGTGCCGTTGTCAAAGTTGACGTCGAAGGTCTTGTAGAGCTCTCCGTCGATATAGATCTCCACCTTGGAATCTCCGCGGCCGGTTGGGCGGGTGGTCCAGGTAGATTGCTTGGACAGGTCTGGGTCGCCGTAGCCGGTCTCCACACCGTCTACATAGGTCTGTACGTGTACCACGCCGTCGCCCTGCGGCAGATCAAACTGAATCTCCACCTGAATCGGCTTATTCGGATCTTCCCAGCCTTCTCCGCCCATGACGGTGACGTTGATGACCGTTCCTGCCGGAACCTGGGTGTCCTCCGTCGGGCTCTGTTCGAGGATGGTGCCGGCAGCCTCCTGGCCCGGCAGATTATTTCCATCCTCGTCGGTCTCGGGTTCTACTTCCTTGGTGACCTCAATGCGCAGGCGGCGGGTGGACAACAGGGTTTTGGCTTCATGGAAGTTCATGCCGACTACCAGTGGCACCGTCTGGTTCTGCTCCTGCGATCCCAAACTTACATACACGCTGATCTCGTCGCCTTCCGCTACCTCCTCACCTGCACCGGGCGCTGTCATGACGACGGTGCCGGCCGCATACTCGTTGGAGTAGGTTTCGGTCTCCACCCACTTGAGGTTCTTGCTGTTGAGGTCGCGGAACACTTCGGTGGAATCTTTGCCCGCATAGTCCTCCAGCACGACCGTCTGTTTGCCGGTGCTGACCTTGATGGTGATGGTGGAATGTTCCTTTACTGTGAGTCCCGGGTCCGGGTTTTGGTCGTAGATGGTTCCGGCCTCATACAAGCTGCTCGGGCTCTCCTCTTCGACCTCTATGGTAAATTCCCCGGCGTACTGTGTCTTGATGCTCTCATAGCTTTTGCCGATCAGGTCAGGAACGGTGGTGTTCTCCACCTGCTCAAACGGCTTATTGACCACGAACAACATGCCGATGAAGGCGCAGGCAGCCAACAAGAAAGCAAAGGCGATGCCCGCCATCACCGGAATGACCGGCAGCGGTTTGCGCTCATAGGTGTCGTCAGGGATATTTTTTCTCTTGGCGGAATGTTTTTCTTTTTTCACAGGTTTTGTCTCTCCATGTGCAGCTTTTTCCTCCCTCTGGTGGCGCAGCTCATTCTGAATGTGTACCTGGGCTGGCTGTTCGTATTTATAGGAAAAAACGATAGAGGGATTTTTCTTAAATTCGTCGATGTCGTGCAGCATCTCCGCTGCCGATTGATAGCGCTTATCCGCATCCTTCTGCATGGCGCGCATCACAATGTCCTGCAAGCCTTCGGGGATGTCGGGATTGATCGAGCGCGGCAGGGCCGGCTGACTCTGAATCTGCTTGACGGCCACCGAGACCAGCGAGTCCGCCTCAAAGGGCAGCTTGCCGGTGAGCATCTCAAACATCATGACGCCCAGCGAATAGATGTCGCTGCGGGCATCGGTGAAGGCGCCGCTGGCCTGCTCCGGGCTGATATAGTGCACCGAACCGATAGCCTTGTCGGTGATGGTCTTGGTGGAGGAGCGCGAAAAGCGCGCGATGCCAAAGTCGGTGATCTTGATGGTGCCGTCGGAAAGCAGCATGATGTTCTGGGGCTTGATGTCCCGGTGGATGATGCCCTTGTCGTGGGCGTGCTGCAATGCCCGCAGAATCTGTACGGTGAAGTGCACCGCTTCCTTCCAGCGCAGCACGTGTTCCTGTTCGATATAGTCCTTTAAGGTGATGCCGTCGATGTACTCCATCACAATCGACTGGATGCGGTTGGAAAAGATGACGTCGTACACCTTAACGATATTCGGGTGATCCAGAAGCGAGATGGCGCGCGACTCGTTGCGGAAGCGACGCATGAACTCATCGTTGTTCATGTACTCTTCGCGCAGGATCTTGACGGCAACAATCCGATTTTCCATCACGTCGTAGGCCTTGTAGACATTTGCCATGCCGCCCACGCCGATCAGCTCCCGGATCTCATAGCGCCCATCCAGTTTCTTTCCGATGTATTTATCCATGTACTAAAGCCTCCTGTAAAGCGGGCATTTACTTGCGGTACAGCACAACGGCTGTGATGTTGTCCGATCCACCCTGATCGTTGGCGTAATCGATCATCTCCTGCAAGCTGCCGTGCTTCATGCAGCTTTTGAGCAGGTCGGGCAGTTCCTCCAGTTTTAAATAGTTGGACAATCCGTCGGTGCACAGCAGCACGACGCTCTCTTTTTTGAGCTCATACATCTGATAGTCGATGTCCAACGTGTCCCCGACGCCGATGGCGCGGGTAATGTAGTGCTTTTTCGGGTGATGTTCGGCTTCTTCCAGGCTCAGCTCTCCGCGGTCGATCATGTTCTGCACCAGTGTGTGGTCCCGGGTGAGCTGTTTGACTGCCCGCCGCTCCACCATGTAAATGCGGCTGTCGCCGATGTTGACGATGTGCATCTGTTCGCCCACCACCACCGCCAGCACCAGCGTGGTGCCCATGCCGTGGTAGGCGGGGTTTTCCTTCGCCATCGAATAGACCTTTGCATTTGCCGCACTGATGGCCGAAAAAATCACCGCTTTGGCTGCACCCTCGCTCATTCCCTCGCGGATGTCGCGGTGGAAAAAGTGTTCAATCAATTTGCAGGCAGTCGAGCTTGCGACATCGCCGGCATTTTCGCCGCCCATGCCGTCGCACACAATGGCGTAGCCTGTTTGTTGCCCAACCTGCCGGCAGATAAAGGCATCCTCATTCTGCTCCCGCTGCCGGCCGGTATCGGTTGCTCCCATCAATTTGATCACTGTTTTTCCTCCTTGCGCTGCTGGTCATATTCCCGGCGCAGCTGGCCGCAGGCGGCGTTGATGTCCGACCCCAGCTCTCTGCGGATGGTCGCATTGACCCCTCGCTGCTCCAGCGCCTTTTGAAACGCCTCAATTCGCTGCCTGCTTCCCCGCTTAAAGCCGCGCTCCTTGACGGGGTTGACAGGGATGAGGTTGACATGTGCCGGCATTCCTTTTAGCCGATCTGCCAGCTCATTTGCATGGGCAATCTCATCGTTGACCCCTTCTATCAGCGCATACTCAAAGGAGATGCGCCGCCCGGTCTGTGCAAAATAATAGCGGCAGGCCTCCAGCAATTCTTCCACATTGTAGCGCTTGTTGATCGGCATGGTCTGGCTGCGGATGGCGTCGTTCGGCGCGTGCAGCGAGATGGAAAGGGTGAGTCCCAGCTTTTGTCCGGCAAGCTCATAGATTCGATCCACCAGTCCGCAGGTGGAGAGCGACAGGTGCCTGAGGCTCAGATTATATCCCTGTGGGGACGAGAGGATGCGCATAAACTTCATGACGTTGTCATAGTTGTCCAGCGGTTCTCCGATGCCCATGAGCACCACGCTGGCAACCCGCTGGCCGCTCTCGCGGGTGAGCGTATAGATCTCGTCGAGCATCTCGGACGGGGAGAGCGAGCGAACCAGCCCTGCCAGGGTGGAGGCACAAAACTTGCAGCCCATCCGGCATCCCACCTGGGTGGAGATGCAAACCGAGTTGCCGTACTTGTACTTCATCAGCACCGCTTCGACACAGTTGTTGTCCCGCAGACGCAGCAAATATTTCTGCGTGCCGTCGATCTTGGACACCAGCTTTTTGATGACTGTCAGGGAGTTTATGTAGTATCTCTCCTCTAAACTTTGCCGCAGCGCTGCCGGCAGATTGCTCATCTGCTCAAAACTGTCCACCCGCTTGTCGTGCAGCCAGGTATATATCTGTCCACCGCGGAATTTTGGCTGTCCCAGGCCGATCATCTGTTCGGTCAGTTCCGAAAGCTCCAAGGATTTAATGTCAATTTTCCCTTCTATGCGTTGTTGCTCCACTCTGTATCACCGCACCTTTTTATACTCGTTGCATGCTTGCAATAAAAAATCCGTCTGTGTCCTCTTCTCCCAGCAGCGTTATCTGCCAGCCGTCCTCCCTGTGCAGCGCCTGCAAAACCTGTTTTGGCAGCGGACAGGGGACAAATTCGGGATGGCTGTGCAAAAACTGCTCCACCACTGCCACATTTTCCTGCTGCAGCAGGGTACAGGTGGAATAAATCAGCCTGCCGCCCTGCTTTACATAACGGGAAACCTGGTCCAATATCTTCGCCTGCACTGCGGGCAGGTCCAAAAGCTCCTTCTGGTCTTTATATTTGATCTCCGGCTTTCGCCCGATAATTCCAATTCCAGAGCAGGGCGCGTCGCACAGCACGCGGTCAAACAGTCCAAAATCCTCCCGATATGCTGTGGCATCCTGCAACATTGCCCGAATGCTCGAGAGGTTCAGCCGCTTTGCTCCCTCCCGGATCTTTTTGATCTTCTCTTCAAAGATGTCACAGCTGACAATTTCGCCGCTGTCCTCCATCCACTCGGCTACCGTAAAGGATTTGGAGCCGGGTGCGGCACAGCAGTCCAGCACCCGTTCCCCGGGCTTTGCATCCAAAGCTGCGGCACACAGCTGAGAGGATTTGTCCTGGATGTGCAGCAGCCCCTGCTGAAAGGCGTCCAGCCGCTCGATCGAGGCGGTGTGCGACAGGGCGATGCACCCCGGTAGGTCCGGGTCCACCCGCACCTGTACCCCCTGCTGTTCCAACTGCTCTGCGCACTGCGGTACGGTGCACTTTTGGGTGTTGACCCGCGCATAGAGCGTCGGCCGCTCAAGTGAGCGGGCTAAAAAAAGCTCCGCGGCTTTTTCCCCGTAGCTTTCGCACAGCGCACGCACAATCCACTCCGGGCAGGAATAAGCCACCTCCAGCTCGCGCAGCTTGCCGCCCTTGACGGGTGGAAGCTTTTTGCCATCCCGCAAAAAGGCGCGCAGCACCGCGTTGACAAAGCCGGATGCACTGGCCACCTTCATCGTCCGGGTGAGCTTGACCCCCTCGTTGACCGCAGCCGAATCGGGCACATTGTCCATAAAGGCCAGCTGATAGAGGCTCAGCCGCAAAATCTGCACCACTTCCGGGGTGAGCTTGCGCACCGGCTTTTTGGAATAGGCCCCGATGATGTGATCCAATGTCAGCTTTCGCTCGAGGGTGCCGTAAAACAAGCGGCTGGCAAAGAGGGTATCTTCCGGCGAGAGGGCAGCCCGTTTGAGCTGTTCGTTGAGTACAAGATTGGAATAGGCCCCCTCGCTATCCACCTGCAACAGGGTCTTTGCAACCATCTGCCGTGCCGTGATCTGTGGCATGTCGGACAATCCTTTCTGTTTGTAAAGTAAAACTAATCGCGGTTGCGCCTGCCAAAGAGCAGGATGAGCCGCAGCAGCTGGGCCAGGCTGGAGAGCAGCGCGGCCACATAGGTCAGCGCCGCCGCGCGCAAAACCTTTGCCGCCATGCCCACCTCTTCCGGCTCCAGGATATAGCTCTGTTCCAGCGTGCGCAGTGCACGAGCGCTGGCGTTAAATTCAACCGGCAAGGTCACCAGCTGAAAGAGGGTGACGGTGGAGAACAGCAGAATGCCCAGCTCCACCAAAGCGCCATAGTTAAAGAGCAATCCGATCAACAGCACCGGAATGGAAAGTGAGGAACCAAACTGGCTGATCGGGATAATGGCGCTGCGCACGCGGATGGGGACATATCCCACCGCATACTGCACCGCATGACCGGCCTCGTGGGCCGCAACGCCAATCGCCGCAACCGATGTGCTGTTGTACACCGTGTCGGACAGGCGGATGACGTTGGCGCGTGGGTCATAGTGATCGGTCAGGTTTCCGGCAATGTGTTCGATGCGAATGGCAAACAGGCCGTTCTCATCGAGAATCTGACGGCAAACCTGTGCTGCCGTCATCGAGCGCGCACTCGCCACCTGGCTGTATTTGCGGTAGGTTGAGCTGACCCGGCTCTGCGCCCAGACAGCAAACAGCAATGCAGGTACAATCAGCAACCAATAATAGCGGTCAAAGTAATAAAAAAACATACACTCGTTCCTTCCCTTTTGCACAATGGCAGATTTTTCGAAAATGTTGAATTTTCTACCAACATTATATTGGGCAAATTTGAATCAATTATGAAGAGTATATACCGCTTTGGTAAATAGTTCCTGACTGCCGGAATCTAATCTCCCAGGCGCTCCGGTTTGTGGCCGCGCATGAAGTCCTCGCCCTTCATCCGCTTGCCGCCCTCCATCTGCACCTCCAAAAGCTCCAATGAGCCCTCCTTGCAGGCCACGATCAGCTTTTTGCTGTCGAGCACCGCTCCGGGTTCGCCGCGCTGTCCGTCCGGGTCGTGCAGCAGCGACCGATGCACCTTCAGTAGCTTTCCGTGAAAGGTGGTGTGCGCCACCGGCCAGGGGGAAAGTCCGCGAATGAGGTTGTGCAGCACGGGAGCCGGGGTATCAAAATTGAGCTTTGCAATCTTTTTGTCCAGCATCGGCGCATAGGAGGACAGGGCATCGTCCTGCTTTTGAGGCTGTGCTTTTCCCTGCTCAATGAGGTCCAGCGTCTCCAGCAGTGCCTGTGCTCCGATCTCCTTGAGGCGGTCGTGCAGCTCCCCATAGGTCTCGTTTTCTCCGATGGGTGTCTCCTTCTTTAGGATCATGTCCCCGGTATCCAATCCCTCTGCCATATACATGGTGGTGACGCCGGTGACCTTCTCGCCATTGATGACGCTCCACTGGATCGGACCTGCTCCCCGATATTTGGGCAGCAGCGAACCGTGCACATTGATGCAGCCAAAGCGCGGCAACTCCAAAATCTCCTTTGGAAGGATCTTGCCGTAGGCCACCACCGCGATCAGGTCGGGATTCAGCTGCTGCAAAATCGAGAGCGCCTGCCCATCCCGCATCTTCTGCGGCTGATAAACCGGGATGTTGTGCGCCAGCGCCAGCTCCTTCACCGGCGGCGCCACCAGCTTGTATCCCCTGCCCTTTGGCTTATCCGGCTGGGTGAACACACCGATGACCTCATGCCGGGAGGCGATGAGCGCCGCAAGCGAGCTTTCTGCAAACTCCGGCGTCCCCATAAACACAATCTTCATCCGATACGCTCCTTCCCTGTCCTATTCGCCCAATTCGTCGTCGCGCAGCAGGCGGGACATTCTATCCTTAAAGACGATGCCGTCCAGGTGGTCATATTCGTGGCAGACAGCGCGCGCAAACAGCGCATCGCCCTCCATCTCAAACCATTCGCCCTTACGGTTTTGTGCCCGCACCTTGACGTGGTTTGGGCGCTCCACCAGACCATATTCTCCCGGGAAGGAGAGGCAGCCCTCTGCGCCATTTTGCTCGCCGGAGGTCTCTAAAATCTCGGGATTGATAAACTCGAGGATGCCGTTTCCGACATCGATGACAAACAATCTTCTGAGCATGCCGACCTGCGGTGCGGCAAGGCCCACTCCCTCGGCTTTGTACATCGTCTGTGCCATGTCGTCCAACAGGTCGCACAGCTTCTGGTTAAAGTCTGTGACCGGACGGCACTTCTTATGCAGGGTGTTCTCATACCCCGGGGTATCTTTGACAATATTGCGGATCGCCATAATCCATCTTCCTTTCACAGTATCAGTTTCTATCGCATCTGTCTTGTTGTATCCAGATTCTATTTTCATCGTCTACAGGTCGCTGGCGTTCAGATCGACCCAGATATGCACGCCCTTGTTCTTCTTTTCGCCATCAAAGGCGCGCAGCATTTCCCACATCAATTCACAAAAGCGGTCGCTCATCCTGCACTTGATGATGACGCTGTAGCGGTACTTGCCCGCTACCCGCGCAATGACCATCTCACAGGGATTCATCATCCGCAGCGGCAGGTCCTTGTAGTCGCCGGCTGCCCGGCTGCTAAACTCCCTTGCAAACCACTGCGCCGATGACCGCACAAAGTCCTCGTTTTCTCCAGAAAACCCCACCTGACACAGGGTACAAAAAGGGGGGTAAAGGCCCAGCTTGCGGGACTTGATCTCGTCCTCATAAAAGCTCACATAATCCTGTCTTGCCGCCTGGCGGATCACCGGATGGTCGGGAGAGTAGGTCTGAATGATGGACCTTCCGGGGAGCTGACCGCGCCCACAGCGCCCCACCACCTGGGTGAGGAGCGAGAAGGCCCGCTCACAACCGCGAAAGTCCTGCGAATAGATCGACTGGTCTGCGCCCAGCACCCCCACCAGCGTCACCTGCGGAAAGTTGAGCCCCTTGGCCACCATCTGGGTGCCGACCATAATCTGATACTTGCCCTGCGCAAAGTCTCCAAACTTCGTCTCGTGGGCCATGCGGGACATGGTGGTGTCCATATCCATGCGCAGAATGCTCGCCTGTGGAAAGATGCGGTGCAGCTCGTCCTCTATGCGCTGGGTGCCGCTGCCGGTACAACTAATTAGCTTGCTGCCGCAGTTTGGACACTGCTGATCCAGCGGGCGGGAATAGCCGCAGTAATGGCACATCAGGCGCTGATTGGCGGTGTGGTAGGTCAGGGCAACCGAACAGTTGGGGCACTTGAGCACCTCCCCGCAGGCGTTGCAGCGCACTGCCGTGTGATAGCCGCGGCGGTTGAGCAGCACGATGCTCTGCTGTCCAGATTGCAGGTTGTCGGCAAGTTCGGCGGTCAGCTCCTGGCTGATGTCAAAGCCAAAGCTCTTGCTCATATCCACAATCTGCACCTTCGGCAGCTGGTTGCCCAGATACCGCTTGGACAGGGTCAAAAGGTGGATGCGCCCGCGCTTTGCCTGATAAAAGGTCTCGACCGAAGGGGTGGCGGAGGTCATCAGCACCATGGCGCGATGGCGGTGGCCGCGAACCCGCGCGATGTCCCGTGCGTGGTAGCGCGGCGCCTGCTGGGAGGCGTAGGCGCTCTCCTGCTCCTCGTCGATGACGATCAGGCCAATGTCCTTTAGCGGCGCAAAGACTGCCGACCGGGTCCCAACCACCACATCTGCCAGCCCCTGCTTGATGCGCTTGTACTCATCGGCGCGCTCAGCCATTGTCAAGCCGCTGTGCAGCACCGCTACCCGCTTTCCAAAACGGCGGCCGAAAAGTTCCACCGTTTGCGGCGTCAGCGAGATCTCCGGCACCAGGATGATGACTCCCCTGCCCTGTGCGCGCACCTGCTCGGCCAATTTCAGGTAGACCTGGCTTTTCCCGGAACCGGTGACGCCGTAGAGCAGCGCCTGCACGCAGTCCTGCCGCTCGGTGTACAGCTGCATCAGGCGGTCATACGCCTGTTGCTGAGCGGGGGAAAGGCAGACATCCGAGGGTGTTCCCTCCTCCGGTGCGCCTTCCCGGCGTTCGGTATAGGGGGAGCGGAAGATCTGCCGTCCATAGTAGGTCAGGATTCCGGCTTTCTCCATCTTGTCCACCGTCGGGCGGGTTGTGCCCGCATAATAGCACAGCTCCTTGAGGGAAGCACTGGGCGTCTCCTGCAAAATCTCCAGCACCTTTTTTCGGGCCGCCGTCATTTTCAATCCGCCCGCCTGAATTTTCTGCTGACAATCGTCGCTCAAACGCACCATAATCAGCTTGCTGTCTGCACTCTTTTCCCGCACATCCTCCGAAAGCTGTACCGCCCCTTCCCGAAGCAGCTCCTGAAAATCCGGGGCATTTTGTGCAATCCCCAGATCCATCAGCAGCCGCTCCGAAGGGACCGGCCTCTTTTTTTGTTGCAGATAATCGAGCACCTGCTGTTGCAGCGGATTGTGTGTCGTTTTTTCCTCCACCTTGCCCAGAGAGCACATCACCCGCACCCGCACGGTAAGTCCGCTGGGCACAATCGCGCGCAGCGCCTCATAATAGGTGCAGAAGGTGCGCCGGTGCAGCCACTCCAGCAAAAAAAGCTGTTCTTCATTCAATAGCGGCTGATAGTCCAGCAGCGTCTTGATGGGCTTTAAGCCTGGCTGCTCCTCTTTGGGCGGTGGCTCTATTGCCACCACAAGGCCCTGTTTTGCGCGATTTGTTTTTCCAAAGGGCACCAACACCCTGCACCCCGGGCAAATATCCCGATCCATCTGGTCGGGGATGCGGTAAGAAAAAGGAATGTCAAAGGAATAGGCGGCATTTTCCACCACCACTCTTGCGATCATGCCGCTGCTTCCTCCTTCCTCGCTCCGGTGTTATATGCAAAAAGCGGGCGGCATCCTGCCGGACTGCTCGTTGTCGCAGTGTCCTTCCCGTGCCGCCCAAAATGTTTCGCGTAACGACGCGAGTCATATTCCTCTAGTTCGCGTCCTTGATTCTGACAAGATCCTTTACCCGCACCTTGCCGGAAGCGAAGTCCTCCAGCGCTGCGGTAACCGGTTTTTTCTCCATCGGCATGTTGTTGTCTGCCCAATAGTCCGCGATCTCGCGGGCACGTCTGGCTACTGCAACGACAAATGCGTAATAACTTTCTCCTTCACGAATAATCTGGGACATTGCTGGCCTAAGCATTGTGATTCACCTCATCAAGAAATTCTTTCATATTGTGCATATTGTAACGGTTGGCCTCCACGATGAGTTCCAACCTCTGTACTGCCTGCGCTACGGTATCGTTGACCACTACATAATCGTACTGATACGCCTGCTCCAACTCCCCTTTGGCGATGGTCAGACGGTTTGCCACCGTCTGTTCGTCCTCGGTGTGGCGGCCGGTCAGACGACTTTGCAGCTCGGCAAAGCTCGGCGGCGCAATGAAGATCAGCAGTGCATCCGGGCACACCTTTTTGACCTGCAGCGCACCCTGCACCTCTATTTCCAGCACCACATCGATGCCCTGCGCACGCTTTTGCTCGACCGGGGCCTTGGGCGTGCCGTAAAAATTGCCGTTATAGTTTGCGTATTCCAACATGCCGCCGCTGTTGGCCGTCTGCTGGAACGCCTCTTTGCTCAAAAAGAAGTAGTGTACGCCATCCTGTTCTCCCGGGCGTGGGGAACGGGTGGTGGCCGAAACGGAATAAGCGATGTTTTCCCGGCTGCTCAGGTACTCACCCAACACGGTGCCTTTGCCGACGCCGCTGGGGCCGGACACCACGATCAGCTGTCCTTTTCTATTCATCTTCTTCCAGTTCCTCCTCATCGTCGTCGTCATTGAGTCGGTTGGCCACCGTCTCCGGCTGTACCGCCGACAGGATCACATGGTCGCTGTCGGTGATGATAACTGCGCGGGTTCGCCGGCCATAGGTGGCGTCGATCAGGCTGCCGCGCTCTCTGGCATCGGCGATAATGCGCTTGATCGGAGCCGATTCCGGGCTGACAATGGCCACCAGACGATTGGCAGAAACCATATTTCCAAAGCCGATATTGATCAATTTCATGTTGTGCCTTCTCCTTTTCCTCTCCAAAAAACGTCCGAGCGTTTACTCGATGTTCTGGATCTGCTCGCGGATCTTTTCGATTTCAGACTTTAAGTCTACCACAATCCTAGCAATTTGCAGGTCCTGGGCCTTGGAGCCTATGGTGTTGGCCTCACGGTTAAATTCCTGAACCAGAAAATCGAGCTTTCTTCCCACCGGTTCGTTGGAGGAAAGGATTTGGCGGAACTGATGGACGTGGCTGCCCAAACGGACCGTCTCCTCTGCAACAGCAATCTTTTCTGCAAAGATTGCCGCCTCGGTCAGGACGCGCTGGTCGTCCACTGCACTGCTCTGCAGCACCTCCTGAAGGCGCGCATACAGGCGGTTGCGGTAGGCCTCTACCGTTTGAGGGGAAAGTTCCTCCACCTGTTTGACCATCTTCTCGATGAGCTCCAGACGGTACAGCAGATCCTGCTTCATCTTTTCGCCCTCAACCAGGCGCATCTGTACAAAGTTTTGAAGGGCCTGCTGCGCCACCTGTTCGACTGCCTGCCAGATCTGCTCCTCATCCTCCTCCACGCGCATGACGCTGAAGATGTCGGAAAAGCGCATCATCTGCGAGACGGTCACATCATTTTTAATCTGCAAATCCTCTGCCAGATCGCGCAGCGCCTGCAGATAGGACCGCGCAAGGTCGTGGTTGATGGTGACCTTGGTGTCGGTGCCGCTGACGGTCTGGATCGTGAGGGAAACATCCACCTTGCCGCGGGAAACCGCTGTCTTGACAAGGTTTTTCAGCTTCTCTTCCAAATATGCATACGCCTTGGGGACACGGGAAGAATACTCCAAAAAGCGGTGGTTGACCGAACGGATCTCCACGCAAATCTCCTTGTTTGCGATTAACTGGCGTGCTCTGCCATATCCGGTCATGCTGCGCACCGCACCGCCTGCCTGCTGAGACTGTGTCAAATTCGGCTGCATGCTTTTTCACGCTCCTCTCCCTTACTGGGATTATCTTAACACTATGATTGGTTTCACAACTTTGCGGGCACATAGGCCTGCCTTCCTATCTTATTATTTTACTATATTTCACAATCCCCTGTCAACAAAGGGGGGCAGATTTGCTCTTGCTTTTGTCGTTTTTCTTTACTTTAGAAGAGCAGGCTGCACCGGACAGCGGATCTTTCAGTTACTATATACAATAAAGGTTGGTATCCCACGCGGGGATATACCGGTAATGGCGCAGGAAAAATCGGTAGTCCGGGCGCATCGAGGCGATCTGCAAAGGAATGGCAAAGAGATCCTCACTGCGGTGGTAGGCGGCAATCAGCATCTTTGGCCGGTCGCGGGCGATGACTTTGCGGCAGCCCTCAAGGGCCTGTCTTTCCGCCCCCTCCACATCCATGTTGATGAGGCTCACCGTCTCCTCTCCCACCAGGTTGTCCAGCGACTGCCCCTGCACCAGCTGGATCTTGGATTTTGCTGCGCCCGCCACCCCGGTGGTCAACGTCTCCTCCTTGAGCGCCGACTGCCTTCCTCCGCGGCTGTCAAACTCCAGCATCTCCTCGTGGGAAAAAGCCGCCATCTGCACACAGGTTGCTCGCTGCGTCAGGCCCATCTGCTCGATGGCCAGACAGAGCTTTTTGTAGGTCTTTGCATCCGGTTCAAAGGCAAACACCCGCTCGCAGCCGCCCGCATAGTGCAGCAGCTCCGCGACGGTGTCCCCGCGGTAAGCTCCCAGATCGGCAAAGTGCTCAAAGGCGGTGGGACGCAGAATATTTTGGTAGGCCTCCTCCACCGGAGTTTGGCAGTCCATCAGATAATCCAGCTTGCCGCTGAGTTTAAAGTTGACGATGTTGTGCAGCACCTTTTTGGATTGCTCGTCGGCCAACATCGCCTCCACCTGCTGCAGTTGCGCTTGGTGCTCCCGCACAAAATCGAGGGTAAACAGATTCACTCCCGCTACCGGCACATCCGGCGCCACCAGTTCGATCTCCTTGGAAAGCGTGTAGATGCGCTCCACCGTCGGCACATCCCGCACAGCAAAGGCCATGACGACAATAAAGTCGTCAAATCGCTCGCGGATGTCCCGCAGCTTTTCCACCTTATACCCCATAAAGAGATTGCCCCGGGCAAAATCGTCGCTGGCAAACATTGCAGCTGGACGGATGCCGTACCGCTGCATCACCTGCAAGATCTTGACAGCGCCGTCCCCCATGCCGTACAGTATCACCGGCTTGTCACAGCGCTGCAGGCGCTGCCAAACATCTTCTTTTTCCACAATCCAATCGAGCATTCTGCCGTCCCCCTTTTTATTTGCAAGGAAAATTATAGCATAAACCGGGCCGCCGCTCAAACCCTTTTGCACCCTGCACAGCAAAAATTCCCAGCCAGCGCAAAAAAGCCCTCCAACAGGGCTTGACAACTTCGGCGCAAACGGGTATAATATAAAGGCAATCTGCCACGGGGGCGTAGCGCAGTTGGGAGCGCGTTTGAATGGCATTCAAAAGGTCGTCGGTTCGATCCCGATCGTCTCCACCAGAGCATTGCAAAGAGGCATCCGCCAACAGGCGGGTGCCTCTTTTGTTTTTCCTGTCTGACAAAAAGAGCTTCGAGGTTTCCTCGAAGCTCTTTTTTATTTATCGCACAGACTGCTTTGCTCATTTTCTCGTATCAGTATTCATATACCTTATCCAGAATCTCCTGCGCCCACTCAGAGATTCCAATCAAAGTGACTGTGCCATCTTTTTTCTTGCGGTAGACGGCCACAGCGGTAGAAAAGACCCACGGCACAAACAGGCGATTGTGATCCGATGCACCGATGGAGATACTCTGTGCCGTACGCTCGACACGGCTGTTGGACTCCTCCAACACATTTTCGGTGGAATAGGTGGTCTCCAATTCCCCGGCCAAGCCGGAATATTCCGCCTTCAACAGTGCACGCAGGGACAGGGTGGACTTGAGGGTCTTAGTGATGGAAGAAGTCACCTCCACCGAGTTTTCGGTCACAATCTCCATGCCTTTGGGTACGTTGACCGTACTGCGCGGGTCGGTGTTGATCGAATAGATTCCAACGCTGAAATACTGATCTACAAAAAGTTCCTTCTGCCATACCTGGTCATAGATCGGGTCATCGATGTCCTGCCAAAAATTGTGTGCAATGACGTTTTCCTGCGTCCTTCCCACAAAGATGCTGCGCGGCGGGTACTGGTAGTTTTCTGGAAGGACAGAAATCGGGTTAAACGATTCCATCTGTGGCACTTGCTGCTTTAATTGCTCCCAGTTCTGCACAAGCTCGTTGTTGGTCATCAGAAGGTCATAATATCTCTTTTCATCCGGGTCTGGAAGAAATTGCTCCAGATCATGGGACGAGTTGAGCTGACCCAACTCACTTACGGTGATCGAGCGCGTAAAGGTGTGTCCTTTTTTGGGGAGGTCGCTCCAGCCCTCCACACAGATCGGTCCTGTCGTCGTCAGGGTGGACGAGTTGCTGCTGGAAAAAGGCACATCAATCTTTAAATCAAAGCTGCCAATTGGCTTTCCGTCCTTTTTGAAGCTCCATCGGCAACGGCATTCATATCCGGTCGCCGTTCCATGCGCAGCCCGGATTCCGAGTGCCTGAACCGATTCCCCAGCACGCACATTTTGCGGTCCCTGCTTGTCCACACTGTCCCGGTACCAAGTGCCCCAGTCGCGCTTTGCAGCCTCAGCTTCCAGCGTATAACCCGTCTGGTTGTTGATGTACAGGAAAAATTCCCAAGCGGACCCATTTTCAGCTGGTGGATATGTGTTACACATAAACATTACCTCCTAAATATTGTATCCACCTTTATTGTAGCCGTGTTTTTTTGGAGAAACCTGTCAAACCGTGTCGAGATTCCCAGAAAAATGCCCGCTCTTGCAAAATACCTTTGCTAAAATATTGGATTGTCCTTCTGCGCCCCTTTTTTCCTCCCTTTAAACGGCATACTGTAAAATCTATTTTTCTTTAAAGCCTTCTATCAGATTAAAAAGTGCTCTTCTGTGTATAATTCCTGTAAAATCTTCGTATAAAAATTGAACCGCGCTAAAACTTGTGCTATGATTAGGGTATCAGAAATGCAACGCCAAAAATGGCTTTTTCAAAAGGAATTTTTAAAGGAGAGTCTTTATGTCGAAACCAATGGAAATACAGCAACCTGTACTGGACTACCTCGAACAACATCGTGAACGATTCCTTGACACCATCCGCACCCTTGCCCGCATTCCTGCGCCATCCAACCACGAGGAAAAGCGCGCCCAGTGGTGCAAGCAGCACCTGGAGGAACTGGGTGCTACCGGCGTCTACATCGACGAGGCGCTCAACGTCATCTTCCCTTACGGGGTGGAAGATGGCGCTGGGGATCTGTGCGCCATCTTGGGCCACACCGACGTCGTTTTCCCCGACACCGAGCCGCTGCCCTTCCGGGAAGAAAACGGCCGCTTCTATGCGCCGGGCGTCGGAGACGACACCACCAACGCCGCCGCTGTCATGGAGATGGCCGCTATGGCAATCGACCTCAAGCTGAAACCCAAAACCGGCATCCTCTTTGTGCTCAATTCCGGCGAAGAGGGACTGGGAAACCTCAAGGGCGTGCGCCAGCTGATGAAGGACTTTGACGGACGCATCTCCCGCCTGTACGCCATCGACGGCGGGTTAAAGACCGTCGTCAACGATGCTGTCGGCTCCAAGCGCTGGCGCATCACCGTCAACACCGAGGGCGGACACTCGTTCGGTGCCTTCGGCAACCGCAACGCCATCCACTACGCCGCCAAGATGATCGATGCCTTCTACACCCTCAAGGCCCCGGACATCGGCAAGACCACCTACAATGTCGGCGTCATCGAGGGCGGCACCTCGGTCAACTCCATCGCCCAGCAGTGCACCATGCTGTATGAGTACCGCTCCAGCAAAAAAGAGGGCCTGGAATATATGGACCGCTTCTTCGAGTCGGTCACCTCTTCCTTCCAAAACTACGGCATCGGCATCCAGACCGAGCTGATCGGCGACCGCCCCTGCAAGGGAGATGCCGACCCATCCGAGCTGACCCGCACCGTCATGCAGGCCTCCGAACTGTACGGCTATCACCGCACCGAATCCTGTGGCTCCACCGACTGCAACATCCCGCTCTCGATGGGTGTCCCGGCCGTTTGCTTCGGCGTCTATGAGGGACATGGCTCCCACACCCGCGAAGAGTGGGTGGACATCGAATCGACCCGCGACGGCATGAAGATTCTCGCACAGGTGCTCCTGAGCGAAATGCAGGTACAGCAATAATAAACGAAAAGCACAACCACACCACACGCAAACAGGTGAAACATTATGGAACAGACAAATCAAATCGAAATGATCCCATCTCAAACCACCCCCACCGCTCAGCCACAGCAGCAAAACATCTTTGTCAACCGTGAGCTGAGCTGGCTGGAATTTAACCGCAGAGTGCTCAGCGAATCCCTCAACCCCAATATTCCCTTGATGGAGCGGTTAAAGTTTCTGGCAATTTACTTTTCGAATCTGGATGAATTCTTTATGGTGCGCGTCGGCTCGCTGCACGATCAGAGCATCCTGGAGCCGGAAAAGCTGGACGATAAAACCGGCTTGGACGCCGCCGGCCAGATCGCAGCCATCCGCAAAAAGGTCGAACAGATCCACCCCATCGCCGAACGCGCATGGGACTCGCTCAAGCAGCTGCTGCGCACCCAGGACATCGATGTGCTGGACATCCACCACATGAGCAAGATTGACGAGCAAATTGTGCAGAACTACTTTAACAACGAGATCCGCCCGCTGCTCTCTCCACAGGTGATCGACCGCCAGCACCCCTTCCCCTTCCTCAAAAACAAGGAACAGTTTGTCGTCACCGAACTTTCGGACAAGGAAAAGGAGAAAGAGAAAGAAAAGGACAAGGAGAAAAACAGCGATAAAGCCAAAGGCGGCGACAAGGAGGACAACATCCGCATCGGCATTGTCCCCTTCTCCCAGCTGCCCACCTACTACCTGTTCACCATCAATCAGCGGCGCAAAATCCTCTTTACCGCCGACATCATCCTCCACTTTGTTCACAAGCTCTACAGCAAACAGAAGGTGCTGGAAAAGCATGTCATGCGCGTCACCCGCAACGCAGACATCACGGTGGATGAGGGTTTGTTCGACTTCGACATCGACTTTCGCGGCGTGATGGAAGAGATGCTCAAAAAGCGCCGCCGCCTGGATGTGGTGCGCTTGCAGTTCTCCTCCCGTCCCGGAGACCGCCTGGCGACCTTCCTGTGCAAAAAGCTTAAAGTCTCGGAAGAAGCCTTTATCATTCAATCTATACCGCTGGACTTCTCCTTTGGCTTTGCTCTGCCCGGCGCGCTCGACCCGCACAAGGAACAAAAGAGCTGGTACTATCATGAAGCAAAACCCTATGTACCGGTCGATTTTGCCAAGGGCGAAGCAGGAGGCGCCATCAACTACTTAAAAAACCACGACATGCTGCTCAGCTTCCCCTTCCAGAGCACCAAGCCGTTTGTCGACCTGCTGTATGAAGCGGGCGACGACCCGAGCGTGCTCTCCATCAAAATCTCGCTGTACCGCCTGGCCAACCACAGCAAGATCGCCTCTGCCCTGGCCCACGCCGCCGAAAAAGGCAAGGACGTTTTGTGCGTGCTGGAGCTGCGCGCGCGCTTTGACGAGCAGAACAACATCGACTACGCCACTATGCTGGAAGAGGCGGGCTGCACCGTCATCTACGGCCTGAGCGACTATAAGATCCACGCCAAGCTCTGCCTGATTACCCGCAAGGAACACAACCAGATCCACTACATCACCCAGGTCGGCACCGGCAACTACAACGAAAAGACCTCCGAGCAGTACACCGACCTGTCCTTTATCTCCTCCGACCCGCTGATGGGCGAGGACGCCACCCGCGTCTTTCAGGCGCTGTGCGTGGGCGAGGTGGTGGACTCCACCAAGAGCCTGTGGGTAGCGCCAAACTGCTTTGAGCAGAATGTGCTGCGCTACATCCAGGAACAGATCGACGCCTGCCGTGCCGGCAAGGAGGGCTACATCTTCATCAAGGTCAACTCCTTAAACGACATGGAGGTCATGGAAAAATTGATCGAAGCCTCCCAAGCCGGCGTCAAGGTCGAGATGGTCATCCGTGGAATCTGCTGCCTGTGTCCGGGCATCAAGGGATACACCGACAACATCCGCATCAAGAGCATTGTCGGCCGCTACCTCGAGCACTCCCGCATCTTCATCTTCGGCGCCGACGACAACCGACGCATCTTCATGGGCTCCGGCGACCTGCTCAACCGCAATACCCGCCGCCGTGTAGAGGTCTTTGCCGAAGTCAAGTCCGAGCCTGCCCGTCAGGACATCCTGCACTTAGTGGAGGCCATTCGGATGGACAACCGCAATTCCTGGGAGATGCTCCCTGACGGCAGCTACGTCCGCGACGAGAGCACACACAATGAGCCGCTGGATTCCCACACCTACCTGCACGAATACTTTGAGCGCCACATCGAACTGCCGCCAAAGAAAACCAGCCTGCGTGAAAAGCTGTTCTCGCACTTCCACAAAAAGTAAGGTGCCTTTCTTTACACCTTCAATACACAAAAAAGGGGAACCGGAAAATCCGGTTCCCCTTTTTTGTGTTTACAGATTGTCCTGCACCGGCTCGTGGGAAGCCTCCTGTGCAGATTTTTCTTCCTTTGCTTTGGCGATCATCGCCGATACCCGGTCGATCGCTTCCGGCACCATGTTGACGATGGCGTCCGCAGTGGTGTGGCTCTGGTTGACGTTGAGGATGCGCACATCGCCCTCCCGCTCGATCAAAAAGCACAGCGGCTGGATGGTGACGCCTGCTCCCGCAGCGCCGCCAAAATCATCCTTTGGAGATTTTGCAATGTCGCTGCCGCCCGAACCAAATCCAAAGGTCACCTTGGAAATGGGGATAATGGTCGTTCCGCTGGCGGTCACGATCGGCTTGCCGACGATGCAGTCGACGTCGACCAGATCCCGCAGCCCTTTCATAGATTCGCCCATCAAATTGTGGATGTGTTGGCTCATAGGGGTTCCTCCCTTTCTGTTTTGTATTCTAACGCTTTTTTTCACTCTTCCGCTTTGGTTGTGCAGATTGTTTTACTGTGCCGGCTGTTCGGATGATGTCTTGGGGGCACGACCAGCTTGGCGCTTTGCTTTGCTGCGCAATAGCAGCTTGAGCAGCCCGAAGCCAAATCGGAGCGCCGCTGCCAGCTGCACAATCGGGTGGACGCTCAGCTGTACTTTTACCGACCAGTCGTCCTCCTCCCTACACCCTGTAAAATCCGGGCGCAGGCGAATGTCCGCCCGCTTCACCTGAATCCAGTTTTGCACAGCGCCCAACAGGGTATACATTGCCATGCAGATCTTCTGCGCAGCGAGGGTGGACTGTGCGCTGTCCAACCGCGCCACGGTCGCCCACAGCTGCACCTTCAGGCACACATCGCCCAGCGACTGCTCCAGCGGCCTTTTTAGACACGCAAGCACCTGGGGCAACATCTTGTATATCCCCGCCCAATCCTCCTTTTGCAGTCCCTTCTTCTCCTTTTGTTCCTGTGACTCTTCCCTTTTAGGGGATTGCTTCTTTTTTGGGGGTGAAGCTTCTTTCTTCTCCCGGAAAGGATAGAGGGTAAAGCGCAAAAAGAGAACTTTGAGCACCACCGTAAGCTCTTTTTGGGGCTGTGGTGCAGGAGGGGGAAGCTTGTCTATCAATTCGAGCAGAACCGCCTCGTCTTCCGGCAGAAGAGAGAGCTCCTGCAAGTCCTTCTCGACCTGTTGCGTCCGATATCCCGCAAAGGGAATGTCCTGCTCGGTAGGCCACCAGGACAGCCGCAGCGTCACTGGGAAGCACAACAGCAGCACAATGACTGCCAGCACTGCCAGCACAATCCACAGCACCATCATCGGCGCCCCTCCCTTCTGCGGTTCTGAATTACTGCTCCTCCCCCTGCTCCTCCTGCGGAGCTTGTGGGAGTTTGGGCAGCGTCTCGATGCTCTGCATTCCAAAGCTGCGCAAAAAGTGCTCGGTCGTCCCGTAGGAGATCGGCCTGCCTGGAATCTCCAAGCGCCCCATCTCCTGCACCAGTCCCTTGGATACCAGGGAATTGACGACCGATCCGCTGTCCACTCCCCGGATCTGTTCGATAAACGATTTGGTCACCGGCTGGTTGTAGGCGATGATGGCCAACACCTCCAAAGCCGCCTGACTCAAAGGGGTGTTGTTTTTGATCTCCAGCGCCTGCCGGATCACCTGCGCATACTGCGTCCGGGTTGCCATCTGGTAGCTTTCATCCAGGTCCAATATCACAAAGGCTGTCTGCTCATACAGGGCATTGATCCGCTGGACGGCCTCTTTTAGGGTGTTCTGGTTAATTTCCAGCACCTTGCACAGCCGGTCCTTTTCATACGGTTCACCCGCAGCGAACAAAATCGCCTGTATCTGCTTTTCCACTTCGTTGGACTGCGACAACTTGTCCCCCTCCCTTCTTTTGTTCTGTCCGGTCTATAACAGACGGATGGTGACGCCGTCCTCTTCCAGCATCACCCGCTTATTCTTCATCAGTTCCAGCACCGCCAAAAAGGTGGCAACCACCTCCGAGCGGTCGCTGCTGTCCGAAAACAGCGATAAAAACGGTGCGCGGTGGTGCTGATACAGCCTCTTGAGGACCACCACAATCCGCGATTGAACCGAGACCACCCTGCGCGCCATCATCGGCTCGAACACCTTGTGTTCCTCCTGCGGCAGCCTGCGCCTGCCCACCGCCGACAGATACGCCTCTAACAAAAGGGAGGCGTCGTGCTGGAGGGCATATTGCGGGTCGTGCGCAAGCGGCTGCGGCTTGCGGCAGAAGATCTCGTCTCCGATAAACCGGGACCTGAGCATCCCCGCCACCTGGCGGCAGAGGGTGTACTCAATCAGCTGACCGGTCAATTCCTGCTTGAGCTGCTCAAGCTCCTCGTGCTTTGGCAGCAGCGAGATGGATTTGATGTACACAAGCCTTGAGGCCATCTCCAAAAATTCGCTGGCGACCTCCATCTGCTGGCTCTGTACCTGCTGGATGTAGGCCATGTACTGTTCCAACAGCTTTGTGATCTCGATGTCATAGATGTTGAGCTTGTGTTTGGCAATCAGCTGGAGAATCAGGTCCAGCGGCCCCTCCACCTGCGCCACCTTGAAAGAGAGCTGCTCCGCCAACGTCGCGCCCCCTTAAAAGCCCAGGACCAGTGCGGTCATCCGGTCAAGCAGCTGGAAGAGCCAGTTGCTGGCGACGGTGAGCGGCCAGTCCAGGATCGGGGTAAAGAGGATGACTACCATGAATACGATGTAGATGATCTGCTCGTGCTCCTCAATCCAGGCGGTTGCCTTATAGGGCAAAAAGAAGTCCAGTACCCGCGAACCGTCCAGCGGGTGGATGGGGATCAGGTTAAAGATAGCGAGGCCGAGATTGGTCTGGCAGACAATCAAGAAGATGGTAAACAGCATCGAAACAGCCCGATTGGTGGAGGGAAGAAACATGATTCCCTTTGCCACAAACAGGGCGACCAGCGCCATCAGGATGTTGGAAACTGGTCCTGCCAGCGCAGTCAAGGCAACGCCGGCCTTGCGGTTGTGGATTTTGGTAAAATAGTAGGGGTTTACCGGCACCGGTTTGGCCCACCCGAAGCCTGCCAAAAGCAGCAGAACGCTGCCAAACGGATCGAGGTGGTGAAAGGGGTTCAGGGTCAATCTGCCGGCAGCGCGCGCGGTGTGATCGCCCAGTTTGTCCGCTACCCAGCCGTGTGCACATTCGTGGACCGGCATAGCCGTCACCAGCACCAGCGCACGAATTAAGATGGTGATGGGATCGAGACGAAATAAACTCAAAGTATCTACTCCTTTTTCTGTCCCCCGGTCGAGGGGATCGCCTTTCTCTGATAGGAAGGGATGCCAAAAAACAGAGCGCTGAATGGGAAAAAAGGGCATCCTGTTCCCATATCCTTCATTATACCTTTTAAAATAGTAAAAAACAAGGTCGTGTTGTTCGCAAAAACTGTGAATTTTCCTTTTTTTAAAATATTCTTGCAAAAGCTCTTGCATTTTGGCGCGAAATCTGATAGAATACGAATGTTGACTTGTTAAAAGTTAGAAGGAGGTGCAGACTAATGGCTAAATGCGATATCTGCGGAAAAGGTGTTACTTTCGGTATCAAGGTTTCCCATTCTCATAGAAGATCTAACAGAACTTGGAAACCAAATGTAAGACGTGTGAAGGCAATTGTTAATGGCTCTCCATGCCACATCCACGCCTGCACCCGTTGCCTGCGTTCTGGTAAAGTAACCCGCGCTATCTAGTTTACACAAAACAGGCGAGCCGTCACGAAAGTGGCGGCTTTTGTTTTACCCGGAAAAATGGGGAGATAAGCTTCGCATTGCGAATAAAACAGCATTATGTGAAGAGTATAGGTTAATCTGCTGTAAATATAATCGATCTTTTGTGGATTGATACGAATTTCACAGAAAACAATTGACGCGACGACAAGCTTTGCATTATACTAAGACTGCTGACAGACCAATGGTCGCGTCTGACGGCAGATGAATCTGACAACTACTAATTACCTGTTTCCCACAAAAGAAAGGCGCTTCCAGCAATGGAGGCGTCTTTCTTTTGTCTTCCCTTGTGCGTATTGCAAAAGAGGTGGCGCAACATTGCGCCACCTCTTTTCTCTTTATGGTTGATTATTGTTCGTTGTCCTTTGGATTCTCTTCCGGCTCCTGCTGATCGGATGGGAAGTTGGCCTCCGGTTTTGCCGGCTGCTCTTCGTCCTGTTTTGGCTGAGCGGATGCCTCCTGCTGGCTTTGTTCGCCGTCCGAATTTGGCAGCGAATCGCTGGAAGCGGGCTGCTCGGAATGTGCATCCGGATTCATCGGGGTGGTCTTTCCGCTGGCCTTTTCCCGGTGCTCGTCAAAGACGCTCATGTCGCCCTTCATCAGGCGTTCAAAGTCTGCACCGTTGATCTTTTCAAACTCGTACAGGAACTCTGCAACCTTGTGCAGCTGATCCATGTGCTCGGTCAGGGTCGCCTCACACTGATCGTAGGCGCTGTCGATGACCGCACGGATCTCCTCGTCGATCTGCGCCGCAACTGTCTCGGAGTAGTCGCGGGTATGGCCCAGATCTCGTCCCAAAAAGACCTCGTTTTCGTTTTGTCCGTAGACAATCGGGCCTAAGCGGTCGCTGAAGCCATAGCGGGTGACCATCGCACGCGCAATCTTAGTCGCGCGCTCCAGGTCGTTGGAAGCACCGGTAGAGATGTCGTCCAGCACCAGTTTTTCGGCAATGCGGCCGCCCAGCAGGGTGACGATATTTTCCTGCATGCCCTTTCTGGTCTCATAACTTCTGTCCTCTTCCGGCAAGCTCATGGTATAACCGCCCGCCATACCGCGCGGGATGATGGAAATTTCGTGTACCTTGTCCTGTGTCTCACAGTAATAGGTGGCAACTGCATGGCCCGCCTCATGGAAGCAGGTCAAGCGCTTATCCTTATCCGGCACGATGTGGCTCTTCTTCTCCGGTCCTGCCACCACCTTGATCGTCGCCTCTTCGATGTCCACCATGGTGATCGCCTTGCGGCCACGTCTGGCAGCAAGCAGCGCCGCCTCGTTGACCAGGTTTTCCAGGTCTGCACCGGTAAAGCCGACGGTAGTCTGCGCAATTACCCGCAGATCGACGTCCGGGCCAAGCGGTTTATTCTTGGTGTGTACCTTGAGGATTTCTTCTCTGCCCTTGACGTCTGGATATCCGACCACAATCTGTCGGTCAAAACGTCCTGGACGCAGCAGCGCAGGGTCCAAGATGTCGCGGCGGTTGGTCGCAGCCATGACGATGACGCCGGTGTTCGCGCCAAAGCCGTCCATCTCCACCAGCAACTGGTTTAAGGTCTGCTCGCGCTCATCGTGTCCGCCGCCCAGGCCAGCACCTCTCTGGCGGCCTACCGCATCGATCTCATCGATGAAGATGATGCTCGGTGCGCTCTTTTTGGCCTGATCGAACAGGTCGCGCACACGGGATGCACCGACGCCGACAAACATCTCTACAAAGTCAGAGCCGGAGATCGAATAAAACGGCACACCCGCCTCTCCCGCTACTGCGCGGGCAAGCAGCGTTTTACCTGTTCCAGGAGGGCCCATCAGCAAAACGCCTTTCGGGATACGCGCACCCAGTGCGTTAAACTTTTTCGGGTCTTTCAAAAATTCGACGACCTCGACAAGCTCTTCCTTCTCCTCGTCCGCTCCGGCCACGTCTGCAAAGGTCACACGCCGGCCGTCCTCCAGAGGCTTTGGTTTTGCCTTGCCGAAGGTGTTCATCTTGCCGGTACCGCCGCCGGCCTGGCGCATCATAAAGATCCACAGCAGCGCCATGCCGCCCAGCAGCAACAGCGTCGGCAGCAAGCTTACCAGCAGCGAAGTCTCCTGCGCCGGCAGGTAATTGCGTTTAAAGGTAGTATTGTTGGTCTGTTCATACTGGTCGATGTAGGGCTTAATGTCCTCATTAAACTGGGAGATGCTCGCCAACTGGTAGTCGACCAGCTGACTCTGTCCATCCAGTTTCATGGTAAGGGTACCGTCATTGTAGTCGATCTGGTACTCTTCTACCTGGCCATTTCTAAAATAGTCCAGTACCTGGTAGTACTTCAGGGTGGAAGTCGGCTGATCCATGGACATCATGGCAAACAGCAGAACAATCAACAGCCCGAACATTGCCAGATACATGATAATTCCTTTTGATTTTCGCGGCACCAAAAATTCACTCCTATCTGTGCTTTCCTTTGGAATTGCCTGTTATTTTGTATATACTTCTGGTTTGAGCACCCCGATATAGGGCAGGTTGCGGTACATCTCCGCATAGTCCAGCCCATACCCGACGACAAATTCGTCCGGCACTTCAAAACAGGAATAGTCCGGTGTGATATCCGCTTCCCTTCTTGCGGGTTTGTTGAGCAGCGCGGCAATGCGGATGCTTGCCGGGTTGCGCTTGTACAAAATCTCTCTGAGATAGTACAGGGTCCTGCCACTGTCCAGGATGTCCTCGACTAAAAGCAGGTCATATCCTTCCAAGTTTAAATCCAAATCCTTCACGATCTTGACGACGCCCGATGTTTTTGTTCCGTTGCCGTAGCTCGACACCGACATAAAATCGATTCTCGCCGGGCAGTCCACCGCGCGCATCAGATCGGCCATAAAGACGACCGACCCTTTCAGGACGCTGACCATCAACAGGTTTTTGCCCTGATAGTCCTGGGTAATCTGCCGTCCGATCTGTGCAACCTTCTGCTGAATCTGCTCCTGCGTGAGCAATACCTTCAAAATGTCATCCTGCATCTTTTTCATCCCTGGTCCTCCTCTACCCTGATCCACGCTACCTGCCGGCTGTTTTCATCCGGCGCCACCCGGCAGTCTGTCCCCAGGCCTTCGACCCAAAGCACACCCTGCCCGTCGGCAAGCACTGCCGCCCGCCACCGCTGTGGCTGCGGGGTTTTCCTCTCATTCCAAAACTTTTTTAAAGGCTTTGTGCCCTGTTTGCCACTTAGCTGGATGCGGTCTCCCTCTTTCCTCTGACGGAACACCGCATTATCCTTCATTTTATCACAATCGATCGTATTTTTTAAGATGGTTGTGTCTTTTTTAAAGAAAAATTTATAATCTTCTCCCGAATAGATCAAAACCTCCACCGTTTTGCCTGCAAACAGGGCAATTTTCCCTGCACAAAACGGTTTTTCAAAGTAGGGCTGCCGCTGCTCTTTGTAAAAGGCCTGTGCATCCAGCACCATCTCTCCGCCCTTGCAGCAAAACATGGTGCCGCGCCTGAGTTCGGTGCGCCCGCCCTCCCTTGCCTTTTGCAGCATCCTGCATGCAAGGTCAAAGTGCACCTCCACCCCCGCCCTGTGCTGTATCCACAGCAGTACGCGGGTTTGCAGCGCCGGATGCAGCTGCAAAAATGCTTCTCGGTCGAGAGTCAGCGGATTCTCCTTTTTGCATAGGACTTTCAGTGCCTGTTCGGTCAGCTGTGTCAGCAGGTCATTGTCCTGCCGCGCCGTGCAGCTGAGGTCATACGCATTTTTTAAAAAGCCGCTGTTGACTTCGCTCATCTGCGGGACAATCTCCTGGCGGATGCGATTGCGGGTATAATCTGTGCTGAGATTTGTGGAGTCGGTCACAAAGCTAAGCCCCTCTTCGCGGCAAAAGTCCTCGACCTGGACGCGGGTGCATCCAATCAGCGGCCGGATGATCCTCCCGCGCACCGGTGGGATGCCTCCCATTCCCTTTAACCCCGCGCCGCGTGCAAGGTAAAACAGCAGCGTTTCCGCATTGTCATTCATTGTGTGGGCGGTGGCAATTTTGCCCTTTTCCCCCGCCACCCGCTCAAAGATAGCATAGCGGGCTCTTCGGGAAGCGGTCTCCACCGATTCCCCCTGCTGTTGCGCAAGGGCTGCTGCATCGATGCGCTCCACCGTGAGCGCAATGCCGCGAGCAGCACAAAAGGAGCGCACAAACTGCTCGTCGCGCTCCGATTCTTCGCCGCGGAGCTGGTGGTTGATGTGGCAGGCACAGACCGAGATGCCCAACTGCTGCCGCAGCTGCCAGAGCAGATACAGCAGCGCAGTGGAATCCGCTCCGCCCGAGCAGCCGACAACCACCCGATCTCCCGGGGAGAGCATCCGATATTCCTCTATGGTCTGCAACACTCTACGGCGCATCGCGGAACAGCTCCCTGCTCAAGAATCTGGTGTGCTGTCCGTCGAAGGCCAGCTTGACGGTATCGGTGGCGCCGTGACGGTTTTTTGCCACAATGACCTCCGCCACACCCTTATCCTCGGTATCGTCGTTATAATATTCGTCGCGGTACAAAAACAGTACCAGGTCGGCATCCTGCTCGATGGAGCCGGATTCACGCAGGTCGGAGAGTACCGGCCGGTGATCTCCGGTGCGCTTGTCCGGGCTTCGGGAAAGCTGGGAGAGAGTGATGATCGGCACATCCAATTCCTTTGCCATCACTTTGAGGTTTCGGGTGATCTCCGACACCTCCTGCACGCGGTTGTCAATCCTGCGTCCCGAGGACATCAGCTGTAGGTAGTCGATGACCACAAGCCCCAGATTCTGTACCCTGCGCAGCTTTGCCTTCATCTCAGCCACCGTGATGCCTGCGCTGTCGTCGATGTACATCGGCAGCCGCGCAATGTTCTGCGCCGAGACTGCCACCTTGGTCCACTCGTCCACGCTCAGGTTTCCCGTGCGCAGCTGTGGTCCCTGGATCAGTGCATCGGCCGAAAGCATACGGGAGACCAGCTGTTCGCGGCTCATCTCCAGCGAAAAGACCGCAACGGCATGTCCCTGCTTTGCCACATTTGTTGCGATATTCATCACAAAGGTCGATTTTCCCATCGCCGGACGGGCCGCAAGCAGGATCAAATCGGTGCGGTTTAATCCGGTGGTGATGGCATCCAGCCCTGAAAAGCCGGTTGGGATGCCCGCATATTGGTTGCGGTCATCCCCCGAGATGCGCTGTAGCTTGTCGTACAGCTCGAAGATGGCGCGGTCCACCCGGACAAGTCCGGTAGCATCCTTTCCTCGACGGATTTCATAGAGCTTTTGCTCAGCAAATTCCATCAGCCCGCGGGCATCTGCGTCGCTCTTTTCAGAGTTGGTGATGATGCCGCGCGCCACCCCGATGAGGGTGCGCATATAGTACTTTTCCTGTACAAGCTTGGCGTACGCCTCCACATTTGCTGCACTGGGTACCACCTGAATCAACTGGGTGAGGTAGACCTTTGCATCCGCATCGCTTGCAAACACCCGCTCCGATTTTGCCTTTTCCAGAACAGTGATAAAGTCGATGGGCTGTGCGGAGGTGAACATCGCCAGCATGATGGAAAACAGCTGTTGATGTTGCGGGCGGTAAAAGCTCTCCGGCGTCAGCAGCTCCAGCACCTTGGAAATACATTCCGGTTCAACCAGAATCGCGCCCAGAACAGACTGCTCGGCCTCCATGCTAAAGGGCAGCTGTTCTATATTGAGATCCATCTCTTCCGGCACCGTTCATCCCCCCTTGCCGTCTGTCGTGTTTTCTTGCAGATAGACAGGCAGCCGCCTGCGCATTCCCCAGGCGGCTTGCTGTTTTTATTCTCCGACGTCGACGCCCATCTTGGCGCTGATGCCGGTGTAGAGCTTGATCTCTGCGGTGTATCGGCCAAACGCTTTGATCTCCCCTACGTTGACCTTTTTCTTGTCGACCGCTACGCCGTACTGCTTCTGGATGGCGTCGGCAATCTCCTTGTTGGTGACTGCACCAAACAGCTTGCCGCCCGCTCCTGCTTTGGCAGTGATTTTAACTGTTTTGCCTTCCAGCTTCTTTGCGGACTCCATCGCAGCCTCGCGCTCCACCTGGATCTTGTGCTGTTTGGAGGCCTCCTTTGCCTTGAGCTCCCCGATGGCCTGATTGTTGGCCTCAACGGCCAGACCCTTTGGCAGCAGGAAGTTTCTTGCGTAACCGTCAGCGGCGTTGATCATCTCGCCTTTTTTTCCGCTTCCCTTTACGTCCTGTGTCAAAATTACCTTCATTTTTATCATCTTCCTTTCACGTTGTGCTCTATTCGTGATCGCCTGCCGGAGGAGGCAGCTGCACCGGCCCCGCATCTGCGGCGGCAAGTGCCTTCTGTTCATCCCTGTCGGTCAGGTCGTTGTAGTAATCGTCGATTGCTTTCTTCAGGCGCACTCCGCCTTCCTCCAAGGTGATTCCCTTGGTTTGGGCGCCCGCCATGGTCAGATGTCCGCCGCCGCCCAGCTTTTCCATGATGATCTGGACGTTGATGTGGCCCATGCTGCGCGCCGAGTAGGCAACCACATCGTCCGACTCATAGTAGTAGACAAACGATGCGTCGACATCCTCAATGCCAAGCAGTTCATCTGCGGCCTGTGCGGAAATCATCTTGATCTCATCCACCTTTTCCGCTACGCCGCAGACTGCACAGTGGCGATAGATCTGTGCTGCCGCCACCACCTTGCAGCGCTCGCGATATGCTTGCATGCTGGTGGCAAACATGCGCTTGACCTCCACCGTATCTGCACCCATCTTGCGCAGATAGGCTGCGGCCTCAAAGGTGCGCACGCCGGTGCGCTGGATAAAGTTTTTGGTGTCCAGCATGATGCCGGCGAGCATCGCCTCGGCAGCCGCCGAGTTGGGTTTATATTTGTCGCCAAAATATTGCACCAGTTCCGCCACCATCTCGGAGGCGCTGGAGGCATACGGTTCATGGTGGAAGATGACCGCGTTGTCGATGTAGTCCACCATCTTGCGGTGGTGGTCGATGACCACGACGTTTTTGCACTTTTTGTAGACTTCCGGCGCCTCGATAAAGTGCTGGGTATGTACATCGACGATGATGAGCAGGGTGTCCTCCTGCACATACTCGGGGGCCACTTCCGGCTCGATGAAGGCTGTATCATATCCCTGTTCGAGCAGGTGGGTGTGCATCTGTTTGACCATGTTGGCCCGGCTGTTGAGGATGATCTTGACCGGCTTGCCCATCTGTTGGATCGGCTGATAGAGGCCGACCGCCGCTCCCAGGCAGTCAAGGTCGGCAAACCGGTGTCCCATCAGCAGGACATTGGAGCAGGAATCCAGCAACTCCAGCAATGCCGCCGCAACGATTCTGGTCTTGACCTTGGTGCGCTTCTCAATGCCCTTGGAGACGCCGCCGTAGAATTCATAGCCGTTTTTGTTCTTCACCGCCGCCTGGTCACCGCCGCGTCCCAACGCCATATCCAGCGCCTGGCTTGCAAACTTTTCTGCCTGCAGCAGGCTCTGGGCGTCGCGCCCGACGCCGATCGAGAGGGTAGCCGGCATCTTTTCATTGGCGTTGATCTTGCGCACTGTATCCAGGATGGTGAAGCGCTCCTCCACGATCGAGCGCATGTACCGCTCTTCAAAGACTACGAAGAACCGGTCTTTTTCCAGCTTCTTGATGACGCCGTTATAGTTCTCGACATAACATTCGATCTGGTATTCAATTTCACCCATAATCTGGGAACGCTCATTCTCGCGCGCACTCTGCAAAAGTTCCTCATAGTTGTCGATGAGGATGATTGCCACTACCGGCCGCGAGGAGAAATACTCCTTGGCAATGCGCTTGAGCTTGTCGTCATCCACCAGATACACTACATTTAAGCGCTCATCGTCCTCTCCGGTGGGGGCGTGGTAGGCCGTGTACTGGTGCCCGCCATATTCGATTCCATATCCTTGCGGCGGACAGTCCGCCTGCAGGTTGATGGTCGGGAAAAATTCCGCAAGGCTGTGGCCAAAGCAGTCATTTCCCCCGAACACCTTCTCGCGCATCTGGTTGTTGTACCAGATAATTTCTCCCCCGCGCCGGCGGGTAACCAATACCGGAAGCGGAAAATCCCGCAGCGCCTTATTGGTGTAGGGCGAGAGCTGTTTTTCCATCGTCTGGTAAAACTTGTTGATGCTCTTGCTCAGAGAAGCCAACTGCCAGGCAGCGACGAGCGTCAATCCCAGCAGCACGAAGCTGCCCCAGAACATCCAGACATTCTGGGACATCACCGCCAGCGTGAAGGCTGCTGCATCCAGCAGCAGCAATACGATGATGGCTGGGATAAACAGATACAGCTTCTTTTTGTTTTTCCCTTTGATGGTCGTCTTTGCTTTCATGTTGTGTGTCTCCCTAATGAAGCCCCTCTGCGGAGTGGTCCAGGAAGTTTAGGCTTCCTGGATAACCGTCAGGATCATCGGGCTGCGCTTGGTCTTGTTGTAGACATAGCGGCTGACCTCATCCTTCATTCTGTTCTTCAGGGTGGTCCAGTCGCGCACTCCGTTTTCGATTGCATCTTCCAGCGCGCTCTTGGCAACATCGCGCGCACCGTTAATCATATCCTCGGCCTCCCGCACATACACAAAGCCGCGGGAGATAATGTCCGGGCCGGAAACCAGCTTGCGGCTGCGGGCGTTGATGGTGGCGACTACCACGATCAATCCGTCCTCCGCCAGATGTTTGCGGTCGCGCAGCACAATGCTGCCGACATCGCCGACGCCAAGGCCATCTACCATTACGGCGCCGGACGGCACCTCACCGCCGAAGCGGAAGGTTTCGCCGTCGGTTTCCAGCACCTGTCCAATCGACGGAATGATGACATTTTCTTCGTTTATTCCCATCTGCTGGGCCACAAGAGAATATTTCTTCAGATGCTTATACTCTCCGTGCACCGGCAGGATATATTTTGGCCTTGTCAGCGCCATCATCAGCTTCTGTTCGTTCTGGCAGGCGTGACCGGAGACGTGCACCTCGTACATCTTTTCATAGATGACCTCGGCGCCCAGCTGCATCAACTCATTGACGACACGGCTGACAAACTTTTCGTTTCCGGGAATGGGGCGTGCCGAGATGATGATAAAGTCGTTCGGCGTAACCTTTACTTTGCGGTGTTCGCTCATGGCCATACGGCTGAGGGCGGACATCGGCTCTCCCTGGCTGCCGGTGGTAATCAGCACCACCTGATTAAAGGGCAGACGGTTCGCCACGTCGATATCGACTAAGATGTCGTTTGGCACCTTCAGATACCCAAGCTCGATGGCCGTCGCCACTACATTGACCATGCTGCGGCCGGAAACGGAAACCTTTTTATCATACTTGGCCGCATAGTCGATGATCTGCTGGATGCGGTGGATGTTCGAGGAGAAGGTGGCGATGATGATTCTGCGATCGCCCGCCATCTGGAACAGCTTGTTAAACGATTCGCCTACCGTGCGCTCGCTGGGGGTGCTGCCGGCAATCTCGATGTTGGTGGAATCGGGCAGCAGCGCTAGGACGCCCTGACTTCCCAGTTCTCCAAAGCGGCCCAGGTCGATGACACCGCCCTCAATGGGGGTGAAGTCCACCTTAAAGTCGCCGGTCTGGATGATGACGCCGACCGGGGTGTGGATGGCCATTGCACAGGCATCCGGAATGGAGTGGTTGACGCGGATAAACTCCACCGACATGCAGCCGGCCTTAATGACGTCGCCTGGTTTGACCTCCACCATCTTGACCTGATTGATCAGTCCGTGCTCCTTGAGCTTATTTTTAATCAGGCCCAGCGTCAGCTTGGTGGCGTAAATCGGGGCGTTGATCTCCTTCATCAGGTAGGGGATGCCGCCGATGTGGTCCTCATGTCCGTGGGTGATAAATACGCCGCGGATGCGATCGCGGTTCTCGACAACAAAGGTGAAGTCCGGGATTACAATATCGACGCCGAGCATCGTCTCATCCGGAAATGCCAAACCGCAGTCGACGATAAACATGTCGTTTCCGCACTCATACACGGTCATGTTCTTGCCGATCTCGTTGAGTCCTCCCAGCGGGATGATGCGCAATGTCTGCTTTTTGCCTCCCTTGCGCCGGCGAGCGGGCTGTTGTGTCTTGTGCTCTGTGCGGTTTTCTTTGTGATTGCTGTTGTGCTCGGCAGTTTGGGCACCTGCATTTTTAGCGTTTGCCTTCTTGGGCTGCTTTTTTTCCTGTGTTTTCTTGCCGCGGGTATTCAGCGGGTCCTTCACTAGCTCAATTGCACTCTGTACAGCCTGTGCCAGGGCATCGGTGCCCTTGGGCTGTTTTGCTTTGCTGCGCGTGTTGCGCTTGGTGTTTTTTTGCCCCTTCTTGGGCTCAGCCGGCTGTGGGCTGATGTTTTTTTCACTCATTTGGTTTCCTCCTGTTAAATCGTGCGCCGCCCTCTCGTTGCTGTCCATCAAAAAGCGGCCTTGGTGGATTCCGGTTTTCCTCTCGTCTGCCTGTCTGTGCAATACGGTCCAGCAGAGTCGGCCTGTCAGAAAGGAAGGCAGATAGCGCCTGCCAAAGGTCGGGATAATCTATCAAACAAAAACAGGTCTGCGGCTTATTTTTTGCAAAGCCTTCTCCTGTCGTCGTCAAAAATAAAAGCAGATGGTCTTACTGCGGACACTTTTTTGTTTCCGCGCAAAAATCCCATCATAATGTATTCTTTTTCATTTTATCGTTCTCTAGCCATTCTGTCAAGTTTTGTGGGGAGTTTACTGGGAAGATCGCCCAAATATTTTGCCCCACCTTCCCCTTTAAAAACAGTATAGGTGCTTGACCGGCGCTCTATGCGGCAGTTTTGTGCCGCCCTGCGCCCCAAATTCCTCCACTCCAACTTTTTCCCCTTGCCCGGCAGCGCGCAATCGGATATAATGAGGAAGATACCAAAAAAAGCTGGAATTTTTTTCACACAAAAAGGAGGATCGCCATGGCAGCAAAAAGGCATGTGGAAATTTTCACCGACGGCGCCTGTTCGGGCAACCCGGGGCCGGGCGGCTATGGAGTCATCTTGCGCTATAAGGGGATCAGCAAGGAGCTTTCCGGCGGAGACCCCCAAACCACCAACAACCGCATGGAGTTGACCGCCGTCATCACCGGTCTGTCCGCGCTGAAGGAACCGTGTGCGGTCACCCTCTATTCCGACTCCAAATACATCATCGATGCCGTTGAAAAGGGATGGGCGAAAAAATGGCGCGCCAACGGCTGGAAGCGCAACGCCAAGGACCCTGCGCTCAACCCCGATCTTTGGGAAAAGCTGCTGGACCTGCTTGCGCTCCACGAGGTCACCTTTGTCTGGGTCAAGGGGCACGCCGGCCACCCGGAAAATGAGCGCTGTGATACCTTGGCAGTGCAGCAATCCAAAAATTTTTCCCAGTAATGCAATTCCACCGACTTTCAACCGGTGAGAACACACCAACACGAAAGGACGATTCAAAATGGAAGCAAACACAAACACCGCCCCCGGACGGGTGCTGGTCGCTGTCAGCGGCGGGGTGGACTCGGCAGTTGCCGTCCACCTGCTGCGCCAACAGGGATATGAGGTGGAGGGGATTATCCTGGAATTTTCTCCTGCACATAAGCCCGCCGTCGAACAGGCCAAAGTGGTCGCCGAACAGCTGGGCATTCGCCTGCATGTCCGCCAATGTCACAAGGAATTTGAGCAAAATGTCATCCTGCCCTTTTGCCGGGAGTATAAGGCGGGGCGCACCCCCAATCCCTGCATCCTGTGCAACCCCTCAACCAAGTTTGGACTGATCTGCCAGGCTGCTAAGGAAATGGGCTTTGCGCACATTGCAACCGGCCACTATGCCAGGGTGGAGCGGCGAGAGGACGGCACTGCTGTGCTCTCTAAATCGGCCTGCCTTGCACGCGATCAATCTTACATGCTCTACCGCCTGACTCAGGAACAGCTTTCGATGCTGCTGCTGCCGCTGGAGGGAATGGAAAAGGCCCAGGTGCGCCAGATTGCACGGGAGTTGGGGCTGGTGTGCGCCGATGCACCAGACAGCCAGGAAATCTGCTGGCTGCCGGACGGCGACTATGCTTCCTTTATCGAGAAGATGCTGGGCAAAAGCCAACCGGGTGAATTTGTCGCTCCGGACGGCTCGGTCTGCGGGGAGCATCGAGGAATCCTGCACTACACCGTCGGGCAGCGCAAACACCTCGGCGTTGCGTTGGGATACCCGGTCTTTATCAAAAAGATCGACCCCGACCAAAATCGCATCTACCTTGCGCGCACCGGCGAGGAGTATGCGCAGGGAGTTTTGCTTTGCGACTGCGTCCTCCAGCCCAATCCCCTGCTCAATGCGGCGCACCCCACCGCTCATGTGCTGGTAAAGGTGCGCTCGCGCGCTGCGGACGCGCCTGCAACAGCGGCGCTTCTGCCCGATGGGCGCGCGCAAATCTTGTTTGACACCCCACAGCGCGCGCCGGCTCCCGGACAGTCCTGCGTTATCTACGCGGAAAATGCGGTGTTGGGCGGCGGATTTATTGAACGTCAGATTTAGCATCTGACAGGGCTTTCTTTTGCGAGGGGCGCCGCCCCTCGGGAGTAAGTCGTCAGACTTGGCTCCTCGCTCCCCTAGAGCGGGCGCTCCGCCCCGCACCCCGGCCTACTTTCTCACGTAGAGAAAGTAGGCAAAGATACGCCAGGGACCTCCTGGTCCCTGGACCTCCGGCGAAGGGGGCGTAGCCCCCTTTGATCCCCCGGCCTTCTGCCCTAGCGGTATTGTTCGAGATAACTTAAACCTTCAAGCATCCTCCGTGGCACCCCACCTGCCGTGCCACAGATTGACAACAGGAAGTGTTTCCCCGATAGAACTGAAGGAAAAAACAAGACCGATTTGCCCACCATCTCAAAGTGGCAAATCGGTCTTGTTCTTTGGCTGAAACCCTTTTGAGGGGGTTGCGGCTTGCCGCAGGGGGAGCGAAGCGTCCCCCTCAGGGGAGTACCCAGAGGGGAAATCCCCTCTGGGAGATTCTTTGGTGACTTTCTCATCGGGGAGAAAGTCACCCGGGGCATGGGGCGGAGCGCCCATACACGGGGGCCGTGGGGGCAAAGCCCCCACAAACGGAGGTTGTAGGAACCCCCGTTCCTGTTAATAAGAAAAATGCTCCGAAGCTGGCTCTACCGAAACCTTCTCCATGATGACCTTTTCTCCGGTCACATCGGTGGCGGCGATGGCGTCGACGACGTCCATCCCCTCAAATACCTGGCCGAATACAGTGTGCTTGTAGTCCAGCCACGGAGTGCCGCCGATCTCCTGATATTTCTCCACAACCTCCTCCGGGAAGCCCTGGCCGCGCGCATTGACGCCGATCTCCTTCATCTGGGAGATCAGTCCAGGGTCGCAGTCGTTGGCCTGCACGATGAAGAACTGGCTGCCGTTGGTGCTCGGTCCTGCATTGGCCATCGACAGTGCGCCGCGGAAGTTGCGCAGCTCGACGTCGAACTCGTCCTCAAACGGTCTGCCCCAGATGCTCTCGCCGCCGGTGCCGTTGCCCAGTGGGTCGCCGCCCTGAATCATAAAGCCGTTGATGACGCGGTGGAAGGTCAGGCCATCATAGTAGCCCTCCTTGGCGTGGGTGACAAAGTTCTCTACAGCTTTCGGAGCCTTTTCGGGGAACAGGCGCATCTTGATGGTTCCCTTCGAGGTCTTCATCACAATCACTTCGCTGTCCTTGGACGGCTTTTCAAACTGGTACATATAGATTTCCTCCTCACAAAAAATTAGTCGTAGTTAAAGTAATCGGTGGCAGGTGCAACGGTGATCGACTCGATGATCGCGCGCTCATCCTCCGCTACCATGCCGTTTTCATCGGTGTCCTTGGCCTGTGCTATGATAGCATCTACCACATCCATGCCTTCAAAGACCTGACCGAACACGGTGTGCTGATAATCCAGCCACGGGGTGCCGCCGATCTCCTGATATTTTTCGATGACCGCCTCGGGATAGCTGACGCCTCCGTCCTGCTCGCTCACCTGCTCCATCGAGCTGATCATCTGCTCCGGGCAGCTGGTAGCCTCTACAATAAAGAACTGGCTGCCGTTGGTGTTGGAACCGCTGTTGGCCATCGACAGTGCACCGTAAAAGTTGTGCAGCTGCGGGGTAAACTCGTCCTCAAACGGCTCGCCCCAGATGCTCTCGCCGCCGGTGCCGTCACCCTTCGGGTCGCCGCCCTGAATCATAAAGTCGTCAATGACGCGGTGGAAGCTCAGTCCATCATAGTAGCCCTCTTTGGCGTGGGTCAAAAAGTTTTCCACAGCCTTGGGTGCATATTCGGGAAAGAGCATAATCTTGATGTCGCCCAGGGTGGTGTGGATGATGGCGACCTCGCTGTCCTCGGATGGGTTGTTAAACTGCGGCAGGCCGCTCTCGTCCGAGAGGGTGATCTTCTCAACCGATGGGGTGCTCTCCCCGATGACCGCCTGTTCCTCTTCGCTCTGCGATTCAGCGGTCTGTTCTGTAGGGGCAGTTTCCCCCTCTTGGGCAGTTTCGTTGCTCGAGCAGCTGCTGAGCATCGTGACGGTCAGTGCCGCCATCAGCATCAGCGACAGCAGTCTTTTTATTGTTTTGGTGTGCATTGTAAAACCTCGCTTTTTTAAAAGATACGTGCTCTGACATTGTAACGAAAAAAGGCGGAAAAATCAAGTGTTTTCCGCCTTTTGGGTCCGTTGCCTCTCATTGACCCGACTGCCCTACCGTCAGCGTGACGGCCGCGTCGGCGTTGCCCTCGGAGGAGGAACCCCCGTATTTTTCAATGCGTACCCGGATAATCTCGACGTCGGTCACCGCGTCGTTTCCGGAATCCGGGGTATTGTTGATGATGTTGTCCACCACGTCCATCCCGTCGATGACCTGTGCAAAGACCGATTGATTGAGCCAATCCTCGGGGTAGCCGCCCTTTTCGCAGAACAGCTGCACCAGCTTTTCAGGATAATTGCTGTTGACAATCTCCTCAATCTCATCCTCACAGACGTCGCGGGAGCCGACGATGTAAAACCGGCTGTCCACCGCCCCATCGGGGGCATAGGCAACCACTGCGCCGGGGATGGTTCCCAGATTATAGGAAAGCTCCGGTTCAACCGGCTCATCGTAGATCGAGGCACCCTTCTGGGATGCAGGTTTGCCGTTGCCGGCAATCAATCTGCCCTTGGTACCGCCTTCCTCTTCGACGCGCTCCACGCGGGAAACCTTTTGTCCATCAAAGTAGCCGGTGTTGGCCAACTGGATAAAATTTTCCACTGCCTTCGGCGCTTCGCTTGGGAAGAAGCGCATCTTGAAGCTGCCCTCCGAGGTATCCACGACGGCGATATCCTCGCCCTCCACCATCTCTTCGGTCTGGAGCAGGACGATTTTGCTCTGGTCAAAGATCTTGATTCCTTGTCCCGGCGATGCGCAAGCTGTCAACGAGAGCACCATGTACGCCCCCATCAACAGGCACGTTATTCTTTTGACCATTCTGTTCACCGCCTTATTGTATCTGATTCAAAAAGCTCCCCTTCTCCGGGGAGCAGTTCCTCTCTTTTCCCCTTTATTATATAACACAAATGAACTAGTCGGATAAACAAATTGTAAACTTTGATAAAACTCCTGTTTCCCCGACGGATTTTGTTGTAAAAAGGAAAAAAAGCGGAATTTTTTTGCGATACAATCTAGCGCACGCTCGGATATTTGCCGTCCCAAACGATGGCGCGATAGTTCTCTCGGTCGGTGGCGCCCTCGGTGCTCACAAAAAGCAGACGGGAAGTCTCATCGATGCCCAGTATCTGCTTGATAGAGGCAAGCTGCGGATTGGACAGAATTTCCATCACGCAGCCAAAGGCCGATGCTCCCGACTCGCCGGAAACGATCCTCTCATCTCCTGCAAGCGGGTTTCCCAGCATCCGCATTCCCTTTGCGGCCGCATAATCCGGGAAGGAGAGGAAAAAGTCTGCACAGTCTTTGAGCACATTCCAGGCGATTGGACAGGGCTCTCCGCAGGCAAGTCCCGCCATGATGGTGTTCATCTCCTCGGTGACAAAGTGCAGCTTGCCGTCCGCCGCCTTTGCTGTGCGGAAGATGCAGTCGGCCTTGTTCGGCTCCACCACCGCAATCACCGGCTTATTGCGATAGATGTTGGTGAAGTAACCGGCCAGCGACGCCGGCATCGAGCCCACGCCCGCCTGCAAAAAGATGTGGGTAGGCGCAGCCTCGCCCTGCTGTTCCAGCTCCATGCGGATCTCGTTAGCCATCGTTGTGTAACCCTGCAAGATCCAGCTGGGCACCTCGGTGTATCCGTCCCAAGAGGTGTCCTGCACCAGCACGCAGTTCGGTTGACTGGCCCGGCGCTTTGCCAGACGCACCGTGTCGTCGTAGCGCAGATCGGTGATCGATGCATCGGAGTTTTCCTTGCGGATGTTGGAAAGGCGCTCCGGCGCAGAGCCCTTTGGCATATATACTACCGATTTCTGTCCAAGCTGGTTTGCTGTCCACGCCACCCCTCTGCCGTGGTTGCCGTCGGTGGCGGTGACAAAGGTCAGCTGGCCCAGCTGCTCCTTTACCTCCGGGGAGGTCATCACAGCAAAGGGGAGCTGTGCGATGTCTCGGTCCAGCCGCTTTGCAATGTAACGACCAATGGCAAACGAACCGCCCAGCACCTTGAATGCGTTGAGGCCAAAGCGGTAGGATTCATCCTTGACGTGGATGCTGCCCACCCCCATATACGCCGCCAGCGACCGCAAGGAGCGAAGCGGTGTCGGAGCATACTGCGGAAAGCTGCGGTGAAAGGCGGTGGCCTTGTCTGCAATTTCCTGGTTTAAAAATCCAATTTCGGCCTGAGCGGGATTGCCGCTTTTGTTTGGTACAATCTGAAATCCTTCTGTCATCTTGCTGCTTCTCCCTTTTTGTAGCCGCTACGCGGCTATTTTTCTTTGATTGTACCCCACCGGAGACCTCTTTGCAAGGCAGTTTTTTGTGTGTCCACAAACTTTTTACATCCTATGCCCACTCTCTCCCTTGACAATCCCGCCTTTGGGCGATAAACTTTTCTTATAAACTACAGAATATAGTTTTGAAAACCATATTCCACAAAAGGAGTGTATCCTATGCTAAACCAGGAAAGAATCGCCATTCTGGTCGATTCGGGCAGCGACGTTCCACCCGAATTGCAGGAGCGTTATCATATCTTCACCGTGCCGCTGAAGATCATCTTCAACGAAGCAGAATATCTGGATGGCCTGACCATTGACGCGGAGGAGGTATACCGCCGCCTTCCGGAAGAGATCCCCAAGACCTCGCTGCCAGATGGCAGTCTCATCACCTCCATCCTGGACCGCATCTATGACGAGGGCTACCGCAAACTGCTGGTGATCTGCATTTCCAGCGGACTCAGCGGCACCTGCAATATGCTGCGCCTGAGCTGTGAGGAATATGGCAAGCTGGAATATAAGGTGATCGACAGCAAAAACATCTCGATCGGCAGCGGAATCATCGCAATCCGCTGCGCACAGCTGCTGGAGGAAGGGATGGGCTTTGAGGAGCTGTGCCGCAAAGCCGAGGAACTGATCCCTGACTCTAAGGTCTTTTTCTGTTTAAAGACGCTGGAATACCTGCAAAAAGGCGGGCGCATCGGCAAGGTGGCGGCCTTTTTGGGCAGTGCCATTGCCTTAAAGCCGGTCATCTCCTGCAACGAGGAGGGCTGCTACTACCCGATTGCCAAATGCATCGGCCGGATGCCCTCAATTAAAAAGGTGCTGGAGCTGGCGCAGCGCTTTGCCAGCGATTGCCCGAAGGTTATGCTCGCTGTGATGCACGGCGGCGCTGCCGAGGAGACACAGGCGCTGATCGAGGAAGTCAAGCGCAAAATCCCACAGGGAATCATCGAGGTGCGCGGTCAGATCAGTCCGGCTCTCGGGGTTCACACCGGACCTGGTTTGGTGGGAATCTGCGTACTGCGGGGATAACTTTTGCTCAAAGAGCCGGTGCCTTGGCGCGGCACAAAAGTCCATCCCCCACAATAAAAACAACAGAAAAAAGCAGGGACAGGTCATTGGACCCGTCCCTGCTTTTTATTATCTTTCATTGCACACGCACAGTACAACGCCTTTTTTAGATCATAGAAAACAGAACAAACAGCCAGTGCGCCGAAACGCCTGCAACCAGTCCGCCGATGGTGTGGCTGATGATCGCCTTGCCGGTCATCTCACTGTAACCCAAGCTGTCCATCATGGCAACGTGGGTGCTCAAATATCCGCTCCAGCACATGCACATCGCGGTGAATACCGCAATGTCGTTGCCGGTGGCGAGTCCTTCCTGCACCATCTTCGGCACCAGTCCAATCGCCGCACCCGCAGCGCCCAAAGCAGTGATCGGCACCGATACGCCCTGCGAGCTGGTGAAGCCAAACAGCGGCTGCAGGATAAACTGCAACTTTTCTCCGATAGCCGGAAGCAGCGCAATTCCCTCATAGGCTGCACCCGTATAGCTGCCATCTGCCGACGGGCCGTTGGTCAGCATCATGACAAAGGTACAGATAATCAGTACGCCCGGGATGATGGCCATGCCCATCTCGACGCCGGATTTTCCTCCGTCCAGCATCGCCGACAAAAAGCGGGTTCCCACATTGCCCGGACGAACCATGCGGTAATCGGTGTACATGATGGCGTTGATGCCCTCTACCTCACAGGCCTCTGTCTTTCCGTAGACTCTGGAGGTAAACATCAGCATCAGGCGCACACTGACCACACTGCCGATGACGGCGCCGAGATTGCCGATGAGCGCCGCACCCACAAAGCTCTCTCCCGATGGGGAGAGGATGCCCACCATGAACGAGGTGATAATCAGTCCCATACCAAAAGCTGTACCGATGTTGGTCAGAGCGGGCAGCTGGTAGCGCTTAAAGTAGCGGCGGAAACCCTGATCCTCCGCAAGGGTCAGAATAGCCGGGTTATCCGAAAGATAGGTTGCCAGGATGCCGACGACGCTGGCGCCCGGAAGATCGTAGACCGGCTTCATCAGCGGCGACAGGATCTTGTTGATGATGGCGACAATACCGAACTCGGTAAACAGTCCCGACAGCGCACCGGCCAGCACCGCGATCGCCATGATATAAAAGACCGTATCCAGCAGCAGCTGATACGCCGTCTGCATCATCGTATTGAGCATATTGATGGCACCCATCTCTGCACCCAGCAGGCCAAACAGCGCTGCGAAGATGACGAAGAACACAAGGCTCTCCCAGCTCATAACCTTTTTGATATTGGGATGCTCCTGCATTTCCTTTTTGGAAGCTACCGGCACCTCTTGTCGCATGGAGACGTCTTTTTCTTCCTTGGAATCCATCCTTTATCCCCTCCTGAAAAACAAAAAAGTAAGTCCCGCCCCGTACTAAGCGGGATTATTCCTCTGTTAGGATAGCATACTGCACATAAGAATGTCAATATCAAAAGAAATTTCAAGCGTATTGTATAAATATTGTGTCCATTTTTATGAAAAATATTGAACTTTTCGTGTCCTGCTCACCTATTTCCTGCGCTGCAAAACAAAACGGGCAGGGAATCTGCCTTTGATTTGGCTTCCCCTGCCCTCATCTTTTGTTATTTTGTAAGTTCCACATGTTCTTCAAGCCATCGCGCCACGGCATCCTCATCGTTTGAGGCGATCACCCCCGTTGCAATCGCCTTGAGTGCTGGATCGGCATTTTGGGTCGCAAAGCATGCATCTGCTACCCCAAACAGATCGAGGTCATTTTTCCCATCTCCAAAGGCGACCAAACGGTCACATTGGAGCTGTTCTTTCAGCTGCAACGCCGCGTGAGACTTGCTGGCCGTTCTGGGCATCATTTCCAGCCACTGGTCGCCGGTGTAAAGATCCCTCTGAAAAACGCAGTGAAAGCGTTCCTGGAAATGGGTGTACACCGGCCACAGCTTTTCTTTCTCATCGATGCAGGTAAAATAGAAAATCTGTCCTTCCTGCAACTGCTCTTCCCGTTCGACTGGATGGTCGCGCACATCCCCCTTTCGGCTCTGTACAAAGGTTCGTACCCCATGCGTCATCCGCGCGGTACAGTAGCAAAAGCGCTCCTGCCCTCCCTGCAAGGAATAGACGATCGGCCATACATCGTGGCTTTTTAGATACTCCAACAGCTCACATGCCTGGCTTGTATCAAACTGGTTGGATAACAGCACCTCTTTTGTCATGCTGTCCAGAATAAACGCCCCGTTATATAAGATAACCGGAATATGCGCCTCAAGTCCTGCCGTCACCCAGCTGGCCGTGATATAGGAGCGGGCTGTCGCGTAAGAAAATAACATTCCTTCCTGCACCAGGCGGTTGATTGTGTGGGCGGTAAAGGGCGACAAAGTCTGATCACTGCGCAGCAAGGTGCCGTCCAAATCAGAAAGATAGAGTGTCCGCATCATCTTTCCCTCCTAAAAAAATCGGGCCAAAAAGTTTTGCAGCCGCGGCGTTTGCGGGTGATCGAAGATTTGCTCCGGCGTGCCTTGCTCCTGGATTTTGCCGTCGGCCAGGAAGATCACCCGATCGGCCACCGAGCGCGCAAAGTCCATCTCGTGGGTGGTCAGCAGCATGGTCATACGGCTGGCCGCCAATTTGCGGATAACCTCCAATACCTCCCCCACCAGCTCCGGGTCGAGTGAGGAGGTCGCCTCGTCCAGCAGCAACAGCTTGGGTTCGGTTGCGATTGCGCGCCCGATTCCCACCCGCTGTTGCTGGCCACCGGACAGGTGGGAGGGATATTCGTCCTCCCGGTCGGCCAACCCCACCACCGTCAGCACCTTGCGCGCCCTCTCTTTGGCCGCCTCCCGGCTCATCCTCTTGACGCGGATCAGCGGTTCGGTGATGTTCTCAAGGGCCGTTTTGTTGGCAAACAGGCTGTACTGTTGGAAAACCATCGCGCTCTGCGCACGCAGGCGGTACTGCTGCCTTCTGGGAATTTTGGGCGCCTGCACCGCTACCTCCCCGATGGTGATGCTGCCCGCATCGGGCATCTCCAACAGGTCGATGCAGCGCAGAAGGGTCGATTTTCCGGTACCGGATGGACCGATCACCGCCACCACCTCTCCCTGATACACCCTCAGGTCGATGCCCTCAAGCACCGGTTTTGTGCCAAAGGATTTTTTTAATCCCTCCACCTTTAACATGACGTCGCGCAAATTCTTCCCCCCTATCAATACATTCTGGACAGCCACTTTTCCAAGAGCTTTTGCACATAGTTAAAAAAGGTCACGATCAACCAATACACCACCATAACGGCGGTGAAGGACTCCAAAAATTTCAGGTTGGTCGATCCTTCCATCCTGGCCACCGCCATAATCTCGGTCACACCCAGCGTAAAGGCCAGCGAGGACTGCTTGATGATGTCCACAAAGTTGTTGGATAGTCCCGGAACTGCCACCCGTGCAGCCTGCGGGAAGACGATGTGCCAAAACCCCTGCATCCGGGTCATCCCGCAGGCAAGACTGGCCTCCATCTGCCCTTTATTTACCGAGGAGAGCGCGCCGCGCAGCGTCTCGGACATATAGGAGGAGGCGTTAAACGCAACGCCCCACACAATCAGCGTCATCACGCTGACCCGTTGCAGCGGCACAATCAGCTGTGGCAGGCCGTAGCACAGCCAAAACAGCTGCGCCAAAAGCGGGGTTCCGCGGAAAACCGACACCCACACCGCACACAACCCGCGCAATAGCGGTATGTTCAGGTAATAGGCCGTCGCGATGACGATGGCAATAATAAGCGAAAGCACCAGCGACGCCAGCGAGATGCCCAGCGTCACGCCGATATACCGGAATATAATGGGAAACAAGTGAAAGAAAAAAGAAGTATCAAACATCCGGCTTCTCCTTATGGTCGTGTATCAAAATATACAAATTGGATTTTATTCTGTAAAGAGTACATTTTGTCGAATTTGAAAATGATGTAAGAAAAGTCTGATCCACCTTCAGCGGATCAGACTTTTTCAGATTGCCTCGGTTATTGTACAGGCGGATTGGTGGCGTCGATGCCAAACCAGCTCTCTGAAAGCTCCTGCAATTTTCCGCTTTCCCGCATCTGTGCAAGCGTCTGATTGACCTTTTCCACCAACTGAGTATTTTCCTTGTCAAACGGATAAGCCGCTGCCTCCGTATAGACGACATTGTCTGTAATCTTAAAGTCCTGCCCGTTTTCCTCGATGTTCATCTTGGTTTGCAGCATCGGTGCTACACGCCCGTCAATTCGCCCCATCTCGATGTCGCTGTCCATCGCAGGAGTTGCCTCATAACCGACAATCTCAATTCCAAGATCCTTTTCCTCGTTGAGCTTCTTCAGGTTGAGCTCCCCGTCTCCGCCCATCACGACGCCGATGCGCTTGCCCTGAAAGTCTGCAAGCTCCTCCAGGTCGCTGTCTGCACGGACCACGAGGTTGTAGGTGGAATAGAGATAGACATCCGAGAACAGATATTTTTCCCTTCTGGCCTCATTGTCTGAGGAGGTCTGTCGCGCTACCGTGTCGATGCGGCCGGTATCCAGCATGCCAAACAATCCGGAAAAATCGGCGACGGTGTACTCCACCTTCCAACCGTTCTGCTCGGCGATATAGTCCCACATATCCACTTCAAAGCCCTTGAGCGTATCGTTTTCCTTGTAGCAGAATGGGTAAAAGTCGCCGCTCACGCCAACGCGCACGACGTTGTTCGCCTCAGCCGTATCGGTCGAGGTGGTACCGCCACAGGAGGTCATCAATCCAAAGCTTAAAACAAGCAGCAGCGCACAAAATCGTCTTAGTTTCATAAAAATACCTCCCTTTTTTAATTTTTTCTGTATATTTTACCTTTATCATGAATTTCTTCCATTATACTACGTAAGTCTTTTTGCCGTCAAGCCATTCACAAATTTGTTGCGTTGCAAACCAACATTATTTACCGATCGTTCACATTTCTTTGTCTCGCACAACAAAAAAAGCAGTTGTTCTTTTTCTAAAAAAGAACAACTGCTTTGATGGGATGTCCTCATCCTGCTTTTAAAGATCTGCAAGCGGTATATCTGCCGAATATACCGGAGGTGGCCGTAAACACACCACCGACCAAAATCGGCAGATACAGCGTCAGCAACCGCCACAGCAAAACGGCCAGGCTCAAAAACTGAGTTGGAAAAAATAGGCTAAACACCGTGTGAAAGCCAAGCTCCGCTCCTGCCGCTGCACCTGGCAGCGGGATAAAGGAGGTAAAATTCAGCACAAAGGCGCTGGCGCAAACCATCAGCAGGATGTCTGCGCGCCCCAGTCCGAAGGCGTAAAAGATGCACAGGGGGATGAGGAAAAAGGCTGTGAGCTGCACAGCGGTCAAAATCGACATTTTGGTGATGCCGCTGATATCGCCGCGAATCTGTGCAAAGCCCTCATAAAACTCGACCAGCTCCTTCTGAATGCGCTTGCTGGCTGCTTTTGCCTTCTCCTCCTTGAGGATGCGCAGCTTTTGCAGAAGGGCTACCACGCCGTACAAAAACTTTTCTGCTGGTCCGCGAAAAAATCCCAGACACAGCAATGCGGTGATGACCAGGATGTTGACGCCAAATCCCGCAAAGGCCAGCCACCCGACCGCAGAAACCTCGGTGGTGAAAGTTTTAAAGCACAGCCCCAGCGTGATCGCCGAATAGATGGTCAGCACAAACTGGTAGACAATAAATTTAATCAGCAGGGAACAGCTGGCAAAGGAAAGCGCCATCCCCCTCTTCATCAGATAGTAGGCCTGCATCGGCTGTCCCCCACTGGAAAAGGGGGTGATGCAGTTAAAAAATTGACCAATCATCGTCGCATACAACGTCACATAGGGCGGCTGGTGCGGTGCAAAGCGCCGCACTGCCAATCGAAGGCCCGCCGCCTCCATCACCCAGTAAATCACCATCAGCCCCATTGCTGCCACAATCCACGCCGGCCTGACCCCCAGAATCAGCTCCCAAAGCTTGGGCAGGCTGTATTCTCGGACCAGCCAGGCGCACAGCAGCAAAAAAGTCACTGCAATAAACAGCAGACTTTTTACATAGCGCTTGATGTCACCATTCATCTTGTCCCTCCAGTTGCCAATTCTTTCATTCTCTTGAACGGTCTGCGCATAGCCTCCTGTTTGCGGATGCTCTCTTCCATGACCTGATGATAGAATGCCCGCCACATCGACAGTACATGCTCTTCACTGTAGAAAAAGTTTCCTTCTCTGCTCATCTGCAGAGCCTTTGCATAGTAGTCGCGGTCGGTGGAGAGCTGCAACAGCTGCTGGACAAATCCATCATTGTCGTGGGCCTTGCAGTAATAGCCGTCCAAGATGACGGTATACAGGTCCAGATCCCGCAGCAAAATCGGTATGCCACAGGCCATCGCCTCCAGTACCGTCATCGGAAACAACTCATCGTAACTTGGCAGCAGCATCACATCGCCCATCTGATAGATCTGCGGCATCTTGTCGCGGTCAATCAGTCCCGTAAAGAGCAGATTTTTGGGCGGGTTTGCGACCAGCTGTTCCAATTCCTTGTGTCCGTCGCTCATGCTGCCAAAGGCAAAGTTGCCCGCCCAGACAAACTGCATCTGCGGCAAGCGCTCTGCAATCTTGGCAAACTCCATCACGCCCTTGCGGGTTTGCAGCTGTCCGGCACAAACGACCGTAAAGCGCTCGGGATCAAGGCCCCACTGCTGGCGCAATTCCTTCTTCTTTGCCTCATCCACCGGGAAAAACCGCTTGGACGAAACATAGTTCGGGATGTAGGTCGCCTTTTTGGGGTCAATACCGTAGGCGGCAAGCTTAGAGATAAAGCTTGGATTGACTGTTACCAGATAGTCCATGCTCTTATAAAATTGAATCAGGTAAGAATAAAAAACTTTGCGAAACAGCTTTGGAATATGTAAGCTCTGATCCATCGTCTCGGGCAAAAAGTGAACCGAACCGACGGCAATGCCCTTAGCTTTGATCAGCGGAAGCTGCAAGAAAAATTCCGGGTTGACGGTGTGGATATGGGTGACGTCGCCAATGGTGCGCGCGTTGACACGGACACGAACATGATAATCATCTCCGTCCCCTTCGACACGGTCAAGACGACCGGTTACCAGCGCCAATTCCTCCTCGTAGGCGGACAAAACGCCCTGCCCTTTCACCTGGTCTGCATGAGACAGCATATTCAGGGTATACTCTTTCATCACTCTTCCTCCCTTATTGAGCAACAAAACCCCGGCATAAAGCCGGAAGCTCCGATTCCTTTCATTATATATAAATACGATACTGCAACAGGATATGCTACAGAATCTATAGAAATTTCACAGATTAGGACAAGAAAGTTCATTTTTTAGCTTCTTCTCCTTAGTTATAACATAAGTTTATCAATTCTTAATCCATCTTTTGTTAGAAATCTATTAAAATTTGATTCTCTAATTTTAGAACTTCTCTTAACTGCCTTGATCGCTTTATTTTAGAAAGTTCCCTATAAAAATACGGCGAGGGAAAAATGCCCTCGCCGTATTCATCAATCCTCGTCCAGCTCATTGACCTGATAGCACAAGGTCATCAAACTGTCGCCCAGATGCACGTTTTCCACCGCAATCGGCACCCCTTTATCGCGGTGCCGCAAACCGATGTCGTAGTGCGAAAAATTCCAAAAGCCACGAATGCCATAGCTGACCAACCGGTCGCCCAACTCTTCCACAACCTCTTTGGGCAGGCACAGAATCGCCGCATCCGGTTTGTTTTCTTTGCAGAAACATTCCAGTTCGCTTTCCGGCAAAATCTCCACTCCATGGATCTTTTGTCCGATGAGCCGCGGGTTTTTGTCAAAGATTCCGATCAGATGAAAGCCCTTTGCTTCAAACGACAGGTGTTTGACCAGCGCCATTCCCAGATTGCCTGCGCCCAGCAGAATAATTTTCAGCCCTCTGTTGAGGCCCAAAATGTTGCCGATTTCCTCGTACAGAGCATCGACGTTGTACCCATATCCCTGCTGGCCAAACCCGCCAAAGCAGTTTAAATCCTGCCGGATCTGGGATGCCGTCAGGTTCATCAATTCCGCCAACTCTCGCGACGAGATGCGGTGCACGTCCTTTTGCAACAAATCGAATAAAAACCTATGATACCGCGGCAGCCTACGGATTACCGATACCGAAACTCCCTCATATCTTGCCATAACTGTGATTCTGTCCTTTCTTCTTCTTCTAACTTCTCTTTTTATCCCCTATCAAGGTAACCGAGCCAGCCACGCGGCCCGCATATTTAAACATAAGTTTATTTTATTCTACCATCGCTTGTTTGTCAATTGTTTTCCATTCTAGCAAACTCTTTCCTTTTTATGGAAGAAGTGATTGGCATAGATAGATTCATTTGTATCTTTCCTTTGCCGTCATACTTTGTTCACAAATATCAGTTATAATGAAAGGGAAGAGAAATAGCGCGCCCGCATTTTTCGTGCAAATTGCCGTGTGCGCCATGTCATACAACTGAAATAAGGATGGATTTTTAAATGGACAACAGAAAAAATGAACTCGCTTCCTCCTTAAGAAGTACTGCTGTTCTGGTCACCAACCAGTTTCAGTGCGAACGGCTGATCCAGGCCGGCCGCAGCGTTGCGGATATCTCTAAAACCGACCTGATTGTGCTTAACGTCCAGAGCAACGAGTATCCTGCCAATCCAGAGGCAATTCAGTACCTGTTCAACATTGCTTCCCAAAACAGCGCACTGATGAATGTCATGTACGCTGAAGACAGCTTCAAAACCATCGTCAAGTACATCAAAGACAACAAGACGGCCTATGTAGTCACCGGTATGCCCCAGACAAAAAATTCGATTTTGCACCGAATCTGGAAAAAATTTGACCACGTCACCTTTTTTACCGTCGACCAGGACGGCACTCTGCATGAGGTGACCGACAAAAGCGTCTATCAAAAGGCCGCCAATTAACCATTTTGAAAGGGGGTTTTTGTATGAACGCAACTTGCTCTCCTGACAAACTGGAAAACGATCTGTGCTGGCACACCTTTTCGCTGCCTTCTACCTGCAGAGGAGAAACGCTGTTTTGCCGTCTGGCAGAACCCAAAGGCCCATTCCGCGCCATCATCCAAATCTCCCACGGCATGTGCGAGCACACCGGCCGCTATATTCCCTTTTTCCGCTTCCTTGCCAAAGAGGGATTTATTGTTTGTGGTCACGACCATCTTGGACACGGCAAAACCTGCCAGGACCCCGCCAAACTAGGGTATATCGCTCCAGATAACGGTTATCATTACCTGGTAGAGGACCTGCACGCCGTATCGCTGCATTTAAAAAAACTTTACCCCGACCTGCCGCTGTTCCTATTTGGACACAGCATGGGATCCATGATCGTGCGGCTGTATCTGTCGAAATATGCCTCGCTGATTGCCGGCGCTGTTTTATGCGGGACAGCAGGCCCCAACCCCGCGTCCAAAGCGGGAATGGCACTTTGCCGCGCTGTGATTTCCTCTAAAGGAGAGATGTACCGCTCTCCGGCCCTGTATAAGCTGGTATTTGGCTCCTACAACAGGCGCTACAACCATCCCCGAACAGAGTATGCATGGCTAAGCCGGGACGAAGCGGCTGTACAGGCCTATATGCAAGACCCATTGTGCGGTTTTCCCTTCACGGCGTCGGGATATCTGGATTTAATCTCGCTGCAATACTACTCCAATACCCGGCTTTGGTATAAGACATTGCCGCAAGACCTGCCTCTGCTGCTGATTTCCGGCAGTATGGACCCTGTGGGCAATTATGGAAAAGGAATATCTGCCGTCGAACGGCAACTGCGTCATGCCGGCATTTTAAACCTCACGGTATGGATTTATCCGCAGGCGCGGCATGAACTGCTCAATGAGCTAAACCGAGAAGAGGTCATGCAAGATGTTCTTTCGTGGTTTATGTTAAAGCTATAAGCATAAAGGTTCTGGGAGAGTCCCAGAACCTTTTTTATTTTATATTAGAAATCCTCCGTTTGGGCTTAAAACCTGTCCTGTAATAAACGAGGCGGCCTCTCCGGCCAAAAAGAGCGCTGCTGCTGCAATCTGCTCTGGAAGGCCGATGCTGCCCAGCGGTGTCTCCTGCCGCAGTTCCTCCATCACGTCGGGAGTATATTCGCCGTTCATCTCGGTGTCAATCACTCCCGGAGCGATGCAGTTGACCCGTATTCCAGACGGTCCAACCTCTTTGGCGAGAGCCTTTGTCAAGCCGATAATGCCAGCCTTTGAGGCAGAATAGGGAACCTCACAGGATGCGCCCGTCAATCCCCAAATCGACGAGGTTGTGAGGATCGTTCCGCTTTGTCTGTGAATCATCCCCGGCAGAACCGCTCTGCAACAATAAAAGGTTCCATCCAGGTTGACCGACATCATTTTTCTCCAGTCTTCTGGAGTAAAATCGGTCAGCAAGCCCTGCTTAGCGATGCCCGCATTGCAGATCAACACATCGATGTGGCCAAATTGTCGTTGCACTTCCTCGACCATTTTTTCCACCTGTTCAGGGTCGGATATATCTGCCTGTACCGGCAGCACACCGAAGCCTTGCTCAGCCATCTCTTGTGCGAGCTGCTGTGCTTGTGCTTGGGAGTGCACATAGTTTGCCGCGACCTGATACCCTGCACGAGCAAATGCTTGCACCTCTGCGCGCCCGATACCGCGCGATCCTCCTGTAATCAATGCGACCTTTGCCATTTCTGATTCACCTCGTATTTTTAGCGTTATACAAAACAAGACAAAACAAAAACGTCTGAAAGCGGCTTATACAAACCATTTTCAGACGTTTTCGCATGGAGCTGATGACGAGACTCGAACTCGTGACCTCATCCTTACCAAGGATGTGCGCTACCACCTGTGCCACATCAGCATATTTGGCAGGGGCAGAAGGACTTGAACCCTCGGCACGTGGTTTTGGAGACCACTGCTCTACCAACTGAGCTATACCCCTATATCATTGCGATATAAATGGTGGGCCTTCAGGGATTCGAACCCGGGACCGACCGGTTATGAGCCGGTTGCTCTAACCAACTGAGCTAAAGGCCCTGATTTCAATATAGTCTTGCTCCGGACGCTCCGTCCGGAGCAGACTACACACCCTAAAAGGTGTTTGGCTCCCCCTGTCTGGCTCGAACAGACGACCCTGCGGTTAACAGCCGCATGCTCTACCGACTGAGCTAAGGAGGAATGTCAGCACCGCCCTATCTTTCCAGGCAGTCACCCGCCAAGTATTTTCGGCACTGATGAGCTTAACTTCTGTGTTCGGAATGGGAACAGGTGGATCCTCATCGCCATTAGCACTGACTTTGGTGACCCGTGGGAGAATCGAACTCCCGATTGCGCCGTGAGAGGGCGCCGTCTTAGCCGCTTGACCAACGGGCCAAATTGGTGCGCCACCAGGGACTCGAACCCGGGACCCGCTGATTAAGAGTCAGCTGCTCTACCAACTGAG
>JAHZAY010000005.1 GCA_019423685.1 Clostridiales bacterium | reverse complement strand
AATACTTGGCGGGTGACTGCCTGGAAAGATAGAGCGGTGCCAACATAAATGAAAAATCACTCAACAGAGTGGTTTTTCGTTATATAGTCAGTGCTAATGGCGATGAGGATCCACCTGTTCCCATTCCGAACACAGAAGTTAAGCTCATCAGTGCCGAAAATACTTGGCGGGTGACTGCCTGGAAAGATAGGGCGGTGCTGACATTCCTCCTTAGCTCAGTCGGTAGAGCATGCGGCTGTTAACCGCAGGGTCGTCTGTTCGAGCCAGACAGGGGGAGCCAAAAAGCCTTCATTCATTTGAATGAAGGCTTTTTTCATACCTTGAAATTAAAGAGGTGAAGAGAGCAGTGGATAAGGTACTGATTGGAACGACCAATCCATCGAAGGTGAAACTCTTTCAGGAGCTGTTATCGGATTATGCGGTTGAATTTTTGACCCTGAAAGATCTGCACATTGCGGCAGAGCCGGAGGAAACAGGTAAAACGCCGCAGGAAAATGCAGAATTGAAGGCAAAGTTTTATGGTCAGTACTTTGATTTAGTAGTCTGCAATGACTCTGGACTGTATTTTGGCCTACTGCCACTCGATGATCCCCGTCAGCCGGGTTTGCATATCCGCACGCCACAAGGGAAACGCTTGGATGATGAGCAGATGATCAACTACTACACCGCCCTTGTCCATTCACTTGGTGGAAAGCTGCTCGCCTATTACCTCGATGGAGTCGCAGTTTACCGACGAGGAGAGATCTATTCCTTTATGGATACACCAGAGGCAGCAGCAGACCAAGCCTTTTATATGGTGGATTCTCCCGCAAAGCAACGGCACCCCGGTTGGCCGCTCGATTCCCTTTCTATAAACAAAGAAACACAGCGCTATTTTGTACAGGGAATATCCCCGCAGCCAAAAGGAAATGAACGGTGCTGTAAAAAGTGGACCGGCTTTTTGGCCCAAACGCTGCAATTAAAAAAGATAGAGAGAAAATAAAAAAGGAGCAGGAATTTTCCTGCTCCTTTTTTATTCAAATTCATAGTAGTCCATTTCGGCAAAGAGATGGAAAGAAACCTGTACCATCGTAAATCCTTCTGCAAGCAGGATGTCGGACAACTCCTTTGCAACCTGGTTCTGTACGGCCAAAGGCCGCTGATACCACCAGACTTGAAGGATGGGATATTGTTCGGTTGGACCGTTCTTATCGTAAAATTTGGATTCACACAGCTCAACAGTTACCCAATCTTCTGGACAGTCTACCAGACGGGAGATGGTTTCGATCAACTGCGGGGCAAGCTGTTGTACCTTTTCGGCACGGATGCCCTTGAGAATTAATTGTGGCATTACAAAACCTCCTCGTGGCAGCGTGTTGAAAACAGCTGCCTTGATGATCCTTTTACTCTTTTCCACAACGCCATTTTAGGGCGACTTTTTTCCACCCCCATAGGTGAAAAAACGCTGTAATAATGGGATTTATCAGATGGCGCGAATGGCCGTTTGATGGGTGGTGAAAAATTCCACATCCGGGACTTTTTGTGAGAGATATTCCCTGAGTGGCTCTATCACAACATCTTCGGTGTCAAAATGTCCCGCATCGAAGATGCTGATTCCAGCGGCAGTGGCGCCGATGTATTCGTGCTGTTTGACCTCTGAGGTCAGCAGTGCATCCGCTCCGGCCAAAATGGCGGCATCTAGGCAGTCTGCGCCAGAACCGGAACAGAGCGCAACGGTTTGAATGGGCCGGTCAACAGCGGCAAATTTTACACTGGCTGCCCCCAATTTTTCTTTTACATGGCAGGCAAATTGCTGCGCATCCATCGGCTGTGGCAACTTGCCGATTCGTCCGAGGTAAGCACCGGTTTTTTCGTTGAGCAGCTCGAGCCCTCTGCATGCTTGCAGACCGATTGTTTGGGCCAATACGTCATTGACGCCGCCCTGGGCGATGTCCAGGTTGGTATGAGCACTGATGACGGCAATGCCTGCGCGGATGAGCTGATAAACTACCGCATCCTCGTTGATCCGTTTGATGGGGTTGAAGATGACCGGATGATGGGTGATGATGAGCTGTGCGCCGCGCTGTAGAGCTTCCTGCACAACGGAACAGGTACAGTCCAAAGCCAGAAGGGCACGGGAAACCGTCTGTTGGCGGTCGCCAACAAGAATGCCGGTGTTGTCAAAATCCATCGTGAGCCAGAAGGGCGCCAGCTCATCGATGGCGCGGTAAATTTGTGTGACGTTGGACATCGGAGATTTTCCTTTCTCTTCAAACTGAAAATGCGTTTTACAGGTAATAGTTGAGGATCAGCGATAATATTGCCCCAGAAGTGTGCAGGTAAAGGTTGGCATTTTCGTCATCGCCCCGCGCCGAAAAGCCCTTGGAACACTCCGCCAGGTAACTTGCGGTGCGGCGCATCTTTTCACAGGCTTCCGGGGTGCAGTTTTGGGGCAGAAGGCCGCAAAAGCGGTCCATGATGCTCAGTTGGCGCGATTGGCCGGTATAGTGGGCAACCATCACAACGTAGACAAATTTTCCCGACAGCACAGCTTCTTCGCTGGTGACGGCAAAGCCGTTTGCAGCTAAAAAATCGCGCAGCACGTTGTCCTTGGACTGTGGCTGCAATACAAGCTGTAACTGTGGATTGCGCAGAAAAGCTGCGCGCTCGAGAATCCTGGCGATAACCTCACCGCCCATGCCGGCGATGATGATGTCGGTCAGGCCGCAGTCCGCCAGGCCCTCCAGCCCGTCGGTCAGCCTGGTGTGCAGATGATCGGTCAAGCCCGCTTGGGCGATATTTTTCTGCGCTGCCTGAAGGGGGCCTTCGTTGATGTCGCAGGCATAGCCCTCCTTGGCGCCCCTGCGCATCAGCTCGATCGAAAGAAGGCCGTGATCGCAGCCAATATCAGCAAACACTGCGCCGGGGCGCACCTGTGCGGCGATCCGCTGCAAGCGGGGGTCCAGCGCGGCGGTATTTTTTTCAGACAAGATGTATCCTCCTTTGGGCAAAACACCCGTTATTCGGATTCAGTATAGCACAGTTTTGGCTTTTTAAGCAAGAAAAAAACTCCCCGGCCTGCTGACACAAGCTGGAGAGAAAGGGCAAAAAAAGGAAAATAGAAAATGAAAAATGAAAAAGATACAAGTAAATTATAGGAAATAAGCACGATTTTGTAAATGCTCAAAACCGACAAAATTTTAGCGCTTTTGTTGGCTAAAGTGCAATTTCTAATTCGACCGGACAGTGGTCGCTTCCCATTACTTCGGTGTAGATTTTTGTGTCGGTTACCTTGTCCATCATGCGGTTGGAAACCAGGAAATAGTCGATGCGCCATCCGGCGTTCTTTTCGCGGGCTTTGAATCGGTAACTCCACCAAGAGTAGATTCCGGTTGCATCGGGGTGTTGCGCGCGGAAGGTGTCGGTAAATCCCGCCGCCAGCAGTTCGGTCATCTTCTGGCGCTCCTCGTCGGTGAATCCGGCGTTCCGCCGGTTGGTTTTGGGATTTTTCAGGTCGATTTCCTGGTGCGCTACGTTCATGTCCCCACAGATAATGACCGGCTTTTTCTGGTCCAACCCGCAGACATAGCTGCGAAAATCGTCCTCCCACTGCATCCGGTAGTCTAGCCGGGCCAGCTCGTTTTGAGAATTGGGGGTATAGACGTTGACCAGATAAAAGTCTGGGTACTCCAGCGTCAGGACGCGACCCTCATGGTCGTGCTGGTCGATGCCTAAGCCGTAGCTAACATTCAGTGGCTCTTTTTTGGTAAAGACCGCCACACCGGAATAGCCCTTCTTTTCTGCGCTGTTCCAGTATTCGTGATAGCCTTCAAAGAGAAAGTCAGCCTGGCCCGGCTGCATCTTGGTTTCCCCAAGGCAGAAGATGTCGGCATCCTCTGCTTTAAAAAAGTCAAAAAAACCTTTGCCTGCACAGGCGCGCAGGCCGTTTACATTCCAGGAAATCAGTTTCATAAAATGCCTCCTTGCGGCCGCAAGGTGCGTGAAGGATTTTGTGCGGCCAAGTCGTTTGGTAATTGTAGGAGAAAAGCTCCACGGGCTTTCAAGCAGATTATACTATAAATTTGCACCGCTGTCACATCTTCCAAGACTTTATAGGAAAATTTTCAGTCCCTTCATAAAGGAATGTTGACAAGCCTTGTAGAATTGGTATTATAAAAAAAGGAATTGCCTTCGTCGGTGGACGGAGCAAAAAGGAGGAAAAAGGCGTGAAGAAGGACTTGCCGGTCAAAGGGGCAGAATGGATGCGCCTGATCTTGTCGGCACTTATATTTTTGGCATTTATTCCCATCACCATTCTGGCAGTGCCCAAGGTGCTTGCGCTCTCTGATCCGCAGGCGCGCATGCAGTTTCAGCAGCAGCTGCAATCGCTGGGGCTGGGGGGATGGCTTGCCTTTTTGGGGATTCAGGTATTGCAGGTCGTGGTCGCAATGGTGCCCGGAGAGCCGGTAGAAATCATGGCGGGGCTGTTGTATGGGCCGCTGTGGGGGACGCTCAGCTGTATGCTGGGGATCTTGATCGGGTCGCTGATCGTCTATCTGTTGGTGCGGCGGCTGGGTATGCCGATTGTTTCCATCTTTATGGACCCGGACAAGTTTCAAAATTTGTGGCTGCTCAAGGACGAGAAGCGCTTTGAGCGAATTTCTTTCCTGCTGTTTTTTATTCCCGGTACCCCCAAGGACCTGTTGACCTGGGCGGCAGGATTTGTCAAGCTCAACCCCTTGCGATTTTTTCTCATCGCCACGGTGGCAAGGCTTCCTTCCATCCTCAGTTCTACTTTGGCGGGGGCTTCGCTCATTGACGGAGATTTTAAAACCACAGCGGTGATCTTTGTCATAACGGGATGTGTGAGCGTGATCGGCGTATTGGTGCACAAAAAGCTGGGAGAAAAAAAGGAAAATCAAAAAGAGCTGGAACCCAAATAGAGAAAAAAGCCTGCTTTCGAAAGAAAGCAGGCTTTTTTCTCAGTTTAAGGTTTATATGAGAGTTTGAAGATGGCATAAAGCGTATGGAAACAAGAGGAATTGTTCCATGAATGATTATAATATAGACAAGGGGAAAAGTCCAATCGTCCTTTTTTATCAGCGCATCCAAAAGGGATTGATTTTATTTATCGCGATTATTCTTTATCCTTGCAGGCTCTGTAGGTAGCTGCCGATGGCGTCACCGGCTAACTGCGCGGTGTACAGCACCTCTTCCAGGGTGTTGCCGTGGGAGCCGATTTCCAAAAGCAGCGAACCGGTGGTCAAATCTTGATTATACTTTCGATAGCAGAAGTAAACCGGTCGGGTTAGGCCCGCATAGCGGCTCTCGATGGCGTCCTGCATGCCGGCGGCAAAGCGAAAATTTTTGCTCCAATTGGGCATATTCATCGTGCCGTCGTCGCAGCCGGCAATAATCATCAGCTGTGCGGCCTTGCGCCCGTCAATTTCGGTCACCGGCTTTACGAGTGTCTGATCCCGCTGTACAGCGTCTCGGTGGACGTCGAGCACCACCTTGATGCTGGGGTACTTCTCCAAATATTCCTGCACCGTGACAGCGCTGCGCTCATAGGAACCGTTGTAGGAGGGGTAGTCGTGCTGGGTCTCGTCGTGCAGCACCTCTATGCCGTAGGAGCGGATCGCTTCGGCCATCACTTCACCTCCCGCGACGATATTTTGGGTGTTGTCGGTGGTGCGCCAGGTGTGTCGGGTGTCATAGATGTCGGTATCGTACGGCTCAAAACTCTCGGTGGCATGGGTGTGCATAATCAGTACCTGTGGGCCGTCGTCGGTAATCTGGATGGGGTTGTCGGCCTGTAGATAGGTCTGCAACTCGTCGTTGCTCAGCTCGGTGCTGTTTTTGATGATTCCTGCCCCAAAGGTCAGCGAATTTCCGGTCGTGCTGCCGGATAGATCCTCCTCAATGATCGGACCCTGATACTCCTCTGGGATGCTGTAGTCCTCGGGCGGTTCGCTGCTGCTTGGAGCGTCGGCGGCAGGCTCATCGGGCTGATCTGCTGTTTGCGAGGGGGATGGCTCCTGTTCGGGTTCCGTTTTTTCTTCTGTAGCGGCAGGTTGCTGGGGGCCCTCTTGCACAGTGGAGGGTGCAGGGGAGGATTCAGAGGGCTGTTCCGGAGCAGTTTGGTCGGAGAAGCGGTTCTCCAGTTGCCCCAATCCCTGGTCCGGCACCGCATACAGTGCAGAAAAGACGGCTGTATTGGCTGCAAAGCTGGAGATAGACTGGCGCGCTTGATCGTATAAAACCGCGGTGGAGAGTACACCGGGGACTGCTGCCGCGGCCAGCAGCCCCCAGAGGATGCAATTGCGCAAGCTCCTTTTTGTTTTTTTGCTGGAAAATCGTCCCATTCTCTTTTAACCTCCGCGCCGTTGATGCAAAGTGATACCGGTTTATCCTTATGCGCAGAGAGGAAAAAATAGACGTAGGGAGGTTTTGTGCGCAGGAAAATCAGGCGCACAGGAAGCTGATCTCTTCTAGGCTCAGCTGTGGATAGAGGGCCTTGTTGATAGCCAGGGAGATAAACTTTGCGGCATGGCCAATCATCCGGTCGATCTCGCGGGGAGTAACCATCGCGCGCGCAGCGTTGGAGTCCAGCGGAGCGTCCTCCTTTCCGGTCACCTGCGTTGCCAATGTCGCGCCGTCGATGACGGTGGGCACTCCGATCGAGATAACCGGTATGCCGAGGGTGCGAAAGCTCAGCTCCTTGCGGCTGTTCTGAACCCCCGATCCGGGGGAGATGCCCGAGTCGGCAATCTGGATGGTGCAGCCCAAGCGGCTATATTCCTGTGCAGCCAGCGCATCCACGCTGATGACGGCGGCGGGGCGCAGGAAATTGACCAGGCTGAGCACAATCTCTCCGGTCTCAACGCCGGTCTGTCCCATCACGCCGGGGGCGATGGCGGCGGTGCCGCGCAGCTGGTCCAGCCCAATGGAGCGGGCAAGATCCTTTCCAAGGTGTCGGGTGGCCAAGATTCGCTCGATGACCTGTGGACCGAGGGCGTCGGGGGTGATGGATTTGTTTCCAAGCCCCACTACCAGCACCTCTCCTTCTTCGGGCAGCAGCTTGCGGATGCAGTCCGCAGCGGCGTTGATCTCCTCCTGCGGGTCCATCAGGCTGTTGGACAGCGGGGGTGTCTGGATGGTAATGTAGCGGCCAAACGGCTTTTGCAGCCGCTGGGAGGCCTCAGGGGACTCGATATGGACACAGGTGATCTCCACTGCGCCGCGGCGCCAGGTCTGTACGCGCAGACCCTGGGGCAGCTTATTTTCGCGCACAAAAGGTGCGGCAAGTTCCAGTGCAAGGTCGGTTCGGGGAAAGCGAGAAAATGGCATAAAGGAGCGCTCCTTTCGGTAAAGAGGATAGTTGATTTCACTAGCAGGATGGGAAGAGCGGGGGTTATTTATGCCAGGGCGGTCAGAAAGAGCACAAAAGCTGGGAATAGTGGCCGAATATCAACCGGGCTTTATGGAGGAAAACAAGCAAAATTCACAAATCCGCGTAAAGAGGTTGATTTTTGGGTAAAATGGTGGTAAAATTGAGTGTACTGTCAAGATGGAATAGGAGGTGTTTTAGAATGGCAAACATTAAATCCGCCAAGAAGAGAGTTCTTGTTCAGGCAAAAAGAGAGGCTCGCAACAAAGCTTACAGAACCAATCTTAAGACCGTGATCAAACAGGCAAACGCTGCGATCACTGCCAATGCTGAGAACAAAGACGCTCTGGTAAAGGCTGCTGTTAAAAAGATTGACCAGGCCTGTGCAAAGGGAATTATCCACAAAAACTGCGCAGCCAGAAAGAAATCCACTCTTGCTACGCTTGCAAAGTAGTTTTTGCGCATATTTTGCCTAAAGGCTTAATTGCATTCACTTTAACGCAAAATAAAATTATCCGGATAATTTTATTCCAGAATCCACAGGCCAGATTGGTCTGTGGATTTTGTTTTATCTGACAAGGAGTGTGAAAACGATGGCACATACCGAAAAGACGCTGCAAACGAACACCCTCTTTAAAGGGCGCATCATCGAGGTGCGCAAGGACACTGTAGAGCTGGAAAACGGCAAACAGTCCACCCGCGAATTGGTGCTGCACCACGGTGGCGTGTGTATCGCGGCAATTGATGAAGAGGACCGCATTTTGCTTGTACGGCAGTTTCGTTACCCCTACGGCAAGGAGATTCTCGAACTGCCCGCCGGCAAGATGGAGCCCGGCGAGGACCCGCGCGAGTGCGGCATTCGCGAGTTGCAGGAGGAGTGCGGCTGCGTTGCCGACCAGTTTGAAAAGCTGACCGAGCTGTACCCCACACCGGGTTATTGCAGCGAGATTATCCACGTCTACACCGCACAGGGTCTGCATCAGACCCAGCAGCATCTGGACCCGGGAGAATTTTTGGATGTGCTGCGTGTGCCCTTTGATGAGGCGTTGGCTATGGTACAGAGCGGAAAAATTCCTGATGCAAAAACCCAGGTCGGTATCCTGAGTTTGTATGTGAAGCGCAGCAAACAGCAGAGAGATTGACAAGGGCTAACTTAGTCTGTTGCGTTGTCTAGTAGCGGCGCACAATCAAAAGGCAAACGCTTTTTCTGGAAAGATAAGGGAACGCAAAATCGGAAAAATTTGTACAGAATTGCCATTTGAATTTTCTCCTGTAATTTGGTAAGATACAGAGGAACGTGTAGCTTTCATGGCGTAAATCCAGTTGAAAGCTGCACGTTTTTTTGTGCAACAAAAGGGAGGAATTTGCAATGCCACAAAAAACAGCGGGTTATCTTTGGAATTATCATGGCCTATGCAATGGCTTACGGAATGGAAATCTACAATATAGCGATCAAACAGGGAATCAACCTAACGGTTGGGGGCTTTAGCAACCTGACTAACAGCATCTTTCTGGAGGCTCTGCGGGAGTCCGCTTTCATGGGATTATTGGTCATCTTGTTTTCCAGTCTCTGGGGAGAGCGTTTGGGAGCGGCCTTTGCGGCACGTCACTGTGACCCTGAAAAGGATAACCCGTATATCTGCCGTATTTTGCGGCAGGCCGGCACGGTCATCGTCATGTGTCCAAGCATGAGTTTAGCTGCATCGATCCTTTATCAGGTTGTTTTGGGGGGAGAACCGGTGACCCAATTGCCGGCAATCTGGTTGGGAACCACAATGAAAAATCTCCCAATGGCATTTTTCTGGAATATGTATGTGGCAGCTCCCTTTACCCACTGGATATTTGGGAAACTGTTTGCACAGAAAAAAGAAAGGAGCAGGGCATAAAGCCTGCTCCTTTTTGCAAGGATAAAACAGCACAGCGTTTTGCTATTTTTCGGCGGACTTGCTGAATATTCCAGCGGCCAGCGCAGCTACAATCGCCAGTGTGATGCCGCCGGCACAGGCTTTAAACCCACCGGTCAGCGCACCGAACAGCCCGTCCTGCGCCACCGCTTCGCGCACACCTTTGGCCAGAGTTGCGCCAAAGCCGGTCAGCGGCACCGTTGCTCCAGCGCCGGCAAATTCGATTAAAGGCTGATACAATCCCAGTGCGCCCAGCACCACCCCCATCACCACAAAGGAAACCAGGATGCGCGCAGGGGTGAGCTTGGTGTAGTCGATGAGGGCCTGTCCAACAGCGCAGATCAGTCCCCCCACAACAAAGGCTTTGATGAGCATGGGAATATCCATTTACAATCCCTCCTTTGGATTTGGCTGGTCGGAGAGGTGCAGCAGGTGCGCAATGCCCGGGATGCTCTCCCCCTGCTGTACGCTGGTGGGGCTCATCAGCGCGCCGGTAGCCATAAAGAGCACGTTTTTGAGACGGTGACAGGCAATCTGGGGGAGAATGAAGGAGCAGAGCACCGAGGCCGCACATCCGCAACCGGATCCGCCCGCATGGACGTCCTGTTTGAGGCGGTCGTAGATCATCAGTCCGCAGTCGTTGTGCAGCTGTGCCATCGGCAGCCCCTGCTGCTGCATGAGCCGCTCAAGCAGCCGGCTGCCGATGAAGCCCAAGTCTCCGGTGAGGATCAGATCAAAGTCCTCCGGCTTGTGGCCGGTATCGGAAAAATATTGGCACAGGGTGCGCGCCGCCGCCGGAGCCATGGCCGCTCCCATGTTGTTGATGTCCGAAATGCCAAGATCGGATACCGTTCCCACCGTCACAGCCCGCACGTAGGGCGGCTGACAGCTTTTGCCGACAACGCAGGCGCCGGCACCGGTCACCGTCCACTGGGAGGTTGGGGGACGCTGGCCGCCATATTCCAGCGGAAAGCGAAACTGTCTTTCCGCCGAGCAAAAGTGTGAGGAGGTCGCCGCCAAACACAGGTTGGCAAGTTCCCCCTCCACAAACATCGACGCAAGACCCAAACTCTCAGCCATGGTGGAGCAGGCGCCATATAGCCCTAAAAAGGGGATCTCCATCTCGCGGGAGGAGTATGCAGAGCTGATGCATTGATTGAGCAGGTCACCGGCAAATAGCAGGTCGATCTGCTCGCGCTGTACCCCGCACTTTTGCAGCGCAAGGTAGATGGCCTTTTGCTGCATGAGCGTTTCTGCCTTTTCCCAGGTCTTTTCCCCAAAGGAGGAGTCGTCCGAAAGCAGGTCAAAGTAGTCTGCTAAGGGTCCCTCCTTCTCCTTTTTGGCGCCCACTGCGGCAAATCCCAGCACGCTGGGCGAGGAGGAGAGAATCAGCGTATTTCTTCCGACACGTCTTGCCATCTTTTTCCCCCCTTATCCAATCAAAGTCAACACAACGCCGTAAAGGACCGACGCGGTGATGCCGTAGACGATGACAGGGCCCGCGATGGAGAATACCTTGGCGCCCAGTCCCAATATAAATCCTTCCGTTTTAAACTCCATCGCCGCACTGACCATCGAGTTGGCAAAGCCGGTGATGGGCACCAGTGTCCCGGCTCCGGCGTGTTTGGCAATGTTGTCGTAAACATTGAGCGCGGTCAGCACCGCCGACAGCACAATCAGGCACATCGAAGCGAAGACAGGGGCATTTTCCCCAGCGCCTCGGCTCTCAAAAAAGAAGATGAGCAGCTGGCCGATGGCGCAGACAATTCCCCCGGCGACAAACGCTTTGGCAATGTTGAGCGGTCCCTTTGAGCGAGGGGATTCCTGCTGGGTCCATAAAGCGTACTCCTGTTTTGTCATCTGCAAAAAGTCTCCTTTCGTTTGCGCGGGAATCGAAAATTTATTGGATCTTTTTATTGTATCTTGCGCGCAATTCATGTATAGTTATAGTATGTGCCGCAAAGCGCGCCCTTTAAACCGGCAGGAAAAATTTGGCTGCCGCAGAAAAAGCCTAGCTTTGTGTGGATTGGCACAGGAAAGGTAGGAAAACAGGATGGTTGATTTTTTGCGCCGCAGTTGGGCGGTCGTCGACCTGGATTGTATAGACTATAACATTCGTTCGATCAAAGAGAAGTTAAAGCCGGGCTGCATGATTATGGGTGTCGTCAAGGCAGACGCCTACGGCCATGGAGACAAATACATCGCCGATGAGCTGGTGCGGTTGGGGGTCAACTGGTTTGCCGTTTCCAACCTGAACGAGGCCATGTCGCTGCGCACCCAGGGCATCTATCACCCGATTCTGATTTTGGGCACCACCCCGCCCAACAAGGCAAAAGAGCTGTGTGAGTACAATATTACCCAGGCAGTATTTTCGCTGGAATATGCAAAAAAGCTGCAACAGCAGGCGCAGCACATGGGCGTGACGGTGGCCTGTCACATCAAGGTGGACACAGGTATGGGCCGCATCGGTTTTGAAGCCCAGCAGGATCTGCAGGAGGCAGTGGAGGAAATCGCAGAGGTTTGCTCCTTCCCGAACCTGCGCTGCGACGGCATCTTTACCCATTTTTCCAGCTCGGATGAGTACAACGAGGAGTCCATCGCCTACACGCGCGGCCAATACGAGCTGTTCATGAAGGTGTGCGACCAGTTGCAGCGCCGCGGAGTACACTTTGCCATCCGCCACTGCTGCAACAGCGGCGGCATTGTCAACTATCCAGAATACCATCTGGACATGGTGCGGGCAGGCATCCTGATCTACGGTCTGGTCCCGGACAAAGCGTGTGAGGGCAAAATTGACCTCAAGCCCGCCATGGAGCTGCGCTCGGTCATCTCGATGTTAAAGCAGGTTAAGGCGGGCACCAAGCTCAGCTATGGCCGCACCTTTACCGCTTCGCACGACATGGTGGTGGCCACGGTGCCGATCGGGTATGCAGACGGCTACCACCGCAGCCTGTCCAACCGGGGACGGATGCTGGTGAATGGACACTTTGCCAATATTGTAGGTCGGGTCTGCATGGATCAGCTGCTGTTGGACGTCACCGGCATCCCGGATCTGAGCGACGGAATGGAGATCACCATTGTGGGCGAGGAAAACGGCCAACGGATCACGATGGAGGAGATCGCGTCGATGACCGATACGGTGCACTATGAGACGATGTGTGTCATCGGCAAGCGGGTGCCGCGCGTTTATCGCCGCAACGGCAAGGACATCGGCGTAGTCGATTACATTCGGCATATTGTCAGCTAAAGGGCGCTTCCTTGCAACGGGTATCCCCCCACAAGGAATACAGAAAGGAAAGGACTTTTGGAACACTGGCCATATCTTGTGCTGATCGCGGCGGTGGTGTTGCTGCTTGTGTTGGTGTGGCGCGCGCTGCGCCATGCCAACCCCTTTAGCCGCGCTCCCTATGAACGGCAGCAATTTTTCTTGAGCCCGGCGGAAAAGGCCTTCTTTGATGTGCTGGACGCCCTTGTAGGGGAAGATATTGTCATCTGCCCCAAACCTGCCGTGCGCGAGGTGCTGCGGGTGAAGGCCAATGTGCGGCGCAACCGGCAGCGGTACTTCAACTGGATTTCCCAAAAGCACGTCGACTTTGTGCTGTGTGACCGGCAGACGATGCAGATTTTATGTGCAGTGGAGCTGGACGATCGTTCCCATGAGCGTGCAGACCGCCGCCGCAGGGACGCCTTTATGGATAAGGCCTTTGCAAAGGCGGGGCTTGCGCTCTTCCACATCCCCTGCCGCAAAAGCTACGGGGCAAAAGAGCTAAATGAACTGTGCTCCTTTTTGTGCCAGGACCTGCTTGTCTTGGAAGATGAGCCGTCCGAGCCGCAGCAGCCGCCCATCTGCCCGGACTGTGGAATCCCGATGGTGTTGCGCACTGCGACCCGCGGCGCACATGCGGGACAACAATTTTACGGGTGCCCCAATTTCCCGGACTGCCGGCAGACACGGCCCCTGCATCCAAGAGGACGATAAAAAAAGGAGCTGCCCTTATGGGCAGCTCCTTTTGCAAGAAGAAAAACAATCAAAGAGAAATTATCGGTTTAGAAGTCAACCTGCTCGTCGTAGAAGCAGCATTTGAGCAGTTTTTCCATCTCGGCCGGGGTGATCGGGCGCGGGTTGGAACCGGTGCAGGCGTCGCCGACAGCGAGCTCTGCTACCTGTGGCAGCTTTTCGAGGAACTCTTTTTCATCGATGATGCCGCCCTCATAATCGCGGATGCAGGTCGGGATGTCCAGCTGACGGTTCATCTCCTGGATGCGGGCGATCAGCGCGTCAGAGGTTGGAGCAAGGCCAAGGGATGCAGCGATCTCGCCGTAGCGTTTCTCTGCCTCCGGGTTCTTGCGGTTAAACTGGATGACCTTTGGCAGGTACATCGCGTTGGCGCAGCCGTGTACAATGTGGCCGCCGCTAAAAGCTGCACCGGTCTTGTGGGCCATCGAGTGGACAATGCCGAGCAGCGCGTTGGAGAAGGCCATGCCTGCCAGGCACTGTGCATTGTGCATGTTGTCGCGGGCTTCCATGTCGCCGTTGTAGCTGTTGACCAGGTCGCGGCTGATCATCTTGATGGCGTGCAGCGCAAGAGGATCGGTGTAGTCACAGTGCAGGGTGGAGACATACGCTTCAATGGCGTGGGTCATGGCGTCCATACCGGTGTGAGCGGTCAGCTTCTTTGGCATGGTTTCGGCAAGAGATGGATCGACAATCGCCACATCTGGGGTGATGTTAAAGTCGGCCAGCGGGTACTTTACGCCCTTGTGGTAATCGGTGATGACCGAGAATGCAGTGACCTCGGTAGCGGTGCCGGAGGTGGAAGGAATCGCACAGAATCTGGCTTTGGTGCGCAGCTTCGGGAAGTTGAATGGGATGCACAGCTGCTCGAAGGTGGTGTCCGGGTATTCATAGAAGGCCCACATCGCTTTGGCCGCGTCGATCGGAGAGCCGCCGCCAACCGATACGATCCAGTCTGGCTGGAACTCGCGCATCTTTTCGGCGCCCTTCATGACCGTCTCTACCGACGGGTCTGCCTCGACACCCTCAAATACGCAAACTTCCATGCCAGCCTCTTTGAGGTAGTCACATACCTTGTCCAAAAATCCAAAGCGCTTCATGCTGCCGCCGCCGACTACGACGATGGCGCGTTTTCCGTCGAGGGTTTTCAGCGCTTCCAGTGCTCCCTTGCCGTGATACAAGTCTCTTGGTAAAGTAAATCTAGCCATAATGATGCCTCCCAATCAATAAAACAACATTTATCTTGTGTGTGTTGGTGACGTCTTTGTACTTGGTTAATTTTTTATCAACCTTCTGCCCCCTATTATATTCAGCCGTTTTATTTTGTCAATACTTTAACAATGTCGAATGGTGGGCCGAGGATCAAAATCGTCAAAGATATGAATTTGCGGGGGGAAAATTAATCGTTTTGCATGAAGGAAAGGGGGAAAATACCGGATGGTAGAATATACGCTCATCCGTGCCAAGCGCCGGACGCTGGTCATTCAGGTGCAACCGGACCAAACTGTTGTGGTGCGTGCACCGCTGCGACTGGCAAAAGGGCAGATCGAGCGCTTTTTGCAGCAAAAAGAGGGGTGGATTCTCCTGCAGCAGCAGCGAATGGAACAGAGGCAGCATCAAAAAGAGAGTTTTTCTCTTTCGCAGGGAAAGTTCCCGCTGTTTGGAGCGCTCTTTCCGCTGTGTTTTGTGCAGGGGGGCAAACCGTATGAGAAGGACGGCGTCTTTTATCTGCCACAGGGAGATGAGCCGTCGCTGCGCGCTGCAGCGCAGCTGCTCTACCGCGACATTGCACGCAGGGAGTTGCAGCGACGGGTGGCCTTTTATGCACAAAGAATGGGGGTCCAGCCGACCGGGCTGCGCGTCAACGGAGCCAGAGGGCGCTGGGGTTCCTGCTCAGGCAAAAACAGCCTCAACTTTAGTTGGCGGCTGATGTTGGCCCCGGAACACTGCGTGGATTATGTTGTGGTGCACGAGCTGTGCCATATTTTGCACCACGACCACAGCGCACAGTTTTGGCGGGAAGTCGAGCGGTTTTTCCCCGACTGGAGGGAGTGCCGCCGCACCCTCGCACAGGTGGCCGAGAACGGAGCTTTCTGGTTGGATGAGGGGTAAACTGTTGGATGCACAAAGGGCAAAAGGGGCGCGGAAAATTTTTCCGCGCCCCTTTTTGTTAACCCATAATGCTCGAAATGCTCTCGACAATATCTCCGACGGCCTGCACGGCTTTGCCGGCCTTTTTCTTGAGCTGTTTTGCGGTGTTCTTCTTTTTGCCGGTCATCATATACGCTGCGGTGCCGACGGCGGCAGTCATCGCTGCACCGGTTAAAATGGTGGGTAAATTCATAGGCATATCGATCACTCCTGACTTAAATTTGCCGTTGATTGCGGCATCGTTTTTATTTTGCCGCGCAGCGAGCAAAGTTACACCTTGAAGATTTTGGATGGCAAAAACAATTTTTTGTTTTCGGAAAGTTTGCATTTTCCTTCCCGGCGTATGCTATACTGAAAGACAGGAAGGATGTGGGAAATCTTGTTCGATCGTTTAAGAAAACCTGTTTTACAACTTTTGGCGGTGGTTTTGGCGCTGAGTCTCACCCTTTGTGGCTGTGCACCCAGCGAGTATTCCCCCACCTCGCTGCGCTTTTCGCAGGTGGAGTACCAGCGCCCGGATGGGCAGGCAGTGCTCGACCTGATTGACCAGGCCAGTCAACAGGCACAGGAGGACTGGCTGCCGTTTGGTCTGTTGTTCTCCCTGCGCAAGATCAGCCAGGCAACCGAAGAATTTTACGGCAGGATGACCATAGCGCAGATTCGCAACTACGCCGACATGAGCGATTCCTTTTACAACGAGGAGATGGAGTACCTCAATACCTGGGATGCCCGCATCCAAAATCGCTATAACGAATTGTTTGAGACGATTGAGCAGTCGCGCTTTGGTTCAATGACACAGGACATCTTCGGGGAGAGCGCGACCGAGGACCTGCAAATGAGCGCAAGCGCCAGCTCACAGGAGATTTTAGCGCTGCAAGAGCAGGAAAAACAGCTGGAGGCCCAGTATTATTCCGAATATGCCGCAGCCACCGTCACCACCCCAGAAGGGGAGCAAACCTACTCTTCTCTTGAGCCGCAGGCGAAGGAAGCGTATTACAATCAGTTTATAGATAAATATAATCAACAACTAGGAGAACTTTATCGGGAGTTGGTTTCGCTGCGCCGCCAGATGGCGCAGGCGCTGGGCTACGACAGCTATACCCAGATGGCCGATCTGGAGATGTTGCGGGTGGGATACGATCGGGAAGACATCCAGCAATTTCGAGAGCAGCTCAAGCAGACGCTGGTCCCGATCTACCGCTCCTATTTGCAGGACTTTTATGACCGCGCCGAGAGCCGTGAGAGCCCGGGTGTAGTCTACCTGTTGGAGGAGGAAGCTCCCGACCCGCAGGGCGGTTGGCAGCAGACACTGCAAAACCTGCAGGATGTCTATGAGCAGATGTCCGAGCGGACAGGGGAGTGTTACACCTATCTGTTGTCCCACGAGATGATCGATGCGGCTCCCTCGGCAGTCAAGGCCAATGTCACCTTCAGCACGATGCTCTACTCGCTGAACACTCCCTTTTTGTTTGCCAATATGGACGGCAGCTCACAGGACGTGTTCAGCCTCTCCCATGAGTTTGGGCACTGTTATGCCATGTGGCGGCAGCTAGAGCAGGGCTCCCGGGAGGAGGGGCGCAGCATGGATGTCTGTGAGATCCACTCCCAGGCCATGCAGATTCTCACCATGCCTTACTACGAGGCCTTTTATGGCGATCAGGCTGGCACAGCCCGCCGGTATGACGTCTATACCGTAGCGGCGGGAATTTTGACGGCGGCCCTCAACGACGAATTTCAGGAGGTGGTCTATGCGAGCGACAACCTCACATTAGACCAGCTCAACGAACTGTACGCTTCACTTGCTGAGGAATATGGACTGGTGGTCGATACGATATGGACAGCTTTTCGAAAAGTTGGTTTACCACCAATCAGTACTTCGACAGCCCCTTCTACGCCATCGACTATGCGCTGTCCGGATGCGTCGCCATGCAGTTTTTGTCTCTGGGCTTGCAGGACTATTCCGATGCGCTGCAATGCTATGATGCGCTGGTGACGCAGGACGCGGGCGAGAGCTTTTTGTCGGTGCTCGACGGGGTGGGCTTGACCTCTCCTTTTGCAGAGGGTGCCCTCGAAGAGCTGGCGCAGACGCTGCAAGATTTTTTAAATGGGGACGGCAGTTTCCCTGCACAACAGCCGGATGCGCTGCAGGAAGCCGCGTAGTGAGCGCAAAATTTTCTAAACGGGATGTATTTTTCCCCGCGATGTGATACAATGTTCTAAAACAGAGCGGGAGGTGCGTTGGATGTACAGCGGTGCACGAGGAGAATGGCTGGTACGCATTGAAAAAGCAGTGATCTATTTCTTTTTGTACTCGGTCATCGGGTGGCTGTATGAGGTCTTTTTGGAAGTGGTGGTCTATCGCTGGGGGTTTTCTAATCGCGGCGTGTTGCAGGGGCCGTACTGTGTGGTGTACGGCTTTGGCACACTGTTGCTGATTGCCTCATTGAGCTGGCTCAAGAGGCGAAGGATCTGCATTGGAAAGCGAAATATCACCCCAGTGCTGGTTTTTGTTGGGGTGATGGGGATTGCCACGCTGGTGGAGCTGATTGCCAGCTACATCATGGAGTATACCGTTGGAGGATGGCAATGGGACTACACCCGCTTTGCCATCCAGTTTGAGGGCAGGATTGCCCTCAATCCCAGCATTCGCTTTGGCATAGGAGGGCTGCTCTTTTTGTATCTCTTCCAGCCCTTCTTTGAGAAGGTGACCGGCGTGTTGAGCCGTCGGGCGCTGGCGATTGTCTCCGGGGCGATCGCGCTGCTGTTGCTGTGTGATGCGGTCTACACCTTTTTTATCAAATAGCACACGACAAAACAAGGGGAGCCTTTGCGCAATCCAGCGCAAAGGCTCCCCTTTGTAGTGGCATTTTTTTAAATCGGCGCAAAAGCGTCAGCGTTGCGGCCGCCTGCACCTGCGGGTGGTGCCCAGTGCTTTTGTTTTGACTGGAAAGCGCCGGAGTGGTCTTGTCCGAAGGGTACCCAGGATAAATTTACTGCCAATTTTCCGCACATGCGTAAGCACGTCGAGCGGCCTCATGGCAGAACCTTCGGCTGTTGTGGATGAAACTTTGATGAAGATGGCCGCCACGGGATCGCGGCATAGAGAATTGGACCAACGGGGTTGGACAAAGCTTTGCTGACCGGCAGGGAGTTAGAGGGCGGATGAACGCAAAATTTCCCGCTGTACCACCTGCTGGACAGAGATGTCGGGAGCCAGACTAGCGGCTGTGTTCCCGCAGCTGCTCGGAGAGGCGGCCTTCGCTTTCGGCGATCAGCTCCTCCATCTCCCGATGCTTGCGGTCGATGTATCTTTTGAGGTCCTCGGACTGCTCTTGCAGCAGTTCGCGCACCGGTTCTTGCGGTTGCCCGGAGAGGGTCTGCTTGTCGGAGTTTGGCATGGCGGTACCTTCCTTTCTCATTGGATTTACAAATATCGCAATTTGTATACCCATTATAGCAGGCTCCCGCCCCCTTGGCAACGCAAAAAAACTGGAAAAAGCTCAGCGCACCCGGTACTCGCTTTGCAGAATTTCCACGAGTTCGTCGGGCGTTTCCCGACAGCCATTTTCCAGCCAGTACTGGATGATTCGGTTGAGCCCCCCGAAGAAGAATTCCCGGTGGTAGTCGATGAAGCGGTTTTGAAACAGCTGCTCGGCTAGGGCAGTGTCGTAGGGGTGGTTGCGCAGGCTGTCCTGATTGGCATACCCGAGCTGAAAATAGAGGCGATAGGAAGTCTGGTTTTCATAGATGTGCTCGAACAGCTTGCGGTAGTCGTGACGGTTGGAGCTTTGGATGGTCTGACACTGGTACAGCTCCGAGAGACTTTTTTGCAGCTTGTCGCGGATGGAGTCGGCCAACGCATAGATGTCGGCGTAGTTTGCGTAGAAGGTGGATCGGTTGAGACTTGCCCGCTTGCACAGCGCAGCGACGCTCACCCGATTCAGCGGCCTGTCCTGCAACAGTTCAAAGAGGGCGTCCTCGATGCGCGCTACCGATTCTTTTTTGCGCTTGTTGTTGGGTTTGTTCATTCTAAAAAGACCTCCTTTTTTGCGCTTGCCGCACAAAACTGTTTATCCCAACAGATGTTGCAAAATTGAGGATTGTTTTTTGTCCTCCAGCCAGAGTATACTATACCCAGAAAAAAACAACAAGTGTTGGGACAATCAAAAGGAGGAACGAACGATGAAAAAAAGTAGTTTTGTAGCTATGGTGCTCGGTACAGCGGGCGGAATGTTGTTTGCATTGGGGATGTGCATGGCGCTGATTGAAGAGTGGGGCGCGTTTGGGCCTGGAGTGGTGCTCGGCGTTGTGGGCGTGCTGCTGCTCATGGTGACGGTAGTGGTCTTTCGGCGGATGGAGCACAAAGCGCCGCTGCACCTGTCGGGAAAGGCTGTGTTGACGGCGCTGGTTGCCATCGTCGGTGCCCTAGGATTGGGTGTCGGGATGTGCTTTGTCACCGTTTGGGAACAGATGGTCACCGGCATTGTGGTAGGGATGCTCGGCATTGTGGCATTGCTGTGCCTGATTCCGCTGACCAAGGGAATAAAACAATAAATGCAAGGGGGAAAAGAGAATGGCTGCTTCCAAATGGATCAAAGCAAATGAGCGAATTGCTGCGGCGGTGACCGGGGCCTTTGCAAAGGTGCAGGACCGGACTGTCGGGGCGTATGAGAAGATAGAGGACCGCTTTGTCGGGGCGTACCTGACGCGGGATGGAGAGACGGTGCAGCAGGCCAAAGACCGGCTCAAAAAGGGCCGGTAAAGGCAACTTTGGGGAGACAGCAAAGCTGTCTCCCCAAAGTTTATGTTACGGTAAAAGAACCCTTTTCGTGCACTGCATAGAAGGAGAGCGCTCTGCGCTCCAGCTCCTTGATAAAGGCGTCCTTGCCATCACAGGTATATTTTTCAGATATTACTTACAGGGCAGTAAGGCTTGCCTCGGTGTACAGAGTGCCATCAATGGTCCTGCCCTCCGGCGGGAGGACGAAGGCGCGGGCTTTAATCGTATATTCATGGTTGGGTTTGAGATCTTCAAAATCGTTATCTACAACAATTTGCGAAGAAGTATATTCCTCTTTTGGCCTATACAGGACATCATCTGAACAATCAAAGGCAATACATTCTCCGCTCTCGTTGTCCTGCAAAGCGATCAGCACACAGGCACCCGGGCACTCGACAAAGGTGCTGAATTGGGTAGAATAGGAGATCGCATCCTCTTCGTCTGTGGGGTAGGTAAATAATGCAAAGGAGATCAGGCGTGGGTCTAGTGCACTGCCCTCATTTAGCATCCCCTCCGCTAAGGAGTAGATCGCGTTTTCCAGTATTTGTTGAGCTTGCTCGTTGTCCTTGGATGGGTAGATTGGCGCGACCGAGTCCCAGGAAGAAACCTTCTGCGCCGGATTTTGCACCACCTCCTGTGAGAGGACGGCTTGATCCATCATCTGTTGCAGCTGAGGATCAAGTTCAGAAAATTCCTCGCTGTCAAAGTGCCGAAACAGCTCTCCCCAAGTGGTGTCGCTTTGGAGGACAAATCCCGCGGCAGTACAGCTGGAGAGCGAAAGGCAAAGGACCATCAGTAGGGTAGAGAAAAGGAAGCGATGGCGGCGCAGTTTCATAAGGATTACCTCCAGAAAATGTTCATTTCACAGATTGAATTATAATGCGTTCTGCTTTTGTGAATTCTTTTATCTCTATCATAACGCGGGTTCAAATCTTTTTCAAGTGACGGAATAAACAAATTTCTGAATGTAAATGCAACAACAGTTACAGCAACGAGAAGTCCTTGACGTTCTGGCGGTTGGTCAGAGCAGCCAGTTCCTTTTCCAGCATGACGCCGTAGCGGGTGTCGGAGGAGTAGCTGAAGGTGGTCTTGATGCAGCGCTCGACGAAGTAGGCCGCGCGCCCCATCGCCATCGGCAGGCTGTCCCCGGTCAGAAAGCCCCCTGTGAGCACGCTGGCAAACAGGTCTCCCGTGCCGGGATAGGAGACGGGGACATAGTCGCAGTCGATGTACCAAAAGCTGTTGTGCTGGCGGTCAAAGCCGATGTTGGCGATTTTACCCGAGGCCATCGGTGCGCCGGTGATGACCACATAGTTGGGCCCCAGCTCACTCAGGCGTGCCAACAAACTTTTTGCCTGGGATCGGGAAAGCCCCTCGGTGAAGGTGGGAATTTTGAGCAGCATGCAGGCCTCGGTGAGGTTGGGGGTGATGACGTCGGCTACCTGCACCAATTCCCGCAGGCGGGAGCGCATCCCCGGAGTAATGGTGCGGTAGGGGCGGCCGTGATCGCCCATCACCGGGTCGACTACCGCGAAGGCATCCTTGTAGGTGGAAAAGAACTTGAGACAGTGGTCGATCTGTTCTTCCGAGCTTAAAAATCCGCTGTATACGCACTCGAACTGGAGCCCCAGCTGCTGGTAATGCATCAGGCACGGCAGGGTGAAGTCGCTCAGATCGCGGCGCTGCACCTCTCCGAGACCTCCTGTGTGGGTGGAAAAGACAGCGGTGGGGATCGGGCAGACCTGCACGCCCATCACCGACAGGGTGGGCAGAATGACCGAAAGGGAGCAGCGTCCAAAGCCGGAAAGATCGTGGATAGCGGCGACACGTTTGGGACGGTCGGGCATGGCAGACACCTCCAACGAAAAAGATATCTCCATTATACCACCGCCCCAAAGCGGGAGCAACGGGGGAAATCTCCTGTGCGAAAGTCTGGTTCCATAGGATTTTATAGTACAGCAGGAAAAACCCTGGGAGAGTGCACAGAAAATTTTTATAATTCTATCTAGTGAGAGATGTTTTCCTACACTTTCTTACAAATTGCCGAAAATAATATTAGAAAATTGTAGGAAATGTTCTTGTAATTGTAGAATAGTTCGATGTACAATGGAGAGGTAAACTGCGTGAGACAAAATACCAAAAAAGAGGAGAGTATTGTTATGAAAAAACGCATTTTGTCCCTGATCCTTGCAGCTTGCCTGATTCTGTCGCTGAGTGCCTGCGGAAGTGATTCATCTGCCCAGAATACCAGCGAAGGGGAGAGTACTTCTGTCGAGCAAACAACCGCACAAGAATCCGCTGAAAAACCGGAGGAGGAAACTGCGCAAGAGGCTTCGGATGAGACATCGCCACAATCCACCGAAAAGCCGGCAGAGGAATCGGCCGAAGCTTCCAGCGAGCTGCCCACATTGGAAGATTTTCTCAATTCGGACATGATGAAGGCGACGCTGGAAACCGCAGCTGCACAATACGAGGAGCAGGGCTATACCGTACAGATTTATGCCCAGGGCGACCAGCTGCATTTTGATTTCACGGTAACTTCGCTGCCGGAGACTACCGAAGAGGAGCGTGCAGTCTACGCCGAGGCGCTGGAAACTTCGATGGCAAGTGCCGGGGAAGCGTTCGGTGCAGTGGCCTCTCAGGTCAAGGATTCGGTCTCCAATGAGGTGGTAGATGTCGTCATCACCTACCTGGACGGTGCAGGCAATACCATCTACACCGTGACCTTCTCGTCGGCAGACGTCTAATGAAAATCCATACTTTCTGTAAGATAACAGGCGCCGCAAAAGCGGCGCCTGTTATCTTATGTTTGGATAGCTGGCCTTGGCTCTTGCGCGCAATGTCAGGAAAACGGGCGAAATTGAACAGAACGGTTGGTTGCTTTTTGCCCGACTTTTTTATAAGATGAAGGAGAAGGCAGGACGTGGCCGATGAAAATCAATACAGGAGGAATAGCAGGATGCGTTTGGGTGAAAACTTATACAATGCGCGCAGAAAAAGCGGGCTGTCTCAACAGGCAGTGGCAGAAAAGCTGGGGGTGAGCCGCCAGACGATCTCGAAGTGGGAAACCGATGAGACACTGCCGGATATTTGCCAGTCGAAAAAGCTGGCCGATTTGTACCGCTGCACCTTGGATGAGCTGATCGACTTTGATGTCGATGTGCAGCAGCTGGAACAGGTGATCGAGAATACCAGCGAGCAAACCCAGCAGAAGGTGGATTGGAACAAGCTGTGGGCAAAAAAATATCCCATCCTTGCCACCTACCGCCAGCAGGTGCGGGTGGAGGAGTATGCACAGCCACTGCGCGACATGCTGAACCGGTTGCAGGACGACTACCACCTGAGTGCGCTGGATGCGTTTTTGGTGCTCAAGGATATTCTAGGTGCGCTGTGGAAGCAAACAAAGTAGTCGAGCCACCCGACGGGGTACCTTCCCCGATGGGGATGGTGGTTTTCTGTGCGGGGCAATGAGATTTTGACTGCCAGGGGCAGCTTGTAAAACGATTCTTAAAATGTGGGGTTATGCCCGGGTGGAGAAAAGATAAAACCGGGAAAGCAGCTTGTAAAAACGATTGCAAAACCTCCCCCTTTTTGTCTGGGATATACAGGAAAAGGGGGAAGTTTTTTTGTATTCTCCACAAAAACAATTTGTTGAAAACCGCCGCCTTTATGCAATACAAGGGAAATTTAAAAAGGGCTGGAAACCGCTGCATTTTCGCGCTATAATGAAAGAAGAATTCTGCCGCCCTCTCGCTGCGACAGGACGGAAAAAGATAAGGATAAACGCGCCGGATTTGACCGCAGGTCATATCCGGCATTTTAAAGAAGGAGAAATTGACGTGGTAAGAAACGATTTGAGAAATATCGCCATCATCGCGCACGTCGACCACGGTAAAACAACCCTGGTTGACCAGATGCTCAAACAGAGTGGCACCTTCCGTGACAATCAGGCGGTGCAGGAACGTGTGATGGACAACGGTGATCTCGAGCGTGAAAGAGGCATCACCATTCTGGCAAAGAACACCTCCATCAACTATAAAGGTACCAAAATCAACATCATCGACACCCCTGGACACGCCGACTTTGGCGGCGAGGTAGAGCGCATCCTGAAGATGGTAGACGGCGTTATTCTGCTGGTCGACGCCTTCGAGGGCCCGATGCCGCAGACCCGCTTTGTCCTCTCCAAGGCATTGGCACTGGGACACAAGGTCATCATCGTCGTCAACAAGACCGACCGCCCAGACGCCCGCAATGAGGAGGTAACAGAGGAGGTCTATGACCTGCTGTTTGATCTGGACGCAAATGAGGAACAGCTGGAGAGCAAAATCCTCTACTGCTCCGGCAAGGAGGGCACAGCTTCCTTTGTACCGGGTCAGCGCGGTGAAAACCTCGACCCACTGTTTGACACCATCCTTTCGGAGATTCCGGCACCTGAGGGCGATCCCGATGCTCCGGCCCAGATGCTCATCTCCTCGATCGACTACAACGACTTTGTCGGCCGCATCGGTATTGGACGCATTTCCCGCGGTACCCTGCACGTCAATGACCCGGTCATCGTCTGCGATTACCACAACCCGGATGTCTCCTACCGCGCGAAGGTTGTTACCCTGTATGAGTTCCAGGGCTTGCAGCGCCAGCAGGCACAGAGCGCAACCGTCGGCGATATCGTGTGCATCTCCGGTATCGAGAATCTGACCATCGGCCAGACCATCTGTGCGCCTGAAGCGCCAGAACCGCTGGAGTTTGTCAAGATTTCTGCCCCGACCGTTGAGATGACCTTCTCGGTCAACAACAGCCCATTTGCCGGCAAAGAGGGCAAATTCCTCACCTCCCGTCACCTGCGCGACCGCCTGTTTAAAGAGACACTCAAGGACGTATCGCTGCATGTATCCGAGACCGATTCCACCGAGGCATTCCGTGTTGCGGGCCGCGGCGAGATGCACCTGTCCATCCTCATCGAGACGATGCGCCGTGAGGGCTATGAGTTCCAGGTATCCACCCCGCAGGTACTGTTCCAGCAGGAGAACGGCCGCACCCTCGAACCAATGGAAGAGCTGGTAGTCGACGTTCCCGATTTTGCAACCGGTTCGGTTATGGAAAAGATGGGCGTGCGCAAAGGTACTTTGGTTTCGATGAACCCATTCAACGGCCGCACCAAGATGGAATTTATCATTCCGGCCCGCGGTCTGTTCGGTTACCGCAATGAGTTCTTGACCGATACCAAGGGTGAGGGCATTATGAGCTCGGTATTCCACAGCTATGAGCCGTACAAGGGCGACATTCCAAAGCGCAACACCGGTTCGCTGATTGCCTTTGAGACCGGTACTGCCGTCACCTACGGCCTGTACAATGCACAGGAGCGCGGCACCTTGTTCATCGGCCCAGGCGTAGAGGTATATGAGGGCATGATCGTCGGTCAGTCCCCGAAAGAGGAGGACATCGTGGTCAATGTCTGCAAGAAAAAACACATGACCAACACCCGCGCTTCGGGCAGCGACGATGCACTGCGCCTGATTCCGCCGAAAATCATGAGCTTGGAGCAGGCCATCGAGTTTATCGCGGACGATGAGCTCATCGAGGTTACCCCGAAGAATATCCGCATGAGAAAACGGATTTTGGACAAGTCCGAGCGCATGAAGGCCTGGAGCAAAAATCGCTAGTCGATAAATTTTCAAAAAGAATACAACTACAGTGTGCACAGCTGTATTGTCAGAAAAAGCCCCCCTTGCAAAAGGGGGGCTTTTGTTTTATCATGAAAAGGAAGATTTTTGCAGGAGGTGTGCTATGGAGAAGATCACCGTTTGGACCAAGCAGCACAAAGCGGTATTGGAACAGCTTGAGCAGACCGGGCGCTATACCGCCAAGAGGGAATATGTCGTCCACGAAAACGAGGACTGTTCCCGTTTTGTGCTGGAGGCGTACGACTGGTTGGTCAAACACAGTCCGCTTGCCGCACAAAAGCCCTGCGACGCCGATTATCCCGTCTGGCTCTCCTTTTCCAGGGAGGGCACCTATCTGCCGCAAAAGGACACCGTGATGCTTACATTACAGGTTGATCCCGCGCAGGTGGTGCAGGTGCCGGTGGCCAAATGGGGCATCATCTTAAACTTTTCATATATCCCCAAGGATGAAGCGGACGCCGCACGCCACCGCAAGCTGCTGGAAGAGTACCACACAAGCGACACGCAGGCCTACATGTCCCAGTTTTACCCGGCCATCAAGCGGGAGATCCTTTCCAGCTGGGATAGACTGTTCGACGATTCGATCAAGATTAACAGCGATCAGCGCTACGGGCTGATCTGGGAGCTGAGAAAAGAATGGATTGTACAGGTAACCAAATAACCCTCTATTCCCCACAGAGCAGCCAGGTGCTCGAAACGATCCGCCGCGACGGGGTCTGCTTTTCCCGCCCGGAATTTATCCGCAAAAAATATGGGGAGAGCGCCCCGCTCTTCCTCACCGTCTATGGATGGTTTGTGCGGGAGGCCGCAAAGCTGGTTTTGCCGCCGCCCGGCGCGCAGTACCCTTACTGGGCGGTGGGAGATCTATCCAGCGTGGACCGCTCAGCCGGAGGAAAGCTGCTGACCCTTTCGGTGCCAGACGATCAGGTGATCCTCTTTGACCTGTATGACTGGAACAGGATTTTGCAGCTGCGCTTGCTGACCGATGACCCGCAGGAGGAAAAGGAGTTTCAGCGAGAACTTTCCCTGCGGGGCCTGGACGTCAATCGGGTGATGCTCACCGATTTTTACCCGGAATTTCGGGAGAAGGTCTTTTCCAGTTGGAAAAAGCTCTTTGACCACCATGAGGCCCTCCGAGCGGGGGATTACTCCGGGGTGGGAGCGGTGCAGGCGGCGCTGTGGTGTATCCGCAAAGAATGGATACAAAACGATTAGAATTTAAAAAAGGACAGCGAAAAGGCCTGCCAACGAGATGACAGGCCTTTTTCTTCTGAGGTGTGTTTTTTGAGGAGGGTAGAGCAAATACTCAACGAACGATGCGGCTTCGTTCCTCTTGTTGAGTACATCTTTATTATACACGAGTCAAAAAAATATTTGTTAAGGGGCTGTAAATGCCCTTTAAAAAAACATTGCTTAAAATGTTAAAATCGGAAAACCAAAAAACAAATGGAGTCGAATTGACTCGAATTAAAATTAGAGGGGAGCACAAAGATGGAAATTCGGTCCTATACTCCGCAGGATCTCGACCAGATGTTGGCGCTGTTTTATGATACGGTGCACACAGTCAATGCAAAGGACTACACCGCGCGGCAGCAGCAAGCGTGGGCGCCCGACGGGTGTCAACGGGATCAGGCTTTACGTGCCCGGTGGGACAGTACATTGCGCGCACATCTGAGTCTGCTTGCCTTTGAAGGGGAGCAGCTGATGGGCTTTGGCGACATCGACATCGCGCAGGGATATCTTGACCGGCTGTATGTGGGTGCAGCATTTCAGCGGCAGGGAGTTGCGACGGCACTGTGCGATCGGCTGGAACAGGCAGCATATCGGGCGGGCAGCAGCACGGTGTGGTCGGATGTCTCGATCACCGCACGGCCTTTTTTTGAAAGCCGGGGATATCGCGTAATCCGGCGGCAGGAGGTTGTGCGCAATGGGGTAGTGCTGGTCAACTTTAAGATGGAAAAAAAGTTTTGATAGGAAAAAGGCGTCTTGCTTTATAAAGCAAGACGCCTTTGCTGTATGAAGGCAGTTTTTTGCGGATATCCTGGTATTGGATGAAAGGGAGCTCGGAAGCTATATTTTTAGATTCTTCCGAGGATGGTGCCCGTCAGGATGCCCAGATAATTTCCCACCACATATCCCAAAACGCCCACCAGCATGACCGGACCGATCAACTGATTCCAACCTTTGGAGATGGCCATCGCCGTCGCTGTGGTCGGGCCGCCGATGTTTGCGTTGGAGGCAAGGATAATTTCCTCTAAGCTAAAGTGGAAGATCTTTCCAAACACCAGCGAGAAGAGCATGTTGACCCCTACGATAATCAGCGCATATACCAGCAGTATCGGAGCCTGTGTGAGGATGCTGATGATCGAGGCCGGCGCGCCGATGACGGCAAAAAAGATGTGGATCATAAAGGTGCCGATCTCGTTGGCTCCGGGTGCGTCATTAAAGGTTTTGGGAAAGAAGGTGGCGCAGAGCATTGTCAGGGTGGTCATAATCAGATATTTGTTGCCCAACAGTTGGTTGAGGATGAAGCCTGCCCCTTCGGTGGGGAGGAGCTGTGCAAAAAAGTTTGCCACTGTTGTTGAAATAGCAACAATCAAAAATGCCGCTGCCAAATCAAATGAAATGTTTTGCAGCGAGATGGGCCGCGGTTTCCAGAATTCCTTTGCGTGTTCGCCGTTTCCAGCCTCCACTTCATCCACCAGTGGGTGGGTATAATGTTTGCGGAAAAAGGGAATGGCGGGGATGGAGATCAACACAAAGAAGTAGAGAGCCATCAGCAGGTTGTCCGCCACTACGGCCTGAGAGCTCATCTGGCTGGAAGCGCCAAAGGTGTCCGCCATAGCCACAAAGTTGACCGATCCGCCAATATAGGTGCCGGTAAACATCGCTGCTACCTTGTACAGCTCCGGGAAGAAGCCCCGCAGCAAAAAGAAGCCGGTAAAACCGCCCACGATGGTTCCGACCGATCCGATCAAAAAGATCAGCAGCAGGCGGCCGCTCTCTCGGCCGATCCGCTTGATGTTGCACTGGAACAGCAACAGCGGGATGGCCAACGGCACGATATAGTCCCAAACGGTGTCATAGACCACCGACTCGGTGGGGACAACGCCGAGATTTGCCAGCACCATCATGCCGATCAGCGCAAGGACACAGCCGGTGATTCTGGCAGCCCAGCGAAAGCGCTGTTCCAACCAGATGGACAGCGCAGCGACGCTGATCAGGATGGCCCACAGCGCCCAGGTGTTGTCCGAATGGATGAGTGTGTTCATGGAAAAAAACTCCCTCGATTGTATTTTCTCCATTGTATCATATTTTGCCGGGGCTTGTCGATGAAAAAAAGGAGCTCCCGCGTTGAGAGCTCCTTTTTTGCCGAAAATTTCAGCGCGCGTACACTTCGCACAGCGCGTCGAAGGTCCAGAACGCCTTGCGTGCCGGGCGCCGGAGGGCGGTCTGCGGGGTGATGATGAGCCGCTGGCCGTTCCAGCGCAGGTCGATGGTGATTTCCTTCCCAAGGGTGCGGATGGTCTCCATCACGCTGGCGGGCATGTTGGTGTAGTCCGCAGGGACATAAACCCGCACCGTCCTGCCGTCACCGGCGGCGCGCAGGTCGGATTTTACATCCATCCAGAAGTTGTACCGCTCGGTGGCCTGCTCATCCATCGGGTCGGGGCGCTCGGCGGCTTCCAGCTGCTGGACGGCGTTGGAGGCGCTGCCGGTTGTGCCGGTGCTGGGGGCGGACGGCGTACTGGGGTCGGTGGCGGGGTCGGACGGCTGCTCGGGCTGAACAATCTGCACATTCTGCAGCCAGCTGCCCGTGAGGGCCTTCCGAATCATATCGATTGTGTCCTCCGACATGCTGGCGGGGACGTAGATCGTGGTCAGCGTAGTGCAGTTATAAAAAGCATTGTTTCCGATGCTGCCGACATTGCCGGAGAAGGTGACGCTTTCGAGCGCATCACAGCTCCCAAAAGTTTCGTTCCCAATGCTCCTGACGTTGCCAGAGAAGGTGACGTTTTCGAGCGCATCGCAGCCAAAAAAAGCACTGTACCCGATGCTGTCGACACTGCCGGAGAAGGTGAGGGTTTTGAGCGCATCGCAGCTATAAAAAGCAAAGTCCCAGATGCTGCCGACATCGCCGGAGAAGGTGACGGTTTTGAGCGTATCGCAGTCCTGAAAAGCAGAGATCCCGATGCTGTCGACCTTGCCGGAGAAGGTGACACTTACGAGCTGCCAGCAGTGCGAAAAAGCATCGACCCCGATGCTGTCAATATTGCCGGAGAAGGTGACACTTACGAGCTGCAGGCAGTGCGCAAAAGCAATGTCCCCGATGCTGTCAATATTGCCGGAGAAGGTGACACTTACGAGCTGCAGGCAGTTCTCAAAAGCCTTGCCCCCGACCCTGGTGACAGGGTAGCTTTCCTCTCCCTTTTCAATCGCGTCCGGAATGGTGATTGCGCCGGTTGCGCTTCTTCCATCTGTCAATGTGACGGTTTGCCCATCATCATTCAACTCATAGACGATTCCCTGATTGTCGGTGTAGGTATTGCCGCTCCAACTTCCTTCTGTTTCCCTCGATGCTATCTCTGTCGGTTCGGTTGTCTCGGGTGTGACCGGCTCGCCGTCCGCAAAGGCGGTCACGCTGCCCAGCACCAGCGCTGCTGCCAGCAGGAGGGGCAAAAAACAGGTTTTCCAATTCATGTTTCCCAACTTCCTTTCGTATCAAACGGCCCGGCCAGCGCCTTTAAAGGCGGCAAAAGGCCATGGCCTTTTGTTTGATTATAGCACGTCGAAAGGATGTCCGTCCAGAGGTTTTGCAGAAGACAGAACAGTAGGATTTTAAAGAACAAATTTGTATACAAACTGTAAATTTGAAAATTAGGTTATATAATTCGCTTGACAAATTTTATAACATGCTTTACAATAATCTCGGAAACCACGGGAAGGAAGGTGCAGAAAAAAGATGAGCAAAAGCGTATACAGCCTGGTGCTGGGCGACGAGGTGGTGGCGCAGATCGACCGCGCAGCCTACGCGCTTGGGACCAGCCGCTCCAATTTGATTAACCAGGTGTTGGCCGAGTATGTCTCGCTGATTACCCCGGAAAAGCGGCGCAAGGACATCTTCGATTCCTTGATTTCGGTGTTGGACACCTTCGAGCCGTTTCAGGTGCAGGCCAAGGCTTCGGACAACATGCTCAGCATCCGCAGTCCGCTGCGGGTCAAATATAACCCCACCATCAAATATACGGTGGAGCTTTCGCTGCACGGAAAAGGAGATCTTGGACAACTCAAGATTATGACCCGCACCCAGTCTCAGACGCTTATCGGGCTGCTGGACGCCTTCTTCTACCGCTTTTGCAAGATTGAACAGCGGTACATCAAGGCCCTCTATCCGCAGGTGGACCCGCAGTATCAGATTGGGCAGGGCCGTTTGATACGAAATTTTTCCCTTCTCAAGGAGGGAAGCAAAAACAACGAAATCGGCTGTGCCATTGCGGCCTATATCCAGATGATCGACCGGGCGCTCAAAAGCTGTTTGGGCGCGGATGGCAGCCAATGGGATGAGATCTGTGAACAGATCTATCTCAACTATTTAAAGGAAACCCCGATTATCTGCTAGCCCGTCGAACGGCCGGCAGAGAGAACGAAACGATACAAGCTATTGCCCCAAAGGGCATGGAAGGAGTGGAAGGCTATGAATGCACAGAAGTTCACCCAGAAGTCCCTGGAAGCGATCCAGGAGGCCAACAATCTGGCTCTTTCGAACAACAATATGCAGATCGAACAGGAGCACCTGCTCTATGCGCTGCTGACCATCGATCAGAGCTTAATCTCCCAGCTCATTAAAAAGATGGGAAAGGACCCGCAAGCTCTGGCGCAGGCAGTGAAACAGGAGATCGATAAGATGCCCGGCGTCACCGGCTCTGGTCGAGAGGCGGGAAAAATCTACGTCGCACAGGATGTGGATGCTGCACTTGCAAAGGCAGAGAACATCGCAGAGTCGATGAAGGACGAATATGTCTCGGTGGAGCACATCATGCTCTCGCTGCTGGAAAATCCAAACCGCAACCTCAGAGAGATCTTTAAACTGTTCGACATCAAGAAAAATGAATTTCTGAAAGTCTTGCAGGAGGTGCGCGGCAATACCCGCGTCACCAGCGATTCGCCGGAAGGCACCTATGATGTGCTCAAAAAGTACGGCCACGATCTGGTACAGGATGCGCGGGATAAAAAGCTCGACCCGGTCATCGGCAGAGATTCCGAGATCCGCGATGTCATGATGATCCTCTCCCGTAAGACAAAAAATAACCCGGTCCTGATCGGTGAACCTGGCGTCGGCAAGACCGCCATCGCCGAGGGCCTGGCACAGCGCATTGTCCGCGGAGATGTGCCCACCAGCTTAAAGGACAAGACCATCTTCTCGCTGGATATGGGCTCGCTGATTGCGGGCGCAAAGTTCCGCGGCGAGTTTGAGGAACGACTCAAAGCGGTCTTGGGCGAAATCAAGAAGAGCGAAGGAAGAATCATCCTCTTCATTGATGAGCTGCACACCATCGTCGGAGCCGGCAAGACCGAGGGCTCGATGGATGCGGGCAACCTGTTAAAGCCAATGCTTGCCCGCGGCGAGCTGCACTGCATCGGTGCAACCACCCTGGACGAGTACCGCCAGTATATCGAAAAGGACGCAGCGCTGGAACGCCGCTTCCAGCCGGTCATGGTCAATGAACCGACGGTGGAGGATACCATCTCCATCCTGCGTGGCCTGAAAGAGCGGTATGAAGTCTACCACGGCGTCAAGATTCAGGATGCCGCGCTGATTGCGGCGGCAACCCTTTCCAACCGCTATATCTCCGACCGATTCCTGCCGGATAAGGCCATCGACCTTGTCGATGAGGCCTGCGCGATGATCCGCACCGAGATGGATTCGATGCCGATCGAGCTCGATGAGCTCAACCGCAAGATCATCCAGCAGGAGATTGCACAGGCAGCGCTCAAAAAGGAGGACGACAAGCTCTCCCAGGAGCGTTTGGAGGCAGTGACCAAGGAACTTGCCCAGCTGCGCGAGAAGTTTAACTCGATGAAGGCGCAGTGGGAAAACGAGAAAGCAGCTATCAACAAGGTGCAAAAGCTGCGTGAGGAAATCGAGCAGGTCGGCGGTGACATTGAGCGCGCCGAACGCGAATACGATTTAAACAAGGCCGCCGAGCTCAAATACGGCAAACTGCCACAGCTCAAATCCGAGTTGGAGCAGGAAGAAAAGTTGGCCGAGGAGGCACAGCAGTCGAGCCTGCTGCGCAACAAGGTCACCGAAGAGGAGATCGCAAAGGTAGTCGGCAAGTGGACCGGCATCCCGGTAGCCAAGATCATGGAGGGCGAACGGGAGAAGCTCTTGCACATGGAGGACATCCTGCACGAGAATGTGGTCGGTCAGGACGAAGCGGTGCGCCTGGTCAGCGAGGCAATTTTGCGTTCGCGCGCCGGCATCTCCGACCCGAACCGCCCGATCGGTTCGTTCTTGTTCCTGGGCCCGACCGGCGTCGGCAAGACCCAGCTGGCAAAGACACTGGCAAAGACGCTGTTCGACGATGAGAACAACATGGTGCGCATCGATATGAGCGAATACATGGAGAAGTACTCAGTGTCCCGACTGATCGGAGCGCCTCCAGGATATGTCGGCTATGAAGAGGGCGGCCAGTTGACCGAAGCGGTCCGCCGCCATCCATACTCGGTTGTCCTGTTCGATGAGGTCGAAAAGGCACATCCAGATGTCTTTAATGTGCTGTTGCAGGTCCTGGATGACGGACGTATCACCGATTCGCAGGGACGCACCGTCGACTTTAAGAACACCATCATTATTCTGACATCCAACCTCGGTTCTTCCTATATTCTTGAGGGAATCACCCCGGACAGCCAGATCAGCCAGCAGGCGAAGGATCAGGTCAATGCACTGCTCAAATCCAGCTTCCGTCCGGAGTTCTTGAACCGTCTGGATGAGATTGTATTCTTTAAACCACTGACTAAGGAGAACATCGGCAACATCATCGACCTGCAGATGCAGGACCTGCGCGAGCGCCTGAAGGCAAAACAGATCGAGCTTGTCCTCACCGACAGTGCAAAACAGTATATCGCCGACAACGCCTACGACCCGATCTACGGTGCACGTCCGCTCAAACGCTTCCTGCAGAGCCACATCGAGACGATGCTCGCCAAGAAGATCATCTCCGGCGAGATCGGTTCGGATGACGACAATGCCGAGATGTGTAAAGTGACCATCGACACCGAAAACGGCGAGTTGGTTGTCAAATAAAACCGATGCGGTTGCCCTACCGGATGTAGGAAACCGCTTAGCTTAGCGGGGCCGCTCAATCCAATAGGATTGAGCGGCCCCGCTTGTTTTTTGTAAGTACAAATTTTCTCCCGCCCTTTCGTCTGCGCGCCAAGTGTGCTACAATAACCTTAATTGGACACAAGGGGGAGAATAAAAAATGGCAAAGAAACAACGGTTGGATAAGGCCGTCTCGATGCAGGGGGCCCTGTCCCGCAGCGAGGTTAAGACCCTCATCCGCAAGGGGGAGGTCACGGTAAACGGGCAGGTGGTGAAGGATGCGGGCTTCGGCGTCGACTTTGACAGCGATACCGTAGCGGTGCAGGGCAAAGCGCTTGTCCTGCGGCAGCACCTGTACTTGATGCTCAATAAACCCAAGGGGGTGGTCAGTGCCAGCGAGGACAAGCACGAAAAGACGGTGGTGGATCTGGTACCCGAGGCGTTGCAGCGCCGCGGCCTGTTCCCAGCGGGAAGGTTGGATAAAGATACCACCGGTTTTGTGCTGCTGACCGACGATGGAGTGTTTGCCCACGATATTCTCTCCCCCAAAAAGCACATCTCCAAGACCTACCACGCATTGGTGGATGGCCCCATCACCGAAGAGATGGAGCGGGACTTTTCAAAGGGCATTCAGATCGGCCCCGATCAGACGCTGCCGGCCTCCCTTAAAAAAACGTCCTCCTGCGAGCGGGGAGACTGGGGAGAGGTTATCCTCCGGGAGGGGCTTTACCACCAAATCAAGCGGATGTTTGGCGTCTATGGATTAAAGGTGTTGGAGTTAAAGCGGGTCAAGATGGGGCTGCTGCCGCTGGACCCCAATCTAAAAGAAGGGGAGTGCCGGGAGCTTACCCCCGAAGAGTGCAAACAGATCGCATCGAGGGAGGAGCAATAGCATGGGCTGTTTAATCTGTGATCGGATAGAGCAAATCCAAAAGGGAGAAAACCCTTACTTTGTCTGCGCGCTTTCCACCGGCTATGTGGTGTTGGGCGATCACCAGCGCTTTCAGGGATACACCCTGTTTTTGTGCAAGCGCCACGTCACTGAACTGTATGAGCTGCCGTGGGATTTTCGCACCCGCTTTCTGCAGGAGATGTCGCTGGTAGCCGAGGCGGTGGCGGCGGTCTACCACCCGGAAAAGATGAACTATGAGCTGCTGGGCAACGGCGATACCCACCTGCACTGGCACCTCTTTCCGCGGGTCAGCGGCGATACCCCACAGCCTGGTCCGGTGTGGTGGCTTCCGCGGGAGGAGATGTGGAACGACGCCTATCGGCCAAGTGATGACCAGCTCGCTGAAAGGACAAAGCAGCTGCGGGAAGAGATCGAAAGGCGGCTCTGTGAGCTGCCACCCCTTGTAGTGGATGGAAAGGAGGAAAGGGATGGATAACCTGTCCTGCCTTCCGCAAAAGCTGCCGGCTTCCTTTTATCTGCAGGACACCGTCGAGGTGGCTAGACAGCTGATCGGAAAAAAGCTGGTGCGCCGTTTAAACGGGCAGCTGCTCTCAGCCATCATCTGTGAGACCGAGGCCTACACTGGCTTTTCGGACAAGGCCTGCCACTCCTATAAAGGAAAGACCGAGCGAACAAAGGTGATGTTTGAGCCGGGTGGCAGGGCGTATGTCTACCTGATCTATGGCATGTATTGCTGTCTTAACATCACTACCCGTCAAGAGGGCGTGCCGGAGGCGGTGCTGATCCGCGCGGCCTGTCCGGTGCAGGGGATCGAGACGATGATGGCTCTGCGGCAGCAAAAAAAGCCCGTTCGGAATTTGACTGCGCACAACCTGCTGTCCGGTCCGGGAAAGCTGTGCAGCGGATTGGGCATTACCCGCGCGCAAAATGGGCTTTTGTTGAGCGGGGAGGAACTGTATCTGTGTGAGGGCGTCGCGGTGCCAAAGGAGCGCATCGCCGCCACAAAGAGAATCCACATTGACTATGCGCAGGAGGCGCGGGATTTTCTGTATCGCTTTGTCGATATTGGCAGTCCGTGCCTGTCTGTTCGATATAAGGGGGAAGAACAATGAACCGATGGTCCATTCCGACATCGGAGGGGATCCACTGGGAGAAAGAGCTGGTGGAGCACAGCGACGAGCAGCTGCAGGATACACTGCGCAAGCGCTCCTGCTGCATGAGCGGCCACCGATCGCTGCCATCGAATCTGCAGGAGCAGGTGTGGCTGCAAAAAAATCTGCGGGGAGCGATTGCGCAGCTTGTGGAAGAGGGAATTGATATTTTCTATACTGGGGGCGCGCTGGGGTTCGATACGTTGGCCGCCGTCACGCTGCTGGAGATGCGTCAGCGCCTGCCCGGTATCCAGCTGTATCTGACGGTCCCTTACCCCGAACAGCATTTGGGGTGGAGCAAGACCGACCAGAAACTGTACGAGCGGATACGGGAAAGTGCCGACAGGGTGTACATCGTCAGCCCGCGATACCACAAGGACTGTATGAAGCGGCGCAACTACTTTATGGTAGACCACAGCTGTGTGTGCGCGTACTATATGACCAACCCCACCCGCAGCGGCACGGCACAGACGGTCAAATACGCCTATGAATCGGGGTGCAGGCTCATCAATTTGATGCAGCCCCTAAAGGAGGACATCAAGGTCGAGGAGTAGGCTGCAGAAAGGCCGGTGCTACAGCTGCTGCTGTGGCAGGGCAAAGCCGTGCATAAAGCCATTTTTTGCGTAGATCGAACAGATGTCCCCGCCGATAATCTCCCCGCGGTAGAGCAGCAGATTTGCCCGGATATACTCCTTTTGCTGCGGATAGTTGAGCACCTCATAGGTGTAGCGGCGCACCTGTTTGCCGCGATAGTCCCGCAGGTCAAAGCCCTGTGCCAGCTGGATGGCGTTGTAGTTTTCGTACACGTCCCCAAATTCTTCCGGGATCACGACCTCCACCGTCTCACAGGGCTCTTGGCTCACCTCCCAGCCGTAACTCTGCAAAAAGGCAATGCGGCTGAGGTTGTTGGGCGCCTGGGTATTGTGTTCCTCCGACACCTCCAAGGGAGCAGCACCTTGATGGGGCAGACGCAGGAAGAGGAAAAGACCGATTACCGCCGCGACGATCACGGCAACTAGCAGGAGCTTTTTGAACAGGGCCTTTGGTTTGAGCGAGCAGATGAACATAAGGGGTTTCCTCCTTTGGCAAAGTAATCCCTCGTCAACTGGAATATCTGTGGGGACAGGATCAACAGGGCGACAAGGTTTGGAATCAATAAGCAGACGTTGCACAGATCGGCCAGCGCAAACACCACCGGCAAGCGGGCAAAGCAGCCGGCAGCGCCACCGGCAAGAAAGAGCAGTTGGTACAGCCGCAGCGCTCTGGGACGGTGCGGGAAGAGGTACTCGATGCAGCGCTGCCCGTACAGGCAGAAGCTGATAACTGAGGCAAAGGCGAACAGCGACACAGCCGCAGCCAGCACCTGTCCGCCCGCGTCGCCCATCACCAGCACAAAGGCTTGCTGTGCAGAGGAAGGCGACAGCGGCACACCGCTTGCCAAAATGACCAACGCCGTCACGGTGCACACCAGGATGGTGTCGCAAAACACTTCGAAGATGCCCCAAAAGCCCTGCTCGACCGGGCTTTTGGCTGCGCTGCATGCGTGGGCGATCGAGGCGCTTCCAAGGCCCGCCTCGTGGGTGAAGATTCCCCGGGCAATGCCCACCCGCAGCGCGGTGGCAAATCCCACGCTTCCTCCGGACAGCGTGCTGGCGGGCGAGAGGGCCTGACGGAAAATCTGTGCAAAGGCGTCGGGGATATTCTGCCGAAAGTGCACCAGCACAACCCCGCACCCGGCAAGGTAGAGGACCGACATCAGCGGGACCAGAGCGGAGCAGGTTTGGATGGCGCGGTCACAGCCGCCGCGCAGCACCCAGGTGCACAGCAGCGTAAGCACAAGCGCACAAAACCAGGGCGGCAGGGAAAAGCTTTCCCACAATGCGCCTGCGATGGCGTTGGTCTGGGTCATGCTGCCGCTGGATAGGCTGGAAATTGAACAGACGACGCAGTACAGTGCAGCGAGAAATGCCCCGAAGGTGCCGGGGATGCCGCGAGAGATGTAGTACATCGGGCCGCCGCGATAGGCACGGGAGGTGGGATCTTGTGTCTGAAAGCGCACTGCCAGCAGCACTTCGGAATATTTTGTCGCCATGCCCAGCAGCGCCCCTACCCACATCCAGAACAGGCTGCCCGGCCCTCCCAGCATCAGCGCCGCACCGACCCCCACGATGTTGCCCACGCCCATTGTGCCGCCCAGCGCGGTGGTGAGGGCAGCCCAAGGCGAGCAGCCGTTTGCGCGGCGAGAATGCTTTTGGTCCGGCCGGCTCTGGCCGCTTTCTTTTTGTCTGCGTTTTCGCGGGGAAAGGGGCAAAAAGAGTGCCCCCACAGTTTTTTGCAAGATGGTGTTGAGCCGAAATAGGGGCAAAAAGCCGGTGCCCACAGTGAGGTACAATCCGCACAGTAAGGTGAAGGCGATGGTCCCCCGGCCCCAGAGCAGGGTGCTCAGCGCCTGGATCGATTGCCCGAACACAAAATCCCCCCTTTGTGGTTTTGTTACAGGCTATGCGCCAGAATTTTGGGTTATGCGGGGGTGGACTTTTTTGTGGTTTGCGGTATAATGGGGGCAGGAAAATAAAAAAACAGCTCATTAGAGGGGGAATTTTACATGTACAATTGCGCAAAGTGCTTCCAGCGCGGATGCACCAAACAGGATTTGACCAAGACATTGCCGGATTGTCCAAGCAAGGACACAGCGGTTCAGGAGCAGGCAAAGGCCCTCTATCAGGAAGAGGAGAACCACAAGATTGCCTACTGTGCAGCTCTGACCGAGGCGGGCGGCTACTGCAAAGATACCCGCTTGATCGAGATCATCAAATTTATGCACCGCGCCGGCTATAAAAAGATCGGCATCGCCTTTTGCACGGGCCTGTATAAGGAAACCCAGGAGGTTGTCAACATTCTGGAATACAACGGCTTTGAGGTGGTTTCGATCATCTGCAAAAACGGCGCCATCACCAAAGATTTTCTGGGCATCACCGACGCGCAGGCGGTGCGCGGCAACTGCAAGACCGAGACGATGTGCAACCCCATTGGACAGGCTCTGTTCTTAAACGAGCAGCAGACCGACTTTAACCTGATGATCGGACTGTGCGTCGGCCACGACACCCTGTTTATGAAGTACGCCAAGGCTCCGATGACCGTGCTAGCAGTAAAGGACCGCGTCACCGGCCACAATCCGTTGGCTCCGGTTTATCTGGCGCAGGGATACTACAACAAGAAGTTTTATCCAGACGATCCAGAGGAATTAAACCCGCACGACACCGAATATAACCGCTAAACAATAAAAAAAGCGCCCCGGAATGGGACGCTTTTTTGCTAGGTGCATAATGAAATGCAGTTTGGAAAAGGTAAGATCAAAAGCTTTTTGGAAAGAAGGAGTTAGATGAAACAGGCGGACAGCACCCTGTTGATGGGGGATTGCAGCGCGCTGAGCTGGCAAACGGCAGATGGCAAGGGATTGTGGGCGCGCAACATGGATTTTAACCGGATGGCACAGGGCAGCGCCATCACCTTTGTGCCACGGGGAACACAGTATTACACCTGCGGCTCTTCGCTGGAGGGCAGTTTGGAGGAAAAGAGCGTCCACACAGCCCACTATGCTGCTCTGGGTGCTGGGATGCTGCTCAATCCCTCCACCCCGGTCTTGTATGAGGGAATCAACGAGTGTGGGCTGATGGGCGGACAGCTGTATTATCGCGAGTTTGCCCACTATCCAAACCAGGCGCAATCGGACCGCTGCCCATTGCAGCCTCCGTTTTTGGTTTACCACCTGTTGGCAAGCTGCTCCGGGGTACAGGAAGTTGTCTGTGCACTTGAGAAAGAGTACGATCTGGTGGATCAGCCGCTGTTTGGCACGACGCCTTCGCTGCACTGGACCTTCTGTGACCGCACCGGCGAAAGCATCGTGATAGAACCGGATGCCGACGGCCTGCACATCTACCGACACACCATCGGTGTGATGACCAACAGCCCCTCTTATTCCTGGCACCGGCTGAATCTGCTCAACTATGCTAACCTGCGCGAGCTCGATTTTGATGCGGTGACGGTCGGCGGCGATACCATTCCCCAATGTTTTTCTGGAAATGGGCTTTTGGGCCTCCCGGGAGATTTTAGCTCTCCGTCCCGCTTTGTCCGTCTGGCCATGCTCAAACAGTATGCGCTGAAAGGAGAGGACGAAGCAGATGGGGTGGCCAAGATCTTCCACCTGATGCAGAGCGCAGCTTTCCCACTGGGAGCGGTACAGGTCAGCCAGCCGGGGGACCCCACCGCCCACGATGAGGGAGTGGTGCCGTTTGACTACACGCTCTACACCACCGTCTACTGTGCACAGTCGCTGCGGTGCTACTGGACAACCTATGAAAATCAGAGGATTCAGTATGTGGATCTTTCGCAGCTGCTTTCCGAAAGCAGCTGCAAGCAGTTTGACTTTGTCCGCCGTCCCGATTTTTGCTGCCGCAATGAGGGCTAATGAGGGAATTTTATATCCGTTCATAACAAAAGGGGGAGCGCCAATCGTTGGCGCTCCCCCTTTTTTATAAGGAACAGCATGTCCGCCTTTTAAGCGGGCAGCTTTTCTTTTTTGCCCCGCAAATAGAGGATGGCCCCCAGCGCTGCCGCAATGCACTCGGTGGCGGGAAAGGCAAGCCAAACACCGGTCATCCCAGCGGCGGCCGCCAGCAGGAAGGCCATTGGGATAATCAGCACCAGTCCTCGCAGCAGGGAGGTGATGTGGGCCGGCAGCACGCGCTCCTCCGAGGTGAAGTAGGTGGACAGAATGGTGTTGAAGCCGACAAATAAAGTGGCAGTAAAGTAGAGCCGCAGGCCCTCCACGGCGATCTGCTGCAATTGAGGGTTGTGTTCGCTGTTAAAAACCTGGGCGATGGGGCTGGCAAAGAAAAAGAGGATCAGATAGATTGCCGCCGACAGCACAGCGGTAACCCCGATAGACAGCCGCAGCAAGAGCTGTACCTGCTCCTTGACCCGCTGACCATAGGCGCGGCTGATGAGCGGCTGGATGCCCTGGGCGATGCCGTTGAAGATGGCGACCACCACCAGGGAAATGTTGGCGATGACGCCGTAGGCTGCCACTCCGGTGTTGCCGGTGAGGTGCAGGATGATGGTGTTAAAGACGATCATGGTCAAGCCGGAGGAAATCTGTGCGAGCAGCGATGGAAAACCCAGCGAGACGTTGGTGCGCACCACTCCGGCGCGCAGACCGGTGCGGGTCAGGTGAAAGCCCTTCTTTTTGCGCAGCCAGTGGGTGGAGGTGATGAGGATGCCGATGCAGGGCGACAGGCCGGTGGCAAAGATGGCGCCGAAGATGCCCATCCCCAGCGGGAAGATGAAGAGGTAGTCCAGAAGAATATTGGACAGACTGCTGGTGACGGTAGCGGCAGAGGAGAGCTGCGGATTGCCGTCGTTGCGGATGAAGCACAAAAATAGGTCGTTAAAGATAAAGGCCGGGGAGAACAAAATCATGGTGCGCAGATAGGTGTAGGTCATGTCGTAGATGCTCTCGTCGGCACCTAGAAGGACGATCAACTCATCGGAAAAGAACAACCCGATGAGGAAAAAGATAACGGAAGCAGCAACACACAGATAGACCGTGTTGGTGAACATGACGTTTGCCTCGTGATCTTCGCCGCGGCTTTTGCAGATGGAAAAGCGGGTCGCGCCGCCCATGGCCAGCATCAGTCCTACACCGTGAATGAAGTTGTAGGCGGGGATAGCTAGATTGAGTGCAGCAAGGCCGTTGGTACCCAGACTCTTAGAGACAAAGAAGGTGTCGGCCAAAATATAGCAGGACATAGCCAGCATGGCAAAGACACTCAACGAAGTGTAGCGGGCAAATTGCCGTAAGACACTGCGATTCATACAAATCTTTCCTTCCACAGTGGGAAAACCTCTGTCGCGGGGAATTGTCCAGTACAAAAAAAGCGCTGCGTTTCCACATGTGCTACGGCCTATCCATGTGGAACACAACGCTTTTATCCGCCCGGCGGCAGGATTTCCCTGTTTAGTTGCAGTAAAAGCCATTATAGCAAAGGCTGCCTGAAAGGTCAAGTCGCTGCATGGGGAAAAATGCAGGAAAGGGGAAGTTTTGTACAGGAATGAAAGTGCCCTTGGGGGAAACTGGTTCTCTTTTTTCGAGTCGATTTGCAGCTTTGAAGGGGAAAATCGCATCCAAAGAGTGTGGTAATTATGCCTAAAGTATGCCGCTGGAATTGAAAAGGAAGTTGTGCTAAATTTTTAAATAGTTGTCATATATACACAATAAAATAAATTTTATTTGTCTGTACGTGAAGAGAATTTTGAGCGTTTTGTATGATTTTCAATTAAAATATTTTTTTCGGGTTGTTGAAACGAGATAAAATTTTCCACAATTTTCAGCGGTTTTTCATCTTGTTTTTTCGGACAAATTGCTCTAATATGTATTTATGTTGAATGGAGAAATTTGCGCTCCATTTAAAACAAAACAAAGGAGAAATTGCACATGAGAAAAGTTATTGCACTGCTTCTGGCCGCAGCGATGGCTATGGGTATGGTAGCTTGCTCTAGCAGTGGTTCCACCGAGTCCACTTCTACCGAGTCCTCTACCTCCACCGAGACCGAAACTGCTACCGAAGAGGAAGAAACCGCTGAAACACCAGCTGCTGAAGAGACCGGGACCGCAGAGGTTGCCAACAAGGACAAACCGCTTGTTTGGTTTAACCGTCAGCCTTCCAACAGCTCCACCGGCGAGCTGGACCAGGCTGCTCTGAGCTTCAACGACGACACCTACTATGTAGGTTTCGATGCCAACCAGGGCGCTGAGCTGCAGGGCACCATGGTAAAAGATTACATTGAATCCCACATCGACACCATCGACCGCAACGGTGACGGCATCATCGGCTACGTCCTGGCAATCGGCGATATCGGTCACAACGACTCGATCGCTCGTACCCGCGGCGTACGTTCCGCTCTTGGCACCGGCGTTGAGAAAGACGGCGCAATCAACAGCGATCCAGTCGGCACCAACGCAGACGGCACAGCTACCGCTGTACAGGATGGTTCCATCGAAGTAAACGGCACCACCTATGTAGTTCGTGAGCTCGCTTCTCAGGAAATGAAGAACTCCGCAGGCGCTACCTGGGATGCTGCTACTGCTGGTAACGCAATCGGTACCTGGTCCGCTTCTTTCGGCGATCAGATCGATGTTGTCGTTTCCAACAACGACGGCATGGGCATGTCCATGTTTAACGCTTGGTCCAAATCCAACAGCGTTCCAACTTTCGGTTACGATGCAAACGCTGATGCCGTTGCTGCAATCGCAGAAGGTTACGGCGGCACCATCAGCCAGCACGCTGATGTTCAGGCTTACCTGACTCTGCGTGTACTGCGCAACGCTCTTGACGGCGTAGATGTCGACACTGGTATTGGCACCGCAGATGATGCTGGCAACGTACTCAGCGACGACGTATACTACTACAATGCAGATGAGCGCTCTTACTACGCTCTGAACGTAGCAGTTACCGAGGAGAACTATCAGGACTTCATGGATTCCACCCAGGTATATGCTCCTGTCTCCAACCAGCTGGATGCTACCGCTCATCCGACCAAGAACGTATGGCTGAACATCTACAACGCTGCAGATAACTTCCTGAGCGCTACCTATCAGCCGCTGCTTGAGAAGTATGACGATCTGCTCAACCTGAACGTCGAGTACATCGGCGGCGACGGCCAGACCGAGGCGAACATCACCAACCGTCTGAGCAACCCAAGCCAGTACGATGCATTCGCGATCAACATGGTTAAGACCGACAACGCGGCATCCTATACCGCACTGCTCAATCAGTAATCTGGCTGCCTTTTCACCGGTGGGCGGCTGCCCACATGGTAAGACATAGTTGACTTGCTAGTAGGGAGAATGAATTCTTCGCTCTGGAGAAAGTATCTCCGACCGATAGAAGGAATTCTCCCTATTGGCGGTTTTTGAGGAAAAAATCGGCAGCGATGGCCCTTTGCCAAAACTGCTAATCTGAAGAAACAGGAGTAACGAGAATGACAGATTCGAAAGACGATATTGTCCTGTCAATCCGCGGTATGTGCAAGTCTTTCGGTCGAAACCGGGTACTTGACCACATCAACCTGGACGTCAAACGGGGAACGGTCATGGGACTTATGGGCGAAAACGGCGCCGGTAAATCGACCATGATGAAGTGCCTGTTTGGTACCTATCAGAAGGACGAAGGAAAAATTTACTTAAACGGCAAGGAAATTAACTTTTCCGGCCCAAAAGATGCTCTGGAAAACGGAATCGCCATGGTTCACCAGGAGCTCAATCAGTGCCTGGAGCGGAATGTCATCGACAATCTGTTCCTCGGACGTTATCCCACCAACTCCATGGGAGTCGTGGATGAGAGAAGTATGAAGAAAAAGGCCTCCGAGTTGTTCCGCAAGCTCGGCATGACCGTCAATCTGAACCAACCAATGCGGAATATGTCTGTCTCCCAGCGCCAGATGTGCGAGATTGCCAAGGCAATTTCCTATAATTCGAAGGTCATCGTTCTGGACGAACCGACCTCCTCGCTGACTGTACAGGAGGTAGACAAACTCTTTGAAATGATGCGGATGCTCAAATCGCAGGGTATCTCGCTGATCTATATTTCTCACAAGATGGATGAGATTTTTGAGATCTGTGACGAGGTCTCGGTTCTGCGAGACGGCAATCTGGTCATGACAAAGCAAACCAAAGACACCAACATGAACGAGCTGATCACCGCAATGGTCGGCCGCTCGCTGGAGAGCCGTTTCCCACCAGTGGATAACACCCCTGGGGATACCATCCTCTCGATTCAGCACCTCTCCACCAAATACGCCCCTTACTTGCAGGATGTCTCCTTCGATGTCAAAGAGGGCGAGATTTTCGGCCTGTATGGCCTGGTCGGTGCCGGACGTACCGAGCTGCTGGAAACAATCTTTGGCGTGCGCACCCGTGCAGCGGGCCGTGTTTACTTTAAAAACCGTTTGATGAACTTTAACAATGCCAAAGAGGCCATCGAGCACGGTTTTGCTATGATCACCGAGGAACGTAAGGCCAACGGCCTGTTCTTAAAGTGCGACCTTACCTTTAACACCACCATCGCAAACCTGGAACAGTATAAGACTGGTGTTGCGCTCTCCGATGCCAAGATGGTAAAGGCGACCAACAAAGAAATCAAGATCATGCACACCAAATGTATGGGACCGGACGATATGATCTCCAGCCTGTCGGGCGGAAATCAGCAGAAGGTCATCTTTGGTAAATGGCTCGAGCGCGAGCCGCAGATCTTTATGATGGATGAACCTACCCGCGGTATCGATGTAGGTGCGAAGTATGAGATCTATGAGCTGATCATCAACATGGCCAAGCAGGGCAAGACGATCATTGTCGTTTCCTCTGAGATGCCTGAAATCCTCGGTATCACCAACCGCATTGGCGTCATGTCCAACGGACATCTCTCCGGGATCGTGAACACCAAGGAGACCGATCAGGAAGAACTTTTGCGTCTGAGCGCAAAATATCTATAGTGGGAGAATGTGCATATGGCAACGGATATTAAAAAAGTATTGACACCGGAGCAGGAACAACAGCTCCGTCAGCCGATTGACAACTATGTCGGCGCAATTCAAGAAAAGATCAATGCCCTGCGGGAACTCGGTACCGATAAGGTTCTGGACATCCAGAGCGAGCTGGAGAACCTCAAACGGGACCGCATCTACACCGCGCAGGAGAAAGAATCCAGACGTGCTGCCCTGACAGCAGATCTGGAAAAGGCCAAAGCGGAGGAAGCAAAACACAAGGATGAGATTGAAAAACTCATCGCCGACGCGGAGAGCTACCTGAAAGCACACTATGAAAAAGACTACTATCAAGCAGTCGTAAAGGCCTGCGCCCAGCAGAAGGTTCAGGCCAAAGAGAAGTATCAGGCAGCAGTGGCACAGCTGAACAAGGAGCACCAGGAAACGGTATCCAAGTTGAGCGACCAGCGGGAGATCAAGGACGAGAAATACGTCCACAAGAACCGCCTGTTTGATGCAAAGATGCAGCTGGCAAAAGATTTGCAGGAGGCAAAGGACCGTCAGTATGCCGCATATGATTACAAGTATCACCTGATCGATATGCTGCGCATGTCCAAGTTCACCTTCGGCGAGAGCATGGCCCAGCGCTGGGAAAACTACAAGTACACCTTTAACCGCAGAGACTTTTTGCTGCGCAACGGCTTGTACCTGGCGATCATCGTCATCTTCATCGCCCTGTGCATCATCACCCCAATTGTCAAGAACGTACCGCTTCTGACCCTCAATAACGTATTGAACATCCTGCAGCAGGCTTCCCCGAGAATGTTCCTGGCTCTGGGTGTTGCGGGCCTGATCCTGTTGGCCGGCACCGACCTGTCCATCGGCCGTATGGTCGGTATGGGCATGACCGCCGCCACCATCGTAATGCATCAGGGCCCGAATACCGGTTCGGTCTTTGGCCATGTCTTTGACTTCAGCACCCTGCCGGTTCTGGTACGCGTTGTGCTGGCACTGGTTGTCTGCATCGTGCTGTGCACCATCTTCACCACCATCGCAGGTTTCTTTACCGCCAAGTTTAAGATGCACCCGTTCATCTCCACCATGGCGAACATGCTGGTCATCTTCGGTTTGGTCACCTACTCCACTAAGGGTGTATCCTTCGGTGCGATTGATTCGACCATCCCGAATATGATTATCCCAAGACTCAACGGCTTCCCGACCATCATCCTGTGGGCGATTGCCGCAGTCATTGTGGTTTGGTTCATCTGGAACAAGACCACCTTCGGTAAAAACCTGTTTGCAGTCGGCGGCAATGCCGAGGCAGCAGCGGTTTCCGGTATCTCGGTATTCTGGGTTACGGTTGGCGCCTTTGTTCTGGCAGGTATCCTGTATGGCTTCGGCTCCTGGCTGGAATGTATCCGAATGGTCGGCTCCGGTTCGGCTGCTTACGGACAGGGCTGGGAGATGGATGCGATCGCAGCCTGCGTAGTCGGCGGCATCTCCTTTACCGGTGGTATTGGTAAGATCTCGGGCGTTGTAGTCGGTGTATTCATCTTCACCGCCCTGACCTACTCCCTGACCACTCTGGGTATTGATACCAACCTCCAGTTTGTATTCTCCGGTATCATCATTCTTGTGGCGGTTATGCTGGACTGCCTCAAATACGTTCAGAAGAAATAACTTTTCCATTTACGCAGAAAGCCGCTGCAAGGCAGACAAATCGGGTTTGCTTTGTAGCGGCTTTCCCCGGCTGCGGGGATGTTTGCTCGCAGCTTGATGGATAGAATAGAAAATCAACAAGGTGCGCCCCTGTAACGGCGGCGCAAAAAGGAGCGGATGACAAATGCATAAACTCAGCGATGTGCGCAGTGCCCTGCGCAATGGGAAACTCGATGAGACTCTGGTGCGACTGACAGGAACAGACCCTCAAAAAGCCCGCGAACGGGTAGAAGGGGTATTGCATAACTTTCAGCACATCTTTGGCGCGGGGGAAGATACTTTGGTGACCCTGTGCTCCGCCCCGGGCCGCACGGAGATCTGCGGCAACCATACCGATCATCAGCACGGACGGGTGCTGGCAGCGGCGGTCAACGTCGACTTTTTGGCCTGCGCCGCCCCCAATGGCACCGACACCATCCGTTTTCAGTCGGAGGGCTGGCCGTTGGTGGAGCTGACTCTCGACCACAGCGGCCCAAAGGAAGAAGAAAAGGAGAGCACCCCAGCCCTCGTGCGCGGCATGGCGGATCAGGCTGCTCAGTTGGGCTACAAGGTGGGAGGCTTTGATGTATATGCGGTGTCCGATGTGCTTCCGGGCTCCGGTTTGTCCTCCTCTGCGGCCTGTGAGGTGCTGCTGGGCGTGATTGAGAATCACCTGTTTTGCAATGATGCGCTCAGCCCGGTGACCATCGCACAGATGGGCCAGAAGGCGGAGAACCTCTATTTTGGAAAACCCAGCGGCTTGATGGATCAGACCGCCTCTTCGGTGGGCGGCGCAGTGGCCATCGACTTTGCAGACCCGGCAGATCCAAAGGTATATACCGTTTCGGTCGACCTCAATGCGTTAGGTTATGCGCTGTGCATCATCGATTCGGGCGCAAACCATGCAGCGTTGACCTCAGAATATGCCTCGATCCCACAGGAGATGGGGGCGGTGGCCGCGCACTTTGGCAAACAGGTGCTGCGTGAGGTGGATAAGGAGCAGGTGATCGGCGCGCTGCCTCAGCTCAGAAAAGAGCTGGGAGACCGCGCTGTACTGCGTGCACTCCACTTCTTTGCAGATGATGCACGGGTGGAGCGGGAAGCAGCCGCTTTGGCCGATGGCAGGATGGAGGATTTCCTTGCCCTTGTGCGCGAGTCGGGCCGCTCCTCCTGGGAACTTTTGCAAAACATCACCCCGTCCGGCGCAGTCCGCGAGCAGGCGATGGCCGTCGCGCTGACCGCTGCAGAATATGCCCTGCACGGACAGGGAGCCTGCAGGGTTCACGGCGGCGGTTTTGCAGGTACCATTCAAGCTTTTGTTCCGCTTGCAATCTGTGAAGATTTCCAGCGAGAGATCGAACAGATGCTCGGAGCAGGCTGCTGCCATATTTTGAGCATCCGCCCAGTCGGCGGTGCTGTCGTCTGCTAACCCAACCCCTGTAAAAATAGAGAGGAGTGCAACCTTATGGCAATTTTAGTCTTAGGTGGAGCCGGTTACATCGGTTCCCATACCGTGTACGAACTCATTGAAGCTGGCCGCGATGTTGTGGTAGCCGATAACCTGCAAACCGGCTTTCAGGCCGCAGTACATCCAAAGGCCAAATTCTACAAGCTGGATATCCGGGATAAGGGCGCGCTGGATACCCTGTTCCAGGCGGAGAAGATCGACGGCGTCATCCACTTTGCAGCGTCCTCCCAGGTTGGCGAGTCGATGAGCGATCCTCTAAAATATTACGACAACAACCTCTACGGCACGATGGTGCTGTTGCGCTCGATGGTGGAGCACGGGGTGGATAAAATCGTCTTTTCCTCCACCGCCGCCACCTATGGAGAGCCGGAGCGGGTGCCGATCCTCGAAACCGATAAGACCGAACCGACCAACTGCTACGGTCAGACCAAGCTCTCGATGGAGCAGATGATGTCCTGGGTATCCCGGGCACATGGACTGCGTTATGTGGCACTGCGCTACTTCAATGCCTGCGGTGCGCATCCATCCGGAAAAATCGGTGAAGCACACAACCCGGAAACACACCTGATCCCGATCATTTTGCAGGTGCCGCTGGGCCAGCGGGAGGCTGTCAGCATCTTTGGAGACGATTACCCCACAGCAGATGGCAGCTGTGTGCGCGACTATATCCATGTCAGCGACCTGGCACAGGCGCACATCCTGGCACTGGATTATCTGATGAACGGCGGGGAGAACAACGTCTTTAACCTTGGAAATGGCGTTGGCTTCAGCGTCAAAGAGGTGGTAGAGGTAGCCAGAAAGGTCACCGGCCATCCGATTCCTGCAAAGGTTGCTCCGCGTCGGGCAGGCGATCCGGCACAGCTGATCGCTTCGTCCGACAAGGCCATTCAGGTACTGGGTTGGAAACCAAAGTACAACGATCTGGATACCATCGTGGAGACTGCCTGGATTTGGCATAAAAACCACCCGCATGGCTTTGAGGAGGAATAGAGATGGAGCGCAACGAAGCAATTGCCAAACTGATCGTGTATGCGCAGCAAAAGCAGCTGATCCAGCCGGAAGAAAAAAATTGGGCGGTCAATGCGCTGCTCGAGGCGTTGGAGTTGGACAGCTGTGCGCTGCCGGAAGTTTCTTCTCAGGAGCAGATTGATCTGCCTGCCGTCCTCAATGCCCTGTTGGACGACGCCTATGAGCGGGGAGTGCTCAAAGAGAACAGCGTCGTGTACCGCGACCTGTTTGACACCAAGCTCATGGGTGTGCTCACCCCACGCCCGGCACAGGTGATTGAAAAGTTCCGCAACCTCTATCAACAGAGCCCGAAAGCGGCCACCGACTGGTACTATCAATTTAGCCAGGACACCAACTATATCCGCCGCGACCGCATTGCCCGGGATGTTCAGTGGAAAACGATGACTGAATATGGGGAGCTGGACATCACCATCAACCTTTCAAAACCAGAAAAGGACCCGAAGGCGATCGCTGCGGCGCGCAATTTGCCGGCATCCAACTATCCGCGGTGTCAGCTCTGCGCAGAAAATGAGGGATATGCAGGCAGGGTAAACCACCCCGCCAGACAGAATCACCGCATCGTGCCGATTACCATCAACCATTCCCCGTGGTTCTTGCAGTACTCGCCCTATGTCTACTACAATGAGCACTGTATCTGCTTAAACAGCCAGCATGTGCCCATGAAGATTGACCGCGCCTGCTTTGGAAAGCTGCTCGACTTTGTATGGCAGTTCCCGCATTATTTTGTCGGTTCCAATGCCGACCTGCCCATTGTTGGCGGATCGATCTTGGCCCACGACCACTTCCAGGGTGGACACTACACCTTTGCCATGGAGAAAGCACCGGTTGAGACGCCGGTTTCCTTCCCTGGCTTTACAGATGTGCAGGCAGGCATCGTCAAATGGCCGATGTCGGTCATTCGCCTGAATGCTGCCGATCCACAGCGGTTGATCGAGCTTGCCGACCGCATTTTGGCCTCGTGGAGGGGATACACGGATGAGAGCGCATCCATCTTTGCGCAGACGCAAGGGGAGCCGCACAACACCATCACCCCGATTGCCCGCCGCCGCGGTGAGCACTATGAATTGGATCTGGTGCTGCGCAACAATCTGACCACCGAGGAGCACCCGCTGGGCCTGTACCACCCGCATGCCGAGCTGCACCACATCAAGAAGGAAAATATCGGCCTGATCGAGGTAATGGGTCTGGCTGTCCTGCCCGCGCGGCTGAAAGTTGAGCTGGCAGCGGTGGCCGATAAGCTGGTAAAGGGAGAGGACCTGTGCGCAGATCCTCTGACAGCCTCCCATGCAGATTGGGCAGAGCACTTTGCGAAGAACTATACCATCACTGCGGAGAATGCGCAGGAAATTGTGCAGAAGGAGACGGGCCTTGTGTTCGCAAAAGTTTTGGAGCACGCAGGTGTCTACAAGCGCACACCGGAAGGAAAAGCGGCCTTCCTGCGTTTTATTGAGCAGGTACAGTAGGCGACAAAGCGAAATGAATAGCTGATGAAGTGATTGGGGCCCGCCATCGAGAGATGGCGGGCCTCAATTGTTTTAGGAAAAAATTCCAAATAGATATTGCTGGGGAAAAGGGAGAAAGAGAACAAAAAAACAGTCATCCATTTGGATGACTGTTAACTCTGGTTGCGGGAGCTGGATTTGAACCAACGACCTTCGGGTTATGAGCCCGACGAGCTACCAAACTGCTCCATCCCGCGATATTTGTTTTTCGGTACTCAAATATAATACCATATTCCCGATAAAAATGCAAGCCCCTTTTTAAAAAAAATTGCAAAAAGGAAAAAAGAACCGGTTCCACCTTTTTACGGAACCGGTTTTCTTTTTCGCTTGCACTACTTTTCTTCCGAATGATCCTCTAAATCGGAAGACCCCGTATCCTCTTCATCGGAATCCAGGTGATCGTCCGCGTGCTCAGCATACTGTGCTGCGATGTACTCGGAATCGTCCTCGTCGGTCAGCAGATCGTCGTCGAAGTCGTCACACTCCATCTCTCTCTTTTTGTGCAGCCAGGCGGCCAAAGCAATCAACAGGCCCACCAGGGAGATCCCCAACGCGATCAGGGAAATCAATACGCTTTTTTTCATGGAGCACACTCCTTTTTTATGAGATAACATCAGATTCTGATAGGTTTATTATACCCAATCTGTACAACAAATACAATTCCCTCAGCGGAGAATTTGCACCCTTTTGGCGGCTTCCTCATTTTTTGCAGCTTTATTTTGTTGGTTTTTGCTAATCCTTTTGCTCGCCCTCTTTTTTAAGCTGGGAGGAAGCACAGGCGAGAATTTTTTTGGAAAGTACCGCTTTGGGGTTTTCCTCCTGGCCGCCAATGCACCGGATCTGTTTGGAAAGCCCCTGCATCCGCTCATCGGTATGGGCGATAATCTCTGCACACTCGCGCAGCTCGTCTACCACGCTGTCCGGCACTTCACAGCTGGTCTTATAGTGAATCTGATGTTCCAGGCTCGCCCAAAAGTCCATGGCGATGGTGCGCAGCTGAACCTCTACGCGGACCGGCTCGGTGCGGTCAGACAGAAAGACGGGCACCTGTAAAACCAGATGGTAACTGCGATACCCATTTGGTTTTGGATTTTTGATGTAGTCTTTTTCCTTCATGACAACCAAGTCGTCCTGACGGGTCAGCATCCGCGCTACAGTGTAGATGTCCTCGATAAACGGGCAGATTACCCGGATGCCGGCAACGTCGTTGAGATTCTCCCGCATCGAACTCAAACTGATTGGAAAGCCCTTGCGGTACATCTTCTCGATGATGCTCATAGGGCTTTTGATGCGGCTTTTGATCGAGTCAATGGGGTTGTGCCCCTCACCAAACCGCGCGTCCCGCTGCAAAATTTCCAGCTTGGTGCGTACCTCCTGAATGCCGGATTGATACAGGGCCATCTCCTGTTCGAGTCCCGCAATCAGCTCGAGCAGGGCCTGGGAGGATTGCAGCTCCTGCAGGCTGTTGGCCAATTTGAAATTGTCAATTGCTTGTCCCATGATTCCTTGTCCTTTCTGCCGAATAAATCTTAAGTGATATCTTTACAATACACGAAATTTATGTCTAAATCAATGGAGGATTGCCAAAAAACTTTAAATATCTTCGCGGCAATCCGCATTGACAAAATGCAGCGAAATGAGTAATATTAGATAGATAACATCTGTTACAAATATCTGATATCCAATACGACGTCATGTCGTGTGGGAAGCTACATTTGGGGGGTACCGTTTTGGAACAAAGGCAGCCGCGGCTGAACGTAGTTTTGTTTGAGCCGCAGATCCCGCAAAATACCGGCAACATCGCCCGCACCTGTGCCTGCACGGGGGCGAGATTACATCTGGTAGGGCCGATGGGTTTTTCGGTCGACGACAAAAAGCTCAAGCGTGCCGGCCTGGACTACTGGCACTTCTTAGACATCACCTACTACGACTCAACCCGGCAGTTTTTGGAGCAGCATCGAGAGGATGCGCTCTACTTTTTCACGACCAAGGGGCGGACGGTGTACTCCGAGGTGCAGTATCCAGATGACTGCTACCTCATCTTTGGCCGCGAGGATGCGGGCATTGACGAGGAAATCTTGTTGCAGCATCCAGACAGCTGTCTGCGTTTGCCGATGATTGGTCCGGTGCGCAGCCTCAATCTGTCCAACACCGTTGCCATAGCAGTGTATGAGACGCTGCGCCAGTGGAATTTCCCTGCCCTGCAAAATGAGGGCCAGCTGCACAAATTCCGTTGGGAGGATTTTGTCCCCCAAGATTAAACCAAACACATCAGGAGGAACTATGAACCAGGAAAAAATCTTTTTTATCACCGATTCTGCCTGTGACATACCGCCGGTGGACGAAAAACAATTGCCCAATCTGGCCATCCTGCCCATCCCGGTAACAGCGGACGGCAAAGGCTATTATGAGCGGGAAAGCTTTAGCAACGAGGAGTTCTACAACATGATCGACTCCTGCCAGGACATTCCCTCCACCTCGCACATACCGGCTGTAACCTTTCAGGACAAGTATGAAGAAGCCTTTGAGCGGGGATATACCCACGTGGCCGTCATCACCATCTATTCGGGTGCTTCCGCAATGTACAATTCTGCCCTGATGGCCAAAGAAGCTTTCTTGCAGGAACATCCGGGTGCAATGCAAATTGAGGTCATCGACTCCAACTGTTATACCCTCGGATACGGATATCCGATTATGCAGGCCTGCCGTCGGGCGATGGAGGGTGAGAGCTTTGACCAGCTGCTCGACTACATCCGGGATTATCTGAAGAGGGTGCGCATCTACTTTAGCCCCTTTACCCTCAAATACGTCAAAAAATCGGGAAGGGTCAGCTGTACCGCTGCCTTTGTCGGGGAGCTCATCGGCCTGCGCCCGGTCATCTCGGCGGTGGGCACCACCAATATTGTCGAAAAGGTGCGCGGCAATGCGGCGATCTTAAGCTCGTTGGAGCGGATGTTTAAAGAGCAGCGAAGCAAACAGAAAGGTGCACCGTACATGATTCTGGTCGCACGCGACACCGATACCAGCGAGCAGCTTTCTGCGGCCTGTCAGAAGATTGCAGGCTATCCGCCGGTAGGGGTCTTTAAGATCGGTGCGGCGATCACCATCAATACCGGCCCGCAGATTATCGGCATGACCTTCCTGGCAGATTAGTGTACAGCGACAAAATCAAGAGAAGGAAGGGAAAAGGATGCTGTATCAGGGAGCGTTAATTTTGGAGGGAGGCGGCTTTCGCGGTGTCTACACTGCGGGAGTGCTCGACTTTCTGATGGAAAAGCAGGCGATGTTCGCGAGTGTTTACGGAATTTCGGCGGGCGCGTGCAACGCTTTGAGTTATCTTTCCCAGGATAAGGGGCGGTATGTGGCCATTGCCAAGCGGTTTTGCAACGATCCGCGGTATATGGGGATGCGCCAGCTTGCCACAAAAGGGAGCATCTTCAATTGGCAGTTCTCGTTTTATGAGATCCCAGAAAAATATGTTCCATTTGACTATGATACCTTCCACGCTTCGCCGATGGAGTTGCAGGTCGGTGCCACCGACTGCAAGAGTGGGGAGTGTCACTGGTTTTCCAACCGCAGAGGAGACGACGTCATCGAGGATGCCATCGCCTCCAGCTCGATGCCGCTGCTGTCCAGGATGAAGGTCATCGACGGCCAACCGTACCTGGATGGAGGGGTTGCCGACTCAATCCCGGTCCGCAAGGCGTATGCGGATGGGTGGCACCGGCAGTTAATAGTGTTGACCCAGAATGAGGGGTACATCAAAAAGCCCAACCCCATGATGTCGATGATCCGATTGCGCTATCGCAACTACCCAAATCTGTGTAAAGCGATGGAGCATAGGCACATCAACTACAACGAGAGCCAACGCTTTGCCAAGGAACTGGAGCAGAAGGGACAGGCGGTGGTGCTGCGGCCCAGCAAGCCGATGGTGCTGCACCGCATCGAGCACGATACAGACAAGTTGCAGGCAGCCTATGAGAACGGCTATGGGGATGCCAAGGCAGCTTGGGGCAGAATTGAGCAGTTATTCGAGCATAAATAGAAAAGGTCTGAAGGAGGAAAAGGATGGGACAGAAAATTTTGTGGCTATACATTTTGATCATGAGCATTCTGACCTTTAGCGTGTGCGGAGCGGATAAATTCGCAGCACAGCGACAGAAGCGGCGGGTGCCGGAAAAGGTGCTTTTCTTGCTGTCCATCCTGGGAGGCAGCGTCGGAATGTATCTGGGCATGTTTACCTTTCGGCATAAGACCAAGCACTGGTATTTTGTCATCGGGATACCGGCCATTATTCTGGTGCAGGCGGCGCTGCTGATCTACTTTGTCTTTTAACAAAAAAGTCCCTGTCCACTGGTTGGAATCTTTCCAGATGGACGGGGATTTTCCTTTTGTACGGCAAAAAAGAATTCTGTGTCTCATTCGGCAAAGTAGATCTTTGCAAGGTCCTGCAAGCGACGGACAGCGCGCTTGAGCGTGCGGGATACGGTGGATTTATTGACCCGCAACTTTTCGGCAATCTGCTGCACCTGCATCCCCTCAAAATACCGGAGCATCACCATTTCGCGCTGTCGCTGGGTCAAGCTTGTCTTAATTGCCCGATACAAAAAGCGCTTGTACTCAGCCAATTGGCGGCTGTTGGTGTTTCCCTGAAAGCAGCTGAACAGGTCGGGAAAGTGGTCTAGGTCTTCATATGGAATCTGATGGCGCACGGCGATACCTCCTATAAATCAAATGTTTTGTTTGCTTATAAGACAGTATAGCACACACAAAGAGAATGGTCAAGAATAATCAAACAAATATACCCAATTTTAGAGGGGTTAAAGCCAGAAAATCAAACAAAAAGGTTGGACAGAATTTTCTGTCCAACCTTTTTGTTTGTGAGAGGGATCATTTTGTATTTTATAAAGGTTATTCGGCAGCGGTCTGTGCTTTTGGCTGGCGAATATTTTGTGTATAGGTGATGGCCCATTTTCCGTGCAGATAGCGGGCGAGGAAGAGCAGGAAGCGGACCACGTTGTCAGTGCACATTGCAGCGCAGACCCAAGGCAGATCTTTGCCCATCAGACGTACAAAGATGAAAGCGCCAACGATGCGCACGCCCCACATCGAGAAGAGGGTGATGAGGAACGGGCTCTTGGTATCGCCTGCTCCGCGCAGCGCACCGGAAAAGACCATTGCCAGCATCTGTGGAATCTGAATGAGGGCGAGGATGCGCAGCAGCTGACCGCCCAGCTCGATGACAGCGGCATCGGGAGTGAAGATGGAGATGATCTTATCCGAAAAGACAAACAGCAAAATACTCATCATAAACATGACGACCGAACCCATCATGCCCGACAGGCGGACGTACTTGCGGGCAAGCGGCACATTGTCCGCGCCCAGCGACTGTCCGACCAGGGTGGTGACGGCGGTGCCGAAGGCAAATCCGGGCATAAAGCTCAGGGATTCTGCCTGGCCGGCCAGGGAATTTGCTGCCAAAGAGATGGTGCCCAGAGAGGCGATGATCGAGGAGGTGATGACAAAGGCACCGGAGGTGGTGAAGCGCTCAAACATGACTGGCAAGCTGACGCGGAACACTTCCTTGATGGTTTCCCCACTCGGACGGAAGCTCTCGTGGATGGAGATGCGCATTGGGCCGGAACGCGGCAGGAAGCACATCAGCAGCAAAATTAGAGAGCCGAGGATCTGGGAACCGGAGGTAGAGAGCGCAGCACCGGAGACACCCCAACCGGCTCCCCAGATGGTGAAGGTATTCCCAAAGAGAGTGACATCGTGGGTGGGGTAGATGAGCAGGTAGTTGCCCACGACGTTGAGCAGGTTGATGCCGATGTTGATGAGCATTGGGGTGCGGCTGTCGCCAAAGCCTCGATAGATGGCGGTGAGCACCATCATCAGGCCGCGGAAAAGCATCGAAAAAGCGATGATGCGGATATAGCTCTGTGCGTCGTCCAAAATTTCCGGCGCACCGCCCATCCAGATCGGGATCTTGCGGGAAAGGGCAAAGCAGAGTGCTGACAGCGGAATACCTAAAGAGATGACGATGACGATCGACTGACGGATCAGCAGGCGGCTGTAGTCGTACTGTTTGGCGCCGACAGCGCGGGCAATCATGGTGGTAAAGCCGACGCCGAGAGCGAGGATAACCGAGTTGATCAGGTTGATCGGGCTCTGGCTGATGGAAACAGAGGCGGTGGCATTGGCGCCGAGTGCGCCAACCATCGCGGTGTCAATTGATTGAACCAGCGATACTAGAATCTGTTCGACAAAAATCGGCCAGGCCAGCATGATGATGACAAGCAGTGGATGCTGGGACTGGTCGGTGATGGAAACGATGCGTTGTTTCATAATACCCTCCTGAAAATAGAAATGCCACAAAAAAACCGTTGCTCCACGCAACATTTTAGCGCGAAACAACATGGCTCTTTAAAGTAAATCTTATCATATTTTAATTTTGATTACAAGGACTGTGCCCTCCATAAGATATTGCAAAAATTTGTGCATATCCTATAAATTCAGTGCGAGTCAACAAATTGGTTCTTGTAAAACAGGGCAATTTATGGTATTACTAATAGAAAGAAAACGAATAATAAGGGAGTGCAAAACGCTCTGTTTTTGCATAGAATCTTATTTTTATGCAGCAGGTAGTGTAAAAGGATCTGCTGCAATCGAATATTTTAATCTGTGTATAAAAGAGGTGAAAGGATGGAGAAAACGGCGGTTGTATTGGCGGGTGGAGGATCGCGTGGCGCTTATCAGGTTGGAGTTTGGCAGGCGATGCGAGAGCTTTCGATTTCCTACCATCTGGTGGCAGGCACCTCGGTTGGAGCCCTCAACGGGGTGGTCATGGTGCAGCAGGAATTTGATAAGGCGATCGAGATCTGGGAGAGTATTGATTCGCAGCAGATCTTTGGGTTGCCCTCAGAGCAGCTCGAACAGCTCGACGGGCATCCGCTGCGCCAGATGGCGCGCGGCGGAGTGGAGCTGGCCGGATTGGAAAAATTTGTTGCGCAGCTGGTAGATGAGCAGCGCTTTTGGGAGTCCCCCATCGACTTTGCACTGGTCACCGTCGAATACCCCACCATGAAACCCCTCGAGCTGCAAAAAAAGGATATTCCGAAGGGAAGGCTACAGGAATATCTGCTTGCGTCGGCGGCCTGTTTTCCCGCCTTTCAAGTGAAGGAAATTGACGGCAAGCGCTACATCGACGGGGGATACCACGACAACATGCCGGTCAATTTGGCGCTGAAGATGGGGGCAGATCAGGTTATTGCGGTGGATTTGGAATCGATCGGCATCACCCGCCGGGTCAAGTCCCGCGACAAGAAGATTCTCCAGATATACAGCCTGTGGCCGCTGGGTTCCTTTTTAAAATTTGACAGGGCACTTGCAGCCCGCAACATCCGTCTGGGTTATCTGGACGCCAAAAAAGCCTTTGGTGCAGCGGATGGCCAGCAGTACACCTTTTATAAGGACAGCGCCTTTTTCTACACACCGGAGCTGCGTGCTTTGTCTGAAAAGCTGTTTGAGCGGGCACGGCAGCTGGATGAGCGATCCCTGAATATTTTGCAAACCCACACCATGCAGCGGATGCTGCGGCAATTTCGAAAGCGTGCTCTGCGCACCGGAAGGCCGATGGCCTTTACCCTATCCCGCCAGATGATGATGGCGGCGGAACTGTTGGGGGAGGCACTCGAACTTTCTCCCGAGAAAGAATACGACTTTGGCGACTTTCTTGTACAGCTGCGGCAGGCTGCGACTCAGGCCCGCGAGCGCTTTGACCCACATACAGTGGGGGAGGAACTGCAAAAGCTGGACCGCGCCACGGTGGTGCTGTGGATTCGCGAGCGGATCGAGCGCGTGCTCAAGGAAGGCGGCAACCCGGCGGAGCTGCTGCTGGCAGCGGCGTTTTGGAAGGAGTTTGCAGCAGCCATCTTCTTGTATTTGATCGAACAACCTGACCTGGAGCTTGCGTCCCTGCAAGTCCTTGGGCAGCGGGAGCAATAATCCGAAAACTGCAATGGAGGAATGACCAATGAGAAAGCCAGTTATTGCCATTACACCAAAGACCTGGACGGGCGGAGACGAAGAGGAAATGTTCTGCTATGTATTTCCAAACTTCATTCACTGCGTGAGCGCATGCGGTGGTCTGCCGGTGCAGCTCAGCTGTCTGGAAGGCTCTTTCCAGCTGTCCGATTTTGAAAACCTGCTCAACCACGTCGACGGCGTGCTGTTTACCGGTGGCCCGGACATCCATCCGGGATTGTACGGCGAAGAGCTGCTGGATTGCTGCGGCTCCCTTGCTCCGGAGCGCGATGCGCTAGAGATCCCGTTGATGCAGAAGGCGCTGGAGATGGATAAGCCGGTGCTTGGCGTCTGCCGCGGCTTCCAGGTGCTGAATGTGGCGACCGGCGGTACGATGTATCAGGACCTGAACATCCAGCACAAGAGCAGCACCCACATCGAGCATCAGCGCACCAAGGCGGGAGAAAGGGATCGCGCGATGCACACAGTCAACGTAATGAAGGATACCCCGTTGCAGACCTTCACCGGTGGACTGCTGCAGATCGGTGTCAATACGCTGCACCATCAGGGCGTCAAGAAATTGGGCGATCCGCTGTGCAGCATGGCGATTGCGGATGACGGCATCGTCGAGTCGGCATATTACCCGGGCAAGAAATTTGCTATGGGCGTGCAGTGGCACCCAGAGATTCTGGGCTTAGGTGACAAGGTGGCAAACAACCTCTTTTCTGCCTTTGTAGATGCCTGCGCAAAGAATATGAAATAGCACATATGCGCCCCAAACGGCTTTGGGGCGCATATTTTTATGCAGCAAATGGGGACATAATCAATAAAGGTAGCTGCACAAAAGCTTTTGGCCCGCCTCTCTTCTGCCAGAGGAAAAAGATTCCAAGCGCTCTTTTGAGCGTTCAGCGCCTTTGTGGGATGTTTCCAAAAAAATTGGTGGAGCGGGAAATGAAGTTTTGTCAAAATACAGGTTGAATTTGTCGACGGCTTATAGTATGATTATTAGAAATACAACCTTTTTTTGTGTTCACAGAACAAAATGTTGAAGTAAGGAGAGTTGAGTTTATGGCGTTTTATTACAGTGAACCGTCCCATACCTTTGGTGAGTATCTGCTGGTACCGGGTTATTCCTCGTCCCAGTGCATTCCGGCAAGCGTTAGCCTGAAGACCCCTTTGGTAAAATTTAAAAAGGGTCAAGAGGAATGCCCGCTGATGATGAACATCCCGCTGGTGTCTGCTATCATGCAGTCGGTTTCCGACGATAAGATGGCGATTGCACTTGCAAAGGAGGGCGGCATCTCCTTTATCTACGGCTCTCAGTCGATAGAAGATGAGGCCGCGATGATCGCTAGGGTCAAGAGCTACAAGGCAGGATTTGTCACCAGCGATTCCAATGTCAGCCCAGATAAGACGCTTAAAGATATTCTCGAACTCAAAGAAAAGACCGGTCACTCGACCGTCGCTGTTACCGAGGATGGCACAGCCAACGGCAAACTGGTCGGCATCGTCACCAGCCGCGACTACCGTGTCAGCCGCATGAGCTTGGATACTCCGGTTTCTGAGTTTATGACAAAGTTTGAAAACCTCATTACAGCGGATGCAAACACCTCGCTGAAAGAGGCAAACGACATTATCTGGGAGCACAAACTCAACTCCCTGCCGCTGGTAGATCAAAACCAGCGCCTGAAATATTTTGTATTCCGCAAGGACTATTCCTCCCACAAAGAGAACACCAATGAGCTGCTCGATCAGCATAAACGCTATGTAGTCGGCGCCGGCATCAACACCCGCGACTACGAAGAGCGCGTACCGGCTCTGGTAGAGGCCGGCGCAGATGTGCTGTGCATCGACTCCTCCGAGGGCTTCAGCGAGTGGCAGAAACGCACCCTCGACTTTATCCGTGCAAAATACGGCGACACCGTAAAGGTTGGCGCAGGCAACGTCGTAGACCGCGAGGGCTTCCTCTTCCTGGCAAAAGCGGGCGCAGACTTTGTCAAGATCGGTATCGGCGGCGGTTCCATCTGCATCACCCGTGAGCAGAAAGGTATTGGCCGTGGACAGGCCACCGCAGTCATCGAGGTTGCACAGGCCCGCGATGAGTACTTCAAAGAGACCGGCATCTATGTGCCGATCTGCTCGGATGGCGGTATCGTACAGGATTACCACATGACCTTGGCACTGGCGATGGGCGCAGATTTCATCATGCTGGGCCGTTACTTTGCCCGCTTTGATGAGAGCCCGACAAATAAGGTCAACATCAACGGCAACTACATGAAGGAGTACTGGGGCGAGGGTTCTGCCCGCGCTAGAAACTGGCAGCGCTACGATCTGGGCGGTGACAAGAAGCTGTCCTTCGAGGAGGGCGTTGACTCCTATGTACCGTACGCCGGTTCGCTCAAGGATAACGTCAATCTGTCGCTGAGCAAGGTGCGCTCCACCATGTGCAACTGCGGCGCTCTGACCATTCCGGAGCTTCAGGAGAAGGCAAAGATCACTTTGGTTTCCTCCGTTTCTATTGTCGAGGGCGGCAGCCACGACGTTCTGCTTAAAGACAGAAGCAACCAGATTATCTAATAACCTGGTGCGGCAACCAATTATCCACTGGTTCCAAATTATATGAACGGCAAAAAAAAGATCCCACCCGCAATCATGCGGGTGGGATCTTTTTTTGCTCTATTATCGCTTTATTCGATGATGGATTTTCCGGTCATCGCTTTAGGCTGCGGCAGATTCAAAATCTTTAACATCGTCGGGGCGATGTCTGCCAGGCGGCCTCCCTCACGCAGCTGTACGCTGCCTGGAGCAAACCGCTTATCGGCGCTGATGACCAGGAACGGGACCGGATTGGTGGTGTGTGCGGTGAACGGAGAGCCGTCCGCCTCATACATCTTGTCGGCATTGCCGTGATCGGCGGTCAGCAGAACGGTGCCACCCATCGAGAGAACCTTCTCGATGACCTTGCCGGCACATTCATCCACCGCTTCTACTGCCTTGACTGCTGCGTCAAAGACACCGGTATGACCGACCATGTCGCAGTTGGCGTAGTTGAGGATGACCACATCATATTTGCCGCTGTCCAGACGGGAGAGCAGCTCGTCGGTGACCTCGTAGGCGCTCATCTCCGGTTTCAGGTCGTAGGTGGCAACCTTCGGGGAGTTGATCAGTGCGCGATCCTCGCCCGGCGATACTGTCTCTACGCCGCCGTTAAAGAAGAAGGTGACGTGGGCGTATTTCTCGGTTTCAGCGATGCGCAGCTGGGTCAATCCCCGCTTGGAGATGTATTCGCCAAAGGTGTCGTTGAGGGTTTCCGGTTTGAAGGCGACCTCGACATTTGGCATAGTCGCATCGTACTGGGTCATGCAGACATAGTAGAGCGGGAAGAAGGTGCGCGCAAAACCGGAAAAGTCCGGATCAACCAGTGTGCGGGTGATCTCGCGGGCACGGTCCGGTCGGAAGTTGTAAAAGATGACCGAGTCGTTGGCAGCAATGCGGCCTTCCTGAGGATTTCCGATGACTACCGGTGCGATAAACTCGTCGGTGACGTCGGCTGCATAGGAATGTTCCACTGCCTGAACCGCATCGTCGCACTGCTCTCCTTTGCCCAATACCAGAACATCATAGGCTTTCTGGACGCGCTCCCAGCGGTTGTCGCGGTCCATAGCGTAGTAACGGCCCATAACCGAGGCGATCTTGCCGCAGCCCAGCATATCGAGCTTGCTTTGCAGCTGCGCGACAAACTCCTTGCCGGAGGTCGGCGGCACATCGCGGCCGTCCATAAAGCAGTGAACATATACCTTGTGCAGGCCATTTTTCTTGGCAAGCTCCAGCAGCCCGAACAGATGCTCGATATGGCTGTGTACGCCGCCGTTGGAGAGCAGACCCATCAGGTGCAGTGCGGAGTCGTGCTTTTTGCAGTTTTGGATGGCGCCGAGCAGGGCAGGATTGGAGAAGAAGTCGCCGTCCTGGATCGACTTGGTGATGCGGGTCAGCTCCTGGTAGACGATGCGGCCCGCGCCGATGTTGGTGTGGCCTACCTCCGAGTTGCCCATCTGTCCGTCAGGCAATCCGACATCCAGACCGGATGCACCAAGTTGGGTGTGGGGGTACTGGGAAAAATATTGATCGAGGTTCGGCTTTTTGGCAGCGTGGATGGCGTTGCCGTAATCCGAATGATTGATACCGAAGCCGTCGAGGATCATTAAAACAAGTGGTTGTTTCATGGTAATGCACCTCTTTCTGAAAAGTTTTGCCCGCCAAAATGAGCGGCTTTGCGCAAAAGCTCCCCTGCGCAAAATCCAGCTGCCGGCAGTGCCGATGGGGCATCGGTCGTCGGGAGAGATTTTGTGCAGGAAAAGGAATTTTCATAGAAATTATTTTGCCGCTTCGATAATGGCAGCAAAGTCCTTTGCAACCAGTGCAGCGCCGCCGATCAGTCCGCCGTCGACGTCCTCTTTGCTCAGCAGCTCTTTGGCGTTGCCCGGTTTCATCGAACCGCCGTACTGGATGGTCATGGCATCAGCGGCAGCTTTGTTGTACAGCTTTTCCACTACGCCGCGGATGATGGCGCAAACTTCCTCGGCCTGGTCGGCAGTAGCGGTCTTGCCAGTACCGATCGCCCAAACTGGCTCATAGGCGATGACGATGTTTTTCAGTTCCTGCTCGCTAACACCGCCCAGCGCGATCTTGGTCTGCATGCTGACGACCTCTTCGGTGACGCCCTGTTCGCGCTGCTGGAGCACCTCTCCGACGCACAGGATGACCTTTAAACCTGCATCCAGAGCGGCGCGCACGCGCATGTTGACCGTCTCGTCGGTCTCGCCAAAGTATTGGCGGCGCTCCGAGTGGCCGATGATGACGTACTCGACGCCCATCTCGGAGAGCATTTCAGCGGAAATCTCACCGGTAAAGGCGCCGGATTTTGCCCAGTGGCAGTTCTGAGCGCCGACGTGCAGGTTGGTGCCCTCGCACAGAGAAAGCGCAGCTTCAAGGTCTACAAACGGAACGCAGACGACAACCTCGCATCCGGCATCCTGCACCAGAGGTTTGAGCTCGGTGAGCAGGGCCTTTGCGGCTTTGCGGTCGTTGTTCATCTTCCAGTTTCCGGCAACAATGGCTTTGCGCAGAGATTTATTCATAGTAAAACATCCTTTCATCAAAAAACATATAGGCTACAGCGCGCCTTAAAAACTTAAAGCTGGCTGTGTACGTCATATTTTGGCTGGGTTGGCTGATGGCGGCCGGCTTCACCGACCGGAACATTGTTCCGGCAAAGCATCAGCGGAATGGCCTGCAATTCGAAGAAGGCCAGAACGGTATACAGAACTGCGCGGGATGGCTCATAGTCCATCATCATATAGTAGAATGCAACGAGATAGCAGACCTTATACACCAGGCTGACCACCGTCAGCAGCGCACAGAGCATGACGACGATGACCAGCAGCATCGGCAGCGAATAGATAAACAGGCTGATGATAATAAATGCCAGCAGAATGCCGACCAAGCTCAAAGGAAACTGAATGGCGCTCAAGGTGGTCAGCAGGATGCGCAGCCAGCCATTTTTCTGGCGGCAGGTAAGGGAATAGCGGTCCGCCAGCGCTCCGATCAGGTAGTCCCGACCGATCGGGAGCCAGGAAAGCCAAGCGTTGTTGAGACCAGTATTGCGGGCCATTGCATACAGCCCAATCGACTCGAAGATGTACAGGACCAGTTCTATTAAGCTGCCGAGAAACAGCGACAGGCCCATCAGATTAAAAAGATAGGAAAAATCGTTGTAATACATGGACAAGTGAGATCCCCCCATTCGGTAAACATTCAAAAAGAGCAGGTACAGGAGCCCTCTCCTGCACCTGCTCTGGTCAAAAGCGATTATTTGTCGTTGAGTGCGGCGATACCTGGCAGCTCTTTGCCCTCCAGGAATTCCAGCGAAGCGCCGCCGCCGGTGGAGATGTGGGTCATCTTGTCGGCAAATCCGAGCTTGGTGACAGCTGCAACGCTGTCGCCGCCGCCGATGATCGAGATGGCTCCCGAAGCTGCAATCGCTTTGGCAACTTCCAGAGTGCCCTCTGCAAATGCTGGGAACTCAAATACGCCCATCGGGCCGTTCCAGATGACAGTGCCTGCATCCTTTACAGCGTTGCAGAACAGCTCAATGGTCTTTGGACCGATGTCCATGCCCATCCAGCCGTCCGGAATCTTGTCGGAATCGGCAAACTGGGTGTTGCAGTCCTCAGCAAATTTGTCGCCGAGTTTGTTGTCGACCGGCAGCAGGAAGCGGATGCCTTTGTCCTTTGCTTTCTGCAGCATCTCTTTTGCAAGATCGACCTTGTCGTCCTCACACAGGGAGGAACCGACATTGTAGCCCTCTGCTTTGAAGAAGGTGTATGCCATGCCGCCGCCGACAATCAGGGTGTCTACCTTGTCGAGCAGGTTGTTGATGACGCCGATCTTGTCGGAAACCTTTGCGCCGCCGAGGATAGCGACCAGCGGACGTTTCGGATTGTTGAGCGCCTGGCCCATAACCGAGATTTCCTTCTCAATCAGATAGCCGCAAACTGCCGGCAGGAAGGAAGCAACGCCGGTAGTGGAGCAATGTGCGCGGTGCGCGGTGCCGAAGGCGTCGTTGACATAGACGTCAGCCAAAGAAGCGAGCTCTTTGGAGAAGTTTTCCTCGTTTTTGGTCTCCTCTTTGCGGAAGCGCACGTTTTCCAGCAGGATGACATCGCCAGGCTGCATAGCAGCAGACATCGCCTTGGCGTTTTCACCGACAACTTCCTTGTCCGCTGCCAGTTTGACCTCTTTGTGCAGCAGCTCAGAGAGGCGGGCAGCTACTGGAGCCAGCGAAAATTCGGCAGCATATTCGCCCTTTGGACGTCCCAGATGGGAGCAGAGAATGACCTTGGCCTGATGGTCGATCAGGTACTGGATGGTGGGGAGCGCAGCTACAATGCGCTTGTCGTTGGTGATGACGCCGTCCTTGAGCGGGACATTAAAGTCGCAGCGGACCAGCACCCGTTTTCCAGAAACGTCGATATCTTCGATGCTTTTTTTGTTCAGAGAATTCATCAGACATGACCTGCCTTTCCTGCCGGACATCGCCGGCGCATATTGGAATGGATTGCCTTTTGCCAGGCAATGCATCTTTTTACCGCAAAATTGTGAGCCTTAAACTCTACAATTCAAGTCTATTGTAATCTATCCTACCTATTTTTTCAAGGGCGCAGAGGGGGGATTTACCTCGAATTTACAAAGGTTTTCCTTTTTGTTATGAGAGTGGGGTTTCAGGGGAATGAATTTGTGCATTTTTTCACAATCTTTTTCTCCTCGCAAGGAATCTCCTCTCAAGTTGCAAGAATTAAAGGAGGGTGGTCGAATCGCCCAGCACCTGCTTTGCAATATCTGCCGAGGCCTTTGCATCCTTTGCATAAAAATCTGCCCCGATTTTCATAGCATATTCCTCGGTGAGCACCGCACCGCCCACCATCACTTTGCAGGGAAGTCCTGCCTGGTGCAGTGCGGCGATCGTCTCCTCCATGCTCTTTAAGGTGGTGGTCATCAAGGCGCTCAAGCCGACCAGACGGATGTGATGTTGGCGCACGGCATCCACCACAGCTTGCGCCGGCACGTCGCGGCCAAGGTCGAGGACAGGGAAACCGTAGTTCTCCAAGATTACCTTGACGATGTTTTTGCCGATGTCGTGCACGTCGCCGTGGACGGTGGCCAGGACAATGCCCTTCTGTGCAAGGGTAAAGGACTGCCCCTGCGTTTTGGGATGGGCGGCCAGATATTCCTTGATCTCGGCAAAGCCCGCCTGTGCCGCCTGCGCCGACTGGATCATCTGCGGCAGGAAGAGGCGACCCTTTTCAAAATCGTCTCCCACGGCATCCAGCGCAGGGATGAGGCGGTCGTTGATGATCTGTTCGGGTTCCTGGGTCTGCAGCAGCGCTTTGACCTCCTCGCGGACGGGGTCGCCAAGTCCCTTGTGGATGGCTTGGGCGATGGGGTCTGTTTGGGCTGTGCCGGGTTGTGCTTGTGGGAGCACTGCGGCGGCGGGAGCTGGTTTTGCACAGATGCGTGCAATCTCCTCTGGACGGCTAAAGTTTTCGATGTAGCGCGCAGCGTGTTCATCTTTAGCGTACAGCACCTCATAGGCGCGGATAGCATCGAGCATTGAGGGGACGTTGGGGTTGAGGATTGGCAGATCCAGCCCCGCCTCCAAGGCCATCAGCAAAAAGCTGTGGTTTAACAGAGCGCGGTTTGGCAGGCCAAACGAGATATTGGAGACGCCCAAGACGGTGCGGCAGCCCAATTCTTGCTTGACCATGCGGATTGCTTTGAGTGTCTCGACGACCTCTTTTTGCTGCACCGAGGCAGTCAGGGTCAGGCAGTCCACAAAGATGTCCTCCCGTGGGATGCCGTATTCTTCGGCGCGGCGGACAATCCGCTGCGCGACGGCAAAGCGCTGCTGTGCTGTCAGGGGGATGCCCTTGTCGTCCATCGTCAGGGCGACCACTGCGGCGCCGTACTTTTTGACCAGCGGCAGCACCGTCTCCATCGATTTTTCCTCGCCGTTGACCGAATTGACGATTGCTTTGCCGTTGTAGACGCGCAGCGCCCTCTCCACCGCTTTGGGGTTGGAGGAATCAATCTGAAGGGGAGTGTCCAGCACGCCTTGCAACTTCTGCACTACCAGCGGCAGCATTGCCGCCTCGTCGATGTCCGGCATGCCCATGTTGACGTCGAGGATGTCCGCACCAGCTTCCACCTGCTCGATACCCTGAGAGAGGATGTAGCTAAAATCCCGTTCCAGAATCGCTTGTTTGAGCCGCTTCTTGCCGGTCGGGTTGATGCGCTCCCCGATGATCCGCACCTGATCGATGGGGACATAGCGGGTTGGGGTGCAGACGCATGGGGTGCGCTGCGGCGCCAGGGCAGGATATTCCCCGGGCAAGTGAGCTTGCAGCATCTCTTGGAGTGCTGCGATAAACTGCGGGTCGGTGCCGCAGCAGCCGCCAAAGACGTGGATGCCCAGCTTGAGGAATTCGGCCATCTGTTTGGCAAATTGGGTGGGGCTCATCGAGTAGCGGCCAGTTTGTGGGTCGGGCAAGCCGGCGTTGGGCTTGATGAAGATAGGAAGTGTGGTGTACTGCCGCAGTTGCTGCGCGAGAGGAAGGATTTCCTGTGGGCCGAGCGAACAGTTAAAACCGATCAAATCGGCACCCAATCCCTCGATTACCGCCGCCATCGAGGCCACGCAGCAACCGGTGAAGGTGCGCCCTCCCTGCTCAAAGGTCATGCTGACCATCAACGGCAGCACTTTGCCCAGTTTTTCGCAGCTTTCCCTGACGGCCAGAATACCTGCTTTGACCTCATACAGGTCGGCCATCGTCTCCAGCACCACCAGGTCGACTCCGGCTTGTACTCCTGCGGTCACCTGTTCACAGAACAGCTCGTACGCCTCTTCAAAGCCGAGGGTGCCGGAAGGCTCCATCAGTTCACCCAATGGACCGATGTCCAGCGCTACAAGCGCATCTGTCCCTTCAGCGGCACAGCGCGCATTGCGCACGGCGGCGCGGATGATCTTGGCGGGAGTGTACCCGCTTGCAGCCAGCTTTTTGCGGCTGGCGCCAAAGGTGTTGGTGTACAGGATATTGGACCCCGCTTGCAGGTATTCGCGGTGCACCTGGACGATGAGGTCTGGGTCGGTGAGATTATAAATTTCCGGTTGGATGCCGAGGGTTTCACGGCCGGCTTGCCGGAGCTTTTTTTGAATTTGGGTTCCCATTGCGCCGTCGAGCAGCCAAAAACGGTCTGCACGGCGCAGCGAGTCAATAAGAATGGATTCCACAAAAAACACCCTTTCTTCTGAGAGGACAGGTTTTGGATAAAGGACAGATTGCGCAGGCTGCGCGGGCCTTTGGAGGGGTGGCCCCCGCCGGCAGGATTCCAATGACCGCGGTCACCGACTTGATGGGGGTGAGCATACCGGATGGGGTGGCAAACAGCCCGATCTTGCGGCCGGCGTCCAGCAGCTGCAAAAAGCGCGGCTGAATCGAGAGGGGTAGGTCGCCGTACCCACAGCTAAAGCGTCCGGTCAGGGTGCAGTCGAGCGATTCGGCGATCTGCCGCTGCACCTCGTCGCAGACCTCCTCAATGGCGGCGGAGGCGGCAGCATCCAACCAGAGTGCCCCGGCGACGTCCCGGACCTGTGCGCGGCGGATGAGGGCGTCCGGTTCAGGCCCGAGGGTAGCGCACAGAAGGACGCAGCGTGCACAGCCGTCCAGGTGGCGGCGGATGTCCTTTCCGGTTAAAAGGTCGTCCAACAGCGGAGCAGTGGGATAGACAGCAAAGTGGGCGCGGGGGAAGCAGTTTTGTTCCAATAGTTGGATTGCCTGCTTGGCCCGAGACAGTAGCTCTTCGGGAACGGGGTCGGGCGGATTGGCCCCGAGCGCATAGCGAAGCACCTCCCGAAGGGGGATAGAGGGGATGGGGCAGTTCATGCAGCTTCCCTCCTTAGCGGTTGGAGCAGCGGATCAGACTGGCAACCGCCTGGTTGATGCGGTGGGCGACGACGGGGTTGTTCATGGTGTACAGATGAATGCCCTGCACACCGTTGGCGATCAGATCGACAATCTGTTCCACAGCATAGGCGATACCGGCATCCTGCATGGCGGCGGGGTCCTCCCCGTAGCGGTGCATGATGCGCACAAACTTTTTGGGGAGGCTTGCGCCGCACAGCGAAACCATCCGCTCAATCTGTTTGCGGTTGGTTACCGGCATGATGCCCGCTTCTACCGGCACGGTGATGCCTGCCTGGCGCACGCGGTAGAGGAAATTGTAAAAGTCGTTGTTGTCGAAGAAAAGCTGTGAGATCAGATGAGAGGCGCCTGCGTCCACCTTCTCTTTCAGGTGGCGGATGTCCTCCTCCAGATCGGGAGCTTCGGGGTGAATTTCCGGATAGCAGGCCGCTGCGATGTCAAAGCCGCCATACCGCTTGATTTCCCGGATCAGGTCGCTGGCGTAGTGGTAATCGGTCTGGGGCGGGACGTTTGGATTGATGTCGCCGCGCAGGGCCAGGATATTTTCGATTTCATTTTCTCTGAGATCGTCCAGCAGCATCCCGACGTGTTCTTTAGTGGAATTGACGCAGGTTAGGTGAGCTAATGGCTCAATGTGGTACTGATGCTTGATGCTGGAAGCGATCTGCACGGTGGAGCGGTCGGCCGGGTTGCCGCCTGCCCCATAGGTGACGCTGATAAAGTCCGGGGAGATATCCGACAGGGCATCCAAAGTGTCGTAGATGGTTTGGATGGAGCTGGTCTTTTTTGGGGGGAAAATTTCGAGCGAAAAGACAACCTTTTTCTGCTCAAAAAGTGTCTGTAATTTCATAACAACATAATCCTTTCTTACACAGGTTCCTAAAACGATTTATACCATTATAGAGAAAAAGCGGTCGGATGTAAAGCAAAAACTCATTTTGTGTTGCCATTGTACCCTGTGTGAGGGGTTGCCAAAGAGGGTAGAATCTTGTATAATAGTAGGAAAACACAACATAAGGAGGAATACAAGGTGGAAATTCGCGATTTTCAGCCGCAGGACAGAGAGGCTTATCTGGCGATGGCGACCGATTTTTATTCTGGAAACGCCTCGCTGTTTGACGTAGATGTCAAAAAGTTTGAGGATACCTTTGCCATCGGGGTCAAAGGTTCCCAGCTGATGCGCGGTTTGATGATTACCGAAGGGGAAAAACCGATCGGCTATGCGCTGCTTGCCTTCTATTGGAGCTGTGAGGCGGGCGGCTATGTCGTGCAGATCGAAGAGCTGTACTTTTCAGAAGAGATGCGTTCAAAAGGCTGCGGCCACCGCTTCTTTCTGTGGCTGTTTGATGCCTATCCGAAGGCAAAGCGCTTTCGACTGGAGGTTTGCCCCAAAAATCCTCTGGCAAAGAGGCTGTACAGCAAGTTGGGATTTGAGGATCTGGATTACGCACAGATGGTGTTGGATCGCTAGATATTGCAACAAAAGCCCTGGGTTTTCCCGGGGCTTTTCTTTCGCTGTTTATGCGCGGGAGAAACAGAATAGAAGGCCAGCTTTTGCGGTAAACTAAAAAGAAAAAAAGGAGAACCGCCATGCATCCAGCATTACCCAAACTCTCCCACCGCGCAGTCACCCTCTTTTTGGAGAGCTTTTTTATTGCCCTGATTTTTTCCGGCTTTCTGTCCGGAATTGTCTACATCGCCTGTACCCAGCAGACCGGAGAGCCCGCCATCTCGGTCACCTTTTCCAGCGATGAACCGGTAGAGGATGGGAAAAGGCACCCGTCCGGTGGGGCGGATGCCTTTTCATTGGGTTTTCTAGGTTGGAAAATGGAGATTTCATCAGAAAAAGCTGAAGCGCTTGGACAGTCAGTCCAAACGCTCTACCACAAATACGGGGTGCTCATCCCTGCCGGATGGCGCGCTCTGGGCAGCAGTGTCTACCTTGCGTGGCGGGAGTTGACAGCTGGTTAATACTGTTTGCGGCTGACAATGTGGATTGAAATGCGGATCGAGACGGCAGTTCCGACCACAAAAAGCGCCAACATTGCGGCAAAGATGCCGATTGCCAGCTGCGGAACTGTATGGCCGCCGTTGTCGAATACCATGGCCAGCACACCCAAAAAGATGCCAAAGGGGATAAAAATCAGCAGAACATACAGCACGCGCCCCTTTTGTACCCCAAACTTGTAAGCGGTGGGGATGAGGACCGCTGCCGAATAGGTTTGCATACACAGCAAAGCGATCAATACCATGAGAAATTCCTCAGGGGCAACCCGCATGACCAGCATATAAATCGCGCTGATTCCAGTGCTGACCAAGGAGGTCAAGCCATAGGTTGCATATCTTGCCAACACCACCTGGGTGCGGGTGACCGGCAAGATGGCCATGTACTGCTCCCAGTGGTAGAATTCATCGTAGGAAAAGAGGTTGAGCATATAGCTCGCACTCATGATTCCGATCATCAGTGCACCCGAGGCTGCCTGATCCATTAAACCCCACATGACCATGAAAAGGACAAAAACAAATGCCACCGATTTGAGTACTTTTCGGATCGAGAAGATATCGTTGATGATAAGACCTTTCATAAAGACCCTTCCTTCCAGATTAAAAATTGCGCTGATGTTACAGCTTTTGTCCCTTGCACAGCAGAACCATCATTTCGTCCAGGTCGATGCGGTCGATCAGGATGTCGGGATATTGGAGCGCAAACTGTGCCTTGTCGGTGACCAGCGCTTCGCTGCCATAGGGAGTGTCCAAAATGGCGGAAACCATGGAGGGGTCCACTGCGTGCAGCCGCTCCCGACTTGCCTTGGCGATGCCGTAGCCATAGAGGATATCGTCCTTGTTTTTGCTCAAAAGCAGCTGCCCCTGGTGGATAAAGGTGATGTAATCGGCGATGCGCTCAAGGTCGCTGGTAATGTGGGAGGAAACCAAGATGGAGCGCTCTCCGTCCGAGATAAATTCCAGAAAGATGTCCAGAATCTCCGAACGCACCACCGGGTCCAAACCGCTGGTCGGTTCATCCAGCAAAAGCAGGCTGGGTTGGTGGCTGAGAGCCACTGCCAGGGAGAGCTTCATCTTCATGCCCCGGGAAAAGTCCTTGAGGGCCTTTTTGTCCGGCAGAGCAAAGCGGCTGAGATACGCTTGATAGGTGTCCATGTCCCAGTTCCGATAGATGCCCGCCATTATCTTTCCCAGATGGGAGACAAAGAGCGTCTGGTTAAAGGGCAGCTCATCGAACACCACGCCGATTTTTTCCCGGTCTTCGGCGCTCATACCCTCGTGTCCGAAGGTATAGATGCTGCCCTGATCCGGTTTTGCCATCCCCAGAATGAGCTTCATGGTGGTGGATTTGCCTGCTCCGTTTTCTCCGATCAGCCCCATGATGCTGCCCTTGGGCAGCGAGAAGCTGATCCCTTGCAGCGAAAACTGCGGATAGCTTTTGCAGAGATTATTTACTTGCAGGATTATTGTGTTTTCCATAACAGTACCCTCCTTGGTGCGGGCATTAGTCCTCTTCGTACAGCAGGGACAGCATTTCGATCAACTCCGGCAGCTCGATGGAGGCGGCCCTTGCCTGCGCAATCGCCTCACTCAAGCTCTGCTCGACCTTTTTGCGCTGTTCTTCCCGCATCAATTCCAAATTTTGTGGTGCAACAAAACATCCTTTGCCGGCGACCATCACGACAAATCCATCCCGCTCCAAATCTTCATAGGCGCGCTTGGTAGTGATTACACTGATACGCAGATCCCGGGCGAGCGCGCGCATCGAGGGCAGCGCCTGTCCGTCTTGCAGTTCCCCACTGAGGATGCTGGATTTGATCTGGTCGGCAATCTGTTCGTAGATTGGTTTGCCGCTGGCATTGCTGATAATGAGATTCAAACGATCACCAATCCTTATTCTACGTATATACTGTATATATCGTATATATACAGTATCACACTTATGCAGAGCTGTCAAGGGGATTTTCAAGTTTTTGTAGAAAAGTTCACAGTTATATGCTATACTGGTAAAAAATGGCCGCAGACAGGGAGGTTTGACGTTGAAGAAGCTGCTTCACGATAAGGTATATCTCATTTTACAGGGAGTCAGTGTCCTGTTGTTGGTGATCTATCTGCTGTACACCAACGGTTACCAAAGTGCGCCGGTATTTGTCAGCTGGATTTTGTCGCTGATTCTTTTGCTGGCGACGGTTATATATTCGGGAATCAAGCGCAGATGGATTGTGCTTTCGATCAATCTGGCGCTGGGGATTCTGTGTTTTATCAGTCTGATGATTTTGCCCTACAGCGTTTAATAAAGAAGACAAAGCGCCCCGAAAGCCTTGGCTTTCGGGGCGCTTTGTCTTATGTAAAGGAGAGCAAACAGCGATATGCATCAGATATAAAACAGCCTGTCCGCAGGAAATCCCTGTGGACAGGCTGTCCATGTTGCATATTACGGTGTACAGTGATTAGTGGCTATAGCCGATGTAATCGCGCGCATCGAGGAAGGCTCCGCTGCTGCTGATAATCTCAAAGTGGCAGTGGTTTCCGGATGCATTGCCGGTTCGGCCGACATATGCGATTACCTGACCCTGGCTGACCTGCTGGCCGACGTAGGTTGCAAGCTCGCTGCAATGGGCATAACGTGTCTTGGTGCCATCCGGGTGGCTGATCAGGACGTTATAACCATAGCCGTTGGACCAGCCGGCGTAGATGACGGTGCCGGCCTTGGAGGCCCAGATGGTGGTGCCTGCCGGTGCGGCAATGTCGGTGCCGGTATGGTTGTCATAGCCCCAAATCGGGCAGGAAATATAGCCGCCGTTGACCGGCCAGATATAGCCGCCGATGTTGGACTCGGTCGATGGGGTGCCGGAACCGCTGAAGTTGTACTGGGTGCTGGTCAGCGATCCGACCACAATCTTGGCGTTGACCGGTTCCACTACAGTGGTTTCTGAGAGGACGGTGCGCTCGGTTTCATAGCCGTCGATGTAGGTAATCTGGCTGACAATTTCTTCGACGCCATTTTGACCTTGCTGTACCACCTCTTCATAGGTGGACTCCTTGTTGTGGTCTACCTCCGTCTCGGTGGTATAGGGGATCTCCCGCTCCTCCGTGACGGTGCGGACCATCTGCGTCTGCAAGAATGGCTGCTCGTGGGAGATAATCAGGGTGTCGCCCACCAACATATTTTCGGTGACTTCCGGGTTTAGATCGATCAATGTCTGGGTGGGGATGCCGACCTTGTCCGCAACCAGCGAAGGGGAATCTCCCTGCTGAATGACGTAGGTCTGTTCTCCCTCGACAACGCTGTCGAGTTTGGCGTTGATCTCATCCAAACTTTCGATAGAAGAGACCGGATACAGCCCTCGCTCCACGCGGATAGACTGTACAAAGGTGACAACCGCATCCTCTGGAATATTGGAGGAGGTGTCGGTGGTTTGTGTCTCAGCTGATTCGGTGTCGGTCGTCTGTGTTTGGGTCGACTCGGTGTCAGCTGTTTGTGTTTCAGCTTCGGTGTCGGTAGCTGGTGCCTCGGCCGATTCGGTGTTAGAGCTGCCCTGCGAGAGAATCAGCGTTTCACCGATCTGCATGGTCTGGCTGACCTCCGGGTTGAGGGCGGTCAGTTCGTCGACCGAAAGCCCATGTTCAGAGGCGATGTCCCAAAGGGTATCGCCGGCTTGGATGGTGTAGGTTTGCTGGGAAGAGCTGGTGCTGCTGGAAGAGGAGTTTGCTGCGGCAGTTTCCTGTTTACCCGATTCTTCCTCTTCGGTTTGCTGTGCCTGAGAGGAACTTCCCTCAGAAATAATCAGCTCATCGCCCACCAACATGGTCTGGCTGACTTCCGGGTTTAAGGTGGTCAGCTGCTCGACCGAAACCCCGTACTCGATCGCAATATCCCACAGAGAATCGCCCTCTTGGATGATGTGAACCTGTGCCGGAGTGGATTCGGTCGTTTCTTCGGGCTCAGTAGTTTCCTCTGTTGATGTAGTTTCTTCGGGTGTGGTGGCTTCCTGTGTTGGTGTCGTTTGCTCAGGTTCGGTCGTTTCCTGTGTTGGGGCAGTTTCTTGCGATTCGGTGGTCTCTTCTGCCTCTTCGGATGGTTCCAGTTCACTGACTGGTACGCCGGCCTGATAGGTTCCATCGCGGCGGGATTTTAAACTTAACAGCAGCTCGTCGCCGTCCTCCACTGCGCCGATAAACTCGTCGTCGACGTAAAGGCCCGCGCCCTCAGAAATTTCGTTGCCCGATGCGCGGATGATGTTGTTGATGAGGATGTCCTCGTCGGAGATCTGGTCGTCCTCCACCACTTCCAGCGAGTAAATCGGAACGCTGTCCTCAGGCGGCAGGTATGCCTCGTTGACAATGCGCTGGCGCACCTTGGCTTCCGCTTCGGTGAAGGCAGACTCGGAGAGGATGTAGCCGATATGTTCGCCGTTGTACTCGACGCGCAGGCCGTAGCGCAGCGAACCAAAATGCTGAACGGTGAGGGTCAACACCACCATGGCCGCCAGAGGCAAGAGGTAGTTGACCGCGCGGCGCGCCATCTTTGCAACCGGACGCAAAGCCTGCAAAAAGGCGATGGGGTAGTGTTTCCCGGTTTGCTGCCGGCGCCGCTTGAGTGCTCGCAGAGATGTGCGAGTGCGCCCGATGGCAAGCTTCCATTCATATTTCCAGGATTTTTGGGTGATCGAGGCAGCAGTGCGCTGCTCGCGAAAATCCAGATAAGCCCGGCGAACCTTCCATTTCAGATGCAGGCAGGATTTGCGAATGACGCGCCGGGCGCGGCGGCAATAGCGGATGATGCGTGCACCAAGCAGGTAGCAGATGGCGTAGAGGAAATATGCCGGCGAAAAATGTTCAGCGGAACCAGAAGCGGTCGGTTTTTTGGAATTGCGATTGTTTGGGTCAGACACCCGGACCTCGCTCCTTTCCCTGTAAATAAAAAAGTAAAGACGAAATAAAGCAAAAACTTTAAATAAATGACAGCCTTTCCTATTATAAACTTTTTTTGGCTTAGATTCAAGGTTTGTAACAGGATTGAAACCGAAAAAGCGGGCATTTGAGGGGAAAATGGCGGGCTCTATCTTTAGAAATCCCGCCGGAAACCTGGCGCAAGCACCCACAATGATTATAAGTTTAACGGAATTTTTTAAATAAGAACAGGGCAAAAATATAGACGTTTTGTGAAGAAACAATGGACGAACCATTATTTCCCTGAAAATAAGGACCAGTTGGGGACCAAAAAGGGGAAGAATTTGGAAAAAATATGCTAAACTTTTATAAGAAATAAAGGCGATTGCAGCAACAAAAATTGCCCGTCCACCCTTTTAAAGCTTCTCTGGATTTGATACAATAGAAACAGCAAAGGAAAGGAATGGTTAAAGCAGATGAAACAGACAAGAATCTACCCGCGCCTGACCGTCAGCAAAAAGGCGGAACACTCGATTGTCAAGGGTCACCCGTGGGTTTATTATAATGAAATTACCGATGCACAGCCGTTTGACGATGGAGCGCTGGTGGATGTTTTCAGTCAAAAGGGCAGCTATCTTGGAACGGGGTTTGCCAACAGCCACAGCAAGATTCGGGTGCGGCTGATCTCCCGCAATGCCAACGACCGCTTTGACGAGGCGTTCTTCGAGCGCCGTCTGCGCTATGCCCTCGATTATCGCCGGACGGTGATGGGGGAGGACTTCTCCAACTGCCGCTTGATCTTCGGCGAAGCCGACCACTTTCCGGGATTGACGGTCGATCGCTTTGGCGATATCCTGGTGGCACAGGTGCTCTCGCTTGGCATCGAGCAGCGCAAGGAGATGCTCTTTACCTTACTTGCAAAGTTGTTCGACCAGCTTGGTCAGCCCATTCGCGGCATCTATGAGCGCAACGATGTGGCCATTCGTGAATTGGAGGGCATGGAACAATCGAAGGGATTTTACCCGCTGCCTGACCGCCCAATCCCAGATTCCACCACAACCACCATCACCGAGAACGGCATCACCTATCTGGTAGACTTTGAAAACGGCCAAAAAACCGGATTCTTCCTCGACCAAAAGTACAACCGCCAGGCTGTGGCGCGCATAAGCCGCGGCAAGAGGGTGTTGGATTGCTTCACCCACACCGGTTCGTTTGGCCTCAACGCTGCAAAGGGCGGAGCAGAATATGTGCTGAGCGTGGATATCTCGGAGAGCGCCATTGAGATGGCGCGGGAAAATGCCCGCCGCAATGGCCTGCAAGACAAAATCGAATACCTGACCGAAAATGTGTTTGACCTGTTGCCCCAACTGTCCGAACCGCAGATGGTGCAGCGGTACGGACAGTTTGACTTTGTCATTCTCGATCCACCGGCCTTTACCAAATCCCGCCAAACGGTGGAGAGTGCCGCCCGCGGCTACAAGGAGATCAACCTGCGCGCAATGCGGCTGCTGCCCAGAGGAGGGTACCTCGCCACCTGTTCCTGCTCGCACTTTATGACCGAGGAGCTGTTTATCAAGATGCTGCACCAGGCCGCCGCCGATGCAGGGGTTTCGCTGCGGCAGATTGAAGCGCGCCAACAGTCGCCGGACCACCCGATTCTGTGGAATGTGGACGAGACAAACTACCTGAAATTCTACCTCTTCCAGGTGGTCTAAATTCTAAAAACACCTGAAACAATAGCTGCCGGAGCAGACAAAAGCCATTGTCTCCGGCGGCTGTTTTTATGCTTTTATTTTGTTCTGCCGGGCGCGAATTGGCGCTGATATGTCTCGATCAGTACAAGATAGACAAAAGAATCCGTTATTTTCTTGTCAAAAGGGCCAATCAATTTGCTAAGTTTTTTTCGAAAAGAAAAAATCTTTTTATCTCATTTCACGTTTTTTTGCTGCTTTTGACTTTTTTGATGGAGATTTGTCTTGGCAAGTTTTGGGCTCGGGCGTATAATCGGAGGATGGGAAATGCAACAAAAGTAGAGGAGGAGATTTTCTAATGTCCTATCATTATCTTGTGGACATCGCCCTGATTTTGCTCTCCACCAAAATTCTGGGCGTCATTACCAAGCGATTCCAGATGCCGCAGGTAGTAGGAGCGCTGCTTGCCGGCCTTATCATGGGCCCTGCCCTGCTGAATATCATCCACAGCACCGAGTTTTTAACCCAGGTCTCGGAACTGGGCGTCATCGTGATGATGTTTACTGCGGGTCTTGGCACCAACCTGGACGACCTCAAACAAACCGGAAAAGCAGGATTTTGCGTGGCGCTGTGCGGTGTCATTGTGCCGTGGATCGGCGGTTCGCTGTTGGCGTTCTTCTTTAACGATTCCACAGCTTCCAATGTACTGATGCAAAACGTCTTTATCGGTGTTATCTTGACGGCAACCTCTGTTTCGATTACGGTCGAAACCCTCAAAGAGATGGGCAAGCTGAGCACCGTTGTCGGAAATACCATCTTGGCAGCGGCCTTGATCGACGACATCCTCGGCCTGATCGCCTTGACCGTCGTCACCAGCCTTGGCGGTTCGTCCGACTCCAACCTGCTGATTGTGCTGCTCAAGATTGTCGGCTTCTTTGTCTTTGTTGTTGTGGTCGGCATGCTGGTCAAAAAGGGAATGGACTGGTACGTCCAAAATGTCCACTTCACCGACCTGCAGCGCTATCCAATCTTTGCCTTTGTACTGTGTCTGGTGATGGCCTACTGTGCGGAGGAATTCTTTGGTGTGGCAGATATTACCGGTTCCTTTGCAGCAGGTGTCATTATCTCGACCACAGCCAAATCCAAATACATCGAGGTCAAATTTGCCCCCTTGTCCTATTTGCTGCTCACCCCGATCTTTTTTGCAAGTATCGGACTGAAGGTGGAGTTGCCGGAGATGAGCGGCAAGGTCATTTTGTTTGCGGTGCTTTTGTCGATCATGGCCGTCCTCACAAAGATTGTCGGTTGTGGCCTGGGAGCCAAGCTCTGCGGACTGAACAATAAGCAGTGTGAACAGGTTGGTATCGGCATGGTTTGCCGCGGTGAGGTTGCGCTGATCGTGGCCGATAAGGGCAGTGCCCTTGGCCTGATGCCGGACGCTTTCTTTGCGCCGGTCATCATCATGGTTGTTGTCAGCACCGTCGTCACTCCGATTTTGCTCAAATTCGCCTTCCGCGAGAGCAACGCATACGAGGAGCTTCAGGAGAGCGCCTTGGTCGACCGTTACGAGGAGGCCGAACAGCTCGATTACATTGCAGAAAGCCTGATCTCTGCTAACGACCGCATAATGAGCAAGAACAAGAACAAAAAGTAGCGCGCTATCGCGACTTTGCAAAAAAAGAGGGACACCCCGCTGGTATTTTCCAGCGGGGTGTCCCTCTTATGGATGAATCTATTCGAGGTTTAGTTTGTTTTTGAGGATATAGCGGGTAGGCAGGTAGAGCAAAGCATCCAGCAGGGCAATGACCACAATGAGGGAAACCAGTGCGAGCACGATGGCGGAAAATTCGTGTGGACCGTTAAAGAGATTGGAGATGCCCATTGCGTCGCCCGCAAAGCCCAGCGCACTAAAGAGCAGGGTGGTGAGGATGGTCAGGGGGATGCTGATGAGCAGATAGGCGATGAACGAGCCGGCAATGCGGTTCTTGGAAAAGGGGTATATCTGCGAGAAGGCCATCGCCATGTACATGTGCAGCAGCTCATTGAAGAGGGAAACCAGCATCAAAAAGAACAGCAGAATGAGTACTGCCACAAACTTTGCCAGATCGCCGTACATGGAGGGGGTTATCAGCAGCTTGCCGATCGCGCCGAACAGCTGTCCAAAGGCCTCAAACAGATCGTCGGCAGAGGCAAATCCGCCAAATCCCAGGATCAGGATGGACAGGATGGCGACAATGGAACTTAAAATCAGCCAGATGGTTGCCGAAAGCATTTTGGAAAAGATGATGGTGTCCACACTGACGGGCAGGGTGTTGGTCAGGTAGCCCTCGGAACCGAGGATGGAGTTGTAAAACTGGGTGACGGTCAGCACAAGCGAGAGCACTGCCAGGGCGATGAACAGGCCGACATAGATCATCGTGCCCCCCATCATGCCGACCACCCATTCGCTGCGGATAAAGACAATATTGAGCACGGACATCAGCAAAATGACGCCATAGAGTGGGATGAAGGTTTTGGACATCGCTTTAATATCATACTTGAGCATCTTCATTAGCATCTGAATACCTCCCGGAACAATCCGTCGATCGACTTGCCATATTTTTCTCGAATCTCGTCGACTTCACCGTCGATGACGATGCGCCCTTGATTGAGGAAGAGCGCCCGGTCAAACACCGTCTCCACGTCCTGAATCAGGTGGGTGGAGATGAGGATGGAGGAATCGCCCTCAAAGTTGCGCAGGATGGTGCGCAGGATATAGTCCCGAGCGGCCGGGTCAACGCCGCCGATCGGCTCATCCAAAAGGTACAGGTGAGCGCGGCGAGACATCACCAGCACCAGTTGCACCTTCTCTTTGGTGCCCTTGCTCATCGTTTTTAACCGGTCCCTCTGGCTGATGTGCAGGTCCGAAAGCATCTGCTGGGCGCGGGAAAGATCGAAGTCGCGGTAAAAGTCGCAGAAAAATTCGAGCAGGTCGCTGATGCGCATCCAGTCATTTAGATAGCTGCGTTCAGGCAGATAGGAGATCAGGGCTTTGGATTGCAGCCCCGGCGCGATGCCGTCGATTAGGATTTCGCCGCTGTCCTGTGGGATCAGCCCCGCAATCAGCTTCATAATGGTGGTTTTTCCGCAGCCGTTGGGCCCCAGCAGGCCGACGATCTTGACGCGGGGAATCTGAAAGCTTACCCCTTCCAGTACCGGGTGCGAGCCGTAATTTTTATGCAGGTTTGTGATTTGCAGAACCGGCAGCTCTGAGACGGTGCCGCCCTGAATCATCTGATTGGTCGTGTTGTTCATCTTGATTTCCTTTCCGGCAGAGCTTGCCTTACAAAGTGTCCAGCTTGTTTTGTGGCTCCTTTGTCTGAGCGCTTAAATAGCGCTCAAGCAGCTGCGGGATATCCTCCCGCCGGTAGCCGAGTGAGGAGATGTTTTCTACCATCCTCTCGATTTCGTCGTATGCCAAAGTGCGCCGTACTTCCATAATCTTCTCCTTATCTTCTGTGACGAAGCGCCCGGCTGTGCGCTGGCTTTTCAGCAGCCCGTCGCGTTCCAGTTCGGAAAGCGCTTTTTGCATGGTGTTAGGGTTTACTCCAGCCTCCAAGGCCAACTCCCGCACGGCGGGCAGCTTTTGCCCTGGGGGATATTTGCCGCAGGCCAGATCCTGCTTTAGAATGTGGATAATTTGCAGGTAGATTGGCAGCTTATCATCAAATTGCCAGGTCATTCTTTGGCCTCCCTTCATTTCATTATTGTATTAAGTGCTTAATACAATAATACCAGCCTTGTGCCCTTCTGTCAAGAGGAAAAGGAAAAAAATTTGGGGTAGATAGGACTTTTTTTCACAATTTTGAATTGCATTTGAACGAATGTTATGTTATGGTAAAATAGTATATGGAAACCTTACAGCACTTCACCAAAGGGAGATGCTGGGAAGATAGATAGGAACAGGAGGAAACTAGGATGGCGAAAATTATGCGCCAAACCTTGCGGGAACAGGTGACACAGGCGATCCGCATGAAGCTGCTGACCGGAGAGCTCAAGCCTGGAACCCGAATTGTAGAGCAGGATATGGCACAGGAGCTTGGGGTCAGCCGCGGTCCGGTGCGCGAAGCGCTGCGCCAGATTGAGCAGGAAGGCCTGGTGGAGTATACCTCTCACGTCGGCTGCTTTGTCAAAGACTTTAACGCACAGGATGTGTATGAAGTGTATCTGCTGCGTGCGGATTTGGAGATTTTGTCGGTCAAAATGTGCGACGGCAAATTTTCAGAGCAGACCATCGCGCGCATGGAGGAGATTGTGCAGCGGATGGCCAGTCTGGATAAAGTTGAGCGATTTGATGAGACCATCGTCAACGACAACGATTTTCACGAATGTATTATTCGAGAGTGCGGCTTAAAGAGACTGTATTTTTTGTGGAGCAGCATGGACAGCGGCAACACCATCGTCTTTTACCGCGGCACCGGCAAGAGCGAATATGTGGTGCGCAATCAGGAGAAGATTCACCGCAAAGTGCTCGACGCTATCAAGACGGGTGACGTCGACAACATCTGTCAGACGTTGTTGACCCACTATATGGAGACCACAACCGGCTATCTCAGAGATCACGGAATCTCTGCAAAAGAGTTTCCCTACAAATTGGATTTTACCCTCTAGTGGGTTGAAATTTTATTGTTTTAAAAGAAGGCGTCCTTTCGGGCGCCTTTTTTGTCTGTTGTTCTCAAGACCATTTTCAAATATGGAATTTTGTCTCTATAAACAACCAAAATTTGGAGAAAGAGCGGTTTTATTGCTAGTTTTTAAGCAAATTGTACGTAAAATTAACAGAAAAAATAAATAAAATGAACAAAGTGTTTCTGAATTTGTTGCAATCGGTGGCGAACTGTGCTACAATACAAAGCGTGGAGATTGTAGACAATCTTCAGCATACTGCAAAATCTTGATCAGCTGCTAACAGCACGGGGGGAGCAAATGGGACAACTAAACTACAAAACCCTGAGGCAAGAAGTGGCGGATGAGATCCGAAAAAAAATCTTGACAGGCCAGATGAAGTCCGGAGAACGACTGAAGGAGCAGGAAATCGCATTGATGCTCGGCGTCAGCCGCGGACCGGTACGAGAGGCGCTGCGGCAGCTGGAGCAGGAAGGGCTGGTCCGGTATGAGCGCAACGTCGGATGCTCGGTGGCAGCCCTCAATGAAAAGGATATTTATGAGGTAGGCCTGCTGCGGGCGGTGCTCGAAGTATTGGCGGTCAGATTGTGTCGGGGCAAGGTGAGCCCCGGGGCATTGCAGAAGATGCGGGAATGTGTCCAGCAGATGCACATTGCAGGCAATGACCTGTGTATGTTGGCACAGCTGGATAACAGCTTTCACGCATGTATTGTAGAAGAAGCGGGATTTCCAAAACTGGAGCACATCTGGAAAAGCATGGACGCCAGCAACATGGCGGTGTTTGCCGCAGTGGAAAAATCGGACGTCATGCGGTGTACACAGCGCCACCAGGAGTTGCTCAAAGCCTATGAAACCCAGCGGGAACAGGAAATCGTACAGGCCCTGCAAAGGCATTACGACCTGGCATACAATGTTCTCCAACAGGGAAAGAGCACGAAGGTACAGGACGATTTATTCTGGCCCTACATGGAAACAACCGCCTGATTCGGTTCATGTTGTTTGTTAATTGCACGACTAAAAAGAAGGGGTCGTGTAAAATAAGAGAGTTTGATAAGCCCGAAAGGAGAAATTATCATGAAGATCAAAAAAATCCTGGCAGTTCTGCTGGCAGGCGCGATGATGCTTTCTCTGGCAGCTTGCGGCGGCGAGGAAGAATCCTCTGCCAACGGTGAAGGCGCTGCCACAGCAGAGCAGAAGACCATCGACGGCAACGTGCTGGATGCGGAGCAGTATTTTAACGGCTACCTCGGCAGTGAGCCAACCACTCTGGACAGCGTAGTCGGTAACGACACCTACAGCTCCTCAGTTCTGACCAACGTTATGGAGCCTCTGACCAGACTGGGTGAAAAAGACGGACAGAACGTCCGTGAAGGTGCCGGCGCTGAGACCTGGGAATCCAACGAGACCGGCGATGTCTGGACCTTCCATCTGCGTGACAACACCTGGAGCGACGGCCAGCCTGTAACCGCTGAGGATTACGCTTACGCAGTCAGAAGAATTATGACCCCAGATGTAGGTTCTCCAAACTCCTACCTGCTGACCTGCCTGAAGAACGGCGAGGCTGTTCTGGCTGGTGAGATGGATGTTTCCGAACTGGGCGTTGAAGCTACCGACGAGAAGACCCTGGTCTTCACCCTGGAGCAGCCGACCCCATACTTCCTGTCCCTGACCGATACCCGTGTCATGATGCCACAGCGTCAGGACATCGTTGAGCAGTACGGCGACACCTTCGGTGCCGACGCGGCAAACCTGGTTTACAACGGTCCGTTCAAACTCGATACCTGGACCCACAACTCCCAGCTGGTCATGACCAAGAACGAAAGCTACTGGGATGCTGAAAATGTAAACCTTGACACCATCACCTACAACATCATGAACGATGAGAATGCGATCTACAATTCCTTCAGCAACGCCTCTATCGATTCCTGCGGCTGCATCGTCCGCGAGTGGATGGATCGTTTCGAGCAGATGGACAATGTAGAGTATCTGCATTACACTTCTCCATCGGTTCGATTCAATTTCTACAACACTACCGATGAGTTGTTCCAGAACAAGAACATCCGCAACGCCTTCACTCTGGCACTTGACCGCGAGGATGTTGTAGAGGTTATCTACAACGGCACCATGGCTCCGGCTTATGGCTGGGTACCGGATGGTGTTACCACTGGTGAACAGGGCAACTACAGAGAGCAGTTTGAGGCTCCTCTGCAGACCATGTATGAAGAAGGTCTGGATCCAAAAGAGTTGCTGCTCACCGGTATGGAAGAGCTTGGCCTTGGCAGCGATCCTTCCACCCTGGAAGTAACCCTGAGCTTCGGCGATACCTCTCAGTGGATGAGAAACTACGGCGAGTACTATCAGCAGACCTTTAAGGATGTTCTGGGTGTCACTGTTGTCCTCGACTTCAACGAGTGGGGCACCTTCAACCAGAAGGTTATGGACGGCGACTACCAGATGGGCTACATGTCCTGGTCGATCGACTACAACGATCCATACGCAATGCTGAACCTAATGCGTTCTGACTCCGGCAACATCAACACCGGCTGGGTAAGCGAGGAATATGACTCCCTGCTCGACCAGGCTGCTGTAGAGATGGACGAGGCAAAACGTGTTGAGCTGTACAAGCAGGCTGAGACCCTCCTGTTTGAGGAAGGCCCGCTCTGCCCAGTTGTTAACGAAGCCGCCAACACCTTCCGTTACACCTATATCAAGAACGCAAACACCATGCCGTTCACTTCCACCGGTCTGAAATACGCTTATGTAAGCGGCCGGTAAACCAAAAAGAGCACAAATCAATCTTCTCACTTTTATGTAGAAGGCGGAAACAGGCAGCCTTTGGCTGCCTGTTTCCTTTCGATATTGAGAACGAAGGGAAAAAAGGGGGAAAAGCATGTTTAAGTATATCCTGAAGCGTATTGGCTACATGCTGGTTACGCTGCTGATCATCTCCGCAGTGACCTTTTTCATGATGCATTCCATTCCTGGTGACCCGCTGGGCGCTACGGTCAACAAGCTGCCGGAGCAGGCCAGGGCGAACTACTACGCGAAGTACGGTTTGGACAAGCCGGTCACCGAGCAGTATGCAATCTTCTTGAAGAACCTGGTTACCCAGGGTGATCTGGGCGAGTCTCTGAAATATCCTGGCCAGAGCATCACCCACACTCTGCTCACAAACTCCAAAGTTTCTGCCACCACTGGCGGCCTGGCGCTGCTGTTTGGTGTCACAATCGGTATTGTGCTGGGAATTGTGGCGGCGCTGAACAAGAATAAGTGGCCGGATTACCTGGTTATGTTTATCGCGATTCTGGGTATCACTGTTCCGGTCTTTGTTTTGGCGGCACTGCTGCAGTACTTCTTCACTGTAAAGTGGATGATTCTGCCGACCACCGGATGGGGTAAACCGGAGCACATCATTCTGCCGGTTATCGCAATGGCCTTTGGACCAATCGCGACCTATGCCCGTTACCTCAAGTCCAATATGCTGGAGGTTATGGGACAGGACTACATCCTGACTGCAGAGGCGAAGGGCGTCAGCGGCTTTAATGTCATCAAAAATCACGTTTTGAAGAATGCGATTCTGCCGTGCATCACCATGCTGGGCGGCCAGATCTCCGGCATCTTCACTGGTTCGTTCGTAGTAGAGAAGATGTTCGGCATCCCGGGCCTCGGTTTCTACTTTGTATCCTCCATCAACGACCGTGACTATACCATGATTATCGGCACCACCATCTTTGCTGCAGCCCTCTTTGTTTTGGCACAGCTGCTCATCGATATCGCCTATACCATCCTTGACCCAAGAATCCGCATCAGCGGCAATAAGTAAGGAGGAGAACACATGTCAGAAGAGAACAAAAATGTATCTGCAACGGAGTGGGAAGACATTCCGGCAGAAAAGTTTGAAATTATTGGCACGGATGACTTCTCCGGAGATATTATTGCCCGTCCAAAGGTAAGCTATTGGGCAGATGCGTGGAGAAGATTCAGAGAAAATAAAATTGCGCTGGTTGCGCTGATTATCCTCATCCTGATGGTCATCTTTGTTGTAATCGGTCCTGGTATCTCCGGTTACAACTATGAAGAGATGAACACTGCAGAAATCAACCAGCTGCCAAGTGCAAAACACTGGTTTGGTACCGACGATCTGGGCCGTGACCTGTTTGCCCGTGTATTCCAGGGCGGCCGCGTATCGCTGACCATCGGTATTGTCGGCGCGGTTGTAGCCAGCGTTGTGGGCAGTATCTATGGCGGTATTGCTTCCTACTTCGGCGGCATCGTCGACGATATCATGATGCGTATCGTTGAGGTTTTGTTGAGCATCCCTTACCTGCTCACCGTTATCCTTATCTCGGTTGTCACCGATTCCAAGAGTATCGGCACGATGATGCTGGCCCTGGTTCTCACCGGATGGTGCGGCATTGCGCGACTGGTTCGCGGCCAGATGCTTCAGTTAAAGTCTCAGGAATATGTCCTGGCAGCTACTGCACTGGGCGTTTCCCCACTTAAGACCATTATGCGTCATCTGATCCCGAACACTTTGGGCATCATCATTGTTGCAATCACCTTCGATATCCCGGGTTACATCTTCTCCGAGGCATTCCTGAGCTACGTCGGTTTGGGCGTACAGCCGCCGGAAACCAGCTGGGGCGCTTTGGCTTCCGCCGCGCAGCAGAACTTCATGTTCTATCCATACCAGCTGTTCTTCCCGTCGTTGATGATCGCGCTGACCATGCTCGGCTTTACCCTGCTGGGTGACGGCCTGCGTGATGCGCTTGACCCGAAACTGAGAAAGTAGTAGGAGGGATACAGAAAATGGCAAACGATAGAATTTTGGATGTAGAAAACCTGAGCGTATCCTTTAATACCTATGCTGGTGAGGTCAAGGCAGTGCGCGGCGTCAGCTTCCACCTGGATCGCGGCGAAACACTGGCATTTGTAGGTGAGTCCGGCTGCGGCAAAACGGTAACCGCAAAGTCGATCCTCCGCCTGCTCAAACCTCCGTTTGCAGTCATTAAGGAAGGCTCTAAGATTGAGTGCGACGGCAAAGATGTACTGGCACTGAATAAAAAAGAGCTGTGCGCTTTCCGCGGCGATGAAGTTGGTATGATCTTCCAGGACCCAATGACTTCGTTGAATCCGACCATGACCGTCGGTAAACAGATTATGGAGAGCTTGCGCATCCATCGCCATCTGAACAAAAAGGAAGCGCGCGAGGAAGCCATCAAGATGCTCAAGATGGTCAATATCCCGAGCGCAGAAAAAAGAATTGACAGCTATCCGCATGAGATGTCCGGTGGTATGCGTCAGCGTGTTATGATTGCAATGGCGCTGGCCTGCAATCCGAAGATCCTGATTGCCGATGAGCCGACTACCGCTCTGGATGTTACCATCCAGGCACAGATTATGGACCTGATGCGTGAGCTGAAAGAGAAGATGAACACAGCAATCATTCTGGTAACTCACGACTTGGGCGTTGTTGCAAACTTTGCAGACAGAATCCAGGTTATGTATGCTGGTCAGGTATTGGAGCGCGGAACTGCAAGAGAAATCTTCTACGATTCCAAGCATCCTTATACATGGGCGCTGCTGAGCTCTGTTCCAAAACTTGCTAAAGAGGCAAAACAGGAACTGTACGCTCTGAAGGGTACCCCGCCGGATCTGATCCTACCACTCAATTGCTGCCCGTTTGCATCCAGATGCGAATACTGCATGCCAATCTGCAAAGAGCGCAATCCGTTTGAGACTACCATCACCGATACCCACAGGGTATCCTGCTGGTTGCAGCATCCAAATGCTCCAAAGGTAAAATCCTTCTATGATAGGGAGGCGAAGTAATGGATCAGGTAATTGAAAAACTGCAAAATGCCGACACCATCATGGAGGTCACCGACCTGTGCAAATTCTTTAAAGCAGGTAAAAAGCAGGTGCTCAAAGCGGTAGACCACGTCTCCGTTTCGATCAAACGCGGCGAGACCCTCGGTCTTGTAGGCGAGTCTGGCTGCGGCAAGACCACCTGCGGCCGTACCATGATGAAGCTGTATGAGCCAACTTCCGGTAAGGTTGTGTTTGACGGCAAGGACATCTCCACCCTCAAAGGAAAAGACCTGCTGGAGTTCCGCAAAAATGTACAGATCATTTTCCAGGACCCATACGCATCTCTGGACCCTCGTATGACCATCGGCGAGATTATTTCCGAGGGAATGGACGTTCACTTCCACATGACCGATAAGGAAAAGAACGAGCGTGTTGCCGATCTGCTCGGCAAGGTTGGTCTGAACCCAGAATATGCAAACCGCTTTGCACATGAGCTCTCCGGCGGTCAGCGTCAGCGTGTCGGCATCGCCCGCGCACTGGCTGTTGAGCCGAAGTTCATCGTCTGCGATGAGCCGATTTCTGCATTGGACGTTTCCATTCAGGCACAGGTTGTCAACCTTCTGATCAAACTCCAGAAGGAATTTGGCTTGACCTACCTCTTCATCTCCCACGACCTTTCGATGGTAAAACATATCTCCGACCGCGTCGGCGTTATGTATCTGGGCTCGATGGTAGAGCTGGCCAGCAACTACGATCTGTATGACAAGCCAATGCATCCATATACTCAGGCACTGATTTCCGCCATCCCGACTGCGGACCCAGACGTTGAGGCGACCCGTGAGCGCATCAAACTGGAAGGCGAAGTGCCAAGCCCGATCAACCCGCCACCGGGCTGCAAATTCAGAGCAAGATGCCGCTATGCAATGGACATCTGCGCGAAAGAAACTCCAAAGCTGTTGGAGATTGAGCCAAACCACTTTGTGGCTTGCCATCTCTGCCATGCTCAGAACAAAGATAAATAACTCTTCGATTTTCATCATAATTTCATGCTTTCGGGGCGGCTGTGGGGATATCCCCGCAGCCGCTTTTTTATAGGAAGAAATGGAGGGATCTGTTTTGAATCAGGACTTGATTGAAAAAATTCTGGACTATGCTGTCTGCCACGGTGCGGATTTTGCAGAGGTCTTTTATGAGGATGTGCGCAGAAGCAATCTGACCGTTCTCGATCAAAAGGTGCTGGACTCCTCTGCGGGCGCCGAAAAGGGCGTCGGCATTCGCCTGTTTAAGGGAACAGAGAGCGCCTACCTCTACACCGCTGACCTGAGCGAGGAGAACCTGCTTTCCATGCTGCGCGCAGCCTGCGAGTACCGCGAAGGCCACTTTGCCCGTCAGGCGCTGGAGCAGTTGCAGCAGGTATCGCTCAATCCGATCGCACGGTATCCGCAGCAGGTGGGACTCAAAGACAAGATGGCGCTGATTAAGCGCGTTGTCAAGACAGGACATGATGCCGATGAGCTGGTCAGCCAGGTGAGGGTGAAATATCTGGATATGGATCAGAAGGTTCGCATCGCCAACTCGGAGGGCCGCTTTGTAGATGACCGCCGCGTCAAGACCAGACTGCACATCACCGTGTTCTGCGAAGAGGGCTCAGACCGCCAGTCCAGTTACACCGGTCCGGGTGCAATGAAGGGCTTTGAGTTCTATGACGAGATCGATGTCGATGGAGCTGTCCGCCAAGCAGCTAAAAATGCCAAAGCGATGCTGCACGCCAAAGCCTGCCCGACAGGCAGAATGCCGGTCATCATTGCAAACGGCTTTGGCGGCCTGTTCTTCCACGAGGCGTGCGGACACTCGCTCGAGGCCTCCAGCACAGCGCGCGGAAACTCCGAATTTTCCGGCAAGATCGGTCAGAAGGTTGCCTCTGAAAAGGTTACCCTCATCGATGACGGCAGTATGCCGGGTCAGTGGGGTTCGCTCAAGGTGGACGATGAGGGCGTGCCGACCCGCAAAAACGTACTCATCGAAAATGGTATCCTCAAGAGCTATATGGTCGACAAGCTGCATGCCAGAATTCTGGGCTGTGAGCCGACCGGTTCTTCCCGCCGCCAGAGCTTCCGCTATGAGCCGACTTCCCGCATGACCAACACCTACATCGCTCCCGGCACCGACAGCCCCGAGGAGATGATCGCCTCCACCGAGCGCGGCATCTATGTCAACGCCATCAATGCCGGTTCGGTCAATCCGGCAACCGGTGAATTTAACTTCAATACCGGGGAAACCTTCCTGATCGAAAACGGCAAGATCACCACCCCGGTCAGAAGTGCAACCCTCATCGGCACCGGCGGCGACATCCTCAAGAAGGTCGATATGGTCGGAAACGATTACGCACTGGGCCAGGGCTTCTGCTATGCGGCCAGCGGTGCGCTCTATATTGGAGCGGGCCAGCCGACAGTCAGAGTCACCGAAATGACGGTAGGAGGAGATCAGGAATGATGACTTCGGAAAAGACAGTGCTCTGCGCCCTTGCGCAGAGATTAAAAGAGGAAGGATTTACCGATGTCCGCTTCTACATCGAGCGGACCGAGCGGTTTGGCGTCGGGGTGCTGGACGGCGCCCGCGACAGCTTCACCCGCGCCAAGGAAAACGCTTATTTTGTAGAGGCAGGCAAGGGCGGCAAGAGATGCTGCACCTTCTTTAATACCTTGGATGGGATGGACGACGTAGTCGAACAGATGCAGATTGCGGCGGAGGCTTCACAGGAAGAGTATCAGCCGCTGCCCGCTTTTGAAAGGGAGGTCAACCATCACAGTGACTTTGCTCCGGCAAATGAGATGGACGCTGTCCAGGTGCTGGTCAAGGCCGAAAAAGCAGCTAAGGAAGAAAAGAAAATCTCCAACCTGAGCAACTGCCGCTATAACCATTCCTGGAAAGAGGTTGTGCTGATGGATGATCAGGGCACCTGCATGACCGACAGCAGTCAGGTTGCCTCGGTTTCCATCGGAGTTGTTTCGCGTGAAGATGGCGACACAGAAATTGCGTATGGAGGCCGCAGCGCCGCCAGCCTCGATCAGATTGATGTGACTGGATTGGCACGGGAGGTCGCAAAGCTGGGTGCACAGCGCCTGCACGCAAAACCACTCGCTTCGGGAAAATACGCTGTCATCCTGCAAAATACCGCGGCGGCGGAATTGTTGGAAGCATATCTGCCGATCTTCTACGCTTCGGAGATGCAGAATAAGATGAGCAAACTGGCCGGCAGACAGGGCGAACAGATTGCCTGCGCCGACGTCGAACTGCTGGAGGACCCACAGCTCGCCACCGGCCGCGTACATCGCCACTTTGACGATGAAGGCTGCCCGGTCAGCAAGAAGTATCTCATCCGTGCTGGCAAGTTTGAATCGATGCTGTATAACCGCAAGAGTGCAGCGAAGGAAAATGTGTCCGGCAGCGGCAATGGCTTTAAGGCGGATATCCAGTCCTCGGTCGGCACCGGCGTCACCAACGTGGTATTGCAGAGCGCTTCCGGCACCGAGTTGAGCATGGAACAGATGTGTGAAAAGATGGGCAACGGCATCATCGTCACCGATCTGGAAGGTGTATTTGCCGGCGTCAACACCATCAATGGCAGCTTCTCGCTGTTGAGCAAGGGCATGCTGGTGGAAAATGGCAAACCGGTCAAACCGTTCTGCGAGGTCACCATCGCGGGCAACATCTATACGCTCCTGGAGGAAATTGAGGCGATGGGCAACGATCCTGCCCCGACTGCTGCTGGCAGCCAGTTTGTACAGACTCCGTCTATTTTGCTCAAAGGATTGACCGTATCGGGATTGTAAGCGGCGCAAGTTTGTGCTATACTGGGAGTGCAGGGAAAAAGAGCACAGAAAAGGAAAACATAAACGCTTCTTTTTGTGCATATTTTATACCGCCTTTTTTAATCCAACATAAAAAGAGGAGAGTGGCTACATGGACATTTTAAAGAACACCGACGCGATGGGCAAACGCATCTTTGCGGATCTGGAGAAGATCAACTTTATCCGCACCAGCACCTCCGCCGAGGAGACCAAGGCCGCCAACATCATCAAGGATGAGCTGGCCAAGGAGGGGATGGAGGCGACCATCGAGGAGTTTGACGTCGAGACCGCCGACATCCACAAGGTATCGCTCAAGGCACTGGGCAAGGAGTGGGAGATTCAGGGATACCGCCGCTCCGGCTCCACCCCGGAGGAGGGCCTGACCGCCCCGTTTGCCTATGTGCAGCAGGGCAGCGACGTCGACCTGTACGACAAAAAGGGCAAGATCGTACTGGTCAACAACGGCAAGATGAACGAGGAAGTGTATGAGAGGATGGTTCGCTACGGCGTCGCCGCCTTCCTGACCTGGAACGGCAATGTTTCGGACGCCCGTGAAGAGACCGACCTGCCGGAGCGCGAGCTGCGCTACTGGGCGCTGCGCTATGGCAAGATCCCGGGCGGTGTGCTGCGTGCCATCGACGCGATGGAGCTAGTTAAGGGCGAGCCGGAGGAGGTCACCTTCACCCTGATTCAGGACGATGTTACCCGTCCGTCCAGAAACGTCATCCTGCACATCCCGGGCACCGATGGCGGCAGCGAGAACGTCACCTTTGGCGCGCACTTTGACAGCGTGCAGTTCAGCCACGGCGTCTACGACAACGGCGCAGGCTCAGTTATCCTGATGGAGCTGGCCCGCCACTACAAACAGAACCCGCCAAAGCGCAACCTGACCTTCTGCTGGTACGGCTCCGAGGAGTGCGGCCTGCTGGGCTCCAAGGCGTATGTCGCCGCCCACAAGGACGAGCTCAAGGACGTTCAGCTGATGATCAACGTCGACGTTGCCGGTCCGGTTCTGGGCGCTGACTGGGCGGCCATCACCGCGGATGAGTCGCTCTGCCGCTTTGTTGAGTACCTGTCCAAGGAGCTCGGCTTCTCCACCGATGTCACCCAGGACGTCTACTCCAGCGATTCGGTACCGTTTGTCAACGAGGGCGTTCCGGCCATCAACTTCTGCCGCTTTGGCAGAAACGGCGGCGCGATGATCCACTGCCGCCACGACGTGATTGACTACCTCGATTACAAAAACTTCGGCAAGACCGCAGCCTTCATCCAGGAATTTGCCGATCACATGGTCAACGCGATGGTCTTCCCGGTACCGCGCAAGATCCCGCAGAACATGGTCGAGGCAGTCGACAAGTACCTGCGCAAGAAGAGAGTGGACGAGGAATAAAAAAGTTTTCTTCCTTATTTAATGGAAATTGGATAAGGATAAAAGACGCAAAAAAAAGGCTCCCTTTTGGGGAGCCTTTTTTATTGCAGAAAGACGATTGGGTAAGGCGGCAGATAAAACTCGATTTTCTAAAACTGGGTGCGGTGTAGTAGAAGCCAAGATTCTGTACTTGGCTAACTTGCGAATTAGGTGCGGGCTCAGTCTGTCAGGGTGGGTTTTGTGTTGATGGTCACTGCGACCCGGTTGGGCATACAGACGGCACTTTGCGGTTCCTTTTCCAGCCACCCAAATCCGATGCACAGGTGGTCCGGGCAGTCGGAGGAAAGAAAGTGAATGCAATGATCCTGTATCTCCAACACCACATCGACCCCGTAGCTGTTCAGGTCGATCTGCTGGTCCTGAGCGTGGGTGAGGTCGATCTCCTGTACCGGTTCTCCATTGATGGTAATGAGTGCCCACGCCCCGGGACCGGAGAGCTTTTCCATCACAAAGAAGGCCAGCATCAGGATGGCAGCGACTGCGACAAGTCCCAGCAGTATTTGTTTATCCCGTTTCCCCATCTGTTCATTCTCCAATCTGTAAAATGCTTTCCCTATTATACAAAAAAAGGGGAGAGCGGTCAAGCCAAAAAACAAAGGCGGGACGCTTGCAGCGTCCCGCCCAGTAAAAGAGGTGTGTTTTGAGTTTTCTCTTAGAAAAAAGCTGTTAGATGTTTGCGCTCCACAGTCCGTGCAGGTCGCAGAATGCGTAAGCGGCAACTGGTTTCTCACCGGCGGTGAGGGCAAAGACCGCTTCCGGTTTGTCGCCTGGGTTCAGGTTCTTGCGCTGGAAACCGTTTGCAGTCTCGAGGATGATCCATTTGATCGAGTGCTCTGCGAGCATTGGGTGTGCAACGGAACCGACCGATACGGTGACGGTGTTGCCATCTACATGGACAACCGGAACGTGCTTCTCGGTAGCTGCATCGGTGCTGCCTGGAACGAGCTCACTCATCTTTTCACCGCAGCATACAACCGGAACACCTTTGGTCTCCATAAAGGTGATGATATTTCCACAATGTTTGCAAACATAAAATTTCATACAAGTTCCTTCTTTCTTAAATTCGTTGTTGAATATATACCAAATTAGTTTATTTTCTTTCTGAATATAGTATACCGCACAACTCTCTATTTTGCAATAGGCAAGAAAAAAGTTTACAACTTGTTCTTATTTATGCTCTGCTTTTTTCCGGGATGTTGCGGATAATTGCCCAGCACAGCATCAGGAGGATGGCAGCGGCCAACAGATAAATTCCGCCGGCAAAGAAGGGATGGACATAGGGGAGGGTGAACATGGTTTCCAGCATGGCGGTGACGATGCTTTCAAACTGGATGGTGAGGTTGATAAAGAGCAGTACCGCACCTCCGATGAGCAGCCCAACGACCCACTTGCCGATTTTATTGAGGCGGTAAAATCCACAGGTAACTAGGTACCCCAGCGCCATCGCCAGCAGGTTGGAGCAAAGGGAAGAGAAGCCTCCGGCGAGTATGCGCAGTGGAGCAGATTCGATCTGGATAGCAAAAAGCGGGGAGGAAAAGGAAGGGACAAACAGATGTGCGGCAAGTACCAGTAGCACATTGGTGACGGTGACGAGCAGGGAAAGGATGGCGCAAAACAGCAGCCAGCCCTTAAAGAGTGTGCGCCGGGTGGAGCCGAGTTGTAGATGAAAGAGAAAGTGACCGCGGAAAGAATTCATTGCGGAGATGCAGAGAAACCAGCCGGTGGAATATTCCAGCCCGGAGACATAGGAGTTTTCCCCGGAAAGGATGGCGGATAACAGCAGCAAAATGATAACGATAGAGTAGAAAATGGGAATGGCAGTGCGGTATTCGTACAGGTGGTAGCGCAGGGATGTTGCGGCATTCATAAAGGAAGCCTCCTTTTTCAGTTTACTCACGGGATGGGTCGGACGGATTTTCTGCCCCGACCAGCTGGACAAAGAGTTGTTGCAGGCTCAAGCCGGTGATGTCCAGTGTGTCAGGGACCTCTCCTCGCTCGCCCAGAATGGCCGCGGTCTTTAATCCGCCGACCACATCCGCCCCGATGACGTGGCGCCCTGCACAGAAGTCATCTACCTCTGCGATGCGCCCCGATACGCAGTAGCCCTGGCAGAGCAGCTGCTCGGCACTGTCATCGACCAGCAATCTGCCGCGATTGAGGATGAATACCCGTTCCAGCAGTCCCTCCACCTCGCCGATCAGGTGGGTTGAGAGCAGGATGCAGGAAGGAGATTCACTGTAGCTCTCGATTAACAGTTTATAGAATAGCTCGCGGTGGAAGGCATCCATCCCCAAGGTCGGTTCGTCGAGCAGCAGCAATGGGGTGTGAGCCGAAAGCGCCAGCACCACCCGCAGCACCGACTTGTACCCGGTGGAGAGCTTGAAGTTGTTCTTTTTTAGATCCAGATCGAACTGCTTGGCATAGCTTAGACACTGCTCGGTTTGGAAATGGGGGTAAGCTGCGGCCATCCAGCGGATGAGGTCGCTCACCTTCAGTTCCCCAAAGTAGGAGCTTTCGGTGGCAAAAAAGATCTGCCGCTGTGCCGTCTCATTCTCCCACAGCCTTTGTCCATCCAGCTGTATCTGGCCACTGGTGGGCAAAAAGTGGTTGGCAATCATGCGCAGCAGGGTGGTTTTGCCCGCACCATTGCGCCCCAGCAGTCCGCAGATCATCGGCTCAGACAGGGTAAAGCTGACATTGTCGACCGCAGTTTGATCTTTAAATTGTTTTGTCACATTTTGGCAACTCAGTTTCATTGTGAGAGTCCCCTTTCAATCCATTCCCGCAGCTGCTCCGGGCTGATGGACAGGCGCTTGGCCTCCTGCACCAGCGGCAGTACATATTGGGTGAAAAATTCCTCTTGACGCTTTTGGGTGAGCTTTTGTAGAGCTCCTTCACAGACAAACATTCCAATTCCCCTTTTTTTATAGACGATGCCGGCGTCCACCAACAGGTTGATGCCCTTGAGGGCGGTCGCCGGATTGATCTTGTAGCTGGCAGCAAGCTCGGTGATGGATGGAATCTGCTCCCCTTCCTGGTAGACTCCAGAAAGGATCTCATCCTCCAGCCCCTGCTGCACCTGCACAAAGATGGGGGTTTGGCTTGAAAAGTTAATCCGCAAGTGAACCCCTCCCTTCGGTTGTTGAGTGGTTAGTTAGTTGAATAATTAACTATAGTTCAAGTATACACAGCTCGATGCAGTTTGTCAAGCGTTTTTTGCGGAGAAGTACAGATAGCAAAGAAACCTTTTTACAAAAGGAATTTTCTGTGCTATACTGTAATGAGTTCCCCTGCATTTGCACACGAGATTATCTTAGAAAGGATTGTCAAACAAGATGATACAGCTTTTGATTCCCGTATTGATGATTATCTGGGGTTTCTGGTGGATGCGCAAGCCGCCCGCATACCCCAAAAATCCGGACAACCTGGGCAACTTTTTCATCGGTTACCGCACCCAGTGGGCGCTGAAGAGCCCCGACACCTGGCTGTATGCCCATGTGCGCTATGGCCGCTGGATGGTGGGATTGGGTTTGGTGGCGCTGATCCTGTCAGTTGTGGGCGTGTTTGTGCTGCCTGCCGATATTGTTGAGCGCGCACTGCTGGCGATGGATGTTGTCATGCTGATTATCCCCTATATCCCAATCGAAAAAGACCTGCGGTACTACTACGATAAGAACGGACATAGAAGAGAAAACCTGTAAAAACAAGAGGGCCAGCCCGAAAGGGCTGGCTCTTTTACTAAAATAGACAGATCCGAGTTTTGATTTGGAGAAGATTGAGCGCTGCCTGCTGAGTATCGAGGGCATCAAAAATCTCAACCAGTTCGCCGTCACCTATTCGGAGACCGCTTTGCAGGGGTTGCTCATTTGTTTGACAAATATCTGAAAGCTTGCTACAATAAAACCATACATATTATTAATAAAATCTGTAATGAAGGTGATTTTGTGAAGAAAAAGTTTTGCCTTGTCCTGATTTTTATTTTGATCGTGATGAGCTTAGCTGCTTGCGCCTCTCAATCTGTTGAGCTGACTTTACCCGACTACGCGACCATCACGGCCGGGGAACCGGAGGGGTATAAGGAATATTTGGAAAGCAGCTATGGCAATTCCTACTCCAGCACCACTTATTGCAGCGAGGACGAAACCCTGTTCCAGGGATATTTTTATGCGCTGCCACCTTTGGGACAATACCATACCGGCATTCAGGGCCCGGAGGACGAGGCGGTTATCGTCAAGGGAACTTATGCATACAAGGTGGACAATGGAAAAATTGACTCACTGAAGATTTCGATTGAAACAAAGGACTGCGAGCTAAAAGAGCTGACGGTTTCACACGCAGGCAGCGAAGAATCTTATCCTGTCACGCTTTCGGAGGACGGAACCGCTGAGCTGAAACTGGATTACCCGATCGGAGAAGGAGATGTTTCGATGCGTCTGCGCGGCACCCTCGTTTATGATGACGCTGAGTACGAATATCATCAACAAATCTAGCACCCTTTATGTTTTCACCCACAATATAAGGAAGGCCATCCCCGCCCGGGGATGGCCTTCCTTGCTTTTCCTCTGTCCCTATTAGAACAAATTAAAATCCAAATTCTTCGAGATGTGCTCCAGCACCTTGATGCCGCCCACACTGTTGCCCTTCTCGTCCAGCGACGGGCCGAACACGCCGATGCCCATCCGGTCCACCAGCGCCGCCGCAATGCCGCCGCCCACGCCGCTCTTGGCCGGGAAGCCCACCGTCATGGCAAATTCGCCCGAACCGTCATACATCCCGCAGGTCAGCATCAGCGCGCGGATGGCTTTGGCGCTCGCCGGAGGGATCAGCTCCTCGTCGGTGCCCGGATAGGTTCCGTGGTTTGCCAGCACCGCACTCATCTGCGCGATGTCCACTGCGGTGACATTCACCGAACACATCCGAAAGTAAAAGTCCAGACATTCCTCCACATTGCCTTCCAAAATGCCGCTGGCTTTCAGGTAATAGGCCAATGCGCGGTTGCGGTCGCCGGTCGACTTCTCGGAAAGGTAGACCGCTTCGTTTAAGGCAATCTCCTCGTTCCCGCACAGCTTGCGGATAAAGGCCAGAAAGCGCTCAAACTTTTCGTCGGCATTTGCGCCGTTGATGCAGTCGGCCACTGTGATCGCCCCCGCGTTGATGAAGGGGTTGAAGGGCTTCGTTTTGGTCTCCAGCTTGATGATCGAGTTAAACGGATCGCCGGTCGGCTCTACCCCCACCTTGTCGTGGAAGAGATAGTCGGCCCCTCGGTCGCTGATGGCCATAATCAGCGAGGCCAGCTTGGAGATACTTTGAATGGTAAACGGTATGCGGGTGTCGCCGCACTCCATGATGGTGCCGTCCAATCCGACGATGCAGACACCGAGTTGGTACTTGTTGACCCGGGCAAGTTCCGGGATGTAGGAGGCGGGTTTGCCAAATTTGATAAAGCAGCGGCCATAGTCGATGGCATCCTGCAAATGTTCCTGGGTAATCATGGAGGAAGTCTTCCTTTCTGAATGGCATGTGATGGAGGTTGGTATTATCATTGTACAACAAATTTACAGGATTGCAAGAGGGGTAAAATAGGATCTTCGCATTTTACCCCCTAACTTGCAGAGAGCTATGTGGATTGCCGCTTTTTGGCTGCGGCCGGGATAGAATAGGCCAAAATGCAAATGAAAAAGGCCGCTGCCCAGACGGGCAGCGGCCTTGCAGTTTTAGGAAAGTTAGATGAGAGCCAGGGTGTCTCTTGCGATTGCAAGCTCTTCGTTGGTTGGAATAACCATAACTTTGACCTTGGAATCGGCAGCGGAGATCACTTTGTTCTCGCCTCTGGTGTTGTTGGCCTCTTTGTCGATCTTGACGCCGAGGTAACCCCAGTATTTCTCGCACAGCTCTTCGCGGATCTCTTTGTCGTTCTCGCCGACGCCAGCGGTGAAGGCAATTGCATCAACGCCGTTCATAGCAGCAGCATAGGAGCCGACATATTTTGCGATGCGGTAGGTGTAAGCATCCAGAGTAACTTTAGCCAGGTGATGGCCTTCTTCAGCCGCTTTGGTGATGTCACGGCAGTCGGAGGACAGGCCGCCGCTCATGCCCAGAAGGCCGGATTTCTTGTTGAGGATGTTGAGTACTTCGTCAACAGTCTTGTGCTCTTTGTTGCAGATGTACTGTACAACGGCCGGATCGAGGTCACCGGAGCGGGTACCCATAATCAGGCCCTCCAGAGGGGTGAGGCCCATCGAGGTATCGACGCACTTGCCGCCGATGGAAGCGGAAACAGAAGCGCCGTTGCCGATGTGGCAAACGATTACTTTTGCTTTTTCTGGGTCCAGACCGCCGAATTTGATGGCTTCTTTGGATACGAAGGTGTGGCTGGTGCCGTGGAAGCCGTAGCGGCGGATGCCGTACTTCTCATAGTACTCGTATGGGATTGCGTACAGGTAGGATTTTTCATCCATTGCCATACCGAAGGTGGTGTCGAATACAGCTACGTTTGGTTTGCCTGGGCAAACTTTCTCGCAAGCTTCGATACCCATCAGGTTTGCAGGGTTGTGCAGAGGGCCAAGGTCGAAGCACTCGCGGATAGCAGCTTTTACATCCTCGTTGACAACGATGGATTTGGTGAATTTTGTGCCGCCGTGGAGTACGCGGTGACCGATTGCATTGATCTCGTCAACCGAGGAGATGACGCCGTGATCTTTGTCGGTCAGAGCATCCAGAACCAATTTAACAGCTACGGAATGGTCTGGCATTGGGGTCTCAACAACATAGTTGTCTTTGCCCGGTACTTTGTGGGTCAGAACGGAGCCTTCGATGCCGATTCTCTCGCACAGACCTTTGGTCAGAACCTGCTCGTTCTCCATATCAATCAGCTGATATTTCAGAGAGGAGCTTCCGCAGTTTAAAACAAGAATTTTCATATCAAATTCCTCCATAATTTTTTAAAGCCTCGCCGCACAAAAAAGCGGTGAAGAGGCAGATTGACACTCCTTTACACTTACTATATTATTATATTTGAAGAAACTTTTCAAGAGAGGGGAGCTAATATTTTGGCAAAAGAGGTAAAAAATCGCCAATTTTCCCGAAAAGTAAGCCAAAATTAAGCTCCAATAAGCGCATAGAGCGGTTAAGACGAACAAACAATTCACCGAAAAATAGGAGGCTGGAACATGAAGATCGCCGCCGTCATTGCGGAATATAATCCCTTTCACAAAGGGCATCTCTGGCAGCTGCAAAAGCTGCGCGAGCGGGGCGCCAGTCACCTTGTTGTGGTGATGAGCCCGAATTTTACCCAGCGGGGCACGCCGGCCATCTTTCCAAAGCGGGTGCGGGCTGCTGCCGCACTGGATGCGGGCGCAGATCTTGTGGTGGAGCTGCCGACAGCTTATGCCTGTGCAGGAGCGCAAGGGTTTGCCTTTGGAGCGGTTCATCTTGTACAGGCGATGGGCTGTGTGGACTGGCTGGGTTTTGGCGCAGAGGATGCCGATGTTGCCCTGCTGCGTCAAGCGGCAGGCGCCTTGCAGGAGGATGCTGTGCGTGGGCAATTGCAATCGGAACTGGCAAAGGGTATCACCTTTGCCGCCGCAAGAGAAGAGGCGGTGCGACAGGTCTGCGGCGATGCGGTCGCATCGGTGCTGCAAAGTCCCAACAACATCCTCGCGGTGGAGTATCTGACCCAGCTTGAGCAGCTTGCCGCGACGGTCGAACCGGTGGCGCTGGAGCGGGTGGGCAACGCCCATGACGGTGCACCGGTTGAGGGGTATGCCTCGGCAAGCTTTCTGCGGGAACTGTTGTATCAGGGCAGATGGGAACAGGCAGAGCCTTATCTGCCCAAAAAGGCTGCTGCACGCTTTCAACAGGCGACCCAAATGGGCAAACTTGCCAAGATGAAAAACGGTGAGCGCGCCGTCCTCTCTGCCTTGCGCCAAATGCATCGGGAGGAGCTTGCCCTTTTGCCGGATGTTTCGGAGGGGATCGAAAACCGCCTGTATGCGGCGTCGCAGAGAGCTTGTTCGCTCGACGAGCTGTACAGCCTGATAAAGACCAAGCGCTATCCGCTTTCTCGGGTGCGGCGGCTGGTGTTGGCGGCCTTTTTGCAGATACCGGGGCAGGCGCACAAACTCCCGCCACCCTATCTGCGGGTGCTCGCAATGAATGGGCGGGGAAGGGAGATTCTTTCCACAATGAAGCGCACAGCCTCGCTGCCGGTATCGGTGAGTCTCAAAACCTTGTCCAAAACTTCTGCAAATGCACACGACTGCGCTGAGTTGGAAGCTGCCTGTACAGACCGGTACTACAGCACATTCACACAACAGATCTTCCCGGGCGGGTTGGACTACACCGAGCCGGTGGTGCGAATAGAAGATGATTTCACTAAAAAAGCTTAAGATGGCTGGGCACTTTGCTGAGGGATAAACCGGTGAAAAAAGGTAGACGGAAAATAAGGATGAATGACAGAAGGGAGATTGTGGGGACAAATGATTTTGGTGGAATTGCTTTATCTTGTATTGGCTCTGATTTTAGGAATTTTAGCATTTGTTTTGAGAAAGAAACGCACAAAATTTCCCGATTGTAGGGTAGGGTATCATCATAAAAAAATAATGGCAAGTCAGCAAAAATGGGAGTATGGCAACAATGCGGCCGGGTTTTTATGTGCCGTTTTTTCGGCTATCAGCGTCATTTTATCCGCTGTTTTGTTTTTTGCAAAAGTGGATTTGTATTTTGCCGTTTTCTTATTTATCCTCTTCTCTGTCGCTGCCATCGCGGCAATTCTGATTGTGCCGGTGCAAATAGCAGGTCAATTGGATCGCAAAAAACGAGAATAATCGCTGCTTTACCAATTTTTGCTGTATAACTTACCCCATTAGCCACCGAACCACCGCTGCACTGGCAAGAAATCCCATCAGATCGGCGCACAGCGAGGCCGGTGCAGCATAGCGGCTTTTTTGAATGTTGGCGGCAGAACAGTAGAGGGCGATGGTGTAAAAGGTTGTCTCGGTTGAACCCATCAACACGCTTGCAACTCTGCCGGCAAAACTGTCTGGACCGACCTCGGAGAGAATCTGCTCAAAGATAACCAACGCCCCGCTGCCCGATAGCGGACGCAGCAGTGTCAGGGGAATGACTTCTTGGGGCAGGCCAAGCAGTTTGGCGGGCACCTTGAGCGCAGAGGAGAGGACATTCAGCGCTCCCGAGGCAGAGAATGCGCCGACGGCTAAAGTCAGCAGCAGCAGGGCAGGGAACATATCCAGTACGACCTGCAATCCGTCGAGTACACCTTTGCCAAAGGCGCTGAGAATATCCACCCGCTTGAATAGGGCGGTCAAAAAGATGGCGGCCAACAAAACAGGGATCAACAGGTTGGAAAAGAAGCTCATTGTGTCTGCCTCCTGCTTTGATAAAGTTGTGGGGAGGATGCCCTTCCTAAAAATTTGGCGGCGATGAGGCCTGCGCTAATCGAGAGGGCGGAGGTGACCCAAACAGCGGGGAGAATGGCCATCGGTTCGGCAGAACCGGCCTGTAAGCGCAGCATAGCAGCGGTGGTGGGGATGAGCTGCAAGGAAGCGGTGTTGAGCACAATCACCAGGATGCTTTCGTTGCAGGCGCTCGAACGGTCTGGACAGTATTGCTGAAGTCCCCGTACAGCGGCAATGCCTGCTGGAGCTGCTGCTGCGCCGAGTCCGAGCAGGTTGGCGGAGAGGTTTGCACAGATCGATTGCCGGATCTCTTCGCTTTGTACCCTCGGAAAGAGGGCGGAAACCAGCGGAGAAAACAGCCTAGACAACCCTTTTAAAATCCCGGCCTGCCGTGCCACCTCCATCACACCGCTCCAAAGGCAGATGGAACAGCCGGTGGCGATGCAAAGTTCCAGCGCCCTTTGTGGAGAGGCAAGAATCGACTCGCAGAGAGCCTCGACATTCCCCTGGAAAATGGAAGTCACAACGGATAGAATCAAAATTCCGACAATCAGCACGGCAAGCACAGAAAAACAACCTCCTTAATTTGATAGGATGTGTCAAAGTTCGACAAGACCGCAAAAAAAGAGTCCCATTTATCCCCTTGAAGTCGCATAAGCCGCCACAAAAGGAATTGACAGAAAATGGAAAATGAAGTATATTTATCATAAAAAGACGAATCTAGACAGGGAAAGGATGCGGATTACGTTGAAAACGACAGGAATTGTCCGAAAGATAGACGAATTGGGAAGGGTTGTGCTGCCTATCGAGATGCGCAAGACCTTGCATATCCAGATCCGGGACGCGGTGGAGATACAGATGCAGGACAACACCATAGTCATCAAAAAATATGAACCGTCCAAAGAAAACTGCTGCGCTTTTTGTTCTTCGCAGCAAAATTTAAAAAAATTCAAAGAGAATTGGGTTTGTGAGAGTTGTTTAAAAGAACTTAGTGGGAAATAGTTCATACCAAAATATGTTTTTAGCAGGATGTATAGAACGCAAAGAACGGTGAAAACTAACATTGTCCCTTAAAAAATGATAAGGAGATGTTAGAATGCTAGATAAACTTGTATTGGCACTGGTTATTATCGGAGCACTCAACTGGGGCAGCATCGGTATCTTCCAGTTTGACCTGGTAGCGGCGTTGTTTGGCGGACAGACAGCGATCCTCAGCCGCATCGTGTACACGTTGGTGGCTCTGGCTGGTGTCTGGGCGATTTCCTTCTTCTTCCGCGATACCGAAACAAGCCACGAAACAGCAAGGGAACGACATGTATAAAAAAACGGGAGCATTTTGCTCCCGTTTTTTTTACCTATTTTTCTTTTCGCTTGCACAGCAGATTTTTGAGTTTATACATGTTGGCTGCACGGCGGCGCATCGTTTTTTCGATGTCCACTTCGATGTGCCCGTCGTCATAGACGACGATGCAGCTGCCTTCTTCGGCCTCGGGCGGCAGGTTTTTGCGGGGGATTGCGTCAAAGCTGCCGGACGGCGTCTCACAGACCACATATCCTTCCTCAAATCGGTCGATAATCAGTTCTTTCATTGTTGTTCACCTACTTTTTTTAGTTTACGGCTTTTCGGTGCGGACGCTGATGTCCTCGCCGTCACTTGTGAAGGTAATGTTTCCGTTGACATCGGTGCGGTAATATTCGACCCCCATTGCCTCCAACTTTTCTATCGTTTCGTCGTGCGGATGTCCATATTGGTTGCCGCGCCCACAGGAGATCGAAGCGTATTCCGGAGTCACTGCATCCAGATATTGCTGGCTGGAGGAGGTCGAGCTGCCGTGATGTCCCATCGTCATCATGTCGCAGTCCAAGTCGGCGCCGCTTTGCAGCAGCTGCAGCTCCATATCCTCCTCCTGGTCGCCATTAAAGAGAAAGGAGCTCTCCCCAAAATCCAACCGGGTGACGACCGAAGTGTCGTTTTTGTTGTCCGCTGCCTGTGGGTCCACTGGGCCAAGCACCGTCAAGACAGCTCCGCTGCCAAGGTCGATGGTGTCGCCTGCCAGGGCAGTAAAGAGGGAAATATCCTTCTCCTCGATGACGTCCAGCACATCCTCATAGGTCTTGGTGGTGGGGATCAGCTTGTCCGGCATCTCGCCGAAAAAGACACCCTCTGTCACGTCGATGTTTTCCAGCACGGTGTCCATCCCGCCGATGTGGTCGGAGTCGGGATGGGTGGCCAGCACATAGTCCAGCTGTTCCAATCCCAGGTCGTGGATAAAGTCGAGCACCTCGTCGCCCTTGTCGTTTTCTCCGGCATCAATTAGCATCGACCTTTCTTCGGTGCTGATGAGGATACTCTCGCCTTGTCCGACATCGATGATATACACCTTCAGCTCACCGGAGGTGGGCAAGGTGGGGGAAGGGGATGTCGGCCCGCCATAGAGGATGCGGTCGATGAAGTTCATACATTCCTGCGCAAAGGAGGTGTCGATTCCGCCCAGATCGCCGCCGTAAAAGATGAACCCCAGAATGAGTACGGCCGCGCCCAGCGCAGATAAAAGCCACTTGGGCAGGTTGTTAATTTGTTTTCGCTTTCGTCTTGCCATGAAAAAAGGTCCCTCCGTGGATAATCTTCCTCTTTATCGGCCTCTGCGGCGAGGGGAATGGGTATCGTTGGTCAGCAGCCCGTTGCGGGTGACCACACTGCCCCTTCTGGAGCGGTGAGCTGGCGCCTTGGAGCGGGCAGAGCCTGCCTTTTGGTTTGTGGCTTTGCTGGTGGCAGCGGGCTTGCGGGAGTGGGTGCGGATGTATTCGTTGTCCGGGGCAACCAGGCAGTCCGGACCATAGCCGATCAGGTCCTCCCGGTGCGCATAGATGAGGGCCTCGATCACCGCGTGTCGGTTCTCCGGCTTGTAGGATTGCAGAAGGGTGCGCTGATAGAACTTTTCCTGTGCCGTTCTGGGAACATAAACCGGCTCCATCGTCTGCGGGTCCAAGCCGGTGTAGAACATACAGGTGGAGTTTGTGCCGGGGGTGGGGTAGAAGTCCTGCACCTGCTCAGGGCGCATGTGGTGGCGCTTGAGATAGAGAGCCAGCTCCACCGCGTCGGCGATGGTGCATCCCGGATGGGAGGACATCAGATAGGGGACCAGATACTGTTCCTTGCCGGCTTTCTTGGTCTCCTCATAAAAGCGCTTGCAGAAGCGGTCAAAGTCCTGAATGTGCGGTTTGCCCATCTTGTCGAGGACATGGTTGACACAGTGTTCGGGGGCGACCTTGAGCTGTCCGCTGATGTGGTACTGTACCAATTCCCGCAGGAAGGTAGGGTTGGGGTCGGCGTTGAGGTAGTCATAGCGGATTCCCGAGCGGACAAACACCTTTTTGACACCTGGAATGGCGCGCAGCTTGCGCAAGACTTCCACATACTCCATGTGGTCCACTTCCAGCTGCGGGCAGGGCTTAGGGGCCAGGCACTTGCGGTTTTGGCACAGGCCATATTTGAGCTGCTTTTTGCAGGAGGGGTAGCGGAAATCGGCCGTTGGGCCGCCCACATCGTGGATGTACCCCTTAAAATGGGGGTTGTGGGTCATCTCCTCGGCCTCGCGGACGATCGAGTCCTCGCTGCGGGAGACTACCTGCCGTCCCTGATGGAAGGTGATGGCGCAGAAATTGCAGTTGCCAAAGCAGCCGCGGTTCTGGATAATCGAAAACTCAACTTCTTTGATGGCGTCCACACCGCCCATCGCCTCGTAGGAGGGGTGGTAGGTGCGGGTAAAGGGCAGATCGAACACGCGGTCCAACTCTTCGCGGGTAAGGGTGGGCATCGGCGGATTTTGTACCAAATACAGGTCGTTGGTCTGCTTTTGCACAATGGTTTTGCCGTAGACAGCGTCCTGCCATTCGGTCTGGATTTGATGCGCTTTGGCATAGCTCTCTTTATTTTCCGAAACTTTGTGGAAGGAGGCACAGGTTACACTGTCCTTGGGGATCTCGTCCTGGGTGCACAGGTAGCAGGTGCCGCGAATGTCCCGGATCTGGTGGATCTCCTTTCCCGCTTTGAGCTGTCCGGTGAGCTGAGCGATCACCTTTTCGCCCATGCCGTACAGCAGCAGATCGGCCTGTGAGTCGATCAAAATGGAGGGGCGAACGGCGTCATCCCAATAGTCATAGTGGGCAAAGCGGCGCAGCGAAGCTTCCAGACCGCCGATGACAATCGAAGAGTCGGGATAAAGCTGGCGCAGCTTGCGGGAATAGACGATGGTGGCTCGATCAGGGCGCCGGCCTGCTTTGCCACCGGGAGTGTAGGCGTCGTCGCTGCGCTTTCTCTTGGCTGCGGTGTAGTGGGCGACCATCGAGTCGATGTTCCCTCCAGTGACCAGGAAGGCGTACTTGGGCGCGCCAAATTCCATATAGTCGCGGTCCGAAACCGGCTGCGAGATGATGCCGATGGAAAAGCCGAGCGATTCGATAACGCGGGAGATGATTGCGGCGCCAAAACTTGGGTGATCGACATAGGCGTCGCCGATAATATAGACAAAGTCGAGCTGGTCCCATCCGCGTGCGGTGGCCTCAGCTCTGGTAATAGGAAGAAATTGGGAAGTCATGGATGCTCCTTTTTACAGTAAAAGGTGGGTGTGCGAATTTAGGACTAGTATAACACAAAACCAAGGAGAGCGCAAAACTTTTTGCCTGCGGGAAAGGCAGACAAGGGCAGAAAAAAACCGGATACAGAAACTTTTCTGTATCCGGTAAAAAACTTTTTTCTGTTAAAGACTTACTTGAGTTCTACCTCAGCGCCAGCCTCTTCCAGTTTGGTCTTGATCTCCTCAGCGTCAGCTTTGGAAATGCCCTCTTTGATCGGTTTCGGGCACTCGTCAACCAGAGCTTTAGCCTCTTTCAGGCCCAGGCCGGTGATCTCTTTAACCAGTTTGATAACGCCCATCTTGGAGCCACCTGCGCTCTTCAGGATTACGTCAAACTCGGTCTTCTCCTCCTCAGCAGCAGCAGCAGCCGGAGCGGCAGCTACAGCAACAGGAGCAGCGGCAGAAACGCCAAATTCTTCTTCCAGTGCTTTTACGAGCTCAGCAAGCTCAAGAACAGTCAGTTCTTTAACATTCTCAACAAATGCTAAAACTTTCTCAGAAGCCATGATAGTACCTCCATAATGTAAATTTTCAAATTCAGTGCTGTGGCCATTTTAGCCACAATGCAGTGCGGATGATGGATTATTCAGCAGCAGAAGCCTCAGCAGTAGCAGCCTCGGCAGGTGCGCCAGCCTCTTCCTCTTTCTTCTCGCCGATTGCTTTGATTGCAACAGCCAGACCTCTGAGGTTGCCAGTGAGTACGCTGAGCAACATGGAAACGAGGCCTTCCTTGTTCGGCAGTTTGGACAGGGTCTCAACGCCAGCTTTATCCATCGGTTTGCCATCTGCAAAACCAGCTTTTACAGCGTAAGAGCTCTTAGCGCCCTCGATGTATTTGCAGATGATTTTTGCAGCGACGATCGGGTCCTCCGGGGAGATTGCGATCGCGGTGGTGTTTTCCAGCACGTTGGAGATCTCCTCGTAAGGAGTGTCCTTCAGTGCCAGGCGGAGCATGGTGTTCTTTACAACACGGTACTCAACGCCAGCTTCACGCAGCTCTTTACGGAGCTTGGTGTCGTCAGCTACGGTGATGCCCTTGTAATCTACCAGGACACCGGCAGCAGCGTTTGCGAGTTTGTCTTTGAGCTCGGCAACATACTGCTGTTTTTCGAGTAAAACCTTTTCGTTAGGCAAATCAGTTCACCTCCTGAAAAATGTTTGTGCGCGGTCCTTTTTGGGGGAGGCCGCGGCGCGGATTCGATGCAAATCGCCGCTCCGAAAAAGGGTTGCTTTTTCGGATCACCCGAAAAATTAAAAAAGCCCTTTTTCCTCAAAGCATGACGCTCCGAGGCAAAAGAGCAGATGAAAAGTCATAATACTTTCTCATCATTTCCTCGGCAGGCTTGCTTTAAGCAATGCTGTTTTGCATTTGCACCTGCTGTCTTTGGAATTGACAGCTTTATTATTATATCGAAGAGTGTGCATGCTGTCAAGGGCAGAATTTGGCTTTTTTATCCCATTTTCTTTATTTTTGTGAATCCTGCATAATCCCTTGTCCTCGCTATCCCAACTTTCCTGGCAGTGCTTTGGCTCCTTTTGGATTGGTGATGTGGCTTTGTGGGTATACTAGCTAAGAAATGGGATATAAAATTGGGTAAAAAGTGCACTTGACTTTTCAATAATCTGTGGTATACTTTAATAAGTAATAAGAACTATTACTGATAAGGAGCGAAGAGATGGCGGAACAAAGAAGAAATTCACGTCAGCGGACGCTTGTGTATGACGCGGTGAAGGCCTCTCATGAGCACCCAAACGCGGAGGAAGTTTACCTCACAGTAAAAGAACAGCTTCCCGAGATCAGCCTGGGGACGGTTTACCGGAATCTAAACATTCTGGAGGAGATGGGGCTGCTGCGGCGCATCCATACCGGCATTGGCGGAGATCGCTTTGACGCGGTGACCACCATGCACCCACATCTGATCTGTACCCAGTGCGGCGGAGTATTTGACCTGCCGTGCGATGTTGGGAGGGAGACGGAGTCGCTGAAAGCCACGTTTGCACAGGTCGGCGCACAGGTACAGGAGGTCCAGATTCGGGCCTGGGGTATCTGTCGAAGCTGCCAGAAAGAAGAGTCTAAATAAACGATTTTACAAAGAAAGGCGGAACTATCACTATGGAACTCAAAGGAACAAAGACTGAGAAAAATTTGCAGGCTGCATTTGCAGGAGAATCCCAGGCAAGAAACAAGTACACTTACTACGCTTCCCAGGCTAAAAAAGAGGGCTTTGAGCAGATCTCTGCGATCTTTACCGAGACTGCCAACAACGAAAAAGAGCACGCAAAAATGTGGTTTAAGCTCCTCAACGGCGGCATCGGCAAGACCGTAGACAACCTCAAAGATGCAGCTGCCGGCGAGAACTATGAGTGGACCGATATGTATGCTACCTTCGCAAAAGAGGCAAGAGAAGAGGGCTTCGATCACATTGCAAACCTCTTCGAGGGCGTAGCTGCCATCGAGAAAGAGCACGAGGAGCGCTACAAAGCTCTGTGCAAGAACATCGAGGAAGGCAAAGTATTCAACCGCGAAGGCAAAAAGGCTTGGATCTGCCGCAACTGCGGACATATCCACTTCGGCGAGGAAGCGCCGGAAGTTTGCCCGGTATGCGCACATCCAAAGGCATACTTCGAGCTCAGAGCACAGAACTATTAATCTGGTTTAAAAGACAAAATAAAACAAAAGCCGCCCCACCGGGGCGGCTTTTGTTGCTGTATATCCCAAAACACAGCATTGGAACAGAGGGTATTCTTTAGAGGGTACGAACAAGACCGGTGGGGGCAAACAATTTTCGTTTACAATCCGGTGTAAATACCGTATAATAAAGACAAGGTTTATTTGTATAGAGGGATTGAAAATGAAAATCAGTACAAAAAGTTCTATCGCGATGCACTGTTTAATCTTTATTGCCGAATATGGCCAGCAGGTTCGGGTCACCAGCGAATTGCTTTCCAAAACAACCGGCTGCAATCCGGCTGCCATCCGCAGCCTTCTGGGTGCGCTGCAAAAGGCGGGAATTATTCACATTGCCCGCGGTGTCGGCGGCGCGACGATGGCGGTTTCTCCCGATCAGGTGACGCTGTGGGAGGTTTATCACGCGCTGGAGCCACAGGGTCTTGAACGGTTGATCGGGCTGCACCCGGCCCCTTCGCCGCTGTGTCCGGTAGGGCGCAATATTGCCGAAGTGCTGCGCGAGCCCTATGAGGAGATTGCAAAAGCGGTGCAACAGCAGATGCAGCGGATCACCTTGGGACAGATGCTCGAACGCTACCACAGCCTGTTGGAGAAACAGGAGAGCGCCCAATAAAAGAGGCAAGCGGGTCCACCTGGGCTTGCTAAAGTAGCTGCGGGCATATACAGATTGCGTAAGAGGGATAAGGTCTTGTGCCTTATCCCTCTTTTTTGCAGAGCTTTTTTAAGGGGGATTTGCAAAAAGGGGGGGTATCGGACAAAAAAGAAAGCGAGGGGAGAACGGAGACAATTGCGGTGGGACGAAAAAAATTCTGCCCGCTCCTGCGTAAAAAAAGCGGGGGTGAAACAGGGCAAAACCGCGGCCGATCTGTGATGTGGAAAGGGATAGAACTGTGCGGAGCGTCGGGGAGACTTTTGCCAATTGCCCGAAGAAAGCATAGGATAGAGTGTCGGGCAAAGGGCGCGCCCCGCTCCCGTTCATATAAGGAAAGCGGCTAAGGAATGTTTCCTTAGCCGCTTTGCGCTTTACAGAGTTATGAGATTGTAAAAGGATTTAGAAGGTCGGAGAGTAGACGATGTAGCGCACAATGTCGCTCTGTGCGGCCGCCTCGGTGCGCTCGGCAACGCCGTCGGCGTCGAGCAGAGCGATGATTTGGGTGTTCGGCAGCTTTTCGCGCAGTGCTGCGGCGGCGGTGCGCACCGTGTTGTAGGGGTCTGCTCCCGGATCGGGGATGGAAATCTGGTCATTTTGCAGTCCGGTACCAAAGACGCTGTCCCGCAGATCGATTGCCACGGTGCCCGAGACAAGGTCGGTCGTGTCGCCGAAGTACATGTCGCTCTCCCCACCCAGCATGCTGGTGGCGGGGAACAGGGCTGTCAGCTCCACCCCTTTGCCCGCAGCGTATTCGGTCATCTGCGCAATGTACTGCTGCAAGAAGGCGTGTTTGTCATCCCCGGCATGTTCGAAGTAGTCGATCATATCCAGCGAGTAGCCCTCAGGGAATTGTACATCTTGCAGGATAATTTCTTCAAATCCGGCGTTGCAGGCGTCGTCCACAATCTTCTGGATGTAGTTTTGTGCAGCGTCCGAGAAGGGATTCATCCAAACGCGACCGCCGTTGTCTGGAGAATTGTCCAGCCACAGCGAGCTGGAATCAAGGTACCAGGTAGCTGCATCGTGATCGACGGACGGATACAGGTGATCGCGGAAGGTGTGGATCGAGGCCACTGGCATAAGGCCCGCGTCGCGAATTTGCTGGACTGTGGAGGCAAGATCGATCGGCGTCGTGGTGGTGACGCGCGCATCGGTAGTTTCGTTGTACTGGATGGAGTAGGTGACTGTGCCGTCATCGGTTTTCAGGTCGATCAGGATGCTGTCGTAGCCGGCATCCTTTGCCGCGGTTAAGGCAGAGGAGAAGGCGGCACTGTCCTGCACCGTTTCAGGCGGCAGGTAGGCGGTCATAGCGGAAGTCGAGGAAACAGGCTGTTCCTCCGCTTGGGGCAGATCTTCCTCGGTCTGCGATGCGCCGGGCACCATCTCTTCCTGCGACTGTTGTTCGTCGGAAGAACCGATTGTCTGCTGAGGAGTTTGGTTTTGCCGCTGGGCGATCCAGTTGCTGACCGGGGCGTACAGTGCCCATCCAAGGGCAAACAGGGCGGCGATGGCCACCACAATCACCAAAACGCGCAGCACCACACTGCCCGTCGAGCGGCGGTAAATCTGTTTGTGACGTTTGATCTTGTAAGGTCTTCCCATAATAATCCCTCCCGAGCGCGCACTTTATGCCGGCAGCTGGTTGCCCAGCAGGCCGAACAGCGCAAGCGAAATGATGCCAAGAGAAAGCAACGTGATTGGTAAGCCGCGGAATGTTTTAGGAATGCGGGTCATCGAAAGGCGCTGGCGAACCGACCACAACAAAAGAAGTGCGACCATAAAACCAACGCCTGCTCCCACACAGTAACCGAAGAAGAAAAAGAAGTTTGTGCTGCTGCTCATTCTCGATGCAACCATCAGGGTGCCCAAGGTGACGCAGTTGACTCCATAAAAAGGTAAACTTTCCCCGATTCTACTGAACAGTTTTGGCGAGAAACGGCGGATGAGGAAATAAATTACCAATAAGACCAGAATGTTGACACAAAGCTGTGCCGGAGTCATGAAGTCAGAAAGCGGCGGTTTGGAGCCTAAGAAGCGGTTGACAAAGTAGGAAGGTATCGCGCCAACAGCGTTGATGACGGTAAGGGTAAGTCCGATGTAGACAATCTGTTGAATGGATCGCCGCTCATACAGGCGGGGAATGTCGATGGCGCGGGCAAACAGCAGATTTTCCAGTGCCAACGCAGTCATAAAGGCTGTCGACAATTCTGCAAGATAGGTCATCATCGCTGTTCACCCCCTTTGCTTGCATCCGCCCGCTTGGTTAGCCATAGGATGCTGCGATGGATCAAGCGGCACAGCGCCGCAAAGAAAGCCAACAGAATAAAGCCGCCCATTGCCATCTGCGCAATGGGAATGTGGGAACCGTTCGGGAAGAGGACGACGCCAAGAATTGCCCCGGTGGCGGCAATCTCGCGGATTGCTCCGCAGATCAATGCAACCAACGCCGCGCCAAACCACAGCCGCAAACCGAGTCCCAATGCCTGCAATGGACGCTTTTGAGCGGCGTGATCGGTGGCATAAAACAGCAGGGTGTTGACACAGATCAGCGAAAAATAGATGCCCAATGTGTCCTGAATCATGGGAAAGAGCATCTGCAACAGCATGCGGGTTGGAATCATCAGCACACAGGCAATCAACGGGTAGACAACCACCTGCCATGGGGAAACAATCCGCTTGCCGATGATGCCGGCGATGAATACCGTCGGCACAAAGCAGATCAGCATGGATAGACAAACGGCGGCAGTGATGGTGAGATTGTAGGACGGAATGATCGCCAAAGGCATTGCCAGCCCCAGAGAGAGCAGCGGATTTTTGTAGAGGATACCGCGTGTTTTGCGCAGGATTCGCTCGTACTTGCGGGTAAAGGTCATGATGCGCTGCCTCCTTTCTGCTTCTGGCGGATAATCAACTGTTCGCAGGCAATGTCAAATACTGGTGCCAACGCATTCATCAGCAGCACCGCAAAGGCAGCGCTCAGCTCCAGAGGGCTGAAATAACGGAACAGCATGACCATGATGCCGGCACAAAGGTTATATAAGATGCGGGAAAGACGATATTTCGGGGAGGTGACCGGGTCGCTGAGCATGAATACCGCAACAAACCACAGCGAGCCGACGAACAACTCGTTGGTAATCGATTCCAGTGAGCTGACGCCATAAGGGTGGTTGAAGGCGGCAAGCACCGCAACCGGCAGCACGAAGGAGACAACCGAGTACCACTTGACTACGTTGCGCGCCAGCAGATAGAGCAGCGACGCGGCAATGATCAGCGTGAAGGTTGAGGCGATTGGGCCGGCAAAGTTGCCCAGCAGCAGTTCTGTCAGCTCCAGACGGGGGATGCCGCCAAGTTTTAAGGTGGCTGTCGGACCCTGCATCAGAGTTACAGTATTGTCGATTGCAATTGGCAGCCGTTGCAGCGGCTGGGTGTAGGAGAACATCTGACCGCTCCAGCAGATGGTGGCGAAGGCAAGACCGGCAGCGGCGGGGTTAAAGATGTTGTGACCGCTTCCGCCAAAAGGCTCCTTGCAGATCACAATAGAGAACACCGATGCCCAGACGACCACCGAAAAGGAGATGGTGGGCGGCATCAGTGCACACAGAATCAGGCCGGTGACAACAGGGCTCAGATCGCGAGAATTGATCCGGCGATAGAGGATAAGGCTGCACAGCCAGTCGCAGACGGTACAGCTGAGGATCGCGGCAGCAGCCAACAGCAGCACGCGGGAGCCATAGTAGAAGTATGCCATAAAGTACAGCGGCGCCAGCGCGATGATGACGTCCCCCATGATGGTGCGGGCGGCATCGGAGTGCCGGATGTAAGGCATGTGGTATCGTGTCGAAGACAAGGGTAAAGGACCTCCTTTAGAAAGGACTTTATTCCGGGTCTGGGGAAAGCCGGAGTTTTGCCTGAACAATGTTGTGTGCCAGGTCCAGGCGGGAAGGGCAGATATAACTGCAGCTGGCACAGCCGATGCAGTTTTGGATTCCAAGGCTCAGAGCGGTCTGTTTGTGATTGGTGGTCACACAGCGGTAAAGCTTCTGAGGGTTGAGGCCGGAGGGGCAGGCTTCGATACAGCGCCCGCAGCCGATGCAGCTGTACAGCTGTTCCTGCCGGTCGACGTGGAAGACCAGAATGGAGCTAGTGCTGGGACGGATGGCGGTGTGGTCCGGGTCATCCAGCGCAATGCCGCGCATGGCGCCGCCCTCTACAATAATCGAAGGCGACTGAATGAGGCCGCAGCGCTCCAGCAGCACCGAAACAGGGGTGCCGATGGTGACCTCGTAGTTGCGGGGCGTGCCGACGCAGTTGCCCGCGACGGTGACAAACGAGGTGGTCTGTGCGCGTCCTTCGGTGACGGCGCGGTAAAGGTGCAGGAGGCTTGCGGCCCCTGCAATAAAGGTCGCATTTTTAAAGCTTCGGAAAGCACGGATTTCCATTGGGTAACGTCCCTGCATCCGGCGCACCTCTACGCCGTCGATGAAGGAAGGAATTTTGGTGTCCAGTGCAGACATGTTTTTATAGATTGCGATAAATCGTTCGCTCACATCCAATGCAGAGCTGATCCAATTGGCTGCGCGCACAATCTGGCTGCTGCAATGCAGCAGGGGATTGATTTGGCTGGAGACATAGGGTTCGTCGTCGATGGCGTCGACGCAGACCGCAGAAATTTTTTGCCGCGCAGCGTGAAGGATCTTGTCCGCCAGCGGCTTTCCGTCGTGTTCGTCGATGATGCCCGCCTGACGGGCGACATCGGCCAGTTGCTCGCAGCTGAGCGGATGGGACAGGTCATATCCGTGGTGGATCGGTTTGCTCTGGATGGTAGCACTGCTGAAAAAATGCAGGAAGGGCCGAGAAAGGGCCGGTTCCTTCATCTGTTCAAGATAGATGCCGTTAAAAGAGCCGGTAGTCAGCCACTGTAACAGAGACATGAAGAGAAATAACTCCTTTCAGTGTGATGGAAGGTGGGGAACTGCCCCGTGCCGGCCTGTGGCTAAGCCAACAGCTTGCCAGCATTCCATTTTGTAGGAAGGTGATCAAGCGTACTTTTTGCTGCGCCGCTTACAGGCCCTGCCGGAAGAGGGAAGGGCAAGGGGACACAACTGCAAAGGGCGGCGCCGGGCGCAGAGCAGCTTTGCAGCTAGTCGATCAAAGTTTTGATGGCCGCAGCATAGTCCTCTTTAGAGAACAGGTAGGAACCGGCCACCAGTACATTGGCCCCGGCCTGTTTGCATACTTTGGCCGTTTCAGCGTTGACGCCGCCGTCTACCTGCAGGTCGATTTCGCGGCCGGTATCGGTGATCCATTGGCGGATCGCCGATACCTTTGGCATCATATCGGTCATAAATTTCTGTCCGCCAAATCCCGGTTCAACGGTCATCACCAGCACCATCTCCACGCGATCGAGATAGGGCTTGACCGCCTCGGCGGGAGTGCCAGGTTTGATGGAGATGCCGGCTTTGCAGCCCAGCTCGTGGATGTGCGCAATGGTGGCGTCCGGGTCGCTGTCCGATTCCAGATGGAAGGTGATGATGTCGGCGCCGGCCTTGGCGAAGTCCTGTGCATAGCGCAGCGGATCGCTGATCATCAGGTGGACGTCGAATACGCCGTCAAAATCCTTGCGGATGCACTTCATAACCGGTGCGCCGAAGGAGATGTTGGGAACAAAGTGGCCGTCCATGACGTCGATGTGCAGCCAGGGTGCGCCCGCCTGCTGCATTTTGCGGGCCTGCTCACCCAAGCAGGAAAAATCGGCGGAGAGGATGGAGGGGGAAACTTTTATCATAAAGGGCACGACCTTTCTTCAAAGACGATGGAGTCGGGAGAGGCTCTGCAACAAGCTGCTGCCCGACAGGCAAATGAATTCCATTTTATTTTAAACCACCTGTCGGGAAAGGTCAATCTTTTCTGTGCACAAGGGAGGTGGGAATGGGTGTAAATTTTAGGAATGTTTACATTCTTTTGTCTTTTTGAGAAGCTGCCATTTTACATGGAGGCGATTTTGTGGTAGGATAAAGGTGCAGGATTCCTGCCTGTGGGGCGGGAGTCACTCTTAAGAAGCAAGGAGAGAATGAATATGATCGACCGCAGAATGATTCCAACATTGGGACTGGAGATCTCCCGTCTGGGTTACGGGGGCATGCGCTTCCCAAAGAACGGCGATGAAGTAGATTTTGATGCGGCAGTAGATTTGCTGCACAAAGCGTACGAGATGGGTATCAACTATTTTGATACCGCGATGGTCTATCATAAGGGCGAATCCGAGAAGATTTTTGGAAAGGCGTTTGAAAATTACGACCGCAGCACCTTCTATATTGCAGACAAGATGAGCATCTGGGTCTGCGAGGATGAGGAGGACATGAAGCGCCGCTTTGAAAACCAGCTGAAAACCCTCAAGACCGACTACATCGACTTTTATCTGGTACATAGCTTAAACCGCAACCACTACAAGAAGGTCAAAGATCTGCATTGCGTAGAGTTCTTGCAGGAGATGAAGCGTCAGGGCAAGATCAAACACCTGGGCTTCTCCTTCCACGACACCTATCAGGTATTCACCCAAATTCTCAACGATTATGACTGGGATTTCGTCCAGATTCAGCTGAACTATCTGGATTGGCAGAACCAGGGCGCAGAGCAGCTCTACCGCGAGCTGGAAAAACGCAACCTGCCGGTTATGGTTATGGAGCCGGTACGCGGCGGTTACCTTGCCACCATCGACGAACAGCGCGCAAAACCGTTCCTGGATATGGAGCCAAACCGCTCGATCGCCAGCTGGGCTATCCGCTGGGTTGAGTCGCTGCCACAGGTTGCCGTTGTACTCAGCGGTATGAGCGATGAGCAGCAGCTGATCGACAACGTCGCCACCATGACCAACTTTGAGCCAATGAACGACAAGGAACTGGAAGCTGTTGCGAAGGTAGTTGAGGAAATCCGCAAGGTAAACGAGATTCCGTGCACCGGCTGCCGGTACTGCATGGATTGCCCGATGGGAGTCGATATCCCGGAGATCTTTGCGATCTATTCCCGCTATAAGATTTTTGGCAAGGAGAAATCCTTTGTCAATGACTACAAAGAGGTCGTTGCACACGGCAATGGCGCGGAGCACTGTGTCCGCTGCATGTCCTGCACCACCAAGTGCCCACAGATGATTGCCATCCCAGACAAGCTGGAGATGATTGCAAAGCTGTATGAGCAGAAGAAGGTAGAGGTTGAGGCAGCAGAAGCAGCACAGGCAGCAGCAAAATAAGCTGCTGATTGGGCAAGATAGAAAAAGGGGAGGGCCTTTTAATAAGGCCCTCCCCTTTTTAGGTTGTTTGACTTGCTTATTGACAAATGTCTAAGGAACTGATATGCTTTCCTTAAAACAGCAATTGCTGTCTTAAGTTAAGGAGGAACCGTCATGCTCCGAAGGTGCTTTTTGTCTATGCTGCTTGTTGTCTGTTGTCTTGTCTTTTCGGGGTGCCAGGCGAGTGCTGGCACACAGGATGTCCTTGTGCCGGCTCAGCTTTCAAAAGAGGAAGAGAGCATCTTGCACCTTGTAGCGGGAGACGACACGGTCGTCTATCACCTTTCCTCGCAAGAAACCACCAGGTTGGAGGTGAACCTCTACTCGCTGGAAGCAGGAGAGTGGAAAAAGCAGGAAGGAACCCTTTTTGGGCTGCAGTACGACGATGCAACGCCCATTTCTGGCAGGCTGCTGCTTGCCCTTTCCGGGGAAATAGCTAAAGAATGCCGCATCGCCTGGCAGGGAGACGATGGGTCTGTTGCCAGTGCGTGTCCGGAAATTTCCTTTAAAGAAGGTGCCGTTTACGCGGCCTCAGCTTTTGCACAGCAGGAGCAAACGGTCGTTGTGGGGGAGCCGCTTCCTCTGCTGTTGCTGATCGGCAATGAGGAGAGCAGCAACACGCAGGCGGCGATCCCCGTTGATTTTTACCATCACCCAGAACAGATCGGCGGCGACCAGGCACAGATGCTTGCGCTTACCCTGTCTGAGTAAGCTTTTGACGGCTATAGGTGAGCCTACAATATTGGGGAAAAAATAAAGCAGGGGGAGCGAACCCATTGGGTTCGCTCCCCCTGCTGTTCGGGAATATAAAGTCACAAACGGACAAAAGGGATGTGGAGATAAAAGACTATTCAATGGCGATGTGCTTGTTGGCAGCAACCTGCTGAACATCCTTCTTTGGTACGCTGATCTTCAGGATACCGTCCTCAAATTTTGCCTTGATATCCTGCTGGGTCAGATGATTGCCGACGTAGAAGGTACGGTTCATTGCGCCAGCATAGCGCTCGCGGCGGATATATTTGCCCTTGTTGTTCTCTTCGTCCTTGTCCAGACCCTTGGAAGCGGAGATGCTCAGGTAGCCGTTGTCCAGCTCTACCTTGATCTCATCCTTCTTGAAGCCTGGCAGGTCGATGTCCAGCTCATAGCTGTTCTCGGTCTCACGCACATCGGTCTTCATGACGTTCTGCGCATGTTTGCCGTACAGCGGTCTCATCATGCGGTCCATCTCTTTGTCAAAGTCGTCAAAGTTAAACATATCATCGAAAAGATTGTCTCTAAACAGGGTTGGTAACATAAGTCATTCCTCCAAATTTATATCAGTTATTATTTGCAAAGATTTTTTTGCACCTTGCGGTGCGGCGGCTGCTATTCAATAGCAATGTGTTTATCCTGTGCAACCTGCTGCTGTTCTTCCTTCTTCGGGATGCTGATTCTCAGGATGCCATCCTCAAATTTTGCTTTGACATCCTGCTGGGTCAACTGCTCGCCGACATAGAAGCTGCGGCTCATCGCACCGGCATAGCGCTCGCGGCGGATGTACTCGCCTTTGTTGTTCTCCTCGTCTTTGTCCAGACCCTTGGAAGCGGAGATATTCAGGTAACCGTTGTCCAACTCTACCTTAATCTCATCTTTCTTGAAGCCTGGCAGGTCGACATCCAGCTCGTAGCTGTTCTCGGTCTCGCGTACATCGGCCTTCATCATGTTGTGGCTGTGTTTGCCGTACAGCTCGTGGTTCATGCGGTTAAGCGCTCTATTAAAATTGAAGTTATCAAAATCATCGAACAAATTTTCACCAAAGATGCTAGGCAGTAACATAAAACATTCCTCCATTTCATCTATGTTCACTGTTCTATGAACAAAGGAAGGGGATCGTTTCTTTGAACCGGAACCCCCGACTGGGAGCTCTCTGGGATCTTCGTCCCATCAGGTCCTTTTCTTTTGTTCTGAACACAGTATAGCGCAAACAATTAGCACTGTCAATAGGAGAGTGCTAAAGTTCATAAAGCAAATACAAAAATAACATTTTGTTAAAAAATTTAACATGATATAACATCTTTTTCCCTTTCAGAACCGAATTGGGCGGCAAGGAGAAGCAATTCCTGACAGGATGCAGTGTTGCCGGCAGAAAAGATACTGTGCTATAATGAGAAAAAATGAGCCCTTGGGGGCAATAAGGGGAGGAACTTTTGGATGACAGAGAGGGAAAAGATGATTGCAGGCAAGGTGTATGATGCGGGGGACCCAGAGCTTGTGCAGGCGCGCAGAAGGTGCAAGGAGCTGTGCTTTGCCTTTAACCAGACTGCGCCTCAGGAGGAGAACAAGAAAGCCGCAATTTTGCGCGCTCTGCTCCCCAATGCCGCGCAGGAGCTGCCCCACCTGGAGCCGGATTTTTGGTGCGACTATGGGAGCAACATCTCGATAGGAAAGAATTTTTACTCCAATCACAACCTTGTGATCCTCGATTGCGCACCAGTCACCTTTGGGGACGACATGCAGATCGGTCCAAACTGCGGCTTTTACACCGCTGCTCATCCGATTGACCCAGAACAGCGCAGGAGTGGGGTGGAATTTGCTCGCCCTATCGTGGTGGGCAACAACGTCTGGTTTGGTGGCGGGTGCACAGTGCTGCCCGGCGTCACCATCGGCGACAACTGCGTGATCGGTGCTGGCAGCGTGGTGACTAGGGACATCCCCGCAAACTCGGTCGCAGTGGGCAACCCCTGCAGGGTGCTGCGCACCATTTCTCCCAGCGATCGGATGGAGCTGGACTAGGACAATTTCCCACTGCGTTGATGAAAGATGAAAAAGAAAGGGCCGGTTTGCGTCAAACACAAACCGGCCCTTTTGAATCGGGAGTTATGGAGCGGTATTCATGTTATTTTGTAAAGGTGATGGTAATCAGCTGCGCAAAGTCGCTGCTAATTCTTTCCGGGTTTTCCAGCGCCTGATCGGGGAAATAGGCTGTTGTGGAGGCAGAAGCCTCCTTTTCCCCGTAGTAGACCCACAGGGCGATCGGTTCATTCAGGGTGATCTGAACCGGGTCCGCGACGGTGGTGGAGGCGTGGGCGGAAAAGGTCTGGCCGTCCGGGTCCTGGGTGATCCGGGAGACACCAGACTCATCCTGGAAGGCAAGGCCCGAAAAGCGGCCGTCCTCCCCGAAGGTAAAGGCTATCCGTCCAGAGTATTCGGCAGGAACGGAGGAATTTGTGGAGCCGCCGGCAGGCTGCCAGCTTCCATCCTCCAATGTCAACAGCTGCACGCTGCAGCCAGAAGCGCCCGAAACGGTAAAATCAAACAGCAGAGGCTGCTGCTCTCCGACCAATGCCAGCAGGTCGTTCTCTGCCTGAGTCAGCACAGCAGGCTGGATGGTGTTTTCACCCACAGCAGCAGAACTCTGGCTATTGTCCGCTTTGCAGGAGCCGAGCATCAGAGCAAAGCAGAATACAAGCAGCAAGCAGGTTATCCGAGATAGCCGTTTTTGCAGTTTCATCAGGACACTTCCTTTCCAAATTTAAAAGAGCAATTCTCCACACAGATTTGCTTTTATCATACCATAGATTGCACAGTTGGGCAAGGAGGGTGTGGTCGAGAAAGGGAGCAAAATATTCAACAATTTGTATAAAAATATAAAATTTGACAGCAATAAAATTGTGTGCTATTCTGAAATACGGAAAAGAGCGTTTGCGGATCATATCGAAGAGCCGCAGGCGCTCTTTTTTGTTGAAGGAAAAGGACAGAACAATCAGAGAGGACGGGAAAGGGAATGAAACATCAATCAAAAAAACAGTTGGAAAAGATGCTGCTATCTTTTGGACTGGAGACCTTGGGCGGATTTTTAGTGGCAGTGGCGCTGGACTGCTTTGCGGTGAATGCGGCCTTTCCGCTGACCGGTTTTTCAGGCATCGCACTGATCTTTAACCGGCTGTGGGGGTTGCCCATCGGTGCAGTGAGCGTGCTGCTGAATATTCCGCTGGCGGTGGTGTGCTACCGCATGCTGGGCAAGGGCTTTTTTCTGCGGTCGGTGCGGTGTATGCTGGTTTCCTCCCTGCTGATCGACTATGTGGGCCCGCTGCTTCCGGCCTATGATGGAGATCGGATGTTGGCGGCACTGTGCACCGGCGTGACGATGGGGCTGGGATATGCGCTGATTTATATGCAGAATTCTTCGAGCGGAGGAGCTGATTTTGTGGTGATGGCGATGAAGGCGGTGCGGCCGGACTTATCAATTGGAAAAATTGCATTTGTTACCGATGTGGCGATTGTGTTGGCAGGCGGCGTGCTGTTTCAGGATGCCGACGGCGTCATCTATGGGATGATCGTCAGCTTTTTGTTTTCGGCAGTTGTGGACAAGGTGATGTACGGCGCCAATGCCGGAAAGCTGGCGCTGGTGGTCACCGAGCAGGGAAGCAGAATTTGTCAGGTCATCGACGACACCTGCAAGCGGGGCTCCACCATTTTAAAGGCGTATGGGGGATACCGGCAGGACGACAAGCAGGTGGTGATGTGTGCGTGCAGCGACAGGCAGATGTACGAGGTGCAGCAGGCAGTCAAAGCTGCAGATCCGGCCTCCTTTATGGTGGTGCTGGAATCCAATGAGGTACATGGAGAAGGATTTCGGTATTTGCAGATGGGAGACTGAGAGAGGATGCAGTGCGAGATTCAAAACATGAAAGTGCGCTGAGAAAAAGCTCTCCTCTTTTTGGAAAATGTGCTAAAAAAGCCTTTTAAAAGACAGGAATTTGTGATATATTTTAATTAAGAAGGTGCTGGAGCGATTGCCGTTTTGTCTGCTTTCAGCAAAAGAGATAAAACTTGCAAAAAAGTTTAAGCGCTTTCACCGGAAATGGGCCGAAATACGCGCAAATTGCCCACTTTTTACACGGTGAAAACAATCTTGCAAGGATGAAAGAAAACTTGCAAAACGGAAAAAATGGTGGTACAGTAGACACAGGAAAAAAGGATATAATGCGCAGGGGGAACGACTCCGTGCGTTTATCAAATAAAGGTCTGGCCGGATAACCGGTCCGGCCAAAACTATCGGGAGGGAAAATACGATGAGAGAGATTAATGCCAAGGACATTACCGCTCAGGTAAAGCGTCTTTGCATGGAAGCAAATTCCTATCTTCCGGAAGATATCAAGGAAAAGATCAACAAGTGCGAGCAGGACGAACCCTGGGCACTGGCAAAAAATATCCTGGGTATCATCCACGAAAATTATCTGATCGCAGAGGAAAACTACGTTCCGATCTGCCAGGATACTGGTATGGCCTGCGTCTTTATGGAGATTGGACAGGACGTACATATCAACGGAAACCTGGAAGAGGCGGTCAATGAGGGCGTGCGTGAGGGCTACATCGAGGGCTGCCTGCGCAAATCGGTTGTCCGCGACCCACTCGACCGCGTCAACACCACCGATAATACTCCAGCAATGATCTACTACGATATCGTGCCAGGCGACGGCTTCAAGCTCACTGTTGCACCAAAGGGATTCGGCAGTGAGAATATGAGCCAGATCAAAATGCTCAAACCTTCTGACGGCCTGCAGGGTGTCAAAGACTTCATCCTCAAGGTTGTAGAGGATGCTGGTCCAAACCCATGCCCGCCAATCGTCGTCGGAGTCGGCATCGGCGGAACCTTTGACAAAGCAGCACTGCTGGCCAAAAAGGCACTGATGCGCAGCACCGACGTGCGCAACGCCGACCCGTTCTATGCAGATCTTGAGAAGGAAATGCTCGAGAAGATCAACGCACTGGGCATCGGCCCACAGGGCGTCGGCGGCAAGACCACTGCACTGGCTGTCAACATCGAGAAGATGCCGACACACATTGCGGGCCTTCCGATTGCCGTCAACATCAACTGCCATGTCACCCGTCACAAGACGGTAGAGATGTAAAGGAGGAGGAGCAGGTTATGGAAAAGCGGATAACAACTCCACTTACCTTGGAGCAGGTAAAGGATTTAAAATGTGGAGACAGCGTACTGATCACAGGTGTCATCTACACCGCCCGCGATGCGGCGCACAAACGTCTGTGCGAACTGGTTGCACAGGGCAAAGAACTGCCGTTTGATCCAAAAGATTCGGTCATCTATTATGTTGGACCGGCGCCGGCAAAGGGCAATCAGGTCATCGGTTCTGCTGGTCCAACCACCAGCTACCGCATGGATGCTTACTCCCCAACGATGATCGAGCTGGGACAGCGCGGCATGATCGGTAAGGGCAAGCGCAGCAAAGAGGTTGTGGACGCGATGAAGAAGTACGGCGCAGTTTATTTTGGCGCCATCGGCGGTGCAGGCGCACTGCTGTCCCGCTGCATCAAAAAAGCGGAAATCATTGCGTATGAGGATCTCGGTGCGGAGGCTCTGCGCCGCCTGGAGGTTGAGGATCTGCCGGCTTTCGTCATCATCGACAGCGAGGGCAACAACCTGTACGAAATTGGAAGAAAAGAGTATCTGGATTCGCTCAAATAGCGCAGATGCCGTCAAATAAAAATAAGAGGTGCGAGAAAAATGGAAAATACTGAGAAAAAAGAAAAGAAAAAACTGGTTATCGGCGTTATCGGAGCGGATGTTCACGCAGTAGGTAATGCCATCCTCAACCGCGCCTTTCTGGATGCCGGCTTTGACGTAACCAACCTGGGCGTACTGGTTCCACAGGATGAGTTTATCAAGGCTGCTGTCGAGGTTGGAGCAGATGCCATCGTTGTTTCCTCGCTGTATGGCCAGGGTGAGATTGACTGCACCGGTATGCGCCAGAAGTGCGATGAGGCTGGCCTGAAAGGCATCCTGCTGTATGCAGGCGGCAACCTGGTTGTCGGCAAAGTGCCGGTAGAGGAAATCGAAAGACGTTACAAAGCAATGGGCTTTGACCGCGCGTTTGGCCCAGGCACCGACCCACAGGTTACGATTGATTGCCTGAAGAAAGATCTTCACGTAGAGGACTAGTCTGATACTTTATAAAGAGGGTGAAGACAATGAAGGCAGTTTTGCTGATCGATTTTGGCAGCACATATACCAAAATCACTGCGGTGGATGTGGACGAAGAAAAAATCCTGGGCACCGCACAGAGTTTTACCACCATTGAAACCGACATCAACGATGGCCTCAACAATGCGCTGGCCATCTTAAAGGAACAGATCGGCGACATTTCCTTCTCTGAGCGGTATGCTTGCTCCAGCGCAGCTGGAGGACTGCGGATGGTGGCCATCGGTCTTGTACCGGAACTGACTGCCAAAGCCGCCCGCCAGGCATCTCTTGGTGCGGGCGCAAAGGTCATCAAGACCTATTCCTATGAGCTGACCGAAGGGGATTTGGAGGAAATCGATAAGATTAACCCCGATATCTGCCTGCTGACCGGCGGCACAGATGGAGGCAACAAGGAAAATATCATCTTCAACGCACAGATGTTGGCAAAGGCCAAACATGATTTCCCCATCATCATTGCCGGAAACCGCAACTGTTCCGACAAGTGCCAGGAAATCTTGAAAGACAAACAGACCTATGTCTGTGAAAACGTCATGCCGCGTCTGGATATTCCAAATGTGGAGCCAGTCCAGAAAAAGATCCGCGAGCTGTTCCTTGAGCAGATTGTCAAAGCTAAGGGCTTGAGCCGCGCACAGGACCTGATTCAAGGTATCCTGATGCCGACCCCATCGGCTATGCTGACCGCCATGAAGCTGCTGGCAAAGGGCAGTAAGAACGAGGACGGCATCGGAGATCTGGTCGGAGTGGACCTTGGCGGCGCAACCACCGACGTCTACTCGATGTCCTTCGGTTTGCCTACTATGGGCATGACGGCACTCAAGGGATTGCGCGAAGAATATGCTAAGCGCACCGTTGAGGGCGACATCGGCATGCGGTACAGCATTCATGGCATCGTGGACGCCACCGACATCATGCGCGTTTCGGAGCTTTCGGGATTGAGTGAGGACCGCTGCAAGGAGCTGATCGACTATCTGGGCGTACACACCGACGTCGTACCGGGCGATGATGACAGCGAGCTCGAGGCATTGGATTATGCACTGGCTTCCCTTGCAATTGAGGTTGCAGTTACCCGCCACGCCGGACATCTGGAGCAGTATTATTCCCCAATGGGTGTCAGCTACATGCAGACCGGTAAGGATTTGACGGGAGTTAAGACGGTGGTTGTCACCGGCGGCGCCATTATCCACACCAAACGCACCGCACAGATTGCCGCACATGCGCTGTTTAATCCGGTTGATCCGTTCTCGCTGAAACCAAAGAGCGCAGACATCTATGTCGACCGCAAGTACATTTTGGCGGCAATGGGCCTGCTCAGCACCGAATATCCCGATACCGCTTTAAGAATTATGAAAAAGGAGTTAGTAAAGGAGTAAACGTAGATGGAAACCATTGACATCAAAAACAAAAAATGGACCGACGACGAATTTTATAAAATGCGTAAAGAAGTCCTTGCCACATGGCCGACCGGCAAAGAGGTAGACCTGGACGAAGCCATCGCCTACCACAAATCTCTGCCGGAACATAAGATCTTCTCCCACAAGCTCAACAAGGCCAAAAAAGAGGGCGTAACCCTGATTCAGCCAAGAGCTGGCGTGGGCCTGATCGAAAATCACATCGAACTGCTCAAACACCTGCAGGATGCCGGTGAAGCAGATCTGCTGCCAACCACCATCGACTCCTATACCCGTCAGAATCAGTACGAGAACTGTGCTGAAGGTATCCGCCGCGAAAAAGAAGGCATGGCAAGCGGCAATTTCCACCCATTCCTCAACGGCTTCCCGGCAGTTAACCACGGTGTACACGGCTGCCGTCAGGTTGTCGATGCGCTCGACACCCCGCTGCAGGTCCGTCACGGTACTCCGGATGCCAGACTCCTGACCGAAATCACCTATGCCGGCGGCTTCACCTCCTATGAGGGCGGCGGCATCTCCTACAATATCCCATACGCCAAGAATATTCCGATCGAGCAGACCATGAAGGATTGGCAGTATGTAGACCGCCTGACCGGCATCTATGAGGAAGCTGGCGTTCCGATCAACCGTGAGCCATACGGCCCGCTGACCGGCACTCTGGTACCTCCGTGCATCTCCCACTCGGTTGCCATCATTGAAGCACTGGCAGCTGCAGAGCAGGGCGTTAAGAACATCACCGTCGGTTACGGCCAACTGGGCAACCAGATTCAGGACGTCGCTGCAATCCGCACTCTGGAAGAGCTGACCGAAGAGTACCTGCACAAGTTCGGCTATTATGACATCAACGTAACCACCGTATTCCATCAGTGGATGGGCGGTTTCCCGGCTGACGAAGCAAAAGCATTTGGCGTTATCTCCTGGGGCGCTGCCTGCGCAACCCTGGCAAAAGCGACCAAGGTTATCGTTAAGACACCACATGAGGCTGCTGGTGTACCGACCAAGGAAGCAAATGCCGCCGGTCTGCGCTGCACCAAACAGTTGACCAACATGCTGGTTGACCAGGTAACCGTAGGTTCCCGTATGGAGCACGAAAAGGAGATCATCAAGGCGGAGACCCGTTGCATCATGGACAAAGTCATCGCATTGGGTCATGGCGACATCATTCTGGGCGCTATCGCTGCAATCCATGCGGGCGTCATCGACGTACCGTTTGGTCCAGCTAAGTGCAATGCAGGCATCATGCTGCCAGCTCGTGACAACGGCGGTGCAGTTCGTATCCTGGAAATCGGCAACCTGCCATTTACCGACGATCTGAAGAAGTTCCATCGCGAGAAACTCGAAGAGCGCGCTAAGGCAGAAAACCGCGCCGTTTCCTTCCAGATGGTAATCGACGACGTTTATGCCATCAGCAAAGGCCGTCTGGTTGGCAGACCGAGATAACCTTTTTGGGATAATTTTGAAAAAGCATTAAAATGCGCGCGCAGTTCCCTTCTCCCCCACAGTGGGGAGAGGGCTGCGGGCCTTTATAGAAGGGAGATTTTTATCATGAAAATCGTAGACGTAGTATGTGCTCCAGGCCGTACAGGCTTCTTCTTCGACGACCAGAAAGCAATTAAGAGCGGTGCAGTTTCCGACGGTGCTGCTTACATCGGCACTCCAGTAACTCCAGGTTTTAAATCCATCCGTCAGGCCGGCGAATCCATCTCGGTTATGCTGGTTTTGGAAGATGGCCAGATCGCATGGGGCGACTGCGCAGCAGTTCAGTATTCTGGTGCAGGCGGCCGTGACCCGCTGTTCCTGGCTGAGGACTTTATCCCAGTAATCGAGAAATACATCAAACCTGCTCTGGTTGGCAAAGAGGCGGACAACTTCAGAGAGCTGACCAAGATGATGGAAGCAATCGAAGTAGACGGCAAGAGATTGCACACCGCGATCCGTTACGGTGTTTCCCAGGCAATTCTGGATGCAGTAGCAAAATCTTCCAAGAGACTGATGAGCGAAGTTGTAGCAGACGAGTACGGCACCACCGTATCGGAGAAACCAATTCCGATCTTCACCCAGTCCGGCGACAACCGCTATGAGAACGCAGATAAGATGATCCTCAAGGGCGCAGCAATCCTGCCACACGCTCTGATCAACAACGTAGAGACCAAGCTCGGCCGCGACGGCTCCAAGCTCAAAGAGTATGTATGCTGGCTGCGTGACCGCGTCATCAAACTGCGTGCAAGCGAGGACTACAACCCAATTTTCCACATCGACGTATATGGCACCATCGGCCAGGCATTCGGCGATGAGAACTACAAAGCAATGGCAGACTATCTGGCTGAGCTGGAAGAGGCTGCAAAACCGTTCCATCTGCGCATCGAAGGCCCGATGGATGCCGGTGAAAGAGAAAAACAGATGCTTTGCCTGAAGGGCCTGCGCGAAGAGGTTGACAGACGCGGCATCAACGTAGAGCTGGTTGCTGACGAGTGGTGCAACACCCTCGAGGATGTCATCTACTTCTGCGACAACAAAGCTGGCCATATGGCTCAGATCAAGACCCCAGACCTTGGCGGCATCAACAACACCATCGAGGCTGTTCTGTACTGCAAACAGCACAACTTCGGCGCATATCAGGGCGGTACCTGCAACGAGACCGACCGTTCCTGCCAGGTATGTGTGGACTGCGCAATGGCTACCCAGCCAGACCAGATCCTTGCAAAACCAGGTATGGGCGTAGATGAAGGCTACATGATCGTATACAACGAGATGAACCGCATCCTTGCTCTGAGAAACGCAAAGAAAAAATAACTAACCCGACAGGTTAGCCATACACAAATAACCGATAGGGATTCTGTCACAGGATCCCTATCGGCATATTTACTATGTTATCGATATTTTGGAAGAGGGGAGGCGCTTCATGTCATATATCAGCCATCTGTACAGCATCTATTTTGCACCGCGCGGCAATGTGCGCATGGCGGAGTTGGGTATGCAGCTTGCACAGCAGTACCTGAGACCGATGGACAAACTGATTGGCGTCATCGGCGACGCCGGATCGGGAAAGAGTATGCTGATTAAGGGCATGTTCCCGGGACTGGAGCTGACCAATGACGACGAGGGTGTCAATGTGCGCCCGCTGCCGATTTTGGAGATGTTGGACGATCCACTGGGAATGGGGATCAACAAGCGCGGCTTTTCGCTGTTTGCCACCCCGCACACCTATCATCTGGACATTCGCTTTGAGCAGGGATTCACCCAACTGCCGGAGCTGGCGCGCGCCATCATGGCGGCTCTGTCAAAGGGCAAGCGCGTTGTGGTGGAGCACTTTGACCTGATCTACCCATTCCTCAAACGGGAAAGCAGTGACCTGCCGGTCAATGCCGACCTGATGCTCGGTGTCGGCGAGGAGGTCATTGTCACCCGCCCCGACCTGTTTGGCCCAGTGCCGCAGGATATCGCCAACATCGTTTTCAAATCGATTCGTTACCGCAAAATGGTGCACTCGGCGGAGGACATCACCGGGTATATCCTTTCTCACGGACGTCCGGAAGAATATGAGCACGCCGATGTCAAACACGGCTTTGTGCTCTGCTTTAAGGAAAAACCGATCGTCTCGCTGGATTCGATTGAGCGCAAGGTACAGGCTGTCATCGACCAGGATGTGCCCATCTCCTTCCACGACGAGGAGCATATCAGCATAGGCGATGTAGTGTACCACTGCAACGCTCCGCGCAACCATGTGCGCAGCAGCGGCGAGATCGAGGGCTTTAAGCTCATCAAGGATATACCGTACGATCCAGTGCGAAACGCATACCTCATTGTAGGCCTGGTTGGCCGCAAAGAGGCCCCGAAGATCGGCACCGACATAGACTCGATTGAGCGCATCTATTAAAAGAAAGCATCCGAGCGCAAAAGGCCGCCCGCGCAAGGCGGCCTTTGTTGTCGGGGTGCCGCAAAGGAGGAATCAGCAGGATGGACAAGGGTTGTATTCAGCTTTACTACGGCGATGGCAAAGGCAAAACTACCGCAGCCATCGGCCAGATTGTGCGCTGTGTGGGACACGGTTTCAAGGTATTGGTCTATCAGTTCCTGAAGGAACCGACCAGTGGTGAGGTCAGTGTGATCCGTTCACTGCCGGGAGTCGAGTATATCGAGAATGAGGGCCCGATCCCCTTTATGTTTAACCTCACTCCGGAACAGCAGGAGTATTACAAAGAAAAATTCCAGAAGGTGTTCGATCAGGTGCGCAAAAAATACTTCACCGGCGAATACGATCTGGTCGTGCTGGACGAGGCGATCGATGCCTTTAATCTGGGCACCGTCCCGAAAGAGCAGATCCTGGAGATGATGGATCAGCGGCCAGCAGGAACCGAGCTTGTTATCACCGGCCATGACTATGGCATGGATATCAGTCCCCTGACCGACCGGGCTGACTATGTCACCAAGTTTGTCAAGGAGAAGCACCCCTTCGATCAGGGCTTGGGAAGCCGCAAAGGGATCGAGGAGTAGAGAGGAGAAAAACAACCATGAACATCAAAACAACCGCTGTCGCCGGGACTCTGGAGTCCAGCGACGCCTATGTTAAGGTAGAGCCCAGCGACAAGCTGGAAATTGAGATTGAGTCGGTGGTCTATAACCAGTATGCCGACCAGATTCAAGCGAGTGTCCAGCAGGTACTGGATGAGCTGGATGTACATGCCGGCAAAATTTCGATCAACGATAAGGGCGCTGTAGACTGCGTTATTCAGGCGCGCGTCGAGACCGCCATCAAGAGAGCGGGAGGGGAAAACTGATGAGAAGATCGATGCTATTTATCCCGGGCAACACCCCAAACCTTTTGATGAACGGCGACGTGCTGGGCGCGGACAGCATCATCTTCGACCTGGAAGATGCTGTCTCCCCGGCAGAAAAGGATTCGGCCAGAATTCTGGTGCGCAACGCGCTGAAAAACCTGCACTATAAGGGCTGCGAAATCATCATCCGCATCAACCCGGTTGAGACCGATTACTGGACCCATGACCTCGATGAGATTATCCCGTTGAAGCCAAACATGATTATGCCGCCAAAGGTAAGCTGTGCGCAGGATGTCAAGACGGTATCCGAGTACATCACAAAGCTGGAAGAGAAGTGCGGCTTTGAGAAGAACACCGTCAAACTGATCCCCCTGATCGAGACTGCACTGGGCGTTGAAAACGCTTTCCAAATTGCCTCTGCCGATAAGCGCGTAGCAGCGCTGTTCCTGGGCGGCGAGGACCTGACTGCCGACCTGCGCTGCAAGCGCACCAAAGAGGGCACCGAAATCTTCTATGCCCGCACAAGACTGGTCTGCGCAGCGCGTGCCTGCGGCATCGACGTCTACGATACCCCATTCACCGATGTCGACGATATCGAGGGCCTGTACAAGGATGCCCAGTTTGCAAAAGCTTTGGGCTTCTCCGGCAAAGCTTCCATCTCGCCGCGCCATGTCGAGGGCATCAACGAGGTCTTCAGCCCAACACAGGCAGAGATCGACTATGCCCACGAGGTCATGGAGACCATCCGCATCGCCAAACAGCAAGGCAAGGGCGTTGTCTCGCTGCACGGCAAGATGATCGATGCACCGATCGTGGAGCGTGCAAGACAGGTCATTGAGATGGAAAAAGCAATGTTTGGAGAGGTGGAAGACGATGAGTAAGTTAGTAGCATCTATTAGAGAAGCAATTGAAAAATGTGAGCTGCGCGACGGCATGACCATTTCTTTCCACCACCACATGCGCAACGGCGACTATGTGCTGAACATGGTGCTGGACGAGATTGCCAAGATGGGCATCAAGAACCTGACCGTCAACGCAAGCTCGATCTTTGATATCCATGAGCCGATCATCGGCCACATTAAAAATGGCGTGGTCACCGGCCTGGAGTGCAACTATATGGGCGCCAAGGTGGGCAAGGCCATCTCGGAGGGCTTGATGGATAAGCCGGTTGTTTTCCGCAGCCACGGCGGCAGAGCCTCCGATATGGAGAAGGGCACTTCGGTCATCGATGTGGCCTTCATCGCTGCGCCGACAGCCGATGATATGGGCAACTGCACCGGTAAGGTTGGACCTTCTGCCTGCGGTTCCATCGGCTATGCGTTTGCTGATGCAATGAACGCAAAGAAGGTTGTCGTCGTCACCGATAACCTGGTAGCGTATCCGTTAGTCGGCTTCTCCATTCCGGAGGTCTATGTCGACTATGTGGTTAAGGTTGACCAGATCGGCAACCCGGCAGGTATCGTTTCCGGTACCACCAAGATTACCCGCGACCCAGTTGGCCTGAAGATGGCAAGCTATGCCTCCAAGGTTATCGAGGCATCCGGTCTGCTCAAAGATGGTTTCTCCTTCCAGACCGGTGCAGGCGGTGCAACTTTGGCCACCGCAAAATATGTCAAGGACATGATGCTGGAAAAGGGCATCAAGGGCAGCTACGGCATGGGCGGCATCACCGGCTACATGGTCGATATGCTCAACGAGGGCTGCTTTGAGGCGCTCTTGGATGTACAGTGCTTTGATCTGAAGGCAGTAGAATCGATCCGCACCAACCCCAAACACATGGAAGTTTCTGCAACCCAGTATGCGGGCGTCAGCGGAAAGAGCGCGGGCGTAGACAATCTGGACGTTGTCCTTCTCGGTGCCACCCAGGTGGATCTGGACTTTAATGTCAACGTCCACACCGATTCTAACGGCTACATTATGGGCGGTTCCGGCGGACACTGCGACACCGCAGCAGGTGCAAAGCTGGCAATCATCATTGCACCGCTGACCCGTGCAAGACTGCCGCTGGTAGTGGACAGATGCCTGTGCATCTCCACCCCAGGCAAGACGGTGGATGTTGTCGTTACCCAGCGCGGCATTGCAGTCAACACCAAGTATGGCAAGAATGTGGAGCTCAAAGAGAAGCTCAAAGCGGCTAAGCTGCCTGTTGTGGAGATCGAGGATCTCAAGCAGATGGCAGAGGAGCTTGCCGGTGTACCAAAGCCGGTTCACATGGGCCAGAAGGTTGTCGCGAATGTCCTCTACCGCGACGGCAGCCTGCTGGATGTCATCCATTCGGTAAAATAACGATTGCTTTTTGTCCCGAAAGGCACCGCCTTTCGGGACTTTTCTTTTTTAAGACACATAAGGCAGCTTAAAAAATTTTGTCGTGATGCGTGGTACCCAAAGATAGCCCCTTTTTTATAACACAAAGAAAGGAAAGAATTCAAAAAGAAAGAATAGAAATAAACTTACCTTGCTGGTATAATGGAACCATAATCTATTTAAGGAGGTTTTTTAATGACAGAACTCTTGTATCAGGGACACGGAAGTTACCGCCTTGTCAGCGATCAAGGGGTCACAGTGTATGTTGACCCATTTGCGGGAGAGGGCTATGATCTGCCGGCAGATCTGGTGCTGGTTTCCCACGAACACGGCGACCACAATCAGGTTGGATTGGTCACCCTGAAGCCGGAAGGCAAAATCCTGCGCGAAACCGACTTTATCGATGGCGCACAATACCGCACCTTCACAGTCGGCGACGTCACGGTGCGCGGCACCGAGGCCTACAACAAAAATCATCCCAAAAACCAGTGCGTGGGTTTTCTGATTGAGGTGGAAGGAAAGAAACTCTACATTGCCTGCGACACCTCCGAGACAGAGCAGATGCACACGATGTCGGGTGAGCAGATCGACTATGCGTTCCTGCCGATCGACGGAGTGTACAACATGGATGCAAAAGAGGCAGCACACTGCGCCGAGCTGATCGGTGCAAAGCACAATGTCCCCGTCCACATGGCCCCAGGCCAGCTCTTTTCCCAGCAGGCAGCGGAGAGCTTTGCCGCCCCGAACCGCCTGATTGTGCATCCGGGCGAGAAGATCAGCTGGTAGGAGGCTGCGATGGAGTACAGCCAATTTTATGAGGAGTACGGCCACCCCTTTAGCGGAAGAAAGCTTCGCCGGCTGGAAGAGTTTTTGCACTCCATGCAGCTTCGCTACGATGAGGGGGTGCAGTACACCGTCAATCTGGTAACCCGCGACGGAGAGATCGCCGCCACCGGCTCGTTGCAGGACAACGTCATCAAGTGCGTGGCGGTGGATGACAAATATCAGGGAGAAGGGCTTTCCTCCCGCATCGTCACGCTGCTGCTCAACTATGCGATGGAGAACGGCAAGAGCCACCTCTTTGTCTTTACCAAACCGAAAAATAGGGCGATGTTTTCCGATCTCGGATTTTATCCCATCATTGAGACACAGGACGTCCTCTTTATGGAAAATGTGCGGGGAGGAATCCAGAAGTATGTCCAATCCCTCCAACGTCCCCAGCAAGAGGGCGGAGTGATTGGGGCGGCGGTGATGAACTGCAATCCCTTCACCAACGGTCACCGCTATCTGATTGAGACGGCGGCCGCCCAATGCGATACCCTGCACCTCTTTGTACTTTCGGAGGACCGCAGCGCCTTTCCGGCGGATGTGCGGTATGAACTGGTCCGGCAGGGAATTGGGGGCATCGACAATGTCCTCTTGCACCACACCTCCGACTACCTGATTTCTTCGGCGGTGTTCCCGACCTATTTTCTCAAGGAACAGGCAAGGGCCGAGCAGATCAACTGCGAGCTGGACCTGCGCATCTTCTGCGAATATTTTGCCAAATCCCTCTCCATCACCCGGCGCTTTGTCGGCACCGAGCCGTTTTGCCCGGTCACCAATGCCTACAACCGGGAGATGAAACGCATCCTTTCGGAGTATGGGGTCGAGGTGATTGAGATCCCGCGCAAAAAGTTGGATGGAGTGGAGATCAGCGCCTCCAAGGTGCGGGAGTGCCTAAAAAATGGGGATTGGGATGCGATTGCCAAGATGGTCCCACCCACAACGCTGCAATTTTTGCAGTCCCCGCAGGGACAGCAGATTGCCCAAACTCTCAGACAGGAAACAAGTGACCGATGATAGAACAGGATTTACAGCAGATACTCGAAGTGCCGCCGCTGAGCTTGCAGGAAATTTTGGATGCACGGGAGAGGCGCGCCGCCACCCAACAGGAGATGCTTTGCAATGCGGGAACGCTCATCAGCTTTACCTTAAACATTGCCGGGGCAATCAAGAGCGCGCCCCTCTTTTCCATAGCCTTTGAAGAAGGAAAACACCGCATCCTCACCCAACTGCGCTTTGAACAGGCCAAGATCCTGCGGTCGGTTGAACGCCACGACAGAACGGGCGATGAGCTCTATCTCTTGACCGACCTCGACCTTGTCACCACCAAGAGGAGAATGGTGGAGATTGAGGAGGGCTTTGCGCTCGGACGGTTGTTTGATATCGATGTGTTGGCAAAGGATGTCCCCAAGATTTCCCGCCAACAACTGGGACTGCCGCCCAGAAGGTGTCTTTTGTGCGGGGAGATGGCGGCTGCCTGCGCGCGCAGCAGGCGGCACAGCGTACAGCAACTGCTGCGCCGCACGGTGGAGCTGATCGACGGCTACAGGATCGAAGAGTGGGCGGACAAGGTAGCGGGGCTGGCCTGCCGAGCCCTGTTGTATGAGGTGCACGTCGCGCCAAAACCGGGACTTGTGGACCGAGAAAACAGCGGGGCGCACCGCGATATGGATGAGTTTACCTTTTTGAGCAGCGCCAGCGCACTGTACCCCTACTTTCGTGACTGTGCAACAAAGGGAGCGCTGTACCGAGAAAAGCCAAAAGAACTTTTTTTGCTGCTGCGCATGGATGGCAAGCTGGCCGAAGAGCGGATGCTTCTCGCGACTGGAGGGATCAACACCCACAAGGGTGCGATCTTTTCAATGGGGATCTTCTGTGCGGTGTTGGGAAGCTTCATAGGGCAACCATTTGACCTGTGTGTCTTTGCCCAGCGCTGTAAAATCCTCTGTGAGGATCTATTGCGCGACTTTGAGGGACTCGATAAGAAGGACCAGCTTACCCACGGAGAGCGACTGTACCTGCACTATCAGGTCACAGGAATCCGCGGGGAGGCCGCAGCGGGATTTCCGTCGGTGCTACAAATTGCGCTTCCGGCGCTCCGACAAGCTGTGGGGGAGGGCAAAAGCCTCAACGACGCCGCCCTTTTTGCGCTGTTGCAGCTGATTGCAAAGGTACAGGACACCAACATCCTCATCCGCTCTGACCTCGATACGCTGCATTGGGCTCAGGAACAGGCAGCCAACACGCTCGCTTTGGGACCTACCGCTGAGCGGCTGCGCCAGCTCGACCAAAGGTTTACCGAAAAGAGGATCAGCCCGGGAGGTTGCGCAGACCTCCTAGCTTTGAGTTTATTGCTCTATTTTTTTACTGCGTGATATAGTTGAGAAAAAAAGATAATTCCACCGATTAAACGATCGAGTGTGGAAAATAAGCAAAAAAAGGAGAATGAAAAATGAATGCAATCCAACAGTTTACAAAGTTATTGACAGGAAAGTTTGATAACGCAGAGCAGTATGAACAGATGAAGGCACAGGGAAACGATAAATTCCCGCTGGCACGTCACGTCAACACTGCCTGCAACGACAAGATTACCGGCCTGCCGGAAGGCTTTGCAGGGGTATTTGTACTGGAAGAGAGCTACTACACCGTTGGGGACAGAACCAACGCTTCCCCGCATCTGTTTTTGTTTACCGAGGAGGAGGGAGGAATCCAGCTTACCTCCTATGAGATGCCGGAAGGATATGACAAGGACAGCTTTACAGCGGAAAATCTGAAGCCGGTAGCCTATTCCGATTTAAAACCGTCGGCGAAATTTACGCCCGCTTTGTACCGTGAACACGACGGCGTGTGGGAAGGTGGCAGCGAGAGCATGTTCTCTCCGGTACTCAAGTTCTCCCTGTTTGAGCGTTTTTCTGAAGAGCAGCTGGAAGTTTCGGAGTCGATGGAGGTAAATGGCAACCGCACCTTCGGTTACGACGTCCCGATTATCTATAAGAGGGTATAAGACCTCTTTTAACAGAGGGGGGAAAGTATGTGGAAATTTGACGAGGACAAAACGGCGCCGGTCATTACAGCCAAGGCACATGTGGAATCCACGCACAATGGCGCGCCTGTTAGCCTGCCACAGACGGCTATTCTCTTTTATATGCACAGTGGTCCGCAATATCTTTTGGACCACTATCCCTGCACGCTGTTGACCGAAAAGCTGCCTCGCTTCTTGCAGGGAGGCCCGGTTTGGAAGCTCAACGAGCAGATTTGCTTTTTGGACGGAGGGCGCGGTGCACCGCAGGCGGTCGATACGCTGGAGATCATCGCGGCTCTCGGCGTACAAAAGGTGTTTTCGGTTGGAATGTGCGGAGGATTTTCCGATCAGGCGCAGGTGGGAGATGTCCTTGTCCCGGACAGAGCATTTGTGGAGGAAGGAACGTCCCTGCACTATTATCAGCAGATCGACTGTGCCCTGCCGGACAAAGCGCTGTTTTCCAAGCTTTCCAGCATCAAGGAAGCGAAAGCTCTGCCCATTGTCTCGACCGATGCGGTCTATCGGCAGACCTTTTATAAGGAGCAACTTTGGCGCCAGAAAGGTGTAGTAGCGGTGGATATGGAGACCTCTGCACTGTTTAGCGTCGGGAAATACCTGGGGTTGCAGGTGGCAGCGGTGTTGATGGTTTCAGACCGGCACCCGCTGCATCCACAAGATCCAGAATGGGAATGGAAGATGACGCCCGCAATGCGGCAGGAACTGTTTGCGCGGACGATGGACGCAATCCTCTCAGATGAAGACTAAAAAAGGACGCACTGCATTGGCAGTGCGTCCTTTTTTTATGCCGCTATTCGTTTTTTTCTTCGGCAATCTCTGTCATAGACAGGCGGTTTTCTTCTCCCCAGTCACACATCGCGTCCAGAATGGGAATAAGCGATTTGCCTTTGTCTGTGAGGCTGTATTCCACCTTGGGAGGAATCTGTGGGTACTCTTCTCGGTGTACAAGACCGTCTGCTTCCAGCTCCTTTAAGGTGCTGCTCAAGGTCTTGTACGAGATGCCTGGGATGTACCGTTTGAGTTCATTAAAGCGAACGACCCCGTAGCCCATCAGGGCATACAGCAAAAACATCTTGTATTTTCTCTGGATGAGCGACATGGTGTAGTGAAAGCCGGTATCCTCCAGCTTGTCGGTGCGGATTCATGTGAGGTGATGCACAATAACACTTCCCTTTAAGTTAGTATATAACATAAATGTGCGTACTTATTTTATATTCTGTTTTTGATATAATCATAGTATAAAACAAAGGGAAAGTCAATCCTTTGGGAAAAGAGGTACAGCATGGACGTACAGCAAGCGTTGGAAAGCCGCCATTCCTGCCGCTGTTTTTTAGAGCGTGAGGTCCCGCGCGAGCAGTTGGAGGAGGTGTTGCGCGCGGCATTTTTATCGCCATCCTGTGAAAATTCCCAGCCGTGGGAGATATTTGTTGCCGGACCGAAGGCAATGTGCAAGATTCGTCAGGGGTATGAAAGCTGCCGCAAGCAGAAAATCCGAGCAGATCTGGATAACCGTTTTGATGGGCAGTGGGCGCCGCAGATGCGCGGGAAAATCGACGAGTACTTTGATAGAATTTGTGCACATGAACCGCACAAAAATCTGGACTATACCCTGCAAAAACGGGATCTCTTTCACGCCCAAACGATGATTTTTGTCTGTCTGGACCGCTGCCTGCCGAGTTGGTCGGTATTTGACTGTGGCAGTTTTGTGCAGAGTTTGATGCTCTCTGCCACCGAGCACGGGCTTGCGAGCATCCCGGCAGCGGCCTTTGTGGGCTATCCAGACCTGATTCGGGAGGTATTGGAAATCCCACAGGAAAAGGCGGTGCTCATGGGCATCGGCATCGGGTACCCCGATCCAAACGCGCCGGTCAACCGCTTTAAATCCAGCCGCAAACCCATCTCCGAAGTGGTGTATCGGGGCATGGAATAATCGCAAGGAATAAAAAGGAGAGATGGCGATGAAGAAAATTGTAATTCTCAATGGCAGCCCCCGCAAAAACGGCAATACCTCCGCTTTGGTGAAGGCCCTCACCGAAGGAGCCGAAAGCGCAGGGAACACGGCCACCGCATTTTTGCTGGATCAGATGGAGATCCACGGGTGCAAGGGCTGCTTTGGCGGCCACAGCAGCCGGGAATGTCCCTGTGTCCAGAAGGACGACATGCAGAAAATTTATCCCGCAATAAGGGAATGTGATGTGGTGGTGCTGGCAAGCCCTCTGTACTACTGGAATCTGAGCGGGCAGCTGCGCACCGCAATCGACCGCTTGTTCGCGCTGGAAGAGCATGACGGCAACTTTTTGCGGGCGAATGGCCGTTCGGGAGTGCTGTTGATGGCTGCGGAAGGACACGGATTTGACGATGTTGTCCTGTACTATGACCACCTGATGGACCACCTGAAGTGGAAAAATCTCGGCCATGTGTTGGCAGGAGGGAATATGCAGGTCGGAGATATCGCCGATAAACCCGAATTGCAGCAGGCCTATGAACTGGGAAAATCCATTCACTAATATTTTATCAAGCACGATTTATCCAAATAGAAAGGAAGTGTTCTCATGAAACCAATTGAACTGCCATTTGCCTCGCGACTGACCTCCCCAAATCCGGTATCGCTGGTATGCACCCTCAAACCGGATGGCTCTACCAACCTCGCTACAGTATCTTGGTGGACCTACCTGTCCTATAACCCCAATATGATCGCCTATGCGATGGCCAAGACTTCCTATAGCGGAGAGCGGGTGCGGGAAACCAAGAAGGTCGTTCTCACCGTACCGGGAGAAGCAATTGCCGATGCGGTACTGGGCTGCGGCAGCACCACAGGACGAGATACCGACAAGATTGGAAAGTTTCAGATCGAGATGCAGCAGTTGCCGGAGAGCGAAATTCTCGTCCCGCTGCACACCAGAGTGGCGATACAGTGTACCCTCAAGGAATTCCACGAGGTAGGTGACCACTACCTGTACATCTGCAATGTAGAAAAGGTATATGGAGAAATTGGAGAGAAGGCGCTGTTTGCGTGGAAAGGATATGCACAGATTAAGCCGGCAGAGTAGCTTCTTTTTCCCTCTTAAAAAATCCGTTCCATTTTTAAAATGGAACGGATTTTTCTGTATAAGAAAATAAGCGAAAGTTTGCATTGCAAGGAAAATCTCAAATGTGGCACGTATTGGTTCCTCCATCCTGCTCAAGTGTTCATCTGATAGAGAAAAGGCAAGCGTTTTGATTATTGCAGCATGTGTTGTTTTAGGCCTTTGCGGTTTTGTACCTTCAGCTTTTTCATGACGTCGGAAATATGACTCTTTGCCGTATTGATGGAGATGTTCAGATGCTCCGCAATCTCCTGCGTGGTCCATCCCCTTGCTGCAAGCATGGCGATCGAAAACTCTGTGGTAGTCAGGTCATCTGCCACATCGTCCCCTGTAATGGGGTTGTGGATTCTGCGCCAACCAGAAGAGAAGCGGTAGGTGATTTCGATAATTCGTTTAAAATCTTCCGGCCATGAGGGCTTGATGACCGCTTCCAACATGGCCCCTAAAAGTCCATGGTGTTCTCCAAATCCCTCGATCAGGTCGTCCGGTTGCGCAATTTTCCAGGCTAACAGGAGATGTGCTTTTGCACGCTCGGGCTGCTTTAAGCTCATATAATCCATCACCGCGACAAGGTGCAGATAGATGGCGGGGATGGGGTAGGCATCTGCGCCCATGGCAAGAGTAGCCTCTACAATTCCGATACTCTTGTGGTATTCTTCCTTTAGATAGAGATAGTGGGCCTGCACATAGAGGGAAAAGGCGCGAAGCCCTGGAGATAATAGTGGAAGAAAACTTTCGATTTCGGGGAGCTCTTCTGGAAGCGGCAGGTGTAAAAGCACTGCTCCGGCCGATGCGATGAAGGCCGATGCTGCTTGAAACTGCGGCGAGAACTTTCCAGCAGCAAAAAGGGCGGCGTTCATCTCGTCAAGGGCAAATCTTGCCCGCTGGATGCGCCCCAAAGAAAGGTTTGAATAGGCATAAATTAGGCAGGAGGAGAGCCTTGCCCCCATCTCAGAACTGGTGAGATAGGGCTCTGCGGCCCTTGCGGCTAGTTTGGCTTTTCCAGTGAAATAGTAATATTCCGCCATGGCAATGTTCCGCCGAGGTCCTGCCGCCATAGAAGCGACCGCTTCCCGGCAGTGTCCGGGTGTGAAGGATGTGTTCATTAAGGGCATGAGGTTTGCGTGATCCAGCAGGCTGTCGGTAATTGGAGGGGCTATTATCGGTTTTGTCTGGCTGCGCACCCGACGTGGATCCCCGGGCTTTTCTGCATTGCAGGGAATGGCCCAGGATTTCCCTATGCGCTGCGCGCCGGGAATTCGCCCTTCTACACAATATTGATTGATTCTTCGTTCGGAGACGCCCCACTTCTCCGATGCCTCTCGAATCGACAGATAATTTTTCATCTTGAGTCCCCCATCCATCTCATGTCAAGCCGGCATACAATCTATAAATTGATTATAGCGCACACAGCGTTTTAACGTCAACAATTGTTTGGGCCATTATGCAAAACGGGGGACCCTCCTGATCTCATCTGGGTGGGCTTTAATTCCAAAAGAATCTGCCTGTAAAGGCGGTCAGTCACGATGGATAGCTTTTTAGGGAAATCCCTCCTCCAAAAGGGTCCAGAAAAGCGATCGCCCGACAGGTGAAAATTAGCTTTCTAGAGGAGAAGTTTGTTGGAAGAAATTATAGTTGTTATATCACGCCCATTTGTCCCATTCTCATGCTGCGGCAGGCATTTCTGCAACTTTTCTAAATGCAGTTACTCCACGCGCAGCCGTTCCACCACCGAGTAACGCTGGGTAATCCGACAGGTTGCCACCGGGATTACAATGCCCAGGGCGGCAAACAGGGGCAGCACTACCAGAATCGGCCAGATGGTGAAGTGGTAGGTGAAGAACCAGATCGTCTTGTCGAGGGCGGGACCCACAAAGGGGGCGGTGAGCAAAATCCAAGCCAGAGCAAGCAGCACAGAACCAGAGGTGTACAGCAGCCCTTCGAGAGCGAGCATCGTCTGCAACTGGCGGGTTGTCATGCCGATCGATTGAAGAACGGCCAGTTCCCGGCGGCGGGCGGTGATGCCGGTGAGGATGGCGTTGAAGAAGTTGAGCACTCCTACCAGACCCACGATGAAGCTGAGGGCGCCCCCAAGCAGGAGAAACATATTCCGGGTACTCTCAAATTCTCCAGCATAGGTGGCTTTGCTCTCATAGTCAAACTGGGGATTTACATTTTCCGTGTAGTCCTGAAGGAAGGCCTCCATCGCGGCATTGGATTCATCTGTGGTGTCGAATGCATAGTACATGACCAAGTCCGTCCCGGTATCCCGAATAAATCTCTGCGCACCGAGAACAAATTCGTCAGCGCCGTAGTAGCGGTAGCTCAAGGCGGAGGGGACGACCACCAGAGCGGCTACGGTGTAGTCCACATCCCGATATTTGACGGCCCGCTGGGCGTAGTTTGCACCTTCGGGCACATCCTCCAAGGCACCGTAAACCTCGCCGGTGGTGGGATTATAGTATTCGTACTCTTCTACATATCGGATGGTCACGGTATCTCCAAGACGGGCCCAGTGGCTGTCCATGATCGGTTCGCCATAGTCGTCGTCACTGTACACGGCGGCGATGAAATTTCCGTCGGGATCGTTGAGCTTGGAGAGGTCCCCTTGCAGCACCTCCAGATGGTCTAAGGCGAAAGGTTCCATGCCATAGAGTTGGACCCGATCGGCCAGCAGGCCGCCCTCGGTGCGTTCCTGGGAAGCCACCGCGATGTCCAACTGCTCCTGGGTGAGCCATCGCCCCTGCATGGAGCGGTAGTATTCTTCGGTGACAAACTCCACAGCAGCCGATGTTTTGCCATAGACCCGGCCGCTTCCGGTGATGCCGCCTTGGGCGTCGATGGCGTCAATAACTTCCTCTGGTACTTCCATTCCGTCATAAAACGCGTCTCCGCCGGTCTGGAACTGTCTTGCATCGGCCAGGATAAAGTCGCTGGCAGTGAAGTTCGAGACGTATTTATCCATGTCAAAGCCCCCGGTGATGGTCACCGTCAGGGTCAGCAGCACTACTGCCAGCGTCAAAGACAGCACGGTGAGGAAGGTCTTGCCCCGGCTGCGGCCCAAATTGGCCCAGGCCATGGACAGCAAAGACACCCCCTTGCCGTTTCGCTTTTCTTTCTGTTTGAGCGCCTTGCCTTCGGTGTAGCGCACCGCTTCCACCGGGGAAACCTTGCCAGCCAGACGGCCGGGACGGCGGCAGGAGATGAGCACCGTCCCCAAAGCAAAGATGGCCGCACCCACAAAGAGAAGCGGAGTGACACAGACCACAGTGGTGACCCCGTTGAGCTGTGCAGCGATGATGGGGGTGAGCACGCCGCCCAGCAGCCAACCCAGAAGCAGGCCGATGGGGATGCCGATGAGCGAGAGGATCAGCGCTTGGGTGCGGATGATCCGCCGGAGCTGCCGCGGGGTGGTGCCGATGGTTTTGAGCAGGCCATAAAAGCGGATATCCCCCGCTACAGAGATCTGGAACACATTATAGATAATGAGATAGCCGGTCAACAAGATGAGAAGCAGGATGCCGAGGATCATGACTGCCGTAGCGGGGTCCAGATTGCTCGAGAGCTGCGCGCCGGTATAGCCCCAGTTGATGCCGATCGAGATGTAGTTTTCTCCGGGCGTCTGGGACTGATAGCCGTGATTTGCCAAAATTTTCTCCATATCGGATTCAATTGATCGGGCGCCGTTCTGGAGCATCACATCCAGGTTCCAACTTGCTGTTATGCCGTCGTCGGTAGGGAAAGTCACGCCGACCTGTGACAGGACTTCTTCCAGCCGGCTTTCCGGGATGAGGATGTGATTGGCCACTACAGCTTGGTCATATTCCCACCACCCGCACAGGGTAAAGGTCTGGGTGGTCTCATGGCCGTCTACATCGAAGGTGACGGTAAACGAGGTTCCAATTTTCGGCTCCACCCCCAGCAGCTGCAATACATGGGTGTCGGTAGCGGCCTCATTGGTGTCCTCCCGAGGCAGGCGGCCCTCCACCGGGTCGCAGTAGCTCCAGTGGGCCTGGTTGGCGTCGGAATACCCGATTTCTACATGGGATTTGTTGAACGGAACTTCTGTCGGCGAACCGAGGAAGCGGCGGACGCCGTACGCCTGGATGAGTGGGTCGCCCTCCAGCGCCTTGCACTGTTCTTCTGTCATAAACTTGAAGGTGCCGTGCGACCAACCGCCGGCTTGACGGAAATTGTTTTGCTGGATGCCTTCGTTGATGGACAGAGCGATGGTAAAAAGAGAAGTAAAAAGCAGCGCTGTCAGGGCAATGGCCAGCACTGCCACGATATTTCGGGTGCGGTTGGCCAAAAGGGCCCGGATGCTCAACCGACGGATGCAGCTGCGATTGGATACTTTCATAGCTGCCCCTCCTTATCGATTGACGATCTGTCCGTCCTCAATGCGGACGATGCGGTCGGCCATCTGGGCGATCTCCTCGTTATGGGTAATCATCACCATCGTTTGGCCAAATTTTTGTCCCGTCACCTTCATCAGCCCCAGCACATCCTGGCTGGTTTTGCTGTCCAGATTGCCGGTGGGCTCGTCGGCCAGCAGAATGGCTGGCTTGGTGGCCAGCGCGCGGGCAATGGCCACCCTCTGCTGCTGACCGCCGGAAAGCTGGTTGGGCAGGCTGTGCAGCTTCTTTTCCAGCCCCAGGGTGGAGATGACCGATTGGGTGTATTCCTCATCGACCTTTCTGCCGTCTAGCTGAATGGGCAGGATGATATTTTCCCAAACGCTGAGCACCGGAACCAGGTTGTAGGACTGAAAGACAAAACCGATTTTGCGGCGGCGAAAGATGGTGAGGGCCTCATCCTTGAGGGCAAAGATGTTTTTGGAGTCCACCGTGACGGTGCCCGATGTGGGGCGGTCCAGCCCACCCAACATGTGGAGCAAGGTGGATTTGCCGGAACCGGAGGTGCCCACGATGGCCACAAATTCGCCCTGTTCGATGCACAGGTTCACTCCGTCTAGGGCCTTGACCTGGGTGTCCCCAGTGCCGTAGTACTTTTTTAAATCGATAGTCTGTAAAATGGTCATTTCCTTTTCCTCCAAACGAAAAGTCTGTATCGCCTCTTGACAATACAGACTTTAACATAGGAATCTGTCCTAGTACTTTCCAGAATGTGACAGTTTTGACACAAGCCGATTACGGATGCGGAAGGAACAAAGAAAAGACGCTCCCTTTCCCAGGGGTGCTTTCGACCTTCACATAGCCCCCCTGCTTTTCGGCAATCTGGCGGGTGAGGGAAAGGCCAATTCCTACCCCTTCCACCTGCCAGGCGCCGGGAGCGCGGTAAAACCGGGCAAAGATTTTCGATTGTTCCTCCTCACAGATTCCCGGACCGGTGTCGGCTACCTGAATGGCGGAAAATAGCTCGTAATTTTTCACCGTCACCGTCACAGTCCCACCATCAGGAGTGTACTTGACAGCGTTGTCCAACAGGTTGCATATTGCCTCCTCTGTCCACTTGGGATCAAAGACAGCATGGCCTTGTATCTGCCTAATATGCAAGGCAATTTCCTTTTGCTGTGCTTTGGGGGCATATTGTGCAGCCGCACGCTGTATGGTGGTGGAAATTTCACATGGCTGGGGGTGCAGGGTCAAAACTCCCGTTTCCAGCCGGGAGGTCTTGACCAGGGCTTCGATCAGCGCTTGGAGCTTGTCAGCTTGAGAGGCAATGGTCTGGGCGCACTCAGCTTGCTGTGAGGTGAGCGGCTGTTCCAAGAGCAGCTGGGCGTAGAGCTGTAGGTTGGCCACAGGGGTTTTGGTCTGATGGGAGATGTCGGAGATCAGAGCGCTGATCTGATCCTTTTGTTCCCGCACATTCCGTTCAGATAGGGCACTGGCTGAGAGATATCGCTCCAATCGGCTTTCCAGAGAGGAGAGCCGGCTTTCGTCAAAGGTTTGTTCGCAAAAGGTTCCGTTTATTGCATCGGTGAGCATACTGTCCAGCCGCTGGATGATGCGGACGGTGCGCCAACGGTCAATGACGATGACGAGCAGTGCAACAAAGGCGGCGATACCGAAAACGACGTAGGAATTCATGCTTTCACCGCCCAGGTGTAACCGACGCCGTACACCGTTTTCAGGTATTGCGGCTTGGCGGGGTCATCTTCTAGCTTGCTGCGCAGCCGCTTTACGGTGACCGACAGGGCGTTTTCCTCCACAAATTCTGCGCCGTCGGTCCATATCCGGTCCACCAGAGTGGACCGCGGCACAGTGTGCCCTCGATTTTCCACCAGCACCCGCAGCAGCCTCTGCTCTGTTTTGGACAGCTCCACCAGCTTGCCATCCCGGCGAAAGGTCATCTGCTCAAAGTCAAACGAGAAGGGCCCCACCGTCACGATCGGGGATGCCTTTGACGCACTCCGGCGGAGCTGGGCATTCACCCTGGCACGGAGTACAGCCAGAGAAAAAGGCTTGGTGATGTAGTCGTCGGCACCGGCCTCCAGTCCGGTGACCTCGTCCAACTCCAGGTCGTTGGCGGTAAGCAAAATGGTTGGTGTTGTGTCGCCGCGGGATCGTAGGGTGCGCAGTAGATCAAGGCCGCTGCCATCGGGGAGATTGATGTCCAAAATCAGCAGGTCAAATTGCGCCTGGGCCAATCTTTGCTGTGCTTGGGCAATACAATCTGCCAACAGGACAGAGCGGTCTGTTCCGCCAAGGGCCATGCAGATGCCGCGACTGAGTGTCGCGTCGTCCTCTAAAAGAAAAATTTGTTGCATGATTCCAACTCCTCAAAGAGCAAAATAAAATCGCTAGATTTGGTTTGATGATCTTCTTGTCTGCTTCTTTGATTATATCAGGATGGGCGCCTTTTTAAAATATGGGAATTGTAAATAGACCAAGGAATGCCAAAGCCGGTTCACAGTAAAGCTTCCTTTAAATGATGTCCCGGGCAATTGCATTTTTTATCGCAGTCTGATATAGTAGTTTTAGAATCTTAAGAGATGAACTGCACCGATTATGGCAGCTTAAAGCAAAATCTAAGCGAAAAGCGGGGGAAGCGGGCTGGTGGCGCGGCTGCTGCACCTATATGCAATAGAGTAAGGTCGGCAAGGAATGAAAAAAGCCTTAGTCCAGTGCAGCAAGATCCCAAACGGGGATAGGAGGTATGACAATGAAATGCTTTTTAACGAGCAGTCCTGTGATTGCAGATACAAATGAGCTCAACCCAGCAAACGGTTTTCTTGAAAATCTCAAGGCATGTACACCGAATCCATGCAAGGCGGTGTTTATCTGTTCCAACCCAGTAAAATATGAGTCGACAGATCGACATGCACAGGCGATCAAGGCAATCTTTGAATCGGCGGGATTTGCATTTCATACGTTTAGCGTTTTGGATGGCAGAAATGAGCAGGAGAGCGCCGAGTTGGTGCAAGATGCGCAGCTACTCATCCTCGCTGGGGGTCATGTTCCTACCCAAAACCGTTTCTTTGCGCAGACTCATCTGCGAGAGCAGCTGCGCTCCTTTCATGGGGTTCTGGTGGGAATCAGTGCTGGATCGATGAACTGTGCCGAGATCGTTTATGCCCATCCAGAATTGGAGGGTGAGGCGGTAAATCCCGCATACCAAAAATATCTCCCCGGCCTTGGTTTGACCCAAAAGATGATCTTGCCGCACTATCAGATGATCAAGGACGACGTGCTGGACGGGCTGCGGGTGATGGAAGAGATTGCTTATCCAGATAGCCAAGGAAAGAAATTCTATCTGTTGGTGGATGGAAGTTACCTCTTCATTGATAAGGGAGTAGAAAAAATCTTTGGAGAAGCATATCTGCTTGCAGATGGCAAGCTGACGCAGATTTCTTCTTTGGGCGATGCGGTGGTATTGCAGTAGCCATTGTTTTAAAAATATAGAAAAAAGAGCGAACTGATCCAGTAAAGACAGTTCGCTCTTTTAGTCTAGGAATGAAGAAGCTGGACAAATTGTTTTTTAAGGAGCATGAACCCGGAAAAACCCAGTAACTACAGGTTTTTGAGGACCTTAAAAATTACTCGATTTCGCACAGAGTTGAGGTTTTCTAACTAAATTTACTTATAAAATTTAGTTCGGAGTAATGGCTCTTTCTATTATTTAGATAGTAGGGGCTGCCTGCTTTTTTGTTGCTTTGGTGCTGCCAGGCAGATGGAGGATAAGATTTTTTATGAGCATCGCAGCATATCGCGGAGTCTTTATCTTTATCCATTCGCTCCGCCATTCCATTGCTGTTTGTCGTCCAAACCATTTTCAAAAATGGGGCCCCGTCAGCTTCCATTGCCCATCCCAGTACAATGGATTTTCTGTGGATTTGCTCACAACTAAAGGAGCCAATGACAGATCGGGGAGAAGCAAGAAAAAAGCAAGGTTTTCGAGATAAGAGCCCAAGTCATTTTGTGCTATAATAAAAAATAAGAAAACATATTGAGGTGAGGTCCATGCCAAACAGCCCCATTGCCCATCAGCGCGTCCTTGACTGTGCATATATCGACATCGATACATTGTATCACGATTTTCACATTCCGCAGCAAGGCTATAACGAGAAACAAGTAGAGGAAAGTCGTATCCAATACGGCAAGAATGTCTTGTCGGGCAGAGCTTCCGATACGGCCCTCTATCGCTTGCGGAGAGCCTTTATCAATCCGTTTACGATTATCCTGTTTGTGTTGGCTGCGGTTTCCTTTTTAACCGATGTTGTGTTGGCGTCCAATTTTAGCCGAAATATAACAACCTCAGTCATTATTTTATGTATGTTGCTGTTTAGTGGCATTGTGCGCTTCACCCAGGAGATGCGTGCCAAACGCGTTGCCGATCATTTGACCCAAATGGTCTCCTCCACTGTTCTGGTGCTCCGCAACGCGCAATGGATGAGGATTTCTTCAGAAGACCTTGTGGTTGGTGACAAGGTGCGCCTGTTTGCCGGAGAGCGTGTTCCGGCAGATATTCGATTGACTCAGGCAAAGGATTTGTTTGTTTCCCAATCGGTTCTTACAGGCGAAAGTGCAATCCTTGAGAAAAAAGCCGATACCCTTGTTTGCGGACAGGCGCACTCCTATTCCGATTACCATAATATTGCGTTTATGGGTTCATCGATTACCGGCGGCACAGGGGAAGGTATCGTGCTTGCTGTAGGAAAAGATACGGTATATGGTGGTTTTTCGGTGGCAGAATCTCACCCCAAAAACGGGTTTGACCGGGGTGCAAACTCCATTGCATGGGTACTGATTCGGTTTATGGCGGTTTTAATTCCTATCGTATTTGTTGCCTGTGGACTGACCAAAGGCGACTGGCTTGCGGCCTTTTTATTTGCGCTTTCTGTTGCTGTTGGCTTAACGCCTGAAATGCTCCCCATGGTCATCAATGCCTGTTTGGCAAAGGGCAGTGCAGCTATGGGCAAAAAGCAAACGGTGGTCAAAAACATCAATGCCATGCAGGGATTCGGAAGCATGGATGTTTTGTGCGTTGACAAAACCGGGACTCTGACCGGAGACAAAATTACTCTGGAATATTACATGGACGTTTTGGGAAACGAATGTCAATACGCCTTGGATCTCGCCTACCTAAACAGCCTCTACCATACAGGCGTGCGGAATCATCTGGATGACGCGATCCTGAGATATCGTCAAATACCAGGACAAAGGATGCATTATGAGGAGCTGGAGCAGCGACATCCAAAGTTGGACGAGCTTCCTTTTGACCACGAGCGGAGATTTGCCAGCGTCTTGGTTCGGCATGGCCAAGAGAACCTGCTGATTATCAAAGGCAGCGTTGCGGAAGTCTACCAAAGATGCAGCTATATTGAGTACAAGAGTGAACGCCACAAGATTGATCTTCATGGAGATGCCAGCGTTCACGCGATTGTGGATGAGATGCTGGAAGACGGCATGAAGGTTCTGGCAGTTGCGTATAAGCCGATGGGTCGAGAGACCATATCTTCGGAGGACGAAAAGGGTTTGACCTTGCTGGGGTATTTGGCATTTTTTGATGCCCCAAAACAAAGTGCTGCCGATGCCATTGCGAAGTTGCAAAAGTTACATGTTAATGTGCGGGTACTGACCGGAGACAATCAGGAAACAGCAATATCCATCTGCCGCAGATTGGGGATTGATACGGTGCATCTCCTGACCGGCGCTGAGCTGGAGCGCCTGACTGACAATGAGATTTCGGTAAAGCTGGAGCATACAACGGTATTTTCCGAATTGTCACCAAAGCAAAAGGTGCAGGTGGTGCAGACACTCCGCTCCAATGGTCACACCGTAGGCTTTTTAGGCGACGGCATGAACGATCTGCCGGCTATTGTGGAATCCGATGTAGGAATATCCGTGGACACTGCGGCAGAGACCGTCAAGGAAGCGGCAGATGTCGTTTTGCTGAAAAAAGATCTGAACGTGCTGGAAGAGGGAATTCAGGAGGGGCGCAGAGCCTTTGCCAATGTTTCAAAATACATCAAGATTACGGCATCCTCTAATTTTGGAAACATTTTTTCTATCGTCATTGCCAGTGTTTTTTTGCCCTTTTTCCCTATGACTGCTTTGCAGCTGCTTCTGCTGAATCTTCTGTACGACATTTTGTGCCTTGCCCTTCCCTGGGATCAGGTCGACGAGGAGATCTGCGCAAAGCCGTTGGAGTGGTCGGGCAAAACACTGGGGCGTTTTATGCGCTTTTTTGGGCCTATCAGCTCCATTTTTGACATCATCACATTTGCTTACCTGTTTTTTGTGTTGTGCCCTGCCGCCTGCGGCGGAACATTTGCTTCCTTGTCAGGCAGCGGGGAACAGGCCCGCTTTATCGTTTTGTTTCAAACGGGGTGGTTTTTGGAATCTATGTGGACGCAGATCCTGATCCTGCATCTTCTTCGCACACAGAGAATCCCCTTGCTGCAAAGCCGGCCATCCCGCCCAGTCATGTTGGTCACTCTGCTGGGCACCATGATTTTTACGCTCCTTACATTTACCCCGATGGGAGCGTTGATCGGCCTGACTGCGTTACCACCTGTCTATTTTGTGTTTTTAGTGGTTACGGTTCTCTTCTATCTGCTGTGGGTTACACTGGCTAAACGGTGGTACATGCGGCGGTATCATGAATTGCTTTAAAGAAGGAGGAATCCGCAATGAAAAAGAATATTGGCTTTCTCTCTTTGGATTCCTCCTTGGTCAAGTGGCTTCGAGAAACACTCCGAACCGCTGCGCCGCAGACATCCTCCACGAAGGAACTGATAGACGGTTTCAAGGATTTGCTGGACGGCACGGTCGGTTCTCTTATGCTGGAGCTGGGGGAAGGAGAGCAGCTAACATCTGGGAATGAGCTTATCTGCTGTGGCGCACTTTCCATTGATTTAAGGCTGCACAGAGTGAGCCGGGATGGAACGGAGATAGCATTAACGCCCAAGGAATTTGATATCCTATGCTTTTTGGCCCGAAACCGCGGAGAGGTATTCACAAAAGAGCAGATTTACCAGGCGGTGTGGGAAAATGATTACCTGCTTGATGACAGCAATATTATGGCGTTTATCCGAAAACTACGCAAAAAAATTGAACCGAATCCGGATTCACCGGAATATATCCTGACCATTTGGGGTATCGGCTACAAATTTAATGACAAGCTATAATCCAAAATTCTTACCAAATCGCAAGAAAATTGCAAGGTTTTGTCCATGTGATTCTTCTTGCGATTTTTTTATACTGATTAAGACGAAAGGAGGGAGGCGCATGAACTGGGTGGATCTTATCGTGCGTATTTTGCTTTCCTTTTGGTGTATGGCTGCGGTTGGCGTACTGGTCAGTTTCGCAAACGATTTGTCTGCCACTGCTGCAACAGAAACTCTGCTGTTTTCCAATCTGTCGTTTCGATTTTGCTATCGGATCGGTGTTGCCCTCTGGTTTGGTTTGGTAATTACACTTATTGTTTTGTCTGTTAGACTTGCTCGCTTAGGCAGGCTGAGAAACGAATTTCAAAAATTGGAAAAAGAAATGAATGATAGAGAGGTGTGATCTGGTATGGATTTTATCTGTATCTTTTTTGGTATTCTTTTCAGCATGGTGGGGTTTATGTTTTTTCTTGGAAAAGCGCACATCCACCTTTCCGCGTGGAAAAACATGCCGCAGGAAGAAAAAGATAAAATTAAAATTTTGCCGCTTTGCCGCAATATTGGTAAAGTCATCATCCTAAGTGGCATCATTTTTTTGATGAAAGGGCTGTGGATAGACTTTTCAAACCATTGGTTTGTGGGTTCCATGATTGCCTGGCTGATGATCGCCGGGTTGGATGTTTGGTACATTACAAAGAGTGAGCGTTACAAGCAATTATAATCTGCGCTGTGGCTTTATGCTGCAGATGGCGGTTTGATATAGATATTTTATAAAAAGAGGTGAGTGACATGGACTCCGATGGAAGTCCGCGAAAACATCAAACGGTAAGCGCATGGAGATTGGAAGTTCTATGTCCTTCCTATATTCCTGCTTACCCCGATCTCAATGCAGGGAGGCAAGACCAATGCACAAGAAACAAAATCATCTTTCTGTTCGCCAGGCTGCGGAAAAGGTAGCGATCCGTGACGAACAGAACCGCCGCATCGATCATGCGGCGACTAGCCCAATTAAAGACGTTTTAAAAGATCTGCACACTACACTTTGTGGACTTGACGCAGAAGAGGTGTCTGCCAGAAGAGCAAAATACGGCAGCAATAAGGTTACCCACGAGAAGAAAAAATCCTTGATAAGACGATTGGCAGATGCATTTATCAACCCCTTTACTGCCATCCTCTTCTTTTTAGCCCTTGTGTCCACCATGACGGATATGGTTTTTCCTTACTTTTCTTTGTTTGGAAGTTTACCGGAGGATTTTGATTGCCTGACCGTAGTGATTATTCTAACTATGGTAATCATTTCGGGTACCCTACGCTTTGTACAGGAATCCAGAAGTGGCAATGCGGCAGAAAAACTCCTGGCTATGATCACCACCACCTGTACCGTCACCCGCAAGGGGCAGGAGAAGGTGGAGATCCCTATGGATGAACTGGTAGTGGGCGATATTGTGCATCTGTCGGCCGGTGATATGATTCCCGCCGACGTCCGCATTCTGGAGGCGAAGGATCTGTTTATCAACCAAGCCAGCCTGACCGGTGAGAGCGAGCCGGTGGAAAAGACGCCCCATGTAAGCGACCAGAAAGAAAGCATAACGGACTATCCGAATATCGCGTTTATGGGGAGCAATGTAGTTTCCGGAAGTGCATCCGCTGTGGCAGTGTTCGTCGGAGATAATACTCTGTTTGGCTCTATGGCCTTCGCAGTAGCGGGAGAGGCGGCAGAAACCAGCTTTACCAAGGGAGTAAACGCTGTCTCCTGGGTGCTCATCCGCTTTATGCTGGTGATGGTTCCCTTGGTTTTCTTCATCAATGGCATCACTAAAGGAGATTGGCTGGACGCCTTTTTATTTGGTATCTCCATTGCCGTGGGATTGACCCCCGAGATGCTGCCTATGATTGTCACCACCTGCCTTGCCAAGGGTGCAGTATCCATGAGCAAAAAGCAAACCATCGTTAAAAACCTCAACTCGATTCAGAACTTTGGAGCCATCGATATTTTGTGTACCGATAAGACCGGAACATTGACCCAGGATCAGGTAGTGCTGGAATACCACCTCAATATAAACGGGGAAGACGACACCCGCGTGCTGCGCCATGCCTACCTCAACAGCTACTTTCAGACCGGGTACAAAAACCTGATGGATTTGGCAATCATCCGCAAGACCGAAGAGGCGGAGGCGGAGGATCCCAGACTGGTAGATCTGTCAGAGCATTATACTAAAGTGGACGAGATTCCTTTCGATTTTACTCGCCGCCGCTTGACCACCGTTGTCCAAGATAAAAAAGGCAAAACGCAGATGGTGACCAAGGGGGCTGTAGAAGAAATGCTGTCCATTTGCTCTTTTGCAGAATGTGACGGCAGCGCTCAACCCCTGACCAACGAGGTGCGCCAGCATATTCTTCAGACGGTGGATTCGCTCAATGACAAGGGCTTTCGCGTGCTTGCCATCGCGCAAAAGAGTAATTTTTCTCCAGTGAGCACATTTGGCGCAGAAGATGAATGTGACATGGTTTTGATTGGCTATCTGGCTTTTCTGGATCCGCCCAAGGAATCCACGGCAGATGCCATTCGAGCTTTGAAGGATCACGGTGTTACGACCAAAATTTTGACCGGCGATAATGACAAGGTTACCCGCACCATCTGTAAACAGGTGGGGCTAAAGGTGCGGAATATGCTGCTGGGATCTGATTTGGAACAAATGAGCGATGTGGAGCTAGCAAAATCGGCGGAAACTACAGATGTTTTTGCCAAACTGACCCCAGATCAGAAGGCCCGAGTGGTATCGGTGCTTCGGGAGAACGGTCATACAGTCGGCTTTATGGGTGATGGCATCAACGATGCTGCTGCAATGAAAGCAGCGGATATCGGTATTTCTGTGGATACCGCAGTGGATGTCGCCAAAGAGTCCGCAGACATCATCTTGCTGGAAAAGGATCTGATGGTTCTGGAACAGGGGATCATTGAAGGCCGTAAGACCTACGCGAACATGATCAAGTATATCAAGATGACTGCATCTTCTAACTTTGGAAATATGTTCTCGGTACTGGCTGCATCGGCGCTGCTGCCCTTCCTGCCAATGATGAGCGTGCATCTGATTTTCCTGAATTTAATTTATGACTTGTCCTGTACGGCAATTCCTTGGGACAATGTGGATGAGGAATTTATTGCGAAGCCGCGGAAATGGGATGCATCCAGCGTGGGCAACTTTATGATCTGGATTGGACCCACCAGCTCCATCTTTGATTTTACCACCTACCTGTTCATGTACTTCGTATTCTGTCCGCTCTTTATTTCGGGCGGCGTGCTGTTTAACGATCTGTCTGCCCATTTCAGCGGAGCAGAACTTGCCATGATGCAGGCAAAGTACATCGGACTGTTTCAGGCTGGCTGGTTTGTGGAGTCCATGTGGAGCCAGACTCTGGTCATTCACATGATCCGCACCCCCAAGCTGCCCTTTATCCAGAGCAGAGCCTCTGCACCGCTGACCCTGCTGACCATGACGGGAATTGCAGTACTTACGATCATTCCGTTTACACCCCTTGGCGCAATACTTGGATTTGTAGCTCTTCCCGCTGCCTATTTTGCCTACTTGATTCCGTGCATCCTGCTTTATATGGTGTTGGCTACCAGTTTGAAAAAAGCCTATGTGCAGCGCTATGGTGAGCTGCTTTAAAGATGGGAGGTGTTTACTATGAATTGGTCTACGATTTGGATGACCCTGTTTAGCACCACATCCTTTTTAGGGATCAATATGGGCTTTTGGGTTGGAATGGCTGTTGTTTTACTGATTGTTATTTTGATGAATGTGGTGTTCTGGAGCATGAAGCCCCAAAGGCCAGATTAGATGCAATGAATCCTGTCGAAGAATATTATCTGCTTCACAAGAAAATGGAACCTGTTGTTGAGACAGATCACGATTCTTGAAAGTTAATTTTGAACGGCGGTTTAATAAGGCCGCCGTTCTTTTCATTGACTTCTTTCTCCACCACATCTACAGGTATAATTACTACTCGCCATTTAAGACTAGTTTGGCACATCTTCGAGAGCTGGGTCCAGAGATTGCTTCCAAAGCTCAGTTTCCGCATAGCCAAGCCTCAAAGCAAAGCTTTCCTGCTTCCTGTTCAGGTGCAGCCGCTGATCCGGTATAGAGCAGATTGTCATCCACAACGGATTTTTCCTCCAACACATTGTCCATCAGCTCGTCCAGGGTCACAGTGTGCAGGTAAGCCGGGTCGCTCATGCGGCGCATCTTTCGGTAAAGTTCCTTCAAATCTCTTTTGGAGGAATTGCTTTTTTCGTCCAGGCCTGGTATAGTGGTTTTAGAATAACTGCATCGATTTTAGCACTTTTCATCCAGTACCCAAGCTAAAAGAGGGAAAGTTTGCAAAGAAGCAGGCTGGTGGTTCTACCACTACCCGGAGTTTGATGACACCCAGAAGAGGACGAAGGTTATGTCACAGGGACTGAGTGATTTGCTGGTGGACGAAATAAAAAAGGGAGAGTAAATTTTTAAAATGTCTATATTTGATAAAACCTCTATTGAGCTGATGAATATGTACGCTGATATACTATCTGAGCTAAATGTGAGAGGTGTCGTTCGCACATATAATAGTCCAGTTGGAGATTATGCCGAATGGCTTGTAGCAGAGAAAATGGATTTAAAATTAGAGAAAAACTCTAAAAAGGGGTATGATGCATATAATTTAAGTACGGATAAACGCTATCAAATCAAGAGTAGATGGGAACGTGGCAATCCCTGTGCTCAAAGTCGAGAACTCAATGTAATTCGTAACTACGAAGATAAACAATTTGATTATCTAGTTGTTGTAATTTTTGATGCACATTTTGATGTTAAAGAGGCTTACCTAATTCCTCATAACATCATTTGTCAATATGCAAGATATAATAAGCATCAAAACGGTTATATTTTGGTTGCAATGGGACGTGTGCTCGAAGATGCTAATGTTATAAATATAACCATGCTATTCAGATAACTCCCCCTTTTTCCTCTTTGTGATTTAACAGTAATACAAATAAAAAGAGCTAACTGACTAATCAAAATCAGTTAGCTCTCTTTTTGTGAATAATGAAAAAGTATTGCCAAATCGTTGCCACAAAGGGCCTTAACCCCTCAAAAACCCAGTAACTACGGGCTTTCCTGGGCCTCTGAAATCATTCCCACTCGCCGAGTTAAATCCACTTCTAAACTTTTTTGTATAGGGGATTTAATTCGTCGTGGTTTTATTTGATGCAGATTATCCTTATCCTAAGGTCTATTCGGACTTTTGCTATCAAAAATCTATCCGAGCCATCCTATCAGGGGTTTTGCTTGAGATGAGCGATTGGGTGGTTTAGGAGTATTATAACATATATGAGGGGAATTTTCCACTTGGAGAGAAACTTTTCCCGCGTGATTCAATAAAATTATAACACAATTGTCATAAGCATTCTCAAATTAAATAACTTTCTCAATTTCGTCTGACTTAAACCACCCGCAGGCTTGAACTTTTTCATAGGCCAAATCAACTTGATCCACATAAAGAACTATTGCCAAGCTATCAATTGCACGACTGCACGTTACATATAGCAACCTTCTAGTGCGATCAATAGTCGTTTCTTTGCCCTGTTGCTGATTTGTAAAGTCTCTATTCGACATTTCTGTAATCCCAAATAGCTTCTCATAGTTAAATGTCGTCCCCTGGGATTCATTATCATCAATGATTGTCATAACACGCTCAAATTGTAATCCTTTGACGCCTTGATGAGTATCAAATCCTTCATTTCCTGATACATATTCATAATATTTTATAAAATGTGAAAAAGGTACATTCATTGCTTTCTCTAATGCATCAATCTTTTCAAGTTGATCTTCTGTACACTCTTGTTCCTCTTCCTCTGTCTGTGTGATCAATATTTCAATGTCACTAGGCAACTCAAACAGTTTTTCCTTATGAACAATTCTCAATATTTCTATGCATGATGGGTCGTTTTCATTATTCCACAATTCCAGAAGTTTTCCTGTACTTTCATGTAATTGCTTTAATTTTACATCACTAAAGCTATGTCGCTTTGCGCTTTCACGCAACAAAGGTGAATACTGTTTAATGAGCTGCATAACTGCAAAGCGATTATTTTCTTTATGGGCTATAAATAAGGGAATAATAATTTTTGACAGCACCGAAACAATTGATAATGACCCATCTCCTACACCCTGCTTATACGAAGATACTTTGTATAGTGGCGCAAAAAAATCATCGAAGCCTAGACGTTTTGCTGCCATATGATGTTCAAGCGTTAAATACTTATTCTTGCTTGAATCCAGCCATTTATGGTCTCCAGTACATGTGCTCATTTTTTCTTGAATAGATTGTTCTGTCAATATACGATCAGCGTTCCGATCTACAATAAACAGCCGAACGATACCATCCGGCTTATCTTGGCGAGCAATTTGTTCAATTCCATCAATTGGGCGCCGAATATCATTGCATAAAGTTACAATTCTTTTTCGGCTTCTATGGTTCATCTTTTTACAGGGTTTAGCCCACTCAGTCGGTATGCAATCCTGTATCCTTTCTTTTCCATCAAGATATATGCGCTGCATAACATCGCCTAATAGTCCCAAGCAAAACTTGCCCCTGTGATTTTCCTCCAAGGTCAAAAAAGCGTCCATTAGCACCTTCTTGGTATCTTGACTCTCATCAATCAATAGAACGGGGAAACGATCCACCACAATATCCTGAAAAGTCTGTTTGGTGGTCAAAAAAGCAGCGCATATACGAAGCACTTCATCATGATCTAAAGAATTCTTTTCCGTATTTAATCCATCTGGGTTATAAATGAATTTTTTGATATCCTTTAGTTTCTCTCTCCGCTCGCGATACGCAGTAATTTTGTGTGCCCTATCCCGATAAGCCTGGCTATTTTTTCGACCAGTCGCTTGTTTCTGCTCATATTCTTCAATTCGCTGAGATAAATCTGTAAATAAAAAGTCTTTTATATCTTTCGTATATGGTTGAATAAGAGTCCAAGCGAAACTATGAAGAGTCGATATTTGAAACAAAGGATTATATTGCACTCTTCTTTTAATTTCATCACAAGCCGCATTTGTATATGTAATGACTGCAATATTTCTCCTTAGTTCCATAAATTGATGCCCGTATTTATCTAAAAAAAAGTTCAATGCATCAATAAGGCTCTTTGTCTTGCCACTGCCTGCTCCAGCGAAAAGAAAAAAACTCCTTGGATTATCTTGATCCAAACAATTTCTGATTATTTGATCAACAATATCATCGCGATGATCATCATCTACAACATTATTCGGTTGCATCCTTTACACCTCTCCTTCTGAGGCAAAATCTTCATCTTCCCGCTGAATCAGAGAATCTTCCAGCCACTGCAGTGCTTCTGCAATATATGAAGGAGGCGCAATTTTCTGAGGATCTTTGTTATACAACAATTGAAGAGCAAACTCTGCTTTATCAATACCTTTTTTTCTTCTGCCATCTTTATCTTTTACTCCATAAATCAGATCATATACACCTTTAGATATTTTAGCAGGGTCCTCGTCCTTAAAAATAGCTCTTAATTTCTTTATTGCGCCAAGGCCTTTCAAAGTTTTAAACATATAATAGTTTTCATACGCCAATGCATCTTCAAATGTAGTAGGAATCAATTCGTGTTCTGTGCCATCGGAAAACTTAATCTTGACTGGAATTTGGTATGCAACTCTAATAAAGGCATCTGGATTATTCGCATATTGGACTTGCTTTTCCTCAGGAGAAGCCTCCCACAGTTTATCGGCAGAACTTTGCATCGGCACCCAGTTAATGATGGTTTCATTAGTAGATATTTGCCCTTTGTTCCGTTGTGGCATAACACTCTTTTTATTTTGGGGATCTACAGTGTCAATATCTGTTATGATAAGACAGAATATCCCTAATGTTTCAATTAATTCACGCAATCTATGTGCATGCCGTCCATTAATCTCCAATATAGAAATATATGTCTGATTTAACTGTTCAAAGCAATGTTCAATAAAGTGAGGCAGCAGCATTCGCTCAGCAGCGCCTTCAACCATAATTACAGCATCTGCGAAAAACAAATCACAATGAGTAGTTTTTAAATAGCGTGTAACAAATTTTGCAGTATCAGTTTTTGATCCAAAAACAGTATTTAAGTTAATAACTACAGTCGTAGGGAGCTTCGAGGAATTCTTTGTCCTTCTAAAATACCTCAAATTTTCAAACTTACTTTCAAGCGCAATGTAACTTGAATGAGTTGTTACAAGCAACTGGGTAGTATACACCTTCTTGCTTCTCAACTTAGAATGGTTTCGCAAAATTTTATATGCGTTTTTAATGAACACTTGCTGTACTTGTGTATGTAAATGAGCTTCCGGTTCTTCGATCAAAACCAAATGAATTGGAGGAATCACTTTGGTTTCTTGATCCCCATCATCTTGATTTCTCCTGTTTCCATTCACCCAAGAGTCTCGGAAGCTCATTAGCTTAAAGGACATAGAAATTAAATTTTGATAGCCTAAACCGTTATATTTTTCTGGCAACGTATACGGAATTTCTGTATCGGAAAAAAGAGGATATCGAACAGTTGTATTGTGTGAAAGAATATCACCCGCTTTAGTTTTTGCTTCAACGATAATGCTAGGATTATACCTTCCAGGATAACCAAACTGCGAAAGCTCTTTCATCGCCTTGTGAAACTTCTTTGAGATTTGCTGGTTAAAAACTTCACTCGCTCCCTGCAACTCTTTCAATGCTTTCAAATCCGATGCAGATGGTTCATGCTCTGGATCTAATTGCCTATCATAATACGACCTGAGCTGATCTGATAGCAAACTACTCTCCATCGGACTCTCATCCGCATCATCACTGTCGTCAAGACCACGCTGTGCAGATATAATATCTACTCTAACCAAATTCTTAAATGGATCAAATTCTAATGGAGCCGCACCAGTTGGTATAGTCTGCGGTCGTGCAATATCACCAATATCAACGTCTTGAATATTCTCAGGATTTAAAATATAGGCATTCATTGTAAACAACGCCTGCATTTTTGTACCTAAGAAGTCGCAGAAGTCATTGGGCCATAATTTTAAACCATCTTTTCCTTCATGAGCTTTTTTGAATGATTCTGCAAAATCGCCGTAGAGTTTTTCATAATCTTTCGGTTCATAAATTAAGCGAATCCCTATTTTACCTTCTGTCCAGTCTAAAGTCGGAATAATTTCTGCGACATATCTAAGTTCGTCCGACCGAACATCTAGCCAAACATCCATTGCTGGTAATAGCGGACGCCACTCTTCTTGTAAAATTGGATTATCTTCCTGCGGTTCTATAATACGGTGACCAATATTATTAATACCTATAAAATTGGTCATCGTAAAATCATTTAACACTAGTTGCCGCTTTTTCAAAAATTTCTTAAGAGCCGTCATCGCACTTGTTTTGCCACTATTGTTTGCACCTACAAAAACAGTTGATTCTGGCCCGAATTCAATTCTGCAAGATTGCAGTTTCCTAAAATTCTGAATTTCAACAAATGCAATTTTCACCTAATCAGCTCCTATCTTAAGATAAATTATATTATTATCCCCGCCCCAATCTCCTTCTTTGCATCTTTTTCCAAATGACTCTGCACTGAGAACAAATTTCCTGTTCAATGCCTAACAGTTTAATAAGAACTTCTCGATCCACCAAATCTAGTGCTTTTTCAATGTCATCATCATTTCGGACGACGTGATCTATTTCTTGCAGAAGTTCGCTTCTAAACACATGGTCAATGTATTGGATTTTAGGAATCAAGATATTACCCATTTCTCCCGGAAGAATTTCAAGAACCCCTCCACCGTAACTTCTACCACAGATTTCCGTAAATGCAAAAGAAACACTGTTGTAATATGCAAGAAGGACATTTTCAGGATCTACACCATCCTTGAATTTCATCCTGTGCATAGTATCCGTTGATACTGCACCACAACAGTTGAGGACAAATTTGGGATAAAGGTTATTTCGTCGCAGGAAAAAGGCATCTGGAACCCAAACAGAAGGAACGATATACCATCTATCACGAATCGAACATTTGTAGCCTACATGTTCACTCCTTGCTTCCCCTGCCATGATGTAATCCCTATACCCTTGGGGATAATCTTCGTATGGAGCATCAGGAAATCGGACTAACCGGGCCGGTTTACCCGCTGCTTTATTCAAATTCCAATCAGCTTCGGTAAAATAGATTCCATGTGCATGAGAACTCCGTCCGATTAGCGGGAGCGTTGCTTCTTCTAGATGATAATGATTTGCGACTTCTTCTGTAACAGAAAAATAGCCATTGTTTCCAGTAGTAATACCGACATTTATGAGCCCATATTCGGAAAATTTTGCAAAACGATTGTCAGCCCTTAACTTTTGGATTAACTTCATCTCATCGCCGTTGATGAAGTATTTTGTCCACTTTTCCTTGACGTGCTGCACTGGTTGAAAACCGTTCGAAGCCAAATCCAAAGCATCGAATCCGCTCAGGTCATTCATTTCGATAATTCGGATACCTTTTTCCGCATCTCCTTTTTCGCCTATAAAAACTACAACCTCTTGCTCAATATCAGGAAAAACAAGCTGTTCAAAGGTGATCAGAGTAATTTTGGCAAGGTGGTTTGCCAAATAAAGCCGGAGATCTTCTGCATAGGCAACTTGTAGAATTTCAGCAGGAATCACAAATGCGATTTTACCTCTTTTCGAAAGCATTTGTACACTCGCTACCATGAACGCAACCCAAGCATTGATTAGCTTATTGGACTTCATTCCATGAGAAGTTAGTATCTGGGCCTGACACTCTCTTTGGCTTTCTTTTAAGTATTGATAACGAATATAGGGAGGATTACCCAAAATCAAGTCATAAGTTTTCTTACCCAAAGTCTCCTTGTAGAAGTCAAAGAAATCCCGATTGATCACTTTTACCTTCGGAGTATCTTTATACCTGCCAGACACTTTTTGAGCTTCTGGTGTTTCGATTTCAACCGCCTCAACTCTGCTGACTTTATCAAGCAGCCCGGTCTCTTTTAGGGCGTCGAGAAAGACACCATCTCCACAGCTTGGCTCTAATACGGCATCAATGTTTTCGGACGCAAAAAGGCGCACCATAGCGTTTGCCAACTTCTGAGGAGTGTAGTACGCTCCTCTTAATTTCTGTTTTGAACTGTCCTTTTTGAGTCTCATTTAAACTAACCTCGCTTAATATTCAAAACGATATACCCTCTCAATTAGGCCTTGAATTTTATGGATAAGAGCATTTTTCTCATCCTGCAGTACTGTAGCAATACGTTTTGCTGGATGATTCATAAGTTCTGTATTTATGCTGTAAATTCTATGACTGGCAGCAACTATACTGTCATGGATTTCTTTTTGTTTTCTATCACTAAAATCTAGTTCAACAAATGGTAATGTTGACAGTACAAAAGTACCTCGCGCGGTAAATCCGTTCTCAAAATCGCTTCCTACAATCTCCAGGATTTTTTCGGTAATTGGATTAGACAACCATGCTTGTAGATATTCCAGTGCATATGGGCTTCCTTCCTTTTTGGAAACCGCACAGTAGCCTGCAGTTCCACCAGAAGCAATCAGAATATCGTTGGTATCCAGAATATACATCGGCTCTTTACTCAACACACCTACAATTAACTTAGGAGTATTGATAAAGGCCGTCAAAGCTTGTGTTCTTCCATATTGATACCACGTATCAGGAGTAGCATTAGGAACATCTCTAATACCTTGATCAGATACGCATTTGGGAACCAAACGATCATAGTGGTCTTTCAAATATGCAAATGTCCCCGGGAAATGAGATTTCATATAGTCAATCGTGAACAGACGCCCTTGCTGGTCATAGGGGAAAATAATCTGCTTATCCGTTGTTAAAAGGCTATACGAATTTAGACCTTTTTCCGCCTTCTTTGTGGGCTTAAAATACGGGCGCAAAATTTCGCGTTCGATCTTATAATGCTTTTCATTCCGGCAAATTTCAATCGCAGTCTCATCTTCGGCTACGATCTCATCTGAGGAGAACCAATAGATGGGAGTAGGACGCTCCGCACTTGTTTGAATTCCATTGAAGATTTCAGCGTGTTTTGTGATTGGAACGGCAACCCGATCCAGGTGTTGGAGCATTGTTAAAAACGCAAAATCCGTTGTGAGTCTCCAGGGGAGCTTGTTGAGAATAGAGGAGCTAAATTCTATGGAACTGACTTTCTCTCCGATCCAAAGCTTATTGGCAGAATCCACACCAGTGTAACGGAATTTCTCCTGTGGAGACTTACATAAAAGGAGGATGGAGCTATAAATAGTCTTGTCCTCAAACAACTGTGCATCCCCAAAATCATCAAGACTTACCAAGTAGCGGCCTTTTGCAATTAAGTTCCGCAGATGTTCTCCTGCACCAACTTTGAAAAATTTGTTTGGGACAATATAACAAACGTAACCTGAATCCTTTGTTTTTCTGATAGCCTGCTCAACAAAAATAAAGTACTTATCAAATTGCTTGTA
>JAHZAY010000004.1:160245-178962 GCA_019423685.1 Clostridiales bacterium | reverse complement strand
TTTATTGACCCCCAGTTGAACTGGGGGTTTTTCTTGCCTTTTCGGCGCCAACAAAACGGAGCGCAAGATGCTGTGCAGCATCTTGCGCTCCGTTTGTTTTAAAAAAATTTTTACTAGTCGATCGTTTTCTCAAAGCTGCCGTTCTTCCCGGACCCACTGGCTTCGCAGCTCCCAGCAAGCCCCCTGCAAATATTCTGTCTGGGGAAGAGGCTTTTGCAGCAGTGTTTTCCAGCTGTGCAAAATTTCTCTTTTTAGCAGCGGATAGAAGGCCGTCTGAAATACCGGCATGGTGTCCTGCAAGCCGGATCGGCGCAGTTTTTCCTCAAATTTTTGCTTTTGCTCTTGCGTCCCAAGAAAATCGAGATTTAAAATCTGCGACCAATCCCTGCGGTCAAACAGCACCAGCTGATCCTGTGGAACTTCCAGCTTTAAAATGGTAGAGCCCACCCCGGAATTAGTCCATTTGGGGTCACCAAACAGCCAAAAGGGAGACTGTGCCCCCTCCGGCTGCTGTACCACAGCCGCCATCTCGGTGGAGAGGAAGCGGTATGCTGTGCGGAAAATCCAGGCCGTATCGCCGTATTTCTGGTCAATAAAGCGATTTTGAACCCGTACAACGCCATCCCTTCGCAAAACGTCCATCACCGCGTCGGTCTGCGCTGTCCACATGGTCATGTTCATCCTTGCAGCACCTCCTCAACCCACTCTTTTCGCAGTTCCCACATCGTCGCCGAAAGCTGTTGTGGCGGCACATCGGTCATGGTGAACACCCGCTCCCAGCTCTTTTTGATCTTGTCCCGCAGCAGGGGATAAAAATTTCCCTTTGCGGTGCTGATGAGCTCGTCGTCGCTGGCAATTCCATTGCGCGACAGCTCCCGAATGTGGGCTTGCTCGTCGGCCTCATCCTTTGGCACATACCAGTAGTTGACCCGATACCCCCAAGCATCCATATTGCAAAGCAAAACCTTGTCCTTTGGCGCCACCACCTTGAGCAGGGCGGTATTTTCCACCAGCTGCAGCCGGTCCTGTCCATCCAGGCTCAGCCAGATCGGGTACTGCTGGTCCTCCCGCAGAGCAATCCACCGGCGCGCAGTGCGGGTATACCATCGGTACAGGTCCAGATAATAGTCGGCCATTGTGTCGTTCTTTAAACGGATATACTCTTCCTTAACCTGATAGACTCCCTCCCTGCACAGGGTTTCCCATACATCCGGGACCTGCCGCGTCCAAAGGGTCATTGTCTCCATCCTGTTCCTCCCCTTTCGATCAGGCAATTGTTTTTTTGATGGAATTATGATATACTATTAAATTGATATTACCAGCAATCGCGATTATTGTCAAGACGAAATCAATCAAGTAAAGGAGCGGATTTGGATGCCAGAGCTGGAGAAGGACGAACAAAAGGCCAGAAATATGAGGTGCTTTATAGAGGCTACCCGCAAACTAATCGAAGAAGGCGGCATCGGAAAGGTATCCATTCGGAAAATTTCGGAAAAGGCCGGCCTGCACAACTCCACCATCTATCTCTATTTTAAAGATGTAGAACAGTTAATTCTCTTTGCTTCCCTCAAATATTTTACCGCTTACACCCACATGCTGCAAAATATCTCCCCCGCCGCTTCCCCTGAGGAGACCTTTTTTGTCGTGTGGAGCGCATTCGGGCAGACGGTGTTCGAAAAAGGCGACATCTTTTACAACTTCTTTTTTGGAAAATACAGCCAAAACCTGACCCCCATCTTTCGGCAGTATTACGAACTGTATCCCGATGAAGCGCCGCACTATTCCAGCGACATCGAAGAGATGTACTACGGCAACAACATCCAGGAGCGCTGTCTAAAGATTTTGCACCCGCTTTCGGGAATTGCCAGCGTGCGGGTCAACGACCAAAACATCGAGCTGGTCAACGAAATTATTGTCAGCTGTTTAAAGGAGCTGATGATGGATAAGCGCGCAAATCCAGATTTAGACCCACTGGCCCTCAACGAAAAGTTACTGCGGATGATTCAATATGTGGTCGGCTACACCGGCAATCTGGACCCGCAAAAACTTGCGCGCATCAGCGTCGGCTATGAGCAGTATATCCAGTAAATTTTCTCCCCCACTCAGCTTTAAACACAGGTTTTTTTGCCCTAACTAGACATTTTTTCCCCTTTATTCACAGCTTGCCCGCAGGATATTTCACAAAAAGTTTTTATTTTTGCGCGCCTTCTATGCTATAATACAACAGAGCATAATTTCTATGAACATCGTGTAGAGGTGATTGAATGTTTACATGGCAAGCTGCCGTTGTTTTGCTGCTGGTTTTGTTGGTGTTGGTCCTTGGAATCTGCCTGCTAATCTATTATCTGGCATCGCGCTTTGCGATGGAGGCAATCCACCCCAAGCCGGTCCGTTACGGGGCCGTTTTGAGCGAGGAAGTCACCCGCAATCACCTCGCCCCCGCGCTGATGGATGTCAAATACGAAAAACTTTTTATGAAAAATAAGCGCGGGCAGGAATTGACCGCCCGCCTCTACCTCACCGAAAGCCAAACTGACCGCTATATCCTCTTTGTCCACGGGTACAACTATCCGTGGATCGGGGTGCTCAAATATCTGCGGATGCTGCTGGATCTGGGCTTCAACGTCTTTGTTCCCGATATGCAGGCGCAGGGTGAGAGCGAGGGCGACTACATCACCTTTGGCGCCCTGGAAAGCGACGACTGCATCGAATGGCTCGCACAGATTCAAAAGTGTGCCCAGACCAACGGCTTTGACCGGGCGCGGGTGGGCATCATGGGGGAATCGATGGGCGCTGTCACTGCACTGATGGCCATGGCAAAGGCGCATCTTTCCTCCATGCCGATCGAAAGCCGTCCCCTCTTCTGCATTGCGGATTGTCCCTTTTCTGACTGGAACAAGCTGATGATGATGCAGGGACACAAGCGATACGGTGTGAATCCCTCCCCCATCCTCCCGCTGGTCAAGTCGATCATCCGCCGCCGCTCCGGCGCCGATATGGACGAGGTTTCCGCAGTGAAGGCAGCTGCCTCTATCAAGGTTCCCGTGCTGCTGTTTCATGGCAAGGCCGACCCGCTGGTCCCCTATCAGATGAGCCAGGCCATCGCCCAATCCAACCCCGACATCACCCTTTGTCTGATCGAGGGCGCAAAACACATGAACTGCTACACCACCGATCCCAAAGAGTATCGCCGTCAGATCGAACTGCTGCTGCAAAAGGTGCGCTTTGAGGACAAAACCTCGGAGGAAATTTCAGTTTACCTCTAAAATATCCCCGAAAACGATACGACAAAAAGCCGGCTTGCAAACCGGCTTTTTCTTTTTGCCCTTTAAGAAAATAGAGATAGGACAAGCTTTTCTTTGTTTTTCTGCGGCCACATTGCAAACTTTGGCAAAATGGTGTATGATGAAAGAACTTATGAGGCGCAAAAAATGAGGAGTGTGTTATTATGCTGAAATCATTCGTCCACTATTACAGGCCACATTGGAAGCTGTTTTTATTCGACATGGTCTGCGCGCTGGTTGCATCCGCCTGCGACCTTGTGTATCCAGTGGTCTCCCGCAACATCATCAACACCTATATCCCGGACAAAAACATCCGGCTCATCCTGACATGGTGTGTTGCGCTGCTGGTCATCTACATCATCCAGACCATCATGCAGTACTTTATGCAGTATCAGGGACACCTGGTCGGCGTGCGGATGCAGGCGGACATGCGCCGGGACGTCTTTGAACACCTGCAAAAGCTGCCCTTTTCCTATTTTGACGAGCACAAGACCGGCGTCATCATGTCCCGCATCGTCAACGACTTGATGGATATTTCCGAATTTGCTCACCACGGCCCGGAAGATCTGTTTATCTCCCTGGTCACGGTAGTCGGCGCGTTCATCATCCTGTGCACCGTCAACATCCCGTTGACGCTCATCACCTTTGCGGTGCTGCCGTTTCTGGTTTTGTTCATCATCAAAAAGCGCACCGCAATGACGGTCGCTTTCCGAAAAAACCGCATTGAGATTGCGGAAGTCAACGCCAGCTTGGAAAACAGCATTGCCGGCATCCGCGTCTCCCGTGCCTTCACCGGCGAGCAGGAGGAAGAAAAGAAGTTTGCCGAAAACAACCAGCGCTATGTCACCGTGCGCGAGCGCTCTTACAGGGTCATGGCGGAATTTTTCTCCGGCACAAACTTTTTGACCTCCCTGATGAACGTCGTCATTCTGGCCGGAGGCGGCTACTGTGTCTACCGCGGCATCATCAGTGTCGGCGACATGGTTGCCTACATGCTGTTCATCAACATGTTTGTCAACCCGATCAAAAAGCTCATCCAGTTTGTCGAGATGTTCCAGAACGCCATCACCGGCTATGTCCGCTTCCAGGAGTTGATGCAGGTAGAGCCGGAGAAGGATGAAAAGGGCGCGATCGAACTCAAAGACGTCCGCGGCGAGATCGTCTTTGACGACGTCACCTTCCACTACGACGAAAACAAAGAGGTGCTCTCCCACATTTCGCTGACCTTCCCGGAGGGCAAGATGGTGGCCATCGTCGGACCATCCGGCGGCGGCAAAACCACCCTGTGCCACCTGATCCCGCGCTTTTATGAGATCACGGGCGGTTCCATCCAGATCGACGGGCACGACATCCGCGATGTCACCCGCACCTCGCTGCGCCGCCAGATCGGCATTGTCCAGCAGGATGTCTTTTTGTTCACCGGCACCATCTTTGACAACATCGCCTACGGCAAGCTGGGCGCCTCCCCCGAAGAGGTCTATGAGGCCGCCAAAAAGGCCAACATCCACGATTACATTATGACGCTGCCGGACGGGTACAACACCTATGTCGGAGAGCGCGGCGTCAAGCTTTCGGGCGGACAGAAACAGCGCATCTCGATTGCCCGGGTCTTTTTGAAAAATCCGCCTATCCTGGTGCTCGACGAAGCGACCTCCGCACTGGACAACGTCACCGAAAATTACATCCAGGATTCGCTGGATGAACTGTGCAAAAACCGCACCACCATCGTGGTTGCACACCGCTTATCCACCATCAAGAATGCCGACGAAATCATCGTCATGGACCGCGACGGCATCGAAGAGCGCGGCACCCACGAAGAGCTGCTCTCCCGCGGCAACGGCATTTATAAAGAACTGTACGAGGCACAGTTTGCTCGAATCTAGCGGCGTATCCTTTTTTTAAGTGCAAAAAGAAGGATTGCTTCCCATTTTATGATGGGAAGCAATCCTTCTTAATTTTTCTGCTGTTTTTCTTTGTTGTGAAAGCGTATACCCAGCTGCAGGAAAAGCAACCCTGCCGCCAGCAAAAGCACCATGGCCACCAGGTTGATCGCCCCATCCCCTGTCAGGACCCCTGGCAATTGGAAAAGTGCACAAACCAGCTCCATTGCCGAAAAGAACATGAAGGTGCGCGCTATCCGTCTGTAGTGGTTTGCTCTGGAGTCCGCGTCGCTGTACAGCTCGAAGGGCCCCTGCTCTGCCTTGCGGCGGCAGAAGAACCACACGCCCCATTCCTGCACAATCTCCACCTCCATCTCCTCACGAAGGAAGGCAAAGAAGTCCTCCTTTTTCTGCTGGTTGGAAGGCAGCAGGTCGATCCGGTAGATATATTCTCCCCGTTCTATCGGCTCAAAGGTGTACCGCCCCATAAAAAAGCTCTTCATGCCCCATCCATTTTGCGCCATCTCATTGAGCCAGGTCTCTTCTTTATCCTTGTCAAAATATAGTTTCCAGCGGCACAGTTTGTTCATTCTCCATCCTCCTCCATCAGCGCGCTGTTGCGCAGCATCTCCTGTAGTCTCTCTACCTCCGCCCCAAACACTTCGCGCCCCAAGGCAGTAATGACGTATTCCTTTTTCTTGCGGGACGCCGTTTGCTGGCTGTAAACCTCGATCCATCCCCGCTCGGTCATCTGGTTGAGGGCGCCGTACAGCGTTCCCGCACCCAACACAAGCCTTCCCGCTGTCAGCTGCTCGACCTCCTGGATGATGCCGTAGCCGTGCTTGGGATGGCGAAGCGCCAGCAGAATGTAAAAAAAGGCGTCTGTCAGGGGTTGGTGTGTCTCCTTCATTTGATCGCCTCCCGATATATCGTGATACGATATATTATGACACCCCAAGTATAGCATCTTCTCTCCCCATTGTCAATCGGGTTTGGGGCAGCTTTCTTTCTTTTTATGTGTTAGCTCTTGCTAACACAAGGGCAAAAAGCCGCTTGACACCGCTGTGGGAGTGTGCTAAACTTACTTCAGGTCCCAAAAGTTAGCATAAGCTAATTATTGAACAAGCTACATCGTTTTCAGACGATGCCCATTTTCATCCAGGGGGAGGAATTTATGATGCCACTTACCTTTGCACCAATTGGTCAGGCAGCCGTCATTCGCAGGATTACCGGCAAAGACGAGGTCCGACAGCACCTGGCAGAGTTGGGCTTTGTGCCCGGGGAGCAGATCACCGTCGTCTCCTCACTCAATGGAAACTTGATTATCAACGTAAAGGGCAGCCGGATCGCGCTGGACAAAACGATGGCACAGCGGGTGATGCTGTAAAGTAGGATTTGGTACACAACGGCCAAACGGCCGCTCAAATACAGGAGGGATATTGCAATGAAAACACTCAAAGATGGCAAACCCGGGCAGACCGTCACGGTTATCAAGCTGCACGGAGAAGGCGCTGTAAAGCGCAGGATTATGGACATGGGGTTGACCAAAGGCACCGAAGTGTATATCCGAAAGGTGGCCCCGCTGGGAGATCCCATCGAGGTAAAGGTGCGTAGCTATGAGCTTTCTCTGCGCAAGGCCGATTGCGAACAGATCGAAGTAACCTTCTAAATCAGACCGACCCAACGGCACCCGCGATGTGGTGCTATTTTTTAGACATCTCGGTTAGCAATCGCTAATTAACAAAATACAGAAAAGAGGATGGACAATGGAGTATAAAATTGCACTGGCCGGAAACCCAAACTGCGGCAAGACAACCATGTTCAACGACCTGACTGGCAGCAGCCAGTATGTCGGCAACTGGCCCGGCGTCACCGTCGAGAAAAAAGAGGGCAAGCTCAAAAAGCACAGAGAGGCGGTCATCCAGGATCTGCCGGGCATCTATTCCCTCTCTCCCTACACGCTGGAAGAGGTTGTCACCCGAAACTACTTGGTGGGTGAACACCCCGACGCCATCATCAACATCATCGACGGGTCCAATCTGGAACGAAACCTGTATCTGACGACACAGCTGCTGGAAATCGGCATACCGATGGTGGTGGCGCTGAACATGATGGACATGGTGCGCAAAAACGGCGACCAGATCGACATAAACCAGCTCTCGCAGCAGCTGGGCTGCCCCATCATCCAGACCAGTGCCGTCAAGGGAGAGGGCAGCGCGGAGGTTGCCCAGGCCGCGCTGCATCTGGCCAAGAGCCAAGCCGCCGCACCCAAGCCGCTAAAATTTAGCGGTGAGCTGGAAGAGATTCTGGAAAAGATCACAAAGCTCTTGCAGGGCAGGTGCGAGCCCAAAAATCTGCGCTGGTACACCATCAAGCTCTTTGAGCGCGACGACAAGGCAGCACAGCAGCTTGAGCTGTCCCCCGCTGTCACAGAGCAGATCGAAGCTCTGCGGGCACAAGCGGAGGAGCTGTTCGACGACGACGTTGAGAGCATCATCACCCACGAGCGCTATCTGCTGATCGGCAAGCTGCTCAAGGACTGCTACCACAAACAGTCCAAGCAGAATTTGACCACCAGCGACAAGATCGACAAGATTGTCACCAACCGAATCCTAGCGCTCCCGATCTTTGCTGTTGTGATGTTCTTAATCTATTATATCTCCATTTCCACCATCGGCACCAGGATGACCGACTGGGTAAACGATGTCCTGTTCGGTGAGATTGTCCCCTCCGCCGTGCGCGGATGGTTGAGCAGTGCGGGAGCCGCCAGCTGGCTGCAATCGCTCATTTTGGACGGCATCATCGCAGGCGTCGGCGCTGTCTTGGGCTTCCTGCCGCAGATGATGGTCCTCTTCTTCCTGCTGGCGCTGCTCGAGGACTGCGGCTATATGTCCCGCATCGCCTTCATCATGGACCGCGTCTTCCGCCGCTTTGGACTGTCCGGCAAGTCCTTCATCCCGATGTTGATCGGTCTGGGCTGCGGTGTGCCGGCCATTCAGGCAAGCCGCACCATTGAAAATGACCGCGACCGCAAGATGACCATCATGACCACCACCTTTATCCCCTGCTCGGCAAAGCTGCCGATCATCGCCCTGATTGTGGGCGCGCTGTTTCATGGGTCCGGTTTGGTAGCCACCTCCGCCTACTTTGTCGGCCTTGCCGCGATCATCGTGTCGGGTATCATCCTCAAAAAGACCAGATTGTTTGCCGGTGAGCCTGCTCCGTTTGTCATGGAGCTTCCGGCATATCACCTTCCAAGCCCCAAAGGTGTGCTGATCCACATGTGGGACCGAGCCAAAGCCTTCATCCGCAAAGCCGGCACCATCATCTTTCTCTCCTCCGCGGTCATCTGGTTCCTCTCCAACTTTAATTTCCAGCTGCAAATGGTCGAAACCGGCGACTCTATCCTCGCCTTTATCGGACGGATCATCGCCCCGATCTTTGCCCCTCTGGGCTGGGGACATTGGGAAGCCGCCGTCGGCAGCGTTTCCGGCCTGGTGGCCAAAGAAAATCTGGTCACCATCATGGGCATTCTGTACGGCTTTGCTGAGGTCTCCGAGGACGGCAACGAGATGTGGGGCGTATTCGCGCAAAACTTCACCGCCATCTCCGCCTATTCCTTCCTGGTCTTTAACCTCCTTTGTGCACCGTGCTTTGCTGCCATCGGCGCCATCCGCAGAGAGATGGGCAGCGCCAAGTGGACCTGGATCGCCATTGGCTACCAGTGCCTCTTTGCCTATGTGATCTCCCTGCTCATCTATCAGTTGGGCAGCTGGTTGATCACCGGCGTCTTTGGCCTGGGCACCATCGTGGCCGTCATCCTGCTGGCAGCTCTGGTCTATCTGCTGCTTCGTCCCAACCCGCAGGAGCACGCAAAGAAATTAAAATCTGCAAAAGCTGCGGCATAAACTTTCCTGTCGTTTATAGAAAATGCCGCCGAAAGGAGCTCTGGAACATGAAACTGACCTCTGGAAAACTGCGATACCTCTTGACCATCGATTCGCTGGAAAAACGTCTGGAGCGTGTGCGCTGCATCGACGTTGCAATCCAGCTGGGAATTTCCCGCGCGTCGGCCTGCAAGATGCTCTCTACCTTGCATACAGAGGGCCTGCTGGACCAAACCGCAGACAAATCGCTGCACATCACCGAGCTGGGCCACACTGTGACCGACCGCTATGCACAGCAATACCAGCTGCTGTGCCCCACCTTTCAACAGCTTGGACTGAGCGACTTTGACGCCCAAGAATGTGCCATGGCACTGCTCTCGCAGCTCTCCGACCAGACGCTCCACAATGTCTGTTGTTGCTTTCGCTCGCATCCTACCTCCCAGCTCTCCGCCTGAGCTGGAAAAAGATAGTTGACACTTCTTCTCATCCAAACAACAAAAGGACCTGTAATATACAGGTCCTTTTGTTGCAATATTGCGCTATTTTTTCTTTCTTGCCCTTGTGGCGGTATCAAACTCCGGATTAAAGGCGTAGAAATTCTTGCTGTCCAGCTGCTCCTGTGTATAGCGAAGCATCTCGCCGAAGCGCTGGAAGTGAACAATTTCTCGCTCACGCAGGAACTTGATCGGGTCGCGCACATCCGGGTCATCCACCAGGCGCAGAATGTTGTCGTAGGTAATTCTCGCCTTCTGCTCGGCTGCAAGGTCCTCGGTCAAATCGCAGATGACATCTCCGGTCGATTGCAGCGTGGAGGTCGAAAACGGCATCCCGGAGGCAGCCTGCGGGTAAACACCAGTGGTGTGATCGACAAAATAGGTCTCCAGTCCGCCGGCTTTGATCTCGTCGATGCTCAGCCCCTTGGTCAGCTGATGCAGGATGGCGCTGACAATCTCGATGTGCGCCAACTCCTCTGTGCCGATGTCGGTCAATCCTCCCTTGACAATGCCCCACGGTGCCGAATAGCGCTGGCTCAAATAGCGGGCAGCCGCACCCATCTCACCATCGGGTCCACCCAATTGCAACAGGTGATGAAAAAGCGCACCGCTTTCCCGCGGTACAAAAAAGCCCTTTTCCTGCAAAGGGCATCTGTGGTATGATAGGGACAAAGAAAAAAGGAGGAAGGGCGATGGAAAAGCATCAAAATCCCATCTATGCGCTCAATGTCCTGCTGCGCTGGGCCTGCTGCATTCTGCTGTTTTGGATGGGGTTACAATATCTGATTACCGTAAGCACCCTGTGCTTTTGGTTGGGCGCGCTGTTTCTCCTGCCCAAAAAGGGGCGTGCCAGCTTGCTCTGGACGCTGCTTGCTGCGCTGCTGATCTCCTGTGGCTTCCTTCTTTTGCCCAAGCCCATTTTAGCCAACACACCAAAGGAAATCCAAACTGCTGCCGCCGAGCAACACCCTGCCGCGATCGCTGAAAGTGAAAGCTCCTCCCAAGAAGGCTGCACGGAGCAGATGTTTTTGGAGCTTCTCCCCTCCTTTGCTGCAAAGGCAGCAGCCGGCCAGACACCCACCATCTCTCCCCCAGCACAGCAACTGCCGCAAGCGGATGCGTCGTGGACGATCGGTGCAAGCGAGCAAACGGTGCAAACTTCTCCCCAACAAAACCAGCCGGACGAAAGCGTCAGCACACCGTCCGCTGCATCGGGAAGCTATGTGCTCAACACAAGCTCGATGAAATTTCATCTTCCTTCCTGCCGGTACGTCGCGCAGATGGATGCCGAAAACAAGAAAATCTGTCAAACTCGAGAGGAAGCCGTCGCGCTGGGTGGAGAGCCGTGCAAGGTCTGCCAGCCGTAAACGCTTCCTATAAAGAAGATGAAAAAGCGGCCGCTGCCTTTTAAAAGGCAGCGGCCGCTTTTCCTAGATCTATGTTGTTTCAGGTTTATTGATTGGATGCAGTCTTGTTCTGAGCCGATGCTGCACTTTGGGCTGCGATCTCATCTTTTTTCTCCAAGAGCTTCGGCATCGCTTTTGCAAGGATGAAGCCGACAACTGCGGTGATGATGACCTCTGGCAGCAGGAAGGAGAGGTTATAGATCAGAGAGTAGATGATATAGAGCGACTGGCCAGGGAACATATCGACGAGGGTCTGGCCCCATGCAAAGAAACCATCCTGGGTGAAGAACCATTCGCCCCAGATGCCAAAGAAGATGGCGCCGGAGATGACGTGTGCGATGTAGCGGAACAGGCCGACCATGAGGATGCCGCAAACCAGGGAGACCGGTTTATTTTTGATCTTGTCGCGGAACATACCGGCAAAGCCCAGTACAGTGAAGGCCACGATGTAATCCAGCAGGAAGATGCCGAAAGAGGCGAGCAGCGGGCTGCCGGAGAAGAAGCCGCCGTTAAAGACGCCGTTTTCTACGCCCAAAGACGCCGCAGAGAAGGTGCCTTCTGCAATGCCCTGGATGCCCTGGATGAGGCTAAAGGCAAAGGAAGCAGCCAATCCCCACTTGATGCCGTAGCGGTAAGAAACGAGGATTACCGGCAGCATGCAGCAGGCTGTGATCGAACCTCCAAACGGCAGACGAAAGATGATGACAAACGAGAGGATTGTAGACAGGGCGATCATCAGTGCGCTCTCTACCAGGCGCTTTGTTTTGAAAGATTGAGTCATAAGATTACTCCTCCTTAAAAATAAAAAATGCCGCCCCGGATACATGGACGACAGAAAGCAACCTATGACAGATCCCTCCGCCGGCATTACCCGGATCAGGTTTAGGGTTTAAAGGCCCATCTTGCCTTATTCTCAGCCGCTAGTTTGGTGCAGCACCCCTTCTTTTTTTGTGCGAACTTAGTGTAGCAGAGTTTTTTCGATTTGTCAACCGCCCTTTTGTACCTTTACCGCTTTTTTCACCTAAATTTGACGTAAAAATTGCAGGAATTTAGAAAAATTCCTGCAATTTTCCTTGATTTTTTGGTGAAATCACGCTACAATAAAGGGTGTTAGCAGAACAAAATGAATCTTTTCTGTCATATCAGGGCCTGTGCCCAATTTCACTTTATCCAAAGGAGACTGCTGTGATGAATTTGGATCTACTCGAGCAGATCAGGGCTCGCCTTCCACAATTTTCCAAGGCGCAAAAACGCATCGCCAACTATATCCTGGAGCACTACGAAAAAGCCGCCTTTATGACCGCTGCCCGCATCGGTTCCACCATCGGCGTCAGCGAGTCTACTGTCGTGCGTTTTGCCGTTGAGGTCGGCTGTGACGGCTATCCTCAGCTGCAAAAGGCCTTGCAGGAGATCATCCGCAACCGCCTGACCTCGGTACAGCGCATGGAGATCACCAGCGACCAGATTGACCGCAACAACGTCATCGGCAAGGTGTTGTCGATGGACATCGACCGCATCAAACATACCATTGAGGAGCTCGACCCCAACAGCTTCAATCTCGCCGTACAAAAGCTCATCTCTGCCCGCCGCATCTACATCATCGGCGTGCGCAGTGCTGCTTCTCTTGCGGGATTTTTGCAATTCTATTTTAACCACATCTTTGACAGTGTCCACCTGATCAACACCTCCAGCACCAGCGAGATGTTTGAGCAGCTCTTCCGCATCAGCTCCCAGGATGTTCTGATTCCAATCAGCTTCCCGCGCTATTCCCAGCGCACCCTGAAAGCGGCAAAGTATGCCCGCGAAAAGGGCGCGGACGTCATCGCGGTGACCGACTCTGTCTCCTCTCCCCTCTACCAGGTGGCTAACATCAGCCTGCTTGCCCGCAGCGATATGGCCTCCTTTGTCGACTCGCTGGTAGCGCCACTGAGCGTGCTCAACGCCCTGGTCGTCGCAGTTGGACTGGAAAAGCAGGACGAGATCCGGGAAACCTATGCCCAGCTTGAGCGCATCTGGGACCAATATGATGTATATGAAAAGACGGAGGGCAGCACAGAAAATGACCAACAAGCACAGTGAGCAGCATGCAAACCGGGTTTTGATCATCGGCGCGGGAGCCGCCGGCATGATGGCGGGCATCCAGGCAGGGCGCCGGGGGAAAGAAGTCCTTGTTGCTGAACGCATGGAGCGCCCGGGACGCAAGCTGCTGATCACCGGCAAGGGGCGCTGCAACGTCACCAACTGCTGCACGGTGGAAGAATTTATGCCGAATGTTCTGACCAATCCCCGTTTTTTGTACAGCTGTTTAAATCAGCTCAACCCCTTTGAGGTCATGGGCTTTTTTGAAGACTGCGGCGTACCGCTCAAGGTGGAGCGCGGAGAGCGGGTATTCCCCGTCTCCGACCGTTCGATGGACATCGTCGATGCGCTGCAGGAAGAGCTCAAACGCTCCGGCTGCAAGCTCCGTCACAACTGCCGCATCCAGAAATTGCAGATCGAGCAAACCGAAAACGGCCCGCGGGTATGCGGTGCATTGACCGAGGAGGGAGAAAACCTCCCGGCCGACGCAGTCATCATTGCCACCGGCGGCAAGAGCTACCCGGCCACCGGCTCTACCGGAGATGGCTACACACTGGCACGGCAGGCGGGTCACCGCGTAACTGCGCTGCGCCCCTCGCTGATTCCGCTGGTGTGCAAGGAAAAATACTGTCGCGACATGATGGGATTGTCGCTAAAAAATGTCACCCTGACCGTGACGGACACCCGCAGCGGCAAGGTGATCTTCTCGGAACTCGGAGAGATGCTGTTCACCCACTTTGGCGTATCCGGTCCGCTGGTCCTCAGTGCCAGCTGCCACATGCAGCCGGACAAGAGCGGCTCGCTCTCCCACTATCTCATGCACATCGACTGGAAGCCCGGACTCTCGGAACAGCAGCTGGACGCCAGGATTTTGCGGGATTTTGAGCAGTTTATCAACAAAGACTTCATCAATTCTCTTAGCCAGTTGCTGCCACACAAGGCCATTCAGCCGATTGCGCAGCTGAGCGGCATCCCATTTGACACCAAGATCAACCAAATTACCCGCGCACAACGCCAAAAGCTGTGTGCCATCATCAAGGCGATGCCGGTGACTCCGCTGGCCTTCCGCCCCATCGAGGAAGCGATTATCACCTCCGGCGGTGTGGACGTCTCGCAGGTAAATCCCAAGACGATGGAGTCTAAATTGGTGGGCGGCCTCTATTTTGCCGGAGAGGTATTGGATGTCGATGCCTACACCGGCGGCTTTAACCTGCAAATTGCCTTTTCCACTGGGTACGCTGCGGGACAGGCCGTTTAGCTTTTTTTCATTTAGAAGCTTTTTGCTTTGGGGGACGGTATGAACAAATCCGGGTTTATCAAATTGGCAGCTTTTCTTCCCCTTTTTCTCTTTTTGATTTTGGACCTGCTGGCGCTGCTGTGCAGCTGTCTTTTTTCCCTTTCGCTGCGCAGCGTCCCGTCGCTGATCTGTGTATGGGGAACCTTTTTCTCCATCTGCCTTGCCTGCGTCAAGGCCACTCTGTCGATGTTCCGGCACCTGCATTTTCGGGGTGCAAGGCTGATTTCCTTTTTGTGCTCTGCGGCGGTGGTGATATTTGCCACGGTGGGCTGTTTGTTTCTTTTTTTCTGGAGCGCCTTTGCCTATCAACCGGAACACATTGTGGAGAAAAACGATGTCCGCATGTTGGCGAGGGTTTCCAGCTTTTTAGACGAAAGCGTCTCATACTACGTCTACACCGGCCCAATATTTTATGGCAAAGAAGTTGGATACGCCTATTACGGGAGCGGCTCGGGCGATCCGATCGCGGACGGCACTCCCCCCCTCTATGAGCACTTTTGGATGCAGTGAGTGGATTCTGAACAAACTTACCATTTACTGCACAAATAAAAACAGAATTGTTGTAGGAACCACTTTTTTTAAAGTGGTTCCTTTCTTTTTATCGGATTCTCCCTTGTTTTTTTGGCAAAACGTGATAATATTATATCTAGTTTTGTCGATATGGAGAAACCTTTCAACTCGAAGGAGGACATCTGATGAATTTCCCAATTGCTATTTTGCTGCTGTGCACCATGGTCGGACTGATCGACAAGGTGATCGGCGGGCGCTTCGGTTTAGCCGAGGAATTTGACCGCGGCATGACCATGATGGGTTCCCTTTCGCTGACGATGGTTGGCATCTACTGTTTTGCCGTCATGCTGGGACGTGCGCTATCGGTTCTGCTGCAAACGGTTTCGCTGCCCTTTGACCCCACCATTTTGGTCAGCAGCGTTCTCGCGGTAGATATGGGCGCCTACTCGATTGCGGACACCCTGTGCACCGACCCGGCCCAGAAGATTTTCACCGGCGTCATTCTGGCCTCTACCCTTGGATGCACCATCTCCTTTTCACTGCCGATTGCACTGGGCAGTGTGGAGCAGCGCGACGCAAAGACCTTAATGACCGGTATGGTTTACGGCATCATCGCCACCCCGGCTGCCCTCATTGTCGGCGGGCTGATGTCTGGGTTGGGACTGTCCTCCTTTATCAGTCACCTGCTGCCGGTGCTCATCATCTGCGCCATCTTGGGGCTTTACATCTTCTATGGCGGAGAGAAGGCCGTTGCGGTCTTTCAGAAGGTGGGAAAGGCGATCAACATCCTCGCAATCGTGCTGTTCGCCCTGGTAGTCATTCAGATTTATTTCGACATCCCGCAGCTTGTCTTTGTCGATCCCGCACTCATCGGGGAGGCGCTCATCATCGTCTTTAAGATTTCGGTGGTTGTCTGCGGCTCCTTCATCCTCTCCAACCTGATCCTGCGAAAATTTATGCACCCCATCCTCTCGTTGGCACGCCGCATCCACGTCAACGAGTTTGCCATCATCGGCATGCTGCTCAACCTCATCACCTCAGTCTCGATGTTCTCCATCTTTGGCAAGATGGACAAGCGCGGCCAGCTGATGAATGCCGCTGCCGCTGTCACCACCGGTTTCGTATTTGGCGGTCAGCTGGCCTTTGTTTCGTCGGTCAACAACGACGCTGTCCTCCCCTTTATCGTTGCCAAACTGGTTGGAGGCCTGGTTTCGGTCATCATTGCGATTTTGGTCTCCCCTCCTTATAATCCACAATCCGTCGCAGAAGAGCTGGCTGCTGCCAGAGAAAGGAGTTAACTGCCATGCAAAAACTGTACCCGTTGACCTTTTTCAGGGGAGAGCAACCCCTGTCCTGCCATGTTGTGCAGCTGGAGGCGAGCGATCTGCCCATGATTCTTGCCTTTCAACAGGAAATCTATCAGAACCTTCCCGACAAAGATATCCTCTATCCCTTAAAAGAGGAGGAGTGGCAGTATTTGATGGACCACGGTTTTACCCTGGCGGTATTTTCGGATAAAGGCAAACTGGCTTATCTGATGGGCTGCCTTTATCCAAGCCAGGAGGAAAATCTGGGACTGGACATCGGGCTGCGCGGCAAGGAGCTCGATCAGGTCGGTCAGCTGGAAATTGCGATGGCCTCCCCGGATTTTCGCGGCTACCACATGCACAGTCGGATGTGCTCGATCTGCGTTGACCTCTTCCGGCAGGACGGCCGCACCCGCTTTGTGCTCTCCACAGTGTCGCCGCACAATCTCCCCAGCCTCAAAGCGCTGGAATCTGCCGGCTTGCGCCCGCTTGTCGAAAAGGAAAAGTACGGCGGCAAGATGCGGTACGTCATGTTCCGTGCAATTTAAAGGGACTCTTCCCTTCAGCCCAAAATGAAATACATTTTGCTGCAAACATAAAATCCCAAGCCGAAAAGACATCGGCCTGGGATTTTTCCTTTATAGAAACAAGCAGGAAATATTCCCGCTTGTTGGTGTATGATTCGATTTAATTAGCGAAGTTGCGTTCCTTGTCGCTGCTGACCGGGAAGCGAATCTTGCGCAGATAGAGGGTGAAGAGGACGGTGCTGATTGTCCAGGTGAGCGGATAAGCCCAAAAGACGACCTGAATTTCAGGGATGATGCGCACGGCGATGGTGATGTAGATGATGCGGAACACGCACCAGTCGGACAACATGACGATCATCGGGATGATGGGGCGTCCAAATCCGCGGAGGATGCCGGCGCAGCAGTGCGAGTAGGACAGCAGGCAGTAGAACAGGCTGAGCGTTCTGGCCTGACGGACACCGAAGGCGATGACATCCGGGTTGCTGTTAAAGGCACCGATCAGATATGGTGCAAAAACAAAGAACAACACGCCGATACACTCCGCCAACACAGGCGAACAGATCAGGCCGAACTTCATTCCGGCCTTGACGCGGTCATAGCGCTCCGCGCCGATGTTCTGGCTGATAAAGGTGGACAGCGCCAACGCAAAACAGGTAACCGGGAGGAAAGCAAAGCCCTCCAACTTGTAATAGGTTCCGCAGCCGGCCATCGCATCTGCGCCAAAGGCGTTGATGTTCGCCTGCACGATGACGTTTGCCAGCGAAATAACCGAGTTTTGCACGCCGGATGGAATACCCAATGTGATGATCTCTTTGAGCATCGGCATATCAAAGCGCACCTTGCGCAGGGTGACCTTATACATCGCATCGACCCGCATCAACTTGCGAAAAGCTAAGGATGCGCTGAGGATCTGGCTGATGATGGTTGCAATCGCCGCGCTGGCGACACCCATGTGCAGCACCGCAACGAACAGCAGGTCGAGTGCGATATTGGTCAGCGAGGCGGTGATGAGGTACTTCATTGGGCTGCGGCTATCTCCCACCGACTGCAAGATACTCGCACCGATATTATACAGAATGACTGCGATTGAACCCATAAAATAGGTTCGGAAATACGCAACGGAGCTTGGCAGAACCGTCTCCGGCGTGCCCATCCATCGCAGAATCTGAGGTGTCAGCAGAACACCGACGACGGTAAGCAGCAGGCCTGCCGCCACACCGAGCGCGACGGTTGTGTGGACCGCTCGCTCCATCTTCTTTTCGTCCTGGGCTCCATAGTAGCGCGCGATCAGCACACCTGCGCCCATTGCCACACCGTTGATAAAACCGGTCAGCAGCTGAATCAAGCTGCCAGAGGAGCTGACCGCCGCCAGCGCCTCCTCTCCGATAAAGTTTCCAACAATCAGCGAGTCGGCGGCGTTATAAAGCTGCTGAAAAAGGTTGCTGAAAAAGATCGGCACGGCAAACATCAGCATCTTTTTAGGCACGCTGCCCACTGTCAATAAGTTTTTGCTCTGGTCCATAAGATACCAAACCCTTCCTTCTTTAACTACAAAGATTCCCCACCGATGGTGCACATCACATCCCCGCACAAAAAAATAAACAGACGCGCTGTTTATACTTTCATAACAATATACTTTTTTACAGGGTTTGTCAAGCTGGTTGTCAACAGTTGACCGATTTTACCCTTTACAGCACAAAATTGCTGTTGCTTCTTTAACTTTTTGAGCTGTATTGAAAATATCTATCACATTTTTTGTAAAAATTGAGCAAAAAAGATCCCACACTCAGAAGAGTGTGGGATCTTTTGGAGCACAAAATTTCGGAATTATTCCGCTTCTACAGTGTCCGGATAGGTCTCGGTCCAAGCGGTAAAGCCGCCCTCGAGGGTGTATACCTTGGACATGTCGTAGCCCAGTGCGGACAGCACGTTGGTGGTAGCCTGTGCATAGGTCTTGCCGCTGTAGCAGATCAGGACAAGGTTGTTGTTTACGCCGCTATTGAGCACTTCCTGCATGGTGGCAACACCCGCGTCAAAGTCGCCGTT
>JAHZAY010000004.1:0-160145 GCA_019423685.1 Clostridiales bacterium | reverse complement strand
TTGAGCACTTCCTGCATGGTGGCAACACCCGCGTCAAAGTCGCCGTTTCGTGCAGCGTCCATGTCGGCAGAGATGGCGCCTGGGATGTGGGAGGTGGCGTAGTCAGCTGCTTTGCGCACATCGATGAAGGTGTAATCGGTGTTTTCCAGATCCGCATCGGCATCCTCTACGCTGATGTACTGCATCTGAACGTCGGACTCCGGCGCTACGATCTCAGCAGAGTTCTCCTCCTCAGCCTCTTCTGTTTTTGTGCTCTCCTGCTCAGTCTGCTCGGTGGTAGTCTGTTCAGTAGAAGTGGTGGTGGAGCTGTTGGAATTGCTGCACGCAGCCATCATGCTGATCAGCATTGCAGCACTCAGTGCAATTGCAAGTACTCTTTTCATAAGTAGAACCTCCAATAATAGGTCAATTGATTGTATACGCAATCCGGGATGAAATATGGATAACTTCCCGGATTCATACCATGGAAAGGATAGCATATTGGTTTTACTTTGTCAATATTGCAAAAATTCCCTGCGAGAAAGAAAGCATATTGCCTATAGATTTTTTCTATCATTTACCCATTGACAAGATTCCGTTGGTCGGATTAAACTGAAAAAAGAATTTTATGCACAAAGAAGGATTCGATGAAAAAGAGAAAAAAACTGCTTTTCCTGCTCGTTGTAGCAGCGGTTATCCTGCTGGTATGGGGGCTTTCCACGTTGATTACCCCCCAACAACTGCAACAAGCCTTGGCCTCGACAGGGGCCCTCGCACCCGTATGCTACATGGGACTATTTGTGCTTTTGCCCGCTTTCTTCTTTCCAGTGGCGGTATTGGCGCTGGCGGGCGGACTGTTGTTTGGGCTTTGGTGGGGCAGCGTGTACACCTTCATCGGTGCGCTGCTCAACTGTGCGCTGATGTTCTGGCTCTCCCGAAATGTCGGGCGCAGCCAGGTACAGCGCCTCGTTGCGCGAAAGCTCAGTGCACAGTGGCAGCAGCGGTTACAGCTTGCCAGTGGAAAAGAGGGATTTGTGCTGCTGATTATCCTGCGCTTAATTCCGGCGGTACCGTACAACCTCATCAACTACACCTTTGGCCTGACGGAAATCTCCTTTTCCTCTTATATGCTGGCCTCTGCCATCGGCATTATCCCCGGCACCTTCATCTTTATCAACATCGGCGACAAAACCTTGGAGGCGGGTTCTCCCTCCTTCTGGCTCGCCATCGTACTGTTGATTTTGCTGCTGGCAGTGACGGGAGCACTTGGAAAAAAGCTTTTCCCCACACAAAAACAAAAAGATACCCAAAAGATTGGAGAACAAAAATGAAACAACATACCAAACACAACCTTGCCCGCTGGATCATCGTGATTGTCGCTATCGTGCTGTTTGCACTCTACTTCTTCGTACAACCGGTGCGGGACTTTGTCGGCCGCGCTTCCTCGGTGCTGGCCTCTGCCAACGTCGATGCAGTGGTCGAGTACATCCGCTCCTTCGGGGCCTGGGCAATGCTCTTCTCGTTCTGTCTGATGGTCTTTCAGTCTGTGCTGGCTCCGCTGCCGGCCTTTCTCATCACCTTTGCCAACGCCGCCATCTTCGGTTGGTGGCAGGGAGCCATCCTGTCGTGGACCAGCTCGATGGCCGGCGCCGTGCTCTGTTTTTACATCGCGCGGGGTCTTGGCCGCGATGTGGTCGAGCGCTTTGCCGGAAACGGCGCCCTTGCAAGCGTCGAGGGATATTTTGAAAAATACGGAAGCAAGACCATTTTGGTCTGCCGCCTGCTCCCCTTCGTCTCGTTTGATGCAGTCAGCTACTTTGCCGGTTTAACCCCCATCCGATTCCTTCCCTTTGTCCTTGCGACCGGCCTGGGCCAGCTGCCCGCCACCATCATCTATTCCTATGTCGGCGGCATGCTGACCGGCGGCGTCAAATATTTTGTCACCGCCCTGCTGTGCATCTTCTCGCTGGGAATCCTTGTCTCGATCATCAAGCGCGTCTACAACGATCGTCAGGCCAAAGCTGCTCCCAGAAAGCCGGAAAGCCATGAGTAGAGCCAATCTAACCGGAATGCGCCTGCATCAGGCGCTCTCCTTTTCGCCCATGATGATGCGCATCCCCAAAGCGCCCGTCCTTTTTTGGCCGGGCTGCGCGCTGCTCAACCTCGATGGGGCGATTCTGTACAAAACCTTGCATGTCTTGCAGAGAATCGAGCCGGACGCTGCCCTTGCGGCAGCCTGCTGCGGCCAGCCAACCCGCTACCTCTTTACCGAGCGCTTTGCTGCCCGCCAGCAGCAGATAATCCAGCAATTGCAGCGGTGCGGCGTGCGGAGAATCTATACGGCCTGCCCAAACTGCACGCTGCAACTGCGCCAGATAGAGGGAATTGAGGTGCTGCCGATCTGGCCCGCACTGGCACAGGCCATCCGCCCACAGGACCTTGCGCCGCTGCCCCAAGGGTGTTCCTATGTTTGGCACGACCCCTGCCCCACCCGCAAAGATTTTGCACAACAGCAGGCCGTGCGCAAGCTACTCTCGATGCGCGGCTGCGATTTTTGTGAACCCGCCCACACCGCAGAGCACACCATCTGCTGTGGAAACTTTCACATGACCCACACGCTGCGGCCAGAAATCAGCCAACAGATGCGGCTGCGAAGGATCTCCGAGTTCCCGGATAACCGCATCATAGCCAGCAGCTGCGAGGGCTGCTTGGGCTCTTTCTGGGCGGCTGACCGTCAGGGAGCGCATCTGTTGGAACTGCTTTTGGGGCAAAGCCAAAAGCGGGGCTGGCAAAACCGCATACGCACCACCTTGGGTGTGCGATAAAACAACCGGTTATGCCATCTATTCAAATGAGAATAAAATTGGAAAAGAAAAAGTCCATCAGCTATACCGCTGACGGACTTTTTTAAATGTTTTGTTTAGAGGGTTTCCAGCCAAGCTTTGATATCCTGCTCGGAAGGATTTCCATTTAAAAGTTTTCCTTCCTTAATGTTGGCCTTTGGAGCGCTGGGCTGCAAATCGTTGACCGATTTTCCAAAGCCGCTGCCACCAGAGGTTGCAAAGAGGACAATCTCTTTGCCGGTAAGATCATAGCTTTCCAAAAAGGTTTTGAGGATGGTCGGCGCTGTATACCACCAGATGGGGAAACCGAGGAAGATGCGGTCGTAGGATGCAGCGTTTGCATCGGTGTCGTGCAGCTGTGGGCGGGAAGATGGATCTTGCATTTCGACCGAGCTGCGAGACGTTTTATCGCGCCAATCCAGGTCCGCCGGGGTGTATGCAACCGCAGGCTTGATCTCGTACAGGTCTGCGTTTGCCGCTTTTGCAAGCTTTTCGGCCACCTTGCGGGTGACGCCCGATGCAGAAAAATAAGCTACCAGTGTTTTCATCAAAAAAACCTCCTTCTATTGCGACAAGGTACCAGGAGGCAGTGCCCCCTTTGTCTTCATTATAATCCTTTTTGCGACAATGTCCAGACTCTTTTCTTTTCTCCAAGGGGGGTGGAAATTGTGCAGAAGATGTGCTATCCTGAAAAAAGAAAATTTTTAAAAAAATTTTTTGAGAGTTGAACGGATTTGCCTTTCGCAATCGTATACATGGTGAAAGACCCTTTAAGGGAAACAACATTGATAAAAAAGCGGGAGGAATTCTCTATGAAAAAACTGATTGTTGGTATCTTGACAGCCTCGATGATTGCAGTCCTCGGAAGCACCACTGCTTTTGCTGGACGTTTTTGCCACAACGCAAATGCCGGCACCTGCCAGTACAACGCGACCCACACCTGTGTAGATGCAGATCATGACGGCATCTGTGACTACAGCGGATGCATCAACGACAAGGACGGCGACGGCGTCTGCGACTACCACGAAACGGCGGCCAATACCTTCTGCGACCAGAACGGCGATGGCATCTGCGACCACCTGCAGCAGTCTAACAACACCTATCGGGCCTGCCACAACGGTGGCCACCACGGAGGTCACTGCTGGAAAAATTAGCGACAGATAAAGGATGATGGAGCATGCGTAGCGAGGAAGAAGCGAAGCGGGCGATCGACTTGTACGCGGACACAGTCAAGCGCATCTGTATGGTGCATCTGAAAAATCGGGCAGACACCGAGGACATCTTTCAAACCGTCTTTTTTAAATATGTCCTCTACCCTGAACCCTTTCAGAGCGAACAACACGAACGGGCCTGGATCATACGGGTCACTGTCAACGCCTGCAAGGATCTCCTGAAGAGCTTTTTCCGCTCTCGCACCGTTCCGCTCGAGACAATCTCCGACCTGCCGCAATCCCTTTCCCATGAGGACCGGGAATTGTTGGATGCGGTGCTCGCCCTGCCTGAGCAGTACAAGGATGTGGTCTACCTGCACTACTATGAAAACTATACCGCAGTGGAGATCGCGCAAATTCTCAAGAAAAACGTCAACACCATCTATACGCTGCTGCGGCGTGCGCGCCAGCAACTGCGCAAGGATTTGGAGGGGGTGATGGAGGTTGAATGAACAGTGGAAGTCTGCCTTCGACAGCATCCATGCAGATGAGGAGCTCAAAAGTCGGACCCTCTCTGCCATCTCAGAACAGATACAGCGGCGTCAGCCCAAGCGCCGTCACCGCCTTTATCCCGCGCTGGCCGCCCTGTGCCTTGTTTTGGTGCTCAGCGGATTTGGGTATTGGCTCTATTTTGTCCCCACCGCCTTCATCAGCGTCGATGTAAACCCATCGCTCGAATTGAGCATCAACCGCTTTGACCGCATCCTGGCGGTGACCGGATACAACGATGACGGATGGGAGATTGCAAATTCGCTGAATCTGCAAAACATGGACTACCGCCAGGCATTGCAGGAGCTCCTCAACTCGCAGCAAATAGAGGCGTATCTAAATGAAGATGCGGTGCTCTCCATGACGGTTGCCGGAGAAAACACCGCGCAGTGTGGACAGATCTTGCACGAGGTGGAGAGCTGCACCTCCCAAACACAGAACGTCCACTGCCACTCCGGAAGCACCGAACAGCTGGAGCAGGCGCACGAGGCCGGAATGTCCTTTGGCAAATATCAGGCTTTCCTGATCCTGCAAGAGTTGGACCCAACGGTCACCACTGAGCAAGTGCAGGGGCTGACCATGCGGCAAATCTGGCAGCGCATTGACGAGCTCGACGGCACAGCTGACACCAACTCGGATACAACCGCTACCGACGACAGCACAGTGCCATCGACCGGTCACTCCGATGGGGAACACGAGCACGAGGGACAAAAGCACCGCTACGGGCATGAATAAAAATTTCCAACAGGGGATTGCCGCTTTGAACCGGCAATCCCCTGTTTTTTCCCTTTTACCCAACAAGCAACCCTTCTTTGATGTCCGGATGGATGTTTTCTTTCCCCTACTCTTGCAGAGAAAGCCAGCAAAAACCAATCTGATTGACAATCTATTAAGAGCGGCTGGCTTCCTTTTTCTGGAAATGGATGTTCTCCTATTCTACACTTTCCTTTCCGATTCCCCCAAGAATGGAAATTTGTTTTTGGTCATTTTCGTCATTCTCTCAGAATTTTTCCGTTTTTGACCAAAAACCAGATGATTTTGTGCAGAAAAAGTGTTATATTGGTAATGCTACACTATTTTCTTCCAAAGAGGGATAAAGACAATGTTTGCAAATCGCAAAAATGATAAGGGCGCAAAACACCCCCTTTCGAAAAGTCAACCGCAGGGATTGCGTATCATCATCGTGGGAGGCGGCAAGGTCGGCGCCACCCTGGTCGAACAGCTCATCCGCGAGGGGCACGACATCACCATCGTCGACAAGTCGCCACAGCGCATTCAGCTGCTCACCGGCATGTTCGATGTCATGGGAATCGTCGGCAACGGAGCCAGCTACAGCGTATTGATGGAAGCCGGCATTGAAGAGGCCGACCTCATCATCGCAGTCACCGATTCGGACGAACTCAACCTGTTGTGCTGTACGGTGGCCAAACGGGTGGGCGGTTGCGCCGCCATTGCCCGTGTCCGCACCCCCGACTACAGCACCGAGGTCGGTTATCTGCGCGAAAAGCTGGGACTTGCCATGATTATCAACCCCGAGCTGGAAGCGGCCAAAGAGGCTGCGCGCATCCTCTATCTTCCGACCGCCCTGGAAGTCAATTCCTTTGCCCACGGACAGGCGGAATTGGTCAAATTTAAAATTCCCCAGGGCAATATGCTGGACGGAATGAGCATTGCGTTTTTGGGCCAAGCCATCGCCCACAACATCCTGATCTGTGCTGTCGAGCGCAACGGCGAAATCTTCATCCCCGCCGGAGACTTTGTCCTCTCCAAAGGGGATGTCGTCTCGTTTGTCTCCTCCCGCCCTTCCGCCAAAGACTTTCTGGAGAAGATCGGCTTCAAAACCAACCGTGTGCGCGACACCATGATTATCGGCGGTGGAAAAGCGGCCTACTATCTGGCACGCCAGCTGATGCACATGGGCATCGCCGTCAAGATTATCGAGATCGACAAGGCGCGCTGTGAGGAATTGAGCATCCTGCTGCCAAAAGCGGTCATCATCAACGGCGACGGCACCAACGAGGAGCTGCTCAAAGAAGAGGGGCTGGCATACACCGAATCGTTCGTTGCGCTGACCGGAATTGACGAGGAAAACATCCTGCTGACGCTGTACGCACGTCAGGTCTCCAACGCCAAGGTCATTACCAAGATCAACCGCATCACCTTCAAGGACGTCATCAACAACCTCGATCTGGGCAGCGTGCTCTATCCCCGCTACATCACCTCCGAGGCCATCATCGCCTATGTGCGCGCCAAGAAAAACTCCATCGGCAGCAACATCGAGACGCTCTACCACATGTTCGACCACCGCGTAGAAGCAATCGAGTTCCGCGTCCGGGAAAACTCCGACGTCACCAACATCCCTCTTTCCGACCTGCCTCTGAAAAAGGGACTGTTGCTGGCCTGCATCCACCGCAGCGGCAAAATCATCATTCCAAGCGGACGCGACTGCATCCAGGTTGGAGACACTGTCATGATTGTCACCACCCATACCTGCTTCAACGATATCCTGGATATCCTGGAAACGGAGAGGTAAGCTATGAACAAGTCTATGATCCGATATATTCTGGGCCACGTTCTGGGCATTCTGGCATCGCTGATGCTGCTTCCCTGCCTGGTGGCGATCTTCTATCGCGAAGCTGAGGGTTGGTATTATCTGCTTGTAGCGACGGTCGGTGCGCTGCTGGCTTTGCTGATGGTCTCCAAAAAGCCGGAGGACACTGTGCTCCACCTCATTGCCACCGCCTTGAGCTGGGTATTGATGAGCGTTTATGGCTGTCTGCCCTTCTATCTGAGCAGAGAAATCCCCTCCTTCACCGATGCGCTGTTTGAAACAATCTCCGGTTTTACCACCACCGGTTCGAGTATTTTAAGCGACGTTGAGGCGCTGTCCCACTGTGCGCTGTTTTGGCGCAGTTTCACCCACTGGATTGGCGGTATGGGCGTACTGGTCTTCCTGTTGGCGGTAGTGCCGCTCAGCGGAGGTTCCAACATGAACCTCATGCGGGCCGAAAGCCCCGGACCCTCTGTCGGCAAGCTGGTTCCAAGGGTGCGCCACACCGCCCGCATTCTCTACCTGATCTATCTCGGCATGACCCTCTTGCAGGTGCTTTTCCTCATCATCGGCGATCTGCCGCTCTTTGAAGCGCTCACCACCACCTTTGGCACCGCCGGCACTGGAGGCTTTTCAATCAAAAATTCCAGCATGATGAACTACACCCCCTATCAGCAGTGGGTCTACACCATCTTTATGGCCCTCTTCGGCATCAATTTTAACGCCTACTACCTGCTGTTGTTCGGCAAGTTTAAAAAGGCCTTTGCCATGGAGGAGGTGCGCTGGTACTTCATCATCATCCTGTGTTCCACCGGCTTCATCTTCTGGCAGATTCTGGACAGCTATTCCAGTGCCTTTGAAGCGCTGACCCACGCTGCCTTCCAAGTCTCGTCCATCATCACCACAACCGGATTTTGCACCGCCGACTTTGACCTGTGGCCCGCTGCCAGCAAGATGGTATTGGTCACCCTGATGTTTGTCGGCGCCTGTGCCGGCAGCACCGGCGGCGGCATCAAGGTTTCCCGCTGTGTGATTATGGTCAAGACCCTCTTTAAAGAGATGGGTTCCTATCTGCACCCCAACAGCATCAAGAAGATCAAGCTGGACGGCAAACCGGTTGAACACGACGTGCTGCGCTCGATCAACGTCTTTTTCATCACCTACATGCTCCTCTTCTGTGCCTCTGTCTTTCTGGTCTCGCTGGAGGGACAGGATATGGTCACCAACTTTACCGCTGTTGCCGCCACCTTCAACAACATTGGCCCGGGATTGGAGGGGGTCGGACCGACCAGAAACTTCGGTTCCCTCTCAATCCTCTCCAAGTACACCCTGATGTTTGACATGTTGGCCGGACGGTTGGAGATTTTCCCCCTACTGCTCTTATTCCATCCCGGTGTTTGGAAGGAATGGGCAACCAAATCAACAAGACTACCAAGAATTGCAAAGGCATAGCCAAAAACAAAGCAAAAAGGGAAGGACATCCGCGCGATGTCCTTCCCTTTTTTATTCTCGAAAGCTAAGCAAATATCTTTGCCTTGAGTTTATCCAGTGGTTTATTGAAGATTTTGGTAATCAGGCCCACGCAGATGGCAGCGGCGATGGTTCCTTCCCGCACACCTTTGAGGCCGCCCAGGCACAATAAGCTCAACAGGACCGCCAACAAAACCAGTGTGACATCCAGTCCCACCTTGGCGTTTCCAAACTTGATCGGGAATTTTTTGCAGACCGCTAAGACAATGCCCTCGCCTGGCGCGACCAAAAGATTTGCCATGACCTCCACGCTGACGCCCAAAGCCAGAACCACAATGCCGATCACACACAGTACCCACTGTTGCAGATAGTTTGAATAGTTGAGCCAATCCAAAGCTGCTCCCCACAGGTCGATCATCATGCCAAAAAAGGCTGCAACTCCAATTTGCAGCAACTGCAACCACTGATACTCCCTGCGCAAAATGAGGATCTGGATCAACACAAACAGCGTATTGATGATGACGGTTGTGGTACCGACCGACAGATTGAACATCAGGCCGGTGACGTATGGCAGGCTGGAAATTGGCGAAGTGCCCAGATCCGCACGGATCGAGAAGGCCACTCCCAGTGCCATCAACGTCAGTCCGATGAGCAGGACGATGCAGCGTTGTGGTAGATAGTCGATCTTGTTGTTATTCATTGCTTTTCCCTCTTTCTGATTGTGCAGAAAGCTGGAAAGAGACCTTTTGCAAAAGCTGCTTGAGCTGTTCCTGTTCCTTTTCGGTCAGCGCATCCAACGCCATGGCATCCATCTTTTGAAAGATGTCCAACATCTTGCTTGCCGCATCCCTGCCCTTATCGGTCAGAGAGACAAACAGAGAACGCCTGTTTCCCGGGTGTTGCCGGCGCACAACCAGGCCGGACTGCTCCATGCGAGTCAGGATTCGACCGACGGTGGTCTGTTCAATCTCGCAGTAATTGGCAATGGTCTTTTGATCCGACTCGGTATACTGCCACAAAAACTCCAATATTTTTGGCTGCCCCGGTGTCAGATCCAGCTTGGCCGCCTCCAACAAAACTTTTCTCGTGAGCTGTGCGTAGCTCTTCATCAACAGATAGTGCAGGCTCTCCAAAAGATACACTCCCTTTATTATCAGCTTTCTTATAATGACCTTTCTTATTATAAGAAAGACATCTATTTTTGTCAAGAACCCATTCTCCCAATTGCGGAAATTTTCATCTGCTTTTCATCATCTATCATTTTTGTTCCGAAAGTTTTGTGGATCTCCCGTCTACCAAAACGGGGGCGTGAGCTAACCTTTCATTTCGCTCACGCCCCACCAAAAGGGTATAAAGTTGCCTCCTTGCATTTGTCATCTCGCTTGCCGGTAAGGCAAAGGGCTTTATGTCTCACCAAAAAAAGATCCCGAAAGAGCTGCAATGTCATCCAGCGGGATTTGCTGACCGGTAGTGAGGATCAGCAATCTGCTATATTCGTCCAAGCGCTTGACCCCCGCGGTAACGCAGCGATAGGAACCGCCGGACTTGCGCGCATCGGGCACAAAGTAGGTCACCGTCACCTGCGGATGTTCGGCAATCCTTTCTAGCAATAGGCGCTGCCGCAGATCCAGCAGAGACTGTGTCTCTTCGTCCAATTCCAGCCGCTGATCGGTCAGCCGCTGCGCCTCCTGAATTGCTGCCCCATAGCCATTCAGGGCCGCAAAGGGGGCGAACTGGGCGGCCCGTTCGGCCATCGACATGCGCGGGTGCTTTTTGGATGTGGGGTGCGGCAAATGGAGGATGTCGTCGTATGGTCCCTTCATGCCTTGTGTCCCCCTATCTTATCGTTTCTCTCCCGGGCAGTGGCCCCCTCCTCAAAGTTCATTCCCTTGAGGATAGCATTTTTTCCAAACTTCTTTTTGATCGAAAGCACCGCCTGCTGCCTCCTTCTCTCCCGCAGCAACTCTTGGTCCTCCTGCTCCTTTGCGCTGTAATCGGTGAACAGATCGAGCTGCTCGCAGGCTTGCTGTTTCGGAGCTGTCTCCTCATCCAACACATGACACGCAGTGAGGTTTAACCTTCGGACGGTCAAGCTGCTGTGTGCCGCCCGATCAAACAGGGCAAGTGCCTGTGCAACAAGCTGTTTTGCCGACGAGGTATAGGCAAAATGGGCGGTGGCGGTGGTGTGCTTTGGGGTCGCCCGGCCATAGCGGTCGGTCGTGACTGCCCCACGATAGCGCCGGCGGCGATCGGGGTCCTGCAAATTTTCGACGTCATAGCCCACCGTCAGCACCAGCTGATCGGTCACCAGCTTTTTGTCCACCAGCTCGAGCGCCAGATTGTCGGCCATTTCGTGCACCACCAGGCGGGCAAGCGCAAAGGGATAGGGACGGGAGAGCACCTGCCCGGCGCCGACGCTGTTCGATTCCGGCTTGTAGGCCTTGATGTCCGCGATGGTACAGGGTTCCCAGCCCCATGCGTGGTCGATCAGCAGCTCTGCATTGACCCCGAACAGCTTGTAAAGGAGGTCCTCACTGTAATAGCTGCCCGGTTTTGCGACAGAACAGCGCGCAACATCCCCCATTGTATAGATTCCATACGCTTCCAGCTTCCGGGCATATCCCCTGCCCACCCGCCAAAAATCGGTCAGCGGGCGGTGAGTCCACAGGGTACGGCGGTAGCTCTCCTCATCCAGTGAGGCGATGCGCACCCCATTTTCGTCCGGTTGGACATGCTTTGCCTGGATATCCAGCGCCACCTTGGCAAGATAGAGGTTGGTGCCGATACCGGCGGTGGCGGTGATGCCGGTGGTGTGCACCACATCCAAAATCATCTTCATGGCGAGATCATAGGCGGACAACCGATAGGTGGAGAGATAACCGGTGACATCGATCAACACCTCGTCGATCGAATAGACATGTATGTCCTCCGGTGCAATATATTTGAGGTAGATGTCATAAATCTGGGTGCTGATCTGGATATAGTGCGCCATCCGCGGGGGCGCTATGATAAAGTCGAGGGCGAGTGACGGAGAGGACTGAAGCAGCTCATTGTCGCTGCTGCTGCCCGAAAAGGTCTGTTTGGGGGCGCGCTTCTGCCGCTGGGTGTTGATCTGCTCAATCTGCTGGATCACCTCGAACAGGCGCGGGCGGCCGGGTATCCCGTAGGATTTGAGTGAGGGCGATACGGCAAGGCAGATGGTCTTTTCGGTGCGGGAGGCGTCCGCCACCACGAGGTTGGTGGTCAATGGATTGAGTCCCCTCTCCACACACTCCACAGAGGCATAAAAGGATTTTAAGTCTATGGCAAGATAGGTGCGCTCGGTCAACTCAGCCAGCTCCTTTCCAACATCCTTCTTTTTTTATTCTAACACCGGATCAGGCGTTTTTCAAGGATAAAATTGCATAGCGCAAAATATTTCTCTCTTTTTCCCCATTTAGTCTGTCCAAATATGCACTGCGCTATTCTATATCGGTAAAAAGTACAAAAAAAGGGAGGCTTCCAACAAAGCCTCCCTTTTGATTTCCTATCCAATGCCGATGCACTCCATGCAGATGTTGGTGGCCTTGGTCAGCACCAACTGCACCTCTCCGGTCAATACCCCCACCGAGATCAGTGCAACTGCCGCCACAACCAGTGCAAGCGACACAAAATGATGGGTTCTGCTCTTCATTCTTTATGCCCCCAATTCAGCCAAACGTGCGTCGATTTCCTTTTGCCAGCTGGCTTTATCCCGCGCACCGACAGCGACGTCACCGACCACCTTACCCTGCGAATCGACAAAGTAGGTAGTGGGAACCGCCTGCACTTCCTGCATCAAAAACTCCATAAAGTCCTCGTCCGGCACCAAATGCAGGTAGTCTGCGCCGGTGCTCTCCACGATCTGTTTGGCATAGTCGATGCCCTCCTGCACCGGTTGTCCCTTTCCATCGGTGATATCGGTGCAGATTCCAATAATTTGTACCTTGTTGTCGCCGGCTGCGCACTCGTGGGAAAGCTCCGCGAGCTCCGGCATCTCGCTCAAGCACGGATTGCAGAAGGTGGCCCAGATGTTGATCATGGTCAGATCATAGTCCGCAAAGATGCTGCTATCCACCTCGTTGCCGTCGAGATCGCTCATCGACATCACCTCAAAGACATCCCCGCTCTTGGAGGATTCTTCGGTCTGCTCATCCTGTGTCTGCTCATCCTGTGTCTGCTCTTGCTGCTCCGTCTGCTGCTCGGTGGACTGGGCATCAGCCGAACCGCTATCCTCACTGCCGCATCCGGCAAGGGTCATGGAAAGCAGGGCCACAGCCATCAAAATTGCAATCAATCTTTTTCTCATATTTTAAAAATCCTTTCTCCCTTATATTGTGAGTCCATGGTAGAATCACTTTTCCTCCTTATTATACTTGCCTTCCACCTTTCTGTCCATAGCGTTCTTGGAATGTTTACAAATCCCCTATTAAAAAAACTGCAGTCTTTCATAAATCCTGAAGTTTTTTGCTCTGCATCTTCGTTTTATCCCTTAGAAGACAAATTTTGCAAGGAAAAATGCAAATTGATGCTTTTGGTGATTGATTTTCGACAAGCTTTGTCCTATACTTTTTAATAAGAGATCTTTTCCTATTGGAATATTCTTAACTGTTGGAGGAAACTTATGCGCATTGCCATCTTTACCGAAACATATCTGCCGCAGATTAACGGCGTTGTTACCCATATTAAAATCTTAAAGGAAGGGCTGGAGGCGCTCGGACACACCGTGCTCATCGTCACCGCCGACGCAAAAGCCCACAAGCACTATATCAAGGACGGCGTACTCCACTGCCCTGCCCACACCGTCAAACGCATCTACAACATGTGCCTGGCCTCCCCGGTCAGCCGCACCCGTCTGCGCCTTCTGCGGGAATTTAACCCCGACATCATCCACCTGCACACCGAATTCAGCGTGGGACTCAGCGGTCTTGCTATCGCCAAAATCCTGAAGGTGCCCGTTGTCTACACGCTGCACACCATGTACGACGATTACATCTATTACATTGCGCCAAAACCGCTGGTGCCGATCACCCGCAAGCTTTCCCACCACTATTTCCGCATCTTCCCGCAGCACACTAACGCCGTCACCGGCCCATCCAAAAAGTGCCAGGAGTACACCCAGGAGATCGGAAGCGACAAAAAGGTGGAGGTCATCCCAAACCCTGTGGAGCTGGATGCCTTTAATCCCTCCACCTCCACCCAGGAGCAGCGCGACGCGATCCGCAAGCAGCTCGGTATCCCGCTGGATGCCACCGTGGCCTGCTTTGTCGGCAGACTGGGCCGAGAGAAAAGCGTCGATGTATTGCTGCGCTTCTGGGCTGAGGAGATGAAGCCACAGGACAATATGTGGCTGATGATCGTGGGCGACGGCCCGGAAAAAGAGCCTCTTGAAAAGCTCGCGCAGCAGCTGCAAATCACCAACACCGTTGTCTTTACCGGCAGGGTGGAACACCCGATGCTGCCGCCGTATATTCACACCTGCGACATCTATGTCACCGCCTCCCTCTCGGACACCAACTCCATCTCGATGCTGGAAGGAATGGCTGGCGGATTGCCTGTCCTGCAGCTGTACGACGAGCTCAACGCCGACCAGGTCCGCGACGGAGTCAACGGCTTTATGTTCCGCGACGCAAAGGAGATGGGACAGCGTCTGCGCCAGATCCGCGACATGGACCCGGAGCAATTAAAGGCTTTGAAATCTTCGGTTATCCAGTCGGTCAAGAACTCCGGCGCGCAGACCCTTGCCAACTACATTCAGACCATCTACTACAACATTTACAAGACAAAGCCGCCGAAAAAGCCGCCCCTTTTCCACCTGCCGAGTTTATCCTCACTGCACAAAAAATAAAAGTCCAACACGACGCTGATTTAAGAAAAGGCCTCCCGATGGGAGGTCTTTTTTCGTTTTAGGGCAGCCGATTGGAAAATTCTATCGGGTTGCTGCTGGCTTTGTCCATGCTTGCTTTCTTGTGGTAAAAGTGGTAGAATGAAGTCATCTTATCCAAAAATGTAAAATGAAAGGTGGTCTTTTTGTGGACGTTTCCCTTTTTTGCGACTGCAAGGAACGTGTTTTAAAAAATTGCGGCAAGGTCATTGTCGGAAAGGACGAGGTCATCAACCTGGTATTCACCTGCTTTTTGTGCTCCGGCCATGTCCTCTTGGAGGATGTGCCCGGCACCGGAAAAACGATGCTGCTGCGCGCCTTTGCGAAGACAATCGGCGGAAAATTTAAGCGCATTCAGTTCACCCCCGACCTACTTCCTTCCGATTTGACCGGCATCAACTTTTATAATCAGAAAATCGGAGAATTTCAGTTCCGTGAAGGTCCGCTCTTCTCGAACATCATCCTCGCAGATGAGATTAACCGCGCTACCCCCCGCACCCAGTCCAGCCTTTTGGAGGCGATGGAGGAGCGGCAGATCTCGGTGGACGGCACCACCACCCCCTTACAGGAACCGTTCATGGTCATGGCAACCCAGAACCCGCTGGAGTCTTACGGCACCTTTCCTCTGCCTGAAGCCCAGATCGACCGCTTCTTTATGAAGTTAAAGCTCGGCTATATGACCCGCGAGCAGGAACTTTCGGTCATCTCTCGTCCCTCCACCTCCAAAATCGTGGAGGAGCTGGAATGTGTTGTCTCACTGGAAGAGCTGGAACAGCTCAAAGCGATGATCCCGCAGATCTCCGTCTCCGAAGAGGTGGCTGGGTATCTGATGGACATTGTGGATCGCACACGCACCGACGGCCGCTTTGTGCTGGGCGTTTCCACCCGCGGCGCCATCGCCCTGTACAAGGCAGCTCAGGTGACCGCCGCCCTGTCCGGCAGGGACTATGTCGCTCCAGAGGATGTGCGCTACGTCGCGCCGTATGTGCTCTGCCACCGCATCACTATGACCGGACCTTCCCGCACAGGAGAGATGGAGGAGACCTTCTCCCGGATGCTCGCGGAAATTCCTTCGCCGCTGGAGAGCGTGCGCCGATAATAAAGGAGAGGATTGCGTGATTATTCTGTTGATCGCCTTCGCGCTGGTCCTGTTTCTGGTGGAGCGGTGGTCCTACCAGAAGGGGCTGGAGCGGATCTACTATGACCTCTCCCTCTCCCAGACCCTGTTGGAACCGGACGAACCATTCACCATCCAATCGTCACTGGAAAACGACAAACTCTGGTTTGTCCCTTATGTGCAGATGATCGAAAACTTTCCCAATGGAATTGAGATCCCCGACGAGGAAGAAAACCTCTCCTCCACAGAAGGGCAAAGCAACGTCTATTTAAGCGGCGCAGCCAACAACTATCAGGTGCGCGCCAGCAGCCAGCTGACCACCTCCCTGTACCTGATGCCCCGGCAAAAGCTGACCCGCTCGCTGCGCGCCAGCCTTCCTAATCGCGGACGATACCTCTTCCTCGGATGCCGGTTGCAGGGCGGAGACCTGCTGGGCTTGCAGGACAACTACCGCACCTTGTCCCTGTTTAAAGAGGTCGTCGTCATGCCCCGCTCCGCCTCCTCCCCTGCCTTCAAGCAGCTGCTGGGCGGCATGATGGGCGAGATTTCGGTCAACCGCTTTATCTTTGAGGACCCGATGCTGACCATCGGTTTTTCCGAATATTCGGGGCGCGAGCCGCTGCGCGACATCAGCTGGACCCAAAGTGCGCGTCTTGGCAGAATGATGGTCAAAAACTACGACCACACCATCGACCTGTCGGTCACCATCATCCTAAATGTCCAGTCGGTGCTCAACGTCCTGGAGGAGGATGAGCGGCTGGAAGCCTGCTGCTCGATTGCCCGCTCGGTCTGCGAGCAGTTGGAGGCTAAGCACATCCAGTACAGCTTTCTTTCCAACGCCATCCCCTCCGGCACCACCAACCTCTACACCGATATTGAGGAGGGTTTGGGCAGCGGACATTTTTACGGCATTATGGAGTTTTTGGGCCGCATCACTCAGGGCGCTTTGGAGAGCTTTTCGTTCACCTTGCAGCGCGCCTGCCAAAGCTGTGAGCCCGGACGCCACCACATCGTCATCACCCCCAGCCGCAACCCGGCGTGGGAGGATATGTTGCAGCGCCTGCAGGAGCGCTCCGACGGGCGCGTCTACCTGCTGACCCCCGATGATCTGCTAGACAAACAGGGCGAAACTGGCGACAAGGAGGGAAAAACTGCATGACCTTTTTTTACTTTTTGCGCCTGCTGGGCGATCTGTCGCTGTTCTATGCCGTGGCAAACGCCTTTTTGTGCATGACCAGCTGCGACGTCACCTTTGTGCCGTTGATCGTGCTGGCGCTGTGCGGCGCACTTTCCTTTTTCCTTTTTCAGAAAAAGGAGCCCCTTCGCTTCATTCCTTTTATCCTGATACCAGCCGCCTTTATCGGTGTTCAGGACACCGTCACCGGCTTTATTGTGCTGGCCTCGGCGGTCTATGTTGCGATCTGTGTGATCCGCAAGGTTTTTGTTGTGGACTATGACGATCGGCTCTCCTTTTTGTCCCTTGCAGTAAAGCTGCTGCTTGCCTGCATTTTGCCGATGCTGCTGTTTATCTGGGACCGTGAGCTTCCCCGTTTTGTCCCCTTTGTGCTGATCCTGATGGTCAGCACCTTCCTCTTGACCCAGGCGCTCCGCCACGATCCCAGAGTCTTTACCCAGCGGCGCTTCCGTTTCACCAGCTTACTCATTGCGGTGTGCATCCTGGCGGTAGTGCTGCTCATCAGCTCCCCCGAATTTTTAAAGTTGGTAAGCCTTATTCCGGGACTGGTGTACAACTGGATCATCGCCCCCATCCTGATGCTCTTCGCCTACATCCTGGGTGGATTGATCTATTTTGTGATAAAGCCCATCATGGAGATGGTTAGCCCGCACATTGGCAGCAACCTGGACCAGATGTCCAACCTGTTTGGTTCGCAGGACAGCTTTTTGGAGGGCATGGAGGACTTTGTCAACACACCGAACACCTCGGTGATGGAGGTCATCAAGACCATCCTCACAATCGTCGTGGTGGTCGCAGTGGTCATCTTTCTGGCAAAACTGATCGGGCGCGGCTATCACCGCTTCCGCTACACCTCTGCCAAGGAGTCTCGCACCCGCATCACCGAAACCCACCGTGAACGAGAAGCTCCCCCGCTCGATCTCTTTCCGCCAGCGGATACCCGCAAAGCGGTCCGGTACTACTACCGCAAATTCCTGCGGATCTGTCTGCGGATGGGCTACCCACTGGACGACTCGGACAACAGTGCCATCATTGAGCAAAACGCCAAAAGAATGTTTCGTCCAGAATCCTTCTCGTCCCTGAGTTCTGTACGGAAAATTTATATCAAGGCCCGCTACAGTGAGCACAAAATCACAGAAAGCGATGTCAACCAGATCAAACAGGACTGCGACGTGCTGCGCAAAGAGTGCGACCAGATGGAAAAAAGAACCTAGCATTAAAAAATCCCCCGAAAGGAAAATGCCTTTCGGGGGATTTTGATTGTGCTTTAACCGCGAATTTGCAGCAGCTTCTGTTTTAGTTCTTCCTCAATCCTTCCAAGCTCAACCTCGGCCTCGCGGCGCTTCTGGCGGCCCTCTTCCTGAATCTTCATCACCTCATCGAGGGTGGAGATCAGCGATTCATTGGTCGCCTTTAGCGTCTCGATGTCCACCACTCCGCGCTCAGACTCTTTGGCGGTATCGATGGTTGCCATCTTGAGGGTCTGGGCGTTTTTGCGCAGCAGCTCATTGGTCATGTCGGTGACCTGCCGCTGGGCCTGAGCAGCCTGCTGGGAGTGGGTGACGCCAAGTGCAAGCACCATCTGGCTCTTCCACAGCGGAATGGTGTTGACGATGGTGGACTGAATCTTTTCCGACATCAGCGTATCGTTATTTTGCACCAGGCGCAATTGTGGAGCCATCTGAATGGAGATCATGCGGGTGAGCTCGAGATCGTGCAGCTTTTTCTCAAAGCGGTCGCACATCGCAGAGAGGTCGTTGGCCGCCTGAGCATCCTCCGGCAAGCCGGTCTGCTGTGCCTTTGCAATGAGCTGGGCAAGCTCGGTGGAGCGGACCTGCTGCAACTTTTTCTGTCCAGCGAGGATGTACATCGACAGCTCCTTAAAGTAGGTCTTGTTGATCTCGTACATCTTGTCGAGCATCGCAACATCTTTGAGCAGGGTCATCATGTGTTTTTCCAGGCCCTCCACGATCTGGTTGATGTTGGATTCCGCTTTGGCGTATTTAGCCTTCATCGCGTTGAGCTTATTGGAGCTTCTCTTAAAAAAGCCGAAGATGCCCTTGTCCTCTTCCTCATCGAAGTCTTTGAGCTCGGTGACCACATCGGAGAGCATCTGTCCGATCTCCCCGAGATCCTTGGTGCGCACATTTTCCAACGCGCTTTCAGAAAAGTCCGCCATCTTTTTCTGCGCACCTGCACCGTATTGGAGGATCACATTCGAGTTGGTCAGGTCAATCTGCGCAGCAAAGTCGTTGACCATCTTGCGCTCCTGCTCGGTCAACTTGCTCTCATCAAAGACCGGCTTGGGCTGTTCCGCCTGCTTTGCAACCGGCTGTTCCTGCGGCTGCTGCATGGTCGGCGCCTCACTGGCAAATGGATCGAGCGTGAGGGTCAACTCCGGCTCTTTGTTTGGGTCGTATGTATTGCTCATGGTAACTTCCTCCTCCACACGGGTTTTGCTTCTCTTGGTTGCGATGGCTGCTTGCGCTCTTTTACTGGACGTGGAACTCCGAACCGGTCAGTCCCTCCTGCTTGAGCATCGTTTCCAGCACCGAAATATCCGAGCTGACATCCAGCACCTCATCGGTGAAGAGCTGATCGAGCAGGTTTTCAAACGCCAGATTGATGGTATCGAGCGTCTTTTCAATCTGCTGTTTTGCGTTTTTAATATTCTCCCCCTGCACCGGCTGGCTGTCAAACTCCTCGTAGGCGTCCAGCAGCTTTAAGGTGGTGGGCAGATAATAACTCATCAACTTTCGAATATCCGGCAGCTTTTCCGGATGTTCCTGCACCTGTTCAAAGATGCGCTCCGCGACCTGTTCGAGCCTGTCCATCTTTGCCGAAACCTCCTGGCCCTCGATGCGGTCGTTGACCTCCCGGATGCGCTGGATCATCTCCCGTCCCTGGCGGACAGCGGCAGCAAGTTCAGGGTTTTGGTCGAACACCTGCTGTTCTTGCTGCTGTTCTTTAGCCCGGGCCTGTTCCTCTTCGCGGCGCTTTTTCTCCTCTGCCTCCTGACGGGCTTTTGCCTGATTTTGCACATACAGGTACTGCTCATAGATCTCGTCGCTGAGCATCAGGCAGCTTTTCTGGTCGTCGATATGCGCTTCCGGCAGGACGCGCTTTTGAATCATCTTTTGCAGGTCCTTGACGACGAAGTCCTTATCCATGCCGATTCCGCGTGCAAGCAGATCAATGGGACAAAACTGGCTGTTGCCCACAATTTTCAGGTACCGCTTTAAGCGGCTGGTGCGCTTGAGCAGTGAAATTCCCTTGACCAACATCCACACCGACGCAGCGGCCAGCACCAACAGCACTGCGCTCAACAGCAGAAACGGCAGGTTGAGCAGATCCATCACCAGTGCAAGTCCTGCGGACATCAACAGATAGGACAAAAAGATCGCCAGTCCAATGCCCCCAAAGACGGTGAAGAGGATACCTGCAACGCTGACCGTCTTATACTTGGGCGTGACTGAGGAAACTGGGGAACGCTGCAGCCCGTTTGGTCCATACGGATCAGCATTGGGACCAAATCCTCCGCCTCCCTGTTGGTACGTTCCGCCCGGTTTTTCTCCCTGATAGGACGAGAACTCCCGCTGCACATCCTTTGCCATATTCCGCAGATCGCGCGTGATATTTTTCACCTCCGGCGAGCGGGACAAACCGCGGGTAACCTCCCGGGCAATCCTGCTTGCCAGATGGAAGAAATGCTCATACAATCTGGGGACACCTCCATTCATCCTCATGATTATTCTTATTATAGAACAAATTGTGTCAAAGTACAATAAATTTGTCCGTCCCACAAAAGAATTTATGATTTGTTTAAAATGTAAATTTTTCCCGTCAAGCAATTTTCCTGCTATATTTTCTGTGTTTCTGCAAACAGTAAAGAAGGACAACTCTGTTTGCACACAACTTCTCTCTTTTGGAAACAAAAATTTGAGGAACTGCGAGGAATCCAAAGGTGAAACAATTTCTGATTCGTTCAAAACACTTTTTCTTTGTTGCCTACCGAACCTTTGCCGCGCTGCTATCCGTCGGGGTGTTGGGGACATTGTGCTATGCCCTCTTTTTATCCACCGAACTCCCCGACCGATACTACATGGCAAAGGGAGAAGAATTTTCCATCGGAGGCAACACCATGATCCAAAGCTGCTCTAGCAGCCGCTCCTATCCGCTGTCTGTCTACTCCTCCACCGGAAATACCTTTCAGATGAAGCTCAAGCTGTTTGGCCTGATCGACATCAAGGATGTCAGTGTACAGGTGGTAGACCGGCGCGTTGTGGCGCTGTGCGGCACCCCCTTTGGCATCAAGATGGTGACCGACGGGGTGATGGTGGTCGGCACCGGCTCGGTGGTGAACACCCAGAGCCAGTCGGTCAACCCAGCTGAGGAAGCGGGCGTACAGGAAGGAGATGTCATTCTCTCGCTGAACGGGGAGAAAATTTCCTCCAAAAAGCAGTTGACCGAGATTGTCAGCGCCTGCAATGGTCAGCCCATTGCGATGACGGTGCGCCGCGGAGATAAATTGGAGAATTTCAGCGTCTCCCCTGTCCGTTCATCGCTGGACAACAGCTATCACCTGGGACTTTGGGTGCGGGACAGCTCCGCCGGCATCGGCACCATGACCTTCTATGACCCACAGACCGGCTGTTTTGCCGGACTTGGCCACGCCATCTGCGACGTGGACACTGGACAGATCATGCCGCTCTCTCAGGGAGAAATCGTAGAAGCGTCGATTATTGGGGTAGAACCCGGAACTGCCGGCGACCCCGGACAGTTACAGGGCGCTTTTGTCACACAGCAATCGACGGGATTGCTGTACGCCAACAGCTACAACGGCGTGTACGGCAAACTGTATGATCCACCGTATGGAGCCAAGACCATTCCGATGGCGCAGAGCCAGGAGGTTCACGAGGGAGCCGCACAAATTCTGACGACCATCTCAGGCGAAAGCCCAGCATTGTTTTCTGCTGAAATTGAGCAGGTATCCCTTTCAGAGGATGAGCCGACCAAGAACATGATCATTCGAATCACCGATCCTGATCTGCTGGAAATTTCCGGTGGCATTGTACAGGGAATGTCCGGCAGCCCGATTTTGCAGGATGGGATGTTGGTGGGTGCTGTGACCCATGTTTTTGTCAACGATCCCACGAGAGGATACGGCATCTTTGCGGAGAACATGGACAGCACGCTGGTGACGCTCTCTGCACAGGCAGATCAAAAGGCAGCATAAAGGCACAAGCACCTCCTTCCAAAAGGAAGGAGGTGCTTGTGTTTTGTTTCATTTTCTACTGACTTCTTCCCGCTAATCGTAGTACAAAAGTCCTCTTTGCTGTCCAATTTCGAGTGGGCCGGTGTTTCTTCCTCTATCTGGGGTCTGCTGGAAACCTGTGTTGTCTACTTTCTGACAGCTATTTTCGCCTATTTTAGGAAGAGAAATTGTATATTCCTCTGATTGACGCTTGTCTGTTTCAGGAATATACTAATATTAGAATAAGATAGTCAATTGAGAACGGAGGGATTGTTATGACGTGGAAAAAAGCGATGGCAATGGTTTGTGCTCTTGCGTGCCTACTCGGGCTTTGTGCCTGCACGACCTCCAACACGTCTGATAAAGAAAGTTTGCAACAACAGACGCAAACAGAAACTGCTGTTTCCGGCGAAGGCCAAATTGAAGAAAGTGACAATATAAAAGACAGAGAAACTCAAAATGGGTTTCTCTGTCTTTTATATTTAATAAAGAACAAATGGATCGGGATATCCATTTGGCAGTTTATCCTCGATACTGTTTGTTGGCGCTCTGCCCCAAACCCCAGGACAAATTCATTTTGTTTTTTGTCGAACACTTAGTGTGGCTTTTAAAACCTTACAAACTGTTTATATTAATTTTAATTAGATACTCAGTATTATACTTTTTATAAATAAGTTTTTTGTGATCAAAGACAAGATAAATTTACTTTTATAATCAACCAAACTCTTAGTGTCCAATAAGATAATTTATTGATATATCACTTTTATAAGTGCCCTTCTGCAAAAAAAGCAGAAATGGCACTGCTCACGCGGTGTCATTTCTGCTAATATTTAATATAATCTACCTCAAGGACTGTTTTACAAGCTAAAATAGAGAACAAAATTTGCACCACTTGCTAATTTCATTCATTAGGGGCTACTTTACAGCATCCACACAAACTATCATAAACAACTTATTTTTCTCTGTTCCAGAACACCAGCTTATCAAAAAATGACTGGAAGGTTTCACTATATGGTGCAATATTTTCGGGATGGAACTGCACAGCAAAAACAGGTGCTTTAGTCGATTCAATAGCCTCAATTATGCCATCATCAGACCATGCTGTTGCAACCAGGCCATCTCCCAGTGTACGTACTGCCTGATGGTGATAGCTATTTACGGCCAGTGTGGTGCATCCTGTCAGCTGATGAAACAGGCTTCCCTCCTGAATAGAGATCGTGTGTGTACGCTCAGGACGCAGGTGCATATCTTGTTTATGACACAAGGTTGCTCCTGCCTGAACATAAATGTCCTGATACAGTGTACCTCCCAGTGCAACATTGATAACCTGTGCACCACGACAAACTCCGAACACTGGTTTATTTTGTTTTATACATTCCTGTACGATCTGAATTTCAAAACGATCCTGTGCTTCCACACTATAGGTAACTTCCTTGATTGGGTTTTCGCCGTACAACAGCGGTGCAACATCTGCTCCGCCTGGCAACAGAACACAGTCCAAGCGTGCAACCAGATCTGCAATCTCAGAGTTCTCCTGCTCCTTTGTTAATAGAACAGGAATTCCACCTGCTCTTTTTATTGCACTTACATAATCTGGTTTCACAAAATATAATGCCTTTTCAGGATCATAACTGCTTGTAATACCGACTAGAATTGCCATGTTATTACCTCCTTAAATACACTCAAACTTTGTTTGTCCTGTCATCAGTTTTAAAATTTCTACATCTGTTTGGCGCATACCCTCTCTTGCAACATATCCAAAACTACGGATAGTGTCCTCAATAGACGGTGCAACCAAACCTTCTCCTGCAGGAAACTGATAGCCCCTCTGTGCAAGTTCCAGCGCTGTCCATGCTGTTTCCAAACCAATTGCGATTTTAGATGCACAGCTTGCTTTTGCTCCATCACACAGTACACCGCCTACAGTAGCTAGCGTGTTGACCAAAACCTGTTCTATCTGTTTTACATCGCCGCCCTGTAGCCACGTCATAGCAGCTCCTGCTGCTGCAGAAGCACTGATTGCACCGCAGTATGCAGACAGCTTACCGATATATTTTTTCTGATGCAATGCCAGCAAATTGCTGATTGCCAGTGCTCGATAAAGCTTTTCCTCATCGCAGCCGTTTTTTCTTGCATATGCGATCAACGGAACAGACACTGTAATGCCCTGGTTACCACTGCCCGAATTGATTACAACTGGCAGTGCACAACCATTCATTCTCGCATCTGAGCCTGCCGCTGCTGCTGCTTTACAGTAGGTTTTCCAATCTGCCTTATCACGATTTGCCAACAAACAACGTCCAACGCCTGCTCCATACTGTTTTTCCAAACCTTCCATCGAAATTGCCCAGTTATCTTTTACCTGTTCATCCAACAGGGTATGTAACATTTCCAGCGTTTCTGTTTGTGCATATTCAATAATGCTTTTCACATTTAGATACTGGTCTGCTAAAGATTTTGCATCATCATCCGACAACATCTGTTTTTTAAACAGTACTTGACCATTTTTCTCTTTTTTGACAATATTAGTGTGAGAATCCTGAATTGCTACGGTAGCAGACTGATCCCCTGCTTCCATAGAAACTTCGACGTAGAGATTTGGAACTCCTTCCACCAGTTTACACTCACACATTCCCGATGCACGCAAGCGGTTTGCCTCTGGCAACTGATCTTCCCGGACTACACTGAGCACTTCCAGTTCCAAATCGGCGCGACCACTTAACATACCAAGAATGGCTGCTGTATCAATTCCTTTTTCCCCGCCAGAGTTGGGAACAGTAACACCCTTGACATTTTTTACAATGTTGCCGCTACAAGATACGGTCATACGCTGAGGCATAACACCCAACAACTCTCTAGTCAGTGCAGCCGTATATGCCACTGCAATCGGCTCTGTACAACCCATGGCAGGACGAAGCTCATGTTTTAAAATCTCACGAATACTCTGAATTTGTTTTTCTTCCACTCTAATGCTCCTTTTATATTTGATAAATCCCCTTCACATTTTATCATTTTATCGACAATAAAACAACTGATTTATATAGGGTGTTTCTTAACTTTACATTCAAGTCCTTTTCTCTTTTTTATGCTCTTTTACTTCCACTCCTTTTCAATTTTCACTATCTATTCCTAAAAACATGCAATAAAATTAGCACTACTCTTCTGTTTTTGTATTGAACAGATATTGTGAAAACCAATGTGCAATTTCCAGAATACGGGCAGCACGGTTTTGAGGAGCTCCTCTTCGACAAAGGCCGTGATTTTCTCCCATAAAATAAAGCACTTTGGTCGGTATCCCTCTTTTGATCAGTTGATAAAACATCTGGAAAGTTTCCTCTCTTGGACATCGAAAATCCCGTTCGGATTGAATAAAGAGGGTCGGTGTAACCACATTTTTGGCATATTTGAGCGGTGAATTATCCCAAAGCTGATCTACCTCATCATTCATCAAGCTTTTTCCAGCCTGATCTGGAACATAAAAAGCACCAATATCGCTTAATGACTCAAGTGTAATCCACTTTGAAACCCGCTGTTGCGAACTTGTTATCCATGTTATTTCTGAACTATCTTTGTGACAAATTCCCAGTCTATTTCTCTTTCCATTAACAAATTCTCTGCCATCTACCCAAAATGGAGTTTGCGTAATCGAAAGATAGCCTTTTGTTTCAGGCAATTCACAATGTAATTGTTGCCGCAATTAGTCGCTGGCAAATATATTTAACCATACTTCCTCCTTTGACCTAAGCTCCCTTGTTTATCAGCAAATCATTCAATGCCTTGAAGTACAATAAAATTAAATTAGCCAAAAGAGGTGGAAAGATGAAATCAATGAAAGTAATGTTATCTGCGGTCATGTTAATGTTATTGGCTATTTTTGTTGCTCTCGTGGATATGGGCAGAAATACTTTGCTGGGCGGGGCATCTCTGATTCTCGTGTTTTTGGCAATTATCGTTTTTGTCCTTGGTCTTTTTACAAATAAGTAGATTGATGTTAAGCAACATAGGACGGACAAGCCGAACAGCTTATCTGCCCTTTTCTCTTGTCCTTTGGGCGCCAAAGGAAGGGTAGCTTTCTTTGTGAAAACAGCTGCCCTTGGCTCTTGATCCGCATATTTGGTTATTTCATCTTATGGATTTGAGATAAGGTGCAGAAAAGCACACCGTTTCGTGTCGCAGTAATATACTTTCTCTGCCCATTCTAATATTACATTGTATTCGACACCATCTTGGGGAATTGTAGAGTGTCCCATCAATTTCCATAGAAATCAAGCCAAAAAGGGCTTCGATTTCGTGTCCAGCTATTTTAGCCTGGTGTCTTGCGCAGCATTCCCTTGCTGATGTACAATGAAAATAAACCAAAAGGAGGAAGAGAAGGATATGAAAAAGAAAATCAATTCGGTGATCAACACCATCATGGGTGCCTTTGTCGGCGTTTTGATCGGGCATGGGATTTTTCTCTACCTCGATTACAAGAACCATCCCGCCCTCTATGCAGCGCAATCTGCACCGTGGTACACTGGCATCCTGGTTTATGGGATAGGGACGCTTGCAATACTGGCAATTTGTATTGGAATAAAGATTATTTTGAAAAGGAAAACAGACAAGTCCTAAAAAAGGAGTGATGATCATGCTGAAAAAAGCAGTTGTTCTAATTTTCACCATCACGCTTTGCCTATCCTTTTCCGGCTGTGGCGGCAAAACCATTTCCATCGCCTTTCCATTTGAGGCTACAGATATAACCAGCATCGATATGTTTCACTTTACCAATCCGGCTGAAGCGGAGAAAAAGTCAATTACCCAACAAGAGGATATCCAGAGCATCTATCAACTGTTTGACGGCATCTCTTTGGAAGAAAAAGAAACCCAACCCGTTGCTGGCGCTTGTGTAACCAGCTTTCGTTTTCATCTTGCTGACTCTACAACCTATGAGATCATCTATTCATCCATTGCCGTAAAATCTGGAAGGCTCTACCTTACAGGCAGCGAAACGGATTACTTCACATCTGCTGATATCGGGGCATGCTGGAACAATTACGATTATGAAGCTGTTGCTGTGGATGAAAGCGAACTGCCCACCTATCCATAATGTTTGCTGATGCGTCTTACTGCACCGGCTGCAATCTAAAACAACAGGGTACATCCCTAAAAGGGATGTACCCTGTTGTTTTGTTTTCGAACTTTTTTCGGGCTGGATTTTTAACTTTGATCCGCCTTACAAGTTGCTCTGCTCTTCTTTTGGCAGATAACGCCAGATGGTGTAGCGGTGTCTTGTCTCTGTTTCTTTTCCATATTGGATGGCCTGTGTGGGACATTCATTGATGCAGCGCAGACATTGGTAGCATTGCGTGCCCCAGGTGGGGTGTCCGTCCTTCATCACTATTGTGGAGGCGGGACAGTTCTTTGCGCACAATCCGCACCCATTGCAGGCATCGGTCACATAAAACGACTTGGTGGTTCGTGCAAAACGATTAAATCCAAAATTCACCAAGCTGGATTTTAGACCAGCCAAACTGCCCTCTTCCACCCGGTACACCTGTTTTTGCTGGGAAATCTCGCCCGCCATCCGCTGCAGCTCTTTGCGCGCAGCATCCAGTTTGGCGCGGATGGTCTGCTCGCTGTCGGTATCGCTCCCCACAATGTAGTTGTTGGGCATCACCAGGCTATAGCTGCTATTTAAAGGATAGGTTTTGGAAAAGTGCTTCATTGCCATTCCCGCCTCTGAGCCACATGTGCACACGCCAAATGCAAAAGCTTTGTCCTTCGGCAGCGACTTTACAAAGTTTTCCATCGGTTCCGGCACTCCCCAGGCGTACACCGGAAAGACAAATCCCACCTGCTTTTGGTCGCGAATATCCGGTTTTGCCGTTTTACTGGAGATATCGTACACCTGATCGCCGGTGAGGTGCGCAAGCGTCTTTGCCACCCACTCGGAATTTCCCGTTGCCGAAAAATAAAAAATCATTTCAATTTCCTCTTTTCTTTATGTGGATTGATCTCTATCTCTTTCAGTACCAAAGCTCTTTTTTATTATACCACACCGGACGCTTCTTTTTTAGTGCCGTTTGTGTTTTCCTGTTGACCCGCCTGCATATGTGCCAGCTGCTGCTCTGCAAACGCGCCAAAGCAGCCTTTTTACCCTTCTTTTGTCAACAGGGATTTGTAGGTCAGATCCATTCCCAAAGAGCCCAGCGGCGCAGTGATCAAAATGGCGACCACCGCTACAGACAGCACAAGCTGTCCACAGGGCAATCCCATTGCAAGCGGCACCGAACCGATGGCTGCCTGAACCGTCGCCTTTGGGAGATAGGCGATGACGCAAAAGAGGCGCTCTTTAAAGCTCATAGCCGTTCCCAACACACAGATCGAGACGCCCACTGCGCGGAAAGCAAGTGCGAGGAAGATCATCAGCACCGCAGCAACGCCGGCATCCAACGTATATCGAATATCCACTGCCGCTCCGACTAAAACAAACAGGAGCACCTCCGCTGCAAGCCAGAGTTTTCCAAATTTTTCCGAAAGGCGAGTGGAAACAAAGGCAGAGCTTTTGATTTTAAGCACACAGGCCATGCTGACAACAGCCAACAAGCCGGACACCGACACGATGCCTTCCAGCCACGTCTCGATAGACATGAGCAAGAAGGACATACCCAGCACGACAATGACCTTCATGCTGTTTCTGACATAGTGTTTGTGCGCGTACGCTGTCTCAAAGAAGCGGCTCAAGAGATACCCCACAACGGCTCCCAGCGCAATGCCCAGAAGAATCGAGACGGGAATGTTGAGAAAATCCGCAACATTGGCACTCCCTCCCTGCGCCATGCTGACAAAGGTGGAAAACAGGACGATTACAAAGATATCGTCGCAGGAAGCTCCCGCCATGATCAGCTGCGGGATGCTCTTGTTTGTGCCGTATCGTTCATCCATCAATTGGACCATTCTCGGGATGACAACCGCTGGGGAAACTGCGCCGAGAACCGCTCCCATGACCGCAGCCTCGATTCGGGTGATGCCCAGAATAGACGGAGCAAACAGGAAAAAGGCCAAGATCTCGCAGCTTGCCGGCACAAAGGACATCATAATGGCGGGCCGTCCGACCCGTTTGAGATCCGACAAATTCAGCGAAAGTCCCGCTTTGAGCAGGATAATAATCAGCGCCATCTGCCGCAAATCGGAAGAGATGGACAAGATAGAGGGGTCCAGCAGGTTGAGCACATACGGACCCAAGAGGATCCCGGTCACCAACATGCCCAGGATGCGGGGCAAATGCAGTCTTTGGCAGATTCCCGCAAGGGACAATCCTACCAGAAAGATAAAGGCCAGTGATGTTAACATAATTTTTCCTCCTTGGGCGCAAAAAAGCTGATGCCTTTCTGCGAATTTTTTTAGCGCAGAAGTCATCAGCTCGAAAAGCGGTTTAGGTTACCCACGGGAGAACTTCATTCCCGGCTAACAGTATACCTCCATTTTGCCGGTTTGTAAACCACCTTTGACAAAAAAAGCCGTTCTCTCTTTTGTTTTTTCTCCTCTCCTCGGCTGCGACAAATTTGTTCTTTGCGCATCGATTATATTTTTCACTCATCCGGGCACCATAACAATAAAATCCCCCATTCCCAAAACGGCAGGGAAAATACCACTTAATCTAGGAGGAATAACCGATGCCAGATATGTTTTGCTTTCAGTGTCAGCAAACGGCCGGCAACAAGGGCTGTTTTCGAACCGGCGTGTGCGGCAAGCAACCCGAAACTGCCAACTTACAGGACGAATTGATCTATGGATTGATCCGCCTGGCCCTCGCCGCAAGGCAGAGCGGACAAACGTCCCCCCTTGCCAGCCGCCTGATGATAGACGGGCTGTTCACCACCCTCACCAACGTCAACTTCGACAACAAAGCAATCAGCCAGCTGATTGCCCGCGTCAAGGCCGCCGAACAGGACTTTGGCGGGTATCATGGTGAGCTGGTGGAGCTTTGGAAGGGCGACACCGACATCGTTTCGCTGCGCTCCACGCTGCTCTTCGGTTTAAAAGGCATGGCAGCCTATGCACACCACAGCCTCAATCTGGGGTATGAGGACCCGGAGGTGACCAACTGGTTTTACAAGGGACTTGCCGAGCTCAACGCGGCGCACACGGTGGAGGAGTGGCTTGCCCTCATCATGGAGTTTGGCCAGGTAAACCTTAAATGTATGGAGCTGCTGGACACCGCAAACACCAGTACCTACGGCACGCCGGTCCCCACCCGGGTCAATGTGGACGTCAAGGCGGGGCCATTCATCGTCGTTTCCGGGCACGACCTAAAGGACCTCTACCAGCTGCTCGAACAGACAGCGGGCAAGGGTATCCACATCTACACCCACGGCGAAATGCTGCCCGCTCACGCCTATCCTGAACTCAAGAAGTTTCCTCATCTGGTGGGAAATTTCGGCACAGCGTGGCAGAGCCAGCAAAAGGAGTTTGACAATCTCCCCGCCCCCATCCTCTTCACCACCAACTGCCTCATGCCGCCACGCCCTAGCTACGCCGACCGGGTTTACACAACTTCCGTGGTGGGCTATGAGGGGATGACCCACATCGACGGCGACGCCGATGGCAACAAAGATTTTTCTCCCCTCATCGCCAAAGCTCTGGAATTGGGCGGCTACGAACAGGACCGCAGCATGAGCGGCATCAACGGAGGACACATGCTGACCACCGGATTTGCCCACGGGGCAGTGCTCGCCAATGCCGACAAGGTGATTGGCGCCATCCGTTCGGGCGCCATCCGCCACATCTTTCTTGTGGGAGGCTGTGATGGAGCACATCCCGGCCGAAATTACTACACTGAATTTGTAAAGCAGGCCCCGATGGACACCCTCATCCTCACCCTGGCTTGTGGAAAATACCGCTTTAATGACCTGGATTTGGGCGAGATCGACGGCCTGCCCCGAATTTTGGACATGGGGCAGTGCAACGACGCCTACAGTGCAATCAAGGTAGCGCTGGCGCTGGCTGACGCATTCGGATGCAGTGTCAACGATCTTCCCCTCACCCTTGTGCTCTCCTGGTACGAGCAAAAGGCTGTCTGCATCCTGTTGACGCTGCTGTCCATGGGCATCAAAAACATCTATCTCGGTCCTACCCTTCCTGCATTTTTGTCCGAGACGGTAGTCAAGGTGCTGGTAGACACCTATGGGCTGCGACCCATCACGGCGCCGCAGCAGGACCTGGATGCAGTTTTAAAAAGAGGATAAGTCGCCCATCTCCCCTTTCTTCTTTCTATTCCAAACAAATGAGCAGATACAGTAAGGCCCGCCGTCCATTTAGACAGTGGGCCTTACTGTTATTTTAAGTTTTCGTTAGATGCTGCCGTCATCCTCCTGAGAGGATTTTGTTTTGGAGTGCGACCGCAAGGACTGCACAACCCGTATAATCTCCAAGAGCAGCATGCCGGACAGAAAGGAAACAACCATCAAAACCGGTTGGCTGGTTGTTCCGTCCTGCGAACCGAAAACACCCTGGGACGAACTGCCGACCGTTACATTGTCCTGATAGAGCACCTGCTGTGCTGACTGTTCGGATTCTTCGGCCGGCTCTTTTGGATCTTCCGGTTCTGCCTGCTCTGACCCTTGCGCATTTTCATTTAATTGTACACCGAGGGTCTGTTCAAGGAATTCCTTTGTTTGGGGAGAATCTCCCATAATAAAGTAATTGGTGGTGTAGTTGTTGGTGGTAGTGGTGTTGTTTGAGTCGCTGGTAGAGGTGGAGGTGGAACTTTCTGTTGCCGAGGAAGTGCCGCTCGATCCGCTGCTCGACCCACTACTTTTGGAACTGGAAGAGGTGGATTTGCTGCTGCTTTCCTCTTCCTTCTTGTCCTCATTTTCTTGTTGTTCTTGTTGCAGCTCCTCCACATCCTGTGACAAAATCCACCAATACCACGGCCAGCCCTCGGTCATCTCCTCCAGCGAACCTCCCTGCTGGTACTGGGGCGGAATCTCTGCACCGCCGCCCTGATTCAAGGTGATGGACGGCTGTTCATACTGCACCTGCCGAATCATGGCGAGGTTTGCCTTCTGAAGAATTCCATCCGGGCTGCCATAAACGGGGTAGCGGGAAAACTGTTTGATGCGCACCTTGATGTAGCGGCTGGAGGGGGAAATTCCCGCAGAAAAGTTTTCTTCAAAAACACCCACATAGTCGTCCGAATAGTACTCCACTCCCATGCGGTCCACCTCTACCGAGTGAAAGGTTTCTCCATCTGTAGATTGCTGCACATCAATTCCATAAGGAACAAGCTCGCCCTGCGGCTCAGGGCCTTCAGCAAAATAGCCGTCGTACAACAGAAGATATTGCCCGCCCACTTCGCAGTACACATAGTCGGTCGCCTCATCCAGCCACAGGGGCAGCAGTTCATAATCCCGCTCTTCATCCGGCATGACACCGTATTCGATTGTTCCGTCCTGATACCGCACAGCAAAGGTCGGATAGGAGACGCGGTAGGTGGAGAGATTGATCTCCTCCACATTGAGCACCGAATAGACAATCTCTCCATATTCCGTGTAGTCCTTGACCGCAAGTGCACTGGTATCCTCCACCGGCAGATTGGGAGATGCCTGAAAATAGCTGCTTGCATCCACCAGATTATAGGTTGTGCGGGTCTGGGTAGACTGTGCCGAATCGCATTCATCGACGATAGAAACAAAATCTGCCGCTTCAACTGGGATTGACAACAACAAAGCAACACAAAGTACAGATACAACAAAGATATAGCAGGATTTTTTCATTCCTTGAACCTTCCCTCTGCTAAAAATTCTATACCCTATTGTATCAGAAAGGACTGGAAATTTCGACCAAAAACGACATTTTTCCTTTTTATTTATACGATTTGACCTGATTATAGCCTGTTCCATTGTAGAAAAGGACAAAAAAACGGCTGCATTTGAAACAGCCGTTTTTTTATCATCGATAGTTTCTTTTTTATCTTACTGTTTTCAGACAGGAAAAATGTTTTCTTATCAATTCGATTGAGTTGTCTTTCTGCGCGATTGCCTGCGCAGCAGCTTTGCAACGAAATGTCCCAAAACAATAAAAAGCCCCATCACACCAAGTATCTGTATAAAATACCACGCTGCGTCCTTGCTTTCGTCCCAGAAAACGAAGGCCGTCTGCAAAAAGAGATAGTCGGGCAGGCGCTGATCCACAAAGCAGAAGATTCCAAACAGTGCGATCACAGCGGCGGCCCCGCGAGCGATTGAGCGGCTCTGTCTTGCGCCGCACGCAGCTGCAAACCGCCTGCGCGCAGCTGCCATCACCATCTCCCAGTGCATTCCCGTATGCAGCGACATCAGCAACAATCCCCAGTAAGAGGCCAGGAGGTGAATTCTTCTGGCCCACACTGCCCCGCCATAAATGGGCAGCCAGGAAAAGACATAGCCTCTCATCACCACTCCACTGGCTCCCAGCGCAAGCACATGCACGAGCAACAGCAGGTCCAGCGCTATTCCGGCAATTTGGTACAGGCTTTTGTTTGCACGAAAGATACCTTTATACCAGCTGCGATTCAGAAGATGATGCACGATAAGGACGACGCTCATCAAGGACCCCAACCATTCGTGCAGCAGCTGCCCCGTCAAAAGTTCCGCCATCAGCACGGGCAACAGGACAACCAAAAGCAGATCGATTGCCGCCCTTTTCTTTTGTGTTGGGCTCATTGTGCATCCAGTCCCAAGCTGTCAATCCAGCTGCCAACCTCCTCTTGAGAGGAACCGGTAGCTAGTCTTGTGCCATCCAGCCAGTTTACATCGTCCGCTGTGAGGGCACGGAGCAGATCGGCACTCTCGCCCACTCCGCTGCCGCCCGAGGTACAAAATGGGACGATGGTTTTCCCACTGAAATCATAGGATTCCAGGAAGGTGTCAATGATGCGCGGCGCCTGTCCCCACCAAATCGGATAGCCCAGCAAGATGGTGTCGTACTGTGCCATATTCTCCACCGTATTGGAGATTGCCGGGCGCGCAGTTGGATCGTTCATCTCCACCGAGGTGCGGCTGGAGCTGTCGTTGTAGTCGAGATCCGCATCGGTATACGGCTCGGCTGGGACAATCTCGTACAGGTCTGCACCGAGCAGATCGGCCGCAGATTCGGCAATTGCCCTAGTATTGCCGGTCGCCGAGAAATACGCAACCAGAACAGAGGAGGTCGTCTGTGTTTCGGACAATGCTGGTTGCGCTGCTGTCTGTTCTGTCTGCGCTTCTTCTTTATCCTCCGGCTCTTCCTGCTCTTCGGTCTGGCCCTGAGCGGGTTTTTCTGCCTCTTCTTGTGCGCTCTCTTGCTGTGTTGGCGCTGCACTGGCAGTTTCCGGCTGCGTCTGCTCCAGCGTTTCTGTTGCCTGTTGGCTCTGCTGGGTATTTTGCGCTGTTTGCTCTACAGAATCGGATGAACAGCCAACCATCACAACCGCCAGCGCCACAGCGCAGAGCAACGATACCATTTTTTTCATCTTTTTTTCCTCCGTTCCTTTTGTGTCTTTTTGATTTCATATCGAAGATAATCCACACGGTCCAGTTGCTCCTGTTTCTGATGCAGTTCCTGCAAAGTCCCGTTGCGCTTTTCTTCCAACATCTCTAAGCGCTCCTCTGCGGTAGCGCTCCCCTGAGACAACAGGTGCATATACCGCTCTACCTGCTCGCTGTTAAAACCAATTCCGTGCAGTGTCATCAGGGTGCTCAACTGGGTGAGCGTTTCTTCGCTGTATGTCCCATCTGCTTTTCTTTCACCTTTTCTGCAAAGGCCCCAGCTCTCATACTCCCGCAGCACCTCCACCGGAATATTGTATCGGTCGCTGGCCTCCTCGATCGTCATCTTATTGCCCCCTACAAAAAATAAAGGTGTCCTTTTCTAGGACACCTTCATTGTACTGTATTTTGGATTCTATGTCTAATACTTATATTTTATTGCTTTACATGCTTTTTATGTATTGCTGTGCAAACGCAAGAAACGCCGCCGTCGTGGGGGTAAATACCTGCTCTTTTTTCCAGGCGAGGACGGTATTGGTTTCAAAGGCAGGATCGAGCGGAACAAATCGCAGTCCATCATAGCTGCAATCCAGCCGAATGCCCAAAACAACACCCATATTTTGTTGTGCAAGCGCTACCTGGTTGTAGAGCAGATTCCCATATGCAACCGTCTGGACATGGTTGGCGTAATCGCCAAACCACCTTTTGAGAATGCTCTTGACAAAGTCTCTGGACGAAACGATCAGCCGTTGGCCCGCCAAATCTTCCGGACGGATTCTGCTCTGTTTTGCCAAAGGGCTTTCCGAGCGCACCCACACGCCCCATTGCTCCTTGAGCGGCATGGGCAAAAAGTCATATTTGCGGATGTCCACCGGCTCTGCGATCAAGCTCACATCCAAAAGCCCGCGTTCGGTGTAGTCGCGGATATTGTCCGAGTTGCCGCTGTAAATCTCATACTGGACCAAGGGGTGCTGTGCACAAAAGGCTGCGATGATCTGAGAAAGGACGCGGGTCGACTGAAATTCTCCGCTGCCAATGGCAATGCTGCCGGTGAATTCCCTCTCCCTGTGGCTGAGATCTCGGCGGGTCTTTTCCGCCAAAGAGACCAACTCCTGCGCGCGTCTTTTAAGGATCATGCCATCCTCTGTGAGGGCAATGTTGCGGCTGTTGCGGTCAAACAGGATGACCCCCAACTCCTCTTCCAGCTGCGCTATCTGCCGCGAAAGGGTTGGTTGGGAGACATGAAGCGACTGGGCGGCTTTGGTAAAGTTTTCTTCCCGGGCAACGGCAAGAAAATATTGCAGGACACGAAGTTCCACCTTTTCATCCCCTTTTGTACTTTATTGCCCATATTATAGCAAAATCGTTTACCCGCTTCAACCTTTCATCCTGATGACCTTTCACAGGCACTTTTTTTGCAAAAATTCTTTCCCACTTCTTGCACTAGCTTCTGTTGCGTACCGGTCGTGCGAAAAAGAGTCTTTTTCGTTACAATCGAATCCCAACTGCGGCGGGACAATCCAATCCAAAAAGCTCACCGAATATCCCGATACAGCTGCGCGATCTTCTGGGGACTGACACCCATGCGGTACAGGCAGCGCAGGCCAAACATCTGGGCCATGGTCAACAGCGGCATGCGGCGTGCATAGCGCCTGCCGGAGGTAACGATGCTGCTGTCCAACACTGTCAGCGGAATGTTTGCGCGCTTGAGCGACAAGGAAAGCTCATAGTCCTCCATAATCGGCAGATCGGGAAAGCCCCCAATCTCTTCGAACAGCTCCCGCGTCATAAAGATTCCCTGGTCCCCAAATGCAATTCTGCCGCGCTTCGCCCTCCGGTTGGAAAGTGCGGTATTGCATCCCATAAATGGTCCTTGATAATCAAAAGCAATCTGAAAGCAACCAAACCTTGTCCCAGTCTGCACCGCCTGTACAATCTGCCGGTATGCCCCGTCCGGCAAGATGCTGTCACAGTGGACAAACCAGAGCACATCGCCTGTAGATTTTTTCGCCGCGGCGTTCATCTGGCGGGCGCGCCCCTTGGGGCAGTCGATCACCCTTGCCCGTCCCTGCAACCGTTCCCTGGTCCCGTCGGTGCTGCCGCCGTCTGCAAAGAGGACCTCCCAGTCTCCCGGCAGACTTTGCAGCATCGACAAAAAACTCTCTACCTTTTCAATTTCGTTGAGCACCGGCACAATTACCGACACACGCATCCAATCCGTCCCCTTTCTCCTGCTGCCTTGCTGTTTTGTGCTTTACTCTCCACACCCCTGCAAAGCTGCACCCATCTTTCTTTTTGTGCTACTCTTCCTTTAAGAAGTTCTGCCGCACATAGTCGCGCAGCAGGCGCTCCAGAAAATCGGTCGAGAGATACTGCTGTATCTTTTGGAGTGTGCTGGCATTGGTCAGCGGGCGGGCCGGGTCGTCGTATTCCCGCAGCGCCATGGCGCACCAGGTCACCCCTCTCAAACAGGTCACCGTGAAGTACAGCGGCAACCGCTCCTGAAGGTGCGCAAGGTCCAGACGGTCTCCCACTGCGCGCCGGTAGCACTCCACAAACTGGCGGATTTGTTCCGGTGTGAGGATGACGTCGGTCTTCCAAAAGGTGGTGGTCGGTGCAAGGAAGTGGCCCAGATCCTGTTCCGGCTCGCTGAGCAGCGGTTTTTCCCAATCGACCAGGTAGCTGTGTCTGTCCTGCTGGATTAGAAAATTTCCCGAATTGAGCTCGGTATTGACGATGCACCGCGGCGAGGTGGCCGGTGCGTCCAGCGGCAGCTTGCCCACCTCCTCCACTATTTGCTCCAACAGCCGGCAGATCGCTTTCTCCGCCTTGTTCCAGCTGTAGTAGTGGGACACCATCTCGAGGCATTCCTCGTAGATTGCCCGCGCAGGCCTCTTAGGAGAAAGGAGCGTGCTGTCCTGTGCAACCGGTGTGGTGTGGATGTCCGCCAAAATCTTCGCCGCCTCTTCAAGGTCCTTTTCATAGCGCAGCGGACGTCCGGGCAGCCACTCCATCACCAGTGCGCCCGCCTGCCGGTCGCAAAAATAGGGTTTTGGCGTACGGCCGCTGCTTTGCAGCGCTTGAAGCGCCCCAAACTCATAGCCGATTTGGTCTTGCAGGTGCATCTGACTGCCGGTATTGATCCGCAGCACCAGCTTTTTCCCCGTCTTAGGATGGAGAAAGCTGTAATTTCTGTTGTATTCCCCCTGCCCGAGCAGCTGCAAATCCAGCTGTGTTCCTTCCGGCAATCCCAACTGTTTTAAAAATGCCCCGCTTTGTGCGTAGGCTACAATATCCTCGTAACGCATCATCTGTCCATCTGCTCCCTATTTTTCAAACTGCCACCAAAGCGGCGGCAATTTTTTTGTGCTGTCTCCCGGCGGCCTATATCTTCATTGTCTGCACCAGTTGCCGCAAAAAGGCGGCCGTGTGCGGACAGTGCACCTTTCCCGCTTCGATTTCTCCCCAAAGTCGCCTCAAGTCCCCGGGGGTGTCCACATCCCCGCAGGGAAGAACCGAATCGATCGTCCTGCCCGCCTTGTTTGCCGCCCGGCAGGTCGACTCAAAGACGTTGCTGCCCCCATAGGCTTGATTCATAAACAGTTCTGGGCAGGGCCTTTTCATGCCGATGAGGTAATACCCACCGTCGAGCGAGGGGCCGATGACAAGGTCTGCACTTTGAAGCGCCGCAAAAGCTCTCTCAAAGTGAAGTGCCTGCAGCGCCGGCAGGTCGCTGCCCGTCAGGACGCACGCTTCATACCCTCTGTCCAACACCGACTGTATGGCCGTATCCATCCTCTCGCCCAAGCCGCCTGAACACTGCGGAAAAAAGGCTGTCGCTGTAGGGAAAATCTCCCGCAGCTGTTCCCACCCATCTTCCGGGGTATAGGCCACAAACAGATCGGCCTGCAAGCTCTGATAGACCTGCGAGAGATCCTGCAAAAAGGCGGTGTGCAGTGCGGCGCACCGCGCACCGCCCAGCAACGGCATCAATCGGGTCTTTGTTTTGCCCGCGATGGGCACACGAGTCAAGCAGATGACTGCTCTTTTCATTCCGCTTCCCCCTATTCTGCAAAGGGCGCAAGCTTGAGCGCCGACCAGCTCGCATAGAGGTTTTTGCGAAACGCGGCGGCATCCCTGGCCTGTGGCAGGTTCAGCAGCGACGCACCGGTATCGGACGGGTGTAAAAAGCCGGTTTCGAGGTTCTGTTGACCGATATCACAGCGAACCAGCTGGTCGACAAACAATTCAGGGTAAAGCAGGTAGGCCGCAGCGACCGCATCCCAGCAATAAGAGCCCTCCTCGCCGTAGACAGCCTTGCGCACATCAAAGCGATAACCACATTTTTGCGCAATGTACGCCCCGACCTTGCTCTGCTGCACCTTCATCTGTGCCATAAATTCCTCTTTTGGTAGGTAAGAAACTGGAAGACAGTTGTTTCCAGTCAAAATGGTGATGCGCTTTCCGCTTCCCAGCACCTGTGCAGAGGCTTTGGCATGGACTGAAAAGTTAAGTTCCGGGCAGGGCTTGCCGTGGGTAATCAGCGGCTCGGTGATGCCGCCCATCAACACAACCGCCTTGAGCTTGTCCAGAACTGTTTCATCCAGACACATTGCCCCGTACAGGTTTGTCAGCGAGCCCAACCCGAGGAAGGATACCTCCCCCGGATAGCGGTTGGCCAGCTCCACAATCTTTTCCGCACTCTGGCTGCGCGGGTCTTCCCCCTGTCCGGCCCCGCAGTAAAGCGGAATCTCTCCAAAAAGCCCGATCTCTTTGAGCAGCTCCTGGGAGCTCTCATACACCTGGTCGGCCGTTCCATTTCCAAAGGTGCAGCAAAAAGCCAGCACCTTTGCTCGTTGATGGTTGCCCAGCACATACAAAAAAGCCAGCGCATCATCCATCGGGTAGCCAGCGATGCCGGCAGTATTGTCACAATCAAAGATGATTTTTTCCATTTTGGTTGTTTCCTCCTCTTCATCATTCCTACTATATCCTATCCCCGCCTGGTTGGCAAGTCTTGAAGCTATGAAACTTTTTTCTGATTTTGGCATCTGTCATTGATTTTCTCAATGTGTTGACCTAGATAAACCGCCTTTGCTTGACAACCTCCCCACCCATCATCTAAAATATTCATAAAACAAACATATCACACAAGGTAATTTTAGCAAACCTAAAAAAGGAGAATTTCAACTTATGAAAAAACTGCTTTCCCTCTTGCTTGTCTTTGCGACGCTGCTGTGTTTTACAGGTTGCTCCAAACAGGAGAGCGCTGATCTGGACCTGGCCAGCGCCGAATGGGACGAGATTGTAGAGGCTGCGCGCGGCACCACCGTCACCTTTTACGGATGGGGCGGAGACGAAAACCGAAACAACTGGCTCAACACCACCGTCGCCGACTATGTGAAAGAAAACTATGACATCACACTGGAAGTTGTCGGGATGGACATCAACGACATTCTCTCCAAGCTCTCGGGCGAAAAGCAGGCAAACAGCACCTCTGGAAGCATCGACATGATCTGGATCAACGGTGAGAACTTCTACTCGGCCAAGGACAACGGCCTGCTGTACGGTCCCTTCACCGACAAACTGCCCAACATGGAAAACTATGTCGACCTGACCGACCCAGAAACCCTCAACGATTTCTGCATGCCCATTGAGGGGTATGAAGCCCCTTACGCCAAGGCACAAGTGGTTCTCTTTCACGACAGCGCCGTCACACCGGAAGAGCCTGCATCGGCTCAGGAGCTGCTGGACTTCTGCAAGCAATATCCGGGAAAGGTCACCTACCCCGCACTGCCCGATTTCACCGGCAGCGCCTTTGTGCGCAACATCATCTATGAACTGTGTGGTTGGGAGCAGTTTCAGGACATGCAGCCGGATTACGACGCCGTCAAGGCAGCCATCGAACCGGCGCTGGAATATCTGCGCGAATTAAACCCATACCTCTGGAACGAAGGAAAGACCTTTCCGGAATCCTCCACTGCGCTGGACGCGATGTTTTCGGACGGAGAGGTTGTGCTGAACATGAGCTACAGCCCCTTCAGCGTCGCCACCGGCATTGCGGAAGGAACCTATGCCGACACCACCCGCACCTTTGTCTTTGACAACGGCACCATCGGCAACACAAACTACATGGCGATCGCCTTCAACTCCCCAAACAAAGCTGGCGCCATGGTGGTCATCAACGCCATCCTCTCTGCCGACATGCAGCTGACCCAATATGAGCAGCTGCGCGAACTGCCGGTTGTCAGCTACGACAAGCTCAGCGACCAAGAAAAGGCGGCCTTCGATGCCGTCGATCTGGGCGAAGGCGTCCTTTCGCAGGCCGATCTGCTCTCCCATCGCCTGCCCGAAATGCCCGCAAACCTTGTCCCCATCATCGAGGAGATCTGGCTTGACGAGGTTGTCGGCAAATAGCTCCCTGCGCGCCGTTTTGTGCTTGACTTTCCAAGCTGCTGGCGGTATGATCTTTTTATGCTGCAACTAGTATGGGCTTATTTTGTACCATTTATCAAGTTTGCTGCGCACTGTTTGACCCACCTTTTTTCCCTATGGGCACGCCGATGCCCTGGCCCAATTAGCGGTCAGGTGATGCGTGCCCATTCTGCTGTCAAGCTGTCCAAAACAGCGCCCTTATCCAAAAGTTTTTGCCCATCTGCCACCCAAAGGAGAGATCCGATGTACAACAAAAAAATGCTCCCACTGCTCCTGCTGCCCTTTCTGATCATTACGGCGCTGTTGCTGCTGGCCATCTGGAACGTCGCGCTGCAAAGCCTTGGGATAATCCCTGCCTTCGGCCTCACCGAACCGACGCTGCGCTATTACCTCGACATCCTGACACAGCCGGAATTTTCCGCTGCGATGCTGGTGAGCCTGCGCATCGCGCTGCTCTCCGCTGTCCTTGCCAGCATCTTCGGTGTGCTGCTGTGCTTTGCGCTGATTCAATCTGCCAAGCGCAATAGCCCGCTCTATTACCTCATCCGCCTGCCCATCCTCACCCCTCATGCCGTGGTGGCAGTGTTCGCTGTCAACCTGTTATCTCAAACCGGACTGATCGCGCGGCTTTGCTTTGCATTTGGGCTGATCGACGACTACGCGCAGTTTCCGCAGCTTTTATACACCTCCTCCTACACCGGGGCGATCCTGGCCTATCTTTGGAAAGAGATTCCGTTTGTCGCCTACTTTGTGCTTGCGCTGATGGCAAGTGTCCGCTCCACCTTGGGGGAGGCAGCGCAAAATCTTGGCGCATCTGCTGTGCGCAGCTTCTTTTCCATCACCCTGCCGCTGTCGCTCCCCGCTATCCTCAAGGCTTTCCTCATCATCTTCATCTTTGCCTTTGGAGGATATGAACTGCCCTTTTTGCTCGGCAGCACCCTGCCCAAAGCCCTACCCGTACAGGCCTATCTGACCTATCAGAGTCCGGACCTGCTCGACCGCCCCTACGCCATGGCGATGAACGGGATCATCCTTTTGCTATCCTGCGCGATGGCGCTGGTGTATGCGCTGCTCACCCATCGCCTTGCAAAAAAGCTGGGAGGGAACGTCCATGTATAACCGCCACCTTTTTTTGCGCCTGGTACTGCTGCTCTCGGCGGCAATCATCCTGATTCCATGCGCCGTACTGCTATTGTGGAGCGTCACCGGGCGCTGGCCCTGGCCCAATCTTTTGCCTCAAAGCCTGACGCTGCGCACAATCGAGGAACTGCTGTTCGGTTCGGCCAAGCTGCCACAGCTGTTGGGCAGCAGCATCGCGCTGTCGGCGGCGGTGGCGCTATTGAGCACGGCAACCGGCATCCTGACAGCCCGCGCAACCGAACTGTACTCGTTTCGCGGGAAGTGGCTCATCCGTTTTGGCACCTTTTTGCCGCTTTTGGTACCTGCTACGGTGTTTGCCATGGGCATTCAGATCACCCTGATTCGTCTGGGCCTTTCAGACACCATCCCCGGGGTAATATTGGTGCACCTGATCTGCTGCGTCCCCTATTCGGCCTCCCTTCTCACCGACCTCACCCGCGCCCTGGGAAGCCGACTCGAGGAACAGGCTGCGGTGCTTGGCGCAACGCCGCTGCGCGCCTTTTGGGAGGTCAGCTTTCCTGCCCTGCTGCCGGGAATCTTTTCCTCTTTTAGCATGGCGTTTATCATCTCCTACAGCCAGTACTTCACCACCCTGATGGCAGGCGGCGGCCGCATCAAGACCATTGCACTGGTGCTGGTGCCCTACATCCAGAGCGGTGACCGCGCGCTCTCGTCGATCTATTCTGCGGCATTTATTGGAAGCGCTCTGCTGATCTTCCTCATTTTTGAGGGATTGATTCACCGCTGTTTGAAAGGAGGTAGCGGCGATGCTGCTGAAAATTGACAAGGTCACCGTATCATTGCAGGGAGAAACGATCCTGCATACACTCTCCCTGGAGGTACGCGAAGGAGAGTTTCTCTCCCTGCTGGGGCCATCGGGCTGCGGAAAGAGCACCCTGCTCAAATCCATTGCGGGCATCCACCCGGTACAGTCCGGCTCCATCCTGCTAGCTGGACAGGACATCACCCATACGCCAGTACACAAGCGGCCGACAGTCATCCTGTTTCAGGACATGCGGCTGTTTCCCAATATGAGCGTGCTGGAAAATGTGGCTTTCCCGCTGAAAATGCAGCGGATTCCCAAGGCCCAGCGGCTCGAAACCGCCAAAGAATTTTTGCAGAAGGTACAGATGCTCGACTACAGCTCCCGACGGGTGGATAAACTCTCCGGCGGCCAGCAGCAGCGCGTCGCCCTGGCGCGCGCCCTTGCTGCAAAGCCGAAAGTTTTGCTGCTGGATGAACCCTTTTCTGCGCTGGATGAAAACCTGCGGGAGGAGATGCGCGCGCTGGTTTTGCAGCTGCACCGCAGTTTGAAGATGACCACCATTTTGGTGACTCACGACCGCTCGGAGGCACTCTCGATGGCCGATCGCGTGGCGGTAATGTTTGACGGGAGCATTGCACAGTGCGACACCCCGCAACAGGTATATGAACAGCCGGTGAGCCGCAGCGTGGCGGACTATTTCGGCAACTGCACCTATCTGTCCGGTACAATCCATCAGCACCAATTTTACAGCAACGCAAAGGGAATTGCCATTGCGGCCCCTCATTCCCTTGCCGACGGAGACTACACCCTCATGCTGCGCTCCTATGCCCTGCACCCCGAACAGCCCGGCGACTTTTTGGTCGTGGTAGAATCGCTGCGGTACGAGGGTGCGCGCACCGTGGCGACCTTCCGTCACGAGCAACTGCGTTTTGAAAAATCCTACGACAGCCCCTCTGCACTGCGGGAAGGTCAGCAGCTGCACTGCTTTTTGGATACAAGCGGGGCGGTCTTTTTCCCACAAGACTAAAAAAAGGGAGGACAGCAATGCTGTCCTCCCTTTTTTGTTATAACGCAATCTCCCGACCTTTTTGGGGCAGCCAGGCAAAGAGCAGTTCAGCCTTTACCTGCCGTGTGTCCGGTGTCACCGGGGTTTGCAAAAGACAATAGCGCAAGCGATGCCCGTGCGGGCCCACCTCTTGTCCCCCGGCAGCCACCGCAAGGGTGCCGCTTTGATTTCCCACATCTGGCGGACTGTTCAGATACTCCCGGTCATAGAAATCCAACTGGATGTCCTGCAAGCTCTCATAAAGGATCATCGGCAGCAACCTGCCGGGAGGACAGAGATTGACAAGCTGCTCCTCCAACTCCCGCTGTATCTGTGCAAGCTGCTGCGGGGTATACCTTCCCCTCTCCCTCCACTGTTCGATGCACTCCCTCTGCTGTGCCCACGGGTCATACAGCTGCACCTGCTCCACCCAAAACCGATGCTCTCGATCCGGCAGCACACAGCGGTATTCCCTCTCCCGCATACCCACCGAGAGGGTCATCCGCTTGTGCGCCGCAACCCTTTGGGTGGTATCTGCCGCAATCAGGCGCACCGGCTCGGACGCACAACGGGCAAGATGGGAGAGCTGCGGCAACAGTTCATTCCAGGGAGGTGCCAGCGTCAGCCGGTGCAGATACTGGTGTGCAAAAGTGCCGCCCAGCTTATCCGCCTTCAGCCCAGCCTTGACAAAGCGCGCAATGAGCAGCAGCTGCTCTTGACCGATGCTGTCTGCACTGCTGCCGGTGACCTCCACCATGTGTGTCCCCACGGCAACAGAATCAACCTGGTCGATGAGGGTAGGGCGCTCCAAGGTCTGTTCCTCTTGGATGAGCTGTTGGCGGTGGGTAGCCGGCGCCCTGCGGTGGGGATGTGGACATTCTAACTCCCAGTCCTCCTCCCAGGCCCTGCGGTCAAAGGTCAGTGCTAGCAACTGCGGCTGCTGTCCTGCTTCCTCCGGCGGCAGAAATCCGAGCAGCTGCACCTCCCGACCATCCTCCAAGGCAAAGAAGCGGTCCAATACGACCAGATCCTCCTCTTTGGCAAGGGAGAGGAGCTGTTGCAGCAAGGGCAATGCCAATTCCACGGTGCAAAGCCTCCTTTTTTTACTCAATCCATCTCCCCTTTCCTGCAAATACAAAAAAGGCAAGTGCAGCAAGGGGAAGAATACAGCAAAGGGAGAAGGCTGACCGCCATCTCCCTTTGCATTTTTATAAAAGTGTATTGCCTAAAATCGATTAGCAGGTTGCGCCGCCAACCAGGTGAAGTTTGGCGCCGAGGATCTCATCCTTGCGTGCGAGGATGTCGTCGCTGAGCAGCTGCTGCTGAACATTCTCAAAGCCCAATCTCTCGATGGTATCCGAGAAGCGCTCGCCGGTCTTGCCCTGTTCGCGGAACAGCAGGATTGCCTTCTCGATGATGCTCATGACTTCCTCTTCGGAGGTGAACACCGGATCCAGCGGTCTGCCCTGTGCAACCTTCTTGCCCCAACGTCCGCCGATATAGATGCGGTAGCCATACTGGCCGTCCGGCATTGCCTTGAATGGGCACTTGGTGACGCAGCGGCCACAGTTGTTGCAGATATCTTTATCGATCTTGAGCATGCCGTCTACAACCTTTGCTGCGCCGACCGGGCAGGTATTTTCTACCTGGCAGACCTTACAGCCGCGGCAGAGGCTTGCCTCAAACTGCGGAATGCGCTGTCCTACAATACCCAGGTCGTTGAGGTTTGGTTTGACGCAGTTGTTCGGGCAACCGCCGACAGCAAGTTTAAATTTGTGCGGCAGTTTAACCGACTCATAGCCCTTATAGAAGCGGTCGTGAATCTTGCGGGACAGGTCGAAGCTGTCGAGCAGGCCGTACTGGCAGGTTGTGCCCTTGCAGGAGACAACCGGTCTTACCTTCGATCCGGTACCGCCCGTTTCCAGACCATATTCTGCGACATACGCGCGGAACTCGTCGATCTTGTCGTACGGTACACCCGGAATCTCGATGGTCAGTCGGGAGGTCATCTCGATGTCGCCGCTGCCGAAGAGTCTTGCAGCCTCGGTGATGCACTGATTTTCCTCCGCGGTGATCTTGCCGTTTCGGGTGATGATGCGCGCATTAAAGCAGTCGGTGCCCTTGTTGTGGAGGAAGCCCCAAGCTTTTACCCGCTTGATGTCCTCATCGCTGATGGTCACCTTGCCCTGCTGCTTTGGCATCTGGTTGAAGGTCAAGCCACCTTCCAGAACCTTGGTGTTGGTGTAGCCAAAGTGGCGCAGGCGATTTTGCAGCAGGTATGCGCGTTTGCCCTTGTCGCAGACCAGCAGCAGTTTTTCATCCTTGGAAAGGCCCTTGACCTCTCCGTTGACAGCAGTCAGATCGACATACTGTGCTCCAGTAACCTTTGGCAGGATGGCAGTGTCGATGACGCGGTAGCCCTCTGCCTTGCCCTGCATAAATTCGAATGGGGTAAAGCTGTCTACCTTGCCGTCCATCTTGTTCTTGAGGACATTGATCGCCGTGACAAACGGATGGATTGCAGTGGAGAACGGAGGCGCATACGCCATGTCCATATTTTGCAGCTGGTCGACGGTGGCGCCCATAGTCAGCGCAACAACACCGACGTCGGTCACCTTGTCGACGGCGCCGCTGCCCAGAACCTGCACACCCAAAAGCTTGCGGGAAGCTTTATCGGCGATGAGCTTGATGATAAACAGGCCGGCATCCGGATAATAGTGTGCCTTGTCGTCGGTGACGATGGTGGTCGAAATGACATCAAAACCAGCCTTTTGAGCGGCCTGCTCGCTCAAACCGGTCTTGCCGCCGTTGAGCTCAGGCAGTTTGACGACAGCAGTGCCGAGCACGCCCGGGAAGGAGCTGTCCTCGCCGGACAATGCCTCTGCGAGTGTTCTGCCCTCCATATTGGCCGAAGAGCCCATCGGGGACCATGCGCGCTCACCGGTGATGCGGTTGGTGACGCAGGCACAGTCGCCAGCTGCCCAAATGTGGTCGAGGTTGGTTTTCATCTGGTGATCGACCACGATGGTGCCGTTTGGCATCATATCGAGGCCGGTATCCTTCAAGAAGGCGGTGTTTGGACGAATGCCCAGCGAGAGGACGACAACATCAGCCTTGATCTCGCCATCCGGCACCTTGACACCGGTGGCCTGTACATCGCCGAGGACTGCTTCCAGGCGGGTGTTCAGGCGAACCTTAATTCCCTTAGACTCGAGGTGGCGCTTTGCATAGTCGGCCATATCCGGATCAAATCCCGGCATAATCTGGTCTGCCATATCGATGACAGTAACCGACAGGCCCTGAACCATCAGGTTCTCCGCAACTTCCAGGCCGATGAAGCCGCCTCCGGCTACAACAGCACGTTTTGCACCGGACTGTGCGAGGAACTCGCGCAGGTCGATGGCATCCTGTGGCGTGCGCATGGTAAAGACGCCCGGCAGGGAAACACCCGGCAGCGGAGGCACGATGGAGGAAGCGCCGCACGCGATGACACACTCGTCAAAATCATACGATTCCTGTGCACCGGTGCGCAGGTTATTGGCGGTGAGGGTTTTGGATGCTGGGTCGAGGTGGGTGACCTCACGTTCGGTGAGAACTTTTGCCCCAGTCAGAGCAGTAAATTTAGCGGGGGTGTTGACGATGAGCTGTTCCTTTTCCTGGATCAGTCCGCCAACATAGTACGGCAGGCCACAGCCGGCATAGGAGATATCCTTGCCCTTTGTGATGACGGTAACTTCCGCACCTGGGAGCTGGCGCTTTAACTTTGCGGCAGCTTTTGTACCGGCAGCAACGCCGCCAATAATCAGAATTTTCATCAATTGACCTCTCTTTCCTATCCGATAATTCAGATGGACTTGCTTACTTCTGGATTCATTATACTATGTTTTCACACGGAATGGTAGGGGGTTGATTATTTTTTCATAATCCGATAACGGAGCCTCAACCCCGCGGGATGTTTTTGTATAAAGGGCTATGGGTTTGCCCGCCACATGCAGTTTTTTTTCTTCCATTCATCGAAGTGGTCGCCCTCTTTTGCCGCGTTTTGCTGGGCCATTCCATCGCACACACATCTTCTTCACCATTATCCTAACCACAAAGCTTCTTTTTCCTTCTAGTATTCTAAAAAAGAGGACATTTTGCCCGTGTAGAACTTATCATTTTTATACAGAATTTCTTTTGAAGATTCGTCATTCTATATGATATAATAAAAAAAGAGGATATTTTTCCTCTTTTTCGTTCTGTGTTCGATGGAATTTTTGTTCCATCTTTTGTAAGAAAGGAGTTTTTTTACTTATGTTTCCTGTTGGCTCCTATATTCTTTATGGCAAGCACGGCATCTGCCGCGTCGACGGCATCGGCACCCCGCAAAGCCGCGGACATACCGGCCCCGATCGGCTTTATTACGAGCTTTCGCCCCTCTTTGCCGACGGCAACGAGAAGATCATGGTTCCGGTGGACAGCTCCGTCCACATCCGCGAGGCGATCAGTTCCGATTCCGCAAGCGAATATATGCGCAAGATCCCCGAGTTGGAACCCCAGGTCTTTTATTCCTCTCAACCGGCCAAGCTCAACGAGCACTATCAAAAGCTGACCGATTCCTACGACCCCGGCGTATATCTGGCACTCATTAAAGAGGTGTACATCAAGCGGCAGCGCGCCAACCAGCTCCACAAAAAGTTAAGCAACATCGATCAGCGCTATCTGACCTTTGCGCAGAAGATTATCTGTGCAGAATTTGCCGTCGCGCTCGGCACCTCCCCGGAGCAAATCAAAGAACAAATCGACCTGTCGCTGCAGGCATAGCAGGTTCTCGAGATTTCCATCCTGTAAGCTGCTTTTTGCTCATCCTTCCAAATACATGGGAAAGTTTCCTATTTTCTATAAAAAAAGACCTCCGCTTGGAGGTCTTTTTTTATAGGGGCAAATGGGCTTAAACTTTTGCCCTGTGTTTTAGTCGGTTTAGATGCGCAAAGCGATCAGGCTATTGGTTGACTGCCTTTTCTTTCTTTTTAAAGGGCACCAGTCCTGTGCGGTTGAGCGCAACCATGACCGCCGGAATCAGGATCAGCTGCAGGATAATGCCGGGAATTGCGTTGAGCAGTGCCCCTGCGATGAATGCCTGCCAGGTAAAGGCGCTGCCGCTGAGGCCCAGCAGAATGACCTCCACAATGCCCCAAACGACGCGGCCGATGAGCATAGCAGCGATCAGCGAGCGGTAGAGCGAGACAACACACTGCCAGCGGGAGTGGTTATAAATAAAACCTGCGGCAAAGCCATAGGTCATCAGCTCAAAGCACATGGCGATGCCGGTCGGGAAAATCGGTGGCATACCAAAGAGGACAAAGCGGATGAGCGGCAAAATAAAGCCGATCAGCGCACCCCAGGGACCGCCGCAGATCAGGCCGCAGAGAAAGACCGGAATGTGCATCGGGAGCAGCATGCTGCCGATTTGCGGAATTTGGCCGGTGAAGAAGGGCAATACCAGGCCGAGAGCCAGAAAGAGCGCAGCCAGCGTCAGAGTTTTCACATTTTTGTTCATGGTCGAATCACAACTTTCCTATCAATTTTGCCGGGAATTACCAGCAGTCTTCTATTACTATACCACATGGAGTATACTCTAAGTCAAGTGTTTTCTTTTTTGTTTGCCTTTTAAAAGCGATATAAACAATCCGTTTGCATCGGGATACGGGGAAAGAAGCAAAAGCAAATACTTTCTTTTTATGGATTTTTCTCCTTCTCACTCACTTTACAAACATCTTCTCATCCTGTATAATGGAGGTACTATATAACCTCAGGAGGCTTTCACCCATGTCCACTTCCAACTCCCGCAGCCGCAGCCACCTCATGGTACTGCTGATCCTTGCCTGGCCTGCCATTCTCGAGCAGCTGCTGCTCACCCTAGTACGCTATGTCGACACGGCAATGGTCGGCACCCTCGGTGCAAACGCCACCGCCGCTGTGGCCATCAACTCCTCCCCCACCTGGCTCATCAGCAGCATCCTCAGCGCCATCGGCGTGGGCTATTCTGTCCAGGTGGCCCACTCGATCGGTGCCAAAGACAAGCCGCAAACCCTCCGAATCATCCGACAGACGCTGATCGCCGTCATCGCGATGGGGCTTTTCATCACCGCTATCTGCCTGCTGATTTCTCCCCATCTTCCCAGATGGATGGGCGCAGAGGCCGCTGTCATTCCGGACGCTGTCCGTTACCTGCAAATTTATCTGCTCTCGCTGCCCTTCCAGACAGGTTCCTATGCATTCTCCGCCGTGCTGCGCTGCATGGGCGACACCCGCACCCCGCTTATCCTCAACACCTCCGCCAACCTTCTCAACGTCCTGCTCAACTTCCTTTTTATCTATCCCACCCGCTCCGCCACCCTGTTGGGCATGAGCATCGTCCTCCCCGGCACCGGTTGGGGAGTCGCAGGAGCTGCCGTCGCCACCACCATCTCCACCACCCTCACCGGCTTGGGCATCACCTGCATCGCCCTCTTTGGCAAGAAGGAGTACCGCATCTCGCTGCGGGATGGCGGGTTTAAACCAGATCGCAAGATCATCGCCCGCGCGCTCGAACTCGGCGTTCCAACGGCACTGGAACACGCCACCGTCAGCGCAGGCCAGATCGTCATCACCCGCATCAACGCATCGCTCGGCACTACTGCTCTGGCTGCTGCACACGTCGCTGTCACCGCTGAAGGCTTGAGCTACATGCCAGCAGACGGCATCTCCTACGCCGCTACCGCTCTGGTCGGCCAATCTTACGGCGCGCAGGAGTTTCACGATGCCCGCCGCTTCGGAAAGCTTTCCGGACTGATGGGCCTTGCCTGCTCCTCCTTCATGGGGCTTTTGCTCTTCCTCTTTGCCACCCCGCTCTCCAGCATCTTTTCCTCCGATCCGGCCGTTATCGAGCAGGCTGCCAACATGCTGCGCATCGTTGCGGTGGCCGAGCCGCTGTTCGGCGTTTCCATCGTCCTTTCCGGTGCGCTCAGAGGATTGGGAGACACCCGTTTCCCGCTGGCTATTTCCCTCATCGGCATGTGGGCGGTGCGCTGCACCCTGGCCCCCATCCTGGTTTTTGGCTTCAAAATTGGCCTTGCCGGCTCCTGGATTGCGATGGTCTGCGACCTGTGCGTCCGCGGCATCCTGTGTGCGGTGCGCTTTAAACGCTTTACCCCCGAATTTTTGGCGCAACGATATAACGCATAACTTTTTCTCACCCCTCCGCTAAGCTTGGCGGAGGGGCTTTTTTTATCGTCGCACCCCTTGTTTCCCCAGCACTTCCCAACGCACTTTTGAAGCTTTTTGCCTCCTCCCTTGACAATCTCGATAATCGATATTATAATGAAGGCAAGAAATATCGATATTCGATAGAGAGGAGGAAGCGGATGCCCCGAGAAAAATTTCAAACCTTAACCGAGCAGATGTTTTACATTCTTCTATCGCTGCGCACCCCCTGCTGCGGCATCGACATCATGGCCCAGGTGGAACAGATCACCAAGGGCAGAGTTCCCATCGGCCCCGGGACGCTGTACAACCTTTTGGACAGCTTTCGGCTGGCAGGGATGATCGAAGAAACCGCCTCCTTTGGGAGAAAGCGCACCTATGTGCTCACAGAAAAAGGCAAGCAGGCGCTGCGCGAAGAGTGCCAGCGGATGCAGCAGCAGTTGCAGGACTACCAAAACTTGATGGGGGAACAAGGAGGAGAAAAAGTATGAGAAAGACAAAGAGAAGAATCGAATTTTTTCGGTTTTATGACTACCAGGGAATTGCCCGTCATCTGGAAAAGATGGCCCAAAAGGGGTGGATGATCTCCAAAATCAGCAACTACTTTTGGACCTATCGCCGGATTCAGCCCACGCCGCTGCGCTTTGCTGTCACCTATTTTCCAGAAGCTTCTGACTTTAATCCCGAGCCCACCGAACACCAGCAGGATTTTATGGAGTACTGTCAGGCCGCCGGTTGGCAGTTCACCACCCAGTGGGCACAGATGCAAATTTTTTACAACGAAAACCTCAATGCCGTCCCGCTGGAGACAGACGAATTCAGCCGCCTGGAAAATATCCACCGCTGTATGCGCAAAAACTTTTTACCCGGCAACTTTCTCCTTCTGGGCCTGATGATTCTGCTTTTGGTTTTGCAGCTCATAACTGCGTCGGAGGACCTCGCCTTCTCCCTTGCAAGCAACTCCCGCTTAATTGTCATTGCCCTGCCGTTGCTGGCTATTGTGGACGTGGGAATTGCTCTTATAGGCTACTATCTCTGGCGCCGGCGTTCCCAACGCTCGATTGCAAGGGGCGGAAGCTGCATCGAAAGCGGCCCCCTCCGCTCTCTGCCAGAAAGGATCATGAGCGGGATGGTACTCCTGCTGCTGGTGCTCTATCTCTTCACACTCGGTTCCCGTTGGGTCATCCTTTTGGTTCCGGTTGCCGCAACCGCTGCGATGATTGCCGTCATCTTGGGCGCACGCTCGATGATGCGAAAAAAGGGCTTTGGAAGAGAGGCCAACATCGCTGCAATCGGCGTACTGATTGTGGTGCTAAGCGTCGGGTACGGTTTTGGACAGACATTTTTCTTTAGCCGGCTGCATGATCTGGGAATCTTTGAAAAGCAACCGGCCTACATCTACACCACCCAAAACGGAAGCAGCACCTGGGATTGGAAGGTCTACAACGACCCCATTCCCCTCACGGTGGAGGATCTGCGCCCCACCGATTACCCGCACTATTCCTGCGAGCTGACAGCACAATCCTCTCCCCTCGCTTCGGTGCTCAAGGCAAGCCAGACCGGCTTTCCCGACGAGCTGGGGGGTGACGAACGCCTGCTCTATACTGTGATTCGCCTCAAACAGCCCTTCTGGTATGAGCCTGTGTTAAAATCGCTTCTCAAATCAGAAGAAAAGTTTATCTATGATCCGTTTGATTCCCAAAAAGACACTTTTTTGCTGGTGCAGGCGCCCGAGTGGGGAGCCAGTGCCGTGTATCAGCGCCACATCGGGGAGGAAGCGCTGCCGGAATTTTACGTCTGCTATGCGCCGGGCTGCATCTTGCAGCTGGATTTGAGCTGGGAGCCAACCGCCGAACAGATCGCCATCATTCGTCAGAAACTTGGCCTCTAGCAACCATTTTCCAAAGCGCACAGTTTGGTAAATCGCAGAACATCAAAAAAGGCCGGGACCATTAAATTGGTCTCGGCCTTTTGGATTGCCCTGTTACAGAGCGAACGAAACGGTGATCTGTTTGCGTTTCCAGTAACCCGACATCGAATAATACGGGTCCTCGGTCACATCTTTGTGCAGGTAGGGCGGCATCTCAAACGCTTTTGCCTCCTCTACACTGTCAAACTCGACCTCCGCATAGGCAAACTTGCCATCTACCAGGCTGCACTCCAACAGATGTCCGTCCGGCAGGCGGTACACATGGTAATCCTTGTGAATCATCGGGATGGGCAGCATCCCTTCCAGAGCATGAAATTCCTCCGGGCTGAGCTCCTTTTCAATCTCTTCGCGCGCCAACTTGCCTTTTCCCTTGATGCACAGGATATAGTCGGTGTGGCCGTCTGCAAAGTCCCGTTTGCGGATGCGCACCACCGGCGTCGCTGCGCTCAAATATCCCTGCCAACTCTGCGCCGAACGCACCTCCGGCAGTCCCAGAGACTGTATCTCATCCCAGCGGATCAGAAATTTTCGCTCTATTTCCATTTCCCTATCCTCTCCTTTTCATCTGCTATAAAAAAGAGCTGCCGGCACATTTCTCCAGCAGCTCCTACCTGTCCTTAGATATTGATCGTCTCGTTGACCTGCAGCAGGTATGGGTCCAGGCCTTTGTGCATTGTCAGGGCTTCCAAAATATCAAAATCGGTGATCTTGCCGTCCTTCTGGATGACGACGCGGTTGCCGATTCCCTGTTCGAGCAGCTCCACCGCATAATAGCCCATCTGGCTGGCAATGATGCGGTCGCGCGCTGTCGGGCTTCCTCCACGCTGGATGTGACCGAGTACCGTTGCGCGGGATTCTACTCCTGTCTTTTCCTCGATGTAGCGTGCCAGGCGGTGCACATCGGTGATTCCCTCCGAGACGATGATGATGAAGTTGTGTTTGCCGGTGCGCAGCGTGCTGAGCATCTTCTGGATGACATCGCGATCTACGTCAAATCCGATCTCGTTGACCCAGCAAGCAGTGCCGCCGCAGGCTACACTGGCATACAGCGCAAGGTGGCCGGCGCCGTGTCCCATGACCTCTACCACCGAGCAGCGGTCGTGCGACTCGGAAGTGTCGCGCAGGCGGTCGATCGCCTCAACAGCTGTATTGAGTGCGGTATCAAAACCGATGGTGTAATCGGTGCAGGCGATATCGTTGTCGATGGTGCCCGGCACGCCGATGCACGGAACGCCTTTGAGCGAGAGCGCACGCGCACCCATGAAGGAGCCGTCGCCACCGATGATAACCAGTCCGTCAATTCCGAGCTCTTTGCAGACGCCCACAGCCTGCATCTGGCCCTCCTCGGTTTTAAACTCGTTGCAGCGAGCGGTCAGCAGCATGGTGCCGCCGCGATGCAGGACATTGGAGACCGAGCGGATATTCATCTCGGACATATCGCCGTTAATCAGACCATTATAGCCGCGGCGAATTCCCATGACCGACATGTTCTTCTTAATTGCTGTTCTGACCACTGCGCGCACCGCAGCATTCATGCCCGGCGCGTCGCCGCCACTGGTCAAAACACCGATGACCTTCTGGTTTTTCTCGTTCATAATACTCCTCCATTCTCACGACAGACAAGTCCATTTTCCGGACTGCCAGCTTCCCCTGGGCACGCCGCACACCACATCGTACAACTGTGCTCTCTTCCCCCTACAAGCGATAAGATTGTTAATGAAGCAATCAACGCTAGTATAGCGTATTTTGGTAAAAGAATCAAGTACAGCGACAGCTTTTGACAATGAAAAAGCTTATTTTGGAAAAAAGGACAAATTTTGCCTTTTCTTCTCACAGGTATCACCATTTTTATCCGCGTTTACCTTTTTGGCGCACCCGATTTCCCAGCTTTTTGAAAGCCAGTCTGCACTTTTTTCTTGCACCAGAATACCATACAAAAAGCGATTTTTTTACTGGGGATTTGTAAACATATTTTGATCGTTTCGTTCGATTGTGCTATAAAAAAAGAACAGCTTGCTGTGCAAAACAAGCTGTTCTTCCCAAAGCTTTTCCCTATACGGTTATTTCCCTGTCACCACCAGAGCGACATTGTCGCCGCCGAGCACCTTGCTCAGCTGGCGGCACAGAGGATCGTTGAGACTCACCCACAATCTGCGCGGAGCACAGGCCAGCTTGCCGGTATCCAAAAAGTAGTAATACACCGGCGTTTCCCCCTCAAAGATGTCGAGGTACTGTTCCGACTTGACAAACTCCCGGCTTTCCTGCGATGGAACGCGCAGATAAAGTCCCGGGCGCTTGCCTGTCTTTGTGCGGATTACCGGCTCCTGTTTTGGAGCGGACACCTTGTCCTCCTTAGGCCGGGCAGCCATCTCCTGCATAGGCATCTGCCCTTCCACCAGATCCTGCGCGCGGGTCACCGACCTACAGATCAGCTTGGTTTCCTCCTCCTTGACGCTCAAGCGCGCCTCGACACAGAGAATCTGATTTTCCTCAAGCATATCTCGATACTGATCGTACAGTGGTGGAAAGGCCAACATCTCGATTGAACCGCTGGTATCCTCCAAGGTGATGATGGCCATATAGCCGCGGCGCTTGAGAATGCGGGTCTTTTTTGCCGTGACGATACACAATACCCGCACGATGCTGCCGTCTGGATATTTCCGCGGGCTCATCTCCATCTGGGCATCCTCGCTCTCCTCCGGCAGCAGTTCCTCCAGCTCCACAGTGTCCAGCTGCTTTGCCAATTCCTGATACTGTGCGAGCGGATGTCCCGAAACATACAGTCCAGTGACCTCTTTTTCCATCGCAAGCTTGATCTGTGGGGGGAACTCCTCCTTGTGCGGGAGGGTGCGCTGGCTCTTTTTTGGGGCAAGCTCCGGAGAATCAAACAGGTTGAGCTGCCCTTCCAGATTATTTTTGTACCGGTCGTCAATATCCATCAGGATTGCCTGGTAGCCCTCGAGCATCTCCCGCCGGTTATAGCCCATCCCATCCAGTGCGCCGCACTTGATGAGGCTTTCGACCGCGCGCTTATTTAAGTCTCTGCCGTGCATCCGCTCAAACAAATCTTCCAAGCTCTCAAAAGGGCCGTTACTGCTGCGTTCCCGCACCAGCTCCTCCATGACCCCTTTGCCCAGGTTTTTGACACCCAAAAAGCCAAACCGGATGCGGCCATCCTCGACGGTAAAACCGGTCGCGCTGCGGTTGATGTCCGGCGGCAGGATCTTGATGCGCATCTGCTCACACTCTTTGATATAGCCGAGCATCTTATCGGTGTTGTCCAAAATGCTGGTTAGCAGCGCGGCCATATACTCCTTCGGATAATGGGCCTTGAGGTAGGCGGTGCGATAGGCGACGATGGCATAAGCTGCCGCGTGGGATTTATTAAAAGCATAGGAGGCAAAGGAGCTCATCTCGTCAAACAGCTCGTTTGCAACCTCCGGCGAGATGCCGTTTGCCACGCACCCGACACATTCGACCGAGCCGTCCTCCTTCTTGGCGCCCCAGATAAAGTTGTGGCGCTCCTGCTCCATGACGTCGTGTTTCTTTTTGGACATGGCGCGGCGCACCAGATCCGCCCGCCCGTAGGAGTAACCGGCAAGTTTGCGGCAGATCTGCATGACCTGCTCCTGATAGACGATGCAGCCGTAGGTGACGTCGAGGATATCCTTTAATAGCGGCGTCTTATAGGAAATCTCCTGTGGATTGTGGCGGTTACGGATGTATTTGGGAATGGACTCCATTGGGCCGGGGCGGTACAGCGAGATGACCGCAATCAAATCCTCGACCGACTCGGGTTTGAGCTGCACAAGCACCTGCCGCATGCCGCCCGACTCGAACTGGAACACGCCTTTGGCCTGTCCCTTGGACATCATCTCGAAGGTCAGCGGGTCCGAGAGGGACACCTTCTCGATATCAAAATCCGGTTGGAAGCGGCGAATCATCTTCTGGGCGTCGCTGATGACGGTGAGGTTGCGCAAGCCCAGAAAATCCATCTTCAGCAGACCCAGTTCCTCCAGGGTGGTCATGGTATACTGGGTGACGATTGCCTCATCGTTTTTAGCCAGCGGCACATACTTTTCCACCGAGTCGCGCGCAATGACGACGCCTGCGGCGTGGGTGGAGGCATGGCGGGGCATCCCCTCGATCTTGGAGGCGTGATCGATCAGCTCATGCACCTGCGGGTCGCTGTCGTACATCGCGCGCAGTTCCGGGGCGCGCTCCAGAGCCTGTGCAATGGTAATGTGCAGCTCCATCGGGATGGCCTTTGCCACCTTGTCCACCTGCTGATAATCCAGCCCCATGACCCTGCCGACATCCCGCACGCTGTTTCGGGCGGCCATTGTGCCAAAGGTGATGATCTGCGCCACCCGGTCTTTTCCATACTTGCGGATGACGTAGTCGATGACCTCCTCGCGGCGTTCATAGCAAAAGTCGATGTCGAAGTCCGGCATGCTCACCCGCTCTGGATTCAAAAAGCGCTCGAAAAGGAGGTTGTACTTCATCGGGTCGATGCCGGTGATGCCGATGCAGTAGGCGGCGATGCTGCCGGCACCCGAACCTCTGCCCGGGCCGACCGGTATGCCGCTGCGTTTGGCGTAGTCGACAAAGTCCCACACAATCAGGTAGTAGTCGACATATCCCATCTTCTCGATGACCGACAGCTCATATTCCAGCCGTTCCTTATATTCCTGGGGCGCATTTTCCCCATACCGCTGCCAAAATCCTGCCCAGCACCGTTCTCTAAAGAAGGTGACGTTGTCCTTGCCGTCGGGGACCTCAAACTTTGGCAGGATGTGGTGGCCGAAGGTAAACTCCACCTCACAGCGCTGGGCAATTTTGACGGTGTTATCCAGTGCCTGCTGGATAGCCTGTTCATCCGCGGTACACTCCCGCATCGCATCGAACATCTGCTGGCGGCTCTTGACATAGAATTCTTCTGTTTCAAACTCCATGCCGTTGTCCTCTTCGAGGGTATGGTTTGTCTGAATACTCAGCAAGACTTTCTGGGTCATGCTGTCCTCTTTTGCAAGGTAGTGGCAGTCGTTGGTTGCGACAAGGCCGACATCCAATTCCCTGGCCAGACGAATCAGGTCGCCAAAGATGCGCTGCTGCTGACGGATGCCGTGATTTTGCAGCTCGATAAAGTAGTGGTCCCGGCCAAATACGCTCAGATAAAATTGTGCCGCTTCCTTGGCCTTCTGGTAATCGTTTTGGCTCAGCGCTCTGGGCACCTCTCCCGCCAGGCAGGCAGACAGGGCGATCAATCCCTCCGAGTGCTCCTTGAGCAGTTCCCGGTCGATGCGGGGTTTAAAGTAAAAGCCCTCTGTGAAGCTGCGGGAGACAATCTTGATGAGATTTTGGTAGCCGGTCTGATTTTCGCACAGCAAAACCAGGTGGTACGGGGAGGTATCCAGTCCGTTGACCTTATCAAAGCGGCTGCGCGGCGCAACATACACCTCGCACCCGATGATGGGGCGGATGCCGTTTGCCTTTGCTTCCTTATAAAAGTCGATGGCGCCGTACATCGCGCCGTGGTCTGTGATGGCCACCGCATCCTGTCCAAGCTCCTTTACCCGCTGGATCAGCTGTTTGATCCGGCACGCCCCATCCAAAAGGCTGTACTCGCTGTGGACGTGCAGGTGGACAAATTGATCTGTCAACAAAACCGCTCCTTCCTGTCTTTTGCAAACTGCCTATTCTCGCTCCTGTTTCACCCGCTTTGCAATCTGGCTGAGCTTTTGCAGCCGGTGGTTGATTCCCGACCGGGAGACGCCGAGCAGCTCTCCGAGCTCCCGGAGAGACATATCTGGATTTTCCAGCCGCGCCTCCCCCGTAACCTTGAGCGGCACCTCCAAGGTATCAAAGACGCCGGTCTGTTTGAGATATCGGATATCCGCTGCCTGCACAGTTGCAGCGCTCACCGTCTTTTCGATATTGGAGGTCTCGCAGTTGGTAACTCGATTGACCTTGTTTCGCATATCCTTATAGATTTTGACGTTGACGACATCCATCATCGCTCCGGTCGCCCCCACCATGGTGAGCAGCTCCTCGATGGACTTGCTGTCCTTGCAGTAGACCAGCGGTTGGCCGCGGCGGGTCGTATGCTTAAAGTTGAGGTGCAACCGCTCCAGCACCTGCATGAGAAACTGCGCAATCGGTTCGCTGGAGAGAACAAATTCAAGGTGATAGTCCTTGCGCGGATCGCTGATATTGGCCGAACTCATCACCGCACCGGCCAAAAAGGCGTGGCAATCGCGCTCGTCGTGCAGCAGCGCCTCCCCTTCTCCAAAAAATCCCAGCAGCGTCTTGCGGTCCTCCTCATCGTCTACGCTGACTGCATAGGTGGGCTGCTGAAAGTTGCCGTTGTATTCCCGCGTGGTGACGCTGGTGCGCATCGGCACCTGCTGAAAGATAAGTTTGGCGTACAATTTGGCCGCATGGCGGTTCTCGGTCGTCATTGTGATGCTGTGCTGTGAAAAGCTTTTGGCGCACAGCAACATCCCATAGGAAAAGGCCTTTTTATTGCGGGCGATCAGCCCCTTGTTGCGGCTGATCTCCCCCTTTACCTTGGAAGCAAAGGTGAGCTCCCGCTCTAAATTATGGCTGTTCTGTGGCACTTGTGATGCTCCTTTCCAACTCGATCTCGGTGTGCAGGGGGATTCCATATTCCCCCACAGTTGGAATTTGTGGTTTTTGCCTGCGCGCGCAGTCGACCGATCCAGGATAGAGAGCCGACAGCAAAAAGCCCCGTTTCTGGTAAAAGCGCAGGGCGTTGAGGTTGTCGTTGGTGGTTACAACCGACACCCTCTCACATCCGGCCTGTCCGGCAAGGTTTAAGAGCGATTCGATCAGTCTTGTAGCAATGCCCTGCCCCTGCAGCAGGCTGTCCAGTGAGATGATCTCACACCTTTTTTGCTGCATCCGGTAGGTCAGCAGTGCGACGATCTCTCCCTGCTTCTCCACCAAAATCCCCGGCAGTTGGGACATGTCCACCCGCTGCGTGCGCACCATCATCACAACCGAACCCCAACGCTCTGTCAAAAAAGCATTTGCCTTTGCCCGATCGCTCTGTTTTAGGGCACGGCACTGTAATTGTTCCATTTTTGATTCGATTCCCCTAGAGTTTTTTCTTTTCGATATCCCGGTGGGTGGTGATGACCCGCAAGCCCTTTGCCGTCAGATGTTGGGCCAGCTCACGGGCAATGGTGACCGAGCGGTGTTTGCCACCGGTGCAGCCCACCGCGATAATCAGCTGGCTCTTCTTTTCATCGTTGCGGTAGAGCGGAATCATATAGTCGATGAAGTCGTACAGCCTCTCCAAAAATCCCTGTGTCTTGTTGGACCCGAGCACATAATCGCGCACCGCCTGGTCAAGGCCCGTCTTGGGCCGCAGCGCGGGGTCATAAAAGGGGTTGGGCAGGCAGCGCACATCGAACATCAAATCTGCATCGACCGGCACCCCAAATTTAAAACCAAAGGAGATGCAGTTGACCACAAAATCATCCTTTTCCGGGTCGTCGCTGCGGAACAGGTCGTGGATCTGCACCCGCAGCTGGGAGGCGGACAGCATGGTGGTGTCGATGACCATGTCCGCGCGCTCCTTGAGCGGAGCCAGCAATTCCCGTTCCCGGCTGATTGCCTTGGATAGGGAGCCGCTCTGGCGCATCAGAGGGTGCGGCCGGCGGGTAATCTTGTAGCGGTTGATCAGTTCGTCGTTGGAGGCATCCAGATAGAGAATCTGGTAGCTGACCTTTTCCCTGTCCAGTTCAGCCAACGCAGTGGTCAGCTCCTTGACAAAATTTTCGCCGCGAAGCCCGCTGCGCAATCCTCTGGCATCCACCACCAACGCCACCCGATCGATGCCGGAGCTGTCGTTGCTGCTGCTGCCGAGATAGGCAAACTTTGGGATCAGTGCCGGCGGGATGTTGTCGACACAATAGACGCCCACGTCCTCGAGCGCATCGACCACCGCAGATTTTCCTGCGCCGGACATTCCTGTCACAATAATAAACCGCATAATCCTTCCCCTTTTCCACTTCCACTGGGTTTCAAAATGCTGTGCTATCTTTTTGAGCTGTCGATCGTCGTGTGCTCGATTACGGCAGCAGGCGAACCTCCAGCTCCAGTGTAAATCCGGTTTTATCCCGGACGATCTGGCGCACCTTGTCCGTCAGCGCAAGCACATCTGCACAGGTGGCATGGTTTGCGTTGATGACAAAGCCCGCGTGCTTTTGGCTGACCTGTGCGCCCCCGACCGAAAAGCCGCGAAGCCCGCAGTCGTCGATGAGCTTTGCTGCAAAAGCTCCCTCCGGGCGCTTAAAGGTGCTGCCCGCACTGGGGTATTCCAGCGGCTGTTTGTCCCGGCGGCGCTGGTAGATGTCGTCCATCTTCTCCTGAATTTCAGGCTGTGAACCCTCTTGCAGCAAAAAGGCTGCCCGCACGATGCACGCGCCGGCAAGCACATCCATAAAACAGCTGTGCCGGTAAGAGAGGTTGAGCTTTTCGACCGGCAGGCGGCAGATCTGCCCGTCTGCAAGCAGATATTCACACCACACTAAGCGGTCGCGCATCTCCCCGCCGTACGCTCCTGCGTTCATGTAGACTGCTCCCCCGACACTGCCCGGGATACCATAAGCAAATTCCAGCCCGGACAAACCGTGTTGGCAAGCTGCCGCACAAACTGCTGAAAGTTTTTTTCCCGCAGGTGCCTCAACGATGTTGTGGTCGACCACAATGTCTCCGTCAAAGTCCCCATCCAGCAGCACGACTACTCCATCCAAGCCCTCATCACGGACCAGCAGATTCGATCCATTGCCGACAAACCAGCTGTCCACCTTGTTTTCCTGCAGATAACAGAGCAGCGCGGCAAGCTGGTCTCGATTCTTTGGCGTACACAGCGCAGTGGCTGGACCTCCAATCTTAAAGCTGGTGTGGTTTTTCATCGGCTCCTCCCACAAAACGGGGATATCCTTTTCCCGGCAAAGGGCTTGCAGTCTATCCTTTGCGGTTATATCCATCTGCGCCATCGGCAATGCTCCTTTCACTGTTCCATTACAGGATAAAAATATTGTTCTATCTTCTCAGGCCCTTGCGTTTTTCGGCAACAACCTCCTCAAAGCGGTCGATATTGGCGTTGAGGACAAGCTTTTGTGGAAAATCGACCTCTTCGAGCAGCGCGATGGCGTCGTCAAAAACGCCGATCTGGGTGGCAAAATGGGCGTCGCTGCTGACCACTACCGGCACCTCCAGCCGCTTGCAGACCCGCGCAATATCGGCACAGGCAGGGTGGTTGGCGCTATTTCCCAATGTCGCGTTGTTGATTTCCACAATCTTGCCGTATTCTTTAAACGCACGGATAACCTTTTCATGGTCAAAGCAGTAATTTCCGCGTCCGCAGTGGCCGATGACATCCACATTGGGATTTTGGGCCACCTGAATCCATGCAGCGGTGTGGTCCGCCTCATTGCGCACAGCAAAACACGGTCCATGCATCGAGACGATGACCCACTCGAGGGTGACCAGTATCTTGTCGTCGATGTCCAGCGTACCATTTGTGTCCATCACATCTGCCTCTACCCCGTGCAGGACGTGGATTCCCTTGCAGAAAGAGGGGACTTCCCACTGGTTGATGCAGTTCCAGATATACGGTGCATCGGGCATTTTCGGCCCGTGATCGGTCATGGAAAGGTACAACAGTCCCTGCTCTTTAGCGGCCTGGATATTTTCCAGAACGGTGCTGTAGGCGTGGCCGCTGGCAATGGTGTGCGTATGGGTATCCGCAATCAGTCTCATTGTATGTTCTCTCCTTTTATTTATGCGCTCTCAATCTCTTTGCTTAGTAGTCCAGGTCGTCGTCCTTTTTGACCGTTTCCGGCGGCAGATCCTGGGTCATGCCCAGCTGTCTGAGCAGCTCCTGTGCGGAGTTATAGCCCATCTTTTTCTGGCGGTTGTTCATCGCCGCGACCTCGATGATGACGGCAAGGTTTCGACCGGTCTTGACAGGGATGGTCAGCAGCGGCACCTTGATGCCCATGATCTCCATATACTCGTTGGTCATACCCATGCGGTCATAGACTTTGGTCTTATCCCACTGTTCCAGCGAGATGACCATGTCCACCTTCTCGGTCATCTTGACCGAGCCGATACCGAAAATGCGCCGCACATTGATGATGCCGACGCCTCGAAGCTCCATAAAGTGGCGGATGTTTGCGGGCGAAGAACCGACCAGCGTCTTATCAGAAACCTTGCGGATCTCCACAGCGTCGTCGGCAACCAGGCGGTGGCCGCGCTTAATCAGCTCGATGGCTGTCTCGCTCTTGCCGATTCCGCTCTCTCCCAGCAGCAGCACGCCTTCGCCGTACACCTCCACCAGTACGCCGTGACGGGTAATGCGCGGAGCAAGGTCCACCTTCAAGGTGGAAATCATCGTGGACATAAAGTCGCAGGTCGGCTGGCTTGTGCGCAGCAGCGGCACCTCATAGGTGTTGGCGGCGGTGACCATCTCTTCGGGGATATCCAGGTTTCGGCTGATGATGACTGCCGGTATGCCCTTGGAAAAGAAGGCATCGAGAAACTTCTGGCGCTCCTCGGTGGTATATTTTTCCATGTAGGCAAATTCTCCCAATCCGAATAATTGGATTCTGTTGCTGTCAAAGTAATCATAGAACCCACACAGCTGCAAACCGGGGCGATTGATATCCACCGTCTTGATCATAATCTGTTGTGGATCGCGGGGCATGTAGACCGTCTCAAGCTTCAGGTCCTCGATCAGCTTGGAGAGCGCGACCGAATAGAGCTTTGCCATAAACCATCCTCCTTCATATTGTTAAGTCGCATAACAGGACTTTTGCGCAGGGGGGCCGCATGTTTTGGGAAAGGCCGCACGCTCTTTCCCTTCACCCTGTTGCCCCTTTCTTTTGTAAAATATAGACAATTTTATTATACCACATCTTAGCTTTTAAAGAAACGCTTCACCTGAATTTATTTATTTTTTCTCTTTTTTCCTATTTTTCGATGTGCAGATGTGCTATAATAGGGAAGTATGATTTTTACATTTTCTTACAAAAAGAAGGGTCTTTTATGAATCTTTATCTTACAGATCATTCCATTCAAGCCCCTTTCGGGGAGGGGGCGGACAGCATTCTGCTCAATTTAAACGAACAGACCATCTCCCCCTGCACCGGCTGCTTCAGCTGTTGGATTCGCACACCGGGGCGCTGCGTCATCCGCGACGACGCGGCAAAGATTGCCCCTCTGCTTGCCCGCTGTGACCGGCTCATGCTGATTACCCGGGTGCAGTACGGCTGTTACGATCTGCCAATGAAGCGGCTTCTTGAGCGGTGTTTGCCGATGCAACAGCCCTTTTTGCGGGTGCATGAGGGAGAAATCCACCACGTTTTGCGGGATGTCCACCCCAAAGTTGCTGTCCTCATCGCCTACGGCTGCAACAGCAAAGCGCAGCAGGAGCTTTTCACCCGCCTTGCTGAGCGCAATGCAAAAAATCTAAACTGGACGGCGTACAAGGTGCTCTTTGTGGATGAAGAGCAGCTGGAGGACACCGTCAAAAAGGAGGCATCTGCATGGGAAGAATGATGATCCTCAATGGAAGTCCGCGTGCAGCCAAATCCAATTCCAAGTTGTACGCGCAGATTTTAAAGAAACACTATCCGGGTGCCACCCTGGAATACAGCCTCAATTCGCAAAACCACCGCGACATCTGTAGTGCGCTGGAAAGTTGCTCCAACCTCTGCTTTGTCTTTCCGCTGTACGTCGACTGTCTGCCGACCTGTATGCTCGAATTTTTAAACTGCCTTGCCAAGAGTCCGCTCAACCACAAGCCCACCGTACAGGTCATCATCAACTGCGGTTTTCTGGAGCCAAAGCAGAACGCCCTTGCCATCGACATCATCCGAGAATTTTGCAAAGAGAACGGCTTTCCTTTTGGCAGCAGCCTTTCCATCGGCGGCGGTGAAGCCATCCTCAAGACACCGCTTTCCTTTTTGGTAAAGCGTGCGATTCAAAAGTTTGCGCATGCCGTCTATTCTGGCAAAGCTGTCACCTTGAGCGTCACCATGCCGCTTTCTAAAAATTGGTTTATCGAGGCTGCCAGAAGGTACTGGCTCAGTTTGGCTGCCCGCTATCACCTGACACAAGACAAGCTCGCCTCGATGGAGATCGAACCCAAGCCAAAACAATAACTTCGATAAAAAAAGAAAAGACCCAAATGGGTCTTTTCTTTTTTTACGTTCTTTACATTACAGCTGCGCAAGGGTAAGTTCCCTGTTCATCTGGTCTTTAAACTTTTTATAGTACAACAGTCCCGCAAGGTCTGCCAAAAACCATCCAATTGGGATCGAGGCCCAGATTCCCACCACTCCGATTGCCGGGATGGCGGAAAGCGTATACGAGAGCAGCACGCGGGTGCCCAGTGAGATGACGGTGAGCACCACCGAAATTCCCGGCTTGCGCACGGCACGGTAAAACCCATAGAGCAAAAACAGACAACCGATGCCACAATAAAAGGCTCCTTCGATGCGAAGGTACTGCATGCCAATTGCGAGGATCTGCGTCTCCTGCGGCTGCACAAAGATGAGCATCAGCGGCTTTGCAAAGATGCAGACGACCGCCGTAATAATCAGACAGAAGACGACTGTCACCCCGATGGCACTGCGGATACCTTTTCGGATGCGGTCGGCCTTCCTTGCTCCAAAATTTTGAGCGGCAAAGGTGGAAAAGGCGTTGCCAAAATCCTGCACCGGCATATAGGCAAACGAGTCGATCTTCACCGCCGCTGCAAACGCCGCCATCACCGCGGTGCCAAAACTGTTGACCAATCCCTGCACCAGCAAGATGCCAAAGTTCATGACCGATTGCTGTACGCAGGTTAAAAATGCATATTGGAAAATCTCCCGTAGGATGCTGCGCTTCATCTGCATATAGCGGCGGTCGGGGCGGAAAAGCGGGAATTTGATGAAGGTATAGGCTGCAATCCCCACCGCCGAAAGTGCCTGTGCAATAACCGTGGCCCCTGCTGCCCCCGCAACGCCAAATTGGAACACCACGACAAACAGCAGATCCAGAAGGATATTGGTCACCGCGGAAACTGCCAGGAAGATCAGCGGCGCCATCGAATTTCCCACCGCACGCAGCAGGGCAGCAAAGTAGTTGTAGATAAACACAAACCCGATGCCCACAAAGATCACCCAAAGGTAGTCGTACATCATCCCATAGATTTCGTCCGGCACATTCATAAACCGGATAATCGGGTGGATGAGGGCGAAAACGAGGACATTCATCACCACGGTCACCGCTGCGATCAACACAAAGGATACAAAGATGCTGGATTTGAGCTTTTGCTCGTTGCGCTCGCCATATCGGATGGAAAATACCGCTCCGCTGCCCATACACAGTCCGATCAAGATCGAGGTCAAAAAGGTCATCAAGGTGTAGGCACTGCCCACTGCGGCCAACGCTCCTGCCCCCAAAAACTGTCCCACAATCAATGTATCCGCAACATTGTAAAACTGCTGCAACAGGTTTCCTGCAATCATCGGCCCGGCAAACAGGAGCATCGTCCTGGTAATGGGTCCTTTGGTCAAATCGTGCTGCATACGCAAAGCCTCCCTTGGGTGGCAATTTTGTTATAAAGACAAAAAAAGCCGGCAGACCAAAGGTCTACCGGTTTTGGTGAGGACAAGTGGACTTGAACCACCGACCCCTTGCATGTCAAGCAAGTACTCTAACCAACTGAGCTATGCCCTCTTATTTCGTGGTGGAGACGAGGAGGATCGAACTCCCGACCTTACGGATGCGAACCGTACGCGCTCCCAGCTGCGCTACGCCCCCGCATTAGCAACGTATATCATTATATCGGAAAGCGCAGAAAAAGTCAAGTTGTTTTAGGCAATTTTTCATTATTTTTTTGATAGATTTTGGAATGAAAATGTGGTATGCTGGATAAGGCCAAAAATAGAGGACGGCCTATGAAACAAGCTTTGCTATACCAATTTCACTGAAAAGAAGGACGTGTAAGGATCGATGAAGACTGGTATCATTTTTGATCTGGATGGCACGCTGTGGGACGCGACCGAACAGATGCTTCCAGCATGGAACCGGGTGATGGCCCGCTACAGCTCGCGCGCACCCATGACGCTGCCGGAGCTGCGCAGCTACATGGGCAAAACGGTGGAGGAGATCGCCGCCGCCGCACTGCCCGAACTGCCCGAAGAAGAGCGGGTAGAAGTTTTTAACCGCTGCAGCATCGAGGAGCTTCCGTGGCTGCGGGAGCATCCGGGCAAACTCTACCCCGACGTTGAGCGGGTGCTGCGGACACTGTGCAAGCAATATCCGCTCTACATTGTCAGCAACTGCCAGGACGGCTATATTCAGACCTTTTTATCGGTTTCCAACCTTGCGGATTGCTTTGTGGACTTCACCTGCTCGGGAATGACCGGCAAGGGCAAGGGAGAAAACCTCAAGCTGATCACCGCCCAGCACGAGATCACTCAGCCTGTCTATCTCGGCGACACGATGGGCGACTACAACGCCTGCCAGTATGCCGCCGTTCCCTTTATCCACGCAGCTTACGGCATGGGACAGGTGCCGCAGGGTGTTCCCTCCATCACCTGTTTTGCCCAGCTGCCACAGGCTATCCACGACCTTTTGAATAAATAGCGGCGCCTGTCACTTTTTATCTGCCCTATATTAAAGGGGAGGCTATGCAGAAGATCTTCTGCATAGCCTCCCCTTTTTGTTTTTATGTTGTAGCGCTTTTAGTTTTCAAACCATTTGGGCTCTTCGCTCTCTCCCAGGACCAGGAAGCCGTCATATCCCTGCTCCTGCAAGCGGTTGAGGAATTTTCCCATCTTCTTTGGACGCAGATAGACACTCGCATCGATTCCCTGTGCCCGGAGCGCATCACAGGTACGGATTGCCTGCGCGCCCTGTGCCTCCTCGCAAAGGACGGCCGCCTTTTTCCGACGGTTGGGGATGGCAAAGCCCTGCTCTTCCAGGATCTGGAAGATGCGTTCAAATCCAATCGAGAATCCTACGGCCGGAACATTTTCCCCCGTAAATTTGCCGACCAAACCGTCATAGCGTCCGCCGCCGCCCAATGCGCCGCGGTACTGGTTGCTCTGAATCTCAAAAACGGTGCCGGTATAGTAGCCCTGACCGCGAATGAGCAGCAGATCAAACGCAACATCGTATTTTCCATCCGCCAGCTCCTTTGCACTGGCAATGAGGTTTTGCAGCTGCTCGATATACTGCGGCTCCGGGCACAGCTGCTTTGCCTGCTCGATGGTGCAGCCGCCGTCCAGCAGTTCGGCCAATTTCTGACGTGCCGACTCATTCAGCTGCTTCTCTTCCAGTTCTTTGAGCACGCCTTCGGTGCCGATTTTATCCCATTTATCCAGCGAAATGCAGATGCTGTCCATCATCTCCTGCGGCACGCCGAGATTGCTGAGTACTCCGCGCAGGACGCGGCGGTCGTTGACCTTGATGGTGAAGGCGCCGATGTGGAGTTTGAGCAGTGCTGCGGCAGTAGTGTGGATCAATTCGAGCTCACACAGCGGCGAATCGCTGCCCAGAATGTCGATGTCGCACTGGACAAACTCGCGCATTCTGCCCTTCTGCGGGCGCTCAGCGCGGTAGGACTTATCAATCTGGATGCACTTAAAGGGGTTGGAGAGCTTTGCACGGTTTCCCGCATAGAAGCGGCTGAGCGGAAGGGTCAGGTCGTAGCGCAGGCCGAGGTCTGCAAGGTTGTGATAGTCCTGTTTTTCCAGCGCCGCGGTGAGCTTTTCTCCGCGCTTGAGAATCTTAAACATGAGGTTGAGGTTATCCCCTCCCTCGCTCTTTTCCAGGTTCTCCATATCCTCGATGGCTGGGGTGAGAATCCTCTCAAATCCCGCCTCACGGTAGGTCTCCAGAATGATGTTTTGCAGGTAGTCCCGCAACAGGGTCTGGCTGGGCAGGTAATCCGCCGTGCCCTTTACCGGATTGATCTTCATACAATATCCTCCTTCATACTTCTATCGCTACATCGATCAAATGATTGATGAGGTTTCATTTTCACAGCCACAGTCTGCGCTCACTGAGCGGGCTTTAGCGGCGCTCAGCCAACTTCTGTGTTTTCACTTTCTGTGCTTTCATTCTCGTCAGGGGTTGTACTCTCCCCTTCCAATCCCGCCGTGGGGTCCAGCACACCTGCCACCATCTGGGCAGTCAACGGGGATTGTGCCATCAGCTCGGGATGTCGCTGCCCCATCTGCCAGGTGGTGTCAAAATCCCAACCCTCAAAGCTTGTGCGGGTGGCCATTCGGTCATAGTAAAGGCCCTGTGCGCTCAAAGAGGCATTGTCCCCCACCGCATAGCCCGGCTGCCACTGTGCATTGTAGTCCAAAAAGTAATAGCAACCGGCATCGCTGCCGGATTCATAGCCGACAAAGCCGCCGATGGTCTTGGCCGTCTCCAACGCCTTAACTGCGCCCATTGACAAACAGTTTTGGATTGAGCCGATGTTCATCCCGACAAAACCGCCGATATAGCGCACCATAATTTCGCCGTCCGGTTGGGTGCCCCAGTCCGGCTCGGGCAGGCCATACTCGCTCAACCAATATTCGCGGTTGGCAGCCGACACCTGTCCCAGCGCGCTGCAATTTTTCACCAGGCATCCGTCCCCCAAAACGCCTGCGAAGCCGCCCAGCGACTCCTGTCCGGTGACATCGGCATCGGCAGAGCAGTCATAGAACTCGGTATGGTGTGCCGACCCGCACAGCCCCCCGATGTCGTTTGCCATCCCGTAGACGCTGCCGGTGAAGGAGCACTCCTGGATGGTAGAGTCGCTGGCAGAGCCGGCCAATCCGCCCGCCACCTGACAGGCAGTGACGGTGCCGCTGACGTGCAGGCTATCGACCAGTGCGCCGTTTAGATAGCCAAACAGTCCCGCAGCTTCTCCGTAGTTTGGGCTGGTGACGCTCAGCCCGCTGACACTGTACCCCTGTCCCAAAAAGGTCCCCTGGAAAGGATTTTCCTTTGTGCCGATCGGGATAAACTCGATACCGGAAAGGTCGATATCCGCTTGCAGCTGGAAGATACAGTGCGCACTATTCTGGCCCTCCTGCAACCAGGAGGAGAGTTCGACGAGGTCCTGCGCGGTGGAGAGGGAGAACACCTCCCACCCGTTCATCTCCTGGCGGGTTTCATAAAATCCGGGAGCGCCTTCGGGAATTGTGGGTTCCTGCGGCTCTTCCGGGAGCTGCGGCGTCTCCTCCACAACCGATTCTCCGATCACCGGCTCCTCTTGCGCTGGAGCAAGCGTCCTGCTTTCACAGGCGGTGAGCAGCAGTGTCACAGCAAGTGCACAGACAAACACTTTTTGATAGGGCTTCATCTTGGCAGACCTCCTTTCAGGCGGGGATTTTTTCGTTTCCGTTATTCTCTTTATACGGTCATGTTTCTAGCGGCAGGACACCTCTCCCAAAAGTGAGGAAAGGCTATTCAACAGGGCCGCTTAGGATATGGCTAAAAAGTTTTATTTCTCAGGCTCTTTAGCAGAAAGTGGGGCCTTTTTTGCCCACACAGCCTCTTCCCATGTCGAGCGGATTGCGCCGGTGGGGCAAGCGGCCTTGCACTTGCCGCAGCGGATACATTCGATGCTGTTTGGCTTTTCCCAAACGGGGATATCCATTCCGCACTCCTTCTGGCACCTGCCGCAGTGAATGCAGCTGCTCTCCTCTACGCGGTAACGGTAGAGGGCAACAGGATTAAAAAGGCCATAGATTGCGCCCAGCGGGCACAGATATTTGCAGAACGGGCGGTAAAACTTGATCGACAGCACCACCACGGCCAGGAGGATCAGCACCTTCCAGTCAAACAACAGGCCCGCCGCCGAGCGCAGCGAAGGGTTGCTGAGCAGCAGGGGGATGCCTCCGAACAGGGTGCCGCTCGGGCAGATATATTTGCAGAACCACGGGTCCCCCATGCCGGTGATGCCGGTGACCGTCATAGGCAAAAGGATGACAAACAGTCCGAGCACCACAAATTTTAACCAGCGCAGCACCCGATGGCCGGGCAGATTTTTCTTTTTCTTAAAGAGAGGGATCTTGTGCAGCAGGTCCTGCACCAATCCGAAGGGGCACAGCCATCCGCAGACAAACCGCCCCAGCAGTGCGCCAAACAGCACGAGGAATCCAAACACATAACATGAGACGCGGAATTTGCCGCTGTCGAGCACCGCTTGCAGCGATCCAATCGGGCAGGAGCCCAAAGCGCCCGGGCAGGAATAGCAGTTGAGTCCCGGCATGCACAAAAGCTTGAGCTTGCCGCGGTAAATTTTCCCCTGCAAAAAGCCCTGTGCATAACCGTTGGTGACGGCTGTGAAGGCGCAGCGCAGCAGCAGGCCCGTCAAGCTCAAAGCCGTCAGCTTTTTTGCACCCGGCTTCCCCGTTTGTTTTTCCAATCCGATCTCTCCTTTAGCCGTTTTGTCTTATTATACCATCAAAACGGGGGCACGTCCATCCATTTCCTGTGATTTTCCGCCCGATTCTTTTACATCTGACCTGTTCCATTGTACCTTCTAAAAAAACGTGCTATACTAAAAGAAATCTTCTGCAAAGTCCCTAACCCCGTGCAGCGCCGCTGACACAGCTGCCTTTCTCTTTTGGATTTACCCTTTGTAAACGGTGCCGCGCATCACGGACAAACCGGTAGCAAAAACACAGCTTTGCCGCCCTGCGCAGCAAACACAAAAGCGACATGCCGCAGAGAACCACCCAACCCTTCAAGGAGGAATCCCTATGGAGCAACAATCCCTTTTCGAGCGCGCCGATGCCTCCCCGCTGGCTGCGCGGATGCGCCCGCAGACTTTGGACGAATTTGTGGGCCAGCAGCACCTTCTCGGACCCGGCAAGGTGCTGCGCAAGCTCATTGCGTCCGACCGCATCTCCTCGATGATCTTCTGGGGCCCTCCCGGAGTGGGAAAAACGAGCCTTGCGCGGGTAATTGCAAACCACACCAAGGCTGCCTTCATCAACTTTTCTGCCGTCACCAGCGGCATCAAGGAAATCCGTGCGGTGATGCAGCAGGCCGAGGACAACCGCCGCTACGGCGAACGCACCATCGTCTTTGTCGACGAGATTCACCGCTTTAACAAGGCCCAGCAGGATGCCTTCCTCCCCTTTGTGGAAAAAGGCAGCATCATCCTCATCGGGGCAACTACCGAAAATCCCTCCTTCGAGGTCAACGGAGCGCTGCTCTCCCGCTGCAAGGTGTTTGTGCTGCAAAGCCTGACCGAACAGGATCTTGTCGACCTGCTCAAGCGAGCCCTGCACGATGCCAGAGGCTTTGGAAACATACAGGTGCACATACAGCCCCATATGCTGGAGGCGATTGCAAACTTTGCCAACGGCGATGCGCGCGCGGCCCTCTCCACCCTGGAAATGGTCGTTTTAAACGGTGAATCGGACGAGGACGGCAAGGTGGTGACCGTCAGCGAGGAGACGCTTGAGCAGTGTACCTCCCGCAAATCACTGCTGTATGACAAAAAGGGCGAGGAGCACTACAACCTGATCTCCGCCCTGCACAAATCGATGCGCAACTCCGACCCGGACGCGGCAGTCTATTGGCTTGCAAGGATGCTGGAGGCCGGCGAGGACCCCCTGTATGTGGCGCGGCGGGTGACGCGCTTTGCCAGCGAAGATGTGGGGCTGTCCGACCCGCGTGCCCTACAGATCGCTGTGGCCGCCTATCAGGCCTGCCACTACATCGGGATGCCGGAGTGCACCGTCCACCTGACCGAAGCGGTGGTCTACCTGTCGCTGGCGCCAAAGTCCAATTCCCTGTATAAAGCATATGAGCACGCGAAGCGGGATGCCCTGCAGCAGCTGGCGGAACCGGTGCCGCTGGTGATCCGCAATGCGCCGACGCGGCTGATGAAGGAGCTGCACTACGGCGAGGGCTACCAATATGCACACGACGCCGAGGACAAGCTGACCAACATCCAGTGCCTGCCCGATTCCCTTTTGGACCGCGTCTACTATGAACCGACCGAACAGGGACAGGAGGCAAAGTTTAAAGCAAGGCTCCAACAGATCAAAGATTGGAAGCACCAGCACCGACAAAAGTGACCGCATTGAAAAAAGACCGATTGCCCAACAAAAGAAAAGGCAATCGGTCTTTTGCATTGTGGTGAACTGCTGCACGAAAACAGCGGGATAGGGACTTGTGCTTTTAAGTGGATCTTAGCTGCACCTGCAACAAAAGGATTACTCTTCGCTCATTCCCACGATGCCAAAACATCCCGGGCCTCCGTGGCAGCTGATGACGCAGCCGGTCTTCATCCAGGTCACATTCTGGAATCCAAGTTCGGCGGCAACCTTTTCTGCCAACCGCTTAATCTCCTCCGGCAGCCCCTGTGACCAGATAAAGTACAGTTGATCCTTCTGTAGGCGGTTCGCTTCGGTATATTCCCGGATGAGATTCGGCACAATCTTGGAAAGCGCTCCGCGGTACTTCTTCTTTGCAATCAGCTTGCCGTCCAAAATCTCGATGCACGGGTGCAAGCTGAGGATATTGCCCACCAAGGCTACCGCATTGCTCACCCTTCCGCCGGCACGCAGATAATCCAAATTTTGAGGGATAAAGCACATCTTTGTCGCAGCGCCAATCTCCTTTACCTTTTCTGCCAACCGCTCTACGGTTATATCCAGGTGATCGCGCAGGTACTTGGCCGTCTTGATGACTACAGCGGCCTGTCCCACCGACACATGTTTTGTGTCCACGCTGGTGACATAATCGCGGCCCTCTGCGGCAATCTGTGCGCTGTGATAGGAAGCTGTGGTCACCGCAGAATACGCCAGGTGCAGGATGTGGCTGTTCGGATACTTATCGTGCAGCTCATCAAACACCTTTTGAAAATCAAAGGGAGTACTGGCACTGGTCTTTGGCGCCGTACCGGTCTTTTGATAGTAGGAAAAAATATCCTCCGGCGGAAAAGATCCGTCATCCAGCGTCCTTTCTCCCATCGTTACATGCATCGGCACCAGGTGAATACCGTATTGTGCAGCTTGTTCCGGGGTGAGGTCCGAACCGGTCTCCGCTACCAGTATGATCTGCTCGTTCATTTGCCAACGACTCCTTTTTTGTTTTCTTTTTTGGCGAATCTATTGTTGCATCTGCTTGCTTTTCTGAAACAACTGTTACTTATTTAAGTTCGCTTGTTTACTTATACCACATCTTTGCACTTTCGTCAAGCAAAATTTGGAAAATTGGCTGATTATTGCAAAAAAAGTCCACCAAGCGGTTCTATCAAACCGTCTTGGTGGACTGTATGGTCTATCTTATTTTCCCTTTTGCTGCCGGCGACACGGTACGCCGATGCAGCCTTTAATAGCCCAGTTCCTCGCCGACCAGGATCACTTTAATGCGGTCCTTGTGGCGTTGTTGGGCACTGATTAAGTAATTGCAGCAGATGCGCGCATCGCTGTGGCAGTCCATGCACTCGCCGGCCTTTGCGCACGGCGTGTTGCAGTGCAATCTCGCGGCATTGACCGGTGCTGCAACCTGTCGAACTCGCTCAACGGCAGCTTCGAGATCGGGCACAATCTTGTTGTATCCGGCAACGACGATGACGCTGTCCGGGCCATAGGCCAGTGCAGCGATGCGGTTGGAGTTGCCGTCGACGTTGTACAGCTCCCCCTCTTCTGTGATGGCATTGGAGCTCATCAGGTAGACATCTGCACTAAAAGCCTGCCGGAAGATCGCTTTGCGCTGATCGGGCGTCAGGTCCGGCTGGTTGCGGTCGAGATAGTTGTAATTACCTGTTTTTAACAGGTCGATGATGCCGCACTCCTCCAGAGTGACCGAACCACCACAGGTGACCGTTTGGCCGGGCAAAAGCAGATCCTGTACGATCTTGAGGGCCTCTTTGCGGTCTTTGGCAAAGAACGGCTGCATCTTGTTGCGCTGCAGGGCCTGCATCGTTTTCTGGATGCGTTTCTCGATAACGCCGCGTTTATATTCGTCCATCGTATTGGTTCCTTCTTTCCATAAAACAAAAAAGCTTAGTGATGTGCTGGTACGCTGACAGCCTTGGCTGGAACTTGTTGCTCATTTTGTTCTTTCTGCTGATGGATTGTGATATACCGTCTGGTGCGCAGCGCAAGTGCCAGCAATACAATGCTTGCCAAAATGGAGAGCACCGAACCGGTAACCAGCGTTTCGACCAGCGGAATATCGACCATGTAAAAGTGCAGAGCAATCATCGAAACGACTGCACCGATATCCGCTACAGCCTGATAAAGAACAAGTTCAACGAGGCGCACCCCCGAGACAACACGCTTGATGCCGAGTGCAAAGCCCAGAAAAGCGATGATCAGCGACAAAATGACGAGTGAAGAAGGTAAATTGAGCTGCCCCATTGCAGCAAGAACTGCCGCAGAGAGCACTCTGATGCTCGCACCCGCGAGCATGGCATAAAGTAAGAGGTTCTTATACAAAGGAATCGCCACCCACATAGAAAATTTAAATCTTTCACCGTGTAGGGTTATTATACCATAAAATTTAGATAAAAGCAAATTTTACAGATCGTACAGTTTTTTGCGGCAAAACTTTCCCTCCTTTTTCCCTTTCTTTTTTAAAGACGGGCCCAAAATACTCCCCCGTCATTTTCAAAATTGCAGCAGCATATACTCTAACGTCCAAGCTGTAACCTGCTGTCAAAGAAAATGAAAAAGAAAGGACGGTTCTTCTATGCTAAGCTACCCTGGGCTCTCCAGCCGAGAAGCTCAAAAAAATCTGATCCGCTACGGCGACAATGCCCTGCAGCAAAAGAGCGGCAAAAATCCAATCGCCCTCCTGCTTGCACAGTTTTGCGACCTGATGACCCTCATTCTTCTGGCCGCAACCGGCATTTCGCTTGTGATGGGGGACCGCATCGAAGCGATCACCATCGTCGCAATTGTCCTGCTCAACGCCCTCCTTGGGTTCTTTCAGGAATGGCGCACCGAGCGGTCGCTGCAAAAACTCAACGAACTGGCCGCCCCCACCGCCACCGTTTTGCGAGATGGCAAGCTGCAAACCATCCCCGCACGGGAGGTCACCGTCGGGGATCTTGTCTCTCTAAAGGCCGGTGACCGTGTCCCGGCAGATTGCCGGATACTAGAGAATCAGGCGCTGCTGTGCGACGAATCGCTGCTGACCGGCGAGTCGGTGCCGGTTGAAAAGGGATACACCGACTGGCGCACCAACGACTTTTCCGATTCTGTCTGCGCCTTTATGGGCACCGTCGTCACCCAAGGACACGGAAAAGCGGTGGTCTATGCAGTGGGTGAGGAAAGCCGCATGGGGCAAATTGCCACCATGCTGGACTCGGTGAAGGAAGAACAGACCCCTCTGCAGCAAAAGCTTGACCAGCTCGGAAAGGTCATCGCCGTCGGCTGTCTTCTCATCTGCGGCATCGTGGCCGGAGCAGGCATCCTGCGCGGGGAACCTCCACTGGATATGCTCATCACCGGCATCTCGCTCGCCGTCGCCGCCATTCCGGAAGGTCTGCCCGCCATCGTGACCATTGCACTGGCGCTGTCGGTCAACCGGATGGTCAAGAAACACGCCGTCATCCGCCGCCTTCATGCAGTTGAGACGCTCGGCTGCGCCAACGTCATCTGCTCGGACAAAACCGGAACGCTCACCGAAAACCGCATGACCGTCCAAAAGGTGCTGTGCGCCGGACGCACCTTCACCACAACCGGAAACGGCCTGGAAGCAGGAAACATCCAATGTGCAGGCAGGACGGTCTCCTCGCGGGACGACTGCGACCTGAAGAGGGCGCTGGAAATTGCTGCGGTGTGCAACAATGCGGTATTAGAACCCGGCAAAACGAAAAAGCGCTACCAAATTCAAGGTGAGCCAACCGAAGCGGCGCTTGTGGTCCTGGCAGCCAAAGGCGGCATCGAGCAACAAAGCTGTGGCTGCACCGTCCTCAAGGAGCTCCCCTTTGACTCCAAGCGCAAGATGATGTCGGTAATTGTGCGGGAAAAGGGCGGCACCTTGATGATGCTCACCAAAGGAGCTCCTGACATTCTGCTGAGCCGCTGCGCCTATCTGCAACAAAACGGCGCTGCCGTGCCGATGACCGCTTCGGCGCGGGAAAAGATTATGCGGGAAAATGGACAGATGGCAAAGGATGCCATGCGGGTGTTGGCGCTGTGCTACAAACCGGTCAGCAGCCTAAACGACAGCGCCGAGCAAAATTTGGTCTTTTGCGCCCTTGCGGGCATGATCGATCCTCCGCGCAAAGAGGCCTATGAGGCAGTTGCCAAGTGCCGCCGCGCCGGAGTCCGGCCGGTGATGATTACCGGAGACAGCAAGGAAACAGCCTGTGCAGTGGCCGAAAAGCTCAAAATTTTGACGCCGGGGACGCTGGCCGTGACCGGAAAAGAGCTCGACCAGATGGACGACGACACCTTTCTGCGCGAACTTCCCAAGGTGAGCGTCTTTGCGCGGGTAACTCCTGCACACAAACTGCGGATTGTCAAGGCTCTGAAATCACAGGGGAACATCGTGGCGATGACCGGCGACGGCGTCAACGACGCCCCCGCGGTCAAAGAGGCCAACATCGGCGTCTCGATGGGCCAAAACGGAACCGACGTGACCAAGGAGGCCAGCTCGGTCATCCTGATGGACGACAACTTTGCGACACTGGTTTCCGCCATCGAGGAAGGGCGGGTCATCTACCGCAACATCCGCAAGTTTATCCGATACCTGCTTTCCTGCAATATCGGTGAGGTTGTCACCATGTTCCTTGCGATGTTGATGGGAATGCCGGTGCCGCTTCTCCCTATTCAAATTTTGCTGATTAACCTGGTGACCGACGGTCTGCCGGCGATCGCCCTCGGACTCGACCCACCGGACAGCGACGTGATGACCGAACGGCCGCGCCGTGCCGGAGAGTCGATCTTTTCCGGAGGTCTGCTGACGGTCATCCTCTTTCGCGGGATGCTCATCGGCCTGACCACCATCGCGGCCTTTTCTCTGCTGTTGACTTCCGGCGCTTCCCTTGCCGTTGCGCGCACAGGGGCGCTTGCCACGCTGATCCTTACCCAGCTGATCCACGTCTTTGAGTGCAAATCGGAGCGCAAGAACCTCTTCCAGATTCCGTTTTTCAACAACTTTAAGTTGATCGCGGCAGTCGCCACCTCTTTGAGCGTGATGATCTTTGCCGTTTGGCACCCTGTGGGAGAAGCCATCTTTAAGACCTCCGCCCTCTCCATGCCGCAGATGCGGATGATTGCCGTACTTTTGCTGGTGGCCCCAACATTATGGATGATCGTTTCTTCCGGCAGACACAAAGCTTAAAAGGCAATACAAAAGAAAAAGCGCAGCGGATGATTGCCGTACTTTTGCTGGTGGCCCCAACATTGTGGATGATCGTTTCTTCCGGCAGACACAAAGCTTAAAAGACAATACAAAAGAAAAAGCGCACCTGTTTTGAAAAACAGGTGCGCTTTTTGCAGCATCTTTACCGCCTAGCCGCTTGTGCAGATTGCTCTACGATTCCTCCACAAGATCGTGCAGCAGCCTTTCATAAAACCCGGAAGGGTCCCGCTCGATGTTCTCTTTCACCCGCAGGCACTCCTCCTGCCCGGGCAAAAAGACCTTTAGATCCAGCAGATCGGACCCGATATCCTGCATTACCACCCGCAGAACATATCCGTCCGCAACCGCCTGACTGGTGATCTCCACCTTATCCATGCAGCGGCGCGCGTCTGTCAGCCGGCGAGCGGTGGTCAAAGCCTTTTCCCTGGCGCTTTTGGGGATCATCTTGACAAAGGTCTCCACCATCTTGCGTCCGCTCTCGGTCAAAAGATAGAGCGGTTCCTCCCCGCCCGTTGCTTGTGAAGAATCCGGCTGCTCCTGTGCCGGCTCGATGTGCCCGGCACGGCACAGCTCGCTCATGGCCTCGGCAAAGGCAAAGTAATTGACAAGCCCGCTCCCCTGCAAAATCTCATTGAGGGTATCGAAGCTCAGCGGTTGGCCGATATTGTCCAGCAGGTAGCAGATAATCAGCTTGACTTCCAGACTGCTGGTCAAGCCTCCCGGTTCTATGCCGACCACGAAAGCATTAAAGGCCATCTTTCCACCCTCCCCATGTTGGTCTACTCTTATTCTTTATTGTACAACATTTCGACCTTTTTTGAAAGGGTGGATTTGAAAAAATCTTATGTTTACAGCCATTCTTTGGACTTAGATGCGCCAGCAACTGCTTTTAGAGCTTCTCCAACTCCTTTAAGATGCTCTGAATGCGCCGTTGGGGGACGTAACGGCCCGCTACTGGCAGCAGATCCTTGAGCGGCACTGCACGGGCAGCGTTCAACGCCGGGTGGCGCATCACCAGCGGCAGCTCGCGGGAAAGCAGCGCCCGTGCCTGCGGATTTTGCAGCACTTCCCCCACCGTGATCTCATAGTTGCGAAGGTTCATCGTCAACCTCCCCTTTCTGTAGCACATCGCTACAAACCATCCTATGCGCGTGGACTTTTTGGGGTGCATGTGATACAATTCTAAAAAAGGGGGTTCTCTCATGAAAACAGATCTGATTACCCTGCCCGGCATCGGGAAAAATATCCGACAGGACCTGTTGGAACTGGGCATTGACTGTGTGGAGGCGCTTTGTGGAAAAGACCCGGAGGTGCTCTACCAGATGGACTGCACCCACAAGGGGCGCACCGAGGATCGCTGCCAGCTCTATGTCTTTCGCTGTGCGGTCTACTGTGCAGATCAGCTTGCAAAAGGCAGAACGCCCGACCCGCAAAAGTGCAGGTGGTGGTACTGGAAGGATCACCGCTACCCTTCCCCTGACGAGGTCCAAAACACAAAATAGCAAATGAGGCTTAGACTTCTTTGGGACAGCGATCTGCAAAGATGCAGCAAAAGATCGCGCTCACTAAAGGAAAGCCTTTGTGCTGCCCTTGAGTTTATACCAAAACAATGCTATAATAAGAAAGTCTATACGCTGCACCGCCATTTTACGGCATAATGATAGAGGAGGGATTTCCTTGGAAAATCAGGATAAGAAGACATTTTATATCACCACGCCGATCTACTACCCATCGGACCGGCTGCACATCGGACACACCTACTGCACCGTCGCCGCCGACACCATGGCGCGCTATAAGCGCCTGCAGGGCTACGACGTCATGTTCCTGACCGGCACCGACGAGCACGGCCAGAAAATTGAGGACAAGGCCAAAGAAGCCGGCGTCACCCCCAAACAGTTTGTCGACAACATTGTCGAGGGACCGCGCGGCGTGCTGGACCTGTGGAAACTGATGAACATCTCCAACGACCGCTTCATCCGCACCACCGATGACTATCACGAAAAGGCCATCCAGAAAATCTTTAAGACCCTGTATGAGAAGGGCGACATCTACAAGGGCAAATATGTCGGCAAATACTGCAAGCCCTGCGAGTCCTTCTGGACCGAGACTCAGCTGGTAGACGGCAAGTGCCCGGACTGCGGCCGTCCGGTTGTCGACGCCGAAGAGGAGGCCTACTTCTTCCGCCTCTCCAAATACGCTGACCGCATCCAGGACCTTCTGGAAAATACCGACTTCTTGCAGCCCCGCAGCCGCGTCCATGAGATGGTCAACAACTTTATCAAACCAGGTCTGGAGGACCTGTGCGTCTCCCGCACCTCTTTCAGCTGGGGCGTGCCGGTAGATTTTGATCCCAAGCATGTCGTCTATGTCTGGATCGATGCGCTGTCCAACTACATCACCGCGCTGGGCTATGACAACGACAAATATCACGATTATGACAAGTTCTGGCCAGCCGACGTCCACTTTGTCGGCAAGGAAATTGTCCGCTTCCACTCGATCATCTGGCCTGCCATCCTGATGGCGCTGGATCTGCCTCTTCCAAAACACGTCTACGGTCACGGCTGGCTGCTCCTGGACGGCGGCAAGATGAGCAAATCCAAGGGCAACGTCGTCGACCCATACGTTTTGGCAGAGCGCTACGGCGTAGATGCGCTGCGCTACTTCCTGCTGCGCGAGTTCCCATTTGGATCGGACGGCAACTTCTCCAATGAGGCGCTGATCAACCGCATCAACATCGACCTTGCCAACGACCTGGGCAACCTGCTGTCCCGCTCGGTTTCGATGGTCGAAAAATATTTCGGCGGCACCCTGCCGGCTGATCGTGAGAGCGACCCGATGGATGACGAGCTGTGCGGCATGATTGCTTCCCTGCGCACAAAATATGAGGAGCAGATGGAGCAGTATGCCTTCCAGAACGCGCTGACCGAGGTATTTAAGGTCATCTCCCGCACCAACAAATACATCGACGAAACTGCCCCATGGGCTTTGGGCAAAGACGAGAGCAAAAAAGCGCGCCTTGCCACCGTGCTGTATAACCTGTTGGAATCGCTGCGTGTCTGCGGCGCACTGCTGAGCCCATTTATGCCGGAAAGCGCAGCTAAAATTGCCGAGCAGATCGGCGCCTCTGCGCAGGACATGTCCTATGAGAGCGCAGGCAAATTTGGCGTTCTGCCAAAGGATGTCACCGTACACAAGGGTGCAACCCTCTTCCCGCGCATCGATATGGCCAAGGAATTGGAGGAGCTGGCTGCCCAGCACGCAGCCAAGGAACCTGAGCTGCCAAAATATGAGGGCGTTGCCAGCCTCATCGACATCGACCACTTTGGCAAGGTGGATCTGCGCGTTGCACAGGTCAAGGAATGCGTTCCGGTTAAGCGGGCCAAAAAGCTGCTGAAGTTACAGCTGGACAACGGCTTTGCGGGCGGACGCCAGGTTGTTTCGGGCATTGCGCCGTGGTACAAACCGGAAGATTTGGTCGGCAAGAAGGTCATCATCGTGGCAAACCTGCAGCCGGTCAAGCTGTGCGGTGAGGAATCCAGCGGCATGATCCTGGCCACCGACCTGCCGGACGGCAATGTACAGGTCATCTTTGTCGATCCAAGCGTTCCGAACGGCTCCAAGTTGAGATAGTTTTTCCTTTTTTGGCGAAAAGCCTTTATCCCTTTTCACCACTGTGGGGCGGAATCTCCTGGCTCCCCTTTTCATCGGGAGCGGGGGACTCCCCCCTTTCCTTTTTTCACAGCACACCCCTTTATCCGGCGGATTATGCGCCGCTTTCCCTTTAGAAAATCCATAAGGAGGTTTCTATGGAAAATATCTTTGACTCCCACGCGCATTACGACGACCCGCGCTTTGACGGGGACCGCGACGCGCTGCTTTGCTCGATGGCAGAGCACGGTGTGCGCGCCATCATGAATGTCGGCAACACCACCGACGCGAACATCGCCGGCATCGAGCTTGCAAAAAAATATCCCTTTGTGTACTGCTCCATCGGCATCCACCCCGACCAATCTGCCGAGATTGCCGCACAACACTCGCACGAATACCTAGATGTGATGGCACAGCAGCTCTCCTATGAAAAGGCGATGGCCTTGGGAGAAATCGGCCTGGACTACTATTACGACGACAATGCCCCGCGTGAGATCCAGCGGCAGATTTTCGAAGAGCAGCTCGCACTCGCAAAGGATTTGGACGTCCCGGTCATCATCCACAACCGCGACGCCCATCAGGACACATTGGATCTCCTCAAAAAATATCGTCCCCGCGGCATCATGCACTGCTTTTCCGGTTCGGCCGAGGTCGCCAAAGAGGTGCTGCGCCTTGGGATGTACATCGGCTTCACCGGCGTCATCACCTTCAAAAATGCCCGCCGCGCCGTCGAAGCGGCACAGGTCATCCCGCTGGATCGCCTTTTGATCGAAACCGACTGCCCCTATATGGCCCCAGAGCCATACCGTGGAAAGCGCTGCGACTCCACCATGCTGCCCCGGATGGCTGAAAAATTGGCCTCCATCAAGGGCGTCACTCCCCAGCAGATGGCCGATCAGACCTTTGCGAATGCCTGCGCAGTCTACGGCATTTGCATGGGATAACCTCAGGTGCGCCCATCTTTTAAACAAGTAAAAGTGGAGGGTTTTCGAACTGCCCTCTCCCCCTTGACAAGGGTAGAATAGGCGGTTATAATTAGATTGCAGTTGTAAATTTTTCCAAAATCTTTTGAGAAAGGATGCGCTTCGACTTATGCGTAGCAGACTCAACCAAATTTTGACATGCTTTTTTGCCTTTGTGGCTTCTTTTGTTGTATTGACTCCGACCGCCTTTGCGGCCAACAACCCCAACACCGGCGACAACAACATGGTTCCTGTCGTCATCGGCGCACTGGTCGTTTCGGCCATCCTCATTGTTGTTTTGCTTCTGCTTTCTTCCAAGAAGAAAAAGCGCTAAAGCTGCAAAACCAAAGTGTTCCTTTGTCTTGAAAAAAAAGGCTTCGGGCGGTTTGCCCGAAGCCTTTTTTTCTCCCTTTTGCTCCGCCTTTTGTCACATAATATGAGAAGAGCTGCCCTGTTATTGGTCAAAGCGACTATTGTAATTTGTCTTTTTTTCTTGTACAATGGGGATATACTATTAAATTTGTAGAACGGAGGCGCACCAACTTGCAGGATTTTGTCCGTATAGAGCGGCTGTATCGGGAATATCGCCTGCCTTTGTGGCGATATGCCTGCCGGCTGCTGCACGACAAGCATTTAGCCTGTGATGTGGTGCAGAGTGTCTTTACGAAGCTGCTGGAAAAGGGGGAGCTCATCTACACGGTGGATGAAGCGCACACCAGAGCCTATCTGATGCGGATGGTGCGCAATCTCTGCTACACCATTCACCGCCAGCAAAAGCGCCATCCCGTAGTCTCCCTGGAGCTTGCCCTCTACCAGATAGATGAAAAGCAAAATCTGGAGGATGGGTTGCTGCACCAGTGCGAGAGAGAAGAGCTGTGGACAGCTCTGTGCAGCCTGAGCCGGGAATACCGCGATGTGGTGATTATGAAGTACATTTTGGGGATGAAGGACGAGGAAATCGGTTCCGCCTTGGGAATGAAGCCTTCCAGTGTGCGGGTGGCCGTTTATCGAGGAGTAAAAGCTTTGAGGGGAAAACGGTAGGAATTTTTTTCCTGCCGTTTTCCCCTCTTTTGCGTCCAGTGTTTTTTCTATCTTTTTTTGTCCGATACCGGCATGCAGCAAAATGCGCTCTGTCTTTTTGCTGCGTGCCATGCAATGTGAGAAGGTTTTAGTAGATCTGATACTCTCCGGTCGAAAAGTCCACCGAGACGATTGTCCCATCGCTAAAGACACTGCGCTGTTTTTGTCCAGCATCATCCAACAGCTCGTGCCGAACCAGCTCACACTTTGCCACCTTTTCGTGCAGCTCGCTGACGACCTGACACCGGCGGATGCTCTCGCGCAGCTCCAGCTCCACCCCTTCGCTGAACGATCCATCGGTATTGGCGTATGCGCCGTCCCGAATCAGATAGGGAGCGCCTCCATTGAGGAGGGCGTAGAGCATCAAATCTTCGTCCCCCAACCGATCCATCATCCACGGCTCGATGACGCAGTCGTGGTACACCAGGTTAAACAGCGGAACGGGGATGCCCTCCCGCGGAGTTCCCGGCGATTGCAGCATAAAGTGATATGGCGCATAGTGGCAGAATACCAGGCTCTGCATACTCCAATCCGACACCTCCTCGGAGCTTGGGAGGATACCTTTGGACAGCAGCCAATCAAAGCAATTTTTGCGGTAAAGGTAACATTCTCTCCGACTCATCCGATGCAGCGGATTGGCGCATTCGTCCCCCTCATTGCAGGTAAAGACATCCAGATATGCCCCGTCGAGTGCGACGCCGTTCTGCGCAATCTGCGAGAAATTGCGCCGGACATAGTAGAGGGCCTGGGTTGCACACAGATAGCTCTGGGGGCCACCCGCCCAGCGCGCGTGGGTGGGATAGCTGCCGTCGGTCAACATGGTGGCATAGCACCAATCGAAGGTCGGCGCGTCGAGATAGTAGTCTCGATACTGGTCGTGGATGCCAAACAGATAGCCAAACCGGTGCATGGTGTCGGCCAACTGCTTCATGCCTTCCCAACCGCCGGCCTCTTCGCAGGCGGGCAGATAATCGGGATGCTGGTTGTCATAGCCCGGCTGTGCCCACCCATCCAGATGCAGGTACATCTTTTTGACACCCAGCTCATGCAGGTTTTCCACCTCTTTTGCGCGGGCCGCAAAGGTGGTGACAAGGTTATTTTTTTCGGGATTTTCCGGGTCATAAAAGTCGGATTTGGGATTGACGTTGGTCTTGATGCCGCAATGCACAAAGCTGCATCCGATCAGTTGATTAACCGACTCAACCCGCGCAGCTTTTTCCGCCAGAGTGACCAATTGTCCATGTTCCCTTGCATAGTTGCGGTAGATCTTGCACAGGTCATTGTAGTCGCACCCATCCAAAAAGGTATACTCTACGCAGCGGCGGTAGTCCATTTTACCCAAACTGGGCTCCCACCAGATGCCGACATGGGTATAAGGGCCACAAGCCGGGTGATCCACATAGGCACCGGCGTTCCACGGAGTCGTTGCGATGGCGATATAGCCGTTCTTTCCGGCGACCTGGCCAAACCACGGCATATATCCTCCCTCGGTCAAAAAGCGACCATCAAAGCTCAGCTTCTCCACGGCCGTCTCCCAGTTATTGGGGATCAAAAGGCCCTGGCCCTCGTTGAGCAAGGTGTAGCACTTGGGGCTGTTTTGCTCAAACGAAAAATATCCCGGCCAGCGCACCTGCTGTACACTCAACCCATCTTCGCGGATGGGGACCCACTCAAAGTGGACTGTGTGGTTTGCCTCCTCGATCCAGACGACGGTATCAAAGGCATACGAGTCCTCTTTGCCGCGCAGTGCACGATAGCGCGAGTGAATTCCTTTTCCGACACCGTTTGTAAAGGCGGTGTGGGAAATCTGCTGCCAATCCAAAAAGTCCAATTTTCCCTGTGCCGTCTCGATGGTGGGGCGGTAATCGCCGGCAAACTGCCAGTTATAGCCTTCTGTGTGAATGGTAAAGTGCAAGGTTTCCTCGTCGAGGGTCAAGAGCTGTTGGCCTACCTGTATCTCCATAGAAAAATTCCTCCCATACAATACTTCTTTTCCCCATTATAACAGATGCCGCTGCCATACTCAACAAGCGGACAGATCAAAAGGACGGTGCGGAACTTCACCGCACCGTCCTTTCCTGAAGGGGGTATGATTCTATTGATTCCGAAGTCGGACTAGATTCCCATTTCTTCTTTGACTTCCTTGAAGCACTGAACAGCGAAGTCGAGGTCCTCTTTGGTGTGCGCCGCAGAAACCTGTACACGAATTCTGGCCTTGTCTTTTGGAACAACCGGATAGCTGAAACCTACAACATAGACGCCCTTCTGGAGCATTCTGTCAGCGAACTCGGTCGCAACCTTTGCATCATACAGCATGATGGCGACGATCGGGTGGTCAGACTCGATGATGTCAAAGCCAACTTCCTTGATGGCGTTGCGGAAATACTGGGTATTCTCGTGTACCTTGTCTCTGTAAGCGGTGGTGCTGGAGAGCATATCAAAGGTCTTTACAGCGCCGGCAGCAATCGCTGGAGCCAGGGTATTGGAGAACAGATATGGACGGCTCTTCTGTCTGAGCAGATCTACGATCTCCTGTCTTGCAGAGGTGTAGCCGCCGGATGCGCCGCCCAGAGCCTTGCCGAGGGTGCCGGTGATGATGTCCACTCTGCCCATTACACCGCAGTGCTCCGGGGTGCCTTTGCCGTGCTCGCCCATGAAGCCGACTGCATGGCTGTCGTCTACCATAACGAGGGCATCATATCGATCTGCGAGGTCGCAGATGCTCTTGAGATCCGCTACAATGCCGTCCATCGAGAATACACCGTCGGTGGCGATCAGTTTGATTCTCGCGCCGCCCTCAGTGGCCTCTTTCAGGCATCTTTCCAGGTCTGCCATGTCGTTGTTGGCATAGCGGAAGCGTTTTGCTTTGCACAGACGAACGCCATCGATGATCGAAGCGTGGTTGAGTGCATCGGAGATGATGGCATCGCGGTCATCCAGCAGGGTCTCGAAGAGGCCGCCGTTGGCATCGAAGCAGGAAGAATACAGGATTGTATCGTCCATACCCAGGAAGTTGGAGATCTTCTGCTCCAGCTCTTTGTGCAGTTCCTGGGTGCCGCAGATAAAGCGGACCGAGGACAGGCCGTAACCCCACTTATCATAGCTGGCCTTTGCTGCCGCAATGATGTCCGGGTTATTGGAAAAACCAAGGTAGTTGTTTGCGCACATATTGATGACGTCCTTAGCCTTGGTGGTATCGATATGGCTCTGCTGCTGGGTGGTGATTACTCTTTCCTCTTTGTAGGTGCCATCCTGCTTGGCCTGTTCTACCTGCTCTTTAAAATAGCTCAGTCCTGTTTTCATAGGATATCTCCTCCTGTTTTTCTTCTCAATGTATCTATAACCGGGGGCTGGGAGCGCTTTTTTGTCTCCCACCCCGGTTTCCCGTAGACGGTAATATTCCTTGTTGTGCTGCTGTGCGCAGCAACCTTTCTCTTTTACTCTTCGTCAGCGTGGGTCCAGTCGAGAACAACCTTGCCGCACTTGCCGGAGTTCATGATGTCAAAGCCCTTCTGGAAGTCTTTGAAATCGAATTTGTGGGTCAGGATCTTGTCGATATTGAGGCCGGAGTTGAGCATCGCCATCATCTTGTACCAGGTCTCGAACATCTGACGGCCATAGATACCTCTGATCTCCAGGCAGTTCCATACGATCTTGTTCCACGGAACAACGGTCTCGCCACCCTGAATGCCCAGGACTGCGATCTTGCCGCCGTTGTACATGTTGTCGATCATCTGGTTAAATGCCTGACCGTTGCCGGACATCTCCAGACCTACATCGAAGCCCTCTTTGATGCCGAGCTGATTCATAACCTCTTTGAGGTCCTCTTTTGCGGTGTTGACCGGGGTGCAGTTGCAGATCTCTTTTGCGAGGTTCAGGCGATAGTCGTTGATATCGGTGATGACGACGTGTCTTGCGCCGTTGTGGCAGCAGATGGCAGCCGCCATGATGCCGATCGGGCCAGCGCCGGTGATGAGGACATCCTCGCCGACAACATCATAGGTCAGTGCAGTATGTACTGCGTTGCCCAGCGGGTCGAAGGAAGAGCACATCTCTTCGGAGATTCCCGGCTCCACTTTGACGACGTTGGTCTCTGGAATGACAAGGTACTGTGCAAATGCACCGTCGCGGTTTACGCCGACGCCGATAGTGTTCTTGCAGAGGTGACGTTTGCCTGCGCGGCAGTTGCGGCAGTGACCGCAGACGATGTGGCCCTCACCGGATACCAGCTCGCCTACATGGTAATCTTTGACATTCTCGCCGACTTCCACGATCTCGCCGACATACTCGTGACCAATAATCATAGGAGTCTTGATGGTCTCCTGGGACCATTTATCCCAGTTATAAATGTGCAGGTCGGTGCCGCAGATCGAAGTGTAGTGAATCTTGATCTTCACTTCATCTGGACCGCACTGCGGGATGTCTACAACATGAAGGGCAAGGCCTACTCCCGGTTTTTCTTTGACGAGGGCGTACATTTTGTTCTTTTCCATCGTAATCTCCCTTTCTATTATTTCTCTTCTTGATCCCGCATACCGGTCGGTCGAAAAATTTGGAATGTCCGCCGGGTGACGGATGTGTGTCCTTCTGACAAACACGCATACATTTATGTGTATGTGTTACAGCTACATCGTAGCATTATTTCCAAAAATTTGCAAGCGGTTTTTCAGTAAATTTTGCATCTTGCATTGTTTTTGTAGAATCCCTACTATTTTATTTCTGTTTTCTTATTCAATACCACAAAGTCCAACTCGGTATAGGTGAGTCTGCCCTGCACCCTGTCCGAGCACATCAGGCTGACCTTTTCTACCGGCATTGAAACGGATTCTATCAAGTTCGACAAAGATTGCATCTGCTCTTTGTCCCGCAGCAAAATCTGCCTGCCCAGCGTCAGATGCGCAGCAAATGGGCGCTTTTCCAGCACAAAGCCTTCCTTGCCAAATGCCTTCTGTGTCTGGTCGGCCAAGGCAAACAGGCATGCATTTTTTCGCACACCCGCCCATAAGATGTCTCCGCCATCTCTTCTAAAGCGTCCCAAGCCCTCCACCACCATCTCAAAAGCCGGGGACTGAATGGTGTACAGGGCGCGCTTTGCGCCTTTGAGGTTTCCGGTTTCTCCCAAAAAGGCCAGTGTCAGGTGCAAATTTTCCCGGCGGGTAAAGCGTCCATCCAACACATGAGGGCGCAGATTCTCAACGGTGCGCATCAACTCATCTTTAACCGGATTGCTCAACAAAATTGCTGCAAACAAGCGCAAGCGGATCACCCTCTTTTTTCTTCTTCTACTTATACTATACCATGTTCCCTCCTCCCGAACAAGGAGAAATTGCGGCCTTTTTTCTGACAAATTGCACAGAAATTTTCATTTTATTCATAGGGGGCTTGACACCTGTCTTCCATTATGTTAGGGTAAAGGTGCGAAGTCCTTCTTCGCATTCACAATTTCACTTTGCCGGGTGCAAAGCGTAAAAACACGTTTTGAGAATAGGGAAGTCGGGAAGAGCCCGCGCAGTCTCCACTGCTGTACCGGAAGAGGAATCGAAGTGTACCAATCCAAATCGCTCACTGCCGAAAGGTGGGAAGAGATTCGGTTCCTATGACGCCGAAGCCAGAAGACCTGCCCAGCAAAGCAATTGCGCCTACTATGGACGATAGCAGGCGCAAGAATTGGGAATCCGGTGTGGATTCCCTGTTTTGGTGCGCCTTCCGAATACAATTCGGGGGCGCTTTTTTTGTGGCGGACAAAGGCAAGACACCTGTTCTGTGGATGGCAACAGCTTGATTCGGACAGAGCGCTGTCTTTTCGGCAGATGTCCAAAACAGCCAAAACAGCTGGACCACTCTTCCCCGCACCGGCGATTCAATTTGTCAGGCAAAGCGTCCAGCTTTGCCCAGAAAGGATGGTTAGATACCATGGAAAAATTCGAAAAACGACTCTTCACCTTTAGCTGCGCTGCTGTGCTGCTCTTCTGCCTGCCCTCCAGCGTCAGCGCCATGCACATCATGGAGGGGTATCTCCCGTTGGGCCACGCCGTAGCTTGGGGTGTCCTGTGCCTGCCCTTCCTTGTACTGGGCCTGCGCTCGATCCGAAAAACGGTCTCCCAGCACCGCAAGACACTGCTCATCCTTGCGATGGCGGGCGCCTATGCCTTTGTGCTGTCCGCGCTGAAAATTCCAAGCGTCACCGGTTCCAGCTCCCATCCCACCGGAACCGGACTTGGCGCAGTTCTGTTTGGCCCCTGCGCTATGAGCGTGATCGGTTTGATCGTCCTGCTCTTTCAAGCACTCCTGCTGGCACATGGCGGACTGACCACGTTGGGTGCCAACACCTTCTCGATGGCCATCGCCGGTCCCTTTGTCAGCTACGGCGTCTATCGTCTGGCTAGAAAATGTCATGCCAGCAAACCTGTCTCCATCTTCCTTGCGGCATGTCTGGGCGACCTCTTCACCTATTGCGTCACCAGCATCCAGCTCGGTCTTGCCCATCCGGCTGCTGAGGGCGGTGTAATGGCCTCGGTCGCCACCTTTATGGGCATTTTTGCAGTCACTCAAGTTCCTCTGGCCATCGTCGAGGGCTTGCTCTCCTGCGCCGTTATGCTCGCACTCGAATCCTACGCTTCCGGTGAACTTTCTGAGCTTGCCTTTTCGCAATATTAAAGACAACTATTAAAGGAGGACCTATCGTATGAGCAAATCGACTAAATGGATGATTGTACTTCTTCTTGCGCTGTGTGTACTCATTGCCGCTTTCCCATTGATGAGCATACACGGCTCTGAATTTGGAGGGGCGGACGGTGCCGCCGAAGAGGCCGTTGCCGCAATTGACCCGGACTACACCCCTTGGGCAGAAAGCCTGCTGGAACCGCCCGGCGGCGAAACCGAAAGCCTGCTGTTCTGCTTGCAGGCAGCGCTCGGCTCCGGTGTGTTGTGTTTCGGCTTTGGGTACCTGGTTGCCCGCAAAAAGTTTAAAAAGGACTAAGGCTCGCAACGGGTGGGGGCGTTCGCCCTCGCCCGTTTTGGACTGCTCATCCCTGCAAAGGAGATTTTCATGATCTTGCTCGATAAACTTGCCTACTCTTCCCCCATCCGCAAAGTGAGCCCCGGCGTCAAGTCGCTGTTTGCGGTCGGTTCGCTGATCTGCTGCGTCGCCTTCCGCCAACCACTCCCCTGCGCCCTCACCCTTTGCTGCATGGCGGTCTGCACCCTGCGCTTTGCCAACGTCTCTTTTCGGCAGTATCTTCGGTTTTTATCGGGGCCAGCGGTCTTTCTCGCGCTCAGTTCGCTCGCTGTGCTGTTCTTCATCTCCTCCAACCCGCAGCCGATTTTCTCCCTCGCTGTCGGCACCCGGTACATTGGAATCAGCGCGCAATCGCTGCAAAATTGGATTCAACTGATGGCGACTGCCTTCTCGGGGGTCAGCTGTCTGTACTTTTTGATCCTCACAACCCCCTTGACCGACCTGCTCTCTCTGCTGCGCCGCCTGCACTGCCCTTCATTGTTGCTGGAATTGATGCTGTTGATCTATCGCGCCATCTTTGTGTTGCTGGACATTGCAACCGCCATCCAGACTGCACAAAATTGCCGGCTGGGCAACCGCTCCTTCCGCGCAAAGCTGCACGGATTGGGACTGATGCTCTCGGTGCTGCTGGTGCGGTCGCTGAAAAAATCCTCGCTGCTTTACGATGCGATGGAGAGCCGGCTATATGATGGACAGATTCGCGTATTGGACCAAACTGCCCCCGCACCGCTCTGGCTGTGGGCAAGCTGCGGCATCTGGCTTGCTGGACTGTTGTTGTGTTCCCTTGCAGGATGATGTCGGACAAAGAAGGAGGACCTATGCACAATGTTTTAATGGAGGTTCAAGACCTCTCTTACCAGTATGCCGATGGCACCCAAGCGCTCAAAGGGGTCAACCTGCAAATTTTTCGCCACGAAAAACTTGCCGTCATGGGCAGCAACGGCTCTGGCAAATCCACCCTGTTTTTAAACCTCAACGGCGTCTATCGCCCCACCCAGGGCAAGATTTTCTTTGCCGGGCAACCACTCGATTATTCCAGAAAAGGATTGCTGGAACTGCGCCGAAAGGTCGGCATCGTCTTTCAGGACCCGGACAACCAGCTTTTCTGTGCGAGCGTGGCGGGGGAAATCTCCTTTGGTCTGTACAATCTGGGGTTGCCGGAAGAAGAGATTCGACAGCGGGTGGACGACATCTGCTCTAAACTTTCGATCGACCCGTTTCGCGATAAACCCACCCATTTTTTGAGTGGCGGCCAGAAAAAGCGGGTTTCGATCGCCGACATCCTGGTGATGCACCCCGAGCTGCTCATCTTGGATGAACCCTTTTCCGCACTGGACCCCAAACACGCACAGATGATCGACCAGATTCTTGCACAGCTGGCACACAGCGGCATCACCGTAGTGATTGCCACCCACAACGCTGCACAGGCCTATCGATGGGCCGACCGCGTAGTCATTCTGCACGAGGGAAAAATCGAGGCAGAAGGTGCGCCGGAGCAGATCTTCTCGGACAGGGCGCTGCTGCAACGCACAAACCTTCTTCCGCCCGACCTGCTTTTGCTGACCCAAAAGCTTCAACAAAAGGGGCTGATCGCAGCAGATGCTTCTCCCCGCACGGTGGAGGAGCTGTGCGCTTTGCTCTAGCAGCACGATTGTACCCACAATTTACAGAATGGACCTTGTATTTTGAGGGCAAACTTTTTATAATAGAAAAAAAGGAATCTGTTGCGAAGAAGGAGATGATACGATGAAGGGACTCTCGATCACCGGATTGATCCTCGGCGCCATTGCGATTGTTTGCGGTGCCACCGCCGTCACACTGAGCTCCATCGGACTTGCCAAAGCAAAACCTCGTGAATTTTAGTTTTTCTCAAAAAGGGGCGTATGAAAGAGATTTCATACGCCCCTTTTGTGCGGGCAATTTTCCCGTGAAACATCCCACAACAAATTCCACGGTTTCACACGCAAAATGTGGCTGAATTTTGGCAGACACAAAGGCGCATTTTTCTTGAAATGAACACTGAAATCCTGTATAATATTTTGTTGGATTACAAATTGCCCCGGTGTTCACCGGGTTTACAACTTTGAAAGTGAGGCGTGGAAGTTATGAAAAAAATAGGATTTGATAACGAAAAATATCTTCACACACAGTCGGAGCACATCCGGCAGCGCATCTCTCAGTTTGGCGGTAAGCTGTATCTGGAGTTTGGCGGAAAGCTGTATGATGACTACCACGCCTCGCGCGTTCTGCCAGGATTTCAACCGGACAGCAAGCTGCGGATGCTGCTGCAACTGAAAGATCAAGTTGAGGTCATCATCGCCATCAATGCAGCCGACATCGAGAAAAACAAGATTCGCGGCGACCTGGGAATTACCTATGATGTCGACGTACTGCGTCTGATCGATGTATTCCGCAGCTTTGGCCTGTATGTCAGCAGCGTGGTCATGACCCGTTTCCAGGGACAAGCTGTTGCGCTGGCTTTCCAGGAGAGACTGGAATCGCTGGGTGTCAAAGTATACCGCCACTATCCGATCGAAGGCTATCCGTCCAACATCTCCCACATCGTCAGCGATGAGGGCTATGGAAAGAACGAGTACATCGAAACCTCCCGCGAGCTGATCGTCGTCACCGCTCCGGGCCCAGGCAGCGGCAAAATGGCCACCTGCCTGTCCCAGCTCTATCACGACCACAAGCGCGGCATCAAGGCCGGTTATGCCAAATTTGAAACCTTCCCGATCTGGAACCTGCCGCTCAACCATCCGGTCAACCTGGCCTATGAGGCTGCAACTGCGGACCTGAACGACGTCAACATGATCGACCCATTCCACCTGGAAGCGTATGGAACCACCACCGTCAACTACAACCGCGATGTCGAGATCTTCCCGGTTCTGCGCGCAATGTTCGAGCAGATTGTCGGCGAATGCCCATACAAATCCCCAACCGACATGGGCGTCAACATGGCAGGCTACTGCATCTTTGATGACGAGGTCGTCAGCGAAGCTTCCCGACAGGAAATCATCCGTCGCTATTACACCGCTCTGTGTGGCCAGCGTCAGGGCACCGTCAGCGAGGACATCGTGCTCAAGCTGGAACTTTTGATGAAGAAAGCCGGCGTCACCGTCCACGACCGCAGCGTCGTATCTCCTGCCCTGCAAAAAGCTGCTTTGACCGGCTCCCCGGCTGCTGCAATGGAACTGCCGGACGGCACCATCGTCACCGGCCGCACCTCCGACCTGCTGGGCGCCGCCTCTGCGCTGCTGCTCAACGCTTTGAAGAAACTGGGCGGCATCAGCGACGACATCAAGCTGATCTCCCCTGTCATCATCGAGCCAATCCAGCACCTCAAAGTGGATCATCTGGGCAACCGCAACCCGCGCCTGCACACCGACGAAGTGCTGATCGCGCTGTCGATCTGCGCAGCGACCAATCCAACCGCAGAGGTTGCGATGGAACAGCTCAACAAGCTGCGCGGCTGTGAGGTGCACTCTTCGGTTATCCTCTCCTCGGTAGATGAGAAGGTATTCCGCCGCCTGGGTGTCAACATCACCTGCGAGCCTCTGTACGAGACAAAATAAAAGGCAAAAATATCAGGCGACCGCTCTGCAAAACAGAGCGGTCGCCTTTTTTTCTGCACAACAAAAGGGACTTTGCCGGAGGACATTCCTCCAAAACAAAGTCCCTTTTTTAGCTCAAGCGCCTATTGATCGTTTATTTTTTTGCCTTGCCTTTTGTGGCAGCTGCAACCTTTGCAAGACCTCTTTCGCGCCAAATGCTCCAGAGCGAGCCATTTAAGCAGAGCGCCGAATAGAGGCTAAACAGGATGCCCGCTCCAGCCGGAACGGCAATGCTCAGGATGTTTGTACCCATGACCATCGCGGCAATTGCTGCGCAGATCACTGCAACCAGCAACAGCGCAGAAAGCATCAGCAGCTGCGGTGCACAAGCTGCCGCACCGCTGTTAAACAGTTCCGCCGGTGTCCCTTTGGTTGCCGATGCGCGGCTTGCCTGGCGGATTGCATCGTAAAGGAACAGCGTCTCAAGGAGTGAGCAGCAGCACACCGTCATCGAGGCGGCGACATAGCTGCTGCCAGCGTGAAATCCCAGCAAAACCAGCACGCCATAGCTGAGCAGGCAGCTGTGCAGCATGCTCAACACCGCAGCCGGGCCGGTGCAGAAACCCGCAACCTTTTTATACCGCAGTCCGATAAAGAGCATCAGCAATACGCCAGCCAGAATACCGGCCAGCACAAATCGCTTGACAAGCAGACCTCCCTGTGCAGGCTGGACATTCGCTACGCTCGCTTGTTCGATGTTGCTGTCCCCAAATGCCTGCTGCAAAGCTGCCAGCAATCCCTGTTGGCTCTCCTCATCCAGAGGCTCATTGAGGTTGACAACCAATTCGTTCATACCAGTTGGGATATTGTCCATCTGCTGGACGGTGACATCCCCGCCTACATATTCCTTTACAACAGCTGCAAAGTCATCGGGCGCAATGCCCTCTTCTCCGCTGGCAACTTCCTGGGAATAAACTGCAACCGTTCCGCTTCCAAGATCCAGTCCCATATTCGGTCCCAGAACGGCGGCGATCAGCAGCGCCACCACAACAGCTACTGCGGAGATGATCAAAAATACCTTTCTTTTGGATGCGATCTCCTTCATTATCTCTCACCTCCAAACAACCATGCCTTGTTCAGACCGGCAAACGAACTCAGCGACCGCAGCATCAGTCTGGACGCCAAGACCTGGAAGAGCATGGCCAGCACGATGCCGGCAACCATCGGATACGCAAAGGAATACAGTGCACTTGCCGCGGTGCTCTCAAAGCCGAGCCAACCGAACAGTGTGTTGATCGGGGAGGTGAACATCGAATTGCCCGGGCCAAAAACGACCAACAGTGCAACTCCCGCCAACAACAGTGCTACAAAGCCATCCAGAATCATCGGGAAGGCATCCTTGCCGCCCTGCTGTACAGCAACCGGCACCTCTTTGTTTGTTTTGAGCTGCTTTTTGATGCAGCGTGCCATGTGCAGCTGTGCACCGACAGCAAAGGCAAACGCCACAGCGGTGCCCATAACTGCTGGGGTGCTCAAGGTAAAGGCAGGCAGTACCGAGAAGAAACCGGTTACCACTGCAACGGCGCCTCCCAGCTGCGCAATCAGCGAGATTGCCGCAACCAGTCCTGTCAGGCGGCTGCGAACCAGCAGTACAAGGATGACTATGGCCAGCCCTGCCACCGCTGCAATGCCCAGCGCTCTGCGGGCATAGTCGCCGTAGGTTGGGGTGATTGCGCCGTAATGGCTGGACTCGAGTGCAAACGGCAGCGTACCGCCATTGATCCGGCTGACCAGATCGATGGCTTCACCGGAACCATAGTCACCGCTGATGACGCAGCGTCCATCGCTGATTGCCTGGTCAACACTTGGAGAAGAGATCATCTCGCCATCCAAAAAGATGGAGATGCGTCCGCCGACCTGTTCACCAGTAGCCTGTTCCCAGATATCCTTTGCCTCATCTTTAAAGACGAGCGAAACGGCCGAAACCATCTTGCCGGTCTCTGAGTCGGGATAGAGGGTCAGTTCCGCATAGTCGACATCCTCTCCTGTCAGGATCGGGTCACCGGCATCGTTGCTGAGCATGCCGGTTGTGCTGTCCAATGGGGTATCCTTATAGAATGCGAGTTCTCCGGTCCGGCCGATATCCTGCAATTCATCGGCGACTTCTTTGCCCTCTTTGAGTGCAAAGCGCACCACGATGGTCTTGGTGTCGTTGTCGACCAGCACATGGCTATCGGTAATGCCCTTGTTGACCAATCTCTGTTCGATCACCGAGACGGCCTGATTGAGTGTTTCGTCGGTAACATCGGTGCTATCCAAGGGGGTGAAGGTCGACTGAACGCCGCCACCCAGGTCCAATCCCCACTCGATATCGTCCAATCCCTTCAGATAGATGCGATCGATATCGCCAAACTGGACATTATAGCCCAGAAAAGCAGCGCAGGTGAAGAGCACCAGGATCAGGGCAACGATGAAAAACACCGGTTTTGCAACTTTTTTCATCTGCAATCCTCCAATTTCTGCCAGCAGCACAGCGTCAGGAGAAATTCCCCCGCTGATTCGCTGTAAATTTGCCATTTTAAGGCACTTATACCGCTTATTATAGTTTACTTTCGCCAAAAAGTCAATTCTCTATTCCGCATCCTGCCACAAAACAATGACAATCGATTGGCAACTTTATTCATTAACTTGTATCAATATCACAACTGCCGAAAAAAAGCCTGGCAGAAAAATTTCTGCCAGGCTTTTTTGTAGTAATTTTATACGTTGAGTTCTGCATGCTCGCCAAGGACATCCTTGTTTTTGAGCAGCAGTGGATTGATGTACTCGTTGAGGAACTCGGTGACCTGCGATGGAGCACGGCCGGTGAAGTTCTTTGGATCGAGGATCGAAACGATCTCCTCTTTCTTCAGGTTGAACAGCGGATCTGCCACAATGCGGTCGATCAGATCGTTTTCGCCGCCCTCCTCTTTGACCACCTTTGCAGCAGCCTGGGAGTGTACGCGCAGCTGTTCGTGGAGCACCTGTCGGTCTCCGCCCTTCTTTACAGCAGACATCATGATGTTCTCGGTTGCCATAAACGGCAGCTCACGCATCACGCGCTGATGGATGACGCGCGGATATACGACCAATCCATCGCAGATGTTCAGCATGATGTTGAGGATAGCATCGACACCGAGGAACGCTTCTGCGACCGAGATGCGCTTGTTGGCCGAGTCGTCCAAGGTGCGCTCAAACCACTGGGTTCCAGCGGTGATGGCCGGGTTGAGCACATCGATCATGACATAGCGGGCAAGGGAGGTGATGCGCTCGCTTCTCATCGGGTTGCGCTTATACGGCATTGCAGAAGAACCGATCTGATTCTTTTCAAACGGCTCCTCCATCTCTTTAAAGTTTTGCAGCAGGCGCATATCGTTGGAGAACTTGCTGGCCGACTGCGCAATTGCACTCAGGTCGGAAAGAACATAGTAGTCGGTCTTTCTGGAGTAGGTCTGACCGGATACCGGGACGCAGCTGTCAAATCCCATCTCTTTGGCGATCATCCGCTCTGCCTCTTTGCACTTTTCTTCGTCGCCGTTAAACAGCTCCATGAAGCTTGCCTGGGTACCGGTGGTGCCCTTCGAGCCCAGCAGCTTTAAGGACTGGATGCGGTGCTCTACCTCCTGCACATCCATATACAGGTCGTTGAGCCACAGGGTGGCGCGTTTGCCGACGGTGGTCAGCTGAGCCGGCTGCAGGTGGGTATAGGCAAGGCAAGGCATATCCTTATACTCGTTTGCAAACTTTGCAAGCATCGCGATGACGTTGATCAGCTTGCGGTGTACAATTTCCAAGCCCTCGCGCATCAGGATGACGTCGGTGTTGTCGCCGACATAGCAGCTGGTAGCGCCCAGATGGATGATGCCTTTTGCATTCGGGCACTGGCAGCCATAGGCGTAAACGTGGCTCATGACATCGTGGCGAACCAATTTTTCACGCTCGCGCGCTACATCATAGTTGATGTTGTCCTTGTTGGCCTCCAACTCTGCGATCTGCTCGTCGGTGATGTGGATGCCCAGTGCTTTTTCTGCCTTGGCAAGGGCAATCCAAAGCCGTCTCCAGGTTTTGAATTTGTGATCCTGTGAAAATACATACTGCATCTCTTCGCTGGCATAGCGAGAAGAGAATGGACTTTCGTATGCGTTTGTGCTCATGAAACATTCCTCCAACTATTGTTTGACCGCCTTCGCCTACATGCGAAAGAGGCTTTGTCGTATGCCCTCGAGAAAGGGGGCTTTTTCTTTAAGTTTAACAATCCATCGCCCCCATGTCAATCTAAAAAAGCACAAATTTGCAATTCTCTTTTGCTCTTTTCCCCTCTCCCCACGATCCTCACTGGAATCTTTGTCCAAAACCATCCTGCCTTTGTTGGTTTTGACCACCATTTTTTCCTTGACAAACAAAGCCGTGTGTGGTACCCTTATTTCAGAAATTGAGTTAGCAAATGCTAATTAAAAAATTGTGCTACCTGGAAGGGAGATCAACTATGCCAACTTTCATCATTTCCGCAGTTCTCATCGTACTTGCCGTTTTGGCCCTGAGAAGCATCATCAAATCCCGTTCCAACGGCGGATGCAGCGGATGTTCGGGATGCAGCGGATGCAGCGGGTGCTCCGCCCATGTGCAAAGCTCCTCGAAAACGCCGCCGGCAAAATAATTTCACATTCCACCATCTTTTTATAGATACCCATTTTTTTATTCCTTCTTCTTAAAGTGCAAAACCCCGACCTTGTGGTCGGGGTTTTGCATTGTCAGCTTCTATTTTGCCAACGCCTGTCGCACAAGCTGCTCGAAAACTTTGCAAACAGCACTCCCAGCAGCGCGCCGCACAGGACGTCGGTGGGAAAGTGGACATAGAGATATAGCCGGGAAAATGCGATCAACAGTGCCAGGATCACCGCTGCTATCGCCCAACGTCCAAACTGGCTCCGATAGTGCCAAAAGACGCCGGCAAAGGAGAAAGCCGCCATGGTGTGTCCCGAAGGGAAGGAGAAATCCCGCGGTGCCCGGATCAACAGCTCGGTAACATTTGCCACCTCAAACGGGCGCATCCGCGCAAACAGCGGCTTGAGGATGAGGTTTCCCACAACAAAACAGCACAACAGCGCGATGGCCAGCGCAAAGCCCTGACGGCGATAACGTCTGCTGAGCATAAAAGCTGCCGCGACGAGGATAAAAAGCCACCCCCCATTGCCCAGCGCTGTGACAAGAGGCATGAGAAAGTCGAGCGCCTTTCCCTGAAAGTGGTGCTGTATCCAGTCCAGAATCCAAAAATCAATCTGTTGCAGCGTTGGCATCGCCTATTGCCCTCCTTTTTATTGGGGATGTGGCACTGCGCCGCCTTCCCCTCTTCTTTCCTTGATACCCGTTTTGTGCTATAATACATCTATTCTATGTTTTACGCAAGGGGGAGGGTGTTCATGCAAAAAAAATTATCCGCCGCCGATCCAACAGCCCAGTCCAAAATGCGCAGCTCTGCCGACTGCTCTTTGCCGCAGGCAGCGGACGAGTTCACCGGCATTCCCAATAAAACGGCTGATCTGCCCTCCACCAGCCCCTGTGATCAGGCGCAGGAAACTGCCCTTGCAACAGTCTCGCTGTCGGTGCGGGAGCTGGTCGAGTTTATCCTGATGAGCGGCGACATCGACAACCGAGGGGGCAGCACCGATCTCTATCAGCGCGCAAACGAAGGTTCCCGCCTGCACCGAAAGCTGCAGCGGCAGGCGCACGAACAGTACGGTGAAAACTACCGCTCTGAGGTGGTCTTTTCCGATGAACGCACACTCGACGGCATCCATTTTTCGGTTTTTGGCCGGGCAGACGGTGTGCTGCACGAGCAAGGCGACTGGATCATCGAGGAGATTAAGTCCACCGAATTGCCCCTCTCCCTCATCAGCGGCCAACCCCATTCCCCCGGCTACAACCTGCTGCACTGGGCACAGGCCAAGTGCTACGCCTTCATCCTATCCCAACAGCAAAATCTGGATCGGGTGGGCGTGCGGCTGATCTACTGCCAGGTGGAAACCGAGGAGGTCGAGCGCTTCACCAGCTTTTTTGACCGCGACTGTCTCTCCCAATTCTATCTCGATCTGCTGCGCCGCTACCTCCGGTGGGCAAAGCTGCGCAGCGATTGGTCCACTCTGCGCAACCGGGCGGCAATCGGGCTGCCCTTTCCCTTCCCCAGTTACCGGCAAGGACAGCGGCAGATGGCTGCGGTGATCTACCGGGCGGCCTCCTCCAGCTCCAGGGTGCTCTGCCAGGCGCCCACCGGCATCGGCAAGACCATCTCCTCCCTCTTTCCCGCCGTCAAGGCGATGGGGGAAGGCAAGCTGTCCCACATCTTTTATCTCACCGCAAAAACCTCAACCCGTGCGGTGGCGGAGGAGGGCTTTGCACGGATGCAGCAGCGCGGAATGCGACTAAAGCGGGTGACGCTGACTGCCAAGGACAAAATCTGCTTTTTGCAGGAGCGGCTGTGCAACCCAGATGATTGCCCCTACGCCAAAGGCTACTACGACCGGATTCAAGACGTATTATTCAAGATGTTGCAAACCGAGGACGCCTTTACCCGCGACAGCATTGTGCGCTGGGCCAAACAAGAGCAGCTGTGCCCTTTTGAACTCGGCCTGGACCTGTCGCTCTGGTGCGACGCCATCATCTGCGATTACAACTATCTGTTCGATCCGGTCGTCTACCTCAAGCGCTTCTTTGACCACCGCGACCAATACTGCTTCCTGATCGACGAGGCGCACAATCTCATCGACCGCGCGCGCAGCATGTACTCGGCCACCCTGCAAAAGTCGCAGGTCCTTTCCTGCAAAAAGCCGGCCCAGGCGCTCAGCCGTCCGCTTGCCAGCGCAATCTCCAGCCTCAATCGGGAGATGCTCTCCCTCAAGCGGAAGCTGCGCGACCCCGAAAAACCCCAGCAGGAAAACTTTCTCACCCTGCACGAAATCCCCGACAGCTTTCTGCGGGCGGCGCAGCGCCTTAGTGCGGCCTGTTCGCAATTTCTCGAGGAGCAGCGCCGAGACAAGCTGCACCGCGGCATCTTTGCACAGGGGGAAAAGGTGCCGCAGGAGATTTTACAGCTCTACTTTGATGTACGCTTTTTTACCCGCATCGCCGAACTGTTTGACGAGCGATTTGTCTTTTTTGTTTCAAGCTACCGCTCGGAGGTCACCGTCAAGCTGCTCTGCCTGGACCCTGCCCGGATGATCGACAGCCGCCTCACACTGGGCCGATGCACCGCACTTTTCTCCGCAACCCTCTCCCCTCCCTCCTATTACAAAGAGGTCTTGGGCTGCGACGATCCCCAGCAGCTCACCCACTCCTACGCGCTGGCTTCCCCCTTTTGTCCACAAAATCTGTGTCTGCTGCTCTGTCCCCAGATCAACACCCGCTGGGCTGCAAGGGAAGAGAGCTTATTGCCCATTGCAAAGCTGCTTTTCTCTCTTGTAGAGGCAAAAAGCGGCAACTACCTGGCCTACTTCCCCTCCTACCAATATTTGCAGATGGAGGCGGAGGTCTTTGCCAAAACCTATCCCGACATCCAACTGCTGCTGCAATCTCCCGACATGGACGATCAGGCGCGCGAGGACTTTCTGCGCCAGTTTGACACCCCCCATCATGACGCACCGATGCTCGCTTTTGCTGTGCTCGGCGGCGTCTACTCCGAGGGGGTGGATCTCAAGGGCGACAAGTTGCTTGGCACCGCCATCGTCGGCACCGGATTGCCCAAAGTCGGCGCACAGCAGGAGATTCTGCGCGACTATTACCAGCAGAAAAACCAGCACGGGTTTGATTTTGCCTACCGCTATCCGGGGATGAACAAGGTGTTGCAGGCAGCCGGAAGGGTCATCCGCAGCGACCAAGACCGCGGCGTCGTGCTGCTGTTGGATGACCGGTTTTGCTCGGCAAGCTACCGGCGGCTGTTCCCCGCTCATTGGAGCCATGCGAGTGTCGTGTACGATGAAGATCAGCTGCGCCAGACACTCCAACAGTTTTGGGAAGTCGGCGATTGCGCAGCGGAGCAAAAACAGATACCGTAACAACCAATACAGCAAGAAGGGAGCTGTTCTCATGGCACGACATGTTCTCGTGGTCGATTATGACCCCACTTGGCCCCTAAAATTTCGTCAGGAAGCACAAAAGATTCGGGCCATTCTCAAAGACAACTGCGCTGCAATCTATCACATCGGCAGCACCTCGGTCCCAGGACTGGCTGCAAAGCCGGTCATCGACATCATGCCAGCGGCACACCAAAAGATGGGAAAATGGATCTTCGTTTTAAAAGGAGATAAAAAGAGGGCAACCGCCTGTAGCGGTTGCCCTCTTTGTTTTTGTTAAAAATCTGCGGAACCAGTTGTTCTTGGGAATGGGAGCACGTCGCGGATGTTGCCGACACCGGTGATGTACATAATCAGGCGCTCAAAGCCCAAACCATATCCGGCATGGCGGGTGCCGCCATATTTGCGCAGATCGAGGTACCAGGAGTAGTCCTCCTCTTTGAGGCCCAGCTCGTGGATGCGGTTTAACAGCACGTCGTAGCGTTCCTCACGCTGGCTGCCGCCGATAATCTCGCCGATGCCCGGTACCAGCAGGTCTGCTGCTGCAACGGTTTTGTTGTCGTCGTTGATGCGCATATAGAAGGCCTTGATCTCCTTCGGATAGTCGGTGACAAATACCGGCTTTTTAAATACCTTCTCGGTCAGGTAGCGCTCGTGCTCGGTCTGCAAATCGCAGCCCCAGTAAACCGGATACTCAAACTCGTCTTTGTGCTCTTCCAGCAGCTTTACTGCCTCGGTATAAGGCAGGCGAACGAAGTCGGAGTTGACGATGTGCTGCAGGCGCTCGATCAAACCTTTGTCAAAGAATTGGTTAAAGAATGCCATCTCCTTCGGGCAGTGCTCCATAACATAGGAGAGGACATATTTCATCATATCTTCAGCCAGGTTCATCATGTCGTTTAAGTCCGCAAAGGCAATTTCCGGCTCCATCATCCAAAACTCCGCTGCATGGCGGGTTGTGTTGGATTTTTCTGCACGGAATGTCGGGCCAAAGGTATAGATGTTAGAAAAGGCCATCGCCATGCACTCACCCTCCAGCTGTCCGGAAACGGTCAGGCTGGTCGGTTTGCCAAAGAAATCCTGGCTGTAGTCCACCTTGCCGTCCTCGGTGCGGGGCGGGTTATCCATATCCAGCGTGGTGACGCGGAACATCTCGCCTGCTCCCTCGCAGTCGCTGCCTGTGATGAGGGGGGTGTGTACATAAACAAAGCCGCGCTCGTTAAAGAATTTGTGAATGGCAAAGGCCGCCTCGGAACGGACACGGAACACTGCGCTGAAGGTGTTGGTGCGCGGACGCAGGTGGGCGATGGTGCGCAAAAACTCCATCGAATGGCGCTTCTTTTGCAGCGGATAATCGGGGGTAGAATTTCCCTCCACCTCGATTTGCTGTGCGTGAATCTCATACGGCTGCTTTGCCTCTGGGGTCAGGATGAGCGTTCCAGTGACGATAATGGAAGCGCCGACGTTGAGTTTCCCGACCTCATTGAAATTATTTACCTTGCTATCCTCAAAGACTACCTGCAAATTCTGAAAGCAAGTACCGTCATTCAATTCAATAAAGCCCAGGCTTTTGGATGTGCGGATGGTTCTGACCCATCCAGCTACAGTCAGCTGTTGATCTGCATACTGCGATGCGCTGGCTGCGAGCTTTCTCAGTTCTACTCTTTGCATCGTTTTTACCTCCATTATAGATTTTCATCTTTCCAGGACGCTTGACCCAGAAAAAGATATTGCGGCTATCGTTTCGCAATATAGCTTATTATAATACGTTTTCATCCAAGAATCAATCCCGTTCTCATAACTTTTCTTTTTTGCTTCTCCAGAATTTTCGGGTATCAATCTGCAAAGCCTTCCCCTTAACCCCTTTTCCCTTGTCTTGGCCGTGCATCTAAATCAGTGCAGCAAACAAAAGAAGGGACAGACCAAAACAGTCTATCCCTTCTTTGTTGCCGGTACTGGCATCTCTCTTCATTGCCTGTGATTTTGACCGATGCATATCCAATCGGACGGTTTTGCCCATCAGCTGACAAGTTGGACAAATTACAAATCGAGTTGCCTGCACCCCAACCTGCCAGGAAGCTCCGGTTCATGTGTCACCAGGATCAGGAATCTATCTTTTAGGAGTCCCGCTACCGACAGCAAGATTCTCTCCTTTTGTTCCTTTCCGACACCGATCAACGGCTCATCCAGAATGATGTCCCGATCCATGTTCCACAATGCGCGCGCCAACAAGATCCTGCTCTTCTCTCCTCCAGAGATGTCCTTGGGCAGCACCGCAAAAGGCAAAAGATGATTTAGCTCCATCATATCGATCAGCTTTAATACCTTTTCATCCGGTCTTTGCTCAAAGCAAATATTTTCCACAATGCCCGCATGAAAGAGGACCGAATCCTGTCTGAGGAACACCGCCGGTATGCGCTGCGCAGAGGATTGGCCGTCTATCAGCACCTCTCCCTTTTCCGGGGTCAGCTCCTTCATGAGGATGCGCAACAAGGTGGTCTTACCTGCGCCAGACGCTGCATTTAACCAATAATGTTCCCCCGCGGAAAACTCCAGGTTGATATTCTCCAGCACCTTTTTTCCCTCATATCGGAAAGAAAGGTTTTTGCACTGCAAGCAAGAAAAATCGCCCTGGATTGGCTGCGAAACTTCCCGCACCGTCTCCTTTTGGCATTCCGCGCGCAGCAACCGAAACGCCGTCATGCCCTCCTGGAGCTGCTGCAAGACATAGTTGAGATACTGAATGGGGTTTGTCGTCATCTGGCTGTAGAGGATCAGGGTTGCAGCCATTGCAAGGCTCAATTCTCCTTGCGCCACCAAGAAAAAGGAATAGCCCATGACAAAGAACAGGTAAGCTGTTTTAAAAAAGTCCAGGCCCACGAAAAAGTTGATGAATCGAAAAGCGTCCACCTTTTTTTCGCATTGCATCAATTCGTTCAACTGTTTCTGATTCCTTTTGCTCTCTTCCCGCTGTGCATCGTAGGACAAAATGACGTCTGCACCCTTTAAGGTATCCTCGATATCCGAAAAGAAGTGGAGGCGTTTGGTTTGCACCTGCTCGCCATACTTGCTGTAGTGATTTCCCCCTATCTTGTGAAACATCACGGCAAGCACGCCCAAAATAAGCGTAGCTGCTCCACACACGACATTGATTTTGGCAATGATGATTGCGATGATGAAAAAAGAGATTGTGTTGATGAGGCTGCCTAAACTGTTGATGTCGATCAGGGAAACGGCCTGCACCGCATTTTTAATCAGGAAATTTTTATAATATCCCGCTCCAAGCGATTCGCGTTCTGCATCAACATGTCCCAGGCTCCATCTGTATAAATTCTCCATCATTTGATTTTGGACGGATTCTTTGCACAACACATTCCACGAGGAAACCGCGGCTTTGAGCAGAACAAGCAGCAATCCCATCAGCAGCCAAATGAGCCACTGTCCGATGTCCAGATGCCCGGCCATCGATTTCTCTAAAAAGGCTCCGTACAGCAGTGGCAGAGCGAGGGTTAGGTTATTCAACACCAAATACAGAACAACAGTAGCCAACGCAGCGAGCATGAGACGCATTTTGACAAGCTTTCGTAAAAATTGGATCATGATTTCGCTCCCCCTCTCACATTTCCAGCTGCATTCCGATGTGCATAACCTTAGTCGCACACTCTGCAATTTTGGGATCGTGCGTCACAATGATGCAAGCTTTGTCCTGCAAGAAGCGAACCAACTGCTGCAAAACAGCCTCCTTGGTAGAAGCATCGACGCTTGTCAGCGGCTCATCCAATAAGATGAGATCAGCGTCCTGCAAAAAAATCTCAGACAATGCCAACCGCGCTCTTTGCCCTCCGGAAATGGAAGCTCCGTGATCGCTCAAATTTGTATCCAGTCCATCGGGAAGCGAGCGGTAAAAGCTTTCCAGACCCGCCTTTTTCAAGGCCGACACCATCTCTTAATCCGTTGCATCCGGTTTTGCAACCATCAAGTTTTCTCTGATCGTCCGGTTAAAAATGTAAAAGTTTTGCAGCAAAACACCCATTCGCTTTGTGCTGTTGCGAACGATTTGTCCCTTTTGCGGGGTTTTGATACCTGCTATGATCGAAAGCAAGGTGCTCTTTCCGGTTCCACTGGCTCCCTGGATGGCTAAAATCTCCCCTTTATGCAATGCAAAGGAGGTATCCACCATCAAGGGGCGCTGGTCCACAGACACCGAAAGGTCGATAACCTGCAAAAAATCGTCCTCTGGCATCTCCTTTAAGCAAACAGCAGAGCCTGTTTGCTTGTCATCGGAGAGGAGCTTTTCCACCGCTTCCACATTGGGCATAAAATCGATCATATAATTGAAATCCTGATAGATGCCGATAAATTCATCGTTGACAAAATTGGACAGCTGAATCATCGTCAGGCACACACCCCATGAAAAGCGACCGCTCAATGTAAAATAAACACTAACCAAAACGATGACGCACGGGACAATCCACCCATTGGCTTCGTTTATCACATCCACCACCAAAGAGCGAACGGTATGAAGGCTCACCTTCTCCCTCTTGCGCTTCAACACGTTGCGCAATTGGGAGATCGCCCAGTCTTCTTTTTTGAGCGTTTGGAGGTCTGGTATGCCTTGAATCAGCTCATCCATCTGCTCGTACAGGGCCTGATTTGCATCCTGCACCTGTTCTTGAACCGGAATGACCCACTTCTCCTGCAAAAAGGTGGACAGGAAAAACAGGGCAATGGAAAGGGCCAAGATGATCGCAACCACTGGGGAATAGAAAAAAGTGAGGATAAAACCAGCAGACAACGCGACGATCCGGCTCGGTATGGTGTAGATAAAATCCAGGAAAAGTTTGCTGACCGCCTCCAGATGGATCGTAAAGATCGACTGTTCTTGTTGTCTGTTTCTCAGCAGGATATTGAATATCTTGTTTGAGATGGTATTTTTTACTTTCTTCTGCACGGTGATGTTGGTGTAGCTAAAGACCTTGAAAATGGCAAGAGCTCCCACCGACAGCAGGACATACCAAAAGAAGGTTGCCCCGTATGCCTCGCCCAGGGAAAGGGCATCGATGATCTTGCCGTAGAGCAAAACCAACAATGTATACCCCAAGTAGACGACGGTGATGATGACGGCATAAACCCAATAATAAATTTGATCAATTTGATTGATCTGACAAAATAGTTTACTAAATTTCAGAATAAAGCGTTTCATTTTTTCCACCTGATTATGATATATCATGCTTTCTCAGGATGGTGAAACGTCCATCAATATTTGCAATATTTGTTGGTAAGCCAGTTTTTATGGCTGGGTTCTTCTACACAAAAAAGGTTCTCCGGTTTTCCCTTGCATGGTCCCTTTTGCGCAGAAAAATGAACGCCTGACCATCCTGGAAAATTGCCTTCCAAGTTATTTTAAAATGACGATTTGCATTTTCTCCCTCCTCTTTACAGGAGATCCGTTTTTGTTTACCATCAGGATCTCCCACGTTACTCTATCATAATCATAATATGTTAATTTGTAAAGAGTATCTTGAAGTTTTTTTCACAAGACAAGATGGTTTGTCGAAAGGACAGCCATTCAAAAAAGCGCTTGCCTTTATTCTGTTGTGGTTTTTTCACCCACGGTTCCCTCTTTCCTCATGCGCTTTCCATAAAAATTTTTCCAAAGATTGTGTTCTTGCACAAAGTATGATAGAATAAAGCTATAAAGTATGCTAAAATAAAGGTAAGACCCGGACCCCCGGGGAAAGATCACGATAGAAAGGAAGACTTTTTCACATGAAGTGCAATATAAAGAAGGGCGTCACCTCCAGCGCGCTCTACCAGCCGGATCTGGATTGCATCCTTGAGGGGCTGGATCTTCTGGAAGCGGACATCCAAGGCTTTCTTGCCCGCAAAAATTTTAAGGAGGTCAGCGAGGAGAACGCAAACCAGAATCTGGAGCACATTGCGTCTGTCCGCAAACAGCTTGAGAGCGACCGTCAGTCCTTTAGTTTAAACGAGCTCAAGGTCATCTATATCGGATTAAACTTCCTGCGGGACGATCTGAATGCACCGGCGGACAAACGCAGCGAGAAAAACCGCGACCTGACCGACCGGCAAATCATGGCCAAAAAGCAGGATGTGCACAATGCACACCAAAAAATTACCGCTGTATTCACCCGTATGGGCGTGGATATTCAGGCAACATTGCGAGGTTTTTAGTCCGTCAGCCGTTTTTTTCGGCGCAAGCCCCCGTTGGGGATTGTCTATTCGGACAAAAGAGAGTATAATGATTGGCGTAAACGCCCTGCCCTTCGCGGGGCAGCAAGGAAAGGAATGTGTCAAACTATGAAAGCGTATGATACTGTAAACAAAGTAGAACTGGATGTCACCTATGACAGCCTGATTGAACTGATGAGAAATGGACGTCAAGTCGACTTTGTCCTGCCGGCTCCTGAGACCGACGGCGACGGCTATCTGACCTGGGATACCGAATACTGGACCACCGTTGACAACAAGCGCTTTATCCGCACCTACTCGCTGAATGGCCGTGTTCTGCGCGACTCCACCACCCACAACATCTATGACCTGCAGAACGAGTTTAAACCGGAGAAAGCTTCCCAGATCCGCATCAGCTAAGATCTGCCTTTTTCTTTTAAATTGCAAAACAAAATCATCTCTATACTGCGAGCCGAACGGTTGATTCTCAATCGTTCGGCTCGCGTCATACAACTTTAAAATTTGTTTAAAAGTGGGATATACCGAATACACAAAATTGGTATATACTGTAGTCACAGCCAAAGGAAATGGGCTTCAGGCTGAATCCTTTCCACTATATTTTTTCTTCGTCGGTTCTTTTTCGAAAAATAGAACAACTGTTAGCCCGCTTTTGTGGACGGAATACCGGCAAAGCGGGCGGGGCAGACCAACAATTCTCCTGCTTTTGGGCAGGTAATGGCCAGCACGCCGGGTCCTTAGGGCCTATAAAACTTACCTTTTGACATTTTCTTTTATTTCTTTTTTCTTCATAATACTCTCCTAGATAAAAATCCACGCATTGTGCGTGGATTTTTATTTTGCCCACATTTTGGAGAAACCCTCTTCCCCGGAGGCCCTTTTTTTCAAAAAGCCTTTCCCATCTAAATAAGGCCAACTGACAGCCCGCCGCCGGGCCCAAACACTTTTTTCTCCCCTCGCATAGAGTGGTAATGCCGCGGAAGCTGTTCGCGGCACTGGTTACCAGTATCTTTTTAAAAGAGGTGGAATCCATGGCATACTATGATCCATGCTACAATCCCTACGCCTGCAATTGTAATTGCAACTGTAACTGCAATTGCAGCCAGACCAGCACCACATCCAGCCCGGCATACATCTGCGCCAACGGCTCGATGAACGACTATGCCCGCTGCGCGCTGGCGCGGTATGACCAGATTTCCTACGATCTGGACACCCTTCCAAACCTTTGCGGTTGCTCCAGTTGCTCCTGTGGCTGCTACCCCTGCTGCGGCCAGACCTGCCCACAGACCTGCCCGCCAAACTGCGGAAACATCCAGCAGCAGACCTGCAGCGGCCCCAGCTATCTGAGTGCCGTCAATGAGGCACAGCAGACCGTTTCCAGCAACAATCCAATTTTGTTTGCGACCGATCGCCTGGCAAGTGGAAACTGCATCCAGCACACCGCTGGCACATCGACCTTTACCTTAAACTGCCCCGGCGTCTACTTAGTGGACTACAATGCCAATGTCGCTGTAGGCAGTGGCAGCAACGTAGCTGTTTCGATGGCTCTGTTGTCGGGCGGTGCAGTGGTACCGGGTTCGGAATCCGCAGACACTATCGCTGCAACCTCTCAAAACGGCTCGCTGAGCGCTTCGACCATCATCACCGTCCCATGCGGCACCACCGGCAATATTTCTTTGTCTAACACATCTGCCGGCGAGGTCAATGTGACCAACGCCAACATTCGGATTATCCGAATCCTGTAAGTTACCCGATCACAAGAAAGCCGTCATCCCCATTTTCCTTTGAAAATCAGGCTTTCTCCTGTGCAAAAAAACTTTGCAAAAACCTTCCTCATTTTGCTAGGTAGCACAAGCCAGGGAGATTTGCAGGGAGCAGCACGCTCCCTGCAAATCTCCCCTTTTCTTTTTCCCGGGAAATTGCCTTCCAGCCACAGCAAATTTTGCGCTTCAAAAGAAATCTCCCCCGCTTGGGGATTGCATTTTATCCGGCAGGTTACTATAATGGAATTGGCACCATTTTCCTCAAAATATATGCTTTTTTGTTGGAAAAGAAAGCCTACACTTTACTTTTTAGTTTTTCAAGAGGAGTGTGATCCACCAGTGAAACCTGTCGAAAAGTTGCTGCAATATATGGAGCAGCACAATCTGGACGGCTTCTTTTTAGCAAAAAAACCGAATGTCCGCTACATCAGCGGCTATACCGGCGATGACTCCTACCTGCTGATTACACGGGAACAGCTTTTCTTTCTCACCGATCCCCGATACACCGAGCAGGCCGGCAAGGAATGTCCGGACTATCAGCTAGTGCTGTGGAAGCAGTTTGCCTCCATCGGAGCGTGTGTCGCCTCGATCGCACAGCAGCACAAAATAAAGGCCATCGGCTTTGAGGCCGACGCCCTGAGCTTTCTCTTCTATTCCCAGCTCAAGCAGGAAGTAAACTGCGAGCTGGTTCCCACCACCGACGTCGTTGAAACCTTCCGTTCCATCAAGTCCCCGGAGGAAATTGCCTATATGCGCGCAGCGTGTGAGATTTCCTGCCGCGCTTTTGAGCGCCTGCTCCCCGATATCCGGGTCGGCGTCACCGAAAAGGAGCTTGCCGCAAAGCTCTCCGCCTATATGGTCATGGAGGGTTCGGACACCCAGCCTTACGGCAACATCCTCATCTCAGGTGCAAGGACTTCCCTGCTGCACGGGATTCCTTCCTCCAAAGCGATTGAGTACGGCGACTTTGTCCTCATGGATTTCGGCTGCCAGTTTAACGGCTACCTCTCCGACATGACCCGCACCGTCGTGGTAGGGCGCGCCACCGCAAAGCAGCGCGAGGTGTATGAGATTGAAAAGCGGATGCTGGAAGATTCTCTCGAGCATATGCGCGCCGGAGTGCCCCTCAAAGAGGTCTATGACGCCTCCATCCAGGCAGTCAAGGACACCGAGTACTACCCCTACATCTACACCGGCATCGGCCACGGCATCGGCATGTTCGTCCATGAAATTCCCTTTATGAGCCCTTCCAGCACCGGTGTGTTAGAAGAAAACTCGGTGCGCACCATCGAACCCGGCATCTATATTCCCGACTGGGGCGGCGTGCGCATCGAGGATCAAGTCCTCATCACAGCGGATGGCTATGAGAATATGATCTCGACCACCCACGACCTCATCGAATTGTAAAATCTCCATCCCAAGATGGAAGAAATCAAAAACAGGAGGAAAGACACCATGACTACCAATGAAAAGATTGCGCAGATCCGTGAGTTGATGAAGCGCGATCACGTCCAGGCTGCCGTTATCCCAAGCGGTGACCCGCACATGAGCGAGTACTTCTCGGAACATTGGAAAACCCGCCGCTTTGTTTCCGGCTTCACCGGATCGGTAGGAACCTACGTCATCACCGAGAATGCCAGCGGATTGTGGGTAGACGGACGCTACTATGTACAGGCTGAAAAACAGATTGCTGACAGTGAGGCGACCCTTTTCCGCGCCTCTGAGCCGGACTGTCCGACCTTTACCCAGTACCTGCACGACACCCTGCCGGAAAACAGCACCGTTGGATTCAACGGAAAGCTGTTCTCGGTCAAGATGATCGATGACATGCAGGCTCTGTTTGCGGACAAGAAGATTGCGCTGAACATCCACGCCGATTACGGAAACGACATCTGGACAGACCGTCCGGAGGAGGAGTACACCCCTGCATTCTATCTGGATGAAAAATATTGCGGACGCAGCGCCGCCGACAAGATTGCTGCCGTGCGCCATGACCTCGCACAAAAAGGCTGCGATGCGCTGGTCATCGGCCGGCTGGACAACGTCAACTGGCTGTTCAACGTGCGCGCAAACGACATCCCCAACAGCCCTATCGCCATCTCCTACGGCTTTGTCACAATGGATGAGGCCATCCTCTTCACCGCCCTCTCCCGCGTCCCGGAGCAGATGAAGGAGCGCCTTGCGCAAAACGGCGTTTCGTTGCAGGAATATGAAGCGATCTATCCGTACCTTGCCCAGTACAGCAACCCCATCAAGGCGCTGTACGACGAGAACGAGGTAAACTTCATGCTCTACAACGTCATCCAGTCCAACGCAAACATCACCGCTGTGAAGGGAGTAAACCCCATCCCGATGATGAAGGCTGTTAAAAATGAGGTAGAAATCGCCAACACCTATGAGGCCTATCGCAAGGACGGCTGCGCTGAAGCAGAGTTCTATGGCTGGCTGTTCGAGGCTCTGGAAAAGGGCGAAACGGTCACCGAATGGGATTGCTCCAACAAACTTGCGGAGTTCCGTTCCCAGCAGAAGGACTACGTCAGCGAGAGCTTTGTCGCCATTGTCGCCTACCGCGAAAATGCCGCGATGATGCACTATGCTCCAACCGCAGAAAACCACAAGGTTCTCAAGCGCGAACATCTGCTGCTCAACGACAGCGGCGGCCAGTATCTGCAGGGAACCACCGACACCACCCGCACCTTTGCGCTGGGTGAAACCACTGCCCAGGAGCGCCGCGACTTCACCACCTCGCTCAAAGGCTTTATTGCGCTGTCCCGTCAGCGCTTCCTGGAAGGAATGGCCGGATGTGATCTGGACGCGATCTGCCGCGGTCAGGTATGGCGCGACGGTTTAAACTACCGCTGCGGCACCGGTCACGGCGTCGGCTTCTTCCTCAACGTCCATGAGGCACCCCCGAACTTCCGCGACCGCGACATCGCCCTGCAGGAAGGCATGTTCATCACCATCGAGCCGGGCGTCTACACCGAGGGCAGCCACGGCGTGCGCACCGAAAACGCCGTAGTGGTTCAGAAGGACATCAAGACCGAGTATGGACAGTTCTACCGCTTTGACGCCTTCACCCTCGTGCCCATCGACACCAGCTGCATCGACCTGTCGCTGATGGACAGCGAAGAAATCGAGTGGGTCAACCACTTTAACCGCCATGTCTGGGAGGAAATCTCTCCACTGGTCAGCGACCGCGCAAAGAACTGGCTCGAAAAGATGACCCAGCCCATCGCGCAGTAACCTCCCCTTTTAGCAAAATATTGCCCCGGCTTAAGCCTAGTTTGCAGCTTATTCCCTGCTTATTGCCTGCCGGTGCAAAACCAAAAACCGCCATGCCTGTACAAAACAGGCATGGCGGTTTTTTCGTTGTGTTGTAAAATTAAGGTGTCTTCACCTTTATCCGACGCCGGGATTCATTTTCTTTATTGGGTGATGATCTTCTCGAAGATATCCAGTGCCTTATCGATATCCTCGCGGCTGGTGTCGTTGGTGGTGACAAAGCGGAACTGACCGTCCTCGATGCCGTTGATCTTGACGCCCTGTTCAAGCATCTTCTCCGGCAGAGTGTCGATCACCTGCTGTGGGGCATCCAGTTCGAAGAATACCATGTTGATCTCCACCGATTTGGGGTCCAGATGAACACCCGGCATCTGCATCAGGCGCTGTGCCATATATTTTGCGTTGTCGTGGTCCTCCTGCAATCTCTTGGTCATCACTTCCAGCGCAATCAGACCCGCAGCTGCAAGGAATCCGCACTGCCGCATGCCGCCGCCGAGCATCTTGCGGTTGCGGCGCGCACGCTCGATGTATTCTTTGGAGCCGACCAGCATCGAACCAACCGGAGCGCACAAGCCCTTCGAGAGGCAGAACATGACCGAATCTGCACAGGCGGCAATCTCTTTGACATCCACGCCCAAAGCAGTGGCTGCATTGAAGATGCGCGCACCATCCATATGGACCGGCAGGCCCTCTTCCTTTGCCATCTTATAAACCGCCTGCAATTTTTCCAGTGGAACAAGCTTGCCGGTTGCAAGCGGCTCCTCGACACAGATCAGTCCAGTATGCGGGTAATGGATGTTGCTGCGGTCACGGATTGCAGCGAGGATCTGCTGCGCATCAAAGATGCCGTCTTCAAAGTGGATGGTGCGGATAAACGCCTGGGAGAGCACCGCCGCGCCGCCGACCTCGTGGGCCACGATATGGGCGGTATCCGACAGGATGACCTCATCTCCGCGCTGGGTGTGGGACATCACCGCCACCGCGTTGCCCATGGTGCCGCTGGCGACAAAGAGTGCCGCCTCTTTGCCGAGCATCTCTGCGGCTTTCTTCTCCAACTCGTTCATTGTCGGGTCATCGCCGTATACATCGTCGCCTACCTGGGCGTTGTACATCGCTTCCCTCATCTGCTGAGTTGGCTGGGTGACGGTATCGCTTCTTAAATCAATCCATTTTTTCTCTTGCATCAAAGAAACCTCCCTTGGGGCAGCATGTGTGCTTGTCATCCTGTCCTATGTAATCAAAATCAATGGGGCCTTCCCACCCATTGCTAGATAAATTATACTAAAATTTCCGTCATTTCGCAAGTTCTTTGGCCAAAATTATGAGATTTCTTTTTTCCTTTTCCCCCTGCGGTGAAAAAGATTTTCTCCTCTATTGTGTGTCTGCCGCACAGGGAGAGTTGCGCTAAAGCAGATTGTATTTCCCTGCTGTGCTGCAAAGATTTTTCCGCGGTGGCGCTCCACGATGCTCTGTGCGATGGCAAGTCCCAAACCATAACCGCCCATCTCGCGGCTGCGCGCCTTATCCACCCGATAAAACCGCTCGAACAGACGTCCCAACTCTTCCTGTGGGATTGGCTCCGACAGGGTATTGTGCACACACAATTTTGCCCGCTCCTGTTCCTTTTCCCAAACCAGCTGCACCAGAATGGTTCCGCCCGGTGCGCAGTATTTGCAGGCGTTGTCCATCAGGATGCGCACCATCTGTTTGAGGCGCCCTTCGTCTCCTTGCAGGAAGATGTCCTCGGTGATCTCGCTTTCCAGCTGTAATCCCTGTTCAAAGGCCACCGACTCAAACGGCAGCACGCTGCTCCAGACAAGGTCGCTCAGATTCAGCCGGCTATAGACCACCTGCTGGGCAGAATCGGAGCGCGCAAGGTAGAGCATCTCGTCGATGAGGCGCTTCATATTGACCGCTTCCTCCTGGGTGTTGCGGACCCAGCGCTCCTGCTGTTCGATGCTTTCCTGCGGGTGGGAGAGCAGAATGCCGCAGTTGGCAAGGATGACCGTCAGCGGAGTTTTGAGCTCATGGGAAGCGTCCGCCACAAACTGTTTTTGCTGCCGCAGGCTGCGCTCCACCGGCTGCACCACCCAGATGGACAAAAAGTAGCTGATGAAAAACAGTGCGACCAGTCCTCCCACCCCCAAAAAGAATGAGCTGCTCAAAAAGGAATACATTGCGCTGTATTCCTGTGTACGGTCGACAAAGGCAATCTTGATTCCCTCTGCGCAGTCCTGTTTGAGGTAGCGCAGGTCGAGCTGCGACAAAGTGCCGCTCTCATCCCCTGTTCGTTCGATCTCCTGCATCGCCGCTCTAGCTGCCTGCCCAACCGTCTCTTCGTTGACCGAAAGGTTATCGCTTTGGTAGGAGAGAAGATTGCCGTCCTCATCCACCAGGGCGCAAAAGGAGAGCATGAGGGGAAAATCTTTCCACTCACGCTTTTTATTAAACTTTAGTTCCGGCATAACCTGGACTCCGCTGTCGTCAAAGTAGCGCTCCATAACGCGCAGGCTGTCCAGACGAAGCTGTTGGTAACGCTGCACACACAGGGCAATAAAGACGATGAGCAGCACCGTACCGACCAAAGCCATGTTGATAAAGATAAATTTTTTGCGAAGCTGACCTGTCATCTCACACCTGCTCTTCCAAACGGTAACCGACCTTGCGCACCGTACCGATGCCGGCTTTTGAACCGAGATAGTGAAACTTTTTGCGCAAAAAGGAGATGTATGCCTCCACGTTGTTGTCCTCTGCGTTGGAGTCGCTGCCCCAAACCTTGACGATGATCTCCTCTTTGGAGAGGATAGCCGTCGGATTGGAGAGCAGCAGCTTGAGCACCTCAAACTCTTTAAACCCCAAGCTGACCGATTTTTCCTTGCAGTGCAGGGTGCGGGAAGAAAGCTTGAGGGTCAAATCGGCCCAGTGGATATCTTCGAGCAGCACATCGCCCTGTCTTCTGGAGAGGGCGCGGATGCGGGCCAAAAGCTCCTCTGGGGAGAAGGGTTTTGTCATATAGTCGTCAGCGCCGCAATCCAGCCCCTGCACCTTGTCGCTGACGTCGTCGCGGGCGGTGAGCATCAGCACCGGGGTTGAGATTCTATTTGCGCGCAGCTCGTGCACCACCGAAAAGCCATCTTTTTTCGGCAGCATCACATCCAATATGGCGATGTCGTACTGTCCGCTCATCGCATAGTCCAGTCCATCGGCCCCATCGTACACAATATCCACCTGATAGCGCTGCTCCCGCATAATCTGGCCGAGTGCCTGGGCCAACCGTTTTTCATCTTCCACAATCAATATTCTCATAGATTCCCTCCTCTTCCTTTCTTTTTAAAAAAAGAAAGGAAGCAAAGAAAAATTTATCATTGCTCCACTGTTTTGTTCCTACAAAACTACAGATTTTCCTCCCTCGTACCTTTCAAAAAAGAAAGCAAGCGAAGAAAAATTATCATCGCTCCAACGCCTAGTTCCTACAAAACTACAGATTTTTCCTCCCTCGTACCTTTCAAAAAAAGAAAGCAAGCAAAGAAAGATTGATCATATCTCCCCTGCTCATCTGCTATAACGCAATAGCTTTCATTCTTTCCCCTCTTCCAACCCTTCCACCAGCACAGTGGGGTACGCCTCTTCCAGCACATACCCCAAGCTTTCTGCCAACATCAGGGAAGCGCGGTTATCTGCATCCCAATCGGGGTAAAGGTGTTTTGCACACGCAGATTGAATCAAGGCAGTCGAGACAATCCTTGCCAGTCCCTGCCGCTGGCAGTCCTCTCGGGTTTGCACCTGAATAGTAAACCCTGTCGGCGATGTAAGATAGGACGATGCTCCGCTGAGAGCCTGCCCATCCCTTACCAGCACAAACCCCATCCCATACCGCTGATACTGCGCAAAGCACGCAAACTGCGAGCAAAAGTCGCGCATCCACGGCGTTTTTTGGCATTCAGCAAACCAGTGTGGACCGATCGGCTCAAGCGAACAGCCCACAGGAAGTGGCGGCAACTGGCTGGGAGGATTTTTCAGCTGCATCCGGTAGCGCAGATAGCGGCGGCTTTGCCCAAACAGGCTCTGCGCCATCTCCAGCCAATGCTCCCCGATGAGCAGCAACCCGCTACGATCTACGACCGACCTCAAAAACTTTTCATCCGGCACCCCGCCCAAAAAGAGGAAATCGCCCATCTGGACAGCTACAGATCGCGCAGCTGCCGCGCAATCCACAAAGAGGTGGACAAAATCTCTGTGGGCGGGCGTATCCACACAGCAGGACAGCATGTCCCAACTGCTCTTTTCCGGGAAAAGCCTCTTGCAAACTTCCGCGTATTTTTCTTGTTCGATCTGCTGCATCTTCTCCTCCACATTCTGCTCGTTTAATCAAATGGTCGGCCGTTTTCCTGCTGGCCTCTTTCCTTCGATTTTACGCTTTGATTCTACTATGCTAAGCTTAAATTAACCTGAAATCGTTTTTTCAGACTAATTTAAGCTTGCTGCGTTATTCTTGTCATGAACAAAGGCCATGGCCATTTGTGATAAACAATTTGACATCTCCACGGGCAAGGCCGGCAGTTTTCTCTTCACCCTTCTGTGCGGCCAACTGGATATGCCCGCTTATCCTTTCTCTCAACTATAGGAAAAGCTCCCTTATCGGGAGCTTTTCCCTTTTTTTACTTTTTTATCCCATCACATCGGGCTCGTTTAACCGCACCATGTGCAGGTGGTCCTCCCAAACGCCGTTGATCTTCAAGTATTTGCGTCCAAGTCCCTCCTCAACAAAGCCGCATTTGCGCGCAACGCCGAGGGAGGCGGCGTTATGTGGCATAATATTGGCTTCTATGCGGTGCAGTCCCAGTTCCTCAAACCCAATGCGGACACATTCTTTGACCGCCTCGCTCATGAATCCCTGCCGCAGCCAATCTTTGTCCAGCTTATATCCCAAAAAGCAGGAACAAAAACATCCCCAGATCACATTGTTTAAAGAAATCATCCCAATGACGGTGTCCGGACATTCCTTGCGCACGATATAGAATCGAAAATCGGTGGCTTTTTCGCGGTTTTCCTCATCTTGGAGAAGAAGCTGCCTTTGAAATTCTTCGGTAAAGAAGCTTTCTTCTCGATTTGGGTCAAACGGCGCAAAAAAATCTCGATTCTTCTGGAAATAGCTTGTGACCATCTGCACCATCTCCTGTCGCGCCGGCAAAAGATAGAGCCGTTCTGTCTCATACCTTTCTTTCATTTGGTCTCTCCTCCTCTTTATACATCCTTTTGCTTTTGACTCTTGCGATATTCCGCCGCCTGTTCGGTCGTCAGATACTGCTCGTACTGCTCATACAGCCACCGCTCGATCAGCGACATGCTCTCCTGTTGCATAGCAAAGCGGTTTTCACAGACCAACTCGCTGTGGTCCAGATTCATTGGGCCGTACCAAACCTGAACCAAAATCTCCTGACCGTCGTTCGGCGTCATCTTATAGTTCATCCCGTTGCGGCTTCCTGTGAGCTTATTTTTGCTCGTAAAGTAGGTAATCGTGGGGATGTAAAAATCCTTGACCGAATAATCCATTATTTGCCTCCAAACAGCTTAGCCAGCGGGCTGACTGCTTTGCCCAGATTATCCACCGCCTCGTTGAGCGCCGCGATATCGATCTCTTCCAGGACGTCAACCGCCTTTTTCATCTCCTGCATGCTCTCGGTCAGCGCCTGCTGTCCCTGCTGAGACAGCCCATTCAAGCTCTCCAGCAACTCCTTGGGGTTACTCTCCCGAACCTGCTGGGTAATCTCCTGGGCGTCCTCCACAACTTGCTCAAGCTGTGGCAGCATCTCGCGGGTCTGGGCGGTAATCTGGTTTGCATCCGAGACCAGTGCACTCGCTTTGGGCAGCAGCAAGCCTGCGGCCAACACTGCAATGGCCAGCACCCCAATTGCGCATCCCGCTACAACTTTGAGCATCTTTTCTACAAGGACATTGTGCTGTTCCTGCCGTCTGGCAAACGATTCCCATTCTTTCGCAAAATCATTCTGCTGCGCCGCCTGCTCCATATCTTTAATCTCTGCAAGTTTACCCATCTGGCTCCTCCTTTTGATGTTTTGTCTATACTTGCCAGTCGCAACCTGCGGCCAGCATCTTCGCAATCTCTTCCAGAGCTTTGCCCTCCCGCTCATCAAAGCGGTCGAAGCTGTAGCTGTCCAGATCGATCACCCCGATCACCTGATCCTTCCAGAAGATCGGGACCACAATCTCCGAGTTTGAGCCTCCGTCACAGGCGATATGTCCGGGAAACTGGTGGACATCCGGCACAATCTGCGTCTTTTGGGCAGAAACGGTTGTCCCGCACACGCCGCTTCCAATTGCAATTCTGCGGCATGCCGGTTTTCCCTGGAAGGGACCCAGCACCAATTCTCCCTGCTTGACGATGTAAAAGCCCGCCCAGCTGACCTCCTTCCAGGTGGTGAAGATGGCTGCCGCAGCATTGGCGGTATTGACGATCCAATCCCGCTCATCAGCTATCAGTGCGCGCACCTGCATCACTGCCCAGCGGCAAGCGTCCTCTCGAGTTTTCAGTTCCGGTTGTTTGGGTTGCATTGCAACGCCCCCCTTTCGTTATACTTGTTGTCAGATAGCATCCCCGCCCTTTGGTTTGCGACAGGCATGCTCGTTTTTGTGTGTCCAATCCCTCAGGAGGGCCCCTTGTCCCTTCCAAGATGTACCACCAGTATATCACAATTTTTTTGGGCACGCCACAGAAAAATGGCAGTACAGCAAGGGATTGATCTGCTTTTTGTAAAAAGTCGGATTTCCCCTGTCGACCATGAAAAAACCTTTTGTTTTGGAGACAAAAAAGTCCTGAGGTTTAAACCTCAGGACTTTTTAAACTATTTACAGAGTTTGCAAACTTCCTCGACGATGTTTGCCGCACGCAGGCCAAACTCGGTAATCAGATCTCCACCGGGGCCGGAGTGACCGAAGGTATCCTGTACGCCCATGCGCACCACGCGGCAAGGGCTGTCGCTGTTGCAGACAGCGCTGCAAACCGCTTCACCCAGACCGCCGATGACCGAATGTTCCTCGATGGTGACGATCTTTCCGGTCTCTTTAGCTGCCTTGCAGACAAGTTCTGTATCGAGTGGTTTGATGGTGTGGATGTTGATAATCCGCGCATCAATTCCCTTTTCCTCGAGCAGCTTGCCGGCCTCAATCGCTTCAGCGACCATCAGTCCAGTTGCGATGACGGTTACATCTTTGCCGTCGCGCAGCACGATGCCCTTGCCCATCTCAAAGTGATAGGTTTCCGGGTCATTAAAAACAGGGGCTGCCAAGCGGCCAAAGCGCAGGTAAACCGGGCCGACATAGGCCGCCGCTGCACGGACTGCCGCTCTGGCCTCCACATCGTCGGCCGGGTTGATGACGACCATGCCAGGGATGGAGCGCATCAGGGCAATGTCCTCACAGCACTGATGGGTTGCGCCGTCTTCTCCAACCGAAATGCCCGCATGGGTCGCACCGATTTTGACGTTCAGGTGCGGATAGCCGATCGAGTTGCGCACCTGTTCAAAAGCACGTCCCGCTGCGAACATCGCAAAGGAGCTGGCGAAAGGAATCATGCCCGCCGCAGCAAGTCCCGCTGCTACGCCCATCATGTTGCCTTCTGCGATACCGCAATCGATGAAGCGCTCCGGGCAGACCTTCTTAAAGGAAGCGGTCTTGGTTGCACCTGCAAGGTCTGCATCCAGCACAACTAGATTTGGATATTCTGTCGAGAGCTCCGCCAGGGTGGCGCCGTAGCTCTCGCGTGTTGCGATTTTTTTAACTTCTGCCATCTGTTTTCCCTTTCCTTTCGTCCTCAAATTATTGCGCAAGCTTTTCGAGCTGATCGTGCAGTTCCTTCATGGCCACCGCATACTGCTCATCATTCGGCGCAGTGCCGTGCCAGGACGCCTGATTCTCCATGAAGGAGACGCCCTTGCCCTTGACAGTCTTTGCAATGATGGCGGTCGGCTGGCCCTTTACGGTGCGTGCCTCGTGATAAGCGGCCTCAATTGCATCGAAGTCGTGGCCATCAATGTTGATGACGTGGAAACCAAATGCTTTAAACTTTTCGTCGATCGGATAGGGGGACATGACGTCGGCGATGTTGCCGTCGATCTGCAAACCGTTGTTGTCCACAAGGATGCACAGATTGTCCAGATGATAATGAGAAGCGAACATAGCTGCTTCCCAAACCTGACCTTCCTGAATCTCGCCGTCACCGAGCACCGCATAGACGCGCCAATCTGCATTTTGCAGTTTGGCAGCCTTGGCCATGCCGCAGGCCGCAGAAATGCCCTGTCCAAGCGAACCGGAGGACATATCAATGCCCGGAATCTTTTTCATATCCGGGTGACCCTGCAGGCGGGAGCCGATTTTGCGCAGCGTTTTGAGCTCCTCTTCTGGGAAAAAGCCCTTTTGTGCCAGCACGGCATAGAGGGCCGGCGCAACGTGACCTTTGGAGAGGACCAATCTGTCGCGGTCCGGTTTATCCGGGTGCTGTGGATCCACCTTCATCTCGCAGAAATACAGGTAGGTCAGCACATCTGCTGCGGAAAGCGAGCCTCCCGGATGTCCAGATTTTGCGCTGTGGGTGCCCTCAATGATCCCCATGCGGACCTTGCAGGCGGTGATTGCCAGCTCTTTTTTCAAGTTGCTGTTCATGGTTTGGAATCATTCCTTTCAGTTGCTCTTTATGTTCTCATCAAAAACCTTATTTGGTGCAGATTTTTTCTAAGCGGCTGATAAAATCCGCTACAGCTCCATTGTCGCACGAATCGACAACAAAATCAACCTCTTTTTGTAGGACAGGATCTCCACTCTTGGGCACAGCGGAAAAATCCGCAATGTCCAGCATGGATTTGTCGTTTTCCCGGTCGCCGATTGCGGCCGTCTTAGTCAGGTGCAGGGCAGCCTCGATCATCTTCATGCCGCGGCCCTTGCTGATCCCATCCGGTACCAGCTCCAGATAAAACGCATCGCTCTGTACCGGGTAAAATCCCTGCGGATTCTGTGCCTCCACATAGGCGCGCACCGTCGGGATCTGTTCGGGCGGCACGATCAGCACCACCTTGTGCCAGCGTTGCGGGCCCTCCTCTTCGGAATAGGTTTTGCAGCATCCTTCGCGCATATACATGTCGCGGCGCTGCGCCACCCCTTCAATCGACTCGTCGCCCCAGCGGATAACCCAGTAGTTATCCGGCTCGACCAGCATGGCGCCGATCTGAGGGAAACGGTCCAGCAAGGAATAGACAAACTCCCGCACGCTCTCAGGCAGCTCCGCTGCAAAGAGCACCTCCCCCGTCTTGGGCGAATAGATATAACCACCGTTAATGGTGATGATCGGTGCGGTGACATGCAGCTGCGGCAAAATCTCTGCCAGCGCGCACTGTGGCCGTCCGGTGCACAGGGTAAAGGTGCCGCCCAGGGCAGTAAAGCGTTCGATCGCCTCAATATTTTTTTGTGGAATTTTTGTCAACTCTGTCAGGGTGCCGTCGATATCCGAAACCAGCAAAATTCCCTGAAAGATCGGTTCACTCTCCATTGGACAGATCCTCCTTTGGACGCAGTGTCTTTAAAAATGATGTGAAATATTCGGGCAGCGGCGATTCAAAGTACAGCCGCTCTCCGGTGACGGGATGGGTAAATCCCAACGCTCTGGCGTGCAGGCACTGCCCTTCAAGCCGGCGAATCACCTTCTGCGGACCGTACAGCTCGTCCCCCGCAACCGGGTGCCCGATATAGGAAAGGTGTACACGAATCTGATGGGTGCGTCCGGTTTCCAGCCGGCAGCGCAGATGGGTAAATCCCTCATACCGGCCCAACACCTCAAAGTGGGTGATCGCCTCCTTGGCTCCCCGCAGGCTGCCGTCCGGCTGACGGGCATCGGTGCGCACCGCCATCTTTTTGCGGTCCTTTTGACTTCTCCCGATGGGCAGGTCCACCGTCCCGCTGTCCTGTTTTACGTTTCCATAAACCACCGTCTCATAAAACCGGTCGGCGGTGTGCGAGCCGATCTGTTCGCTGAGCGCGCGATAGCTCTCATCGTCCTTTGCGCAGACCAGCAATCCGCTCGTATCCTTGTCGATGCGGTGGACGATGCCCTGGCGTTCCAACCCGTTGCAGGTGGAAAGCTTGCCGTTGCAGTGATAGAGCAGGGCATTGACCAGCGTATCCTGCTCATTGCCGGCGCCCGGATGTACCACCATGTGCTTGGGTTTATCGACCACCAGCAGGTATGAATCCTCATAGACAATCTTCAGCGGTATGGGTTTGGGCTGTGGAATCACCGGCGGGTGCAGCATTTCCTCCCAGTCCATCTCCCCATCCAGTTCCTCAGCATCAATCCCCTCGGGCAGCAGCACCGAGAGGACCTCCCCCGCCTTGAGCTTGTCGTTCTTTCCCACTGCCCGCCCGCCGGACAGCACCTGTTGCTGTGCAATCCACTTTTGGGCCTGGCTTCGGCTCATACCGGGGAGTGCCTCCTGCAAAAACTTGTCGGCCCGCATTCCCTCCTGCTGAGGCTGCACCTTAAGGGAGATGGCATTACTCATGGCGCTTGATCTCCTGGCGAATCTCAAAGCGGTGGTGTTCTCTGCGTTCGATGAAGATAAAGTAGATCAAAAACAGGGCCATACCGACGGTGACGCAGATATCCGCCACGTTAAAGACTGGGAAATGGATCAGGCAAAAATCGAACAGATCGACCACATAACCGCCATCACGGAAGATGCGGTCGATGAGGTTGCCGGCTCCGCCCGCCAAAATCAAGCTCCAGCTGACCACCAGCCACGGTGAGCGCAGCTTATTGAGCAAAAGCAGGACCAGAATGACCAGCAGCACCGCCGATGTGACGGCGATCAAGATGAGGCGCTGATTGTTCATCGTGTTAAACGCTGCACCGAAGTTTTGCACATAGGTGAGGTGAAAGACACCTGGGATTAAGGCAATGCTCCCCATTTCGCTCAGGACACGCTCTGCCCAGAATTTGACGAGCTGATCGAACGCCACCAGCAGCGCAGCGATGCCGAGGCAAACAAAATTTAACATGGTGTTCCTCCTTTTTTGAGGTGCGCAATCATAGCGCAGGATCGGAAAGGACATAAAAAGCGGTGCAGGAAATCTGGTTCCTGCACCGCTTTCCTTCATCTTAGCCGATAATTGCTGCACAGCGTGCGCAGAGGGTTGGATGTTTCTCATCTTTTCCGACTGCCTCGCTGTAGGACCAGCAGCGCTCGCACTTCTCGCCGTGCGCTTTGGAGACGGTGACTTCCAGTCCCTGTGTCTCAGCGGTGCCTTCAGCCGCTTTGCCCTGCTCCAGAGCAACCTGGCTGACGATAAAGACGGTGGCCAGGATGGACTCGTTGGCTTTCAGGAAGTCATACAGCTCGCCGTCTGCCTTGAGAGTGACGCAAGCTTCCAGCGATTTGCCGATGGTCTTTTGGTTTCTTGCATTTTCCAGCGCCTTGTTGACATCGTCGCGGATCTTGCGGATGCGCTCCCATTTTGCCATGAATTCGGCAGTTTCGTCGCCCGCTTTGCCCTTTGGCATCTCGTTTAATACACATGCTTCCGGGTTGTGGTCTTTGGATTTCGGGAGATTTGCCCAGATCTCTTCGCAGGTGAAGGCGAGGATCGGCGCAAAGACAAGCGTCATGTCGCGCAGGATGCGGTAGATGGCCGTCTGTGCAGCGCGGCGATCCACCGAGTCGGGCTTCTCCACATAGAGTCTATCCTTGATGATGTCGAGGTAGAAGTTGGACAGGTCGATGGTGCAGAAGTTGTGGATGGCGTGATAAACCTGATGGAAATCAAAGGTTTCATAGCCCTCGTTGCACTCCTTGGCAACCTCGTCCATTCTTGCCAGTGCCCAGCGATCCAGCTCATGCAGCTGGTCATCCGCTACCGAATCGGTATCTGGGTTAAAATCGTACAGGTTTCCGAGGATATAGCGCGCGGTATTTCTGATCTTGCGGTAAACCTCAGAGAGCTGTTTTAGAATATCGTTGGAGATACGAATATCAGAGTGATAGTCAGAGGAAGCGACCCACAGACGCAGAATGTCCGCGCCAAATTTGTCGGTAACCTCTTCCGGTGCAATGCCGTTGCCCAGCGACTTGTGCATCGTCTTGCCCTGTGCGTCCACAACCCATCCGTGGGTGCAGACAGCTTTGTACGGAGCGACGCCCTTCCAGGCAACCGAAGTCAAGAGCGAGGACTGGAACCATCCGCGGTACTGGTCAGCACCCTCCAGATAGAGGTCCGCAGGCCAACGCAGGTTTGGTCTTTCCATCAATACAGCGGCATGGCTGGAACCGGAATCGAACCAAACGTCCATGATGTCGGTTTCTTTTCTGAATTTTTCACAGCCGCACTTCTTGCACTTGGTGCCAACAGGCAGGATCTCGCTTGCTTCATGGGTCCACCAAGCATCCGAGCCCTCTTTGCGGAACAGGTCGGATACAGCTTTGATCGAAGCCTCGTCGATGTGGGCTTCTCCGCACTCCTCGCAGTAGAAGATCGGGATCGGCACGCCCCACAGTCTCTGACGGGAGATGCACCAGTCAGAGCGGTCGGTGACCATGTTCTTGATGCGGCCCTCGCCCCAAGCAGGGTACCATTTTACCTTTTCGATCTCCTGTACAGCCTGGTCTTTAAAATCCTCAACCGAGCAGAACCACTGTTCGGTTGCACGGTAGATAATTGGCTTTTTGCATCTCCAGCAGTGTGGATACTGGTGGATGATCTTTTCGACAGCAAAGAGGTTGCCTGTCTCTTCCAGCTTATTGGCGATGGCCTTGTTGGCCTCGTCGGTGGTCAGGCCAGCAAACTCCCCTGCTTCCTTGGTCAGGCGGCCTACGTTATCGACCGGCACCACGATCGGGATCTGCGGGTAATGGTTGACGCAGACCTCAAAGTCCTCGACACCGTGTCCAGGAGCGGTATGTACGCAGCCGGTACCGGAATCCAGTGTGACGTGATCGCCGACGATAACCAGCGAATCGCGGTCGAGGAACGGGTGCTGGCAGACGATATATTCGAGCTCTTTGCCGGTGAGCGAACCGATCAGCTCATACTCTTCAATCTTTGCGGCCTTCATTGCGGCAGGAGCCAACTCTTTGGCCATGATGTAATATTCGCCGTTTGCCTTGACAGCGCAGTATTCATAGTCTGGGCCCAAGCAGATTGCCATGTTGCCCGGCAGAGTCCAGGTTGTCGTTGTCCAGATTACAAAGTAGGTCTTGGAAAGGTCAATGCCAAGCGGGGCCAACTTGCCCAGATCGTCTTTTACGGCAAACTTGACATAGATCGAGAAGCAGGGATCTTCCTCATATTCGATCTCTGCTTCCGCCAAAGCGGTGTTGCAGTCCGGGCACCAGTAAACCGGCTTTAAGCCCTTGTAGATGTAGCCCTTGAGCGCCATATTGCCGAAGATTTCGATCTGTTTTGCCTCAAACTCCGGGCTCAGGGTCATATATGGATTTTCCCATTCGCCAAGGCCGCCCAGGCGCATAAACTGGTTGCGCTGGATATCCAGATAGTGCAGCGCGAAGTCCTTGCAGATTTTGCGAAGGTCAACGGGGCTGATGTCGCTGGAAACGCCGGCTTTCTTTCTGGCTTTCAGCTCGATCGGCAGGCCGTGGGTGTCCCAGCCGGGAACATACGGTGCCTGGAAGCCGCTCATATTTTTCTGGCGGATGATGAAGTCCTTGAGCACCTTGTTGAGTGCGGTGCCCAGATGGATATCGCCGTTGGCGTACGGAGGGCCATCGTGCAAAATGTAGAGCGGTTTTCCCTCATTGTTTTTGATCATCTTGTGGTAGAGTTGTTTATCCTGCCACTCCTGCACCCATGCCGGCTCGCGCTGCGGCAGTGCGCCGCGCATGTTGAAGTCGGTCTTGGGCAGGTTCAGGGTTTTGTTGTAATCCTGCGCCATCTGTCTTTTCTCTCCTCTTATCTTTTATTTCACTTTTATAAAATCATCTATCACGATGCTTTTTGCGTGAGAACAATCCTGTTCTGGGGTCGCTGTCCCTCTCCACATCAAAGCCTTCGCCAAATTTGAGCGGGCCAAACTTAGACTCGATGGAAGAGTTGGAGCCAAACGGAGAATACGCCTTCTGGCGGGAAGTGGCCGAGGCCATCTCCCTTTCCGAGGCGGTGTGCACCGCTACGCTCTGTGTCTCCAAGCTGACGGTATCAAAAGCAGAGCCAGTGTCGGAGTTGTCGTTGAGTGCGGCGGTAAAGTCGATTGCTTCGCTCTGTTTTGGAGCTGCCGGCTCTTTTGGCGCCTCCTCGACAGGTACCGGCTGAGAGGCCGGCTGCTCGGATGGCTCTTGCTGTGCCGGCGCCTGCTGTACAGCGGCGGGATGTGCCATCTCCTTCGGCTCAGAAGCCGCCGGAGCCGGTTCATCCTCATACTCCGGCAGTGCGCTGATCATCTCCAAATGCTGGCGGTACAGGGTCAGCAGGCGGTTTTTAAATTTGGTGACTTCCTTTTGCATCTTAATCAGAGCCAGCTGCTCGCGCTCAATACTCTTCTGCGCATTTTCCAAAATCTGGTCCGCCTTGGCTCTGGCCTCGCGCAGGGTCTGGTCCGCCTTGGCTTTGGATTCGCGGATCACGCTGTCGCCCAGCTTCTGTGCGCCGATCAATGCGCTGCGCAGGCTGTCCTCGTCCTCGCGGTACTGCTCCACCTTCTCGGCAAGGACCTCAATCTTTCCTTCCAGTTCTTCCTTTTCGGACAGCAGCTGGGCGTACTCCGCCGCCACCTGCTGCAGAAATTCCTCCACTTCGTCCTGTTTGTAGCCGCCCATCTGTTTGTCAAAACGTCTGGAGGCAATGGTTTCCGGAGTCAGCATCTTAGGGTACCTCCTTTATCATTTTCCCTTTTGCCACAAAAGGGATTTATCATAATCGGGTCAAAACCCCTGTACGTTTCTCACACATATTTCCCAAGCGTCAGGTGAAGCCTTCCCTTCTTGCTCACCGAGCCCACCTTGGACAGCACATACCGTCCATAGCCCCGGATGGAAAGGATGTCCCCTTCCCCGACCTCCCGGGAGATTTTATTTTCCTCAAAAAAGTTGAGGCTGACCTGCCCGCCCTCAATCAGGGCGGCGCTCTTTTCCCGGCTGAGGTTGGTCGCCAGGGAAACCGCGCAGTCCAGCCGCAGGGAGCTGACCGTGCCCGTCTGATATTCCAGCCGGTACAGCGGCGGCAGTTCTCCCTCATAGCCCTGCTGCTTTTTGATTCCGGCGCGCCCCACCCGTTCCAGCTCGGAAAGGATCAGCTGCGCCGCGGCGCCGGTGCAGAAAACGACCGCAAAATCTTCGCCGGTCAAAATCTCACCGATCAGTTCCCGTTTTAAGTTAAGCCCCATCAGGGAGCCCAGAATGTCGCGATGGGTGATTGCATCCTGCTCACGGAAAAACAGCGCCACCCGCTGGATGGGAAACTGCTCCTCCAAAATCGCGCGGTCCATCCCCTCGCTCAGCGCCAGGTAGTCGGGAAAAAGTCCCAACATCCGGCGCGCCGGAGCCTCCTGCGGCACATCAAAGCCCGCCCAAAAGCAGACCTGATCCCGCGGAAAATGCTGCCTGCGCAGCTCGATGGCCGCCAGCCGCTGCTCCCGTTCGTCCAAAAAGCGGGTAAAGCACGGCAGGTTGTCCCTCTGCTGCTGCCGTGCCATATCCGCAATCCGCGCGCAGAAAAGGCGGTCCGCCTCCTCGCGCTGCGTTTGTCCGTTATTCTTCATCGGTTAAAAGATGACCCCGTTATTTTCCAGCTCATCTAAAAGATCGCCCACAATGTCCACATTGTATGGGGTGATGATGTATGTATTGTTGGCCACACGCTTCATCTGCCCGTTGTTGGCGTAGGCGACCCCGCACAAAAAGTCGATCAGCCGTCTGGAAACATCCTTGCTGGTCTGCTCCAGGTTCAGGACAACCGTCTTTTTCGCATTGAGGTGGTCCGCGATGGAAGCCGCGTCTTCATAGCGTTCCGGCTTCACCAGCACTACCGCCAGCTGGGTGGTGGCGTGGATGTTGACCACCTTGTTGTGCCTGTGGTCAGTCGAAGGAGCGGAAGCCGGCATCTGCTGTTCCTCTTCCTCCTGTTCCACATTGCCCGACTGCATGTCATCATCAAAATCGCTGTCATAGTCATTGTCCGGAATTCCAATCAGATTCCTTAACGTGTCCCTCAGTGCCATAGTTTTCCTTAACTCCTTTTATAATTCCTTTGTCCAAACATCGCCGTACCGATCCGCACGATATTCGATCCACATCTCACCGCTGCCAGATAATCGGCAGACATGCCCATAGACAAAATTTCCATACTGATATTATCATATTTTTTTTGCTTTATGTCAATAAAGAGTTGGCGCATTTGGGAAAAATATTGCAAAACTTCTTCTTCCGTTTCACACACTGGCGGAATCGTCATGAGTCCCCGCACCCGAATGTGCTCCAATTTCCCAGCTTCTTCCAGCAGAGCGGGCAAAAGCTCGGGGAAAACGCCGGTCTTGTTCTCCTCCCGGCCGATGTTGACCTCGAGCAGCACGTCCATCACCTTGCCGATGGCCGCGCAGTGGCGGTCGATCTCACGGGCAAGCTTAACACTGTCCACCGATTCCACCATGCTGACCTTATCCACAATCTGGCGGACCTTATTGGTCTGAAGGTGTCCGATAAAGTGAATCTGCACATGATCCTTGTGATAGCTGTCATACTTTGCACACAGTTCCTGTGCCTTGTTCTCTCCCAGCAGCCCGATGCCGGCTCCGATGGCGGCATTGACCAATACGGGGTCCACCGTCTTGGTCACCGCCATGACCTGTACATCCTGCGGGTCGCGGCCCGCCTCGATGGCTGTCTGTCTGACCTGCTGCATAATGCGCTGTGCGTTCTGTGCTACTTCCTGTTCGTTAAGTGCCTGCATTGCTTGTCTCCACTCCTTTGAAGGTACTCTCATCCAGCAGCTCCCCATCCCGGAGCTCCACGCCGCCGCTTTCGACGATCACCAAATCCAGGCGATTGAGCGTATGCTGCTCGTCGGTTCCGGTGCGCGGTTCGCACAACAGGTAGTTGCCATTATCTTTGATAATTTCCACCGGTTTAAACCGGATGGTCGTTCTATCCAATACATAGACTCCCGGGACATTCTGTTCATAGCGCAGCGCAGCGGAACTTACCCGCAATCCAGAATAGGTGGTGAAGATGATGTCCACGCTCTGGCTGCGAATCTTGAGCAGCCGGTCGCTGACATCCTTACACTCGAAGATCACCACTGTATTGGTGCGCTGGCTGTCGGGGAGAATCTGGGTCACCTTGGCGCTGACCGTCTGGCCATTTGCAAATTTAAAGTCGAGCTTGACCGAATCGCCCACCTCAAACTTTTGGGCCTGTGCGTTGGGCAGGTCCACGCCCAGATACCAGACATGGGTTGTGACAATCTTGCCGACTGCATTGCCGGTCTGGACAGGGCTCTGCGCGATCAGCTGCTGGTATTTTTCATAGTTGATGTCCTGCAAGGCGTCGGCCGTCAAGACCGATTCATAGCCGTCCACCTCTTTGCAAAAATAGCCGGCGGACGGAGAGTTGATCGAGACGCCCCGCTGCTGATCCCGGACCTGCTCGAGATAGGTGATCTGGGCGGTCAGCTCGGAGATGCGCCCGTCAAAGGATTCCTCCTGGCCAAGCGCAATCTTTTTGCGGTTGAGCAAGCTGATCAGCTCTTCTTTCTGTTCGCTAATGCCTTCCACCACTCCGTCCTGCACAAAATCGACGATGTTGCCCGCCTGATCGTTAATCTCGCTGGAAAGGTTAGATACTGCCGTATAGCGGGTTGCCTTGGCCGTCTGGGCCTCGGTGAGCGAATCTAACTCTCGCTGCAACTGCTCAAGCTGATTGTTGACCGTAGAGACGGTGGAATCGCTGTACACCGCCGCTACCTCTTCGTCCTTGGCAACCTCGTCGCCATCCGAGCAGTTATATACCATAATTCCGCTGGATGTAGACGGCTCGATGAGCTGTTCGCTGCGAAAGACGGTGCCCTGTGCGCGCACAAAGTCATAGAGGGTGTCCTCCTCCACCTCTTCGGTGCGCAGCTTGAGATTTGCAAACCCCCACAACTGTGCGAAGAGATAGAGCAGAATCATCGCCGTGAAGATGAGGGCGATCAACCTGATATTGTGTTTTTTGGTGTTCTGATATCCAGCCATCGCTGCCTCCCTGCTCTGCGGTCATCTTTGTCTACTCTGCCGGCTTGTCCTGTTCAGCTTCCTCCATCTGCGGCGGAAGGTTGTCCATCAATTTGACCGGCTTGGTCGGCGTGATGTTCGAGATCGCATTTTTGTACACCAAATTCTGACGCCCTTCATTTTCGATGATGATGGTGAAGGTGTCAAATCCCTTGACACAGCCGCGGAACTGAAAGCCGTTGGTCAGGTAGACGGTGACCATCACCTTATCCTTGCGCAGCTGATTGAGAAACATGTCCTGCAAATTGAGCATTGTATTGACCTCCTTTGCCAGTATAGCCCATTTTTTGTTTTGTTTTTGTCGTCTTGCGGCGAATTATCCTTGTGTATTCTCGTTTTCCTGATTTTCCCACAGCACTCTGTTGACATATTGGGCCATTGCTGTCCACATTGCCTCAGATCCTGCAAAATCTTCATGTAAAAACCAACGATAGCGCGCATCCCTGCGAAACCAGGTCAACTGCCGTTTGGCATAGCGCCTGGTCTCCTGTTGGATTCGCTCGACAGCCGATTCCAGCGGTTCTGCTCCCGCCAAATATTTGTCCAGTTCCTTATAGCCGATCGCTTGCAGCGAATGGGCATCGATTCCGTTTTGTTGCAGCCACCTGGCCTCCTCGATCAGTCCCTGCGAAACCATCTGTTCCACCCGCAAGTTGATGCGGTCATACAGGTGCTGCCGGTCGCGAAAGCTGATGGCCATCATGCAGAGCCGGTAGGGCGAAGGCTGCTGGCGCGAGAGGGCCTGATGTTCTGAAATCGGCCTGCCAGTCGTGGTATAAACCTCCAGTGCACGCGCCACCCTGCCGACATTGTTGGGGTGAATCTTGGCGGCAGCCGTCGGGTCCACCTGTTGCAGCCGCTCCCAAAGCGCCTGCGGGCCGTGTTCGGCGGCATACTGGCGGTACTGCTCGCGCAGCTGGCGGTCCCCATCTTCCTGGGAAAACTGGATATGGTCGACCAGCGAGCTGATGTAAAGGCCGGTCCCACCGACCAAAATCGGCAGCTTTCCGCGCTGGACAATCTGTTCGATTTGTTTGCGGGCCAGCTGCACATAATCCGCCACCGAAAAGCTCTCGGCGGGAGAAAGAAAGTCGATGAGGTGGTGCGCAACGCCCTGCATCTCCTGTGCTGTCGGTTTTGCTGTCCCGACCGAGAGGTGCTGGAAAATTTGCATCGAATCGGCCGAAACCACCTCCCCATTGAGCGCCTTTGCAAGGGAAACTCCCGCCGCCGTCTTGCCCGAAGCGGTAGGTCCGGCGACAACTGCCAGCGGTATCTTCTGCATCCTGTAAAAATCCTTCCTTGTCCTGATTTTGTCCGTTATCCCAGCCTTCCAAACAGCTTTTCCATCTCGTACCGGGTAAAAATTTTGGCGACCGGACGGCCATGCGGACAATATTTTGCGTCGCTGTCCGAGCGAAGCAACTGCACGATCTCCCACAATTCCGGCATGCTGTTCTTATCGTTTGCGCGCACTGCGCTCTTGCAGGCGACCGAGTGCAGCAGATCGTCGAGCGCGTGGGGGGTCATATCCTTTTTGTTCTGTGCAAGGTCGTGCGCGGTCTGTTCGATGATCTGACGCACCTGCTCGCCGAGCAGCACCACCGGGACCTCCCGCACAATCAGGTCCCCATCGCCAAAATCTTCCACCAAAAAGCCTGCCCGGGAGAACAGTGGCAGATTTTGCACCGCACCCTGATAGTCCTCACGGCTCAGGTGCACCACCACCGGCTCCAACAAGATCTGGCGGTCATCGGTAAAGCGCCGCTGCTTTAAGCGGTTGAAGATCAGCCGCTCATGCGCCGCATGTTTGTCGATCAAAATCATGCTGTCTGCACTTTCCACCACAAGGTAGGTCCCCAGCACCTCCCCCACAAGGCGAAGATCGGACTGTTGGGGCTGCTGGTCTGGTTGCTGCTGCGGCTGTTGTTGGGGTTGCTGATTTGGTTGCTGTTGGGACTGCGGCTGTTGTTGGGGTTTTTGATTTGGCTGCTGTTGAAATTGTGGCTGTTGTTGGGTTTGCTTTTTGGGTTGATCTGCCAGCGGCAGCTCCTCTTCGAGCGGCAGCTGCATCTCCTCATACATCGCTTTCGGGATGCTCATTTGCGGCTGCTGCGTTTTCTGGGAAGGGCTATCCGTTGTCTGGTAGGTCATCACCTTTTCCGGTTGCGTTGAAAAGTGCGGTTCCTCAACGAGCAAAAGCGGATGCTCCCTCTCATAGCGCACCCGTTGTGGGCTGTGATCGTGAAAGGTCAGCCGCTCCTGCCCCTTTTCCAAAGTCTTTGCCGCCTTTGTGCGGTCGGTCGGCAAGCCCGCCATCCTGCGATATTCCTGCGCGCTGACCCGCTGCGGCTGCTGCTTTTGCTGCTGGCGGATGACCTGTTCGAGGCCCTGCTGCTCCACCTCCGGGTGCAGTTGCAGGTCAAAGACGGTCATCGACTTTTTGGGCTGCTGGGGTGGCAGAGGGGTGTAGTCGCTCTTTTGGAGGGCTGTTTTGACGCCGTAGTACACCGCATCAAAGACCGGGCGCTCATTTGTAAAGCGCACCTCAATCTTTGCCGGATGGACGTTGATGTCCGTCTCGGTGTAGGGCACCGTCAGTTCCAACACACATGCCGGGAACTTGCCCACCATGATCGAGTGCTTGTACGCCTCCTCCAGTGCGACCCTTGCCGTCGCGCTCTTGACATACCGGCCATTGACAAAGAAGGTCTGCATCGTGCGGTTTGAACGACTGGCCGACGGCAAGGTGACATAGCCGTTGACACGGATTTGTCCCTGTGTATAGTCCACCTCGGCCAGGTCCTTGACAAAGTCCTTGCCAAAGACAGCGTGGATGGCCGACAGCAGCTTCCCGTCCCCGGGAGTGTGCAGCCGGGTCTGTCCTTCTCGGATAAACTGGAAGGAGATCTCCGGGTGGGAGAGCGCGATGCGCTCCACCACCGCCGCCACCGAATTGCCTTCCTGGACATCCTTTTTGAGGAACTTCATGCGGGCAGGGGTGTTAAAAAACAGGTCCTGCACCTTCACCGTTGTGCCGGCAGGACACCCCGCAGGTACAACGCTGCCCGGCTGGGCGCCTTCGCCCTTATACAAAACGCCCTCATCGGCATCCTGCAAGCGGGTGAGCACCTCAACGCGCGCCACAGCGTGGATCGAAGCCATCGCCTCGCCACGAAAGCCCAGCGTTGCGATGTGGCTCAGGTCGTCCTGGGTGCGCACCTTGCTGGTGGCGTGGCGCAAAAACATGAGGGGAACGTCGTCCGACGCAATGCCGCTGCCGTTGTCGCTGACGCGGATCAGCGTGACGCCTCCATGTCGAATCTCGACGGTGATCTTGCTGGCGCCGGCGTCGATGGCGTTTTCCAGCAGCTCCTTGACCACCGAGGAGGGGCGCTCCACCACCTCTCCCGCCGCAATCAGCTGGGAGACTTCCTCGTCGAGCAGTTTGATAATGCCCATCTTTTCTTCACCTCTCTTTGTCCGTCCAAAATCCGTCAATCGGCTCCGCCGCTATTTTTCCTGCTCTTTTGGAGCTGAACGGTTGATCTCTCTGCAATCGGTGCGGCCCATCAGGTAATCCAGCGAGACGTTGAAAAAATCTGCCAGATCCACCATCGTGATGGCGTGCGGATAGAGTTTTCCCTCTTCATAGTCTTGAATCTGACGCGGCATACAGCCCAGCTGGGCAGCAAGCTCCTCGCGGGTGTATCCCTTCTCGTTGCGCAGCTGATAGATGCGGTCGGCAAAAAATACCATGACAAATTCCCTCTTTCCCTGTTTCCCCTTGTTTTAGATCCTGGCCTTGAGTTCTGAGAGCAGAACCAGCGCCTGGACGGGGGTAATCTTGTCAATATCAATTTCCTTTAAGCGGCGCACAAGCTCCGAGTCATCCTTCTGCACCAGCACCATCGGCTCTGCCTCCTCCTTGCGTTTGTGCTTGGGAGAAGGCAGAGCACCCGATTCCAGCTGCTTTAAAATCTGCTGGGCGCGCTGGATAATCTCTTCCGGGATACCTGCCAAGCGGGAGACGTCGATGCCGTAGCTGTCGTCGGTGCCGCCGCGCACAATGCGGCGCAGAAAGTAGATCTCATCGCCGTTTTTCTTGACGGCGATGTTGTAATTTTTGATGTTAAAATAGGACTGTTCGAGCTCGGTCAGCTCGTGATAGTGGGTGGCAAACAGCGTCTTTGCGCCAAGTTTGCGGCGGTTTGCGATGTGTTCGATGACCGCCCGCGCGATGCTCATTCCGTCAAAGGTGGAGGTGCCGCGGCCGATCTCATCGAGAATCAAGAGGCTGTTTTCGGTGGCGTTTTTAAGGATCTGCGCCACCTCGTTCATCTCCACCATGAAGGTCGACTGCCCGGACGCCAGATCATCCGACGCTCCGACGCGGGTATAGATGCCGTCCACCACACCGATCTGTGCAGACTTTGCCGGCACATAAGAGCCGATCTGCGCCATCAGGACGATCAGGGCAACCTGCCGCATATAGGTCGATTTTCCGGCCATATTCGGTCCGGTGATGATGGCGATCTGATTTTCCTCCTTATCCAGCAGGGTGTCGTTTGCCACAAACAGCGTATCGGTGAGCATCTTTTCGACCACCGGGTGGCGGCCATCCTGAATGTTGATTTTGCCGGAAACGTCCACCTGAGGGCGGCAATAGTTCTGCTCCAATGCCACTGCGGCAAAGCTCGCGTATAAATCCAGCCATGCGATGGCGCTTGCCGTCGACTGAATGCGGTGAATCTGATCGGCCACCTTGGCGCGAAGATCGCTAAAGAGCTGATTTTCCAGAACCAAAATCTGATCTCTTGCGCCGAGGATCTTCTGTTCCAGCTCCTTGAGCTCCTGGGTAATATACCGCTCGCTGCCGGTGAGCGTCTGCTTGCGGATGTACTCCGGCGGCACCTGCGAGAGGAACGACTTTGTGACCTCCAGATAGTAGCCAAAGACGTTGTTAAAACCAATCTTCAGATTTTTGATGCCGGTGCGCTCCCGCTCTTTAGCTTCGATCGAGGCCAGTACCCCTTTTGTATTGTGTACAATCTCGCGCAGAGAGTCGAGCTGCTCATTGTAGCCTGCGCGGATAACTCCGCCATCTTTGAGCAGGACGGGCGGGTTCTCGTCAATGGCGCGGTCGATCAGGTCACAGACGTCTTCCAGCAGGTCGATGCCGTTGACCACCCGCGAAAGGTATGCGGATTTGACATCCCCCACAGCCTGCTTTAAGGCGGGCAGCTTTTGGGCGGTGGATTGCAGCGAACGCATCTCACGAGGGGTGACCAGGCCGTACACAATGCGGGTAATCAGCCGCTCCATATCAAAGATGTCCTTTAAGATTTCGCGGATGTTGTCCAAGCGGATCGAATCGCTCAGCAGTTCCCCCACCGCATTGAGCCGTTTATTGATAGAGGTCGGGTTAATCAGCGGTTTTTCCAGCACCGAACGAATCAGGCGCTTACCCATCGGGGTGCGCGTCTGGTCGAGCACCCACAGCAGCGTTCCCTTGCGGTCACCGGTGCGCAGCGTTTTGGTCAATTCGAGATTGTGCCGCGCGGTCAGATCGAGCGTCATATACTGTTCGTCGCTGTAGACCTCCAGATGGGTCAAGCTTTCAAGGCCATGCTTTTGTGTCTGGGTGAGGTAGCGCACCAGGGCGCCAAGTGCGCGGATGATGGTATCTGCCTTTTCTCGCACAAGCTCCTCAACCTCTTCTTTGCCAAACTGCTCCCCGGCAAGTGCCGCACAGCTCTTCCAATCAAAATAGCTGTCGTCGAGCACCTCACCTTCCAGGTGCAGGCGGTCGGAGAGAAATTTGCGGATTTCCACACAGTCCCCCGCTGCACCGTTGAGCAGCACCTCGGCGGGAGAAAAGCGGCCCAACTCGTTGAGCACCCGCTTTTTCCAATCGGAGAGGACCTGCAAGGCGTGGACTTCACCGGTCGAGATATCCGAAAAGGCCAGGCTAAAGCACTCTTCGCCGGGATTTCTAAAGATGACGCACAGATAGTTGTTGGTCCCGGCGTCCAGCATATTGCTCTCCAACACGGTGCCCGGCGTGATCACTCGGATGATGTCGCGTTTGACCAGCCCTTTAGCCGTTGCCGGGTCCTCCATCTGCTCACAGATGGCCACCTTATAGCCCTTTTTCACCAGCTTTGCGATGTAGTTTTCGCAGCTGTGATAGGGGATGCCGCACATCGGTGCGCGCTCTTCCAAGCCGCACTCCTTGCCGGTCAATGTCAGCTCCAGCTCCCGGGAGGCGATGAGCGCATCGTCAAAAAACAGCTCATAAAAATCGCCCAGTCTAAAAAACAGCAGCTGATCCAGGTACTGCTCCTTGACCTTCCAGTATTGCCGCATCATTGGGGAAAGTTTAGCCACATCCACCGGCTTACTCGAAATTTTCCTCTCCATTCTGTCTGTCCTTTCCATCCTTGTGTCCCGTTTTCCAGCTGTTCTGCACAGGAGGGCTGCTCCCCTGCCCCCTTCTGCAGAGCAGCCGGGCCGCTCTGTTTTGGTCCCATAGAGGGTCAGCCAGCATCCCCTGGGGTGCTGGCTGACGGTTACCCTTTAGCTTAGTGGCAGCCGGCGCATCCTGCGCAGTCTCCGCCGCAGCTCGGCTGTGGCTCGATGGTATCCGGATCTTCGCCATTGACTGCTCCATAGAGGATGGTGCTGATGTAGTTCATCATGTCGTCCACCTCGACCTTGGCAGCATTGAACTCGGCCATGTTCGGGTTCTGCATAACTTCCTGATAAACCTCTTTGAGCTCGTGGTCGAGCTGGTTGAGCTTCTCAGGGTTCTTGTTTTCCTGGGCCATCTCGATGCTCAGCTCGGAGCGTTTGAGGTTAAATTTGTGGATCAGATCCTGCAGGCCAGCGTCGTTGTCGTTTGCGGTCTTTGCTGCGTCAATTCTCTTATAGCGCTCATCCTGCTGGATTGCCTTTCCGAGCTCTCTTGCCATTGCGATGATATCCATGGATAATCTCCTCCAAAAAATGATTCTATTGCCAGCCCGCCAATTAGGCGGGGCGTCAACGCTTATTGTGTGATGAGTCCGCCCTCATATTCCGAGCGCAGACCTTTGGTGACCCGCACATCGACAAAGTCGCCGGGGTGCACATCCTTTGCCGGGAAGGTGATGACCATCCCGTTTTCACAGCGGCCGGACATCCAGCCCTCATGCTGGCGTGCAGGCTGCTCGACCAGCACGCGCATCACCTTGCCCTCAGCGGCACGGTTGTCCTCTTCGCTGATGCGGTGCTGCACGGCGATGAGTTCATTGAGCCACCGGGTCTTTTCCTTGTACGGCACCGGATCGGGCATCTTGGCCGCGCGGGTGCCCGGGCGCGGCGAATAAATAAAGGTAAACATGCACTGATAGCGCACCTGCTCGCACAGGCTCACCGTCTCCAAAAAGTCCTCATAGGTTTCCCCTGGGAAGCCGACGATGATGTCGGTGGTAAAGGTGACATCCGGCATCTTTTGACGGGTATATTCGATTAAGGACAGATAATGTTCGCGGGTATAGCGCCGATTCATCTGGCCCAAAACGCGGTTGGATCCGCTCTGGACCGGCAGGTGGATGCTGTGGCAGATTTTCTTGCTCTGCGCGATCAGGTCGATGAGCTCCTTGGTGCAGTCCTTTGGGTGGGAGGTCATAAACCGGATGCGAAAATCCCCTTCCAGCGCCTCGATGCGGCGCAGCAGGTCGGTGAAGGTCACCGGCTCGTCCAGGCCCTTGCCATAGGAATTGACATTCTGCCCCAGCAGCAGGATTTCTTTATAGCCCATGGCCAAAATTTCCCGCGCCTCCTGCACGATCTCGTCGGGCTTGCGGCTGACTTCCCTGCCGCGCACATAGGGCACGATGCAGTAGGAGCAGAAATTATCGCAGCCATACATAATCTGCAGGGAAGCCTGCACGCCGCCGCTGCGCTGAATGGGCAGCCCTTCCGCGATGGGGTTTTCTCTGCCCTCTCCCTCAAAGCAATCGACCACCCTGCGTTCCCCTTTGAGCAGGCGGTTCATCATCTGCGGCAGGGTGTGCAGCACATGGGTTCCAAAGATCAGCTCTACAAACGGGTAGCTGCGGCGAATCTGCGCCACCACCTGCGGCTGCTGCATCATACATCCGCACAGGCCGACGATCATCTGCGGCTTTTGCTGCTTTAAGCGGCGCAGCTCACCGACCGTGCTCATCAGGCGCACCTCGGCGTTTTCCCGCACCGCGCAGGTATTGTACAGGATGATGTCTGCATCGTGCTCATCCAGCGCGGGCTCGCAGCCCATATCCAGCAGCATTCCCATGATTTTCTCGCTGTCGGCGACATTTCCCTGACAGCCAAACGTCTTGACAAACGCGCGCGGCAGACGCCCCATCCGGTGTTGCAGCAACTGGCGGTTCTCTCCCGCCAGCTCCCACTGGCGCATCATTTCCTCGCGGGAAACCACCACCGGCGGCTTTGCATTTGGACGAATTTCCAATTCGTTCCCTCCAAATCTATGATATCCTTTTGCTTTGTTTTTCCTGTAATAAAGAAAAATTTTTTATTCTTTTATTATACAAGTTTCCGTCCTGTTCGTCAATGCCGCAGCCTTTACAGAAAGAGCAGGAAAAAGGGAAATTTATTGAAAAGTCCGCAGCACTTCCCACAAAAGAAGGAAAAAGTGCACCGTGAAGCTCCGCCATTCCTTTTTTAGCGGACACATCGAAAGGGACCGCTTTTTTTTAGTCAATCTCCCGCCCTTTTTAAAAATCAATTGCAAACCTTCTCACTTAATGATATGATTAGGAAATAGAGAAGCCTATCATTTTGCAGGCAAGCAGACAAGGGGTGTTTATTGATGAAATATTATATTGGCATTGATCTGGGCGGCACCAACATCGTCGCCGGTGTAGTGGACGAACAGTTCCACCTGCTGGCAAAGGCCAGTGACAAAACCCGCGTGGGGCGTCCTTATCAGGAGATTGCCAAGACGATGGCGCAGACTGCGCGCGATGCGGCCAAGGCGGCGGGCATTGCGATGGATCAGGTGGAATCGGTCGGCATCGGCTCGCCAGGCATCATCGACAGTGAAAAAAAGGAGGTGCTGTATGCCAGCAACCTCTATTTTGAGAATGTACCGATCGGAAGATTGGTGGAGGAAGAACTCAACCTGCCGGTCTTCATCGCCAACGACGCGGACGCTGCGGCCTATGGTGAATTTATGGCAGGCGCCGGGCGTGCACAGAACGGCCACCACATCTCCAACATGCTCGCCATCACTTTAGGCACCGGCGTCGGCTCCGGCATCATCATCAACTCCAAGATCTACAACGGCTTTGGCTTTGCGGGCGGAGAATTCGGCCACACCGTCATCCGTCTGGGCGGCCGTCAATGTACCTGTGGCCGAAAGGGCTGCATCGACATCTACTGCTCGGCTACCGGTCTGATTATGACCACCAAGGAGCACATGGAAAAGCATCCCGAATCGCTGATGTGGCAGCTGTGCGGCGGGGATCTGGACAAGGTGGAGGGGCGCACCTGCTTTGATGCGGCCGCTCAGGGCGATCAGGCCGGCAAGGATGCTGTCGACGAATACACAAGCCAGCTTGCCGAGGTCATCGTCAACGCCGTCAACATCCTACAGCCGGAGATCATCTGCATCGGCGGCGGCGTCTCCAAACAGGGCGAAAACCTGCTGCGCCCCATCCGCGAGCACATGGACCGCTACTGCTTTGACCGCTACGCCAAACACCGCACCCAGGTGCGCATTGCCGAACTGGGCAACGACGCCGGCGTCATCGGTGCAGCGCTGATCGGCCTGCAGCACCAGTAATGGCTATCCCGCCATCCAATCGGCCACCCACCGTTCCAGAATATCTGCTGCACTTTTTCTGGCCCGCCCGCTGTGCCTTTTGCGGAAAGGTTGTGGCGCCAAACCGGCACTGCTGCGCAGATTGCCGCTTTTCGCTTGTTCCCTCGCCCTCTCCCTTTTCCCTCCCTGGGCTGGATTGTGCCTTCGCCTGCGCCGAATACACCTCGCCTGTTGCGCGGGCAATCCGGCAGTTTAAATTTCGCAACCAGCCGCAGTTGGCCGATACCTTTGCCTTTTTGATCTGCGAGCGGTTTGCCAAAGCTCTGTGCGAATGCCACCCCGACACAATCTGTGCCGTGGCGATGCACCCCAGCAAGAAAAAGGAGCGCGGCTACAATCAAGCCGATCTGTTGGCACAAGCGCTTTCCCAAAGGTTGGACATCCCGTTTTCCCAGCTGCTGGAAAAATGCAGGAACACCGCCGCCCAACACACCTTGAGTGCAGCCGACCGGCAGCAAAATCTCAAGGACGCCTATCGCGCACTGCATCCCGAACAGATTCGGGGAAAACGGATTTTGCTGGTAGACGACGTCATCACCACCGGCTCCACCGTCATCGAGTGCGCCCGTGTGCTGCATCAGGCGGGCGCTGTGTGGGTGGGAGCGGTCTGCTTTGCGCGGCCGTTTTCTCCATACGACGAGCAAAGAATCGATGAGACAGAAAAAATCCCGTAAGAACAATTCTTACGGGATCTTTTTTTATCGCGTCAAAAAGGCTTTTGTTATCTTGCTTTAAAGCTCTCGCAGTTTGTCTCATTGCGCTCCTGTGCGCTGAAACCGCCGATATTGACCTGGCTTGCAGTGCAGTTGCCCTGGGTATTATAGACACAGTGGTCCGCTGTGCATTTGATGGTGCAGTTTGCATTTGGGGTATCGAAGTGGGTGGAGTTGGAGACCTCATTGTGTCCTTTTTTCTGGAAGCTCTGGCACTCGGTCTCTTTGCTGCAGCAGGCCCCTTTGCCCTGTACCTTGATGGAAGGCTGGCAGCAGCAGGAGGAGTTATTGCTCGCGCAGGTAGTTACATGACAAGTCAGTTTGGTCATCGTTCATCCTTCTTTCTGAAATTTCAGCTGGATCAAATTTCGATCCCTTATTTGGAAAAGTTTTTTGTTTTCCGAAAATAGTTTTCCCGCCTAAAGGGCACTTTATTCCACCACACTCTTGCCACCGGTGGAATATTGTCCGCAGTTTTATATCTATTTTATATCTATTTGTAAGAAAATCTGTCCATACTCCTTCTTTTTTTCGGAAATTTATGCTAAGATAGAACAAAAGAAGATTGCATATCCTGAATTTTGATAGATTAGGAGGTCCTTTTTTTGAAAAGACTGATATCCTTGGCAGTTAGCCTGCTGATTGCCTGCCAGATGGCGTTGCCCGCATTTGCACAGGCAACCACAACTAGCACGTCAGAAACGCAGGCCGAACAAACCCAAACTGCCGAAGCTACTACCACGCCAGAGACACAGACCGATCAAACCCAGACCGGTCAGGAAACGCAAACCGGCCAAACGACACAAACCACCGGCCAGCAGGCGACCGGCAGCAGCGAGGTGACTGCCCTGCCGACCATCACCTCGGAATCCTACATTGTGATGAATGCAGACACCGGGCAGGTGCTCATCTCCCGTTACCCCGACTCAAAGCAGTACCCGGGCGACATCACCAAGGTGATGACCACCGCCCTTGCACTCGAATATGTGGACCCGGAATCCACCTACACCATCACCACCGAAGATGTCTTCCCCACCTATCCTGAATCCTACCAGTTTAGCTATGGCACCTACGTCGCCATCACCCAAGATGAAATCATCAACATCCGCGACCTGCTGTATGCCACCACCATCCAGTCGGCAGACGACGCTGCCAACGCCCTTGCGGACTGCACAGCCAAAATCGCCAACCGCTCGGTCGTGCTGGACGACGGCTCCACCAGCTACACGGCCGGCTTTGTTGAGATGATGAACGAAAAGGCCAAAGAGCTCGGCTGCGTCAACACAAACTTTGCCAATCCACACGGTCTGTACAACGACAACCAATACACCACCGCGTACGACATGGCCTTGATTACCCGCTACGCGCTGACCACCCCCAACTTCTTGCAGTACTTTGGCCAGACCGAGTACGCAATGGACCCGACCAACAAGCAGTCGCTGCCCCGCAACTGGCGCCGCAGCAGCGATGAAAGCATGATGGTCACCTCCAGCGACAACTATTACAGCGGCATCCTGGGCATGGAAACCGGCATGACCACCCAGGGCAACCACACTGGCGTTGCCGTGGTGGAGAGAGATGGCGTGCGCTTAATCTGCGTCGCGCTCAACTGCACCGGCAGCAGCGCCTATTCATTGCAGACCGACATGACCAACCTCTTCGATTACTGTTTCAACAACTTTACCCCCATCACCTACACAGCCGATGAGCTCGCTCCTGCCGGATTCCAGACTGCCGTTTACAGCTACGATGAAAATGGAGACGCCGAGATGATCGGCACTGCGACCTACTCCACCGACTCCGATTTCACCATTCTGCTGCACAAAAACTTTACCAAGGACGACATCGCCATCACCTCGGACATTCCTGGGCGCTACTATGAGGGACAGGACATGCCCTCCACCCTCACCTTCTCCATTGTCAGCAGCAAGACACAGGAAGCCATGAACTACATGGTGCCGACCATGACGGCTCTCAAGCTCAAAGTCAACGTCCTCACCTTCAGCGAGGTGGAGGCTCAAAAGCAGCAGGCCCGTCAAGAGCTCTTCTCCAAGATCTTTAACGTCGTCAAAATTGTCTTTTTCATCTTCCTTGCTCTGCTCATTATTCTGTTGATCGTGCGCATCCGCAACAAGAGGAAGTACAAAAAGCGCCTGGCCCGCAAAAAAGCGCAGGCAAGGCGCCGTCAACAGCTCAACCAGCAGGGACGTCCCCAGCGGCCAACTTCCTCCAGCAATACTAGAAGAAAAAGATAAATCCAACCGATGAAAAACCCCCTTCGCCGTTTAGGCGAAGGGGGGTTTTTACATTTTAAAATGCGCGGAAAAGGTCGAGAGTGGCATACCCGTCACAGATCTCCACCTTCGCTGAGTCGATCATCGCACCAATCAAAATCAGCTCATTTTCGTCCTGGAAGTCGCCGCTGCCATTTAATCCCCAATAGCTCTCCTCAATCTCCGGCGCGCGCCCACAGGTCAGGTTCTCCTGGAGGTGTTCCACCGTCTTTTGCATCTTCTTATCGAAATTGCTGGCAAAAAAGATGCGAAATCCCTCCGGCGTCTGCTTAATCTTGACCACCATGTCATCCGAACCAACGGCGAAGAAAAAGGTCGTCAACTCGTCTACGATCGTCGTGATCTTTTTTCTGGTGAATAGCATATTTTCAATCCTCTCTTTTTATCACAAACTGGTCCCGATGCTTTTTAAAAGTCTCGATAATCGGAACAATAATCAGCGCAAGGATGCCTGCGGAAAAGCCGTTGTTGTACAGGTTGAGTCCCGCATGCAGGATGCCGGTATTCAGCGCCATCGACGAATGGATAAAGCCCACCAACACGCCATACGGCCAGCCATACTGTCCGCTGATCGGCGCGAGCGAGGTGCCAAACAGCGCCGCCAACTGCACCGCCGGGTCGTTGATGTTCCAGACTTTGACCAGCGAGCCGAGGTAGACGCCGCCCACAATCGGTATGATATTGCGCAGGTGTTTTCCAAACGCGCCAAACCCAATGATGGTCAAAATTCCACCCATTGTCGCTCCGTTGATCGTGCCGCCGGTGATGAGAATATAGAAGGTGGCGACAACTCCGAGTGAACCCATATTAAACAAGGTCACCGGCAGGCCATCCATCAAAACAAAGTCGGCGACCAAACGTCCGGAATGTCGATAGATGCGCAGAATACTTTTCTTATTTTCAATTTTTAACAAACCGATCACCATCAGCACCACCGACAGTGTCAGTATGTAGCCAATCACAAGCGGGTTATTTTCATACGTCCAGCTCAAAGTGTTGTTGACCTCATAGCCAAACGATTTCATCAGCGACACCAGTAAAGTGCCCACAAGGCCGGCAGCAAAACCGACATTGTAGAGGTTATAGCCCTGATGCACGCGCAGGCAATAGGTTGCCAGCGGCGGCAGCATAAATCCGATCAGCACACCGCAGGCGCTCACTGCCAGCAGTTTGGACCAGAAATTGCCGAATCGCATCGCAACCTCGGTAATCATCGGGGACAGAGCCGTACCATACAGGGCGATGTAGACATACTGGGAAAACTTTTCTCTGCGAAAGCGGGAAAAAAGATAAACTCCCAAAATAATTGGCCAGACGTTTGCGATATTCTTGCCAAACATCGAAAAACCGGACATCAGAAAGACACAGGCAATGGTAGGTCCGCTGATTGCAGCGTGACTGCGCTTGATGATAAAGATGGACAGGGACATAATCATCCCTGCATTGAAGAAGGTGGCGCCAAAACCGCCGATCGAGCTATAATCGGTAATCAAGGCGTCGGGATGTTCGATCAGCCTTCCAATACCCTGAAGGATTCCAAGCGGAGTATCAAAGACAAAGGCGAAAAGCATCATCGAGGCAGCAGTAGCCCACAAAAGGCGCTCTATTTGGGTTGCGGATGTTGCGATCTTGTTGTTTCGATGGTCGGAAGTTTCGATTTCGTCCACTCTCCTTTTTCCCAGTATGTATCATTTCTTCCTTTCCCCTTTATTATACTGGAAAAGGCAGCTTTCCGTCAATCGAAAAGCTGCCTTGTGTAGGAATTTTATTGTAGGGAAATTCTTCTTTTCTCTAACGATTATGCAAAGAAGTCGGCGATGGCATCCAGGCCCTTCTGCACCTGATCTTTTGCAAAGGTTACGCTCTCCTCTTCGGTTGCGTCGGCATTGTCATCATAGCCGCCCAACATGACGTAGAACACATAGTCCCCATAGCGGACGACCTGCGCTGCCTGAACCTTTGCTGTGTTCATCGGATACTGCATGGCATTCTCCTGCACATAGTCGAGGTATGCCTGCAACTCCTTCTGTACCTCTTCGCCTTTACCCTCTTTTGCTTTGACCGCAATGAAGGTATCGACGTGGGCGCTGATCATCGGCCCCTCGGCGTAGAAGTTGTCCACATTGTCCATATTGACCCCATACACGTCGGTCAGCATCTGCTCATCGATGGCCATCGATGGCAGATAGTTTTCTCCATAGGTGTCCTTCACCGCCTGCACGATATCGTCCAGTTCCGGCTCCTTCACCTGTTCCTGCTGCGCATCCTGTCCGCCCTGGGCAGAACCGCTATTTTGGCTGCATCCAGCCATCATGGTCAGCGACAGTGCAAGTGCCAAGCAAAGTACAATCCATCTTTTCATCTTTCATAAACTCCATTCTTTATTAACAAATTTGATGTAACAGGAGGTCTTTTCCCATCCTCCTGTAATAAAGTGAGCGAAAGCAAGCAAATTCTTGCAGATTAAAATGTGAACTTTTTATCAACAAATTCACCCTCCACAGCATTGAGAAAATCTATGATCGGGCGCAACGATTGTGAAAAAATCAATATTCTTGCAAAAGGCTGTCCAAGATAGTATACTTAAATCGAAATCTTCATCATGGAAAGGAAGCTGATCTTCATGAATCAGTTTGTAGATGCGCTGGGCAAAGCTTGCCCAATGCCTGTCATCATGGCAAAAAAAGAAATTGACGCCGGCAACACCTCCTTTGTTGTTGCAGTTGATAACCACACTGCTGTTGAGAACCTGACAAGACTTGCTGAAAGCCAGAATTATCAGGTCAGCGTCGAGGAAAAGGACGGCAACTTCCACGTTGCTTTCTCCGGCAACGGACCTGTCACCGCTGCCGAACCTGCTGCTGAAAGCGGCAAACCAAATAACTGGGCCCTGTTCATCGGCAAAAACTTTGTTGGTGACGGCTCTGAGGAACTGGGCGCTTCGCTGATGACCATGTTCTTCTATACTCTGGCTGAGTCCAACGATCCGCCGCGTTACATTCTCTTTATGAACAGCGGCGTAAAACTCACCGTTGAAAACGATCAGGTAGTCGAGCACCTGCAGACCTTGCAGCAAAAAGGCTCTGAGATTCTGGTTTGCGGCACCTGCCTGAAATTCTTCGACCTGGAAGGTAAACAGAAGATCGGCACCGTTTCCAACATGTACGATATCAGCGAGCGGATGCACATGGCAGACAAGGTCATTACCCTGTAATTGCATTGATCCATTCGATAAAAAAGGCACCTCGTCCCAATCGGACGGGGTACCTTTTTTATCAGAAAATTCTTTCCCTTTTACCGCTAAAAAAATGCTGAAACAGCAGCGCGCTGTTTCAGCATTTTTATTCTGCTCATTTCAGGATCGCAATCCCAGGTGGCTATTACTTTAAGAAGCCCTCTACAATCTTGGACTCCGCTTCCTCGGAGGTAAGTCCCAAGGTCATCAGCTTAACCAGCTGCTCGCCGGCGATCTTGCCGATAGCGGCCTCGTGGATCAAGCTGGCATCGAGATCGTTTGCCGTCAACTCCGGCACAGCGCTGACCGTGCCGTGATCCATGATGATTGCGTCGCACTCAGAATGGCCGGCGCAGCGATTGTTGCCGTTGATAATCGAGCGGAAATGCTGGTGGGAGTTGCCCCTTGCAACCGAACGAGAAACGACATCGGCGCTGGAATCCTCGCCATCCAGATCGACCTGGAAGTGTGTCTCCGCCTGCTGCTCACCGTGGGTCATAATCTTTTCCTTGATGACCAGCTTCGCGTTGGCCTGAAGAACCGCTTTGGTCTCGCGCTTGGTGGAGTCAACGCCTTTAATCTGGACACTGTTCATCTCCATATAGCTGTTCTCTGCCATCTCGATGTAGGTTTGCGGATTGATGATCTTCTTTCCAGTTCCCTCGCCCTCGCCGATGTGCTTTTCTTCATAGCGCACCTTGGCGTTTTTGGAGATGAAGAAGCGGTGGATGCCGTTGTGCTGGGAGCTCTCCTCCCCGTCTACATGGACGCCGCAACCCGCAACAATGACGACGTCGGAATTTTCTCCGACATAAAAATCGTTATATACCAGGTCGTCCACATCACTCTTGGTGACACAAGCCGGGATATATACCGTCTCATGGGTATTGGGCTTGATGATGATGTCGATGCCGGGCTGGCCGACCTTTGGAATAATCTCAATATTTTCTGTGGACTGACGTCCTGCGCACCCACCATCCTCACGGATATTGAATGCGCCTTTAATTTCCCCGGTAATGTCCGAGATCATGCTCAACATTCTTTTGGTGATTTCGTTCATGGAAGTCCCTCCTGTTGCCTACTGGATGTTCGTTTCGCTCTTCCCACTGAAGCTGAAACGGCAGTCCTCGTGCAGCAGCATCGGCAGAATCTCTTCCTTGCTGCCGCGCGCGCTGATCCTGCCATCTGCCAAGACGACGATTTCGTCTGCAATGTCCAGGATGCGCTCCTGATGGGAGATGATGATGATCGAACCGTTGATTTCCTCGCGCATGGTGCGGAATACGTCGATCAGGTTGTTAAAGCTCCACAGGTCGATGCCCGCTTCCGGCTCATCGAAGATGGAGAGCTTGGTTTTGCGTGCCATAACCGTTGCGATCTCAATGCGCTTGATTTCGCCGCCGGAGAGGCTGGCGTTGACTTCGCGGTCGATATAGTCTCTCGCGCACAGTCCCACCTTTTTCAGGTAAGAGCATGCTTCACTGTCACCGATGGGGTGTCCAGCAGCGAGTTCGATGAGGTCGCGCACGGTGATTCCCTTAAAGCGGATCGGCTGCTGAAATGCAAAGCTGATGCCTTTCTGTGCGCGCTCGGTGATGTTCATTCCGGTGATGTCCTCGCCGTCCAGCACAATCTGCCCCTGATCCGGTTTGAGGATGCCGGCAATCATTTTTGCCATGGTGGATTTGCCGCCGCCATTTGGGCCGGTGATGACCACAAATTTGCCGGTTTCCACAGTCAGGTTGATGTCCCGCAGAATTTCCTTCTGCGCATTATTGGTAAATTCGTCCTCTACGCTGAGAGAGATATTTTTTAATTCGAGCATATTGTCACTCCAAATTCTATCGGAAAATCAGTGGATATATTCAACACAATCAAAATACTCCTTTTTGGTCTACTTGTCAAGTTCTTCCACCACAATTCGTGAAAATCAAAAAAGATATTCCCCTTTTCAGGTCATTATGCACACTATTTTAGTGTATTATTCATAAAGGCAAAGGGAAACGCCGTGAAAACATGAACTTTGTTTTCACGGCGTTTCCCCTGTGTATAAAGGTTTTCTGGTTTTTCTAATGATGCAATCGCGCCCTAGTGATCACCTTGCACGCGCCGTTCAAGACGATATACAACAGCACAATTTCGAAAGGCAATGCCACCACATTTTTGATGACGCGGGGAGCCAGCGCTCCAAAAAACGGCATTCCATAAAGAATCGAGATCCACACGGTGTTCAGGCAGCAATTCAGGATCAGGCTGATAATTGATTTGGAGAGGATTGCCCTCCATACGGTTACCCGCTCGCGATATAGCAGGCAGCCATAGACCATTCCACCCAGCATAGCGGTCAATGTAAAGCCAAAGAAATAGGCGCCGTCCGGCTTTACCAGATACTTGATAATGTCCCCCGCTCCCGCAGCGATAGCCGCTGTGAAGGGCCCGTACAACATCCCAAGCAGCGCAGTGATCAGGTAGCCCAAACCGATCTTAATCGTCTCGGTGACGCGCACCGAAGCCATAAAGGAAATGACGATGCTCATTGCCAGCAGCACGGACACGCCGGTCAGGGTGTGGACATTTTTTAACTCCTGGGCAGATTGGCGGAATTTTTGGGGAATCGACATCGATGTCCCCATTTCCAGTGACATAAATCTCATAAGAACCATACCTCCTACTATAATTTCGACGGCTGTACAAACTTGGAGATAGGCTCCTTGTATTGTAACAGCGGGATGCGAAATACAGACCGCAAACCTCGCTTGTCAGGTTTTTCGTTCCAGCAACAACTCCCCGTTTGCCGAACACTTTACGCCTGTATTTCTACTCTGCTTATGTCTACTTCATTATAGCACTTTGCCGCATAATTGCAACTGTTTTTCGTTTAACGATTTGTTATTTTGCACAAATCCTTCTCCGGTAATTTCGGTTTTCTACAGCGTACAGACGCTTAAAGCTTGTCATTCTACACAACAAAAAAACCTTAAAATCTATAAAAACAGAGATTTCTTTGAACAGCTCCACCAATTTATTGCCGTTTCCTCTCCCTGTCGTAAAAGCTTTCATCTAAAGAAACTCCTTTCTCTCCCTCACAAAATAAAAGCTGGGGGATTTTCAGAAAAGGGATTTTGTGCTATAATTAAGGAACTAAAACAGTTTTACGACTGCTTTAAAAAGGAGGAAGTTGAAATGGAAAAATCTAAGGTTTACTTCACCTCAATGAAGGTAAATCTCGGAACAAATCTTCTTAAAAAACTGGATCATCTGGTTCGTGCCGCAGGCATTGCCAACATTGACTTTGAGAACAAATATGTTGCGATCAAAATTCACTTTGGTGAGCCCGGCAATTTGGCTTATCTTCGTCCAAACTATGCGAAGGTGATTGCAGATGTTGTCAAAGAACTGGGTGGCAAACCCTTCCTGACCGACTGCAACACCCTGTACGTCGGACGCAGAAAAAATGCGCTTGACCATCTGGACGCCGCCTATGAGAACGGTTTCAGCCCATTTTCTACCGGTTGCCACGTCATCATTGCGGATGGCCTGAAAGGCACCGATGAAACGCTGGTTCCGATCAACGGCGAATATGTAAAAGAAGCGAAAATCGGCCACGCCATCATGGATGCAGATGTTGTCATCTCTCTGAGCCACTTTAAAGGCCACGAATCTACCGGATTCGGCGGAGCTTTCAAAAACCTTGGTATGGGCTGTGGATCGCGCGCCGGTAAGATGGAGATGCACAGCAGCGGCAAACCAAACGTCAACCAGTCGCTCTGCATTTCTTGTGGAGAATGTCGCAAGAACTGCGCCCACGACGCAATTAGTTTTGTAGACTATGACGGAGAAAATAAACCTGGCAGCCGTGCAGAACGCAAGAATGCCAAAAAGCGCGCCTTTATTGACAACAACAAGTGCGTTGGCTGTGGTCGCTGCATTGGCGCTTGCCCAGAAGATGCTGTAAAAGCTGGCGAAAGCGAAGCAAACAACATCCTCAATTACAAGATTGCAGAATACACCTATGCGGTTATTCACGACCGTCCGAATTTCCACATCAGCCTTGTTGTGGATGTTTCTCCTTACTGCGACTGCCATGCAGAAAACGATATTCCGATTGTACCAGACGTTGGAATGTTTGCCTCTTTTGATCCAGTTGCTCTGGATCAGGCCTGTGCAGACGCGGTAAACCATCAGCCAGTTGTCAGCGGAAGTGTGCTCTCTGAGAAGGAACACTGCCACCACGACCACTTCACCGATACACACCCGGACACCAACTGGGAAAGCTGCCTGGAGCATGCTGTTAAAATGGGCATGGGCAGCCGCGAATATGAACTGATCGAAGTGGAATAATTTTTCCTGCTTTTGTTCCCTGTTGCTTCCGGCAGACAACCTAATCTGCCGGAAGTTTTTTTCTGTGCAAAAAGAAGGACCGTCGATTGACGGTCCTTCTTTTTTATAGGTTGTGTATTGACTATCGTGTCAGCAAATTATGCATTTGCTTCGGTGTAAGCTGCGATCTGATCTGCTACGCCCTTTTCTTCACTGGTGTAACCATCAACATGGGTATCCCAGTTCTTCATCTTCTCGTTCTGGCTGCCGTACATCGCATAGATCTTAGTATCGTTGTCAATCTTGCTCAAGCACCAGCCAATGCTGTAGTTACATGGCATTACCAGTACATGATCCAGCAGATAAGCTTCCGCTTTTGCGTATGCTGCATAACGAGCATCCAGATCGGTGGTGATTGCGTCAGCAGCTTCTACCAGAGAGGTGTACTCCTGATAAGAAGCAATCAGATCAGCGTTGGTCTCGTCTGGTGCAGTGATTTCGTTAATGTAGGAGTAGCTTGCAGAATAGTAAGCGTTGTCGTAGCCATAGCATTCCTGGCTCAGATAGGTCTGCGGGTCACCGTAGTCAGCGCCCCAGCCGTTCAGTACGAAGGAGTGCAGGTGCGGTACAACAACCTCGTTGTTGTTGCTGGAAATGTAGGTGCAGATGTTCAGCTTGACATAGTCGTCGCCCAGGCCATCAGAGAATGCCTGTGCCAGTACGTTTGCGCTGTCCAGAGCGGTCTGGCTGGATGCAGAAATGTAATAATCAGCTACAACTGGGAACTCTACGCCCAGTGCGGTCAGCTCCTCAATCGCCTGCTGTTTGTACTGCTCTGCAAGGTCGGCATCGACACGTGCCGGGGTTACGCCATCAGAGTCCTTCAGGCCAAGTTCTTCTTTAACCAGCTGGGTGTATTCGGTACCATCAGAGGTGTAAACCAGACCCTCCATGGTGTAGAAGTTGTTCTCGCAGGAGAATGGGTCGATCGCATTGGATCTCTTCCAGTACTCGGACAGGTTCAGGCCATAGTACCAGGATTTACGGAACGCCTCGTTTGCGATTGCGGTGTTCCAGTTGGTGTCCTTGTTGCCGGAGCCGTCGGACAGATTCTTATTGTAGTTGAAGTGGAACTGATAAGAATACTTGGATGGAACTGCCGGTACCAGGTAATCATAGTATTCGTTGTTAGGGTCTCTTGCAATGGTGGTCAGCGCGCTCTCGGTCAGGTCAACGTAGTCAAGGTCGCCTGCCTGATACAGCTGGAACGCAACGTCGGAGGACTCTACCATCTTGATGGTAACAGTGTTGAACAGTTTGCACTCGGTATCCCAGTAGAGTGGGTTCTTGGTGAAAACTTTCTCGTTGCCCTGGATGTAGGAGGTCATGGTGTACGGGCCATTGTACCACATATTCTCGTTGTTCATCGCACGTACGCCGTCCGGGCCGCCCAGCTCATCGATCATTGCCTGGGAAATCGGATACAGCGACAGATAAACTGCCAGGGTATCGAAGTATGGTTTTTCGGTAATGCAGGTGTAAATAATAGTGTAGTCGTCTGGAATTTCAATGCCGACAGTCTCCATAAACTGGGAACCATCTTCTGCATTCAGCGCATAAGCTTCCTCTTTGGAGAGGGTCTTGGTGTATTCATAGTACTCTTCTGCGCCATCAATCATCTCCAAAGGCATGGAGGTGTTTGCGGAGTCGTTCTTGTGGAAATTCAAGATCCATTCCAAACCAGTAGCAAAATCGCGAGCGGTTACGTCCGCTTTCTCGTTGCCGTTAACGTCTACCCATTTAACACCTTCGCGCAGTTTGAAGGTCCAGGTCTTTCCTCCGTCTTCAGTGCCCCAATCTTCTGCAATTGCAGGCTGCAGGGTACCTTCCGGATTAGACTCCAGCAGGCCGTCAACTAACTGGGTCAGATTCTCGCTGTCCTCAGCTCTCTGGCTGTAGAGCCAGTTGAAAGTTTCCAGCTCACGGGTAAGCAGCCTCGGAATGTACAAATCGGTGATTTCGCCTTCAGCAGGTTCGTTGCTTTCAGCAGTTTCCCCCTCGGTGGTTTCCGTGCTTTCTGTTGTCCCAGTATTTTCGCTGGTGTCCGCAGGTTCCTCTGTTGTGGTTCCGCCGCCGCAGCCTGTCAAAACAAGCGCCGCTGTCAGAGCCAGAGCAAGTAATCTGGAGACTGTTTTTTTCATATGATTTCCTCCCTTGACCACAGGTCGTTGAATCTATAGTTAAATCCTCTACATCTTCAGAAGATTTCCTATACAAAGCCAACAAAAAGTACATCTATACCCGAGTAAAGATTGGCTATTTTTTCATCATTTCACAGAAAAAAGCAGCCATTCTCGGGGCAATGTACAATGTGATTGATGCTTTCTTGACGTTTGTGTTGATTTAAATATATCATGTGAACAAGCTATTGTCAATATCTATAGCTTTTTTCATTATATACATATATTTCTGTGCAGTATTTTATGTGTATCCCTCCAATTATTACGTGAATGTGACTAAATTTAAAATTTATTCATGTGCGAAATGTTATAAGAAAACTGTGTGTTTTCATATAAATCATCTCTATTCCTTATCCCTTTTTTTATTTCTATCGCCGTAATTTTTTATGAATTTCCTTAATTAGAGAAATTTTTTATTTCTAGTCAGAACTTTTTTACTGATAAAAAAAAGCGAAGGAATAAAAATTCCTTCGCTTTTTTCTTTAATTAAACTGTACCAATAAGGATCGAATGGATTAGCCAACAACCTCAGCTTTGCGAGCTTCCATCTGCTCGGTGGTGTAACCGTTGGAATCGGTCAGCCAATTCTTCATCTTGTCGTTCTGGCAACCATAAATTGCGTTCATCTTGCTGTACAGGTCAATCTTGGTCAGGCACCAGCCAGTGCCGCGGGACTGCGGGATGGACAGGCCGTGCTGGATCAGATAAGCCTCTGCTTTTGCAAATGCCTGATAACGAGCATCCAGATCATCAGTGATCTTGTCTGCTTCTTCCAGCATCGAGGTAAACTCTTTGTAGGAATTGATCAGGTCAGCGGTGTACTCATTCTCCTCAACCAGGTTGATGTTGGTGTAGGTGTTGGAGTAGTAAGCGTTGTCGTTGCCGTAGGATTCCTGGATCAGGTAGTTCTGCGGATCGCCGTAGTCAGCGCCCCAGCCGTAGCCGAACAGTGCGGAGTGCAGTCTTGGAGTGATAACTTCCTGAGTGGAGCTGGAAACGTAGGTCATGATGTTCAGGGTTACATAGTCGTCGCCCAGGCTGTCAGAGAAGCACTGTTTGAGGACGTTTGCGCTGTCCAGAGAAACCTGGTTGGAACCGGAGATGTAGTAGTCGATCTCAATCGGGAAGGTAACGCCAGCAGCGGTCAGCTCCTCGATCGCCTGCTGTTTGTACTGCTCAGCTTTATCAGAATCCAGACGAACCATCTTCTCGCCGTTCATCTCTGGCAGGCCCAGCTCCTGTCTTACCAGCTCGGTGTAGTCGGTGCCGTCAGAGGTGTATACAAAGCCCATCATGCTGTAGTACTCGTTCTCGCAGGAGAGCGGATTCAGGGAGTTGGATCTTGCCAGATAGTCGGTCAGGTCCAGTCCGTAGTACCAGGACAGACGGAACGCTTCGTTTGCAGCAGCCAGGTTCCAGTTGGTATCCGGGGTGCCGTCCTCGTTGTTCTTGGCATAGTTGAAACGAATCTGATAAGAGTTTTTTGCCGGGCGGGTTTCAACCAGATAATCATAGTATTCGTTGTTCGGGTTGGAGGAGATTGTCGCAATCTGGCTCTCGGTCAGGTCGCAGTAATCAAGCTCGCCGGACTGATACAGCTGGAATGCGATATCGTTGGACTCTACCATCTTGATGGTAACGGTATCAAAACGCTGGCACTCGGTATCCCAGTAAGCAGGGTTCTTGGTGAATACCTTCTCATTGCCCTGTACATAGGAGGTCATGGTGTAAGCGCCGTTGTACCACATATTCTCGTTGTTCATCGCTTTGACGCCGTCTGGGCCGCCCAGCTCGTCTACCATAGCCTGTGCTCTTGGATACATACCAGCCCAGGTAGCCATGGTGTCAAAGTATGGCTTTTCAGCGGTGCAGGTGTATACGATGGTGTTTGCATCTGGAGTCTTGATGCCGACCATCTGCTGGAATACGGAATCATCATCCGCAGTCAGTGCATAAGCCTCTTCTTCGGTCAGAGTCTTAGTGTATTCATAATACTCCTCTGCACCAGCGATCATCTCGAATGGCTGGGAGGTGTGGGAAGATTCGTTCTTGTAGAAGTTCAGTACCCACTCCATACCGGTTGCGAAGTCGTAGGAAGTGACGTCCGCTTTCTCGTTGCCGTTGACGTCTACCCACTTAACACCCTCACGGATGTGGAAGGTCCAGTTCAGACCGTTATCCTCTGTTCCCCACTCATCGGCCAAGCACGCAACGATCTGGCCTTTGTTGTCTACTTCGAGCAGAGGGTCGGTGAGGTTGGTCAGGTTCTCCAGATCGTTGAAGCTCTGGCTGTAGAGGATATCGAAGGTCTGGATTTCACGGGTAGCCAGTTTCGGGATAACCAGATCGGTGATTGCGTCGCCGCTCTCGGTGCTCTCAGAGGTCTCGCTGTCTGCGCTTTCGCTGGACTCGCTGCTGCTGGACTCAGAACTGGTGTTCTCACTGCTGGAGCTGTTGTCAGAACCGCTGCTGCAGCCTGTAAGAACCATCGCCGCAGTCAAGGCCAGCGCAAGGATTCTTGCCATCATTTTCTTCATATTCTTTCCTCCTTCGAAATTACCTTTTTCTTATAGCAAACACTTTCTTTTTTAGAGATCGTGCCACCTCAAAGCTTTGCCGTCTACCAGCAAATCAAGGAATAAGAAAAAGGGGCTCTCATCACCTTTCAGTGTTAAAGCACAAAAAAGTAAAGGAAATATAATATTTACTTTACTTTTGCTTTATCATAGCAAAAAGCAAAAGCGTTGTCAATCCTTACAGTTTATTTTTATAACATTGCGCAGTTTTTATGGAATATATTTAGCATTTTTTCTAAAAATGAATGATATATGACCTATTTATTGCTTGTTTAATAATAAACAAAGTCGATTATATAAAAAAAAGAGACAGCCGATTGGCTGTCTCTTTTCTCAAGTTTACTGGTTAGGCGTTCATCTGTGCCACATAATCCAGGATTTCCTGTGTGGTATAGCCTTCACTATTGGTCTCCCAGTTCTTCATCTTCTCGTTCTGAGCACCATACATCGAGTTCATCTTGCTGAATACATTGATGCGGGTCAGGCAGTACGGTACGTTGTAGTATGCTGGGATTACCAGGCCGTGCTGAATCAGGTAAGCCTCTGCCTTTGCATATGCTGCATAGCGGGCATCCAGATCGTCGGAAATTGCGTTCGCAGTCTCAACAAGGCTGGTGAACTCCTTGTAGCAGTTGAGCAGATCCTTAGTAGCGTCGGTCTCTTCAACGTCAACGATGTAGTTGTAGTCGTTGCTGTAGAAGGCGTTGTCCGAGCCATAAACTTCCTGGCCAAGGTAGTTCTGTGGGTCACCGTAGTCAGCGCCCCAACCACGGATGGTGATCGAGTGGAGTTTCGGCTCATAGACCTCCTGAGAAGCGCTGGAAACGTAGGTCTTGATGTTCAGCTGAACATAATCGTCGCCCAGGCTATCGGAGAAGCACTGTGCCAGTACGGTAGCGCTGTCCAGAGCGGTCTGGTTGGAACCAGAGATGTAGTAATCGATGCCAACCGGGAAGGTAACACCCAGAGCGGTCAGCTCCTCGATTGCCTGCTGTTTGTACTGTTCTGCTTTATCAGCATCCAGACGGACGATGGTCTCGCCGTTCATCTCCGGCAGGCCCAGCTCAGCCTTTACAAGCTCGGTGTAGTCGGTGCCGTCAGAGGTGTAAACCAAGCCCTTCATGGTGAAGCACTCGTTCTCACAGCTCATTGGGTCGATGGTGTTAAATCTCTTGTAGTACTCGGACAGATCCAGGCCATAGTACCAGGACAGACGGAATGCCTCGTTGGCAATAGCGGTATTCCAGTTGGTATCTTTGGTGCCGTCTTCGGTGTACTTATCGAAGTTAAAGTGAATCTGGTAGGAGTATTTATCTGCCGGGCGCTCAACGAGGTAATCATAGAACTCGTTGTTCTCGTTGCCGGAGATGGTCTTGAGGTTGGACTCGGTCAGGTCGACGTAATCCAGCTCGCCGGACTGATACAGCTGGAACGCTACATCGTTGGACTCTACCATCTTAACGGTGACGGTATCAAAAAGGGTAGCCTCGGTATCCCAGTAAGTTGGGTTCTTGGTGAATACCTTTTCATTGCCCTGGATGTAGGAGGTCATGGTGTAGCAGCCATTGTACCACATGGTCTCGTTGTTCATCGCTTTGACGCCATCTACGCCCAGAGAATCAACCATAGCCTGGGACATTGGGTACAGGCAAGCGTAGGTTGCTACGGTGTCAAAGTATGGTTTTGCATCGATGCAGTGATAGATGATGGTGGAATCATCTGGAACTTCCACGCCAACCATCTCCAGGAACTTGGAGCCTTCCCCTGCGGTGAGGGCATAAGCTTCTTCCTGAGTCAAGGTCTTGGTGTACTCGTAGTACTCCTGAGCGCCCTTGATCATTTCCAGAGGCATGGAGGTGTTTGCAGAATCGTTCTTGTAGAAGTTCAGAACCCATTCAAGGCCGGTTGCAAAGTCCTGTGCGCTGAAGTCAGCCATTTCGTTGGCGTTCATGTCAACCCATTTTACACCGTCGCGGATGTTGAAGGTCCAGGTCAGACCGCCATCCTCGGTGCCCCACTCTTCGGCCATGCAAGGTGCAAGCTCACCAGTTGGGGTAACTTCCAGCAGTGGCTCGGTCAGGTTGCACAGATTTTCAAAATCCGAAGCCATCTGGCTGTAAAGGATATTGAAGGTCTGCAGCTCACGGGTGGACAGTCTTGGAATGACAAGATCCTTAATCTGATTTTCACTAGCGGCTGTCTCGGTTTCCCCTTCTGTGGATTCAGAAGTGGTGCTTTCAGTAGATGTGCTGTTGTTCTCGCTGGTTTCGCTGGAAGTGGTACCGCTCGAGCATGCACTCAGCAGCATCGACGCTGTCAAAGCGATGGCCAGCAATTTTGCCATGGTTCTCTTCATAATCTACCTCCTTCAGGTTCTGTACACCGCTTAAAAAAGCCATGCACTGAGAATTCGAACCGTTTTTAATTAAAGTAAAATATTCACTTTAATGTAATTTTATGATAACAGAGCATTCAAAATTTGTCAATATAAAATATGATTTTTCGATGATTAGTTTTTATTTATATTTAGGTCAGTTTACAAGGAACTACACGCAGACCGTGAAACGGGCTGCTGACA
>JAHZAY010000003.1 GCA_019423685.1 Clostridiales bacterium | reverse complement strand
ATTTACCACCTGCCCAGAACTCCAGAAAATAAATCATAGACCAAACAACCAACAACAGAAAGGATGATCAAAATGAAGTATGCTTTTGTGCGTAATGGTGTTGTCGAGAACATCGAAGACTGTGTGCGGGATGGGATGACATATCCGATTGAGCAGCTTTACCATAAGGATATCCTGCCGCTTTTTGTACAAATTCCGCCGGAATACGAGGAGCGTTGCTGGCAGGGATGGCGGCATGATGCTGACACCGGTCAATGGACAGAGCCGGTAGCGGGAGAGGTTGATCCTCAAACTGGCCGGATGTATGTCCCAAGAGGGATGACGGCAGAAGGACTGCAGATGATTCTGCAAAATGCCCAGGACATCACGGGGGCATTGCTGGGGCAGGTACAGACAAACCAGGAGCAGACAGGAATTCTGCTTCCAGAATAGAAAGGATGATCCAAATGACCAAAACACAACTGATCGAACGTTACCGCAACTGCTATGCGACAGACGCCCATCTGGACACCGGCGTGGAGCTGGGGATCCTGACCAGTGAGGAGGCCGAGGCGCTGAAGGCAGAGCGGCGGGGTGAGGGCGGCATTGTGCCGGCGGAAACTCTGCAGCAGGTAGAAGCGATTCTGAAAGGAGAGATGGAATAATGAGTAACATCCTGGAAGTGGTGCGGCAGGGCGCGCGCTCGTCGCTGGTTTTGTCGTGCGGGGCGGGCGTCGTGGCGGCGGTGTTTCTCATTCCGCTGGGGCCGTTTATGATGCAGCTGTTTTCGCAGAGCCCGGGCGTCATCGACGCGGGCATGGCGTATTTAAACCGCATCATGCCCTTTTACTGGATGCTGGCCATCATGTTCGTGCTCAACAGCGTCATGCGCGGCGCGGGCGAAATGATGGTGCCCATGATAAGCTCGCTGGCCGGGCTGTGGCTCATCCGCGTGCCGGCGGCGTATTTCCTCGCCGCGAACTTCGGGCGCGACAGCATGTATTTCTGTTATGCGCTGGGCTGGGTCCCGGCCATTGCCATCGCCTGGGGCTTTTGCCTGACCGGGCGCTGGAAGCGCAAGGCTGTGGTGCCGCAGAAAAAGCAGGAGTAGAAAAAAAGTCCGCCTCACTGGGGCGGACTTTTTTACGGGAACAATGGAACGCGTCACTGCTGTGACAAACGACCAAAAACAGCCTTTTCTCTTGCAGAAAAGGCAAAAATCTGGTACAATAGAAGCAAAAAGAGGCGGATTTTTGCCAAAAGACTGAAAAGTGCGGAGGGGATAGCATGAAAACTCTGGCCCAGTTGATCCACGACGATATGAAGCTGGCTTTCGGTGTAACCGAACCGGGCGCCATCGCCTATGCGAGTGCCAGGGCGCGCGCGCTGGCGGGGGGCGAGGCCCGGCAGGTCACGCTCGATTTAAACTCCGGCATTTATAAAAACGCGTTTACCTGCGGCATCCCCAACTCCCCCGAGTTGGGCAACGCGTACGCTGCGGCGCTGGGCGCCGTCGGCGGCGATCCGGAGCTGAAGCTCGAGGCGCTCGAGCCCATCACGCAAAAGGACAACGAGCGCGCCCGCGAGCTGGTGACGCAGGGGAAGGTGACGGTCAACCTCGACCGCATCACCCCCACCATTTACATCCGCGCGAAGGTGCGCACCGACAAGGGCGAGGGCGAGGTGACCATCGAGGGCAGCCACACCAACATCACCTGCATGCGCGTAAACGGCGAAACGGTGTTTGAGGCGCCGGCGCAGCAGGCGTCGGCCGACCCGTGCGAGCAGATTAAGCAGTACACGCTTAAGGAGCTTGTGGAGTATGCGCGCACCGTGCCGCTTGAGGAAATCGCCTTTTTGGACGAGGCCTTTGAAACCGACCTTGCGCTGTTTGAGGAGGGGCTTGCGGAGCACCGCGTGCCCATGACGAGCACGCTCATTGCGCAAAACGGCGGGCAGGTGTGGACAAAGGACGCGCGCAGCGCGGCGATTGCCGTGTCGGTGGGCGCCATCGAGGCGCGCGTCGCGGGCGTGCCGCGGGCGGCCATGAGCATTACGGGCAGCGGCAGCCACGGCATTTTGTCCATGATGCCGCTGTATGCGCTGTGCCGTGTCGAGCGGCGCAGCCGTGAGGAGCTTTTGCGCGCGGTGTGCCTGTCGTGCCTTGTCACCATTTACATCAAGGAATATTCCGGCCGGCTTTCGGCGCTGTGCGGCTGCACGATGGCGGGCGGCACGGGCACGGCGTGCGGCATTGTCATGCTGCGCGGCGGCGGCGAGAAGGAGTATTTTGCCGCCATCTGCAACATGGCCGCGTCGCTGACCGGCATGATCTGCCACGGCGGCAACCCCGGCTGTGCGCTCAAGGCGCTTTTGGGCATCGGCATGGCCTTTGACGCGGCGCTTTTAGCCATGGCGGGCACGTCGGTCGACTGCTGTCACAGCATTATGGGCTCAACGCCCGAAAAGACCATGCAGAACATGGGCTATGTGGCAAGCCCGGGCATGATTGACACCGAGGGCCACATTCTGGAAATTATGCGCAGCAGAAAATAACATATCCTGCAAAAAAACCGCCCCGCTTTTGCGGGGCTGCTTTTGCTTTAGTACCATTATTTTTTGTCAAACGCCTTCAGTTGGATGTATGATGAGAAAAAAATAATAGGAGGCGTTTTGCATGAAGTATGGCTATGCCCGCGTCAGCACGGTCCACCAGCGCAAGGACGGGAACAGCCTGGAGGATCAGAGGCTCCGGCTGCAGCAGGAGGGATGTGATTTTATCGTCGAGGAGCAATTCACCGGCGCCCGCATGGACAGGCCCAAGTTTCAGTGGCTCTGCGCGCTGCTGGAAGAAGGGGACATGTTGGTGGTGTGCAAGCTGGACCGCTTCGCGCGGACGGTGGTGGAGGGGGCGCTGACCTGCCGGGAGCTGATGCAGCGGGGAGTGCGCATCCACATCCTCAACATGGGTGTGATCGAGGACACGCCGGTGGGGCGGCTGATCCTGACAACCTTTCTGGCTTTTGCGGAATTTGAGCGGGACATTATCCGCGAGCGGACCATGGCGGGGAGGGAGCTTGCGCGGCAGCGGCCAGGCTACAGGGAGGGAAGACCGGAAATCTACAGCGAGGAGGTGCGCCGCCGGACGGTACTGATCGCGACCGAGCTGTCTATCCGTATGACGGCGCAGGTGACGGGGATCTCCCGCTCCACGGTGCAGCGGTGGGTGCATGAGGTCAATGGAACGCCACCGGTGGTGAGTGGGTTTTGGGAAGGAGTTGACAATACTTGGAATAGAAGCTATGATATTTCTGACGACACTTTGACGACAAAAGCACGCGATGAAGGTGTCCGGAAAAATGAAAAGGGTTGATTAAAAATCGAAAAAACCGCATAAAAAGGCACTTAGGTGTTCTTAAAGAAGCTGGTTGAAAAATAGTAGATACGGTAGATTGATGACTTTTAATCAGGGTGTCCGGAGTTCGAGTCTCCGATAGGTCACCAAAAGAAAAGGCTGCTGGGAATACCCGGCGGCTTTTTTGTTATCTTTATTTTTCCGCATGTGTACCGTTTAAAGGCCGTGCGGAATTTGTTTTATCTAAAACAAACAGCTGCAACAAGATCCAATATCGCTGGCGCACACGCAACAGTTTGCTGGGACGGTGGACAATGATTTTGCCGTGATCTGCTGATGCAAAAGGAAAAAAGGCTTGCATGATTGCAGAATGATGAAAAATTCTACAGAAAGTCCCGGTAAATGCAACTTTCGCGTGCGCCTTTTGAGAAAAAGAATTGAATAAAGCAGAAAAAAATGATAAAATATACTGGTTAAATTATATCCAAATCAGGGAAAGCAACAGAAAAAGGGGAAATCATCTTGGGCTTTAAAAGGTGGAAGCTGCCGCAGGTAGATCCTGACCGGGTAAAAAACTTAATAGACCAGACAGGGATCTCGCCAATTGCTGCGCAGATTCTGGATGGGCGCGGCATCTCGGACCCTGCGACAGCCAAATCCTATGCAGGGATAGACCCAAACGCAAAGATGTACGATCCCTTTTTGATGGCAGATATGCAAAAGGCGGTTGCCCGCTTGGGACAGGCCGTGGAGCAAGGGGAGCAGATCGCCGTCTATGGAGACTACGACTGCGACGGAATTACCGCCACCGCCATGCTCTATTCCTATCTGGAGGATCTGGGAGCGTGGGTCATCTACTACATTCCAGACCGCGACCAGGAAGGGTATGGGCTAAACTGCTCCGCTTTGGATTTTTTAAAACAACAGCAGGTTGACCTTGTGGTGACGGTGGATAACGGCATCTCGGCCATCGATGAGGCGGATTATGCCGCGTCCATTGGATTGGATCTGATCATCACCGACCACCATCAGCCGCGCCCCCAACTGCCAAATGCCTGTGCGGTGGTCAATCCGCACCGCGAGGACTGCGCTTACCCCTTTAAGCATCTGTGCGGTGCGGGTGTCGCCTTTAAGCTCATCTGCGCGATGGAGGGGGACCTCACCGGCGAAGAGATGATCTGGCATTTCGGGGAATTAGCCGCCATCGCCACGGTGGCCGACATCGTGGAGCTGACCGGAGAAAATCGGCTGATTGTGCAAAAGGGCTTGGAATGTATCGCGCTTGGCGAACAGATTGGTGTGCGCGCCCTGGTCGAGGCGGCAGGAATGGGTGGACGAAAGCTCAATTCCACCTCGCTTGCCTTTGGCATTGCCCCGCGCATCAATGCAGCCGGCAGACTGGGACAGACCGACCTTGCAATGGAATTGCTGCTCAGCGACCGGCAGTCGCGGGCACAGGAGCTGGCTCAGCAGCTGTGTGAGCTCAACAGCCGCCGCAAACAGCTGGTGGACGACATCTATCGGGAAATCTTGGAAAAAATTTCCCGCCACCCGGAAATCTTGCAGGATCGGGTAATCGTCCTCTACGGCCAGGGCTGGCACCACGGCGTAATCGGCATCGCTGCGGCAAAGATTGTGGAGGAGTTTTGCAAGCCGTGTATCCTCTTTTCCATCGAGGGGGAGCAGGCGCGCGGATCGGCAAGGAGCGTCGAAGGCTATTCGATGATCGACGCAATCTCCCGGTGCAGTGGGCTTTTGACCCGATATGGAGGCCACAATCAGGCTGCGGGCCTTACCCTGATGACCAAAGACCTGCCTGTCTTTATCGAGCAGATCGAGCAGGATGCGCGCGAGCAATTTGATATTATGCCGGTGGAACAGCTGCGCATCGACGCCCTGCTCTCTGCTAACCAGTTAAACCTTGAGACGGTGTACGGGATGCAGTCGCTGGAACCGTTTGGCTGCGGCAATGAGATCCCGGTGGTGGGGCTGACCGGCTGCCGGGTGGACGGCGTCACCCCGCTCAGCGAGAACCGGCACATCCGCGTAAAGTTTACCTATCAGGGCAGGACGATGCAGGCCGTTTACTTTCGGATGCCGGCCGATCAGTTCCCGTTTTTCCCGGGGGACGTGGTGGACATTGCGGCAAACCTGGAAGTCAACGAGTATAATGGAGAGAAAAGCCTCTCGATCAAAATGAAAGATGTGCGCCTGACTGGAATCCCACAGGAAAAACTGATTGTGGGCCGGCAGTATTATGAAAAATATATGCGGCACGAGCCGCTTTCGGAAAAAATCCGGTCTTACATCTGCCCGACCAGGGAGGATGTGGCGCTGTTATACCGCTTTTTGCGGCAGCACGGGACATTTGTCTTTGGCTATGATATGCTCTGGTGCAGGGTGCGCAAGCTCAACTACTGCAAAATGCGCATCTGCCTGGATGTGATGCAGGAGCTGGGTCTGTGCCAGATGCTGCCCGCAAAGCAGCCTGGACAGCCGATTTTGCGCCTGCCCAAGACGGTGACCAAAACCCAGCTGGAGCAGTCCAGCATTCTCAAACGATTGAAGGATGGTGAATTGGATGCGTGAGTTTGACGAATTGATGGTTGCATTAAAGGAAAGCAACAGACCCTATGATTTTGACAAAATTACCGAAGCGTATGAGTATGCCGCCAAAGCCCATGAGGGCCAGATGCGGCAATCGGGCGATCCGTACATCACCCACCCAATCGCTGTCGCCCAGATCCTGCTGGAGCTGGGCATGGACACCGAGACCATCTGTGCGGGACTTTTGCACGATGTGGTGGAGGACACCTCCTCCACCCTCGACGACATCAAAAAGCGCTTCGGGGCGGATGTGGCGCTGATGGTGGACGGCGTCACCAAACTGACAAAGCTCAGTTACTCGAGCAAGGAGCAGCGACAGGCCGAGAATGTGCGCAAGATGCTTTTGGCGATGGCCAAGGATGTGCGCGTCATCATCGTAAAGCTTTCTGACCGCCTGCACAACATGCGCACCGGTGAGTACTGGAAGGAATATAAGCGCCGCGAAAAGGCGCTGGAGACGATGGAGGTCTATGCGCCGCTGGCCGACCGACTTGGTATCCGCTCGATCAAGGAGGAGTTGGAGGACATCTCGCTGCGCTTCTTGGACCCGATCGCCTATGAGGAGATTGAGCGGCTGCTCAAGCTCAAAAAGGAGGAGCGCGAAAAATTCCTGGAGGGGATTCAGGAGAAGATTAAGGCGCGCCTGAACAAAGAAGGGATGAAGTTCTTCCTGCAAAGCCGCGTCAAGAGCATCTACGGCATCTACCGCAAGGTGTATATGCAGGGAAGAAACTTTGACGAGATATACGACGTCTATGCCGTGCGGGTGATCGTGGACACCACCTATGAGTGCTATGCGGTACTAGGCATCATGCACGACGAGTTCACCCCGATCCCCAAGCGCTTTAAAGATTACATCTCCACCCCAAAGGCCAATATGTACCAGTCACTGCACACCACCGTGCTGGACAAGGAGGGCGGAATCCCCTTCGAGATCCAGATCCGCACCTGGGATATGCACTACACCGCCGAATACGGCATCGCCGCCCACTGGAAGTACAAGGCGGGAATCGAGAAAAAGGATAAACTGGAAGAGCGTCTGGCCTGGGTGCGCCAGCTGCTGGAAGTGCAGCAGGACTCCGGCGATGCGCAGGATATTGTGCGCTCGATCAAATCGGACATTGCGCCGGAGGAGTGTTTCGTCTTTACCCCAAAGGGCGACGTCATCAATCTGCCCACCGGGGCCACCGTCATCGACTTTGCCTATGCCATTCACTCGGAGGTCGGCAACCGCATGACCGGAGCCAAGGTGGACGGCAGGATTGTGCCGCTGGACTTTAAACTGGAGACAGGTATGATTGTCGAAATCATCACCTCCAAAGGTCCGGGCAACGGCCCAAGCCGCGACTGGCTCAAGATTGTCAAGACCAGCGAGGCGCGCACCAAGATCCGCTCCTGGTTTAAAAAGGAGCGCCGGGAGGAGAACATTGCCACCGGCAAGGAGGAGCTGGAGAAGGAGTTTAAGCGCAACCTCATCAACGTGCCCGAAGAGGACTATGAAAACTTTATCCTCAACATAGCGCGCCGCCAACACATCAATACCGTCGACGACTTCTATGCCGCCATCGGCTATGGAGGGGTGCTGCTCTCCCGCATTATGCCGCGGGTCAAGGAGGAATTCCAAAAGACCTACCGCACCGTAGCGGAGGAGGAAAAGAAGGCCGCCCTGCTGCCGCAGCCCACAGCGCCCAAAAAGCCGGGCAAACCGACCAGCGGCGTCATCGTCGAGGGATTGGACAGCTGCCTTGTCAAGTTTGCCAAGTGCTGCAATCCGCTGCCGGGCGACCCGATTGTCGGATTTATCACCCGCGGCTACGGTGTGTCCATCCACAAGCAGGACTGCGTCAACGTCATCAACGCCCCGAAGGAGAACGAGGGCCGCTGGGTGCACGCCGAGTGGGCTTCCAACGTCACCTCCGAGAAGTTTAAATCGACCATCGACATCACCTCCCAGCCGCGTGACACGCTGCTGGCGGACGTCACCATTCTGCTGAGCAACATGCACATCCCGATGCACGCTCTGGTTGCCAAGGAGAGCAAGGACCATTCGGTCATCCTCATCCAGGTAACGGTGGAGGTCAACGGTGTCGATCAGCTCAACTACCTGCTCAACAGCCTGCGCGCCATCAAGGGCGTGGAGGATGTCAGAAGGACCATCCAATAAAAATATAAAAACGGAGAATAGAACATGAGAGCATTGATTCAGAGAGTAAGCCACGCCAGCGTCACCGTCGAAGGGGAGCGCGTGGGAGAGATTGAAAAGGGGCTGCTGGTCCTGCTGGGCGTCGGCCCGCAGGACACCGAAAAACAGGCGGATTTCCTGGCCGAGAAGTGCGCAAATCTGCGCATCTTCACCGACGAGAACGACAAGATGAACCTGTCGCTGCTGGATATTGGGGGAGAGATGCTGGTGGTATCCCAGTTCACTCTCTATGCCGACTGCCGCAAGGGAAGACGGCCTTCCTTTGTGGGGGCGGCTTCCCCTGCAGAGGCGGACAGACTGTACGAATACTTCCAGCAGAAGGTCAGGGAGATCGGCGTCAGCAAGGTGGGGCACGGCAAGTTTGGCGCCTCGATGCAGGTCGAGCTGCTCAACAACGGGCCGGTGACCATCATGCTGGACACCGACGAGATTATGCCGAAAAGATAGCGGCGGCAGAGGGAGGTTATCCAAGATGAATCTGGAAATTATCCACGTTGGGCTGTTGGGCACCAACTGCTATGTTACCTGGGACGACAACAAAAATTGCGTCGTGGTCGACTGCGGCGGCGATGCCCAGAAGGTGGCGGATTTTATCAACGAGCGCGGCTTTACCCCGACCCATCTGCTGCTGACCCACGGTCACGGAGACCACATGGGCGGCGCGGCGGACCTCAAGGACCTTTTTCCACAGATTCAGATTGTGCTGGGGGAAAAGGATTTGGAGATGATCGGCGACGGGGAAAAGAGCATGTCCAACGCGGTCGCGCCCTATGCCCGCCCCTTTGTTCCGGACATTCTGGTCAAGGATGGGGACAGGATTGTCAGCGGCAGCATGACCTTCACGGTGATGGAGACTCCCGGTCACACCAGGGGCGGCGTCACCTACATCAAAAACAACGAGCTCTATTGCGGGGACACCCTGTTCCAGGGCAGCATGGGCCGCACCGACCTGTATGGGGGCGACGATGCCGAAATGTTCCGGTCGCTCAAGCGCCTGGGTTCGCTGCAGGGCTATTACAAGGTCTTTCCGGGCCACGGCAGCGCGACCAACCTCGACGACGAAAAGCTGGCCAATCCATTTTTGCGGCACGCAATGGCGATGTAGCCCCATCTTGCAGAAAATCAAAAAAAGCGCCGCGCGGGAACAATTTGCGCGGCAGATGATACTATAACAAAGAGGGGAGATTTTTCCTGAAAGCGGAATGGCCAACTCCATTTTTCGAGACTGGAAAAAGGCCCCTTCTTTTATAAGGAGAAAAAACAGCAGATGAAGATCAGAACAGTTGGACACAATATGAAATATGAGGCGGAGTGCATCGCGATGCTGTTTTTCCCGGACGAAAAGATTGTGACCACCGAGTATCCCGCCGATACCGAATTTTCGCCCCAAAGCGACCAGATGCAGGAGGACTATATTGAAACTCGCCTCCAACATGGCCTGATGAAGGTCACGGTGCGGCTAAACGGTGAAGAAAATTCGCTTTGCCGCACCATCCCTTCCAATCCGCACGGCCCCTATGAGCAGGCGGAGTACCGGATGAGCGATATGCTCTTTACCCTGCTGTGCCAGGCAACCGGCACCCATCCGGCGTGGGGGATGCTGACCGGGGTGCGCCCGATCAAGCTGTTCCATAAGCGGCTGGATGCGGGCATGAGTGAGGAAATGGTGGCGCGCGACTTTTCACAGCACTTCTATGTCACCGACGAGAAGATTGACCTGGCCTTGCAGACTGCGCGCAATGAGGCGCCCATTCTCAAGGAGGCCACCGACGACACCTACAGTCTGTATATCTCCATTCCGTTTTGCCCGTCCCGGTGCAGCTATTGCTCCTTTGTCTCCCACGACATCACCAGCAAGCGTGCGCGGGATATCCTGCCGGTTTATGTCGACCGCCTGTGCGACGAGCTCGCCTGCATCGCACAAAAGATGGCCCAGACCGAGCTTTCCCTCACCACCGTCTATTTTGGCGGCGGCACCCCGACCATCCTCTCGGCTGCCCAGCTCGAACAGATCTGCACCGCGGTGGAGAAAAACTTTGACCTGTCCCGTTTAAAGGAATATACGGTGGAGGCCGGCCGCCCGGACACCATCGACCGGGAAAAGCTGCGGGTTCTGCGCGCCCACAACGTCACCCGCATCAGCATCAATCCCCAGACGTTAAACGATCAGGTGCTTGCCGGAATTGGCAGAAAGCACACCGCCCAGCAGATCATCGACTGTTTCCAGATGGCGCGGGAGGAAGGCTTTGACGACATCAACATGGATTTGATTGCCGGACTTCCCGGGGAGACGGTGGAGAGCTTCCGGCAGACGGTAGATAAGATCATCGCCCTCAACCCGGAAAATATCACCGTGCACACCCTCTCCATCAAGCGCAGTGCAAATTTTGGCACCAGCTGGGAGGAGCGCCTCAAAGCCCTGCAACTGGGCCAAGAGGTGGGACAGATGGTCTCCTATGCGCAGAAGGCGCTGATCGAATATGGTTGGCAGCCGTACTATCTTTACAAGCAGCGCAATACACTGGGGAATCTGGAAAATACCGGTTACTGCAAGCCGGGCTATGAGGGGCGCTACAACATCTACATCATGGACGAAACGCAGACAATTTTGGCAGCAGGCGGGGGAGCGGTGACTAAATTAAAATCCAACCGCACCGGCAAGCTGGAGAGAATCTTCAACTACAAATACCCCTTTGAGTACGTCGAGCACTTCGACGAAATTTTAAGAAGAAAGGATAGGGTGGTGAAATTCTTTGAGGAAAATAGACCCCTTCCACTACGGGAGGATTGAAAAGGACGAGGTCAACCAACAGGCCGTCCAGAATTATTTTCAGCTAATTGACGAGGCAGAATCGTTTTATCACCATCAGCTCCGCCAGGTGGTGGAACAGATGGAAAATACCCGCGGGCAAGCGACGGTGATCTGTCTGGCTGGACCCTCCGCTTCCGGCAAGACCACCACAGCGCACACCTTGGCGCGCCACTTTTCCGGTTGTGGCAGAAAGGCGACGGTGATCTCCCTCGACGACTTTTATCTTGCCACCGAGCAGACGCCGCTCAACCGAAAGGGAAAGCCCGACTTTGAGAGCATCTATGCGCTGGACATTGATCGCATCAACCGCTGCATTGAACAGCTCATTCAGACCGGAAGAACCAGCATCCCGATCTTTGATTTTCATGTGCGGGAGCGGGTGAGCGGACGTGAACAGGAAGTTGTGGCCGGTGAGGACGACGTTGTCATCATCGAGGGGCTGCACGGATTAAATCCACTGCTCACTCAGCTGGTGGGAGAAGATAAGGTGACCAGAATTTTTGCGAGCGTGCGTTCCCGCTTCACCGACCACGATCGGGTCATCTTGACGCCACAGGATGTGCGCCTGATGCGCCGGATGGTGCGCGATCGCTTTACACGAAACACCTTGCCGGAAGAGACGATGGCGATGTGGGACGAAGTTTGTGAGGGGGAATCGGCATATATCAACCCCTTCCGCGACAGCGCAAAATTTAAATTGGATACGACCCTCGACTATGAACCCAACATCTTCCACAGCTATCTGCTGCCCTTCTTGGAGGACCGGCGTGGCATCGCGCCGGAGCATTATCGCAAGTTGGATGACCTATACCAGCGGCTCGACGAATTTTTTGACATCAACAACACCGACGCCATCCCGCAGGACAGCGTTGTGCGAGAATTTATCGGTCCAAAGGTTCCACAACCAGATACGCGCACAAATCAATGACATACACAAAAATTTACAGATGAGAAAGGAGCAATTTCCATGAGTATCAATTCTTTCAATTCCCTGCTGGATAAAGCAATCTCGGTGGCCAACGTAGCGGGCAAAAAGACCGAGGAGATGGTGGAAGCTTCTAAGCTGAAGATTCAGGAAGTTTCGGTCAATGCGGACCTTGCAAACTGCTATGAAAAGATCGGTTCGCTTGTCTACAGCACCAGAAAGCTTGGCACCGACAATGAGCTGGAGATCAGCGAGCTGGTGGAGCAGGCCGATGCGCTGCTCGAGCAGTTGGCTCAGCTGCAGGCCAAACGCGAGGAGATCCGCAAGGTCAAAAAGTGCCCGAACTGTGGCGCTTCCTGCGCGACCGACGCGCACTTCTGCTCCAGATGTGGAATGGTATTGCAGGAGGAGACCGGTGTAGTGATTCCAGAGGAGCCGCAGCCGCAGGAGACTGCTAAAGCAGAGGAAAAGCCGGAGGAAAAAGGCACCGAGGAAACGGAAAATCACGAAGATCCCCTGATCGAACAAAAGCTGTAAGAGGAAAAAAGCTGCTGCCTTATTGAAAGTGCAGCAGCTTTTTTTGATAGGGACAATAGAAGAAAGGAAAAAGGTGCATGAAGGTTGTGGTACATCAGGCGCAGGTTTTGCCGATGCTGACATGGCTGGAAAAGCTGGCAGAGGGGCAGGCAGACCGGGAAGCGCTGGAGAGGATGTTGGAGAGTGAAGACTATGCATTTGAATTTGCGCGGTACAAAAAGAGGGTGACGCGGGAAGAATTTCGGGAATACCTGCTGAACCTTCCGCAGGTGCAGGAGGAGCAGATTCAAAATCTGGCGCTGCAACAGCACCATTTTTTGTGGAAGGATGCGCTGGAACACCCGCAAAAGTATCGGGAGGGCTATTCTCAACTGCAAGCGGTTTTGGCACAAGGCTTTGAGCAAAAGACACAGCAGGTCATGGAGCGGTGCTATGGGCCGGTGGAGCTGGGAACCGTTGGGCTGGTCATCACTTTGGGGATAGGCCCTTCCTTTGGGTATCCGTATGGCGATAGGATGCACATGGATTTTTTGCAGCTGATCGGAGAAAACTACCTTCAAGAAATTCAGTCGACCTTTCAGCATGAGCTGCACCACATTCTGTTTACCCGGCTGTATGGGGAGGGAAATGCCAGCACGTTGGAAGGGGAGTTCTGTTTCTTTCTGGCAGGAGAAGGCTTGGCGATCAAATTTGCAAACTTTGCGCAAGGGGTTCTTTCCGATTCGATCTGCCCGGCTCAGGTCAACCGCGGGCTGGATGAAGAGACGATCGCGCTGCTCAACGCAGATTTTGAGAATACCTGGAAACATTTTGCCGATACCATCCATCGCCTGCGGGAGGGAAGGATGGATCGGGAAGCGCTGGAGAGGGAGATGCAGGAGTACTGGCAAAGCCCCTATTTAGACCCGCAGCATCCCGGAAAACAGCTGCTGCAGAGCCGGATGTATACCTTTGGCAATGAGGTATGGGGCTGCATTTATGATGCTTTTGGCCAAAAGGTGATGTTGGATACGCTGCGCCATCCGGACCGCTGTGTGCAGGTCTTTTCCGATGCTTGCCGGCAAAAGGGAAAGGCGCAGTACGTGGTGGATTGAGAAAGCATATCTTTTGGCGCATAAAAGAAGGGCTGGGGAATATTCCCCAGCCCTTCTTTGCTGTAAAAAAACTATCTGTTTTTCTTGCTCAGAGCGACGATGCCGACGCCAGCAACAACCGCAGCGGCAGCAGCGACACCAACAAAGTCCTCAGCGCCGGTGTTCGGGTTTACCTTCGGAGTGTCCGAAACGGTTTCTTCCACTGGTTCTTCTACGACCGGGGTTTCTTCCGTCTGGGTTTCCTCTTGACCGAGTTCATCGGTGGAGAGGACATAGTTTCCAAGCGCGAAAGAATTTACGCTCATGGCGAGGATCATAGAAGTAGCCAGAGCGATGGTGAGCAACTTTTTCATGGCTAAAACCTCCAATCAATTTTTCAAAGTGAATACTCTATAATGAACATCCGAGGACAAAGCACAAAAGCCCGCTATCATTTAGGCTTTTTCGAGCGCTTGTTTGAGGTCCTCGATGATGTCATCGACATTTTCAATGCCGACCGACAACCGGATGAGGCCAGGATTGATGCCGGCAGCGACCAGCTGTTCGTCGGTCAGTTGGCGATGGGTGGAGCTTGCCGGGTGCAGTACCAGGGTGCGCACATCGGCGACATGGACAGCCAGTGAGGCGAGCTTTAAGCTGTCGATGAAGCGCACGGCTGCATCGCGGCCGCCCTTGATGGTGAAGGCGATGACGCCGCTGCAGCCTTTGGGCAGATACTTTTTGGCAAGTTCGCGGTAAGGGCTGCTCTCCAGGGTGGGGTAGTTGACCGAGGCAACCTTGTCGTTGCCTTCCAGGAAGTGTGCAACCTTGTCTGCGTTCTGGCAGTGGCGCTCCATGCGCACATGCAGTGTTTCAAGGCCGTGGTTGAGCAAAAACGCCGCTTCAGCGGAGGGGTAGCAGCCCAGATCGCGCATCAGCTGAACGCGCGCCTTGGTGATGTAGGCGGCGTTGCCGAAGTCGCGGGTATAGACGACGCCGTGATAGGATTCATCCGGCTCGGTAAATTCCGGGAAGTTGCCGTTTGTCCAATCAAATTTGCCGCTGTCGACAATGGCGCCGCCCAGCTGGGTGGCATGGCCATCCATATATTTGGTGGTGGAGTAGACCACAATATCTGCTCCGAAGTCGAATGGACGGCAAAGGATCGGGGTGGCAAAGGTGTTGTCCACAATCAGCGGCAGGTTGTGGGAGTGTGCTACGCGGGCCATCTTTTCGATGTCCAACACCGCAATGGCCGGATTGGCGATGGTCTCGGCAAAGACCACCTTGGTCTGTGGGTGCATCTGGGCCTTGAGGGTCTCCTCGTCGTCGTCAGCATTTACAAAGTCGGCCACAATGCCGAAGCGCTTGAGGGTTACGGCGAACAGATTGATGGTGCCTCCATAGATGGTGGAGGTGCACAGAATGTGGTCGCCCTGGTGCAGCAGATTGAGCACCGCAATCAGGGTAGCAGCTTGTCCGGAGGTGGTGCACAGTGCGCCGACACCGCCTTCGAGGGCGGCAATTTTTTGCTCCACGGCAGCAACTGTTGGGTTGGAGATGCGGGAGTACATGTGGCCGTCGGCAGTCAGGTCAAAGAGCTTGGCCACCTGAGCGGTCGATTCATATTTATAGGTTGTGCTCTGATAGATCGGCAGCTCTAGCGGCTCGCCGTTCTTGGGAGCATAACCCTCGTGCAAGCACTGGGTTTCCATTTTCATGTTATCAAATCCTTTGTTCATATTCTCCAGAATGTGGCAGAAAAGATGTCCATTGCCGCCAAATCCTTCCTGGTCCTATTTTAGCACGCTGCAGTGGCATTTGCAACCTTGCCGCAGCCAATTTTTGGGCAGTCTATAAAAGGGAAAAATTTCCCCTCGGCTGCGGTTGCTTTTTTAAGAGACAGGGTATATAATGAAGATATTTCCGGGAAGTGTAAAAATTTCCGGCTTTTATAAAGGAGATAAAAGGAGGAAAGAGCGATGAAAAAATGGTTTGCGGCAGCTGCATTGGCGCTGTGCATGGCGGCCACTGGGGTCAGTGTGTCGGCAAGCGCGCCAAAAGCGGTGTTTGACTTTGGCGACAGCGCCTTTTTTGCGGTTCGCATGGAACAGGGCGAGAGCGTTTATCTTGCGCTGGACACCCAGTATGACCGCGCGGCAGCACAGCAATTCTTTGCAGATACAGGTCTGGAAGCGGACCGCTTCTTCCGCTTTGACACCGGTGAGGAGGATTTCTGCCACACCGGCGAACTGCTTTTGCAGGCAGATGAAGGGGAGAAGATCTACAAAATAGAGGAGGACGGCAGCTTTACCGAGCTGGATGTTCCGTATGTGAACAGCCTTACCGTCGGCAACAAGAGCGACAAGTTTAGCGGTTACCTCATTAAGACCCGCGAATTGGGCAGCTATGTCATTGCCTAATTCAATTTGCAGCCGATGAGAAAAAACTGGGGAAAAATGACCCAAAAACTGGGCTCCCGGTTGATTTTATCGGACGGCTGTGATAAAATAAAACCGTATATAATGGAGATTTTGTAACCGATCCCATTTTTACTATCTTGAAGATTTGCCGGCAGCTTAGTGGACAGGCAAAATCTTCAGACCAAAAAGGAGCGATAATTTATGAACAAGAAAGTACTTTCCCTGGCAGTTGCTGCTGTACTGACCGTAAGTGCTTCTGTAGGCGTAAGCGCCTCTTCTTGCCTGAAGGGTGCCGTAGACAGAGCTGAAGACGGCAGCAGCATCAAGGGCTCTGAATCCAGAGCAAACGGCAGCGAACTGCGCGGTTCCACCGACCGCAGCAACGGTTCTACTCTGAGCGGCGCAGTCAGCAGAAGTGATAGCAACACCCTGAACGGTTCTGCAAGCCGCAGCAACGGTTCTACTCTGAACGGTTCCACCAGCCGCGACAACGGTTCCACCCTGAACGGTTCTGCAAGCCGCAGCAACGGTTCTACTCTGAATGGTTCCACCACTCGCGACAATGGTTCTACTCTGAACGGTTCCGCAAGCCGCAGCAACGGTTCTACCCTGAACGGTTCCACCACTCGTGACAATGGTTCTACCCTGAACGGTTCTGCAAGCCGCAGCAACGGTTCTACCCTGAACGGTTCCACCACTCGCGACAATGGTTCTACCCTGAACGGTTCTGCAAGCCGCAGCAACGGTTCCACCCTGAATGGTTCCACCACTCGTGACAACGGTTCTACCCTGAGTGGTTCTGCAAGCCGCAGCAGCGGTTCCACCCTGAATGGTTCCACCACTCGCGACAACGGTTCCACCCTGAACGGTTCCGCAAGCCGCAGCAGCGGTTCTACTTTGAGCGGTTCTGCTAGCCGTACCAGCGGCACCACCCTGAGCGGTGCGGTCAACAGAAGCGAGAGCAACAGCCTCAATAGCTCTACTTCCAGAGGCAGCGGTTCCAGCCTGAGCGGTTCTGCCAACAGAAATGGCGGTTCCACTCTGCACGGCTCTGCAAACAGAGACTGCAACTGCTAATTTGGGCCATACATTTTAACAGATAGAAAAACCCCGGCTCATCTGCCTTGCAGGTGGGCTGGGGCTTTTTTTAGTTATCCGGTAAAAAAAGACTTTTGTTGAGGAAAAAAGTGGGCTATTTGTAATGAAAGTTACAAGCAAATTGGGTAATAACAAAAAGATTACAAAAAAAATCCTGACCAATAGATAACCATCTTATGGGTTGTAAAACCGCATAATAAAGCCAAAAAGTGTCCCTTAATCGTGCAAAAAAATAACACTGTTGTTACCAATTGGAGATAAAAATTACATTTTTTTTACGAAAGGGGGTTGCATTTTGGATTTGGTTGTGTTATAGTATTGGCAGAGCAAGGGAGATTGTGGAGAATCTTCCGCTCAGGTGTTTTAAAGGCAGGCTGTCGATGAGCCCCTTCGCTTGCAACAGAGTGTCGCTTAAAACACAAAATAATCTAGCTTGTCGCAACAAGCGACGGCAAAGAAATTTTTTAGGAGGATGAAAGACTATGAAAAAAGTACTTTCTGTAGCACTGGCTTCTGCTATGGTACTTGGCATGGGTGCTAACGCTTTCGCTATCACCTACAACACCAGCACCAATGACAAAGCTGACTGGCCGTCCAATTTTAAATTTGATGGCGCACTGTTCGTAACCAACTCTGACGGCGATATCATCACCGATGCTACCACCGCTATCAACGACAACGAGTCTGTTGACTTCATGCCAGGCGACGTTGTTTGGATGCCTCTGTACGCTAACGATCAGTATGAGTACAGCAATACTTGGACCGAAGGTACCGAGTCTCAGGATGCTGTAAGCAATGTAAAACTGGGTGCTGATTACTTCACCGAGGGTCAGGCTGCTAAAGATCCATCTGTTGGCACTGGAAAAGAACTGACCAAGAATGTTGGTACCGCAGAAGTTACCCTGAAAGCTGCTTGGGGCACTACAACAGCTCCTGAAGTAAAGCTGGGTAATGGTGTTACAGCTGATAATCCGGCTATCTCCTTTAGCGGTGATGTAGCTACAGTTTCTTTTGACATTTCTTCTAGCAACTATGCAACTCTGTTTGGTGAGGCTGCTCCAGCAACTTACACTGAAAAAACCATCTCTGTAAACATCAATAAAGCCGATGACTTTGATGACAACAACGATGTTAAAACTGTTACAGTTGGTTCTGTTGTAATCGGCACAGTAACAGAGGGTGCAGAAAATGGTCAGGCAGCGAAAGCAGCTACTCTGAACAGCATCCCAACTGAAATTGAAGTTACCAATGGTAAAACTTCTACCAAAAGAACTGTTGAGAGTGCTAAAGCTGTTGTAAACGGCAAGACTTTCAAGGCAACAAAGCCATCTGAGTTTGCTACTCTGATTGCAAACGTTAACAAAGAGCTGGAAGCAATGGCTGCAGCTGGCAAATCTGCTATGATCAAAGACGTAGTAGTAACTGTTAACCTTGCTAAAATTGATGGCACCAAAGATGTAATTGGTAAACCAGTTATCGTTGAAGGTGACAAAGTTGTTGTTAACGGTCAGATGAATGACGAAGTTGTTGCTGATTATGGCCACTACACTGGCAACATCGACAAGAACTGGTCCATCAACCTGATCGAAGGTTCTACCGGTGTTTCTGAGCTGATCGAGAAAGCTGAGCTGTACAAAGCTACCGCTACCGATTACGCTTCCTACAGCAAATACACCGATGAGATCATGCCAAACGCTGTATACCTCAAGATCACTCTGAAAGATCAGTTTAAGACCATCACCACCGAGACCCTGAAGTACTATGTATACATCGCAGACAACGCTGGCAACCACAAGACCAACGAGGTTTGGGTATCTGGTACCTACTCCAACAAGAGCAATGTTAAGACTGTAAACTTCACTTGGACCAACGATGCTTCCCAGCCAGCTATCTGGAAGGTTGCTAAAGGCGAGAACGGCGTAGCTGTATTCGATTTCGCTGACAAAGCTTTCTTCACCGTTAAGATGTACTCTGGCGAGTCCATGTACCTCGACCTGTCCACCGCTTACGACAAAGCTATCGCTGGCGAGATGGATGCTGAGGCTGACTCCTTCTTCAAATTCGACAACGACAACGCTAACTTCTCCAGAACTGGCGAACTGATCATCGTTTCTGACGATTCTTCTCTGGTTCCTTACGAGATCGACAAAGACGGCAACTTCGTAGAGGTTGACGCTCAGTACGTTGAGGGTTACGCTATCGCGCACACCAATGAGAAAGTAAACGGCTTTGTATTCAACACCAAAGCTCTGGGCAACTACGTTCTTTCCACCGAGGAACTCGGCCAGGAAGAACAGCCTGCAAAAGAGACTCCTGCTGAGCCTGTAACTCCTTCCGAGCCAACCACCGAGACCGCTAAACCAAACCCGGAAACCGGCGCTGAGGACTTCGTAGGTCTGGCAGTTTCCCTGGCAGTTGTTTCTGTAGCTGCTGCTGGCGCTCTGGCTCTCAAGAAATAAGTGATTTTCTTCGCTTAGTTCTTTAACGAAAGTGTGAAAAATCCCACGCCGCAAGGCGTGGGATTTTTTTTTCTCTTTTTTCCGTTTCTTATGTTAAGAAACGGTTATTTTTTGCACAAAATTGGGGTTTTGCTTGCTAGGGTAGCTGCAAAGAGATATAATAAGGAAAAAAGGGGGAAAAGGATTATGGAACGATCGAAAAAGAGACGAAGAAAGCCCTTGCGCGCCCCGGCTGGATTTTTGCGCAAGGACCTAAAATCCCGGGTGCTGTATGTCCTGCATCGCCAAAAGGGTGAGCCGATGGAAATTGGCGTGCTGGAATCGCAGGCGCAGGTCAGGCGCACGCAGCACGAGGAGTATGAACAGCTGATTGCCCAGATGCTGGAAAGCGGAGAAATTTGGCGCCGCAGAAATTCGGTTGCGCTGACCGACGGACAGAAGTTTGTAAAGGCAAAGATTATCTCCGTCACAGAAAAATTTGGATTTGCCCGCCCGGAGCCAAAAGAGGGAGAAGAGCCGGTGACCGGACGCGATCAGGACATCTTTTTGCCCAGAAGATATATGCAGGGCAGCATGCCGGGCGATCTTGTAATGGTTCGCCTGGACACCTCGCGCCGTCTGGAGCCGGGACAAAAGCGGGAAGGATCGGTGGCCAAGGTGCTGCAGCCAAACGATCAGCCCTTTACCGGCGTGGTTGTGCGCCAGCCGGAAGGCTATTTCCTGCGCCCGGACAGGCTGATCCACTTTTTGATGGAAATTGAAAAGGGGTGCCTGCACAAGGCAAAGGACGGAGATAAGGTATTGGCTCGGATTGTCAGCCGCTCCCAGACCTATTCCTCCCACCGGGTGGAGATTTTACAGACCTTTGGCAGCAGCCAGCGCGCACAGGTGTGCTGTCAGGCAGTTTTGGCCAACTACAACGCACGCCTCACCTTCGACGAGGAGACGATGGAGCAGGCGCGCAAGATTGCACAGGAGGGTGTGCCGGCCGGCGAACTTACAGACCGCATGGATTTGACCGGCATGGACATCTTTACCATCGACTCGGCCGACAGCAAGGACCTGGACGATGCAGTATCGCTGCAGCGCGACGACGAACACTGGTATCTCGGCGTACACATCGCCGACGTCAGCCATTATGTTTGTCCGGGCACCCCGCTGGATCTGGAAGCTTATCGGCGGGGAACCAGCATCTACTACGCCGACCAGGTCATCCCCATGCTGCCAAAGGAGCTCTCCAACGGCATCTGTTCGCTCAATCCCGATGAGGTGCGCCTGACCTTTTCGGCGCTCATCACCCTCAAGCCCAGCGGCGAGATAGAGGGCTTCCGCTTTGTCAAAAGCTATATCCGCTCGCGGGTGAAGGGCGTGTATGCGGAGATCAACACCATCCTCGATGGCACCGCCTCGCCCGAGATCCTGCAAAAGTATGGTCAGCTGATTCCACAGATTCAGCAGATGCAAAAGCTGGCCAAGATTTTGCGGCAGCGCCGCTTTGACCGGGGCGCAATGAACATCAGTTCCAACGAGTCCAAATTCATCATCAAGGACGGCGTCATTCAGGACATCGTCCCGCGCAAATCCGGTGAGAGCGAGCAGATGATAGAGGAGTTTATGCTGACGGCCAATGAGGCGGCGGCGACGCTTGCCATGCAGCAGGAGCTCCCCTTCATCTACCGCGTACACGACCGCCCGCAGGCCATCAAGGTCAATCTCCTGCACGAGCTGTTGCGCCATCTGGGCATCCGCGCAGACCGCCTGATGGAAAATCCGCAGCCTAAAGATTTTTCGGAAATTTTGGAGAGGGTGCGCGGAACCGACCTTGAGGTGGTCATCAACAACCAGTTGTTGCGCACCATGTCCAAGGCAATCTATTCGGAGAAGAACATCGGCCATTTCGGGTTGGTGCTGGACAACTACGCCCACTTCACTTCGCCCATTCGCCGTTATCCCGACCTTGCCATCCACCGCATTTTGACAAGCTTTCTGGCGGGAATGCCCAAGGACAAGCTGCAAAAGCGGTACGGGAATTTTGTCCCAGCGGCGAGCAAAAAATCCAGCGACATGGAGATCAACGCGATGAACATCGAGCGCGACTGCGAGGACTGCTACAAGGCAGAGTATATGTTGCAGCATTTGGGCGAGGTGTTCACCGGCCGCATCAGCGGCGTGGCCAATTATGGCTTTTATATCGAACTGGAAAACAGCGTAGAGGGAATGGTCTCGGTGCGTGACCTGCCGATGGGGGACTATATCCTCGAGGACGACATCCAGCTCACCGAGATCCACAGCGGACGCTACTACCGAATCGGACAGGAGTACGCGGTGAAGGTGGTCGCAGCGGATGTTTCGGTCGGACAGGTGGATTTTGTGCTGGCAGAATAGGGCACAACATTCTGAAAGGTCTATCATAAATCCCTTTTTTGGGAGAAGTGTGGCGGTGTGCGGCACTTCTCCCACATTTTTTGTAATAGGAAAGGGCTTGGCGCTTTGCACTTTTTAAGAGAAGATTAAACTTTTTAAGAGAAGATTAAACTTTTTAAAAGGGGGCAATACTACTGGTGGAGCAATAGGCTTACGTTGATCGAAGAGGTGAAAAGAATGAACCTGACCACCAAAGAATTGACCGCTGTGGAAGAGCAGCTTGGACAGGAACAGATCCTGATTCAAAAATTTAAGATGTATGCACAGATGACCCAGGACCAGCAGCTCAAAGCCTGCTGCGAGCAGATTGCAGCAAAGCATGAGATTCATAAAAGCAAGCTGCTCAACCTTTTGGGTTAAAAAAGGAGGTCCTCTTTTATGCAAAAACAAGCCCTCAATGACCGGGAGATCCTCTGCGATGCGCTCTCGTCCGAAAAGTTTATGACCGAAAACTACAATAATTATGCCAATGAGTGTGCTTCCCCTTCGCTGATGAACGAATTCATGAATCTGCTTTCTGAAGAACACCAGATTCAGCACGAGGTCTTTACCGAAATGCAAAAGCGCGGCTGGTACCCCACCCAGGAGGCTCCGGCGGACAAGATCCAGCAGGCAAAGATGAAGTTTTCAAACTAAAAACGGAAAAAGCGCCCTAGAAATGGGCGCTTTTTTTGGCATTTTAAGTTTTCACAATACCTGTTGAACCCATTGTAAAAGTTGTGGCTGGATGAGCGGGTAGGTCTGGGGCAGGGGGAGCTGCTCACAAAAGAAAACCTGACGCATCTCCGAGTTTGGCGGCAAGGGGCCAAAGCGGGTCACCTGTGCAAAGTACAGAGCGCCAAAATCCTGTGTTCCGTCCTTTTCCACCCCATAGACGCCGATGGGGCGCAGGGTAAAATCCAGCGCGCCGGTTTCCTCATACAGCTCCCGGCGGGCCGCCTGCTCCGCAGTCTCTCCCGGCTCGATGTGTCCGCCCGGAGTCTCAAAGCTTTCCCGCTGGCGATGTTGGCAGAATACCCATTTTTGCTCGTAGCGGCAGACGATGACCGAAAAGAGCAGTTTTCCGGCAAACTGCTCCGGCAGCTGCGCGATCAAATGGAGTTTCATGGTGGCAAAACCTTCTTTCTTTTTGTACATAAATAGGGCGCCTGTCCCATACATATAGGGTAACAGCAAGGAGAGGAGGATGTCAATGGATCAAACAATTCTTTTTTTGTCGCTGGCGGCCTGTGCGGGCGTGCAGGCGCTGTTTTTATTTAATCACCGTTATCTGTTGCGCGGCATGTTATTTTCGGCTGTGAGCGGTGGAGGGTGCCTTGTGGCGATGGAACTTCTTTTCCCCTCGCTGGGGTTGGCAGTGACGGCGCCCACCCTGTTTGTCAGTTGTGTTTTTGGGATACCGGGGTGCATATTTTTGCTGCTGGTGAAATTGATTTGTGGGGTATAATCGGCTATAATAGAGCTATCCCACAGCAAGGAGGAAATCAGCTTGGCAAAAAGACAGGATTATCAAATTGTATGGACCCACGGAAAAAAGGGGAGCGATGACGCTTTCTTTGTCCGTGCAAATGTATTTATGGTGGAACAGGGCTTTCAGGTGGAGTTTGATGACACCGACAACATCAGCTGGCATTTGGCGCTCTATGATGGGGACGAGCCGATCGGTGCAGCCCGCATCTTTTTGGGCGAGGACAAGGTCTGGCAGATTGGCCGGGTTTGTGTGCTGGAAAATTATCGCGGCAAAAAACTTGGCGACAAAATTTTGCAGGCCTGCGAAGAGAAAATTTTGGAGTTGGCAAAGGGTCCGGCTCCGGTTCATCTGAGCGCACAGGTGCAGGCAAAGGGCTTTTATAAAAAACACGGATATGTCGAATCGGGCGAGGAATATCTGGACGAGTTTTGCCCCCATATCTCGATGACAAAACAGCTTTTTTAAAACGCAAAAAAAGAGCAGGCGAAGCGGCCTGCTCTTTTTTTGCGCTGGGGGAGGTGGCCCCAATATCTTGTTAGTACATGCCGGGATGTCTATCCGAAAACCGGCAGCAGACCAAGAATTTACCACGGAAAAACCTCTTGCAAAATCGGGTGGGAGCGTATATAATAGCGACAGACGTAAGAAGTTGGTGGAGAACTTCAAGCGCAGATCATAATGGGAAAAAGACAGCTGTGGAATCCGACACAACAGAATCTTTTAGGAGGAACACACAGATGAAAAAATTTGTTGCATTTTCTATGGCGTCGGCTATGCTGCTCACAATGAGCACCGCAGCCTTCGCCGATGTCGCCACCGGCGTGGTGAATGAGGAGCAGGGTTGGCCGTCCGAATTTGGTTTCGGCGAGCAACTCACCGTCGTGCGCGGTGAGCAGACACAGTCGATCGACCTGGACGAGGCAAACGACCTTGCGCTGCAGCCGGGCGACGATCTCTACATCCCGCTTTACTACACCACCGAAGAGGGTGAGACCGTAACCATCGGCGCTTCCAAAGAGGAGATGACCGGCCACATCCCATACACCGGCAATGTGGACAAAAAGTGGAAGATCAACTTTGTCGACAAGTCCAAACAGATCATCGACACCGTCGACTTTTACCGCGCATCCTCCGCTGATGCGGGCCTTGTCAAGGGCACTGTTTACATCAAAGCAGAGACCGCGGACAATTACAACAGCTTAAATGACCTCGAGTTTGCCTTTAACGTCTACATCTCTGAGCGCTACAGCCAGAACAAGACCGAGCAGGTGCAGCTCAAAGGTTCCTTTTCCAATCCAAAGTCCGACAAATTGGTAGACTTTGAGTGGGAAAACAACGTCTATGAGAAGGCAGTATGGGAAGTTGCAGAGGACAAGGACGGCACCGCCACCTTCAATTTCAACGATGACGCCTACTTCACCGTACGCATGTTCGGCGGCGACAAGGTGATGCTCGATTTCGACCGCACCTATGACAAAGATATCGCAGACCGCTATGTGGAGGACCTGTACTTCTACAACTTCCGCGGCGATCTGGACGAGTTCAGCGCTACCGGTACCCTGGTGATCCCGGTGGAAGAGGAGATGCACCTTTATCAGGTGGTCAATGGCGCGCTCAAAGCGACCGATGCCGTCTACAACGCTGAGAATGAGGCGATGGAGCTCAAAACCCGCACCCTCGGCAACTATGTCCTCACCCCAGATGCACTGGATATCAGCGCAGAGGTAGAGACCCCATCCCAGGATTCCAACACCGGCAACAACACCGGCGACGCCACCGAGCAGACCCCAGGCTACGGCGAGAGCACCGGTACCAACGATTACCACAGCGGCGGTTCGGATAAGGTAAATCCGCAGACTGGCGCTGAGGATGTTGTCGGCCTGATGGCTGCCATCGCAGCTGTGTCTCTGGCAGGCGGCGTGGCTCTCTTTAAGGTAAAGAGATAGGCAAAAGCCAACACAAATTAAAAAAACAGCAGCCCCATCCGGTTCTCCACCTGGATGGGGCTGCTTTGTATTTTCCCCCTTTTCCATGGGCGGTGGTGGAAAAGAGAGCTTATTCGTGGTAGGTGATGTCCGGGGCGCTGAAGAGATTTTGTTCCCAAAGGGCGGTCTGGCGCGCGGGCTGGGGCGGAGTGGATGAGCTTTGCGAGGCCTGTTCAGCCATATACTGTTCATAGGCTCCCAAAACGGCATCTTCCAGCTGCTTGCGGGCCTGCGGGGTGATCGGGTGGGCGATGTCGCGGTAGGTATCGTTTTCGTCTTTGCGGCTGGGCATGGCGACAAACAGGCGCTGTGGACCTTGGATGATCTTGATGTCGTGAACGGCGAGGTCATAATCGATGGTGATCGAGACCAGCGCGCGCAGGCGGTTTTCGGTGTAGGTCTTGCGGATGCGAATGTCGGTAATGTTCATGGCAATTCTCCTTTTGTCTGGAATTCGGGTCAAAGATAGTATGGGCTGGCTGCATTTGGTTATGCGGCCAACTTGCCAAAGAAAAAAGACCAAAATCGCCAAAAAGCTGTTTATTTTCCGGGCGATTCGCAATATAATAAAGACAAGGTCTTTTACTATGAGAGAAGCAACGATTTTAAAAACTTTTTTTGAGAAAAGGCGGTTTTACCATGACCCACATTCACAAGGATTTTTTAAAGGATAAAAAGCACATCCATTTTATCGGCATCGGCGGTTCGGGCATGTTTCCGCTTGTGCAGATTCTTCATGGAATGGGCTACTACATCACCGGATCGGACAACAATCCAGGGGATACCATCGACTTTGAGAGAAACAAGCTGAACATCCCGGTCACCATCGGCCAGCGGGCGGAAAATATTGAGGGAGCGGACCTGATTGTCCACACAGCCGCCATCATGGACGACAATCCTGAGCTGATCGCCGCGCGCGCCAGCGGCGTGCCCACCATCGAGCGGGCGGATCTGCTGGGATTGGTGACCAGTTGGTTTGACAGCTGCATCTGTGTCTGTGGCACCCACGGCAAGACGACCACCACCGCGCTGCTCACCCAGATGCTGATGGAGTGTGGGATGGATCCTTCGGCGGTCATCGGCGGAAAGCTTGAGGCCATCGGCGGCAGTGGAAGGCTTGGAAACAGCGACATCATGGTCTGCGAGGCATGCGAGTTTGAGGATCACTTTTTGAAGCTGCATCCGGACGTTGCCGTAGTTCTCAACGTCGATGCCGACCACATGGAGTATTTTAAGACGATGGACCATGTTTTTGCGTCCTATCACCAGTTTGCACAGATGGCCACCAAGGCGGTCATCTATAACGGTGACGATGCCAACACCTGCAAAGCGGTAGAGGGTGTGGGAGAAGAGAACCCGAACAAACAGATGATCTCCTTTGGCATGGGGGAGCAAAACGATTACTACCCGAAAAATATTGTCCATACCGATGGACGGCACACCCAGTTTGACCTGTATTGTCACGGGGAAAACTGGGGTACGGTGCTGCTGAACATCCCGGGCGACCACAACATCTTAAACAGCATCGCGGCGATTGCGGCGGCAGTTGAGGCCGGCTGCACCCCACAGCGGGCGATCGCATCGGCCAAGGTCTTTCAGGGTGCGGGGCGCCGATTTGAGATCATGGGCGAAAACAAGGGCGTGACCATTGCAGACGACTACGGCCACCATCCGGCAGAGATTGAGGCGACGCTCAAGGCGGCAAAGGCGATGCAGTACCGTCAGGTTTGGGCGGTGCACCAGCCGTTTACCTATTCGCGCACAGCGATGCTGTTGGACGACTTTGCACGGGTGCTGCAAATCGCCGATCATGTGGTGCTCTCGGAGATCATGGGATCGAGAGAGAAAAATACCTACAACATCTATGCAAAGGATCTGGCAGAGAAGATTCCCGGCTGCGTCTGGTTTTCTACCTTTGAAGAAATTTCCGAATATGTTATGGCACACGCAAAACCGGGCGATCTGGTCATCACGTTAGGGTGCGGCGACGTGTATAAATGCGCCAAGATGATGCTGCAGCAAAAGTAAAAGCTTTTGCACTTTGGGAAATATGGGGGAAAAACCATCTGTTCAGTAGGCAACGATCCCAATCAATAGCGAAAATTGGGTGCGCTTTTGATAAAAATAAAGGTTGCCGAAGGACGAATCTTGTGCTAAAATAGCAATAGAGCCTGTGGGAAAAATTTACCCCCACAGGAAAAACAATACAGAAAAGGAAGCGGTTTACATGAAAAAAGTAGTTGCAACCACCAACGCTCCTGGCGCAATCGGCCCATATTCTCAGGCGATCATCGCGGGCGACAATATGTACATTTCCGGCCAGCTGCCGATCAATCCTGCTACTGGTGAAATGGCAGATGCTTGCATCAAATGCCAGACCAAACAGTCCCTGGAAAACATCAAAGCGATCCTCGAATCCGAGGGCCTTTCTATGAAGAATGTTGTAAAGACCACCGTTCTGATGCAGAATATGGGAGACTTTAACGACATGAACGAAGTATACGCTGAGTTCTTCACCGAGGATTGCCCAGCTCGCGCTGCTTTTGAAGTTGCAAAACTGCCAAAGGGCGCTCTGGTTGAGATTGAAGCCATCGCTTACGTTAAATAACGAACCGGCAGAATAAAAAGCCGCTGTCGCTTTAAGCCAGCGGCTTTTTCTCATGTTGTAGCTTTTTTGTGTAGACGCTTTTTATTGTCAAAAGAGGAAGTGCTAGGAAATGGATTACCAGGAAGCGGTAGAATATATCCAGGGAGGCAGTGTGCCGCGCGCGCGGTACGGCCTTGCAAAATTGACCCAGACGCTGCACCTGCTCGGGGACCCGCAGAAAAAGGTGCGCTTTGTCCATGTGGCGGGCACCAACGGCAAGGGCTCCTGCTCTGCTATGATGGCCAACATCCTGCATCGGGCAGGATGGCGCACCGGGCTGTATACCTCCCCGCACCTGCGCCGCTATAACGAGCGGTTCCAGGTGGACGGGCAAAACATCTCGGATGAGGACTTTATTGAGGCGGTGGAAAAGGTCAAGGCGGCTTGCGAGCAGATGGGCGGAGTGCCCATCGTCTTTGAGGTGCTTACCCTGATGGCGCTGTGGTATTTTGCCAAAGCCAAATGCGACTTTGTAGCCTTTGAAGTGGGGATTGGAGGCAAACTGGATGCCACCAACTGCATCCCCACGCCGGCAGTTGCCATGATTACACAGCTCGGATTTGACCACACAGAGACCCTTGGAAACACCATAGAAGAGATTGCCGCACAGAAGGGCGGCATAGCAAAGCGCGGCGGCCAACTGGTTATGGCAAAACAGGACCCGGCGGCGATGCGGGTGGTGGAAGAAATCTGCGCCGAAGTGGGCTGCGGATTCCATGTGGCTGACCCAGAACGGCTGCAGGTACTTTCGGCCTCCCCGGAAGGGCAGAGACTGCAAGATAAGCAGTTTGGCCAGCTGCTGTTGCCGCTGGCCGGCAGACATCAGGTGCGAAACGCGGCAAATGTCCTGACTGCTGTAGAGGTGCTGCGGCAAGAGGGATACGCGATCCCGGATGAGGCGGTGTGCGACGGCATCGCCACCACGATTTGGCCGGCACGATTTGAAAGATTGCACCGTCATCCCGACTTTGTCCTCGATGGCGGCCACAATCCGCAGTGCGTGCAGGTAGCGGTTCAGGCGCTGCAGGACTTCTATCCGGGCAAAAAGGTGGTCTTTCTCACCGGCATGATGCGCGACAAGGATACTGCCTCCATGCTGTCCGAGATGGGGAAGGTGGCAAAAGCGTTTGTCTGCCTGCACGCGGATAGCTCTCGCGCACTCGAGGCACAGGAGCTGGCCGGCATCATCAAACAGAATCTGCAGATTCAGGCTTATGCCAGCGATTCGGTTGCACAGGGCTGTGCCCTTGCGCAACAGCTTGCCGGAGAGGATGGCGTAGTCTGCGCACTCGGTTCGCTCTATCTTGCCGGAGAGGTGCGTGCGGTGTTCTGCCGTCAATAAGGAGAGAAAAAATTTTTTCGAAACTGTAAAATATCCGACAAAGCCTCTGCTTTCTTTGACAAATCGGGCAAAGCATGGTATCATAAACCTGATTACTGCGATGCAAACGCGTGATGCTACAATATAACAAATTGGGGGTACAACAGTGAAAAAAGTCTTAGCTTTGCTGCTTGCCATGCTCCTGAGCGTCTCGATGCTGACCGGATGTGGCAGCAACGAGGAGCAGCTTACCGAGCAGGACCAGCAGACCACAGAAGAAAACCCGGCGCAGGAGGAGACCTCCGAGGAGAACAGCGCCTCTGCAAACGGCCTGTCCAGCGATGACTGCAAAGGCCAGGTGCTGACCTGGAACCTCGGCGTGGACAGCCAGACACTCGACCCGGCATACAGCGTCTCGAACGACAGCGACAGCGTCCTCAACAACACCTTTGAGGGCCTGATGCGCAACACCGGAGAGGGCGCACAGCCGGCAATGGCGCAGGATATGCCGCAGGAGACGACCAACGAGGACGGCACCGTTACGCTTACCTACACGCTGCGCGATTCGTCCTGGTCGGACGGCCAGCCGGTCACTGCAAAGGACTTCGAGTTTGCCTGGAAGCGCTGCGCAAACCCGGAAAACAACATGCCCAACGCTTATCTGATGAGCCTGCTGCTCAATTACAATGAGATTGTCTCCGGCAACGCCACCATCGACGACCTCGGTGTCAAGGCAGTCGACGACAAGACACTGGAAGTTACTCTCAAGCAGCCGGCAGCTTACTTTAACGAGCTGCTCTGCCTGCCGGCCTTCATGCCGCTGCGCGAGGACATGGTCGGCTCGGATGACAGCTGGTCGAAAGATCCGGCCAGAGCGGTTTCCAACGGCCCATTCTCCCTGGCCGGATATACCGCAGGGGAAGAATTTGTCCTGCAAAAGAATGAAAATTACTGGAACAAAGACAACGTCTCGCTGGACTATATTGTTGCGCGGATGTTGGATAGCCAGATGACTCCGGTCGGCATGGCTTTCGGAGATATCGAGCTGACCCAGGGCGCAGTTTCCCAGCCGGAGAACCAGACCGACACCAACGGAAATACCGTTGAGGTGCCGCAGCTGGCCGACACCATCTCTGCCACCGAAACCCCATCCAACCGCACAGTAAGCCTGGTTGTCAACGCGAACACCGGCAACGCCTACCTCAAAGATGCAGAGGTTCGTGCAGCTCTCTCCAAGGCGCTGGACAGAACCGCAGCGGCACAGGCCGCTTCTGCGCAGCCGCTGCTTTCGGTCAGCGGAATGGCGGGGGATGTCCTCTCTGCAACAGCAGACACCCAGAGCGCACAGAGCGTCATCGACTCTAAGAGCGCGGAACTGGGAGAGGACAAGACCATCGAGATCGTTTACCTCGACAATGCGGAGACTGCCGCTGCCCTCGAGACGGTAAAATCTGCCTGGGAGGCACTTGGCTTTACTGTAACTCTGACTCCACAGGATGTGCAGACCTTTACCGCAAGCCGCAACAGCTTGCAGTACAGCGACGTACTGTGCAGCGTCTGGGAGACCGATGCGGAAGATCAGGAGCTGTATTTGCAGCCTTATCTCTCCTCCAACACCCAGTCCGGATGCGGTTACAGCAATCCGGAATTTGACCAGCTGATGCTCGACGCCATCCAGGGCAGTGCAGAAACGCGCTCCAGCACCCTGACTGAGGCCGAAAATCTCCTGCTCTCCGACGCCTATGTGATGCCGCTCTACCGCGATGTCATCACCACCACCAGCGACACTGCCATTGTGTCCGGCTGGATCGTGCTGCCAAGTGGAACCTACTGGTTCGGTTCTGCGACCATGGCATAAAAACGATTATTTTTGCGCTGAAATTCACTGCGAATGGACGGCTCCTTTGCAAAGCGCATGCTAATTTTTGCCGCTGCACCGACAAGGCTTTTTTGTCACAAAAAAGCCTTGTCGGTGCACTTTATTCCCAGGAATAATGCGGGCGCATTTACGCCATACTAAAATTGCGTTATCAAAACGAAGCCGTGGTGATCGATAGTGTTAAAAAAATGCGCGTATTACGCCATCATTTTTTTGTTTGGGGCGATCAGCTATTCTTTTCTGGAGGTGCTCTGGCGCGGATTCACCCACTGGAGCATGTTTGTGTTGGGCGGAGTTTGCTTTGTGCTGGTAGGACAGGTAGCGGTGGAGTGCTTTGGCAGGCTGCCGGTTTGGTTCTGCTGCACCGTCAATACCCTGCTCATCACCGGGTTGGAGTTTGTCACTGGCTGCATCGTCAACCTCAAACTTGGTTGGAACGTCTGGGATTACGCCACCCAGCCGCTGAACCTGATGGGGCAGGTCTGCATCGGTTTTACATCGCTGTGGTTTTTGCTGAGCATTCCTGTCACCGAGCTTGCCTTTCAGGTGCGCAGTCATCTGAGAATGTAAAAAAGTTTTTGCAAAGTCGAAAGGGCCTCCCTGCACGGTCCAAATGCAGGGAGGCCCTTTTGGTTGTCTTGTTATCGAATGCTGTAGCGCTGCGCATAGCCGCACCGGCGGCAGAGTTCCTCGGTGGGGCGGCGGCGGGAGAAGCCCTCATACAGTGCCTGGGCGCGGGGAGAGCGGAGGATCTCCGAAAGCGGTTGGGTGTACAGGTTGCCCAGCGCGATGGAGCCTTCCGAATCGAGACAGCAAGGAACGACGGTGCCGTCACAGAGCACCCCGAATTGATCGCGCAGTCCGTAACAGAATACCTCCTGTGCGGTTTGCTCGAGGGTGAGGTCCGGCCAGGCAAATTTTTCCGCTGTTTCCAGATAAACCCGCTCACAGAGCTTGATGCTGGAGCGGCCCTCCAGTTCTTGCGAGGGATCAAAGGGAAGGGAGAAAAACTGTTTAAGCTGGCGGAAAATATCGACGTTGCGCTGGTTGGCCGCCTTTAAAACGGCGCTGTCGCGGTTCCATAGCCGCAACACACAGATCGGTTGTACCGCAGATGTGGCGGCAGCCGCACAAAATTCCAGCACATGCTGTACATATTCTTCCAGCGTTTGTTTTGCCTCATTTGCCTCAAAGCTGTGCAGCGAGACGCTGACGCGGTAGAGCGCGGGGGAGGAGAGCAGCAGCTGCTGTTGGTGTTTGAGCAGGGTGCCATTGGTGGTCAGCGAAACTTTCACCCCTGCATCTGCGCAGAGGGAGAGAATCTCCCGCAACTGCGGGTGCAGCAGCGGTTCTCCCATCAGGTGCAGATAGACGTAGTCGGTGAAGGGGGCCACCTGAGCGATCAGGTAGGAAAATTCTTCGACCGAGACAAAGCGGGGAGCACGCGCAGTTTTCGGGCAAAAGTTGCAGTTTAGGTTGCAGACATTGGTGATTTCCAGGTAGGCTTTCTTGTAGGGCTTTTTTGATTTTGGGGACATGGCAGCTTCTCCTTGTGTAAGTATCTTCTGTCAGTATACCAGATGGAAAAGGAAAAAGGCAAGCCGGTCGGCACATTGGAAAAAGCGGTTGCCCAGTTTGGGCTTTATGTGCTATACTTTTTTCATCAAAAACGATTGATCAGAAAAAGAAGGACCGGGCGCGACGGCAGAGGAATCAGCCTGAGTGGCGATGCAAAGATGGGCGCAGCCTGAAAAAGGAGAGGGAATATGCTAAAGAAAAATCAGATCGAAGAAACGACCATCACCGCGATGTCCTCGGATGGAAACGGCATTGCAAAGGTGGATGGGATGGTGGTTTTCGTCCCCTACACCGCTGTGGGGGACCGGCTGCTCGTTCGCATCGTTAAGGTACAGAAAAATTTTAGCTTTGGCATCATCGAACAGCTGCTGGAGCCTTCCAAGGACCGGGTGCAGGACAGCTGCCCGATCTATCAAAGATGCGGCGGGTGTGCCTTTCGCCATATCTCCTATGCGGCGGAACTGCGGCACAAGGCGCAGTTTGTGCAGGATAATCTGCGGCGCATCGGCGGGTTAGAGCCCAAGATGCTGCCCATCACCCCCTCCCCAAAGGAGCACGGTTACCGAAACAAGGCGCAGTACCCCATCCGGGAGGAAGATGGGAGGATTGTAGCGGGATTCTTTGCAAAGCGCAGTCACCGGGTGATCCCGAGCACAGGCTGTGACCTGCAGCCCGCTTTCTTTGAGGAGATTTTGCAGTACACCCTTACTTTTATGCGGGAGCACCACATCTCAGCATACAGGGAGCAGAGCGGCGAAGGGTTGGTGCGCCACCTCTATCTGCGGTATGGGGAACAGTCCGGGCAGGTGATGGTCTGCCTGGTGCTCAACGGCAGCCAGCTTCCAGATGGAAACGATTATGTGCAGGGCCTTTTGCAGCTGTGTCCCCATGTGGCGTCGGTGGTGCTCAACATCAACCGCGCGCGGGACAATGTCATATTAGGAAAGGAGTGCCGCACCCTTTATGGCAGCGATACCATCGAGGATACGCTGTGCGGCGTGCGCTTCGAACTTTCTCCTTTAAGTTTTTACCAGGTCAACCGACAGGCGGCGCAGAAGCTGTACGAGTTGGCAGCCGAGCTTGCAAACTTTCGCGGTGATGAGTTGCTCATGGACCTCTATTGTGGGGCTGGCACCATCGGGCTTTCGATGGCAAATAGGGTAAAGGAACTCATTGGGGTGGAGATTGTGCCGGATGCTGTAGAAAATGCCCGAGAAAATGCCCGCCGTTGCGGGTTGGAAAATGCCCGATTCCTCTGTGCAGATGCCAAGGAAGCAGCTGCACAGCTTGCCCAAGAAGGGCTGCACCCGGATGTCATCGTTGTGGACCCGCCGAGGAAGGGTTGTGACCAGCAGGTTTTGCAGGCAATTGTTCAGATGGCCCCAGAAAAGCTGGTCTATATTTCCTGCAACAGCGCCTCTTTGGCGCGCGATTGCAAGGAACTGTCCGCGATGGGGTATCAGTTGCAGGTCGCCGCACCGGTAGACCTCTTCCCAAGGACAGCTCATGTTGAGACGGTCGCTCTCCTATCCAAATAGTTTTGCAGCAAGGTGTCTGGAGGTGGGAAAATGAGCCAAACAGATAAGGGGCAAGCGCTGGATTATAGGATCATCCCCTATGATGAAAAGTACCGGGACGATATGATCTTTATGGTCTTGGAGGCCAAAGACGCGCTGGGGAGGGTCCCGACGCTCAATGAGGATTTACTGGACATTCGGAAGAATTATATTGATAACGGCGACTTCTTTTGGCTTGCTGTCGATGCGCACGACCGGGTGATCGGCTGCATCGGCTACAATTCTTTTCCCGGTACAACACAAGCCAAGCTGCACCGGTTTTATGTCAAGGCAGCGCGAAAACGACAGGGAATTGGGACACAATTGCTGCGTGTCGTGGAACAGCATCTGCTGGAACAGGGTAAAACCGTCGTCCATGTGCATTTGGGTGGCGAAGAGTACGTTGAATCCCGCAGCTTTTATCCCAAGCATGGGTACAGAGAATATGCCCCAAGGATGATGAAAAAAGAACTTTAGATTTTGCTGTAAAATAGGAGCCGGCCTGTGCAGATTCGCACAGGCCGGCTCCCGTTTTTATAATCTGTTTATGCTCCAATGGCATTTCCGGTATACAGTTGGTAATACCGGCCCTTCTCGGCAATCAGCTGATCGTGTGTGCCGCGCTCGATGATGCGGCCCTGTTCGAGGACCATGATACAATCGGCATTTTTTACGGTGGAAAGCCGATGTGCGATGACAAAGGTGGTGCGTCCCTTCATCAAACTGTCCATGCCCTGTTGTACCAACTCTTCGGTGCGGGTATCGATCGAGGAGGTGGCTTCATCTAAGATTAAGACGGGCGGATCGGCCACAGCGGCGCGGGCAATCGCCAACAGCTGGCGTTGGCCTTGGCTGAGGTTGGCGCCGTCGCCGGAGAGCACCGTCTGATATCCATCTGGAAGGCGGCGGATAAAGCCGTCCGCGTTGGCCAGCTTTGCAGCGCTGATGCACTCCTCGTCGGTGGCGTCCAGCCGGCCATAACGAATGTTGTCCATCACAGTGCCGGTGAACAGGTGGGTGTCCTGCAATACAATGCCTAGAGAGCGGCGCAGATCGGCCTTTTTGATTTTGTTGATGTTGATGCCATCGTAGCGGATCTTTCCATCGGCAATGTCGTAGAAGCGGTTGATGAGGTTGGTGATGGTCGTTTTGCCCGCTCCGGTGGAGCCGACGAAGGCGATCTTCTGGCCAGGAGTGGCATACAACTTGATGTTGTGCAGGACGATCTTGCCCTCTTCATACCCGAAGTCCACATCATCAAAGGTGATGTCTCCCTGAAGTTCTGTATAGGTGACCGTCCCGTCCGCTTTGTGGGGATGTTTCCAGGCCCAGCGGTCGGTGCGTTGGCTGGTCTCTGTAAGCTTTCCATCGGCACCTTGTTGGACGTGAACCAGCTCCACATAGCTGTTGTCCTCCTCCGGTTTTTCGTCCATCATATCAAAAATTCTCTGTGCACCTGCCATGGCCATCACGATGCTGTTGAGCTGTTGGCTGATCTGGCTTACCGGCTGGGTGGAGTTTTTGTTCAGCGTCAGGAAGGAAACCAGCGTTCCGAGGGTGAGTCCAAGGTAGCCGTTGAGTGCAAAGATAGCTCCGACAACGGCGCAGAGCACATAGCTGACGTTTCCAAGGTTTGCGTTCACGGGCATACTAATGTTGGAAAAGGTGTTTGCCTTGTCTGCGCTTTCCCGCAGTTCATCGTTGAGCTTGCAAAACTGTTCGAGGCTCTTGTCCTCATGGCAGAACACCTTGACGACCTTTTGCCCGTCCATCATCTCTTCGATGAATCCGTTTACGGCGCCAAGATCCCTTTGCTGGCGAGAAAAGTAGGTGGAAGATTTGGCGGCAATCTTAGAGGTGACAAAGAGCATCAGGGCGATGATTGCCAGGGTGAGGATGGTCAAAGGGATGTCCAGAATGCACATGCTGACAAAGGAGGTCAGGATGGTGATGCTGGAGTTGATGAGCTGTGGGATGCTTTGGCTCATAAGCTGGCGGAGGGTATCGACATCGTTGGTGTAGACCGACATGATGTCTCCATGGGGGTGGGTGTCAAAGTAACGGATTGGCAGCGACTCCATGTGTTCAAACAGTTCGACGCGCAGGTTGCGCATGGTGCCCTGGCTTATGTTGACCATGATTCGGTTATACCCATAGGCGCAGAGAATGCCAATGCCGTAGGTGGCTGCGACAGACAGCAGAGCCGCTGCCAGATTGGAGTAATCCGCAGACGAGGACTGGGTCAGCGGCACGATGTAGTCGTCGATCAGGCTCTGTAAAAACAGTGTTCCTCGAAGGGTGGCTAGAGCTGATCCGATAATGCAGATCACCACGGCCAGAAAGGAAAACCGGTACTTCTTTAACATATAGCCCAGCACACGCCGCATCGCGTGCAGCTGCTGGCGCACACTCATTTTCGTCTTTTCTGTGTTCATGCCAGCACAACCTCCTTTTCATCTGGTACAGGCTGGTCGAAGTCTCCGCCACCCTGTGTCTGTGCCTGATAGATTTCCCGGTATATCCGGTTCTCTTTTAAAAGATTTTCATGGGTATCAAACCCATTGACCCTTCCGTTGTCCAAAACCAGGATGCGGTCGGCGTCCTGTACGCTGGAAATGCGCTGCGCCACAATCAGCTTTGTGGTACCGGGGATTTTTTGCGCAAAGGCCTTTCGAATTTTGGCGTCTGTCGCGGTATCTACAGCGCTGGTGGAATCGTCCAAAATCAGAATTTTTGGCTTTTTCAGCAGGGCCCTTGCAATGCACAGCCGCTGCTTCTGACCGCCAGATAGATTGCTTCCGCCCTGTTCCACCCAGGTGTTGTACCCCTCGGGGAAGCGCTCGATAAATTCGTCGGCGTAGGCCAGTCGGCAAACCTCTGCACATTCCTGCTCGGTGGCGTCCTCCTTGCCCCAACGCAGGTTTTCCAAAATGGTTCCCGAAAACAGTACATTTTTTTGCAGCACAACCGCAACCTGATTGCGCAGTACTTCCATGTCGTAGGAGCGCACATCTATGCCGCCCACACAGACACTGCCGCTGTCCACGTCATACAGCCGGCACACCAGGCTGATCAGGCTGGATTTTCCGCTGCCGGTCGCGCCGATGATGCCGATCGTTTCACCAGATTCGATGTGCAGGTCGATGTCTTGGAGCACCTTTTCACCGCTTCTGTGCTTGTAGGAAAAATCCACATGGTGAAAATCGATACTTCCATCCGTGACCTGAGCTTGTGCAAGTTCGGGATCGGTCATATCGGGCTGTTCGTCTAGGACCTGCGCAATACGTTCTCCGCTGGCGGCGCTCATGGACAACATGACAAAGATCATCGAGAGCATCATCAGGGACATCAAAACACTCATCACATAGCTAAACAGGCTGGTCAAGTTTCCGGTAGACAGGCTGCCCCCTACGATTAAATGGGCGCCAAACCAGGAGATCGAAAGGATGCATCCGTAAACGACCAGCATCATGACGGGGTTATTGAGGGCCAGGTTGCTCTCCGCCTTGACAAAAAGGCTGTAGAGTTTTTCGGCAGCTTTTTTAAATTTTTCGTTTTCGTTCGCTTCGCGGACAAAGGCTTTGACTACACGAATAGCGGAGACGTTTTCTTGCACGCTGGCATTGAGGTCATCATATTTGCGGAACACTTCGTTGAAGATCGGGGTGGTGCGCAGCATGATGAAAATGAGTGCCGCAGCCAAAAGCACAATTGCGACCATAAAGATCATGCTCAATCTGGCGCTGATGAAAAAGCACATGAACATACTGCAAATCAGCATCAGTGGGGCGCGCACCGCAATGCGCAGAGTCATCTGGTAGGCATTTTGTACGTTGGTGATATCGGTGGTCATGCGCGTGACAAGGCCGGCGGTGCTGTACTTGTCGATGTTGGAGAAGGAAAAGGTCTGTACCTTCTGGTAGATGGCCTCTCGCAGATTGCACGCCAGACCGGAGGAAGCCTTTGCCGCATACCGTCCGGCCAGCACGCCGCAGAGAAGGCTCAGCAGCGCCATGCCCAGCATAATCGCTCCATAAAAATAAACCTGTTGGATGTTTCCTGCTTCAATTCCCTTGTCGATGATAGAGGCGGTGACAAAAGGAATCAGCACCTCCATCAACACCTCTCCTGCGGTAAACAGAGGGGCCAGGATAGAGGCAAGCTTATATTGTTTTACCTGTGCAAAAAGTGTTTTGATCATATAGACGCCTCCTGTTTTGTACCTTGTTTTAGATTGCGGATCATCTGCTCCAAATCGTCCGCAAGCAGCTGCAGCCGTTGTGCTGGAATCTGCCGGCACAGCTGCTGATTTTGTTTGAGCAGGTGGGCGCAGAGTGCTTCTTTTGCACCATCGGCCTGATCGGTTAAGATAAGCTGTTTTTTTCTGTCGTCCCAGATGTTTTTTTGGACGGTGACATATCCCTTTTGCTGTAGTGCTTTAAGAGCGGAGGAAACCGACGATTTGGAGATGCAAAGCGTCTGGTGAAGGTCCGCGCTGTAGATGTCCTGTCCTTTATGCAGGAGCAGATAATGCAGCAGGATTGCCTGAGTGGGCGATAAATCGAGCTCTTTCATCTGTATCTTTTCATACTGCTCCAACGAAAGCTGAAGCTGTTTTAAAAGCCACAATACGTTTTGTTGCAATTTTTCTTCTCCTTTTCTGCTTTTTTAAGCGAATAGTTCGTGCCCGAACTATTCGCTCCAATACTATTATACAGATTTTCCCTTGAAAGTGAATTTAAAATCTGTTACAATTAGAAAGAAAAACTTACTAATTAAAGGAGAGGGTACAGTGAATACCTTTCAGCTGTCCTGCTTTTTGGCAGTAGCGGAGTATTTAAGTTTTGCACAGGCTGCACAGGCGCTGCATGTAACCCACCCCGCAGTCAGCCAACAGATCCAGTCGTTGGAGCGGGAACTCAATGTGAAGCTATTTCAGCGAACGACGCGCACTGTCCGCCTGACGCAGGAGGGAAAGGTGTTTTTGGCGGATGCAAAGCAGATTGTGGCGCTTTCGCAGCGGGCAAAGAAGCGGTTTGAAGGCGCAGTGGAGGGCAGCATCGAGACGCTGACGGTAGGCTGTTATAATTTTCCGTGTATGTTTTTGCTGTCCGATACCCTGCAAATGTTGCGCGAACAGCGCCCAGAGCTTCATCCGCGCCTGCAAACCATCCCTTTCCAGCACATTTACCGGATGCTCGAGGAGGGGGATTTGGACGCCGTGGTGGGATTTAAAGAGGCATCGGATCGAAAGATCAAAGCGCTGTATAAAGAGATTGCAAAGGTTCCGGTTGTATGCGTCTGTCCCGGCAGTCATCCCCTGTCCAAACAAAAGGAATTGTGCTTGGAGCAGATCAAACAAGAAAGGCTGGTATTGTTTGCGCCGCCCAGGGGAATGCTTTCTATCGCACAATTGCAGGGCAAACTGATGGGGGTGCGGCCACCGTCTGACTTTTATTTTTGTGAATCCTCTGAGGCAATCACCGTGTTGGTAACCGCGGGATATGGCATCTCGATATTGCCGGATTTTCTCGTGCCAGATACACCCCTGATTGCCCGCGTCCCCCTGACAGATGTCGATCCGATGTCTTTTGGCATTTATTATAAATCCTTGCAGGGGAATCCAGCGCTGCGCACCCTCATCCAATGTGCCAAAGAGAACTTTGCATAGAAAGCCATCCTCTCGTCTGCACAGGGGAAGCTTTTTAAGGGTATGGTTGTTTGCTCAGTTGCTTTACAGCGACAAGGGGATGGTGGTATACTGTTGCAGAAAGATTGTGACAGCGTTTTCCCCTCTGCCAGCCGCCGCAAAAGGGCGGAGGAATGGGGAAAATCAGAGCAGCCCTGTAAGAGATGTTGCGGAAAGGAAGAAACAACATGGCTCAGATATTTCCAGTTAAGATTATCGCTCACATCCACAGCGATTTTCCAACCAAGTTTGGTGTGCCGCGCCAAAGCGGTCTGATCGAAGGGCTCGAGTCCAGAATCGTCTTTGAGCCGGAGTACCGCGATCCACAAGCGCTGCGCGGGTTGGAGGAATTTTCCCATCTGTGGCTGTTGTGGCAATTTTCCAAGGCCGTTCGGGAAGATTGGTCGCCTACGGTGCGGCCGCCGAAGCTGGGCGGCAATCGCCGTGTGGGGGTATTTGCAACCCGTTCGCCCTTCCGCCCCAATGCGATTGGGCTTTCCTCGGTCAAACTGCTGGGAATCGAGAAGCGCCCGCAGGAGGGATGTGTCCTCCGTGTAGCGGGAGCGGACCTGATGGACGGCACCCCGATTCTCGACATCAAACCCTATCTCGCTTATACCGACAGCCATCCACAGGCTACGGGAGGTTTTACCGACCGGCTCAATCTACAGCCGCTGAAGGTGGACATCCCCAAACAGGAGGCGGACAAGATGCCGCCGGACAAATGCGCAGCGTTAATTGCTGTGCTGCAGAGCGATCCGCGCCCGAGTTATCAGCACGATCCGCAGCGGGTGTACGGCTTTGCTTTCGGAAGCTGGGAGGTGCACTTTTGTGTGGACGAGGATCGGTTGACGGTGATCGGGATTGAACAGAAGGCAGACCAGTAGAAAGAAAACAGGGAGGCAGCTTTTTTAAAAGCTGCCTCCCTGTTTGTGGGATGCGGTGTGTTTTACTGCATTTTGATTTTAGAGTTCTCCATCGCCGCCGCAATGGGTGCAATCCTGTTCTCCTGTCCCTCCACATTTGGTACAGGGCTCCCAAGTTTTGGCGGAATTGTCCCAGGAATTCTTTCCGGAGTAGTTCGGGGTCGAGTTGTCGTATACCCACTTACCTTTGTTTCCGTTGCAGGCGCTGCACGTCTCCTTGCCGTCGTTGCAGAATGGGCACGGAACGGGATTGCCGCCGAGCTCCTCAAACCAACCGGTGGTTGCGCCGGACTGGCTGCTGGAGCTGCTCTGCCCCGAGCTGGAAGAGGAGGAGCCCTTGAGCGGAACCGGCATGTCGACAGCGCGCAGTTCCATATCGACCGGTTGCAGGTCATCGACCCAGTACCAGGAAATCAGCGCCCGGTTTTCGGTATAATAAATGTTTGCATGGACCACAATCTGTCCGGAATTTCCGGTCCAGTCGGTGTAGCTGTCCAGCTTTTCTTGACCGGTGTAGGTAAGATAGTAGGTGACAAAGTATTTCCCCTGCTGGTCTATATAATCTTCCTCGGTCATTTTGCTTTGCTGGAAGGGGGCGGAGAGGCACAAGTCTAAAAGATAGTTTTTCACCAGGCGGAGCGGTTCGTCCAGTTCGATATAGACCGACTGCAAAAAGACGCCATCTTCTGTTGTCGTATTTTCCTGCAAATTGTCCTCGGTAAGGTTCCAGTAGGAAAGCGGGGACTGAAAAGCGGTGTCCGGGTAGGAAGCCTTCTGGGCAGATTCTGAGGTAGTCTCTGCCTGGGCGGCAGGTTCTGTTTGGGTGACAGGCTCCGTTGGGGTGGCCGTGGATGGTTTTGCAGCGGATGCTTCGTCGGAAGGCTGAGGGACAGAAAGCAGATCCTTTTCCTCGTCAGAAGGAGCAATTGCATCTACCAGCTCTTTTGTGGAGGCATACTCCAGCGCGGTGAGTGGTTCTTCGCAGGTGCTTCCGGGGTCAATCCAGAGCGGAGTGACCGGTTTTGCGCCCTCGACAAAGGAGATGAGGATGTAGGAGACATCAATCTCTGGGAAATATTCGGTGTAGAGGACGAGGGAAAAGGGTTTTTCCTCATTGGAGGAGGACAGCCAGGAGACAAAGGAATATTCCTCATTGGTTGTAAAACCCTGTTCCAGATCGTAGGAGCCGTACTTGGCAAGTCGCTCATACTCTTTGAGCAGTTTTCCGCCGTTTCCACTCAGATAGAAATAAAAGTTCAGTTCATCCGAATCAAATTGATCTTCTTCCAGCTGGAAGAAGCGGACAGGGTCCGGCACAAGGACATCGCTTTCCTGTAGCTGCACGCCGGTTTGCTGTAGCTGTGCATTGGAAGGAGCGGTCGGCACAGATGGGTTGTTTTTTGGCCACAGGGCAAAAAGCAGCACCGCCAGCAGGATCACAACGCCCAAAACCAGCAGCAGCACCTTTTTGCCTTGCGGGGTGAGGGATGGCCTGGCAGCCGGCTGTTGGGTGGATTCGGTGGAAATGTTTTCAGATGGGGCAGGGGTGTCCGCTTTTGGTTTCTCCTTTTGGGCGGCGCCACAGTGGGGACAAAATTGTGCATGGAAAGGTATTTTTTTACCGCAGTTTGGACAGATCATCTCTTTTCACCTCACAGAATTCATCTCTTTTTCATATATTCCTATCATACAGGATTTCGTTCGATTTTACAAGAAAAATAAAAAATGAACAAACTTTTTTGCTCGAGCGCTACAGCTGCTTTACAAAACAGATGATGCGGTTTGCCTCTGCAAAGCCGCAGGCCAGGTGAAAGCGCAGGCTGTCGTCGTTGTCGAGTGTACAGTCGCTGGCAAATTGTCGGCAGCCCTGCAACTTGGCCCACTCCTGGCAGGCATCCAGCAGCTTGTGGGCGGTGCCGCGGCGGCGGTATTCCGGCAGGACAAAGATTCCTTCCAGATATCCCACCGGGCTCGAGGAAGTTCCCTCCACATAGTCGTGCCGCAGCGAACACTGAGCAAATCCGATGGGCTGCTCATTTTCCATCGCAAGCAGCACAGCAGCGCCGCTGTCCAGTTGGTCCTGCAATTCTGCCTCAAGCAGTGCAGCGGAGTGATGCGGCCAGAGCATCTGTGCCAGTTTCGCAGCTTTGGGTAACAGGGTAGGGGTTGCAACAAGTATTTGCATTGATAGACCTCCGTTTTAAAAGGGAAAGTGCAGGCTGTTAAACAAAAGAGGCGCCGTTTATGCTAAACGGCGCCTCTTCTTTTAGGATGAAAAAAGGGAAATATTTATTTCTTTGCAACCAGCTGACGGGTGTGCTCTGCAACCTGATCTGGAGTGATGTCGGTCTTCTGAGCAACGCCGGTCTCGATCGCAGCCTGTGCAACGTATTTTGCAACGGCTGGAGCTACGCGAGGATCGAATGGGGATGGGATGACGTACTCAGCTTTCAGCTCGTCATCGGCAACCAGAGAAGCCAGTGCTTTTGCAGCAGCCAGTTTCATTTCCTCGTTGATCTTGGTAGCACGAACATCCAGAGCACCACGGAAGATGCCAGGGAATGCCAGTACGTTGTTGATCTGGTTCGGGTAGTCGGAGCGGCCGGTACCGATAACGGCAGCGCCAGCTTCTTTTGCCAGCTCTGGAGAGATCTCTGGAGTTGGGTTCGCGCAAGCAAAGATGATCGGGTTTGGTTTCATGGTCTTAACCATCTCTGGAGTTACGCAGTTGCCGACAGACAGGCCGATGAACATATCAGCGTCCTTCATCAGGTCAGCGATGCCGCCCTTGATCTTGCGTGGGTTGGTAACTTTGGAGAGCTCAACGGTGGACTCTTTGAGGTTCTCGCGGCCTTCGTAGATAGCGCCCTTGGAATCGCACAGGGAGATATCCTTTACGCCGATAGCCATGAGCAGTTTGGAAACCGAGATGGCAGCAGCGCCTGCGCCGTTGACGGCAACGCGGATTTCTTCTGGTTTTTTGCCCAGCAGTTTCAGAGCGTTCATGGTAGCAGCAGCGGTGATGATGGCAGTGCCGTGCTGGTCGTCATGGAATACTGGGATATTGCAGATCTCTTTGAGCTTGGTCTCGATGTAGAAGCACTCCGGTGCTTTGATGTCCTCGAGATTGACGCCGCCAAAGGTTGGCTCCATCAGTTTTACAGCCTCGATGATCTTGTCAGGATCTTTGGTGTCCAGGCAGATCGGGAAAGCGTCTACGCCAGCAAAGGATTTGAACAGAACAGCTTTACCTTCCATAACAGGCAGGCCAGCTCCTGCGCCAATGTCGCCCAGGCCCAGTACAGCGGTGCCGTTGGTGACAACAGCAACCATGTTGCCCTTTGCGGTATACTCATAAATATTATTGTAGTCTTTCTGAATCTCAAGGCAAGGCTGCGCTACGCCTGGGGAATAAGCCAGGGAGAGGTCATCCGGACCGTTGAGAGGTACTTTGCATTCAACACGAAGCTTGCCCTGCGCTTTTTTGTGCAGTTCAAGGGATCTTTCGTAAACATCCATGGGGAAATCCTCCTTACATTTAAACGGTGATCTTTTTGCTTTCATCTTGTGTACATTTTGTTAGAATGGCACGAGAAGCCAGCGTCACTTGCATATATTCATTGTACTATTTTCCTATAAAAAAAGGCAATAGAAAAAGCGTACAAACTTTTGCCAAAATGATGGACAAATTGCAAAAAAATGAGAGGAATGGGTCAAAAGGGATGAAAATATGGTGAAAAGCCCTTGATTTTTTCCAGTGACTTGCTATAATAAAAGCAAATGATGCAAGAATTGCGTCAAAAAGCAGAAACAGAGGGCACCTCTGTGGGGGTGTCCTGTAACTTTAATTTTAACGGGAAGGTTGAAAGTAATGGAATACCGTATTGAAAAAGACTCTATCGGCGAAAGAGAAGTTCCAGTAGACGCTTACTATGGCGTACAGTCCCTGCGCGGTGCAGAAAACTTCCACATCACCGGCTTAAAACTGCAGCCAGAGTTCATCAACTCGATGGCAGAGATCAAAAAAGCTTGCGCAATCTGCAACTGCATGGTAGGCGAGCTTGACGAGAAGATCAAAGATGCAATCTGCCAGGCCTGCGACGAAATCATCGCCGGCAAATTCCACGATCAGTTCCTGTGCGACCCGATCCAGGGCGGCGCAGGCACCACTGCTAACATGAACGCGAACGAAGTAATCGCAAACCGCGCCATCGAGATCCTCGGCGGCAAGAAGGGCGACTATTCGATCGTACATCCAAACGACCATGTAAACCGTGCACAGTCCACCAACGACGTGTTCCCATCTGCTGCAAAGCTGACCGCTGCAAAACTGCTGAAAAAAGCAATTGAACAGCTCGAGCGTCTCGATGCGGCTCTTGCTCAGAAAGAAGCAGAGTTCCACAACATCATCAAGATGGGCCGCACCCAGATGCAGGATGCTGTTCCGATCCGTCTGGGCTCCGAGTTCGGCGCATACCGCAAAGCAATCCAGCGTGACCTGGTTCGCATGAACAGAGCACTGGAAGGCATGTACGCCATCAACATGGGCGGTACTGCAGTCGGCACTGCACTCAATGCAAACCCTGTTTATGTCGATGCTCTGGCTCCTGAGCTTGCAAAGATCACCGGCCTGCCGCTGGTTAAGGCAGACGACCTGATCGATGGCACCCAGAACCTCGATTCTTACGCTTATGTTTCCGCAACCCTGAAGACCTGCGCGATCTCCTGCTCCAAGATGGCAAACGACTTCCGCCTGATGTCTTCCGGTCCTCGCTGCGGCTTCCAGGAGATCAACCTGCCTGCTAAGCAGAACGGTTCCTCCATCATGCCAGGTAAGGTAAACCCGGTAATCGCAGAGGTTATGTCCCAGGCTGCATTCTGCATCATGGGCAACGATGTCTGCATCACCATGGCAGCTGAGGCTGGCCAGCTCGAGCTCAACTACGCTGAGCCGGTTCTGTACCACAAGCTGTTCGAATCCATCATCGCTCTGACCGGCGCTGTTCAGACCTTCGTTGACAACTGCGTTTCCGGCATCACTGCAAATGCAGATCGCTGCCAGGCACTGGTTGACGGTTCTGTCGGCATCATCACTGCAATCTGCCCACAGGTTGGCTACCAGTTTGCAGCAGATATTGCAAAGAAAGCAATCAAGACCGGCCAGTCTGTACGTGAGTTGCTGCATGAGAGCGGCAGATTCACCGACGAGGAGATTGAAAAGCTGCTCGACCCACACGCAATGGTATAATCATTTCCAAAGCTGTAAAGATCCCGAACCAAAAGGTTCGGGATCTTTTTTGTGCGGTTTGCATAGACATTTGGGCTGGATTGTGGTAAGCTGTTGGATGGAAAGCGAAGCTTTCTATTTGTCTTAAAAAAATAAGGAGACGGTATTATGTGGTTTGCATTTGCATTGGGGTCCTCGGTATTTGCCGCGCTGACCTCGATTCTTGCAAAGATCGGAATTGACGGAGTAAATTCGAATCTTGCGACAGCAATCCGTACGACTGTTGTTCTGTTGATGGCGTGGGGAATGGTGCTCATCACCAATACAGGCGGAGGCATCAGCTCCATCGGCCGCAAGAGCTGGCTCTTTTTGGTCCTTTCGGGATTGGCTACCGGCGCTTCGTGGCTGTGCTACTATAAGGCGTTGCAGATCGGTGAGGCCAGCAAGGTCGTGCCAATCGACAAGCTGAGCGTCGTCATCACCATCGTGCTGGCATTTATCTTCCTGCACGAAACAGTTTCTACAAAGACCGTTCTTGGCTGTCTGCTCATCGGCGCGGGAACCCTGCTCATGGTGCTGTAGAAAGCGGCGGAAAGTACCTATCTGCAAGCAGACCAATCACGACATATTGTAAACAGATCGAAAAGGGGAGATGACCACCATGACCTACAACCAATTGCTCAATCGATGCCTTGCTCTGTTAGAGGAGGAGGGCCCGCAGGCTGCCCTGGAGCTTTTGCAATCCCAGAAGGGACAGCTGCAAAATTTTAACGACGCACAGCTCTACAATTTTGCCTATTGCCTTGAGGCGCTTGCAGGAAGGACAGACAGAGCGATGGGGCTGTTGCAGGAGGCGGTCTATCATAAAGGATACTGGTATGACTATGAATACCTGATGGAGGATGAGGATCTCGAGGAATTGCGGCAGCACACCGCCTTCGAGCAGATCGCCAACCTTTGCCGGCAGCGCCAGCAGGCAGCGCAGGCGGCGGCTAAGCCGCAGATGCAGCTGCAAGATGTGCAGGCGGGCAAGCCGGTTGTGATGGTGCTGCACGGGGATCAACAAAACGCACAGATCACCGCACCCTATTGGCAGCAGGTAAAGCAGCTGGGATATGGCCTTGCAGCGATTCAGTCCACCGAATTGCAGGTGTCGGACGGCTACCTCTGGGACGACGAAGAACAGGCAGCAAAGCAGATCGCAGCCCATTGGCAGTCACTGCAAGAACAGGGTGTGGACGTGCAGAACAGCATACTCGGAGGTTTTTCTTCGGGCGCGCGCGCCTGCCTCTATGCGGTTCTGAGCAAAGCGGTGCAGCCAAAGGGGCTGATCCTGGTCGCACCGTGGCTGCCTGAGCTGGAGGAGTGGGCAGAGCAGCTGGAGGCACTCAAACAGGCGGGCACAGCGGTGTACATCTGCTGCGGCGACGCCGATGAGGACTGCTTTGAGGGCAGCGAACAGCTGTTTGAGCTGCTGGACGAAGCGGGAATAGAGGTGGACTTTAAACTCTGCCCAGACCTCGATCACGACTATCCGGAAAACTTTGATCAACTGTTGGGGGAGGCAATTGGGTTTGTTAAAGGAGAATGAGAATCAATTTGCCACTACAGTTGTCCAGATTGTCCCCTATGATCCGCAGTGGAAGGTGGAATTTGAGAAGATCCGCAGGATGATCGAGCAGTATGCGGGAGCGTATTTTTCCAGTATCGAGCATGTGGGCAGCACCTCGGTTGAGGGGCTGGGCGCAAAGCCGGTCATCGATCTGGATGCGGTGCTCAAAGACCCGGACGATCTGCCGGCGGTGATCGCAAAGCTGGCGGAGCACGGCTATGTTCACCAGGGCGACTTGGGCCTGCCGGGCAGAGAAGCCTTTTTCCGGCCGCGCGACTACGACGAACAGGAAAAAGGAGTGATGAAGTATCACTTCTATGTTTGCCGCCCGGATGCTAAACCCTACCTCGAACATATTGCCTTTCGAGACTATCTGCGCACCCACTCACAGGCGCGAGACGAGTATCAGCGCATAAAGGAAGAGCTTGCAGAGCAGTACCGGTTTGATGTGGATACCTACTGTGAATGCAAGACCCAGTTTATCAGAAAAATTTTGGGCCAGTGCAACGAGATGCAGCAGAGTGTTTCCACAGGCACATCGAAAAAGTAAGGGAAGAAAAATCGGCTGAGGGAGCTCCTAAAGTGGGGGCTCCCAATAGACAAAAAAGCTGCAAGTCATAGAACTGGACTTGCAGCTTTTTTCTTTAAAATTTTTTTCTATCTCTGTAATTGGTAACGGAAACCTTCTGTCAGTGGTGCTGTTTGGCCCTTTATCTGTCAGGGAACTTGACAAGTCGAAAGAAAGGTATATAATAAGTAATTGGTTACTTAATTGAGAAGCAGGCAGAGGTGTTTGAATATGATGCCATTTGGATTGAAGATAGCGATTATCAATCGGGCTTTTCGCAAAAAGTTAGACGAAAAAGCCAGTGATATGGGACTGACGTCGGTGCAGCTTCGCGTTCTGGGATCAATTAGCCGTCTGGAAGCTGCCGGGAAAGCGGAGATACACCAAAATGATCTGGAACAGCTGGAGCATGTGACCCATCCGGCTATGACCAAGCACATCCAGCAGCTGGAGAAGAAAGGGTTTGTTCGGTGTGTTCCCAGTGCACAGGATCGAAGGTATAAGAAAATCACCTGTACAGAGCGGTCTGCTGGAATTCATCAAATGATTCTTGCACATGACAGGGAAGTCTTTGAAGAATTGTGCGGAAATCTGACCCCGGAAGAGCAGCAAACGCTCAATCGCTTGACCGATGTGCTCATAAAAGACATTGATTCAGAATAATACCCATCTGTTCCAGGCGGTGTGCCGAGGGACTTTCGGCATACTGCCAATTTTTATGCTCAAATAGGTAACAAGTTACTTAATATTAGGAGGTATTTTTTTTAATGGAAAATGTAGTGTCTGAAAAACAGAGCCCCTTTGCCACAGAGCCGGTCGGATTGCTGATTTTAAAATTTGCCGTACCAAGCGTCATCGCTCTGCTGGTGAACTCGCTCTATAATATTGTGGATCAGATCTTCATCGGATGGGGTGTGGGATATCTGGGAAATGGAGCTACGAACGTAGTGTTTCCAATCACCATCATTGCCCTGGCCTTGTCGATGATGATCGGTAATGGCGGTGCCGCCTACCTGAGCCTGAAATTGGGAGAAGGAAAAAGGGAAGTGGGCTGCAAGGGTGTAGGAAACGCTGTGACTTTGGTTGTCGTTGTCAGTATTTTGCTGGCGGCCATCTTTTTGATATTCCTCGATCCGATCCTGACGCTGTTTGGCTCTACCCAAGCACTCCGCACACTTGCGCTGGAGTATGGATTTGTCATCGGTATCGGCCTGCCCTTTATGATGATCTCTGCGGCGATCAACTCGATCATTCGTGCAGATGGAAGTCCAAAATTTGCGATGACTTCAATGATTGTTGGCGCCGTCCTCAATGTTATCCTGGACCCTGTGTTTATATTCATCTTTCATATGGGTGTCCGCGGTGCAGCGATCGCTACCGTTATCGGTCAGGTGGCATCTTTTGTAGTGTCGTTGGCATATATGCCTCGATTTAAAACGGTTCGTCTGGAGCGTTCGGATTTCTTGCCCAACGGGCACACCTGCACAAGCATTGTTACTTTTGGACTGAGCAGCTTTATCACGCAATTTGCCATCACCATCGTAATGGCACTGACCAATAACCTGTTGGTTATTTACGGCACCTCGTCTGTCTACGGCGCAGAGATTCCTCTGACAGCTACAGGTATTGTAATGAAGGTCAATCAAATCATGATAGCCATCTTGTTGGGTATCGCTACCGGTACACAGCCTATCTTGGGATTTAACTATGGCGCTCGAAACTTTCATCGTGTCAAGAAGGCACTTGAAATATCGCTGATTGCATCTGAAATTGTATGTATTCTTGCCTTCCTTATCTTCCAGTTCACGCCGATGACGGTCATTTCTCTGTTTGGATCGGAGGAAGGATTGTATAATGAATTTGCGGTCAAGGCTTTCCGCATTTTCTTGATGCTGTGCCCGTTAACAGGTTTCCAAACGATTGCTGCAGTTTATTTCCAGGCTATAGGAAAACCGATAAAATCGGCTATCCTTTCCTTGGCCCGTCAAATTATCTTCTTTGTACCGACTGCTCTGATCTTGCCTACTTTTTTAGGCGTAGAGGGCGTTTTGTGGACTGGACCAGTCGCGGATGGGTTAGCATTTCTGCTTTCCTTGGCCCTTCTGGTGTATGAACGCGAACATTTGAAGAAAAGCCACGCTATGACCATGCAAGCATGATTTTTAAGGAGGTAAAAAAATGAAAAATAGGGTCATTACGATCAGCCGTGAATTTGGAAGCGGAGGACGCACCATCGGCAAACGGGTGGCAGCAGAGCTTGGGCTTTGCTGTTATGACAATGAGTTGCTGCAAAAGATTGCACAGGAGACCGGGTTTAATGAAAACTATATCAAAGAGGCAGGAGAATATGCGCCGGGTGGCTTTTTATCCACCACCTTTTCTCATAATGGTTCCGGCCTCAACAATGCAGACTATCTCTGGACCATTCAGTATCAGCTCATATCGAAACTTGCCGAACAGGGTCCCTGTGTCATCGTGGGCCGATGTGCGGACTATATCCTGAAGGATAAAGCGGACTGCTTGCGCGTTTTTATCCATGCAGATATGAAATTCCGCGCAGAGCGCATCGTTGCGATTTATGGAGAGCGGGAAGAGTCTCCAGAGCAGCGTCTGCGGGACAAAGATAAGCGCCGTGCAGCCTATCACCTTTTTTATACGGATATGAAATGGGGACATGCCCAAAACTATGATATAACGCTCAATAGTGGAACCTTGGGGCTTGATCGGTGCGTAGAAATTATTAAATCCCTGTATTAACAATTTTGTAGAAAAGATAGCCTCTTAGCACCATTTTACTAAGGCGTGCGGGTGACCGGAAAAAAGTAAATCGGCAGGAACTGTAAACGGTTACAGTTCCTGCCGATTTTTTTGGTACCGAAGAGGCAAGAAAAAAACCCAGTTCAACGATGAACCCGTTTATGGATAGCAAGAATTAGTAGGCATAAAAAAACAGCCCCCAAGTAGGGGGCTGCCACAGAAGATAGGCCCTTATAGGGCCTGTTCAGACCACCCGTTCAACGGGTGGTTTTGATTATACATAGAATTCTTCCATATCCTCCAGACGCAAACAGGCTAGCTGCCGGTTTGGGAAGTCGTATCCACAGCAACAGTCGATATCAATATACAGCGGGTGGTGGAAGATGCACAGCTTTTCTCCGCGATCAGCGAGTGCCTGTACATAGGCACGTTCCTCCTCATCGCTTCGGCCAAAGGCCTGCGTTTGAGTGTGTACAAAACAGGAAACTGGAGTGTGCCCGAGAATGATCTTGCGATTTTCAAGTTTTGGGATCGGGTCCTTGTATGGCCGGTGCCAGACCTCATCGTAGACGGTATCGGCGGGCAGGCCGTGAACGAGATAAAAATTCTGTCCGTTGACAGTCAGTTCCAGATGGGAGGGGAGCGCGCGAAGAAAATCTAATGTCTCTTCCTTCTCCGCTTGGGTTAACCTGCCAAAGCCTTCTAAAGTTGGTGTGTTTCCATTTCGATTCCAGTGCTGGATATGTTTTTCCGGCGCGTCAGGCGCAAAATAGCGCAGACACATAAACTCGTGGTTTCCCAGAAGCATCTTCATGTTGGGAGTGTGCATAATCTCGCACAGCAGCTCTACGCCATGTGGTCCGCGGTCGACCACATCACCGAGAATGTAGAGAGTGTCTTCCGCTCCGAAGCATATTTTTTTAAGCATCGCATGAAAGCGGACGTCCTCTCCATGGACGTCCGACAGCACATAATGGGACATGGGTTTCGTTCCTTTCCTGGCAGCTAGTTATAGTTCCCTGACAAAGAAGTATTGACAAAAGTCCCCGAAGCAGGGCGCAATCTCCGCTATCTGTTGGTATCCGAGCTTTTGATAAAAGCCTGGGGCCTGAAAGCTGTAGGTGTTGAGCAGTATGCGACGCAGTCCGTCTTGACGGGCAAGCTTTTCGACGTGTTCCAAAAGCTGTTGTCCAAGCCCGCGCCCGCGGTAGGCCTCCTCCACAAAAAGAAATTCGACTTCCAGAGTGTCCATTGTGCTGGCAGCGACGATGCCTGCGACGATTCTTCCGTCCAGCTGGATGTGAAAGTGGTAGTCGTGAAAGTCGCGCATAAACTGCCGGTTGTAAAGGCGCAGCTGCTGATGGATGTAGCGGTTGTCCTGCTCGGAGCTTGTGCAGATGACGATGTCCTGCATAGCGTTCCTTCCTTTCTCAGGATATACGGGAGTTTTGCTCCGAGAGAATCTCCGAGACGATCTCGTGGGCGATTTCCTGCTTGCTCATCAGCGGCAGAGACTTTGCCCCCTCGGCGGTGATGATGGTGACGGCATTGGTGTCCCCGGAAAATCCGGCGCCGGCTGTCTTGAGATTGTTGGCCACGATCATGTCGGCATTTTTCTTGTACAGCTTCTTCTGGGAGTTTTCCAGCAGGTGCTCGGTCTCCATCGAGAATCCACACAAAAATTGTCCCTTCGGCTTGTGCTCTCCCAGGTATTGCAGGATGTCGCGAGTGCGTTCCAGCTCCAAAGAGAGGTCATCGCCGCTCTTTTTGATCTTTTCGTCGGCGACGTTTTTGGGGCGGTAGTCGGCCACTGCGGCAGACTTGATGATGATGTCCATTTCCGGTGCACGGGCGGTGACCGCATCAAACATCTGCTGTGCCGTTTCCACCTGCACGGTCTCGACAAACGGCCACGGTTCCAGAGCGGTTTTGCCGGTGACCAGGGTGACCTGAGCTCCGCGCAGCGAGCAGTCCCGCGCGATGGCGTAGCCCATCTTGCCGCTGGAATGGTTGGTGATGTAGCGCACCGGGTCGATCGGTTCACAGGTTGGTCCGGCAGTGACCAGCACCTTTTTGCCGGCAAGGTCCTTTGGATAGAGGATTTCTTGCAGGATGTGGTTGTACAGCAGCTCTTCCTTTGGCAGCTTGCCTGCGCCGACATCCTTGCAGGCCAACATTCCGACCGCCGGGTCGATGACGGTGAAGCCGTAGTGGCGCAGGGTGTTCAGGTTGTCCTGGGTGATGGGGTTCTCGTACATGTTGGTGTTCATCGCAGGGGCCACCAGCTTTTTGCACCGGCAGGCAAGGACGGTGGTGGAGAGCATGTCATCGGCAATGCCGTGGGCCATCTTGGCGATGATGTTGGCGGAGGCAGGGGCGATGAGCACGACATCTGCGCGTTTGGCCAGCGCCACATGCTCGACGTTGTACTGAAAGTTGCGGTCGAAGGTATCGACCATGCAGCGGCTGTTGCACAGCGTCTCAAAGGTGAGCGGGGTGATGAACTGGGTGGCGTTTTTGGTCATGATGACCTGCACATCGCAGTGCTGTTTGGAGAGCATGCTGGCGACGTTGGCCATCTTGTATGCGGCAATCGAACCGGTGATACCGAGTACGACGGTTTTTCCTTTTAACATAGCGATCCTTCCCTTTCCTGATTGGTTCAGCATTAGTATAGCAGAAGCAGGGAGGGAAGTCCAGCGCGAAACACCAGGAAAAGCTTGTCCTCATCGGGTGTATGGAGTTTTTGTAGTTCGCTCCCTTGCAATCCTTCTATAGATTCGCTATAATGAATCTGCTTATAATTTATTTGCGACGTATCTTCCGGCCAAGGGCCAAGGGAAGAACGGCAGCGAAAGGAAGAATTGAATATGAATCAAGCAACCAAAAAGACACAGGACATGGTAAAACTGGCACTGTTTGCGGGCATCATCGTGGTGCTGTCAATGACGCCGTTGGGGTACATCCCACTGGGCGCCATCAAGGCAACCACCATCCACATTCCCGTCATCTTAGGCTCGATCTTACTGGGTTGGAAGGCAGGCGCCGCTTTAGGCGGACTGTTTGGCCTGACAAGTCTTGTGGTCAACACCCTCACCCCCTCCCTGACCTCCTTTACCTTCTCGCCGTTTTATTCGGTGGGAAATGTACACGGCAACCTGTGGAGCCTTGTGATCTGCTTTGTGCCGCGCATCCTGGTGGGTATTATTCCGTATTTTCTGTTTCACCTGCTCAAGAAGTTTGTCAAGAGCGACACCGTCCCGCTGGCAATTTGTGGCTTTGTCGGTTCGATGGTAAACACCTTGCTGGTCATGAACCTCATCTATGTCTTTTTTGGCGACAGCTGGGGCAGTGCCAAGGGTGTGGCAGCGGACTTAATTTACAAGACTATCCTGTTGGTGATCGCCACCAACGGCGTGCCGGAGGCGATCATCGCCGCGCTGATCACCGCAGCGGTGGGCAAGGTGCTGTTAAAGTTCGTAAACAAATAGCGAAAGGGGAGCACAAAGATGATTCTGGCAATTGATATCGGCAACAGCAACGTCGTGATCGGCGGCTTTGAAAATGATAAAATAGAGTTTACTGCGCGGGTGGCCACCGATGCGCGCCGAACCGAGGAACAGTATGCGGTGGAGATCTACCAGATTTTAAACCTGCACGGCTACAGCGCCCGCGAGATGGAGGGATCGATCATCTCCTCAGTAGTGCCGCAGCTGACCAGCGTGATGAAGGCGGCGCTGCGCATCATCACAGGAAAAAAGCCTCTGGTAGTGGGGCCGGGACTCAAAACCGGACTCAACATCAAGTTGGATAACCCCGCCTCGCTGGGGGCGGACCGGGTAGCGGATACGGTGGCCGCCATTCATGAGTATCCTCTTCCGCTGCTGGTTGTGGACATGGGTACAGCAACCACCATTTCGGTCATCAACGACAAGGAAGAGTTTGTCGGCGGAGCGATTATGCCGGGATTGCGCCTCTCGCTGGAGGCCCTGTCCAGCCGCGCATCCCTTCTGCCGCACATCGATTTGATTCCTCCCAAAAGTGTCATCGGCCGCAACACCATCGACGCGATGGACAGCGGCATGATTTACGGCAATGCCTCGATGCTCGACGGGATGATCGAGCGCATTCAGGAGGAATTGGGCCAGAAGGTGCAGGTCATCGCCACCGGCGGCCTTTCGCAGAAGGTGACGCCGTACTGCAAGCACCAAATTGTACAGGACCCCAATCTGTTGCTCAAGGGATTGCGCATCCTGTACTATAAAAACAGCAAATAGCGGAAAAATCTAAATTGAGAGAATAGCTTTATCCGCTGTGCAAAAAGAGAGAAAGGATCAGTTCAAAAAAAGGAGGCTTTAAGGATGAAAGGAAACAGAGGAAGATTTTTTGCCGGAGTGGCTGTCGTCTTGGCGTTCTGCCTTGCGCTTGCGGGCTGTGGCATGAACAAGGAAAAGGCGATCGAACAGATGGGGGAGGCCATGCGCCAGAATGCGGCCATCGAGAGCGGACGGCTCACAGCGCAGGTCAGCGGGAATATCGCCCTGGGGGCAGACACCATCCCGATGGATATCGAGATGGAGGGTGCCTTCAAGGATCAGATGCAGACTATGGCGATGAAGATCACCGGCGAGTTGATGGGAAATTCGATGGATACCGAAACTTATCAGCTGGATGGCAAGACCTACACCCTGGACCCTTCCACCGGAACCTACATCGAGGCGCCCTCTGCCACAGCGGGGATGGACTATGAGAAGTTGATGACCCTCGGGCAGGAGGAGAGCGCCCAGATTTACGTCGACGGCGCCAGCGCAGCCGAGGACTTTGCATTTAGCGAAGAGGAAAACGGCCTGCGGGTGAGCTTCACCATGCCGCAAGAGCAGCTCGGACAGATGCAGGAGCAGATGCGCAGCATGATGAACGACGAGCTGTTGCCCAATATGGAGGAGCAGCTGCGTCAGTCGGTGCGCGAACAGATGGACACCATGCTCGCAAGCATGGGAGGAACCGATGGCCTGCAGATGGATGACGAACAGATCGACGCACTGATCGACCAGCAGGTACAGATGATTGTGGAGATGGAGCGCAAGCTGTTCGAGAGCCTGCAAATCAAGGGCCTGAGCTGCGATATGCTGATTCAGGACAGCGCCATCAACGATCAGACAATGAAGATGCAGATCGAATTTGCACTGCGCGACCTGGTCGATACCCTCGCCGGAAGTCTGAGCGTGGACACCAATTCGATCCCGGAAACCTGCAGCATGGACATGACCATCCACGCAGTGATTGCCGACCGCAACCAGGACATCGAGATCGAATTCCCGGATTTTGACGCTGCGGCATAAAAAAGGCTAGAACCCACGAAAAGATGGAACAAAAAAGGAACCTCTTTGCGAGGTTCCTTTTTGCGGCTTTGGGTTGCGGCAGATTGTTGCAGCGGACAGGCCAAAAGAAAGTTTTGTAAATCATAGAAAGGATCCGATATGCGCACCATCGATTACCCGATCTCCGCTGACCATGATGGTCAGACGGTGGAGCGATACCTCAAACAGCAGCACGGCTACTCCACCCGCACCATCGTCAAGCTCAAACATTATCCGCAGGGAATGCAGATTAACGGTGCCCACGCACGCACCATCGATCTGCTGCATGCGGGCGACACCTTGTCGGTCACCTTTATCGACAGTGAAGAACATGGGGTGGAGCACTTCATTCGCTCCAACCGCCGGGTGGAAATTCCCTACGAAGACGACGACCTGCTGGTCTTTAATAAGCCGGCGGATATGCCCTGCCACCAATCCTGCGGACATGCCGCAGATACCTTGGCCAATGTCTTTGCCGCCCACTGCGACCAGCTCGGCCTGGACCTGATGTACCGCCCGCTCAACCGCCTGGACCGAGACACGAGCGGCGCAGTGTTGGTCGCAAAAAACCGTTTTGCCGCCGCCAAGGTGACCAACAACTTTCACAAGACCTATCAGGCCATCCTGTGCGGCTGTCCGCCCGAAAGACAGGGACGGGTGGACGCGCCGATCCGAAGGGAGTTTCCCGAGGAGATGCGCCGGATTGTCGCGCCGGACGGCCAGCGGGCGGTGACCAACTACCGCGTGCTGGCGCAGGGAGCGGGGATGAGTCTGGTGGATTTTGTGCTGGAGACCGGGCGCACCCACCAGATTCGGGTCCACATGGCCTATTTGGGCTGCCCGGTACTGGGGGATCGCCTCTATGGCCAAAAAAGTGAGCGGATTGCACGGCAGGCACTGCACTGCCGGCACATCGCCTTCCCTCAGCCGGTGACCGGGGAGGAAATCCAGGTGGATTGCCCCTTGCCTGAGGATATGCAGGCTTTGGTGGAGTTAGTGCGCGCGCAGTAGCAACAATTCTCGGACAGCCCCCTTTTTTCTGATTGCAGCGACGTGCAAACAAGTGGGGAACTTGCCAAAACCGGGGACAAGCATTTATCAAAAATTTGTAAAAGTTTTTTGGCAAATGTAGACTTTCTGTGAATAGGATGGTACACTATCCATAAACCAGGGAAAGGAGTGCCGCTATGAAACAGGAAAGAAAGGCTCAGGCAAACAAACCAAGTTGGATCAGGATCTTGCTCTCGCTGTTGGTCCTGCCAGCGGTGCTGTTGGAACAGGGGATTGCGCAGCTGGCAGGTCAGCTCTTGCGGCAGGTGGGACTCCCTGCGGATCTGTGCGTCCTTGCAGCAGCTTTGTGCTGCGGATTGATGGTCTGGCTGACCTTGCGGTTGCTGTGTGGCCGGATTTTGGGACTGAAGCCCGCAGACTGCCGGATGGCCGCCCCGCGGTTTCGCGCACTGTGGTGTGTGGTCGCCTTTGCGCTGCCGGGATTTGTGTGCATTGCGCTGATCAATCTCCCCGGCTATTGGCAGATCAATTTCCTTTCGACCGACGAACTCGGCGCGGTGCTTTTTAGTGCCCTCTTTTATCAGGGACTGACCGCCGGCATTGTGCAGGAAGCGGTCTTTCGCGGCATGCTGTTGTCTGCTTTTGAGCGGGGAATCAACCGCCTTGCGGGCATACTGCTCAATTCTGCGCTGTTTAGTGTGGTGCAGCTGATCGGCCAGCAATTGACGGTGGCGCAGGCTGTACAGCTCTTGGTCTTTTACATGCTGTTGGGCCTGCTCTTTTCACTTGTCACCGTGGAGACGGGCAATATATGGAATGCGGCGCTGATGCACTCCGTGTGGGGGGCGGCGATCTCTGGAGGTGTTCTCCACATCGGCACCTCGGCCAATCCAGCAGCGCTGGCAAATTACCTGTTGGCAGACAGCGGCGATCTGTTGACCGGCGGCAGCGCAGGGGCGGCAGCTTCGGTCCTCGCGATTGTGGCGTGCACCGTCTTTGTCGCGCTGGCCTTTTGGCGCTGCCACATGAAAAAGCTGATTTAAGATAAAAGAATTGTGCGGATACAATTTGCAGATGGAGGAACGAGCGCATTGAAGATTTTGTTTTTGGGGGATGTAGTCGGCAAGTCCGGCTGCGAATTTGTGGGCAGACACCTGCGCAGCCTAAAGAAGCTGTACGGGACGGATGCCTGCATCATCAACGGGGAAAATTCAGCCGAGGGAAACGGCATTACACCGGAGAGCGCCCAGATGCTCTTTGACGCCGGAGCGGATGTCATCACGACCGGCAATCACGTCCTAAAGCGCAGGGAGATCTACCCGCTGCTGGAGGAGCAAAAGGGAATTTTGCGCCCGGCAAATTACCACCAGAGTGTACCGGGATGCGGAATGTTTGTCCTCGATGCGCTGCGTTGGCAGCTGTGCGTCCTCAACTTGCAGGGGCAGATGGGGATGGAGCCGGTAGCAAATCCGTTTGAGACGGCTGACCGGCTGCTGCGCGAGGTCCATACCCCCAATATTTTGGTGGATTTTCACGCCGAGATGACCTCCGAAAAGAAGGCGCTGGGCTATTATTTGGATGGACGGGTGTCGGCAGTGATTGGAACTCACACCCATGTGCAGACAGCCGATGAGCGCATCCTGCCCAAAGGCACCGCCTACCTGACCGACGCCGGGATGTGCGGAGGAAAAAATTCGGTGCTGGGCGTGCAAAAGCAGATCATCATCCAAAAGTTTATCACCAATATGCCGGCACGCTTTGACTATGACCACGAGGACATCGAACTCAATGGTGTGCTCATCACTCTGGATCAGCAGACCGGCCGCGCCACGGCCATCGAGCGAATTGCAGTATCCGATTGATGGCGGGAAAGAAAAAGTTGGAAGGCAATTTTTGCGGCGCAATGCAACCGCTATCCAGCCACAAAAGGGGCGCCGCTCGCTTAAAACGAAGGTCTATTCAGTTGAGGAATTTGCATGAGAATATATAGAGATTTTAAACATATAAAAAAGATAGCCGCCCTGCTGCTCTCGGCGTTGCTGCTGCTGGGCGGTTGTGGGCAGCAGACCATCGAGGAGCAGCAGGCATTTAGCCCCAATCTGACTGTCGGCCAATCTCAGGAGCAGCAAACTGCATCACAGCCGCAAGCTACCCAAACCAATGCACAGCAGCTGCGGCTGGCCGGAGATTATGCGTCGATCGTCGCTTCGCCCTGGAACTGCCAGGACCTCAACAGCCGCAAGGCAGCGATGCTGCTGTACGACTCGCCGGTCACCCTCTCCACTACCTTTGAGGCGCAGCCCGCATTGGCCACCGTTTCCGGTTCGGGCACCCAGTGGACATTGACCCCGAAACAGGGCGTCACCTTTACCGATGGCACGGCGCTGACTGCCCAGCAACTCGATGACAGCCTGACCATGGCGATGGCGGAGGGGTCCTATTACCGCGAACAGCTGACCGGCATCTCTTCCCACACGGTATCGGACAACACCGTCCAGATCACCCTGAGCTCCGCAGACGCACTGTTTGCAAATCTGTTGACCTTCCCGGTTGCAAAGCTCAGCGGTGGCAGCTATATCGGCACAGGGCGTTACCAGGTGTCGAAACAGGAAGAGAACAGCGCCACCTTGACCCGCAACCCCTCTTACTGGGGAGAGGCGTCCAGCATAGAGCAGATTGAGCTTGTTTCGCTGGAGAAAAAGGACGTCGCGACCTACAGCTTAAAGCTGGGCAACATTGACTGCCTGTACATCGAGGGAGCTTCCGGCGACATCGGCAGTCTTTCGGTCAGCAGCTATCCGGTGGTCAGCAACCAATTGATCTTTCTGGGCGCCAACCCAAGCCGCACTTCGACGGCCAACGCGTCGGTGCGGCAGGCCATCAGCAAGGCGCTCGACCGAGCCTACCTGATCGAAAACTCGCTGACGACCTCCGCGCAGCCCTCCAATCTTCCGGTTCACCCGAACTTTTCGTTGCTCGGCGCCGCTTCCTCCGAAACGCGCGACCTGGATGCGGCAAAGCAGTTGCTGGGAGAGACGGAAAATCTCACGCTCACCTTGCTGTACTGCACCGACGGGGCCGACCGCGTGCAGATGGCAAACCAGATTGCTGCGCAGCTGGGCGAGGCGGGCATCACGGTCACGCTGGATGGACGGGCGCAGGAAGAATATTTTGCAGCGCTGGACAGCAGCTCCTATGATCTGTATCTCGGCGAGATCCTGCTGCCGGACGACATGAATTTGAGCCATCTGTGGACCCGCGGAGAGCGGTACGGCTATGGGGTTTCCCCCTCGTCGACGCTGCTGGCAGCCTATCAGACCGCCTACACGACCGGTGAGGGATGGGATGCCTTTGCACAGCAATTTGTTGCAGAGTACCCGGTGATCCCGCTTGCCTTCCGAAACGGCACGTTTTGCCTTTCCCGGGAGTTCTCGCTGGACATTGTGGCCATCCGCAGCGACCTGTTTTACAACATGAGCAGCTGGCAGTGACAAAGTCGATTGTAACGGTTGTTAATTTTTGTGGTTTGCGCTGCCGGAGATTTGTAAATAAAGCATGAAAAGGTGAAAAAACAAAAGGAAAGCCTATCCAAAGAGACGGAAATAAGGTATAATAATATCATTGATAATTATGCCTTGAAAAAGCGCTGGCAAGGTGCGAGAAAGGAACGTGTGATTTATGATTAAATTTGAGAATCATCTTGGCTCAATTGAGATTTCCCAGGATTACTTCGCAAACCTGGTTGGCCATGCCGCATCGGAATGCTTTGGCGTTGCGGGAATGGTGGAGAGCACGGCCTCTCAGGGTCTCCGATATATTTTAAAGAAGGACGAGGCACAGGACAAGGGCGTCAAAGTTCGCACCGTCGCGGGAGGACTGGTCATTGATCTGCACATCGCAGTCACCTACGGTGTCAACATTTCGGCCATTGTCAAGAGCATTGTCAACAAGGTGCGCTACACGGTAGAGGAGGCCACCGGCCTTCAGGTAGCCAAAGTCAACGTCTTTGTTGACGATATGAAGCAGTAAACCACAAAGCGCCCTGTCCCACACAGGCGGCAGGGGTACAGAGCGGATACAACTCTGTGCGGAAAGTTTTGTTTTTGTTAAGGAGTGTTAGAATCGTGATAAAGGGAAGTCAGCTCAGAGATGCGTTTATCTCTGGCGCAAACAGCATTTCGAATTGCAGGCAGCAGGTGGACGCACTCAATGTTTTCCCTGTACCAGACGGCGACACCGGCACCAATATGTCGATGACCATCAATGCGGCCAAACGGGAGCTGGAGATGCTCAAGGATGATCCGACTGTGGAAAAGGTCTCCAAAAAGGCAGCCTCCGCACTGCTGCGCGGCGCGCGCGGAAACTCCGGCGTCATCCTTTCGCTTCTGTTTAGAGGTTTCTCCAAGGGCTTGGAGGGCAAGGAAGAAGCGGACGGCAAGGACATCGCAAACGCGCTGTCTCTGGGCGTTGCAGCCGCTTATAAAGCGGTTATGAAGCCGACGGAGGGCACCATCCTCACCGTCGCCCGCGTTGCCTCGGAGCACGCAAACGAGCTTGCCGAACAGGGTGAGAGCGATCCGGTCGCCATGTGGAAAGCGATCCTGGCAAGCGCAGAGGAGGCGCTGGCGCAGACACCGGAGCAGCTGCCGGTGCTCAAAAAGGCGGGCGTTGTGGACGCAGGCGGTCAGGGCTTTGTGGTCATCTGGAAAGGTATGCTCTCGGTGATTGAGAATGACCAGATCGTGCCATCTCAGGAGGAGCAGGAGGCGCCAAAGGAAAAGCGCGCTCAGGGAGTTGCCGCCGAGTTTAACGAAGAGGACATTCATTTCTGCTACTGCACCGAGTTTATCATCAACAAGGAAGACCCGAATGCAGATCCATTGGCTCTGCGCGCCTATCTCGAGTCGATCGGCGACTGCGTTGTAGTGGTGGATGACGACGAAATCATCAAGTGTCACGTGCACACGAACGAGCCGGGCAACGCCATTCAGGCAGCGCTCAAGCTGGGATACTTAACCAACATGAAGATCGACAACATGAAGGTGCAGCACGGCGACAACAACAAGCTGGTAGACCTTCAGGCAGAAGGACAGCCTGCCTTCCCGTATAAGGCGGTAGACCCGGACAAGGAATATGGCTTTGTAGCGGTTGCAGCGGGCGAGGGCGTCAAAAAGCTGTTTACCGATCTCGGGGTCGACAATGTGGTCAGCGGCGGACAGACAATGAATCCATCCACCGAAGATATCCTCTCGGCCATCCATGCCACCGCAGCCAAGCGCGTTTTTGTACTGCCCAACAACAAGAATATCATCATGGCGGCAGAGCAGGCGGCAAATCTTGCCGACCGCAAGGTGTATGTTCTGCAAACCCGCACCGTACCGCAGGGACTGTCTGCAATGCTTGCCTTTGATCCGGGACTGGACCGCAAGCAGAACATGATGAACATGGTCAAAGCGTATGAAAAGGTTGGAACCGGTTCGATCACCTTTGCAGCGCGGGACAGCGACTATGAGGGCCACAACATCAAGAAGGGCGAGCTGCTGGCGCTGGAAAACGGCAAGATGTCCTTTGTGGAGACCGACTTGAAAAAGGCGGTTGTCAAGCTGACCCACAGCCTGGTAAGAAAGTCGCCAAACAAGGACGGAAACTTTGTCACCCTGATCTATGGTGAGGACATCACCGCAGAGCAGGCCGAGGAGATCCGTGCAGCGGTTGCCGAGCGTTTGGGAGACAGCGCAGAGGTTGTCCTCATCGAGGGCAAACAGCCGGTTTACTACTTTATCATTTCGGTTGAATAAAATAAGCATACAGAAAATAAAAAGGATTCAGAGAACTTTGATTGTTCTCTGAATCCTTTTTTACAAACTTTTATGGATTAATCCACTCGCAGACATCCGATAAATAGGTGTACATCGGGGAATAGCGGTTGCTGATATAGTCCACCGAGTTGTCACAGAAGGTCACCTTTTGCCCGTCCTTAGCTTTTAGATCCCTGGAGATGGTGAAGGTGACGGTGGTGCCGCGCTCTGGTGTCGACAAAATCGAGATGTCCCCGCCGTGATGGCGGATAATCAGCTTGCACAGTGTCAGCCCCAGCCCGAGGTGGGTGTGTTGCAGGTCGTTGCGGCCATAGGTGAAAAAGGGCTCAAAGACCTGGGGCAAAATTTCGGGCGGGATGCCCAGCCCATTGTCCGACACGACAAAACGGATCGAATGTTTGCTGGCCTCCACCTCCACCTGAATTTTCCGGTTATCGCCGGACTCTTCCATAAAGGCGGCGCTGTTGGAGATCAGGCTGGAAAGGACAACCACCAGCTTGTCGGGGTCCAGTACGGCGTTGAGCGGTTCCTTTGGAAGCTGATATTGCAGGGTGATTCCGCTGCGCCGCAGCATCATCTGCATGTTGTGCAGCAGGTCGTTGAGGTATATGTCCAGAGGAACAGAGTGGAGGTTGAGCAGCGTCAAGCCGTTTGCATAGCTTGCGTACTCGCTCAGGCTGCTGCACGCTTTGAGCATGTGGTAACAGGCGTGGTAGAGCTCTTGCAGCATCGCTTCGCAGGAAATCACGTCGTCCACCTCCAGGCGGCGGGCCATCGAGGAGATGGTGGAGAAGATCAAGCTGAGCGGATCGCGCAGGGTGGAGCTGAAGTTTTGCAGCATCTCCTGTGCGCGGTTGGTGTTGGAGGAAAACAGCTCGGTGGAGGTGACGGTAAAGTGGACCAGCGCCCCGATCAACAGTCCCTGATCGAAGATGGGGGAGAGGGTCAGGGAGGTGTGCACCATCGGCACCAGCGACGGGTAGGAAAGCACCCCAGATTGGATCTGCAAGGAATGGATGATGGATTGGACATCATATCCTTGCAGCAGGGAGAGGACGCCGTCCCGGCCGCACAAAAACGGATAATGCTCGCGGCAGTACCGATTTTCCCAGTGCTGCACCAGATGGTTATCCACCAGTGCAATGGGCAGCGGAAGCTGCTCGGCAGATTGCATCATCGGTGCAAGGGAGGTTTCATATTGTACAAGAAAGTCCGGATTCATACCACACCTCTTTCTGTCCAGAATCTCTGCTTTATTCTGCCAAATTCGTACAGGAATATACCCCTGTCAGCCCACTCGACAAAATACAACAAATTTTGACAAAATTTGCTATTTTGTTTTAGTATACCGAACTTTATGGAAAAAATCAATCCACGGTCTGCTAATAGTGTATGGAAAGAAAGAAGAGAAGGTGAGAAGTTTAGAAGGCTGTCAGGATGCACAAAATGTACACACAAGGGCGGCATAAGAAAAAGGAAAGTGATAAATTTTAGTTAAAAATATAACAAAGGGATTGTATATTTCCAGAAAATAGGGTAATATATAGGTGCAGAGTTGCAAAAAAATTTAGGAGGTTGATTCTCATGGCAATTAAAATTGGTATCAACGGTTTTGGCCGTATTGGTAGATTAGTATTCCGCGCAGCAATGGCGCAGCCGGAAGTCTATGAGGTCGTCGGCATCAACGATCCATTCATCGATCTCGATTACATGGTATATATGACAAAATATGATTCTATGCACGGCCAGTTCAAGGGCGAGCTTGGAACCCGTGACGGCAAATTTGTTGTCAACGGTCACGAAATCAACGTATATGCCTGCAAAGAGCCGAGCGAAATTCCGTGGAAAGAGTGCGGCGCTGAGTATGTTGTAGAGTCTACCGGCGTATTCACCACCACCGAAAAGGCTTCCGCTCACATCCAGGCTGGCGCAAAGAAGGTCGTTATCTCCGCTCCTGCAAAGGATAAAGAGACCCCAACCTTCGTTGTCGGCGTAAACGAAGACAAATACACCAAGGATATGACCGTTGTTTCCAACGCATCCTGCACCACCAACTGCCTGGCTCCGCTGGTAAAGGTTATCAACGACAACTTCGGCATCGTTGAGGGCCTGATGAGCACCGTTCACTCCACCACTGCTACCCAGAAGACCGTTGATGGTCCTTCCAAGAAGGATTGGAGAGGCGGCCGCGCTGCTTCCGGCAACATCATTCCTTCCACCACCGGCGCTGCAAAAGCTTGCGCTCTGGTTATCCCAGAGATGAAAGGAAAACTGACCGGCATGTCCTTCCGCGTTCCAACTCTGGACGTTTCGGTTGTTGACCTGACTGTAAAACTTGCAAAACCTACCACCTATGAAGAGATCTGCGCAAAGGTAAAAGAGGCTTCTGAAACCACCATGAAGGGTATCCTGGGTTACACCGAGGATATGGTCGTTTCTTCCGACTTCCTGGGCGATCCAAGAACTTCTATCTTTGATGCAAAAGCAGGCATCATGCTCAACGATACCTTCGTAAAACTCGTTTCCTGGTACGACAACGAGTGGGGTTATTCCAACAAGGTTCTTGAGCTGATCAAACATATGTCTGCTGTTGACGCACAGTAATTAAAATTGATCGGAACAAAAAAGGCGTGGCGAAAAGCTGCGCCTTTTTTCTTTTCCCATCTTTCCAAAAAGAATATCGCAATTTTCGATAAAATGCGGTGGAAGATTGTGCTAGGATGGGGGAGAACAGATTTGTAAAATCTGCACTATAAAAAAAGCGAAAAACGCGCAAGATGTTTTTCTAGTTGCTTTTTTGCCTAAAAAATGGAAAAGAAAGTGATTGGATTGTGCAAAACGGGGAGAGTTTGCGGCAGGAAAATTGGCAAATCTTTGTTAATATACAACAAAGATTTTGTAAAGTACACGGTAATGTTTTATGATTTTATACAATAAATGCTTGAAAAAAGATAGGAATTCTGGTATGATAATGCTAAACACGAGGGGGTTGATAGTGTGTACAAGGTGAATAAAAAAGACGAAGTGCCGATTTATCTGTTCCATCAGGGAACAAATTACAAGGCATATGAATTCATGGGATCCCACTCGGCAAAACGAAAAGGGGTTGCCGGTGCGATCTTTCGTGTTTGGGCTCCGCATGCGCAGAGCATTTCGGTTGTGGGCGATTTTAACAGCTGGGACAGAAGCTGCAATCCGATGGAAAAAATCAGTGAAAATGGCCTGTGGGAGGCCTTTATTCCGGATATCAAGCAGTATGACATGTATAAATACAGCATCGAAACCGTGACAGGAAATGTGGTGCTAAAAACCGATCCGTACGCATATCATATGCAGACCCGCCCAGAGTCGGCTTCCCGCTTTTATGAGTTGGGAAAATACCCCTGGAAGGATCAGGCGTGGATGGAAAAGCGCAAGCTGGAAAACCATGTGGGCGAACCGATGAACATCTATGAGGTTCATCTGGGATCGTGGCGGCAGTATGAGGACGGAAAGTTTTTCGATTACCGCAAACTGGCGGACGAGCTGGTGGAATACGTCAAGGAGATGGGATATACCCACATCGAGCTGATGCCGGTCACCGAATACCCGCTGGATGCCTCCTGGGGCTATCAGGTCACAGGCTATTTTGCAGCCACATCCCGCTATGGCACCCCAAAAGACCTGATGTATTTTGTCAATAAATTCCACGAAAACAACATCGGTGTCATCATGGACTGGGTACCAGCGCACTTCCCAAAAGATGAGCAGGGCCTGTATGAATTTGACGGCACCCAATGCTATGAATATCAGGACCCACAGAAACGGGAGCACCCACATTGGGGCACCCGCATCTTTGATTTTGGGCGTCCGGAGGTCCAGAGCTTTTTGATCTCCAGCGCAATGTTCTGGGTTGAAAAGTACCACATCGATGGCCTGCGCGTCGATGCGGTGGCCTCGATGCTCTATCTGGATTATGGCCGTGAGTCTTGGGAGTGGACGCCCAATGTCCACGGCGGCAACGAAAATCTGGAAGCAATCGAATTTTTAAAGAAACTCAACAGCGCAATTTTGGGCGAACACAGCGACGTCATGATGATTGCGGAGGAATCTTCGGCGTGGCCGCTGGTCACCAAACCCCCTTATGTGGGCGGTTTGGGCTTTAACTTTAAGTGGAACATGGGCTGGATGAACGACATTCTCAGCTACATATCGCTCGATCCCATCTATCGCTCCTACAACCACGACAAGCTGACCTTCAGCATGATGTACGCATTTTCAGAAAACTACATTCTGCCGCTCTCGCACGATGAAGTGGTGCACGGCAAGTGCTCGCTGATCAACAAGATGCCGGGAGAATACAGCCAGAAGTTTGCCGGCATGCGCACCTTGTTTGGCTATATGATGGCACATCCGGGCAAGAAGTTGCTCTTTATGGGCCAGGAGTTTGGACAGTTCATCGAGTGGAACTTTGAAAAAGAGCTGGACTGGCAGCTGCTTTCCTATGAAAGCCATCGGAAACTGCAAAACTATGTGCGGGACCTCAACCACTTCTACACGGAAAATTCTCCGCTGTGGGAGATCGATGACAGCTGGGATGGATTCCAGTGGCTGGTTCACGACGATAACAGCCAGAATGTGATTATCTTCCGCCGCACCAATGATGCAGGAGAGGATGTCATCGTCATCTGCAACTTCGCCCCTGTGGAGCGCGACGGATATCGCTTTGGCATTCCAGAGCAGAAAAACTATGAGGTTGCCTTCACCTCCGACGACATCCGGTATGGAGGCAAGGGCATCCCAGAAAAGGAAGTCATCCTTTCGGAAAAGATTCCAATGCACGGCAAATCCAATTCCATCGCAGTGGATATCCCGCCGATGTCGGCTATGTACCTCAAACCGTCTGCCATCCAGCCCGAGCCGGAGGAGTCGCAGGTGATTGATGTGGAAACAAGCCAGGCTGTGGAGGAAGAACAAAAGCCAAAGACTGCGCGCAACTCCGAGCCTTCCAAGGCAAAGGCGGCGTCCAAGACAACAAAGCCAAAAACAACCCGCAAAAAAGCGGCTGCGGGTTCAACAGAGCAGCAACCCAAGCCAAAGCGGACGCGCAAAAAAGCGGTGGAGAAAACAGAAGAATAAACCGAACTTTTTATAGAGTTTGATTCAGAGGAGGATAACCATGATCGCAAAAAAAGAATGGATCGCGATGCTTCTGGCAGGTGGACAGGGAAGCCGCCTGTATGCGCTGACCAGAAATATCGCTAAGCCGGCAGTGCCGTTTGGAGGAAAGTACCGCATCATCGACTTCCCTCTGTCCAACTGTGTCAACTCCGGCATCGATACCGTCGGCGTGCTGACCCAATATCAGCCGTTGGAGCTCAACGAGTATATCGGGAACGGACAGCCATGGGACTTGGACCGCATCCACGGAGGCGTCTATGTCCTGCCGCCATATCAGAAGATCTCCAACTCCAACTGGTACACCGGCACGGCCAACGCCATCTATCAGAACATCAACTTCATCAACCGCTATGACCCCTCCTATGTCGTCATCCTTTCCGGTGACCACATCTATAAGATGGACTACTCCAAGATGCTGGAGTTCCACAAGGAAAAGGAAGCGGACTGCACCATCGCGGTCATGGAAGTGCCGTGGGAGGAGGCTTCCCGCTTTGGCATCATGGCCTGTGATGAGGAGAAGAGAATCTATGAGTTTGCAGAGAAGCCAAAGGAGCCAAAGAGCAACCTGGCCTCGATGGGAATTTATATCTTTACCTGGAGCAAATTGAGAAAATATCTCGAGGAGGACGCTGCAAATCCAGATTCGGAAAACGATTTTGGCAAGAACGTCATCCCGGCCATGCTCCAGAACAATGAGCGGATGTACGCCTACGCTTTTGAGGGGTACTGGAAGGATGTTGGAACCATCGATTCGCTGTGGGAGGCCAACATGGACCTGCTCAACCCGAATGTTCCGCTCGACCTGTACGACGACAGCTGGAAGATCTATGCCAGAAACCCGGTTATGCCGCCGCAGTATGTAGCGCCGGGTGCTGTTACCCAGAATGCAATGATCAGCGAGGGCTGCACAGTGGAAGGAGAGGTGGACTTCTCCATCCTGTTTGCCGGCGTCACGGTGGAAAAGGGCGCAACTGTACATGACAGCATCGTCATGCCAGGTTCGGTCATCAAAGCTGGTGCGTCGGTCGAATACTCGATCATTGCAGAGGATGTTGTGGTCGGCGAAAACGCCAAGGTCGGATGCCGGCCGGAGAACATGGAGGACAAGGAACACTGGGGCGTCACCGTTGTGGCCAAGGGAATTCAGATCGGCAAGGGCGCAACTGTGCCAGCAAAGGGAATGATTGAGCAGGATGTACCGGAGGTGAGCGGCGATGATGAGTAAGACATTGGGAATCGTATTTTCCAACATGCACGATACGATGATGGGCAAAATCACAGAGCACCGCACAATGGCGTCTGTTCCATTTGGAGGCAGATACCGTTTGATTGATTTTGTGCTCTCGAATATGATCAATTCCGGCGTAAAGGATGTTGGCATTATCACAAAGAGCAACTTCCAGTCGCTGATGGACCATGTGGGCACCGGCAAGGAGTGGGACCTCTCCCGCAAAAAGGGAGGCTTAACCATTCTGCCGCCGTATGGACGTCAGGAGTCGGTATACTATAGGGGACGCCTGGAAGCGCTCAACAACATCTATACATACATCAAGGAATCCCGCGCAGAGCTTGTCATTATGAGCGACTGCGATAACATCGCCTCGATGGATTACAGCGACATCATCCGTTACCACAAGGCGCACGATGCCGATGTGACGGTCGTTTATCAAAATAAACCGATCACCAAATCCATCCACCGCGATGTCACCACCATCAGCATGGACGAAAACCGGCGCGTGAACGGCGCATACGTCAATCCAGAGGTGGAGCAGGGCAATGTGCTGCTCAACGTCACCGTCATTGACAAGCGCCTGTTGGAGCGCATCATCGGCGATTCTGCCAGCGCAAACGTCTACAGCTTTACGCAGGTTGTCTTGCAGGCGGGAAACAGAAACTTAAAGATCTACGGTTATGAGTTCCCGGATTATGTGGCCAACATCAACTCCCTGCAGTCCTACTTTGACTGCAATCTGGAGCTGTTGAAGCCGGAGGTGCGCAAGGCGCTGTTCCCGGCAGAGCGCCCGGTTTACACCAAAGTCCGCGACGAGGTGCCGGTCAAATACGGCATCAACGCCAAAGCCAGCAATTCGATGATCGCCGATGGCTGCGTCATTGAGGGCACGGTAGAGAATTCGATCATCTTCCGCGGCGTTAAGGTTGGACGCGGCGCGGTGGTCAAAAATTCGATCATCATGCAGGGCACCGTCGTAGGCGAAAATTGTCAGCTCGACTGCGTGGTCACCGATAAAGACGTCATGATCCGCGACTCCAGACGGCTGGTTGGCTGTGAGGAATATCCGTTCTTTGTCGAAAAAGGCACTGCAATCTAACAAAAAAATCAGAGAAGCTCCCTCCTTCTCGTCAAGGAGGGGCTTCCCTTTTTAAGAATATCGGACGGGCAGCATGAAAAAGGGGGTTATCCTGTATGAAAATATTGTTTGTTGCAAGCGAGGCAAGGCCATTTATCGCTTCGGGAGGATTGGCAGATGTAGCGGGTTCGCTGCCCAAGGCACTGTGTGATACCGGCAATGAGTGCCGGGTTGTGATCCCGCTGTATAAAAATATTGCACAGCAGTTCCGCGAGCGGATGCAGTTTGTCCGCAACTTTAATGTTCCGCTGGCCTGGCGCAACCAGTACTGCGGCGTCTTTAAAGCAGTTTATAACGGGGTAGTTTACTACTTCCTGGACAACGAGTACTACTTTAAACGGGACAATCTGTACGGCTATTATGACGATGCAGAGCGGTTTGCTTTCTTCTCCAAGGCGGCAATGGAGATGCTCAACTACATCGACTTTGACCCGGATGTCGTCCATGCAAACGATTGGCACACCGCGTTGGTTCCGGTATATTTGAACACCTTCTATCGCAGCATCCCCAAATATCACGACATCAAGACGGTCTTTACCATCCACAACATCCAGTATCAGGGACAGTACGGCATGGAGATCGCCTGGGATGTGCTGGGAATCCCGGAGTATCAGAATCCGGTGCTCGAATATAACGGATGCCTGAACATGATGAAGGCTGCGATCGTGCAGGTCAACATGGTCAACACCGTCAGCCCGAGCTATGCCATGGAGATCCACGACCCGTGGTTCTCTCACGGACTGGACCCCATTCTGAGCGCCAAAGGGGATCGTGTAATCGGCATCCTCAACGGCATTGATCTGGAAGCGAACAACCCAAAGACTGATCAAAATATCTATAAAAATTACGACATCCACTCGCTGGAGGATAAACAGATCAACAAGCTGGAGCTGATGAAGGAGATGGGTCTGGAGCCGGACGGCAACCGGATGCTGGTCGGCATGGTGTCCAGATTGGTCTCCCACAAGGGCTTGGATCTTGTCAAGTATATCTTCGATATCCTCATGCGGGACAACATCGCCTTTGTGCTGCTGGGCTCGGGCGACAAGGACTATGAAAGCTTCTTTACCGAAAAGCAGAACGAGTATCCGGGCCGTGTAGCGGTCAAGATCGGCTTCTTGCCAAACCTCTCCAAGAAGATCTATGCCGGTGCCGATGCCTTCCTGATGCCCTCCAAGAGTGAGCCTTGTGGATTGGCTCAGATGGTGGCTGCGCGATATGGCACGCTGCCGATCGTCCGCGAGACAGGCGGTCTGAAGGACAGCATTCACGACATGGGTGGAGACGACGGCAATGGCTTTACCTTTAAGACCTATAATGCGCACGATATGCTGGGCGCTATCCAGCGCGCAGAAGGCTTATATGGCAACAAGCCGCTGTGGCACAAAGCGATGGAAAATGCAATGAACAGCGACTTTAGCTGGAATAAATCTGCCGGCGAGTACATCAATATGTATAAGCGCATTTTAAAGGACTAACTTTTTAAATTGAAAAAAACAGGAGCAAAGCATTTTGCTTTGCTCCTGTTTTTTTGTAAACTATTATGCAAAGTGGAGAAACGAAACGGGATATCGTTTGCAAAACAGGGGTGAGAAAAAAGGGGGCATTTTCTTTTTGCGTGAGAAAAGGGTGGTCGTAGCAGAGTGGGCTATGTACTCTGGGAATGGCAAAAGGGTGCAGATTGGCTTTCCCTTGCGTTTTCCACCTTTTTTATGGCAGAAAGTTTAAAGCAGCAGCGCTCCTTCCCGCGCGGCGCGAAAGTCCACAATCTGCGAGGCAACATGTTCGAGCATAGCATCCATCTGGGAAAAGTCCATGGCGGCAAGGTAGATGGCCTCCAGTTCGTCGTGCAGCTCCTTGTTTTCTGCAAGGATGGAGATCGCCTGACGGATCATCTGGGCAGCGGCCTTCTGATTAAAGCTCAGGCGTTTTTTGTGGTGGTGCATCGTCTCAATGTCCAAAAAGCGTTTTGCATGGATGCGGCGATCGGGGATGACGCCGGAAAGGTTGTGGAAGCGGTTCTCTGTCATAAAGCCGAGTCCAAGCGCAGGGATGAACAGGTGGTCGATCTTCTGGTTAGGAGCCAGCGGGCAGTAGCAGGTGATGACGTCGTAGCCGTTGTCCAGAGCGTAGGAACGCAGCGCGCACAAAAACAGAGAGGCAGCGGCGCCCCAATCGTCTGCGATGAAGCAGATGTGATCGCACAGGGTGGAGGCGGTCTGTGCAAGGCTGGTGACGCCCTGAACATTTACTGCGCTCAAAAAGCGCACGCTCTCTTTGCCGCGTCCCGGATGGCCGCAGCGGCGAGGGAAGTGCTTGCAGGCGAAATGGCGGGCATAGGAAGAGAGCTTTTCAACCGAAAGACAGCCCATCGCAATGCGGTTAGAGTCTGACAGAAAGCTCTTTGCAGCGGCAAGACAGTCGATGGCCTGCGCGTAATTTTTGGAAGTGACCTTGTCGATCTTGCGGATGGTGTCGGCGTGCGGTTTAATCTTGAGCGGGTCCAGAAAGTCGCCGAAGGAGAGGATGCTCTCCGAAAGGGCAGGATTTTTTGGCTCAAGGACGTGGGGAGCGGTGCCATCGACGATAGAGACTTTCCATTCGGGCAGGATAACGGCGTCCAGCGAGTCGGGGTCGGAGGAACAGGGAATCAGCTGCATCCCCTTGCAGCGTTCGGCAAAGACCGAGGCGATGCGCTTCATAAAGGTAGATTTGCCGCAACCCGGTCCACCTTTGATGATGAAGGTGTGCCACTGTGGGTCGCCGCAATCGAGCTGGTCGAAGTGGGAGACAAATCCTTGTGGGGAATTGGCGCCCAGGAAGAAACGAATCGGAGCATTTTCAGACATGGTAAGGACCTCCTTGCAAAATCACGAGCTTACTACAGTATAGAAAACCGCGGGCAAAAAGGTGCAAAAGGGAGGGAATGAATTTGTTTTGCAGTAAAGCGTATAGCTGTGCGAAAAGCGGGACAAACTAGGGGGGAAAGAAATGGCAGGAAAGGGGGAAAAACGATGCGCAATCTAAATGATTTGCTGGCAAAGGACGAGCGGGCAAAGCAATTTTTCCTGAGTTTGCCGGAGGACATCCAGGGGTCGCTGATCCAGAATACCAATGACATACACAATGCCGACGAACTGCGCTTCCACGCAAAGCAGGTTCTGGAAAACAAGGGCAGATAGGCAGGGTGACGGCCGGCATCTGTCTTTTGGCAAAGTGCAGGCAGCAGAAAGAAAAAGAGTGGCTGGCGGGACAATTTCCCGCCAGCCACTCTTCTTTTCACAGTATATATGGTGCAGGTTAGCACATTCCGCAGGATGCGCAGTCCCCGCTGCACGCAGGCTCCGCAGAGCCCTTGCCGTAGATCTTTTCCTTCATAGCCAGTGCAGTCGGTGTCGTCGCAAGTCCGCCCAACGCTGTCTCGCGCAGGGTGGATGGCAGCGCTTTGCCGACCTTGTACATCGCTTCCACCACTTCGTCAAACGGCACCTCACTGAAAATGCCGCTCAAAGCGAGGTCCGCGCTGACCAGAGCGTTTGCGACGCCCGAGGCGTTTCGTTTGGCGCACGGCATCTCGACCAAGCCTGCAACTGGGTCGCAAACGAGGCCCATGATGTTTTGCATTGCGATGGCAGCTGCGTCAAATGCCTGTGCAGGGGTACCGCCGAGCATCTCCACGACAGCGCCCGCAGCCATCGCGGCAGCACTGCCGCACTCGGCCTGGCATCCGCCTTCAGCGCCCGAAACGGTGGCTTTCTTTACGATGATCTGGCCGATGCCCGAAGCGGTTGCCAGGGCTTCCAGCACCTGCTGGTGCGGGATGTCGTGCTTCTCGGCGACGGTGAGCAGGCAGCCCGGCAGGATGCCGCAGGCGCCGGCGGTCGGAGCAGCGACGATCAGGCCCATCGAGGCGTTGACCTCCAGGCAAGAAAGGGCGTACGCTGCACCGCGGATGACGGTGCCATCACAGATCATCGACCCTTTTTTGTAGTACTCCCACATTTTGCGCGCGCTGCCGCCGGTGAGCCCGCTCAGCGAGCGGATTTCCTTTTCCAGGGCATCGTGGGCGGAGTTGTACATAATCTGGTAGCGTTCTTCCAGCATGTCCATAATTTTATCGTAAGAGTTTTGAAACAGCTCGATTTCATTTTGAATGACAAGGTCGCAGATGCGCTTGTCTGTACCCTGCAGCTGGGCGAGCATTTCCTTAGCAGAAAAATACATAACAACAGGTTCCTTTCATGTTTAGTAGCGTGAGAGATCGCATTTTGTCCTACACAGAAGGATCGGATCAGCTGACCTTCTCCATCGTGACTACGCTCTCCACAGCAGACATGCTTTCCAATTCCTTCTTGACCGACTCGTCCACTGGCGTTTCGGTTTCGATCATGGTGACCGCCTTCTTGCCGGTGCTGTCGCGGGAGTTCACAACGGTGGCGATGTTGATCTGGTTGATGGCCAGAATCGAAGTGATGTGGCTGATGATTCCCAGGCGGTCGACGTGGTTGATGACCACTGCCGGGTAGCGGCCGGAGAAGTTTGCCGGGGTTCCGTTGATGTTGACAATTTCAATTTCACCGCCGCCAACCGACGAACCGGTCAGCGAGGTGATTGTGCCGTCGGTGGTCTGTGCGATGATGCGCACGGTATTCGGATGCACGTCGCCCAGATCTGCCCCCTCAAAGGTGACCTCAATGCCGCGTTCCTCGGCAATTTGCAGCGAGTTTTTCAGCTGTGGATCGTAGGCGTTCATGCCCAGGACGCCGCCAACCAGCGCGCGGTCGGTGCCGTGGCCCCGCAGGGTCAGATGGAACGAGCCGTGCAGGATGAAGTGGACCGCCTTGATCTGTTTATTGGCAATCATGTTGTGCATTGCCTTTCCGATGCGCTGTGCACCGGCGGTGTGAGAGCTGGAAGGGCCGATCATAATGGGACCGAGAATATCGAACATGCTGATATTCATAATATTAAATTCCCCCTATTGTAGAATTGAGGTTAAGAAATAGCCTACCGGTATTGTAGCATAAATTTTGCTGCATGAAAAGGATAATCTTTGTTTTAACTAATTTGTGGGAAAAAAGATAATTTTGCCCTCAAAATAGCCGCGGTTGCGCAAAAAGAGAGAATGTGATACAGTAATAGGCAGAAAAAGGGGGGAGCGCCATGCAGCAGACACAGATTGTCAAAGGAATTGCGGGAGAAATTTTGAGAGGGAGCGATTGTTACCCCTTTGGAATCTGCAATTTTGAAGATTTAGCAGGGCTGCTTCCCTGCCGGGCAGCCCAGCGGCTGCCAAAAGCAGCAAAATCTGTGCTGGTTTGCCTGTTCCCATATTATACCGGGGAGCACCCGGAGCGCAATATTTCACGCTATGCGATGGTCACCGACTACCATCTAATTGCCGGAGAATATCTGCGCCGGTTTTGCCAAAGACTCTGTGAGGAGTTTGAGCAAAACAGTTTTGAACCGTTCACCGACAATTCCCCCATCCCTGAGGTGCAGGCGGCCTTTTTGGCTGGATTGGGACAAAGGGGGAAGAATGGTCTGCTGCTGCACCCGGATTTTGGCAGCTATGTCTTTATCGGGGAGGTCGTCACCGATCTTGCCCTCGATGCGGACAAGCCGGTTTCACCGCCGGAATGTATCGGCTGCAACCGGTGTCTGCGGGCTTGTCCACAGGGAGCGTTGCAACCGGACGGGAGGGTGGAACTCTCCCGCTGCCGTTCGCACCTCACCCAGAAAAAGGGAGAGCTGAGCCAGTGGGAGAAAGAGCAGATTCGATCGGGAGGGCTGATCTGGGGGTGCGACATCTGCAACGATGTCTGCCCATACAACCGGGCGCCGAAGCTGAGTCCAGTTCCGGAATTTTTGGCGTCGGCGATCCCGGTGTTTGACCAACAAACAGCCCAAGAGCTGCTCAAGACCCGCGCCTACAACTACCGCGGAAAAAAGACCATCCTGCGCAACATTGCCCTGTTAGAGGAGGAGACAAACGATGAACAATAGCAAAACTCCGCTGCACCGCGCATTGGAGGAGTATATCGACGCGGACTGGTCGCGGCTGCACATGCCCGGACACAAGGGTGCACCGATCGAGCCGTTTGGCCCCGTTGCCGCCTACGATGTCACCGAGGTGGAGGGCACCGACAGCCTGTTTGAGGACGACGGCCCCTTAAAGGAGCTGGAGGAGCTCTTTACAAAACTGTATGGCACCTGTTCGACGGTGCTCAGCGCGGGAGGATCGACGCTGTGCATTCAGGCGATGCTGCGCCTGGTGGGAAAAAAGGGCGCAAAGGTGGTAGCGGGCAGGAACATCCACGCGGCCGCAGTCAATGCGATGGCACTTTTGGGGTTGGAGCCGGTGTGGGTATACCCTCGCCGGGAACAGGATGAACGGCTGATCGGCCGGATTGACCCGCAGGACGTTGAGCGGGCCCTCTCGCAGGAGGAAGAGGTCTGTGCAGTGTACATCACCTCCCCCGATTACTTTGGCGTGATGTCCGATATAGGCGCCATCGCAGAGATCGCCCATGCGCACGGTGTTCCGCTCGTTGTGGACAACGCGCACGGCGCACACCTGCGCTTTTTGGAGACACAGCAGCCTCTGCACCCCATGCAGTTGGGAGCAGATCTGTGCTGTGATTCGCTGCACAAGACGATGCCTTCGCTGACCGGCGCTGCGCTGTTGCACTGCAACCGGCAGGAGTATGTTTCTCAGCTTAAATCCGCGATGACCCTTTTTGGCTCCACCAGTCCAAACTATCTGATTATGTTGTCGATGGATACAGCCGCGGGGTTTCTCTTGGAGGATGGACCGGCACAGCTGAACAGGGCGGTGGATGCGTGTGAAAAGCTGCGGCAGCTCGCTGCACAGCAGGGGTATCAGCTGCCCGCACACTGTGATCCGATGCGTCTGACCCTGCCACTTGCCGGAACACAATTTACAGCCCGCACATTCCGAGAAAAGCTGCGCGCCCACCACATTATGGAGGAGTATTGCAGCGACAGCGGCTGCGTGCTGCTCTTTTCCCCCTTTAACCGGCAGCAAGACTTTGCAAGGGTGGCTGCGCTGTTGCAGGATTGTCCGGTACAGCGCGATCGCTCCTTTGTGCCGTTTCCCATCGTTCCCAGCGAGCGGGTGATGGGGTTGCGGGAGGCCATCCTTTCGCAGCGTGAGACGGTGCCGATCGATCAGGCGGAGGGACGCATCTCTGCACAGGTGAAGATTACCTGTCCTCCAGGAATCCCCTTGGTGATGCCAGGTGAAAGATTGCACAAAGATTTGAGAAAAATCTTAAAAAACTCTGGTATTTTTGATATGGATGTGGTAAAATAGAACTATGGAAATTTTGGGAAACCAGAATTTCGTTTGAAAAACATAGACCAGGTAGGCAGCATGCCGCTTGGGATAGAGGGGGCTAACTATATGAAGTTAATTTTAGCGATTGTTTCGAATGATGACAGCTCGAAAGTTTCTTCCGCACTGACCAAGAATCACTTTTCGGTAACAAAGCTTGCGACCACCGGCGGATTCCTGCTTTCGGGAAATACCACCTTCCTGATCGGTACCCAGGATGAAAAGGTCGACGAGGTTATCACCATCATTGCGGATCATTCCAAGAAGCGCAAACAGATGGTTCCTTCCTCCGCGTCCTACGGCGTCGGCATGTACACCACCTATCCGGTAGAGGTACAGGTTGGCGGCGCTACCATCTTCGTTCTGGATGTTGAGCGCTTCGAAAAGGTATAATCGAAGGCCAACACCGTAAGGAGAAACCAGGTTGCTTTTAGATCAATTTTTTCAAAACGATAAACCTAAGCAAACGCTCGTCAATTTTATAACTGACGGGCGTTTGCCGCATACTGTCCTTTTGGAGGGCGAAGACGGCTGTGGAAAGACGACCTTTGCCCGCATGATGGCGGCGGCGGTGCTGTGCGAGAGGGAAGATGTGCGCGAGCGCCCCTGCGGAGAGTGCCGCAGCTGCCGACTGATTATGGAGGACAACCATCCCGATGTGCGCATTGTGCAGTCGGAGAATAAACTCAATTCCTTCCACATCGACAAAATCCGTGAAATTCGCGCAGAAGTTCATATTCGGCCAAATGATGGGGACTATAAAATTTACATTCTGCGAAATGCTCAGAACATGACCGAACAGGCACAGAATGCCCTGCTCAAAATGATCGAGGAGCCTCCGGAACGGGTGCTCTTTATTTTGACCTGCGACAACCGCACAAGGGTGTTGCCGACCATCCTTTCACGCGCAGCGGTGCTTGTGCTTTCCACCTGCACCCCGGCCGAGTGTGCCAAGGCCCTGGAGCGCTTGATGCCGCAGATCCCCAATGAGCGCCGGCAACAGGCGGCAGATTTAGCAGTGGGAAATATTGGAAAGGCACTGGCCATCTTGCAGGACGATCAGAAGCTCAAGCTGGCCTGTGATGCCCGTCGAATTGGGCAGATGATCTGCGCTGGAGGGGAGTACGGGTTGCTGGCCTGTCTGCAAGAATATACCGGCAGCAAAAAGAGAGAGGATTTTTTGGCTCTGTTAGAGGAGATCAGCGCCTATTTTTGGGAATTGGTGCGGGCACTCAACGGGGTGGAGTCTGCGCGGGAAGAGATTCCCCTTGCCGTAAAAAACCGCTTTTCGACGTTGCAGGCGATGCGGATTCTTGCTATAATAGACAGGACGGCCTCGCAGATTCGGCAGAATGTAAGCCTGAGTCTTGCGGCGGCCGCTTTGTGTGCGGGCGTACAGTCTGCGCGAGGATAAATTTCACTTTCAGATAGATTGTATCTTTAGATCGGAGGAAAGAATGACAGAGGTAATTGGTGTCCGCTTTAAACAGGTGGGCAAGATCTATTATTTTTCTCCAAACGGCATCCAGATGCCGGTGGGGGAAAAGGTGATCGTCGAAACCGCACGGGGCATCGAGTGCGGGGAAGTGGCGATCTCCAACCGCCAGATCAGCGACGAAGGCATTGTCAAGCCGTTGAAGGCGGTGATCCGGGTAGCGAACAAGGAGGACCTGCACCATATTGAGGAAAATAAGGTCAAGGAGAAAAAGGCCTTTAAGCTGTGCCTGGAAAAGATTGAGAAACACAAATTGCAGATGAAGTTGGTGGATGTGGAGTACACCTTCGACAACAACAAGATTCTGTTTTACTTTACTGCTGATGGAAGGGTCGACTTCCGTGAGCTGGTCAAAGATCTGGCTTCGGTCTTTAAGACCCGCATTGAGCTGCGCCAGATTGGTGTGCGCGATGAGGCTAAGATGCTTGGAGGACTGGGCATCTGTGGCCGGCCGTTTTGCTGCTGCTCTTTTTTGGGAGAGTTCCAGCCAGTGTCCATCAAGATGGCCAAGGAGCAGGGGCTTTCGCTCAATCCGACCAAGATTTCCGGCACCTGCGGCAGGTTGATGTGCTGCTTAAAATATGAGCAGAACGCCTATGAAAACCTGATCCGCATTACCCCAAAGGTGGGCGCGTATGTCTCGACCAGCGAGGGCAAGGGAACCGTCACCGAAGTTAGCCTGCTGACAGGACTGGTGAAGGTGCGTCTGGACAAGGCCAGCGACGGGGCACCGATGATCTTCGAAAGGGAAGCGGTAAAGGTGATCCGTGAGGCGCGTCCCCAGAAAGAGGACGAGAAGGCGGAAAGAGAATTAAAGAAGCTGGAAAATTAAGTGGCAGCACGGATCGACAGAGAAATGTTTATCTTGCTGAAAAAAAAGACGACTGTTAGGGTAATTTGCCAAATCTTTTGCTGACTTGTACCTTCTGGTAAACATTTTCGCGAAATTTATTTTCAATTATTAGTTGATTTTTTTTCGCGATATGGTACAATAGGGGATGTAAAGGATGGCTTTTGACAGTTATCCTGCAGAAGGAAATTTTTAAAAATGGAGGTACCATTATGGCGTACAAAATCAAAAGTGATTGCATCAGCTGTGGTGCATGTGAAGCTGAGTGCCCAGTAGGCGCTATCTCTGCCGGAGCAGATCAGTACGAGATCGACCCAGGCAAATGCATCGAGTGCGGTGCTTGCGCTGGTGTTTGCCCAGTAGGCGCTCCAGAAGCTGAATAATCTTCTAAGCAAAAAAGAAGGGCCGGCAATTGCCGGCCCTTTCTTTTTTAGAGCAAAACAAAAAAAGAAGAACCTGTTTCCAGGTTCCTCTTTTTTTAGGTTAGGAGAATAATTTATGAAACAAAAGTAAATTACATTTTCTCTGGAATAATTTCCAGCCAGTAGCCGTCGGGGTCGCTGATGAAATAGACACCCATCGCCTTGTTTTCATAACAGATGCATCCCATCTCTTTGTGCTTTTGATGAGCAGCTTCAAAGTCGGATGTAGTGAAGGCAATGTGGATTTCATTGTCACCGAGGTCATAAGGAACGTGGCGGTTTCTCAACCAGGTCAATTCCAACTGGTGCTTAGTGGAGGTATCACCCAGATAAACCAGGATGAAACTGCCATCCTCCGCAACCTTGCGGGAGACCTCTTTCAGACCCAATGCTTCTTGGTAAAAGGCAAGGCTCTCATCCAAATTGAGTACATTGATGTTGTTGTGTGCAAATTTGAAGTTCACGGGAATCACCCCTCAATCGGATTAGAGTTTGTTTTTGCTTTCTGTCTTTATTATATTCTATTTGTGGGAGAAATTCCTCCTTTTCCGATGAAAGTTTCATTACAATTCGGTAACCGCCTGGACTTAGCTGATATAGTCCTCGATGCGCTCGACAAGCTCCTCATAGCTTGCAACCGGAACCCCCAGCTGCAACTGTCCGCGGTCATAGGGCGGCAGGGTGGACAGATAGACGTCAAACACCATTTCGGGGGTTTGGGAGTCTGGCAAAAAGACTGCCAGCTTGCCTTCATAGTCCCGCAGGTAATATTGCGCGGTGGGGGTGTCGCGCTGGACGTCGGGGACGTCCTCGCTGCTCTGTTGCGTTTGTGGAGATGGCGCAGCAGGGGAGAAAAGGTCGGGAATATAGAGCAAAAAAGCGGTGAAGATGCAGACGGCTGCCAGCGCCGCGCAGGTGAGCAGGATGTTTTGTTTCAAGCGGGACGCTTCCTTTCTGTGAAAAATTGGAAAAGCAGGGAAAAGAAATTTCTAAAGGCAGTTTTCCCATAACGGGGGAAAATATGCGCAGAAACGGGGAAAGACAATACAGCAGGTGTACAAAATTGCAGAGGAGAACGAGGTGGAGTTTTAGATAATTTCTTAATTTTTGTAAAAAATGAAGATTTTTTACTTTTTGTATGGTATAATAAGTGACGTGTACATAAAAACGGCAATACTTCTTTTATGGCACATGCCCTCAAAACCCTCAGACTGCAAACGCAAAGAAGGAGGAGATCCATTTGACAGCAGCAAAACGACGTGGACCTGTTAGGCGCTTTTTTGGAGCGCTGGGCCGCGCTTTTGCCATTATGGTTTTTATCGGAATTATCACCGGCTCCATCGTCGTGTCGGTTATGGCGCTGTACGTCTTTAACTCGCTGGACGATGCACCGGTTGTCGACCTCTCCAACGTAGAGGTAAACCTCAACAACACTTCGTATATCTATGTGACCGACCCGGATACACAGGAACAGACGGTGGTTAAAGAGCTGTATTCTGGACAAAATCGAGAGTGGGTCAGCTACAGTGAGATCCCACAAACGGTCATCGATGTCACAGTTGCCGCGGAGGACAAGCGCTTTTGGGAGCACCACGGCGTCGACTGGCTGCGCACCATCCGCTCGACCTTGGGATATTTTGGCGGCTCCTCCCGCATCCAGGGCGGTTCCACCATCACCCAGCAGGTCATCAAAAACCTGACCGGCAATGACGAGGTCACCCCAGAGCGCAAGGTGCAGGAAATCTTCACCGCATTAAAGCTGGAGAAAAATTACAGCAAGGAACAGATTCTGGAAACATATCTGAACGTAGCCTTCTTCTCGAACCAGTGCTACGGCATCCAGAGTGCCTCGAAACTGTATTTTAACAAGGATATCAGCGAATTAAACGTCGCAGAGGCGGCAACCCTCATCGCCATCACCAACGCCCCCACCAAATACAACCCATTGCGGGAAACTACCAATGAGGATTACGGCTGGGGCACCGGCATGGAGGAGAACAAGGAGCGCCGCGACTATATTCTCGGCGAGATGCTGGAAGCGGGCACCTTGACCCAAAGCGAGTACGACCAGTGGATCAATTATGATGTGCAGCTGGCTCCACGCGAGGAAGTTCAGGCGACCTCTGACGGCATGACAGCGCTGACCGACTGGCACACCGATCAGGTCATCGAGGACGTCATCACCGACCTGCAAACCGAATACAACTATACCCGCGCCTATGCGACCAACATGGTCTACAGCGGCGGTTACCGCATCTATTCGACGATGGACCCGAAAATCCAGAAGTCGCTGGAGGACTCCTATGCCAACCCCGACACCTTCCCGGCGCTCAACAACGACGAGTACCCCGAGACGGCGGCCATCGTCATTGCACCGGACGGCAGTGTCAAGGGCATGATCGGAGGAAATGAAAAGACCTCCAACCGACTGTTCAACCGAGCTACCCAATCGCAGCGGCATCCAGGTTCCACCATGAAGCCGATTTCGGCGTATCTGAACGCCTTCGAGCGCGACCTCATCACCTGGTCGACCACCTTCATCGATGAGCCGCTGACCCTGACAGAAAATGGGAAGACCTTTGAATGGCCTGTCAACTACTCCAACACCTATACACATGAACCCATGACGGTCCAGTACGCGATCCAGCAGTCGATCAACACCGTCCCGGCACAGATCGTCAACATTCTGACCCCGCAGGTCTGCTACGACACACTGAAAAATAAATTCCAGATCAGTACCCTGCACGAGTTGGATGCCACTTCGCTGTCGGCGATGGCGCTGGGCGGCATGACCACCGGTATGACCCTGGAGGAGCTTGTAGGCTGCTATCAGGTCTTTGTCACCGGCGGATTGTACGTCAAACCCTATACCTACACCTATGTAACCGATATGGAAGGCAACGTCGTTTTGGAGAAGGACACCACCCAGGTGCGCGTCATCTCGGAAGAGACGGCCACCGTGCTCAACCGCCTGCTTCAGACGGTTGTCAGCCGCGGTACTGGTGCGCAGGCCAACATCCAGAACCAGACCGGCATCGTCACCGCCGGTAAGACCGGTTCTTCCACCGGCGTCAAATATGTCAACGGCGTTGAGGTGGACATCGACAACCCGGACCTCTGGTTTATCGGCTTCACTCCTTATTATATCGGCGGTGTCTGGATGGGTTACGACATTCAGGAGGAGATTTACTACTCCACCTACCCGACCCCAATTTTGTGGAAGAACCTGATGCTGCCAATTCACGAGGGCTTGGAAGCGAAGGATTTCACCTACTCGGAGAATGTTAAAGCGATGCAGTACTGCACCGAGTCGGGAGACCTAGCGACGGAAAACTGTCCAAGTACGGCAACTGGCTGGTATAAAGAGACCTATATTCCATCCAGCTGTATTTTGCATCGAACCTCTTCCACTGTCACCAGCGAGCCGGAAGATGAGGATGTACAGAACAGCAGCTCGAATTCTTCTGATAGCGAATCGGGAGGCAGAAGGGTCATTACCAAGGAGGAGCAGCAGCAAAATCAATCCAACTCCAACAGTTCTGGTTCTACAACCTCAACGGAAGAGGAAGATGAGGGCGGCAGCTTCTGGGATAGTGTCAGCAGTTTGTTTGGAAAATCAAGATAATGCAAAAAGGGTTTCCTGTAAAACGGGAACCCTTTTTTGTGATAGGCAAAGAGCTTTTGTATGCAGTATTTTGAAACGCAGATACATCGGAAAGGAGGGAAAAAGGGCACAAAAAAAGCAATGTTTGGAGGGAATGGCAAACTTTCTGTATTCTTTTTGAAAGTCCTCTTTTTGTTCATTCCACCGTCACAAATCCATGATAGGATACTTTTGTAAGCTTGTGCTCAACAAAAGAATGCTTGTTTGGGAATTCGCAGACCGCGGATAATCATGAAGGCCGCGGAAGCTTGGGAGGATGTAAAATGTATCGATTGTTAGTGGTAGACGATGAAGAAAAAATTAGAGTTCTAATTCGTAAGTATGCAGAGTTCGAAGGCTATGAGGTCGAGGAGGCAGCGGATGGAATGTCTGCAATCGAACTCTGTCGTCAGAATAAATTCGACCTCATTATTCTGGATGTCATGATGCCGGAATTGGACGGCTTTTCGGCTTGCAGAGAGATCCGCAAGTTTTCTCAGACACCGGTTCTTATGCTTTCGGCCCGCGGAGAAGAGTATGATCGCATCCACGGATTTGAGCTGGGTGTAGACGATTATGTGACAAAGCCCTTTTCCCCAAAGGAATTGATGCTGCGCGTACAGGCTATCCTCAAACGCAGCGATGCTGTTGTGACCCCAAGAAAGGAAATTTTGGAATTTGACGGCTTAAAGATTGACTTTACCGGCCGGTTGGTCTATGTAGATGGCGAGAAGATCAGCCTTTCTCCAAAAGAGTATGAGCTCCTGTTCTATCTTGTGCGCAACAGAGGCATTGCCCTCACCCGTGAAAAGCTCATCAACGATGTTTGGGGTTATGATTTCTTTGGCGATGACCGCACACTGGACACCCATATCAAACTTTTAAGAAAGGCTCTGGGCAAATACAGCAGCTACATTGTAACGCTCAGAGGTGTCGGATACCGCTTTGAAGCATAGCGATATCCTCCAAAGAAAGAAGGTCCTGCTTTCCTTTGTGATGGCGGGAATTTTGGTGTTGTTGGCGCTTGTTTGGGTGTTTCAGTTTGTCTTGATAAAGGACAGTTACCGTGTCATCCGGACACGAATGGCAAAAAATGTTCTGGCAAATTTGTGTCAAGATATTGATGGTTTTGACCTGAAAGCGATGGATAAGGAACTGGAAGGAACAAAGCTGGGAATACAGATTGTGGATCAAAGCGGCAATGTCTTGGTGGAATCGGGCAGCTTTTTGAGCAGCTCTCTGACAGAGATGTCGCAGGAAAGGCTGGTAGGGCTGTACCGTCAGGTTGAGGAAACAAGCGGCGTTGCGTGGGAACAGATTATGCGTTTTCACACGGTATACTGTCAGAATCATATACCAGTTGAGCAGGACTATCAGGTATTGACCTGTGCTGAAATTGCACAGACCGATGAGGGCGAAAAGTGGATGGTCCTGATGTGCGCGGTGATTACACCGTCCTCCATGGAAATACAGGAATTGCGCACCCAACTGATGTGGGTTTCATTGCCGCTCCTTCTGATGGTTTTGGTGGTATCTGCCTTTTTGTGGAGACACCATAAACAAGAGCAGAAGCTGATAACGCAGCAATTAAACCAGGTTGCACAGGGAGATCTCTCCGTGCGCTTGCAGGACGATCAGAAGTTGGGACAGGCGTTTAACGCCGCAGTCGATCAGTTTTCGCGTTCGGAGCAGCAGCAAAGAGAGATGCTGGCTAACATCTCTCACGACCTGCGCTCTCCGCTGACGATGATTATCGGTTACACCCAGATGATGCAGGATCTGCCGCAGGAAAACACACCGGAGAACATTCAGGTAATCCAAGAGGAGGCGCAGCGCCTCTCGCTGCTGGTCAGCGATATTTTGGATTTGTCCAGAATGCAAGCTGGACAGATGAAATTGAACCTGCAGGTCTTTTGCCTTACGGATGTCTTGCAAAAAACGGTTCAGCGTTATCAGAAGTTGTTGGGCAAGGATTATACAGTTACCTTGCAGCAGAGTTGCCGCGTATGGGTAAAGGCAGATGAATTGCAGATCAGCCGCGTCATCTATAACTTCATCAACAATGCTTGTCGCCATGTTGGAGAGGACAAATGCGTATTGGTGGAGCAGAAGCTAGATGCCAAAAAGGTCAGGGTCCTGATCTGTGACCACGGAGAGGGAATCCCGGAAGAAAATCTCTCGATGATCTGGGACCGCTATTACCGAGTCAACAAATCCAGCGCGGCTAAAAAGGCCCCCGGGAATGGATTGGGACTGTGCATTGTTAAGGAGATCCTGCAAGCGCACCACGCACAGTACGGGGTGGAAAGCCAGGTCGGCGAGGGCAGCACCTTCTGGTTTGAGCTGGATGTCTGGGACCATGAGCTTGTTGAGCAAAAAGAAAATCATGAGTAAAAAAGAGGTTCGTTTTCCTGAAGGAAAACGAACCTCTTTTTGGTTATTTGACATAACAGGGTGTGTGGCTAATCCACCACAGCCATCTTTTGCTGCATCTCCCGGTGCTGCCACTTGTTGGAGTGCAGCCGGGCAGCGAAGAAGATGATTCGGAATACCCAATCCAAGAACATAGCGAACCAGGTTCCCAAAGCGCCCATTCCCAGCATAGTGCCCAGCACATAGCTCATGCAGATGCGGCAGATCCACATGGAGAGAACCGAGACGGTCATGGTGTAGCGCACGTCGTTGGCTGCGCGCAGGCCATTGGGCATGGTGAAAGCGGCGGGCCACAGGGTGGCGCAGAATAAGCTGTGCCACAACATAATCTGCACAGCGGTATCGGTAGCTTGGGCAGAAAGGCTAAAGCACCCCACAATCTGCCGGCAAAAGAGTGCGACAAATCCGTTAAACACCAGCATAAACAGGTAGGCAAGGCCCGTGAGCCGGTGAATGTAGCGCTTGGCTTCCTCGTAGCGCTGTGCACCCACACATTGGCCCACAACGGTAATCATTGCAAGGCCGATCGCTGTACCTGGAATGATTGGAAAACCGGCAATCGAGTTGCAGACTGCGTTTGCAGCGATGGCCGAGGTGCCGTAAGAGGCAACCATACCCTGTACGATGATCTTGCCCAGCTGGAACATGCCGTTTTCCATGCCGTTGGGGATGCCAATTTCCAAAATGTTTTTGATCATACCGGGGTGCAGGCCGAGCCGCAGGTAGGAATCGATGTGGATGATATTGACAGAGCGAGTCAAGAGGGCAAGGATGGCGATTGCACCCACAATGCGGGAGATCAGGGTTGCCAGAGCGGCACCCGCCGCGCCCATATTGAACCCAAAGATGAACAGGGCATTGCCGCCGATATTGATGCAGTTCATCACAATGGAGGTTGCCATCGACACGCGGGAATTGCCCATCGCGCGGAAGAGGGCAGCGCCAGCGTTGTATAGCGCGATGAAAGGATAGGAGAGGGCGGTCAAAAAGAAATAGATCTCTGCGCTGTCCATGACGGCAGTCTCGACGTCGCGATAGATCAGGCGAAGCAGCTGGGGACCACCTACAACAAAGATGACACCGATGACGGTGGACAGGGCAAAGACGGACAGCACAAGCTGCTTAGCTGCCTCACAGGCCTTGTCGGGCTGCTCGCGTCCGATGTACTGGGAGGAGACGATGGCGCCGCCGGTAGCCAGGGCTGAAAAGATGTTGATCATCAGGATGTTGATGGCGTCGACCAGCGATACACCTGAGACGGCTGCTTCGCCGCAGACCGACACCATGACCGTATCGGCCATGCCGATGGTGATGGATAAGAATTGCTCGATGATCAGCGGAATAATCAGCCGCTGCAGATCTTTGCGTGAAAACATGCGATCCTTCCTTTCAATTTTTCCTGCAAAGTGGGAAAAAAGAATTTATAAACATTTTACCATTTTAACATTTTGTTGACAAAAGAACAAGCAACGGCCGGTGAAATTCGGCAATAAGGTAAATTTTTTGGAATTTTTTATCATATATACTGAAAATAGAAACGGCTTTTCGTTCAGAGTGCAGAGAGCAATCTGCTCTTGCGTTTGATAACCCGCCCAAAAAACGCTATAATAGATGGCAGAAAAACAGGAGGTGAACGGTTTGGCGGTATATTTTGGGATGGCGGTGTTTTTGTGTGCCGGTTCCGTTTTGTGGGGAGATCAGGCACAGGCCCTGACCAAAAAACAGCGCGAATCGATGCAAAATTTGTTTTTGCTGGTGGTGGGGGCTATGTTTGTGTTGGTCGCCACCTGCCGGTATGGCATCGGCTATGATTACTTTAACTACCAGAACCTTTACAATGAGTTGGGTCCGATGAGTGTGCCCGAGCTGTTGCAGAATCATGTGGCCCGCGAATTTATCGGGTATTCGCTCTTTACCCGCGCAATGTATCTGTTGGGGCTGAGCTATCGGCAACTGCTGCTGGTGGTCAACCTTCTGCTCACCGGCATCGTTCTGTGGTTTGTACGGCGCTATTCGCCGCTGCCCTGGATGGGTCTCTACCTTTATTTGACGCTGCAATTTTTTGCACACAGCATGAACCTTTTCCGGCAGTCCATCGCTGCGACCATCTGCCTTCTGGCGTACCCGTTTTTGCGCAAAAGAAAGCTGCCCGTCTTTCTCTTAATTGTCCTTTTGGCGGCCACCTTCCACACGTCGGCGCTGTTTTTCCTGCCCTTTTACTGGGTCCTCAACTGGAGATGTGACGGGCGGTTATTCGGAGTGTTTGGCGCAGCGGCGGCGGCAGTCTATCTGTTTAGCAACCAGGTCGCACAATTTTTAACCCAGTACCTTTTTCCAAACTATGCCGGATACATCGGCTCCCGGTATTGGGTCGGCCTGGGATACCGCTATGCAGTTTTTCCGATCCTCTATTTTGCAGCGGTCTGGCTGCTGCGCCGCCAGCTGCTCGACCGAGATCCGGGCAATCGAATCCTCATCAACAGCACCTTTTACGTCATGCTGCTGTACATCTTTTGTACCCATCACATGATTTTGGAACGATTCTCCATCTATCTTTTTCCGTATGCAATGGTCTTGCTGCCGAAATTGGTGGTCAGCTTTTTGCCGCAAGAGCAGCCTGCTTTTGCGGTGCGCCTTACAAAGGAGCAGAAGGCCCAGCGCGAACAACAGCGGTATCTTGCCCTGTTGGCGACGCTGCTTGTCGTCGTAGTGTGCTTTGGTTACCTGCTGTTTGCCTCTCAGCAGGGGACCAACGGCTTCCACAAAGTCTATCCGTATGTCTCTATCTGGAATCAAGAATAATACAAATAGTATAAAATGAAAAGAACAAAACAAGTTTTCGACACTACAAGATAAAACGTATTGTATATTTTTAATTAAAAATACAATATAGTCGCTTTTGCGTCAAAACGCAGCAGATCAGAGGGTTGATGCTGCCGGTTGTCGCTTTGGGCGAGGGGAAATTTTTCTACACTATTTCCTTTTTTCCACTTTCATGGTATACTAAGAAAAAAGCCTGGAAGGAGGAAGATTCGTTGACACGAGAGGAAATTTACGCCAGTATCTATACACACGAAGAGATCTATCGCCCACCACAGGAGGAAGGGTGTTCCTGCCTGGAGGTAGCTTTGGGGTGCAGCTGGAGCCAGTGCAGCTTCTGTGACTTTGCAAAGGACAAGTTTCAGATTCACCCGAGGGCAAAAATCGAGTGGAACCTGCGGATGCTCGGCCGCCTGGAGCCGAATACCACCCGCTTGTTTTTACTCGGAGAGAATGCCTTTGTGATGAGCTTTGAGCAGCTTGCCGACATCATCTCGATGACCCATGAGTTTATGCCAAACATCAAGGAATTTTCGATGTACGCCCGCGTGGATGATGTGCTGCGCAAGACGCCTGAGCAGCTGCGCCAGCTGCGGGAGATGGGGGTGACCGACCTGCATATCGGCATGGAGTCGGGCAGCGACCCCATCCTGCTGTGGATGAATAAAGGTGTGAGCACCTTTGACATGCTCAAGGCGTTCAAAATGTTGGACGACGCCGGTATCGGTTACTATGTAACCATCATTCTTGGCCTTGGTGGCAAGGCATATCGCAACCTCAACGCCATCGAAACCGCCCGCCTGCTCAACCGCATCCATCCAAAGTGCATCTGGGCGCTCAAATTAAAGATTTGGGACAATACCCCGCTGAGCAAGATGGTGAAAACAGGGGAATTTGTCCCGTTGGATCGCAAGGAAATTCTGTTTGAGGAGCGATTGCTCCTGCAAAACCTGCATGTTGAGGACTGCTTTTATATGGACACCACCGTTTTGGATCGGTTGACGATCCAGGGATGGCTGCCGGAGGGAAAGGAGCATATGCTGCAGATAATTGAGCGATTGCTTGGACTGTACTTTAATCCCGACGGTTCCCGCAAGGAGGATTATGATGCAGAAAAGCAGACGTTCAGCTTCCTGTCCCCGCTGGGTCCAAAGGCAAATGCCTAAATTTTAAAAAGCTAGAGCAAAACATAAAATAAAAGCGCCATCCACTTTTTGCAAGTGGATGGCGCTTTTTGGTGCAACAAATTGTGTGTGAAGAATTATTCCTCTTCAGGCATTTCCCAGTTGTGGTATACTTCCTGCACGTCGTCGTTGTCGTCGAGCATATCCAGCAGCTTCTGCATCTTTTCGCAGAGCTCTGGGTCCTCGATCTTGGTGTAGGTGGAAGGAACTTTCTGGATATCCGCCTCTACAAAGTTGTATCCCTTGGCTTCCAGCGCTTCGCGGACAGCGCGGAACTCGTTCGGGTCGCTGGTGGCGGACACTTCGATGACGCCGTCGCCGAATTCAAAATCCTCCGCGCCCGCATCCATGCAGTCCTCCATGATCTGGTCCTCGGTGTATTTTCCGTCCTCGTTGTCGATGACGATGACGCCCTTGTCATTAAACAGGAAGGATACGCAACCGGTCTGGCCGAGGTTGCCGCCGCACTTATCAAAGTAGTGGCGCAGGTCACCAGCGGTGCGGTTTTTGTTGTCGGTCAGTGCTTGTACGATGACGGCGACGCCGCTTGGTCCGTAGCCCTCATATACCATGTCGACATAGGTGTTTTTATCGCCGTCGCCGGCTGCCTTTTTGATGATGCGGTCGATGTTGTCGTTTGGCACGTTGTTCGCCTTAGCTTTTGCAATCAGGTCGCGCAGTTTACCGTTGTTCATCGGGTCAGGACCGCCTTCGCGTACAGCTACTGCCATCTCACGACCGATCTTGGTAAAGATCTTGCCTTTCTGGGCATCGGTCTTTTCTTTTTTGCGTTTGATATTATTCCACTTCGAATGTCCGGACATTGCCAAAAACTTCCTTTCCAGTATGATCTCCCCGACTTTCTTTGGCCAAAGCCGGGGCCATAAATGTATATCAGCTATTGAGCAGCAGAAATCAAAACCATTTTATCACAAAATCCCGCATGATACAAGCGTTTTTTCTCCACAAGCTCTAACGGGGGCGCAGTGCAGAACGCGACAAACCAGTTTGCACAGGGGTTGGCAGGATGGGCGGCAGTTTGGTATAATAAAAATAAAAAGGAATGGGGGAAAGAAAAGATGAAAAAGAAGGCCATCCTTTTAGTCGGAATCGTTCTTTTAATTTTGCTGGCGGCCGCTTGGCTGTACGGCTATTCGCACCGAAAAAGTAACGACAACCTGCCGAGCCTTTCTGCCCTGTTTGAGATGGATGAAGCACAGATCAATCGGATTGTCAGCGGTTATCGCAGAACGCAGCTGCACACGGTATGGGGAGAGCCGGACAGCAGCGACCCGGAGCAGGATGTCTGGACGATGGGAGATGTTTCCCTCTTCGTTTCGTACCACCACAACGACGACAGGGCAGTGGTGTGTGCGCTGTCGGTGATGTTGTTCCCAGAAAATACGCAGGAGGTACAGGTTACTAGGATGCTCTATTCTACCGAGGAAACACGAACCCTGCGCCCCGAGGAAATGACAGAGGTGATCGACTGGGCAAAGAATCTGGATCTGGAACAGAAAACATTTGCAGATGGACAGGCTCCCAATCAGCAGTATGCCGGTGGAGAAGGCTGGCGCTTTTACATCAATGGCGGTCAGCGGACCTTTTCCTATCTCGAGATAGACGACAGCTACATCCTGTGCAATGGAGCGTGGTATCTGGTGCAAAATCCCTCCTCCCCACCGGTTGAAATGGAGGAGTAAGGACAGGGACAGATCGGTGCAGCAGTGGCATCGGTGTATGCAAGGTGTTTTTACCGCAAAGGGGGAGCAGAGATGAAAAAAGCAGCATCCAATGGGATTAGTCTCTTGGTAGAGTCAATCAACTATGTTATCCTCAATTATGCGTTGTCCAATATGGCAATGCTGCTTGTCCACAACCCGGTTTTTATCTTATTTTATGCCAGCGAGCTGTGGGTGATGGGGCGCTATTGGCAAAAGGCCAAGGAGCTGACCGGCAGCAGGGCATTGTCGGTAGCGCTGCTGGTGCTCTGCTTTGTGCTGCACATGGCGCTGGTCTATTTTGTTGGGCGCGTGGAGGGACAGATTGTTCCATTTGCCGGACAATAGAGGAAAACGGCAGAAAGTGGTTATCAAAAATGAGATGCTGTATCGAGCTAGTCAAATAAATTAACAGAAAAAGAATTGAATCGTATTACAATATGGGCTATAATGGAAAATAAAGTAAAGTACAAAAATTTAGAGATGAATTTTTGTTGAAGGGAGAAATGTCCAATGGCATCTTATGTAATCTCGACAGATACCTGCTGTGATTTTCCATTTGATTACGTTCAGAAGCATCAGCTTCCGCTGGTAACCTTATTTTATAGTATTGACGGCAAGGCCGGAAGCAACGGTTGTCCAAAAGGGGAGGAGCTCAAATCCTTTTATCAAAAGATGCGCGAGGGTTCTGCGACCAAGACGCAACAGGCCAGCCTGGAGGACAGCGAAAAGCTGTTCCGCGACCTGTGCGAACAGGGACAGGACATCCTGCACATCGCCTTTTCCTCCGGCCTGAGTGGCACAGCCAATACAGCGCGCCTTGCTGCAGAAACCGTTCAGGAGGACTATCCAGACCGCAAGATTGTGGTCATCGACTCGCTTTGCGCGTCGCTGGGGCAGGGCTTGTTGGTGGATTACGCTGTCCGCATGAGAGAGGCGGGCAAGAGTTTGGAGGAGACCGCACAGTGGGTGCGCGACCACATCCAAAATGTCTGCCACCTGTTCACCGTTGAGGATCTGAAGTATTTGCAGCGCGGCGGCAGAGTTTCCAAGACGGCAGCTCTGCTGGGCACCATGATCGGCATCAAGCCGGTGCTGCATGTCGATGAAGAGGGCAAGCTGGTGCCCATTTCCAAAGTGCGCGGCAGAAGACAGTCCATTCAGGCTTTGGTCGACAAAATGGAGGAGAAGATCGGCGATTGGCGTCAACAAAAACAGCCGATCTTCATCAGCCATGGAGATTGTGAGGAGGACGCAAATTATCTGGCAAGCCTCGTAAAGGAGCGCTTCGGCTACGATGAATACCTGATCAACATTATCGGTCCGACGATTGGATCGCACTCCGGTCCGGGCACGCTGGCGTTGTTCTTTATGGGTGCAACCCGTTAAGGTGCGCTGGAAACAATGGTATACAAAAGCAGGGAGCAGATGCGCCCTGCTTTTTTCTTTAAATTTTAAGAGAAAAAAAGAGAAAGAATGATTAGACGAGATAGTAGAGAAAAAAGAAGCAAAAAAACGTGAAATCCACCAAATTTGAGCAAATTTAAAGAAATTTCATAAAATATGGGTTGCCAAATGGGGAGGATGGGGCTATAATAAGAGGGCCATCGGAGAGATGGCGTCTGGTATGATTTTTTACAGGAATTTTTAGAAGGGAGGAAAAGCTGTGGACGACTACAGTATAAGTACAATCCGGCAAAAGAGCGGGAACTCGTTTTGCGCGCTGCCTTTTCCTCCGTCTTTATTTTAGCTGGAGGAAAACTTCAGCGCCCATAAAACGGAGTAACCGCCGTGCTGTCTTGCCATTTGGTGCAGACAGTGCGGCTTTTGTTTTGGTTGTACTTTGCTGTCCTGAAAACTGGCAGTAAAGGAGGAAACAACCATGATGATGAAGAATATGCTTTTGATGACCGCCAACGGTGCAGCGATGTGGGAGAAGGACCTGGAGACCATGGTGCGGGAACGCGACTACAGCAGCATTGGGGAGCGGCTGTGTGAGATGGAGCCCAAGGAGGCTTCGCGGTGGCTTGCAGGCCAGGATGAACAGCTGCGCTTTTTGGTCGCCTGCCAGATGGAACCGAGCAAGGCGCGCGCCATCTGTGCCTGTGAGGAGCAGCAGAGAGGGACGGGCTACCGCGCAGAAAGCGCTGTCGTGCTCGCCAAAAACCGCATCTTTTGGCTGATGGTGCTGATGGTGTCGGGGATGATTACCGGCGGGATTTTGGCGCGGTATGAGAGTGCTTTTGCGGCTGCACCGATGCTGGTGACCTTTATTCCCATGCTCACCGATACCGGCGGCAATGCGGGCTCCCAGAGCAGCACCATCATCATCCGCGCGATGACGATGGGAGAGATCCGCCTTTGCAACATCCTCGAGGTGCTGTGGAAGGAAATCCGGGTCGGTGTGTTGGCTGGAGCAGCTCTGAGCGCGGTCAATTTTGTCCGCCTGCTGTTGACCACCTCGTATTCGGTTGAGGTAGCCCTGACGGTATCGCTGGCGATGCTGATGACCGTTGTGATGGCAAAGGCCGTCGGCGCAATGCTGCCTTTGCTTGCAAATGCGCTGCGGCTGGACCCGGCGATTATGGCGGCACCGCTCATCACCACTATTGTCGATGCCTTTTCGCTCATCATTTATTTTAAAATTGCACAGACTTTGCTTGGACTGTAAAGCAACTCCAAAAGAGAGAAGGAAATCCCTTCTCTCTTTTTTGCTGCCGTGCAAAAAGCGCATATTCCTGCGAATTTGTCCCATTCTGGATATATACAATTCGGTAGAATCAATCAAAATCAATCACCTCAAATTCGCCACATTCGATCGATAAAAAGGGAGAAATAGAGAAGATTTGTGCGTTTAGTCCAAAGAGTCCCCGTGCAAAATTGTTGATTATTTTTGAATGAAAATGATTGAATATGATTGAAATTTGCAGAACACTGTGCTATAATCAGCTTGAAAGATCGGACGAGGAGGAAAAGGGATGCTGGCAGAGGAAAGGCTGCGCAAAATCTTGTCGCTGCTGGAAGAAAAAAAGGCGGTGAGCGTTGCGGCGCTCTGTCAGGAGACCGGAGCCTCGGAGGCGACCATCCGCCGGGACCTGAACGAACTGGACCGGCAGGGAAAATTGAGCAAGGTACACGGCGGCGCAGTGCTGCCCCGCGATGAATTTGAAAATCAGGAGCCGGACATCCTGACAAAATCCCGGCTCTTTGTCGAGCAAAAACAGAGAATTGCGCGCTATGCGGCAGCGCAGGTCAACGACGACGACTTTGTTTTTATCGATGCGGGAACCACCACCCTGTTGATGGCTGAATATCTGCAAAACTCCAAAGCGACCTTTGTCACCACCGGCATCGAGTGTGCGCGGCGGCTTGTGGAAAAGGGGCTGCGGGTGTATGTGCCGGGCGGCCTTTTAAAGCCGGGGACACAGGCGCTGGTGGGTGCGGCGGCCCGGGAATCCATCGGCCGCTACAACTTTACAAAAGCGTTTCTCGGCACCAACGGCATTGCGCTGCGGCAGGGCTACACCACCCCCGATATGGAGGAAGCCTCCATCAAATCGCTGGCGGTGGAGCGATCCTATCTGAGCTATGTGCTGGCGGATTCCAGCAAGTTCGGAAAGGTGGCTGCGGTCACCATCTGTTCGTTGGAAAAGGCCTGCATCCTCACCGACCGCCTGCCGGACGTCATGTATCTGAGCAAGACCATAGTGAAAGAGGTGGACTGAATTGATTTATACCGTTACCTTTAATCCAGCCCTGGATTATGTTGTTCGAATGGGGCAATTTACCCTTGGAGCGGTCAACCGCACCCAAAGTGAGGAGATTCAGTTTGGCGGAAAGGGCATCAACGTCTCCACTGTCCTGAAAAATCTGGGAGTTAAGAGCTGCGCCCTGGGCTTTGTGGCCGGCTTTACCGGAAAGGCTCTGGAAGATGGGCTGCGCGCGATGGGGGTGGATACCGATTTCATCCATCTGGAAAGCGGCATGACCCGCATCAACGTCAAACTCAAGGCGGACTGCGAAAGCGAGATCAACGGTCAGGGACCGGCGATCAGCCAGGAGCATCTGCAACAGCTGTTTGACAAAATCCAGACGCTGCAAGAGGGGGATGTGCTGGTATTGGCCGGCAGCATTCCGGGCAGCTTGCCGAGCGACGTCTATGAGAAGATTATGCAGCAGCTGGAAGGAAAAAATATTATGGTGGCAGTGGACGCCACAAAGGAACTTTTGTGCAACGTCCTGAAATATAAGCCGTTTTTAATCAAGCCAAACCACATCGAGTTGGGGGAAATCTTTGGTGTGACCCTGCAAAGCGATCAGGAGATCCGGGAGTATGCGGGCAGACTGCAACAGCGCGGCGCACGCAATGTGCTGGTTTCGATGGCCGGTGCAGGAGCAATCTTGCTGGATGAAAACGGTGGGTTCCACAGAATTGCAGCGCCAAAAGGAACGGTAAAAAATTCCGTCGGTGCGGGCGATTCGATGGTTGCAGGATTCCTGGCCGGATATCTGCAGAGCAAGGACTACGGTGTGGCCCTGAGAATGGGTACCGCCACAGGCAGTGCAACTGCATTTTCAGATGGGTTGGCAACAAAACAACAGGCGCAGGCACTGTATGACAGCCTTTGCCAAGAAAAGTAAGGAGAAGTGTTATGAGGATCATTGATTTACTGAGCACCGACAGAATTCTGCTCGGAGCCAGCGCCTCGACCAAGGCCGATGCAATCGACCAGATGGTTGAGCTGCAGGCTAAGAGCGGAGCTTTAAAGGACAAAGAAGCCTATAAACAGGCAATTCTTGCGCGCGAGCAGCTGAGCAGCACCGCCATCGAGGCAGGCATTGCGGTTCCACATGCAAAATCGGATGCAGTGACCGCACCTTCGCTGTGCGCTATGACCCTGCAAAAGGGGGTCGATTACGGCGCGATGGATGGACAGCCCTCTGACCTGTTCTTTATGATCGCAGCTCCAGTAGACGGCGACCTGCATCTGGAAATCCTGTCCCACCTGATGGTTCTGCTGATGGACCCGGTTTTTGTATCGGCACTGCGCGGTGCAAAGAACCCACAGGAATTCCTGGCAGCGATCGACCGCTTTGAGAAGGAAAAATATCCTCAGGAAAATCAGGAGCAGCAGCCGGCAGCAAGCCAGCAAGCTCCTGAAAAGAAGGGCTTCCGCGTACTCGCTGTCACTGCCTGCCCAACCGGCATTGCACACACCTACATGGCAGCAGAGGCTCTGGAAAAGGCCGGCAATGAGCTGGGCATCAGCGTAAAGGTAGAGACCAACGGCAGCGGCGGCGTGAAAAATCGCCTGACAGCACAGGAAATTGCCGATGCAGACGGCATCATCGTGGCGGCGGACAAGAACGTAGAGACAGCCCGTTTTTCCGGCAAAAAGGTCATCTTTGTTCCGGTTTCGGACGGCATCCACAAACCGGCAGAGCTGATCCAGCAGATCGAGAGCGGCAATGTAGCCGTCTATGAGCATGAGGGTGCAAAGGAAGCCGTTTCCAGCGAGGCTGGCAGCGAGAGCTTTGGCCGTCAGCTGTACAAACACCTGATGAACGGCGTCAGCCACATGCTTCCATTTGTTATCGGCGGCGGTATCCTGATCGCTATCGCCTTCCTGCTCGATGACTATTCGATCAATCCGTCCGGCTTCGGCACCAACACTCCTCTTGCGGCCTTCTTTAAGACGGTCGGAGACACCGCCTTCAACTTCATGCTCCCGATTCTGGCCGGCTACATCGCATACAGCATCGCTGACCGTCCCGGACTTGCAGTCGGTATCGTCGGCGGCTACCTGGCAAAGGTCGGCAACTCCTTCACCAACATCTCGGGCGAAAACGCCATCTCCGGCGGCTTCCTGGCAGCTCTGCTGGCCGGCTTTGTAGCGGGCTATCTGGTACTGGCCATCAAGAAGGTTTCCGATAAGCTTCCAGAGAGCATGGAGGGCATCAAACCAGTCCTCATCTACCCACTTTTCGGCGTATTCTTTATCGGCGTATTTATGTTTGCAGTAAACCCGATTATGGGTGCTATCAACAGCGCGATTGTCAACCTGCTCAACTCGATGGGCGGCACCAGCAAGATCTTGCTCGGCTGCATCGTTGCCGGCATGATGAGCATCGATATGGGCGGCCCATTCAACAAGGCAGCTTATGTCTTTGGTACGGCATCCATTGCAACCGGAAACTACGACATCATGGCGGCAGTTATGATCGGTGGTATGATCCCTCCGCTGGCTATCGCGCTGGCAACTACCTTCTTTAAGAAGAAATTTACCGCAGATGAGCGCAAATCCGGTGTTGTCAACTACATCATGGGCCTGTGCTTCATCACCGAAGGTGCAATCCCATTTGCAGCTTCTGACCCGCTGCGCGTCATCCCATCCTGCGTAGTTGGTTCGGCAGTAGCAGGCGGTCTGTCGATGCTCTTCGGCTGCACCTTGCGTGCACCGCACGGCGGCATCTTTGTATTCCCAGTTGTCGGCAACGTCTTTGGCTATCTGATCGCACTGGTTGTCGGCTCGATTGTCGGCATGCTGATGCTCGGCCTGCTCAAGAAGGACAAAGTGGCAAAATAAGCTGGAAAAATTCAATTTTGTAAAAAGTCAATGGAGGCGCCGAAGTGCGCCTCCATTGGGCCCCATCGAAAATAAATAGAGAAAACAAAGCGAAAAAGGAGAAAATGATTATGGTATCGGCTAAAGTAAAAGTTATCAATCCAATGGGTATGCACATGCGTCCGGCACAGCTGTTTATCAAGGAGGTCACTCCGTATGGCTGCGACGTCACCATCCTCTTTAACGGCAAAGAGATCAACGGCAAGAGCATTATGAATCTGATGGCAGCCTGCATCAAGCAAGGCAGCGAGATCGAGATCCGTTGCAGCGGCGACAAAGAGGAAGAGTGCCTGAAGGCTGCTGTCGCGCTGGTTGAGTCCGGTCTTGGAGAGTAAGTCTTTTACCAGTACGGGAAAGGGGTGCGAAAAAATGCTTAAAGGTGTTGGCGCGTCGGCCGGTATTGGAATCGGCAAGGTCATCTGCATCCGGGAAGAAAGTCTGGACTATTCGCAGGTGACCTATCAGGGTAAAGATAAGGAGAAAGAACGCCTGAAACAGGCGGTGGATACCTTCTGCGAAAGGACTCAAAAGATGGCGGAGGATATCCGCAAGCGGGTCGGTCAAAAGGAGTCGGAAATCCTCACCGGACAGGTGATGATGTTGCAGGACCCGTTTATGATGAGCCAGATGGAGGACGCCATTGCATCTGGAAGCTGTGCGGAAGCAGCGGTGGACAGCGTGTGCCAGATGTATATCGACATGTTCTCCAATGTGGACGATGAGCTGATGAAGCAGCGCGCCACCGACGTCGGGGATATTCGCACCCGGATGCTGCGCCTGCTGCTGGGCGTCGAGAGTGTCGACGTAGCGGCAGTGCCCAAGGGCACGGTATTGGCGGCAAAAGATCTGACTCCGTCGATGACAGTTGGCCTGAAAAAGGAAAACATCAGCGCCATCGTCACCGAAATTGGGGGCAAGACCAGCCATTCGGCGATCTTGGCCCGCGCGCTGGAAATCCCGGCGGTGCTGGGCATTGCGGGAGTGCTGGGCCAGTTGCAGGACGGCCAGACGGCCATCGTAGATGGGGGAAAGGGCGAGGTACTCGTCTCCCCGGACACCGAGACCCTCTATCAGTATACCAAGCTGCAGGAGGAGCAGCTGCGTCAGAAGGCGCTGCTCTCCATCTACCGCGACAAACTGACAGAGGATGCAGACGGTAAGACCTACCAGCTGTATGCCAACATCGGCAGTGTGATGGAGGCCCAGGCGGCGCTGGACAACGGCGCAGAGGGCATTGGCCTGTTCCGCACCGAATTTTTGTTTATGGATCGCCCGTCCATGCCGGATGAAGAGGAGCAGATGGAGGCCTATGCGGCCGTTTCCCGCATCATGCAGGGCAAGGAGGTCATCATCCGCACGCTGGATGTGGGCGGAGATAAGGAAGTCTCCTACTTGAAGATGGGCACCGAGCAAAACCCATTTTTGGGCTGGCGCGCCATCCGTTACTGCCTGGAGGAAACCAACCTCTACAAGACCCAGCTGCGTGCGCTGCTCAGAGCGGGCGCGCAGTACCGCAACATCAAGATCATGCTGCCGCTGGTCACCGGTGTGCAGGAGATTCGCGCGGCAAAGGCATTGCTTGAAGAGTGCAAGCAGGAACTGAAAGCTGCGGGCCTGGCCTACGATCCGGACATCAAGCTCGGCGTCATGATTGAGACCCCGGCAGCTGCGCTGACAGCTGACCTGATGGCAAAGGAATCTGCCTTTTTCAGCATCGGCACCAACGACCTGACCCAGTATACCATAGCAGTAGATCGCGGCAATGCGAAGGTCGAAAAGCTCTACACTGCGCTGCATCCTGCGGTGCTCAGAAGCATCCAGAACGTCATCAGTGCAGCCAGAAACGCCGGCATTCCAGTTGGTATGTGCGGGGAGTCTGCGGCCGATCCGGCGCTGATCCCACTGCTCTTGCACTTTGGCTTGGACGAATTCAGCGTCAGTGCATCGTCGGTCCTTTCCACCCGCAAGATTATCAGCGAGTGGACTGGCAAAGATGCGGCCAAGGTGAGCGACCAGGCTATGCAGCTTGTCACCCCCGATGAGGTGGGCGTATACCTGCACAGTGCTGCAAAACAATAATGAAATCCAGATTACCCTTTGAATAGATACCACCTTTTTCTCTCCCATATTGGGACAAAAGAGCGAAGCCATCTAGCTTCGCTCTTTTGCTTTCTTTGTGTCGGATTGAAAGTCCAAAGGGAGGAAAGATGCTGTAGAAAAAGGGCTGCGGTATTAGCCCAGTGCAACGTCCAGCACCATCATAATTAGAAATCCGCCCATGACGCCCAGTGTACCGGCGTTGGAGTGTTCGCCCAGATGTGCCTCGGGGATCAATTCCTCCACGACGACGTACATCATTGCGCCCGCTGCAAAGCTGAGCAGCCAGGGCATCAACGGTTGGATGCTGCCGGCGACCAGTACGACCAGGATGCCGAACAGCGGCTCCACGATGCCCGAAAGTGTGCCGTACAAAAAGCTCCTGCCTCTGCTCAAGCCCTCCTGCCGCAAAGGCAGCGAGATGGCGGCGCCCTCCGGGAAGTTCTGGATGCCGATGCCCAGCGCAAGCGCAAGGGCGGTGGTGTAGGATGCGGCCTGCCCCTGCTGGGCAGCCAGGGCAAACGCCAGACCGACGGCCATGCCTTCCGGGATGTTGTGAAGCGTTACGGCGAGCATCAGCATCGTGGTGCGCTTCCAGTTGCTGGAAAGACCTTCGACCTCCTTGGTGCCGGGATGAAGGTGGGGCAACAGGCTGTCAAGCAGCATCAAAAAGGCGATGCCCAGGATAAATCCGCCCGCTGCGGGCAGCCAACCGGGCATTCCGGCGGCCTGTGCCTCCTCCATAGCCGGGATGAGCAAACTCCAAACCGATGCGGCGATCATGACACCGGCGGCGAATCCGAGGAATATTTTTTGTATACCCACGCTGACCTCCTTTTTGAAAAAAAAGACCATCGCCGCGCCCAAAGTTGTCATCAGAAAGGTGAAGCCTGTGCCGGTCATCGCCCATCCAATTGCTTGTATCATAAGTATAAGCTCCTTTCAGATAATAGAAGTTAGCTAAAACTAACTTATTGAATACCAGTATACTGGATTCATGCAAAAAAGTCAAGTAGGGACTAGGCCAAACAGGAGCCAAAGGCGCAGCGCACACGGCGCTGAGAATCGGATAGAGTGCGCCCAGTGCGATTGAATAGCCCTATGAGCAGAGTATGCTGTGGGGGCACAGTTGGTGCAGGGCGTGTAGGGGGAAGGCGTTGCAGTCTTTTGCCTGCTTGACAAGTTGTCGTGTGCGCCGTACAATGGGCTTTAAAAGAAGGAGGGGACTGACCTTGCGCAGAATACTTCTGGCCTGCCCGACACTAAAAAAAGAGTTGATGGCAGCCATACAGCAGGCAAACTTTGATGCACCGGTGCATTTTCTTCCCATGCGCTTGCACAGCGATCCGAAGGAAATGCGGGCCTATCTGCAAAACGAAATAGACAATTTGGATAATGTGGAGGAAATTTTCCTGTGCGTATCGGGATGCGGCGGCAGCACCGTCGGTTTGAAGGCCGCCACAGCGCGGTTGGTGGTGCCCAAAACGTGGGATTGCCTGGATTTGTTGCTCTCCGACGGCAAGGGAGGGGAGCGAGGCAGACCCCAAAACGGCATCTTCCTCACCGAGAGCTGGATCGATTTTATGAACCATTCGGAGATGAGTCTTGCGCGGATGACCGAAAAGATGGGCCGCGAAAAGGCAGTGGAGACGCTGCGGAAGATTTACCGCGGCTTTGAGCACTTTTATCTGATCGACACCGGTGTCAACGATTTGGACTGGGTGCGGGCACAGGCTCAGCCGTTGGTGGAGGCAGTCAACGGCACGATGGAGGTGCTGCGCGGCAGCTGTACCATTCTGCATAAGCTGGTCCGTGGGCAGCTGGACGAGGATTTCATCGTGGTGCAACCAGGCAGTCAGGTGTGTGCACAGGATTTTAAGCGGTAAAACAAAAAAGGACAGATACCATTTTGGTATCTGTCCTTTTTTTGATCATCTGCTGTGGGGCATCCTAGAAGATCAGCGATCCGACCTGGAAGATGATGAGTCCCACGATGTAGGCCGCAGCGGTCTGATATGCGGCGGTGAAGATGGCTTCCTTCATCGAACCCAGCTCCCGGCGGGATGCGGCGAAAGCAGCGACGCAGGGCATGTACAGGATGGTGAAGGCCAAAAAGCTGAAGGAGCTCAGCGGGGTAAAGATCTGCTGGAGCGCCGCGCTCAGCTGGGCGTCGGTGGAAGAACCGGTCAGGATGGTCAGGGTGCTGACCACCGATTCCTTTGCGGTGAAGCCGGTGATGAGGGCGGTGGAAGCGCGCCAGTCGTTAAAGCCCAGAGGAGAGAACAGGGGGGCGATCAGCGAGCCGATCGAAGCGAGGATGCTGTTCGAGCTGTCGGACACCATGTTGAGGCCCCAGTCGAACTTTTGCAAAAACCAGATGACGATCGAAGCGATGAAGATGATGGTGAAGGCCTTGTGCAAAAAGTCCTTGGCCTTTTCCCACATGTGGAGCAGGACACTCTTGGCATCTGGCAGGCGGTAGGTCGGCAGCTCCATGACAAAGGGCACCGAGCTGCCCTGAAAGACGGTGTTCTTTAACAGCAGGCCGGACAGAATGGCCACGATGATGCCCAGCACATACAGCGACACCATGACCAAAGCGGCATGGTTGGGGAAGAAGGCCGCGGTGATCATGCCGTAGATCGGCAGCTTGGCGCTGCACGACATGAACGGGGTGAGCACAATGGTCATTTTGCGGTCGCGGTCGCTGGAGAGGGTGCGGGTGGACATGATGGCCGGGACGCTGCATCCAAAGCCGATGAGCATCGGAACAAAGCTGCGGCCGGAAAGGCCGATTTTGCGCAGCAGCTTATCCATGACAAAGGCGACGCGGGCCATATAGCCGCTGTCCTCCAACAGCGAAAGGAAGAAGAAGAGCAGTACAATGATTGGCAGGAAGGAGAGCACGCTGCCCACGCCTGCGCAGACACCGTCGATGATGAGCGAGACAAGCCATGGGGTGACGTTCAGGCCGTTCAGGGTGACCGACAGCCATGCGGTGAACTGGTCGATCCAGACTCCCAGCAGATCCTGCAGCGGTGCGCCGATGACCGAGAAGGTCAGCCAGAAGATGACGAGCATAATCAGCAAAAAGACCGGAATGCCGAAATATTTGCTGGTGAGCACCTTGTCGATCTTTTCCGAGCGAAGCTGTTCGCGGGTTTCCTGGTGCTTGACGACGCACTGGGCGCAGACGCCTTCGATGTAGCTGTAGCGCATATCGGCCAGAGCTGCTTCCCGGTCGGTGCCGAGTTCTTGCTCCATCTGCTCGACGATGTGGTCGATGATGTGGATGTCGGCGGTGTCCAGGTCGAGCGCGCGGAACATCGGCTCGTCGCCCTCCACCAGCTTTGTGGCGGCAAAGCGGGTCGGGTAACCGGCCGCCTGCGCGTGGTCCTCAATGATGTGGGCAATCGAGTGGATGGCGCGGTGGACGGCGCCCTGACAGAAATCCATCTTTTGGGTCGGCTTTTTGTCGTGAACCGTCTTGATGAGCACATCCAACAGGTCGGAGATGCCTTCGCCCTTTGCAGCGGAGATGGGGATAACCGGGATGCCCAGATTCTCCGAGAGCTTTTTGATGTGGATGCTGTTGCCGCTAGCGCGCACCTCATCCATCATGTTCAGCGCAAGGACCATGGGGATGTTCAGCTCCATCAGCTGCAAGGTCAGATAGAGGTTGCGTTCGAGGTTGGTGGCATCGACAATGTTGAGGATGGCGTCGGGGTGTTCCTGGATGAGAAAGTCCCGGGTGACGACCTCCTCAGAGGTATAGGGGGAGAGCGAATAGATGCCGGGCAGATCCACCAGCACGGCGTCCTTGTATTTGCGGATGGTGCCCTCCTTTTTTTCTACCGTGACGCCGGGAAAGTTGCCGACGTGCTGATTGCTGCCGGTGAGCGCATTAAAGAGGGTGGTTTTGCCGCAGTTTTGGTTGCCGGCTAAGGCGAGAAGGTAACTCATCGAACCGATTCCTCCTCAATCTCGATTTTGGCTGCGTCCTCTGCGCGGATGGTGAGCACATATCCCCGCAAAAACAGCTCGATGGGGTCGCCCATCGGCGCAACCTTGCGCACCATCACCTTGGTTTTGGGGGTGAGCCCCATGTCCAACAGCCGGCGCCGCAGCGCACCGTCTCCGCCCACAACGGTGATTGTGCCGCCGTGTCCGGGTTTAATGCAATCCAATGTCATGTCAATATCCTCCCATTACACAGGTTATACAAATCCAAAATGATATGTTAGCGTACGCTTACATTGTAATCACTCCAGTAAATGTTGTCAATAGCTAACGACAATATTTAGGCGAAATTCACATATCTGTTTGGCCTTGGACGCGCCGTTTCGGTTATCTAAGAACAAGTCAAAATAGAATATGTTGTCTGCCAAAAAGGATATGCAAAAAGGTGATAGGGGAGATAGGAGCGTACAGCCGACGAAATAGGAGAAAAAGATCCAAAGCCAGGACTGTTTTTACAAAAAAATACAGCTTATTTATGTTTTTTTATGAAAGAATACCACACCCCCTTGCGTTTTGCGTGGAAAAGAGGTTTAATAAAATTAAAAGATATTGGAAAAGGGAAAGGAGGATTTGAAGATGATTCTGTTCAGGGGCACAGGCGTTTCGCCCGATATCGTTTCAGGAAAACTCATTTTTTATGAGAGGGAGCTGTTTTCCTTTCAAAAGCAGCAGGTTGACGATCCTGCCACCGAGGTCAAGCGCTACCTGCGTGCCAAGGAACAGACCCTCTTGCAGGTGCAGGCGCTGTTTGAGCTGGCAAAACGGGAGGTATCCCCGGAAAATGCGGCGATCTTTCAGGCGCACCACATGATTTTGGAGGACCAGGATTTCAACAACTATGTGTTGGACCTGATCAAAAACCAGCGGGCCAATGCCGAGTATGCCGTCCAGCAGACGGCACATTCCTTTTATCGGGTATTTTCTGCCTTGCAGGACCCCTATCTGCAACAGCGGGCCGCCGACATCCGCGACGTCGCCCACCGGGTTCTCTCCATCCTGACCTACGGCCGCGCCGAACACTTTGAGCCGGAGGAGCCCTCGATTTTGGCGGCGGATGAGCTGGTTCCCAGCGAGGTCATGCAGATCTCGCGCGAAAAGGTATTGGCCTTTGTCACAAAGTCCGGCTCCGAGACCTCCCACGCCGCCATCATCCTCAAGGACCGCGGCATCCCCTATCTGATTGGCGTGGGCAAAAAGCTGGAACGCTCCCTGCAGGGCCGTATGGCTGCGGTGGACACCTATGCGGGCAGGATGTACATCGATCCGGATCAGCAGACGCTGCACCGCCTGGAGGAGAAAAAGCGCCGCGAGGAGGAAAAACTGCGGGGACTGCACTACCTCATCGGCAAGCCCAACCGCACTATCGATGGGCGCGAGGTGCACATCTATGCGAGCATCACCGAGCCGTTGGACATCGAGCAGGTCATTCGCAGCGACGCCGAGGGCCTGGGCCTGATGCGCAGCGAGTTTCTCTATCTCAAGCGCCCCGATCTGCCCAGCGAGGAAGAACAGGTGCAGGCTTACCGGGAGGTCATCCGCCAGATGAACGGCAAGCGCACCGTCATCCGAACTTTGGATTTTGGAGCGCGCAAATTGACCGTGCAGCCCATGCAGAAGCCGGAGATGAATCCGTCGCTGGGATTCCGCTCCATCCGCATCTGTCTCGCAAAGCCCGAAATGTTCCAAACCCAACTGCGGGCCATATTCCGTGCATCGCTTTATGGGCCGGTGAGCATCCTGTTTCCGATGGTGGACAGCGTCGAACAGCTCGAGCAGATCCTGGGCCATGTGGCATTGGCCAGAGAGAGCCTGGCCCGCGACCGCATCCCGTTTGATCCCAATGTCGGCATCGGTCTGGTCATTGAGACGCCGGCCTCGGTGATCCTGAGCCCGGAGCTTGCGCAGCGGGTAAACTTTTTCCACATCGACACCAACGACTTGGTGCAATATACCCTTGCGGTTGACCGTCAGAATCCGCGCGTGACCGACTATTACAACATCCACCACCCCGCTGTGATGCGGATGATCGAGATGGTCATTGCCGCCGCACACGGCGCAGGCATTCAGGTCACCATCAGCGGCGATATGGCGGACGACGAGAGCATGCTGGGCTGGTTCATCCGCGCCGGAGTGGACGGCATCAATGTCTCTGCCGCCAGCGTGCTGCCGCTGCGCCGAAGAATCAGAAACCTGGATTTAAGCGAGGGGTAAGCAGGTGCAAATTGATTGCATTGGCCTTATTCACTATTGACAAAAAAGGCTTCTGTGTGTACAATGATTTTGAGCAAATTAGGAATGGAGGGGTTTACTTTGAAACTGATTGATATGCACTGCGATACACTGCTCGGTACCGCTTATGGAGAGAAAGTTGACCTGTACGAAAATAACAAGGCGGTTGACTTTAAGCGCCTCAAACAGGCCGGATTTGTCGGACAATTTTTTGCAATGTGCCTGATGCCGGAGAAGAGCTTTGAGGAAAAGGGACTGAAAAAACCGGACGACATGGAGTTTATGACTTCGCTGTCCAACTGCCTGTACGACAACCTCAAAAAGTACAGCGATGTAGCGGCCTTTGCGGGCAACCGCGACGACCTTATCCGCAACGAGCGCGAGGGCAAAATCTCCTGCTTCTTAACCGCAGAGGACGGCAACGGCATCGGCGGCAAGCTGGAGGGCCTGGAAAAGATGTACAAGATGGGCGTGCGCCTGATCTCGATCACCTGGAATATGGAAAACTGCCTGGGCTATCCGAACTCGTTTGATCCAGAAAAGATGGCTCTGCCGCTTAAACCGTTTGGCTGCGAGATGATCGATGCCATGAACAAGATGGGTGTCATCGTCGACGTTTCCCATCTGTCGGACGGTGGCTTCTGGGATGTAGTGCGCATCTGCAAGGAGAATCACAAGCCGTTTGTCGCTTCCCACTCTGCTTGCCGTGCCCTCACCCCACATGCTCGCAACCTCACCGATGATATGATCCGCGCCATCGCAGAGTGCGGCGGCACCATCGGTCTGAATTATTCTGCTGGATTCATTTCGGAGGATATCCACTCCCACACCAGCCGCATCGACGATATGGTCCGCCACATGAAACACCTGTATCAAGTGGGCGGCATCGACTGCATGGCGCTGGGCGGTGACCTGGACGGCATCCGCGGTGAGCTGGAGATCGACTCCACCGACAAGACCCTGTGGCTGCTGGAGCGCCTCAAGAAGGAAGGCTTTACCGAAAGCCAGCTGGATAAGATCAGCTATGACAACATGTTCCGCCTGATCGGCGACACCATGAAATAAGGCCTTTTGGGGAATAAGATATTTTCCCGAGGTTTCAATACCGTCAATAGCAAAAGAAGGGCTTGCTGCCTGTATGGGCAGCAAGCCCTTCTTTCTATTTATTTATAAAAAATATACCATCTGTCCAGCATCGGGTTTGGTTTGCCGGATGGTGTAGCCGAGGTTACAGCAGGTTATAGGAGTGCAAGGTGTGGCGCATATAGTCCACCGTCTTTTCGGTCGCTTGCTCGGGGGTAAAGCGTCCGGGATTTTCACGGATAAATGCCAACATCCCGCGGTAGATGAGAATGTTCATCTCGTTGATCCGGTGGATGTCCTCGTCGGATATTTTGCCGGCAAGGGAACCCAGCGATTTGACAAGGGAGAGGTACTCGCGCTGGTACAGGTCGCCGCTGGTCAAAATTTCCTCGTACTCATGTACTTGATCCGTCCAGTTTTCTGGAAAGATCCTGTAGTATTCTTTAAAATATTCGGTGATTTTTTCGCCATCTTCGAGATGTTTAAAAAACAAAAGCCAAAATTCTTCCGGGTGGCGGAAAGAGAAGATGCAAAAACATTCCCATAGTTTTAGATAGTTTTCCTGCGAGGAGGATGCCTGTGCAAGGTATTGCGGGAGGGTCTTGGCATATTCGTCCACCAGCGACATGCAACTGAAGATGCACAGTTCCTCAAAATTTGAGAAATAATAGTACAAGGTGGCGCTGTTGTATCCGGCGCGCTCGGCAATCTTGCGGATGGAGAGAGAGGACAAACCATCTTCCTGCATGATTTGAATGGCAGCGGTGATAAAATTGGCTTTGGTGCGGCAGCGCTGCTGGTTTTTAGAGGATGAAGAGGGCATGAATTCACCTGCTTTACAGTTTGCTGTCTTTATTATACGGTAAAAAAGATTCTAAGACAAGACTTTGTAGGATGCCTTAACGGCATTTTAAACAAAAGATGCACAAAATAAAACACAAAGGTGATAAACTTTTGTATTTTTGTCTATCGCTGATTGATTTTTCAATCAATGGTTGATAAAATATAGACATCAGGAGGCCGACTGATCAGAAAAAATTATAGGAGGGAGTAGATATTGATAGAAAAAGGGTGTCAATTGAAATAATGATTTATTAACGGAAGGAAAAAGTTTGGAAAGGAATGGTGGAGGTAATGAGTAAGAGCAAGCGGAAATTTCAGATGCCCAGCGCGATGATCCTGCTGTTTATCGTACTGATTCTGGTATCGATTCTAACCTGGTTTATTCCAACATCGGTTGTCACAACCAGCGATGCTGGTGAGAAGATTATTCATTACAACGCTGCGTTTGATGCGGAAGGAAACGTAGTGGAAAATGCAGGCACATCCCCAGTTGGACTTTGGGACATTTTTATGGCGCCGATCAAGGGCTTTGCGGCCGGAGCGGATGTCAGCTTTTCGATTTTGATTTCGGGATCTTTCCTTGCAATTATGAACTATTCGGGGGCGTTGGATGCCGGTATCGGCGCCCTGCTCAAAAAGTATAACGGTAAGACGCTTCTGGCCATTTTGATGCTGGTATTTGCCCTGATGGGCACAGTATATGGCTCCTGGGAGGAGCTGCCGGCGTATGCGCTGGTGCTGATTCCGCTGTGCGTGCGGGCAGGCTATGACGTTTTGACCGGCATAGAGGTGCTGTTCATCGGAGCCACCATCGGCAACATGGCCAGCGTGGTCAACCCCTATTCCACCGGCATCGCAGTCGATATGATCGGCAACCCGGACCTGTCGCTTGGCACCGGCATTGCGATGCGTATTTTGCTGTTTGTTGTGCTGTATGCGCTGGGAAGCTTTTTGGTTATCCGATATGCAGAGAGGGTCAAAGCCGACAAGACAAGGTCGCTGCTGTACGGCATGGAGGACATCAACGCCCTCATTCAGGACGATCACAAGGCCCTGCCAGAGCTCAACCGCACCAGAAAGATTTCGCTGGTTGTTTTTGGCCTTATGATCTTTGTAATCGTTTTGGGCTACATTCCGTGGAGCGCCATCCCAGTTGGCGACCACACCATGTACGAGGTAGTCAATGCGCCGGCGATGTGGCTGACAGAGAATGTTCCTTGGCTGGGCAACCTGCTGGGAACCGATACCTTTACCTATCTGGGCGACTGGTACTTCGATGAGTTCTCGATTGTATTCCTCATCGGCGCCATCATCGTAGCGTGCATCAACAAGATGGGCCACAAGGCTTTTGTCAAAGAATTTGTACGCGGCGCGGCAGACCTGTTGGGCATGACCTTTGTTGTTTCGATTTCCCGCGGCGTCTCGATGACCATGGGTTCCAGCACCAGCGGCATGGGCGTCACCTTCGTTTACTGGATCCGCAACCTGCTGCAGGGCGTGCCGATCTGGGCATTTGCAGTGATGGCAGTTCTGGTTTACTGCTTGAGCGCGCTGTTCATCCAGGGCACCAGCAGCACCGCCGGTATCACAATGCCAATTCTGGGTACCGTTGCGATGGCTTTGTTTGCTTCCTCTACCATCGGCGTGGAGGGCGGCCAGATGATTCTGGTTTCTGCGTTTACTGTAGGTTTAAACTTTACGGCAAGCGGTTTGTATCCAGAGGCCACCAAGATGGGCGTATTGGAGCTGACCAATGTTCCATACACCACCTACCTCAAACATGCGGTGCGGGTGATGGTTCCGCTGCTGATTGCGGCGACAATCGTCATCATCGTTTCGCCATATCTTGGACTGGTTCAGTAAAAAAGGAGGATATCGATGTATACGCGCTATATTGAAGTTTGCGGAGATGTGCACGAGCGTGGCGTGCAGATTGGTCAGCAGTTGCAGGACGCAATTATGACCAACTATAAAAATCAGACCGAATTTTATAAAAACACAGAAAACTTTGACTATGAGAAGTGGGAAGAGATCAGCCAGAGATACATCCCGATGATGCAGCAATGGACTCCAGAGGTGTTGGAGGAGCTCAAGGGGATGGCCGAAGGCGCACAGATCCCGCTTGCAAAGGTGGTTGCACTGGCCACCGCCTATGAAAAATCGTTTGGCAGGGATTGCCCAAGTGAAAAGTGCACCTCCTTCTTTGTGACCGGTGCTGCGACCGGCGGAAAAACCATTGCCGGACAGACCAACGACGAAAATCTGCGCGAGTGGAGACATGAGCGGGACGTCGTCATCCATCATAAGGGCAGCGACGGAAAGGAAATCCTGACCTATACCCATCCCGGTGTTCCCGCCTATATGGGAATCAACAATCAGGGATTGACGGTGCTCTGGACCTACATTGACAATGGAAAGACCAGAGACGGCGTGCCCACCAGCGCCATCATCCGCCACCTGCTTTCTCTGCCGAACGTCGAGGAAGCGGTTGCCTTTTTGGAGAAGGTGCCGCACGACATCCCCAACCAGTTTGGCCTGGCGGACAGAAGTGGCAAACTGGTCTGCGTGGAGTGCTTCCCCAATAAGGTATACCCGGTTTGGGAAAAGGAGAGCTTTGTGCACACCAACCACAACGTCTATGCGTTGGAGGAAGACGACTGCACAACCGGCAAGACCACAAGGGATCGCTTTGCCACAATGAAAAAGATGATCGCAGAAAACTTTGGACATATCGACGTCGAGCTGGCAAAGACATTCCTGACCTCCCACGAAAATGGAACGCACAGCATCTGTGTGCACCCGAACTCGGAGCGCCCGTTCAACAAGACATTGGCGGCAATGGTCTTTGATGTCGATGAGGGTATTATGAACATCGCATTTGGAAACCCATGCGAGGTGCCGTACCAGCAGTATCGGTTTGACCGGTACGGAATCTAGTGCGGCGACAAAAAGGCTCTCCTTTAAAAAGGAGAGCCTTTTTTACTGGGTGCGATTTGCTATTTTGTTTCTTTTACCTTTCGCAGCAGAATATAGCCGATGACAAACAGCACCAGCAGTGCCAGGATGCCATAAGTGGAGGACCCCAACGCCAGTGCGCAGAAGGACATAATCAGCGGGCCAAAGAAGTCGGCAAACTTGCCGAAGATGTCAAAGAAACCGAAATACTCATTGGACTCCTCCTTGGGGATGATGCGTCCGTAGAAGGAGCGGGACAGCGACTGGATGCCGCCCTGCGCCATGCCGACGACCACGGCCAGAACCCAGAACTCCCAGCTTTGACTCATCTGGTAACCAAAGACACAGATGACACAGTAGATGAGGATGGAGATGCGGATGACCTTGAGCGTGCCGATCTTTTCCGCCAGACGGCCGGAGAAGATGGCGCACGGGAAGGCGATGAACTGGGTGAGCAGCAGCGCCAGGATCATGCTGGTATCGCTGATGCCGACCTCACCGCCGTAGGTGGTTGCCATCGAGATGATGGTGTATACGCCGTCGATGTAGCAGAAGTAGGCGATGATGAAGTAGAGGATGGTGGGTTGATGGCGGATCTTTTTGAGGGTCTGGCCGACGCGGGAAAAGGCGTGGCGGACCTGATTGCTGCGACGCGCAAGGTAATGGGTCTGCTGGACATTTTTTAAAAGGGGAATGGTCAATACAGCCCACCACACTGCGGTGATGACAAAGGAAATCTGGGTTGCCTGCATGGTCGAAAGGCCAAATGGAGTGAGCAGAATCAGCAGGATGCCGATGACAAAAGGAATGCAGCTGCCGATGTAGCCCAGCGCGTACCCGTAGGACGAGACGCGGTCCATCCGGTCGTCCTCGGTGACGTCGACCAGCATCGAGTCATAGAAGATGTTGCAGGCACTGTAGCACAGACGGGTCAGCACAAACACTAGCATATAGGAGATCCAGCTGCCGGTGAAGGAGAGAATCAGCAGCCCGGCAATGCCCAGCACCAAAAAGACCGAAAACATCCGTTTTTTCATGCCGCGGTAGTCGGCAAGCGCTCCCAGAAAGGGGGAGAGCACCGCCAGGATCAGGACGGCGGCGGAGGTGGCCAATCCCCAGATGCCCGAGGCGGTTGCCTCCGAGACCTGCTGCTCGGCCAGCGAGCGGAAGAAGATGGGGATGGTGGTGGAGATGAGCATGGTGAAGGCGGAGTTTGCCACGTCGTATAAGACCCAGCTCTTCTCCGCTTTAGAAAGCTTTGACATAAGACGCCTCCTGTTCTGTATCAAACAAATAAAGATTTTCCGTACCTTAAAATACCGGATTTTTCCCCCTCTGTCAAGAAAAACCGCGTATCAGAATGGTTAAATTTGCGCTTTCTCTGCTCTTCCATATGCCCCTCCTGACAATCTTTCCAAAGAAATGATCAAAAATTTGTGTTAAATTTTGACGAAATTGTATAAAAAACCTCTTCCCTTCCGGTGGCTGCGGTGCTACAATAAAGGCAAATACCGGAGTTTTGACAAAACTTCCGGAAAAAAAGGAGGCAGCTTTTTTATGAAACTTTACATCTCGGTCGACATGGAGGGCCTGGCAGGCATCACCAACTGGAAGGACGAAACCGAGGATCAGGTGCGTTTCCGCAAGGCGATGAACGAGCAGGTGGAGTGGGTGCTGGAGGGCATCGCCAAATCCAAGCGCAACAAGGAGATCACCCACATCTACATCGCCGATTCGCACGGCGGCGGACAGAACCTTTCCTACGACGGGCTCAACGAGAAGGACTCCCGCGTTTGGCTGATCAGCGGCAGCCCGCGCCCGCAGTACATGATGCCAGCGATGGACGACAGCTTTGACCTCGCCTTTTTTGTCGGCTACCACGGCGGAGCAGGCGAGCGCGCAAGCTCGATGGACCACACTTATTCCGGCGCCTCGGTGCAGAACATCTACATCAACGGCAAGCTGATGAATGAGGGCACCATCAACGCCGCCTATGCCGGTATTGTCAATCACGTCCCGGTTGGCCTGGTCATCGGCGATTCCGGCCTGGAGAAGCAGCTCAAGGGCGACGGCATGATGCCATGGGTCGAGTTTGTCTGCACCAAGCAGTCGCTGGCGCGGTTTGCGGCGGTGTATAAGCCGAAGCAGATCATCCACGACGAGACCATCGAGGCGGTCAAGAAGGTGCTGGACGGCGACTGCAAGAGCACCCCGCTCTACCTGTTCGGCGCGCCGTACCACTGCCGGATGGATCTGACCAACACCGCCAAGTGCGACTATGTCCAGCAGATGCCGGGCATCCACCGCACCGGCGGCAGAACCGTCGAGTTTGAGAGCAGCAGCTTCACCGAGATCTTCAACGCCATCCACGGTGTGGCCAACATGGCCCGTCTGGGATAAGGACAGGAGGAATCGGGATGAAGCAGGCCCTGATTGTGGTTGATTATCAGAACGATTTTGTCGACGGCGCGCTCGGCTTTCCAAAGGCAAAGGAGCTGGAGGAGCCGATCTGCCAAAAGATTGAACAGGCCCGCAAAGAGGGTGCGGAGGTGATCTTCACCTTCGACACCCACGGCGAGGATTACCTCTCCACCCAGGAGGGCAGAAAGCTGCCCGTCCCGCACTGCATGAAAAACAGCGAAGGCTGGCAGCTCTACGGCAGGGTAGCGGCGCTCAAAGAGGAGGGCGACCGGTGCTTTGACAAGCCCTGCTTTGGCTCCTGGGAGCTGGGCGAGTACGCCCGCCAGCGGCAGTTTGACAAGATCGAGCTGTGCGGCGTGGTCTCCAACATCTGCGTGCTTTCCAACGCGGTGCTGCTCAAGGCGGCGCTGCCGGAGGCCCAGCTGGTGGTGGACGCCCGCTGCGTGGCCAGCAACGATGACAAGGCCAATGAGGAGGCCCTCGATATGCTGCAGAGCGTGCAGGTCGAGGTCGTGGGTCGATAATTTGGAATATTGATCCTAAAAAATACAATGTGTAATAAAATAAAGCACAAGGGGTGGGCATTGTGCCCACCCCTTGTGCAGGGAGGATACAGCAATGATTTACTTTAACTGCGATTATCTGGAGGGCGGACACCCGAAGATTCTGGAAAGAATGATGGAGACCAACATGGAGCAGCTGACCGGCTACAGCACCGACCATTACTGCGACAGTGCGCGGGCAAAGATTCGCCGCGCCTGCGGCCGGGAGGAAGCCGACGTGCATTTTCTGGTAGGCGGCACCCAGACCAACCTTATCGCCATCGCGTCGATTCTCAAGCCTTACCAGGGCGTGCTGGCGGCGCACGACGGCCACATCGCCTGCCACGAGACCGGCGCGATTGAGGCCACCGGCCACAAGGTGCTGCCGGTTCCCTGCGTGGACGGCAAGATTACCGGCGACGAGGTCAGACAGTACTGCAGTGCACACGCCACCGACACCATGCGCGAGCACACTGTCCAGCCGGGCATGGTCTACATCTCCTACCCGACTGAGATTGGTACCCTGTACAGCAAGGAAGAGCTCATCGACCTGCACGAAGCTTGCAGCGAGTGCCACATCCCGCTGTATATCGACGGCGCGCGCATGGGCTATGGACTGATGAGCCCGGCTGCAGACGTCACCCTGTCGGATATCGCAAATCTGTGCGATATGTTCTATATCGGCGGCACCAAGTGCGGCGCCATCATGGGTGAGGCACTGGTCATCCTCAACCCGGAGCTCAAAGAGGGCTTCCGTTACCTGATTAAGCAGCACGGCGGATTGCTCGCAAAGGGCCGTTTCCTGGGTCTGCAATTCGATGTCCTGTTTGAAGATAACCTGTATTATGACATCTGCAAAAAGGCAGTCGATCAGGCCATTTCTATCCGCCGCGCCTTCGAGCAGAAGGGCATTGCGGTTGATGGCGATTCGATGACCAACCAGCAGTTCCCCATTCTGACCCATGAACAGATGGAAGCGCTGAGCAAGAAATATGCCTATGAGATTTGGGAGCGCCGCGAGGACGGCATGACCGTTGTGCGCTTCTGCACCAGCTGGGCGACCAAGGACGAAAATGTTCAGGCGCTGATTGCAGACATCGCCGCTCTGTAAGAGAGTCACCAAAAAAACGGCAATTTTACCAATGGCAGCTCGGGCAGCTGCCACACAAAAGGAAGGGGACGAGCAGATGAAACAGAAGATGTATCAGCTGTACATCGCCAGCAACGTGACTGTGGGAGTCAGCTTCGTGCTGAGCCTGATCCTGCACTTTCTGGGCCAAGGCGGGCTCGCGATTGGGGCTGCCGCGGTGTGCGTCGCCGCGATGGTAGTGGGCCTTGTGTCTTTGATCCTGCGCTTTACGCTCAAGTAATCGCCCTGTACCTTTCAAGGCAGCGCCGGTAAGGGTGAAAAACCTCATTGACGCAAAGGTTGCCTTTTGTAACCGATTTGGGAGGACGGGCGGGGAAGTTTTCCCCGCCCGTCCTCCCTTTTTTATTATAAAGGAAAATCTCCTCTTGCAGCTGGCGTTGCAGCTGGCGTGATAGAAGCAATTTTGGCGGGGAAATTTTCAAAAAAATCCCCAAGTGTAAAGCAAAACCCCTTGACAGATCGCAAAATCTTTCGTATAATAGCAAAGGATTCCCAAGTAAAGGCAAACACCTTTACACCATGGCCCCGATGGGAGGCGACGCCACAGTGCCCAAAAACCTGCAAATCTCCGTGCTGCTCGACTATTACGGCCAGATGCTGACCGACAAACAGCGCGAGGTGGCGCGGCTCTACTACAACGAGGACCTGTCTCTGGGAGAGATTGCACAGCTGACCAACATCACCCGGCAGGGCGTGCGCGACAGCATCAAGCGTGCTGAGGCCACCCTCTTGGAGATGGAGGAGCGCCTGGGACTTGCAAAAAAGTTCAGAGCCTACTCCCAAAAGCTTGAGGAAATTGTCCGCTGTGCAAACGATATCGCCTTCGAGGCCGGACGCTATCCGGCAAACCGCAAGATCGAGCAGGATGCCAACCGCATCGTCGAACTTGCACGGCAGATCGAAGACGCATAACCACTTGCTATTTTCTTTTTATTGAGATACCACACCGCGAACACTTTACTTGCAAAGGAGGAATGGTCCGATGGCATTCGAGGGACTTGCCGATAAGCTCAACCAAGCCTTTAAAAAGCTGCGCTCCAAGGGTAAGCTTTCCGAAAACGACGTCCGGGACGCGATGCGCGAGGTCAGAATGGCCCTGCTGGAAGCGGACGTCAACTACAAGGTTGCCAAAGACTTTGTCAAGAATGTGACTGAAAAAGCCGTCGGCGAAGAGGTGCTTTCCAGCCTCACTCCGGCCCAGCAGGTCATCAAGATTGTTCGCGACGAGTTGACCGAGCTGATGGGTTCCACCGACAGCCGCATCAACTTTTCCTCCAAGATTCCAACCGTCATCATGATGTGCGGCTTGCAGGGTTCCGGTAAAACCACCCATTCGGCCAAATTGGCCAAGATGTTTCGCAAGCAGGGTCACCGTCCACTGCTGGTAGCCTGCGACATCTACCGCCCGGCAGCGATTGAACAGTTGCAGGTAGTTGGTGCCCAGGTGGATACGCCCGTCTTTGAGATGGGCACCATCAGCCCGGTGGAGATCGCCAAAAACGCCATTAAACACGCGAAGGACTACGGCAACGACATCGTCATCCTCGATACCGCAGGACGCCTGCACATCGACGAGGACCTGATGCAGGAGCTGCGGGACATCAAGGAGGAAGTTCACCCCAACGAGATTCTGCTTGTCATCGACGCGATGACCGGTCAGGATGCGGTGAATGTGGCCGAAAAGTTTAACGAGACGCTCGGCATCGACGGCGTCATCCTCACCAAGCTCGACGGCGATACCCGCGGCGGTGCGGCCCTCTCGGTAAGGGCAGTCACCGGCAAGCCGATCAAGTTTGCAGGCACCGGCGAAAAGCTGGACGATCTGGAGGTCTTTCACCCCGACCGCATGGCTTCCCGCATCCTGGGCATGGGCGATGTGCTCACCCTGATCGAGAAGGCGCAGGACGAGGTCGACGAGAAGAAGGCCGCCGAGGTCGCGCAGAAATTAAAAGAAAACTCCTTCGACATGGAGGACCTGCTTGAGCAGATCAAGCAGGTGCGCAATATGGGGCCGTTGGGAAAGATTTTGGAGATGTTCCCCGGCATGTCCGGCAAGGTCACCGACGAGGCGGCTCAGGCGGGCGAGAAGGAGATCAAATATCTCGAGGCCATCATCAACTCGATGACCAAGGCCGAGCGGGCAAACCCCGACCTCATCAATCCTTCCAGAAAGCGCCGCATCGCGGCGGGCAGCGGAACCGATGTCCCGCGCGTCAACCGGGTGCTCAAGCAGTATAAGCAGATGAAGGAAATGATGAAGATGCTCGGCGGCAAGGGCAAGGGCGGCAAGCGCCGCAGAAGGATGCCCTTTAACCCGGCAATGTTAAAAAATTTGCCGCCAATGTAGAACGGCATCAAACCCCACAGCCTAAAAAAGGCTGGAAAAACAAGTTTATCAGATTTCCGAGGGAAATTATGATATAGATTTAGAAAGGTTCAGGAGGTGACAGAAATGGCTGTTAAAATTAGACTTCGCAGAATGGGCGCTAAGAAGGCTCCGTTCTACCGCATCGTTGTAGCTGATTCCCGTTATCCGCGCAATGGCCGCTTCATCGAGGAGATCGGTTACTATGATCCGGCACAGACTCCGGCAACAGTAAAGGTTGACGCTGAGAAAGCAAAGAAGTGGATGTCTAACGGTGCACAACCGACCGATACAGTTAGATCCCTGCTTAAAGCTAACGGTGTCCTGTAGGAGGTAAGCACGCATGCAGGAACTGATTATTACTATTGTGAAAGGCCTTGTAGACGATAAAGATGCAGTTTCCGTCACCGTCGATGAACCGAAGGAAGACGGCACTGTAGTGTATCATCTCCATGTCGCAGCAGACGATATGGGCCGTGTCATCGGCAAACAGGGCAGGATTGCCAAGGCGATCCGTACAATCGTAAGATCCGCTGCCGGTAAGGTTGAGCAGAAGGTAGCAGTCGAAATCGACTAAGATTTTGCCGCTTTCTAATAAGGATCATCCGAAAGGGCGCAGGGGCTCAAAGCCCGGCGTCCTTTTTTGCTATCTGCATTTGCACGCAGAAGGGGGAAGAGCAATGCACCATATGTCCGATATTTTGCAAAGAAAACAGCTTCCGTTTTATCGGCAGGAGCTCAAAGAGCTGCTCCGACAGCTGGGGCTGGAGCGGGGAGATACCGTCATGTTGCATGCTTCGCTCAAGGCGTTCGGCTATCTGATCGGAGGGGCGGAGACGATTATCGAGGCGCTTTTGAGCACCCTCGGGCCGGAGGGCACCTTGGTCATGCCCTCTCAGACGGTGGGACATTCCAACCCGCGTTTTTGGCAGTACCCACCTGTCCCAAAAGAATGGCACGAAAAAATCCGCGACTCCATCCTGCCGTATGACCCCGAGCGCACGCCGGTCGATCAGGAGTTGGGACAGACAGCCGTTTATTTTTCGCGCTTCCCCCATGTGCGCCGCAGTGCGCACCCGCTGTATTCCTTTTGCGCGTATGGAGCGGGGGCAGAGCAGGTCGTGCAAGATCATCCGCTGGATTATGGATTGGGACCGCAGTCCCCGCTGCAAAAGCTCTATGAGATGGACGCGAAAATTTTATTGCTGGGCACGACCTTTGAGACAAACACCTCCCTTCATTTGGCGGAATACTTTGCAAACCGCCCAGATATTGAGGAGTCTGCTCCGATTCTGGTGGACGGGAAAAAGCAGTGGGTTTCCTTTAAAAACATCGACCTCGATATTTTCGACGACTTTTTGGAGGTGCAGCGGGAATTTTTCACAGAGTATGCTGCCAATATCCGCAGAGAGCCTCTGCCCAATGGGGAGGCCAGCTGTTTTAAGATGCGGGATTGCGTGGAGCTGGCCAAGCGGCACTATCAGCAAAAAGGGTAAAGGGCGACGGAGAGCAGGAAAGGAGAAAGCGTATGCGCAAACAATATATCGAAGCTGGCAAAATTGTCACCACCCACGGGGTTCACGGAGAAGTTAAGGTGTATCCCTGGTGCGATGATCCGGAAATGTTTTTGGACATCGAAACCATCTATCTGGATGCCAAGGGTCAGAAACCACTGACGCTGGAAGGGGTTCGCTTTGCCAAAAATATGCCGCTGTTTAAAATTGAGGGAATCGATTCGATCGACGATGCGGCAAAACTGCGCAACAAGGTCATCTATATCCACCGCGACGACATCCCGATGGAGGAAGGCGAATACCTCATCCAGGATCTGATGGGCCTGCAGGTGGTCGATGCCGACGACGGCCACCTGTACGGGGAATTGACTCAGGTGAGCCCCACCGGAGCCAACGATGTCTACCACATCCGCTTTGCAGACGGCAAGGAGCGGCTGATCCCCGCCATCCCGCAGGTGGTTATCCAGGTGGATCTGGACGGCGGCGTGATGAAGATCCGACCGCTGGAGGGACTGTTTGACGATGAGGATTGATATTGCCACTCTCTTCCCCGAAATGTGTGAGGCGGTGTTGGGGGAGAGCATCATCGGCAGGGCCCGCAAGGCCGGCAAACTGGAAATCCACTGCCACAATATCCGCGACTACTCCAAGGACAAGCATCATCGGGTGGACGACACCCCTTATGGCGGCGGCAAGGGGATGTTGATGCAGACCATGCCGATCTACGACTGCTTTGAGGCGGTTTGCGCCATGACAAAAAGCCGCCCGCACGTCATCTACATGTCGCCTAAAGGTCAGCCGTTTAATCAGCAAAAAGCGATTGCATTGCGGGAGTATGAGCATATTTTTCTGCTGTGTGGGCATTATGAAGGTGTGGACCAGCGGGTGCTGGACGAAATTGTGGACGAAGAGATCTCGCTGGGGGATTATGTGCTCACTGGAGGCGAGCTGGGCGCGCTGGTGGTCGCCGACGCGGTGGGCAGATTGTGCCCGGGCGTGCTTTCTGAGGAGGTCTGCTTCACCGAGGAGAGCCACTACAGCGGCCTGTTGGAGTATCCGCAGTACACCCGCCCGCCGGTTTGGCACGGGATGCAGGTGCCGGCAGTGCTCTCCAGCGGCCACCACGCCAACATCTTGAAGTGGGAACGCGAGCAGTCCCTGCTGGAAACCGCGCGCAAGCGCCCCGATCTGATCGAGAAGGCGGTCGCCGACGGCAAGCTCAGCGATAAGGAAAAACGATGGTTGTCTGAGAGAGCTCAGCCACAGGAACCGTTTTCGGAAAACAGCATAAAGTAAGAGTGAGGAGCAACAGAGCGCACCTTTTTTAAAAATATTTCACATTTTTGATATAGAATAGTGAAATATTTCTATTTGATATATTTTTCACAGGTCAAAACGGTGGAAACAGGATGGTTATAATGACAGCTATGTTGAAAACTTTATAGTGAATTCTGCCAAAGAGACCGCCTGAAAAAAACGATCATCTGGAAAAGAAGCAGAAAATCGAAGCAGCGTGTAAAAGAATGGCAAAATATGCGTTGACGAACTGCTCCTTTGTGTTATAATAAATTGTGTCATAAACCGGAACTGGAAGGGACAACGCGCAAATTGGGAAAAGGCGGCGTCTCAAGACAGAAGATCGGTTATTAAACAATCTACACATCTTAGAATAGGGGAGTAACTGAAATGTTTGTAAAAGAAGTAGTGGTACAAAACCAGGTTGGCCTTCACGCTCGTCCGGCAACATTCTTCATTCAGAAAGCAAATGAGTTCAAAGCTTCTATCTGGGTTGAGAAGGAAGACCGCAGAGTAAACGCAAAGAGCCTGCTGGGCGTTCTTTCGCTGGGCATTGTCGGTGGAACAACCATCCGTATCATCGCCGATGGCGCAGACGAGAAGGAAGCTGTTGAGAGCCTCGTAGAGCTGGTTGAGTCCGGTTTTGCTGAGTAAGGTTTTCAGCCGCCAAGAGCTTCGGTTATTATCATCAGTATAAGAAACCTGCACAGGGTGTATCGGCTGCCTTTGGCCGGTGCACCTTTTTTCGTATCTGAAACAAGGCAGGGGACAGGAGGAAAATCGGTTGGACAACCCAAGGTTAGGATACCTGCGCGACAAGGTCAAAAAATTGCCGCTGCAGCCGGGCATCTACATCATGAAGGACAAAAAGGGCCAGATCATCTATATCGGAAAGGCCAAGGCGCTGAAGAACCGCGTCAGCAGCTATTTTCGCAGTGTGGACAAACACACCCCCAAGGTGTACCGCATGGTGGAGAATGTCTGGGACTTCGAGTACATCGTCACCTCCAGTGAGTTTGAGGCGCTCATCCTTGAATGCAGCTTTATCAAACAGTATACCCCAAAATACAACATCCTGCTAAAGGACGACAAGGGCTACCACTATATCCGCGTTGGTCTGGGAGAATATGGCAAGATCACCGCCTGCCACCAGCCCCTCAAGGACGGTGCGCGCTATCTGGGACCCTATATCTCCGGCTATGTGGTCAAGGAGACGGTGGATGAGGTCAACAAGGTCTTTTTGCTGCCCACCTGCAACCGCAACTTCCCACAGGATATCGGCAAACAGCGCCCCTGCTTAAATTTCCACATCAAACAGTGCATGGCGCCGTGCAGCGGCAAGATCAGCCCGCAGGAATACAGTGAGGCGCTGGAGGAGGCGGTGGGATTTCTGCGAGGCTCCTCCTCCGGCAATATACAAAAGGTGCTCACCCAGCGGATGCTGCAGGCTTCGGAAAGCCTGCAATTTGAGAAGGCCGCGCGCTACCGCGACCGCATCCGTGCCATCCAGGCCCTTCAGGAGCACCAGAAGGTCGTCTCAATCCGGTATGAGGAGGAGGACGTCATCGCCCTCATCCAGTCGTCAGTCAAGTGCTGTGCGGTGGTGTTGCAGTTTCGCGACTATCGCCTGGTGGACAAAGAGTCGTTTATGCTCGACGAGATGAGCGAATTTTCAGAGGCTGCCCTCTCGCGAGAGGACGGCGGCGAACAGCCGGTTCAGGATATCCTGCGCGAACTGCGCGCCCAATTTGTGCTGCGCTACTACGACATGAAGGGAGCGGTCCCCAAAACGGTGGTACTGGACGGAGACACCGGCATGAACGAGGAGCTGGAGAAATATCTTTCCCAAAAGGCGGGAAGAGCCGTGCAGCTCACCGTCCCGCAAAAGGGCGATCAGATGAAGCTGTTGCAGATGGCGCGGGAGAACGCCAGCCAGCAGATTGCCGAGCAGACCCGCCGCACAAGCCGCGAGGTCTCGGCGCTGGATGAGCTGGCGCGGCTGCTGGGGCTGCATCAGATCCCAAACTACATCGAGGCCTACGACATCTCCAACATCGGCAGTGAAACGATTGTGGCGGGCATGGTGGTCTTTGAGGGCGGCCGGCCGCTCAGAGGAGCCTACCGCAAGTTTTCGGTCAAAAGTGTCGCCGGGAAGCCGGACGACTACGCCTCGATGCGCGAGGTCATCACCCGGCGCCTGATGCGCTACAGCCAGCACAAGGACGAGGGAGTGGGCTTCGGCCACCTGCCCGACCTGATCCTCCTGGATGGCGGCAAGGGACATGTGGCGGCAGTCAAGCCGATTGTACGGCAGATGGGCTTTGAGATCCCGGTCTTTGGCATGGCCAAGGACGACCGCCACCGCACCCGCACCATCGCCACCGAGGATGGCGAGCTGTCGGTTTCCTCCTACCGCGCGGCGTTTGACCTGCTGACCAGCATCCAAGATGAGGTGCACCGCTTTTCGATCAACTACTCGCGCACAAAACACCGCACTCAGGCCCTGGACTCGGTGCTGCGGTCGGTGGAGGGCATTGGCCCCAAGCGCGCACAAAACCTTTATCTGCGCTTTCGCACCCTCAAGGCAATGGAGGCGGCCAGCGTCGAACAGCTGGAGGAGACGCCCGGCATGACCCACCTGTCTGCCTTAAACCTCTACCGATACCTGCACGAAAACCATCAGGAAAAGGCAAAGGCGCAGCTCCAGGAGCTGGAATAAGGGACAATCGAGAAGCGGGGAGAATAGAAAGTTTCTGCTCTCCCATTGACAAAAATCCCAAAAGTGAAGATAATAAAAAGGAACCCGAATCAACCAATCTGTTCCAAGAAAGGAAAATGGTATGAGAGTAACGACCGGACTTGCGAGAGGCAGAAAGCTGATCGCCCCAGAGGGATTGGATACCCGCCCGTCCTCCGATATGACCAAACAGGCAGTTTTTAACATTGTACAGAACTATGTGGAGGGCAGCACCTTCCTGGATCTGTTTGCAGGGAGCGGGCAGATGGGCATCGAGGCGCTCAGCCGCGGCGCGAAACATGCGGTGTTTGTCGACGCCTCGCCAAAGGCAATCCAGGCGGTGAAAGAAAACCTCGCGCACTGCGGCCTTGCAGATCGGGCCAAGGTCGCGCAGATGGAGGCGCTGTCCTATCTCAACAGCACCAATCTGAAATTTCACCTGGCCTTTTTGGACCCGCCGTACCAGAAACAGATCATCGACGCAGTGCTGCCGCAGGTGGTGCGGCATATGGCAGAGGACGGCGTGATCCTCTGTGAGACCGAGAGGGACGAGATCCTCCCCGAGCGTGCGGGAGAGTATTATCTGGCAAAGACCTATTTTTACGGCAAGGCGAAGGTGAGCGCCTATCGCCGCCAGGAGGCAGAATAAACATGCAGAGAGAAGAGCGCATTGCAGTGGTGCCCGGCAGCTTTGACCCGATTACCAAGGGCCACATGGACATCATCCGGCGGGCAAGACCGCTGTTTGACAAGGTGATTGTGCTGGTGGTGATCAACGCGGTCAAAAATCCCTGCTTCTCGTTGCAGGAGCGGGTGGAGTTGATTCGCGACTCGGTAGCGGATCTGCCCGGTGTGGAAGTGGACTGCTATAAGGGATTGCTGGTGGACTATGTCAAGCAGGTTGGAGCCTGCGCCATCGTCAAGGGACTGCGCGCGGTGTCCGACTTTGAGTATGAGTTTCAGCAGGCGCTGATCAACAAAAAGCTCTACAGCGGCGTGGAGACGGTCTTTTTGACCACAAGCGCTGTCAACCAGTATCTCAGTTCCAGCGTCGTCAAGCAGATTGCCTCGCTGGGGGGCGATATCCGCCCATTTGTGCCGGATCAGGTGCACGACCGCATCGTGCGGCGCCTGCGGCAGCCAGAAGTGTAAGCCACAGGAAAACATGGATCGGAGGAAACGCAGATGAACATTGATGAAATTCTGAACATGATCGACGACATGCTCGAGGAGGCGTGGAGCCTTCCGTTTTCGGGCGGGCGCTGTGTGGTGGACGCGCAGAAGGTGCGGGAATGTGTGGAGGACATCCGCCTGAACCTGCCAGGAGAGATCAAGCAGGCCAAGATGATCGTGGCTGACCGCAACGACATCATCAAGGGTGCAGAGCGCCAGGCCGAGGCGACCATGCGCAAGGCAGAGGAGCGCGCACGGATGCTGATTGCACAGGAGGAGATCGTCAAACAGGCGCAGGAGAAGGCCGCGGACATCATCGCACAGGCACAGATGGCTGCCAAAGAGATCCGCAAAGCTTCCCACGAATTTTCTGACTCGATTCTCAAACAGACAGAGGAAAACCTGAGCGCATCCCTCAAGAATGTGCGCGACACCCGTCAGGCACTGCGCAGCGCGACCAGCAAATCCAAACAGTTGCAGACACCAAAAGAAAATTAGCTCTGCTGCAAAAAATAAGCAGCCCTTTTTTGCCGGGAAACTGGGCGAAAGAGAGCTGCTTTTTTACACACCTTGGAAAGGGGATCGACCATGAGTACAACTGCGTTAAAGTGGGTGGCGCTGTTTTTGATGCTGCTGGACCATGTGGGGGAATTTTTTGGGCCGGCAGCGCCGCTGTGGCTGCGGTGGCTGGGCAGGCTGAGCGCGCCGCTGTTTTTGTTTTGCTTGGCGCAGGGAATCGAAAAGACCCGCAGCCGGCCGCACTACCTCAAAAGACTTTGGATAGCCTCTGCGGTGATGGGGATTGGCAGCTTTGTTTTGAACATGCTTTTTGCACAGGCACCGGTGCCCATCAGCAACAACATCCTCTCCACCATGACGCTGATTGTGGCTATTGCCTGGATCTATGAAAGCTTTGACGGTTCGGATTCCCGCAAAGATAAGCTGCGGGACCCGGAGATGGCGCTGGCACTTTTTGTGGGTGCGCAGGTGCTGCTAATTGCAGCAAGCCTCATCTTGCGCCGCGCAGGGATGGTCTGGGTGCGGCTCTTTAACGCCCTGCTGCCCAATCTGCTCTTCTGTGAGGGCAGCTTTACGGTGGTGATCCTCGGCCTGCTGCTCTATTTTCTCAGGAAGGACAGGAGGTGGCTCAGTGCGGGGTATGGACTGTATTGCTTTGTACAGTTTTTCTCCTCACTTGGCAACGCGCTGGAGCTGGGGGATCTCAGCTACCTGTTCCTTCGTTCCTATCAGTGGATGATGATTGCCTCTTTGCCGCTGATGCTGCTGTATAATGGCCGCCGCGGACGGGGCGGGGGAAAGATCTTTTACTGGTTTTATCCGCTGCATATCTGGGTGCTGTTTTTGCTTGCAAATCTTGGGTGAAGGTAGAATAGAAAATGGGTGGACGCCATCGGCGTCCACCCATTTTTCCTTTTATCACATGCTGGCGTGTTTTCCACAGCCCGGCGTGCAGAGTGTTTATTTTTCGAGATAGCGGCTGTACAGTTCCCCTTTTTTAAAGCCGGTCTGGTGGGCCACATCTTTGGCGGCTTTGGAGAGCGGTTCTCCCTTTTCCACCAGCGCCTCTATCAGGCTGAGCGCCTCCTCAAAGGTCAGGGTCTCTTCCTGTTTTGGCGCACCCTGTACGATCAGGACAAACTCGCCGCGGGGAGGCTGCTCGCGGTAGTGTGCCAGCGCTTGGGATAAGGTGGTGCGCACGACCTCTTCGTAGATCTTGGTCAGCTCGCGTGCAAGCGAGATCTTTCGATCCCCCAATACCTGCAGCATCGCCTCCAACGTGTCGGTCAGCTTGTGCGGCGCCTCATAAAAGATGAGGGTGCGTTCCTCGCGCTGCAACTCCTCCAGACGCTTTTGACGCGCATTCTTTTGCGGGTTTAAAAAACCTTCAAAGACAAACCGGGAGGTGTCCAGCCCCGAAACTGCCAAGGCAGAGATGGCGGCGCTGGGTCCGGGAACCACCTTGATCTGGACTCCATTTTCGGCGCACAGCCGTACCAGGTCCTCGCCTGGGTCGGAGATACAGGGCATTCCCGCATCGGTGACGATGGCGCAGTTTTCCCCATTTTGGATGCGGGTGAGGATTTCGCCACCCTTTTGCCGCGCGTTGTGCTCGTGATAGCTGAGCATCGGTTTTTTGATGTCGAAGTGGTTGAGCAGCTTTAGGGTCACTCGGGTGTCCTCCGCAGCGATAAAATCTGCCTGCTGCAAGGTGTGCACTGCGCGCACACTCATGTCCTCGAGATTGCCGATCGGCGTGCCGACCACATATAAAACTCCAGCCATATTGCTCCTCATTTCTGCTGTGATGGATTGGATGTCAGGTGATAGATGCGCAAAAGTTCGGGGGAAAAGTCTCCGTTTTGGTCCTGAATCAGCAGTGGGGGTTCCACCTTCATAAAGCGGTTGCCGCCGCGCCGTCCCTCTGCCAAAAAGAGCCACGGGGCAGTGTCCCCGCGCTTTTGGACAAAGCGCACCCGCTTTGGCTCAATTTTGTGGGCGCGCATGCTCTCCAGCACGTCTAAAAGCCGCTCCGGACGCTGGCAGATGCAAAGCCTGCCGCCGGACTGCAGCAGCTTTGCCGCAGCCGCACAGACGTCGTCGATCGAACACATCGTCTCGTGGCGGGCGATGATGTCGCTTTTTGATTCGCTTAAAATGCCGTGATCGGCCTTTTTATAGGGGGGATTGCAGGTGACAAGCGAGAAGCTGCCAAACGGCAGCTTTTCCTTTAGCATATCCAATTTGGAGAGGTCACATTCGACCGGCACCATCTGCCCGGTAAGGTTTGCCTGTTCGACGGTGTAGCGCAGCTGCCGGATGGCCAGGGGCTGAATGTCCACTCCATAAGCGACCTGCGGGGCCTGGCTGCGGTCGCGAAACCACAACAGCGGGATGATGCCGCATCCGGTGCCCAGATCGCAAGCGCGGTCGCGTCGGCGCACCTGAGCAAAGTCGGAGAGCAGGAAAGCGTCGGTGCCAAAGCGGTGCTCCTTGGTGACGCAGACAAAAAGGTCCTCGGAGAGCTTCTCCATCGTAAAGGGGAAATCGGGTGTCGGCATCGGCTACAACCTCTGCATCGACGGGATGACAAATCCATCCACCAGTTTGTCCAGATACTGGAAGGATTTGCCGGTGCCGATGGCGACGCAGTTGACCGGATCTTCTGCCAGGGTGGTGCGGATCTTGGTCTGCTTTTGGAGCAGCCGATCCATGCCGTGCAGCAAGCTGCCGCCGCCGGTCAAGGTGATGCCGTTGGTATAGATATCGCCTACCAGCTCTGGAGGGGTCTTTTCGATGACCTCCTTGACGGCAGAAACGATTTGGTCGACCTCCTTCATCACGCAGTCGTAGAGCATCGAACGGCTGATCTCCAGCTTGCAGGGAAGTCCGGTGGTGAGGTTGCGGCCCTTAACCTCCGAGCTGATGTCCTCCCCCTCATCCCAGCAGACGCTGGCAACCGAGCGCTTGATCTGGTCGGCCATGCGCTCGCCGATGAGCACACCGTGACTGGCGCGGACGTATTTGATGATGGCGTCGTTGATGGTGTCGCCGGCAATTTTGATGGATTTTTTGTTGACGATGCCGTTTAAAGACAGGACAGCAATGTCGGTGGTGCCGCCGCCGATATCGACGATGAGGTTGCCGTTTGGCTTTTCGATGTCGATGTTGGCGCCGATGGCTGCGGCGACCGGCTCCTCGATCAGGTAGACCTTGCGGGCGCCGGAGGCGATGGCGACGTCGATGACGGCGTTGGATTCGACATTGGTGATGCCGGAGGGCACGCACAGTGCGATGCGGGGTTTGATGAGGCTGTCGTGGCAGACCTTTTTGATGAAATATTTGACCATCTCTTCGGTCATCTTATAGTCGCAGACGACGCCTTTGGAGAGCGGGCGGATCGCCTGGATGTGGGAAGGGGTCTTGCCGACCATGTCGTACGCCTCCTGGCCCACGCTGATGACCGAATTTGTTTTTAAGTTGACAGCGATGACCGAAGGCTCACTGAGGACGACGCCTTCGCCGCCTATATACACAATTACCGTAGCAGTACCCAAATCAATTCCTACGTCCACAACAGCACCATCCTTTTTTCATATTTTCTATTCTTATTATAAAACGAAGATTTCCTGTTTTCTGCTGCAATTATCGACAGAATTTGCAATTTTATTATAAGGGAAAGGATTTTTGTTTGCAAGTCCTTTTCTGATTTTTGCAGGGGAGAGAAAGGGGGCGATTATGCCTGTTCAGCTTCCTGCGCTTCCCCCAGCAAGAGTTCCTTGAGATTGGTGTAACGAACCGTTTTGCGGTTGTTTTCGATCATCGCCGCGACGGTGTTTTCCTGCCCCAAAAGGATCAGGCGGCTTTTGGCGCGGGTCACCGCAGTGTACAGCAGGTTGCGGTAGTGCATCTTGCTCTTGTAGCCCGAAAGCGGCATCACCACCGCCTCAAACTCGCTGCCCTGGCTCTTATGCACCGTGATGGCGTAGGCGAGCTCCAATTCCGGGGCCATTTCAAACAGGTATTCCGCCACCCGATCGTCAAACCGGATGTGCAAAAGCTTGGATGGACGGTCAATCGACTCGATGAAGCCGATATCTCCGTTGTATACGCCCATGCCTTCCTCTCCGTTGTCCCTCTGCCAGAGAATGTCGTAGTTGTTTTTGATCTGCATGACCTTATCTCCCTCGCGGAATTTGCGGCCATTGTTTTCAAATTCCTGCTTGTCCGGGGAGGGAGGATTGAGCGCCTTTTGCAGGCTTTCGTTTAGCGAATTTGCCCCGACAGCACCGATGCGGGTGGGGACGATGACCTGAATGTCGGTCATAGGGGAGTAGTTGTAGCTCTTGGGCAGCCGTTTGGCCACAAGGTCGATGGTGGTAGCGTTGATCTGCTCAGGGGTCTCCCGCTTTAAAAAGAAAAAGTCGTTGTCGTGGCGCTTGAGCTCCGGCATCCTGCCCTGCACAATGGCGTGGGCATTGGTGACGATCAGGCTCTTTTGCGCCTGACGAAAGATCTCGGTCAGGCGCACCTGGGGCACTTGATCCGACTCGATGAGGTCCCGCAACACGTTGCCCGGTCCCACCGAGGGCAGCTGGTCGCTGTCCCCGACCAGAATCAGGCGGCAGTTCATCTTTAAAGCGCAGATCAAAGAGCGCATCAGGGGAATATCCACCATTGATGTCTCATCCACGATGACCGCGGAGGCATTGAGAGGATTTTTCTCGTTGCGCTTAAACTGTAGGGAGGTCGGGTTTGCAAAATCGGTTTCCAACAGCCGGTGGATGGTTTTGGCCTCGTGGCCGGTCACCTCGGACATCCGTTTTGCCGCTCGCCCGGTCGGAGCGCACAGCGCCACCTTGCAGCCGGACTGCTCCAAGAGCTGGATGATGGCGTTGATGGTGGTGGTTTTGCCGGTGCCGGGTCCGCCGGTCAGGATAAACAGCTTGTGGCGCATCGCCTGCAAAATGGCCTCTTCCTGCAATTTGGCGTAGTGGATGTTATTTTCCTGTTCCAGCTTTTGGAGAAGCTGTTCGGGGGAAGAGCCGGTGACGGCCAGCTCGTCAGAGTGCAGCATGAACAGCACGCGCTCGGCGATGTAGCGCTCATCCTGCCAATATTCGGGCAGATAACAATAGGAGCGGCCGTTGACCAGCACCTGGATGAGCTGGCGCCGCCGCAGCAGTGTCTCCAACTCCTTTTCCACCATCACCTCACTTTGGCCGAGCAGCTTTTGAGCGGTGGGCAGCAGCTTGTCCTGCGGCAGGCAGGTGTGTCCGTTTGAGAGGTTGTGGCGCAGGATAAACTGCAAAGCTGCTTCGATGCGGTAGGAGCTGTCCGGCGGGATGTGCAGACGTTGGGCGATCATCTCGCAGTCGTCGAAGGAAAGGCCGATCTCCTCATTGCACAGCAGGTATGGATTTTCCTCGATGATCCGCTGGGACATGGTGCCCCAGCGCTTCCAGATAGCCACTGCGGTGGAGGATTTGATGCCAAACTGAGACAGGAAAAGCATCACCGAGCGCATGCCGAACATCCGTCCCAGTTCCTCGCGCAGCTTTTCGCATTTTTGCGGGGAGATTCCCTGCACTTCAGTCAGGCGTTGGGGTTCCTTTTCCAGCACCTGCAAGGTGTCGTCGCCAAACTGCGCCACCATGCGGGAGGCCAGCACCGGACCGATGCCCTTGATGGCGCCGGAGGCCAGGTACCGCAGGATGGCGGAGGCGGTGGCGGGCAGCTGCCGCTCTGCGGCGACGGCGCGGAACTGGGTGCCATAGCTGGGATGGGTGCGGTAGGAGCCGTGCAGGATGAGGGTTTCCCCCTCTCCCACCGCAGCCAGCTCCCCCACGACGGTGAGCGGTTCTCCATCGTGGTCCAGCTCCAGCACGGCAAAGCCAGTCTCTTCGTTTTTATAGATGATGTTCTCCACCGTGCCGGAGATTTTGGTCAGATTTTCCTTTTGCATCGCGCCATCCCTTTTCCGCTCTATCGCATTTGTCTTCCTTCTAGTATACCGTATCTTGAGCAGCTTTGCAAATTTCCAAAAACTCTTTTTGGGTGCAGAAGGATACCCGCTTGTTGCTGCTGCACCAAAGCTTGCAATCTGCTGCGCATTGATCGGTCAGGCCGCAGTCGATCACCAGCGCCAGCTGGCTTTCTGGACTCCACATGGCGACCTCCTGGAAGTAGTCGAGCAGCAGCCCGACATTTTGAATCTCTCCTGAAAGCGGCATGACCGCAAAACATGGGACCTTTTTTGCCGGGCGGTGTGCCCAGATGGAGAAGAGCTCTCCGAGCTGTACAACCCCTAAGATGCCCAGCAGCATGATGACCCATTGCAAAAATACCTCCATAACATTGCGCTCCTTTCCCGAAAATTTTTGCATTTCTCTTTATTCTATGCGTTTTCGGGAATTTTGGGGACAGAGCGGCTCAAACAGGCAGGGAAAAAATGCGTCCAAAGGTTTTCTGTTTTAATCGGACGGCAGCAGAGGAACCTGACACAGCGTTTGCCCATCCAGCGTATACAGCGCCTGTGCGCAGACTCGCCACGGCTCGATCGGGGCATACAGGAAGGGTTGACGTAAGATGCAGTAGTCCAGCCGTGCCGATTCCCCCGACTTGAGCGGCACCAGAAGTTCATAGGCGCTCACTAGAGGAAGCTCCTCTTCAATCCCGTTTTGCTGCAGATCTGCCCCCACCACCGTGACGCTGCTGTGAGGGGTGGGCAGCGGCTGCATGGTGTAGTTTTCAAAGCAGAAGTCGTACAGGGAGGCGTGCAGGTTCCAGTCGTCGTGGGCGTTGAGGGTGACACAGATCAGGGTCATCCCGTCCCGCTCGGCGGCGGATACCAGACAGCGTCCGGCATTGTCGGTGAAGCCGGTCTTGACGCCGATGCAGTCCGGGTACAGCTCGAGCAGCCGGTTATAGTTTTCCAGCCACCGGTCGTACGGGGGATTGCCAAAGCGCACCTGCATGCTGCTCTGCGAGCAGATGTAGGCAAAGTCCTCATTTTGCAGGGCGTAGCGGGTGAGCTTGGCCAGGTCAAAGGCGGTGGAATAATGCCCCTGCGCATCCAGACCGCAGGCGGTGACATAGTGGGTGTTGTGCAGTCCCAGCTCCTGTGCGCGCTGGTTCATTGCTTCGACAAATCCCTCGATACTTCCATACAACCGCACCCCGACGGCGTTGGCAGCGTCGTTGCCGGAAGGCAGCAGCATGCCGCAAACCAGAGCATAGAGCGAGACCGAATCCCCCTCCTGTAGCCCCATCGAAGAGCCCTCCACCTGGATGGCGTCGGGATCGACGGTAAAATAGGTGTCCAGGTCCGGCTGCTCCAGCGCCATCATCGCGCCAATAATCTTGGTGGTGCTGGCCTGCGGCAGGCGCTCGTGGATATTTTGGCCGCACAGGACCCGCCCGGTAGAGGCCTCGATGACGATATAGGCTGCGGCGTCGGCCTCAATGGGGGCCGGTTGATAGAGGGAAAACTCCTCGAGGGAAACGGGAGAGAGGGTGAGAGGGGTGGTGTTTTCCTTGGCAAAGGCGCTCAGAGAGCCGAGAAGGAGAAAAGCAGCGACGGCTGCGGCGATATGTTTTATCAATTTAGACAAGCTGTGGGCCTCCTTTTTTTATTTTAGTGTATGAGGAGGCCGGGAAAAAATATGCCCCTTTTGCAAAAAGGGCGGCGTGCCAAGGAGGGCCGCCGCCTTTTTTTATAAAAAGCAGGAGGAAAAGAGCATGATTTTTAAAGGGGGAGAAATCTGCCGGAATTTTAGCAGAATAGGGGCTGCACCTGACGAGCTTCCAGCGCCCCTTCGATGGCGGGGATAATCTGGGTAAAGTCGGCGACCACCGATGTCGGCTTGCCGACGGCGTTGTCCTGGCGCATCGGGACAAAATAGATGTTTTTGCTGTTGAACAAAGTCCCGATGTTTTTGCCTGCATTTGCAAGGGCATCGTTGGTGGAGACCGCCAGCACGACGGGGCGCGCATTGCGCAGATGTGCCTTCACGGCCATCGTCACGCTGGTGTCGGTGATGCCGTTGGCAAGCTTTCCCAAGGTGTTGCCGGTGCAGGGGGCTACGATCAGGACGTCCAGCAGCTTCTTTGGGCCGATCGGTTCGGCCTGGGCAATGGTGTGGATGATCTCGTGGTTGCAGATCTGTTCGATCTGTTCCCGGAAGTCACAGGCTTTGCCAAAGCGGGTGTCGGTGGAGTAGGCGTTTTGCGAGAGAATCGGCGTGACGTCCCAGTTTGGATGGGCCGCCACCGCTTTGAGCTGCTCGATTACCTCCCGGAAGGTGCAGTAGGAGCCGGTCAGTGCAAAGCCGACCCGGATGGCTTCGGATGCTTGGTTGTTCATATGCAGTCACCTCACTTGGATGTTGGGGACAGTTCCTCGAGCATGTGCAGTACGGTGTCCCGGATGATGCTGCCGGCGGTGAGCGGAGCGATCTTTCCCGGCAGCGAGAGTGCCCAGATCGCCTTGCAGTTTAGCTTGCGCGCCGCGTCCCAATCCACTCCGCCCGGACGGGAGGCCAGGTCGATGATAAGGCAGTCCGGCTCCAGCAGTTGCAGCTGCTCCTCGAGCAGCACCGGAGAGGGGATGGTGTTGAAGATGATTTCCTGTTGGGGCAGGGTGTCGTTGAGCTTTTTGAGCGGTACAGGGTGCATCCCGAGGGCGCGAGCCAAGGCGAGATCCCCCTCTTTGCGGGCGCACACGCTCACCTGGGCGCCAAATCCCCGCAGCAGTGCGGCCAGCTGCTTGCCGCAGCGGCCAAAGCCGGTCACAAGGCACCGGCTCTCCCACAGGGTGCTCGCACGCTCGTGCATGGCCAGGGCGACTGCCCCTTCCGCAGTGGGGACGGCGTTGAGTACGGCCATCTCCTCCCGGGCAAGATAGTCGTGAATCTGTAGGCCAAACTGTTGCGCCAGCTCCTGCTGCGCCTGCCCGACCTTGCCGCCAAAGAGAATGGCCTGCTCTTTGCAGCGGGAGAAAATATCGGAAAGAGGGACGGCCTCTTCACACAGAGGGGCGTTGAGGTTGCCGTCGGCGGAGCACAGCGGCAGCGGCAGGATGACCACGTCGCACTCCGAGAGAAGATGAAGCGGGCAGCAGGTCAGGGGAAGAAAGGCCGGGGGATGTGTGATGCAGAACAGGCGTACCGTCTGCCCTGTGTCCAACAGGCTCTTTGCAAGGGCTCCCTGACGCAGGTCGCCGCCCACTACCCCAAAAATTGGGGAATTGAGTCGGTTCATAAAACCACCTCCAATAGGGTTTGCACTCTTATCCTATGAAAAAGAAGGATTTTGGTGCAGACAAGAGAGATTCCCCCAAGGCGCAGTTTGTGCTATAATAGCGTTACAGAATGTCAAAGGCATGGAGGAGGACGACAGCGTGGCAAAGAACAAACCGCTCAAAAAGGACCGCAAGGCGGGCAATCACCGCATACCCAAAGAGGACAACAGGCCCTTTTATCTTGGGGCAGCCCCAAAACATCAACAGCACAAAAACCCCCACCCGTACGGCAAGGGTTGGACTCGCGCCGACGAGATAGACCGGATAGAGGAGGGGGAGTATCCGGCAAGGTGCGAAGAGCTGGACGAAGAGGGCAACGGATTGGTTGTCCTGTCCGGGCAGGAATTTTCGGTGTCGGGGATGCTGCCCGGTGAGGAGGGGATTGTCCAGGTTTCGGGCAAGAAGCGCCAGAGGGCAAAGCTTGTCCGGCTGGAAAAGACTTCTCCCGAGCGGGTCAAACCCCTTTGCCCAGTATTTTCCCAGTGCGGAGGCTGCCGGCTGCAACACCTCTCCTACGACGGTCAACTGCAACAAAAACAGCGTACAGTTGAGCAGCTGATGCATCCGTACATTGCAAAGGGCGCAAAATTTTACAGCATATTGGGGATGGCCGACCCCTGGCGCTACCGCAACAAGGCGCACGCCACCTTTTCGATGGACGGCAGGGGAAGGATCATTTCGGGAATCTATGAGGAGAACAGCCACAAGGTGGTGGCGGTGCAGCAATGTCTTATCCAGGACGAGCGCGCCGAGCAGATTGCCGCCTCGATCCGCCAGATCATGCGCGCCTGCCGCATCCAGCCCTACGACGAGGACCGCGAGACCGGGCTTTTGCGCCATGTGCTCATCCGAACCGGCTTTGCAAGCGGACAGGTGATGGTGGTGCTGGTGACCGCCTCTGCGATTTTCCCGGCGCGCAACCGCTTTGTCTCGATGCTGCGGGAACAGCATCCGGAGATCACCACCATCGTGATGAACTGCAACCCCCGACACACCAGCATGGTGCTCGGAGAGCAGGAACGGGTCCTCTACGGAAAAGGGACGATAGAGGACACCCTGTGCGGAAAGGTATTTGACATCTCTCCGCGGTCGTTTTATCAGGTCAACCCCGTTCAAACTGAGGTGCTGTACAACCGCGCCCTCCAGCTGGCGGGACTGACCGGTACAGAGCGGGTGCTGGACGCCTACTGCGGCATCGGCACCATCTCGCTGATTGCTGCGGACAGCGCCAAAGAGGTCATCGGTGTGGAACTCAATCGCCAGGCAGTGAAGGACGCAATTGCCAACGCCAAGAAAAATGGCGTGAAGAATGTGCGCTTTGTCTGCGACGATGCGGGCCACTTTATGACCGAGCTTGCGCAGGAGGGTGAAAAGATGGATATCGTCTTTTTGGACCCGCCGCGCAGCGGCAGTGACGAGGCCTTTTTGCGCTCGGTGTGCAAGCTTGCCCCGCAAAGGGTAGTCTATATCTCCTGCAATCCGCACACCCAAAAGCGCGACCTCAAGCAGCTGGAGGCGGGCGGATATGCAGTCAAAGCCATCCAGCCGGTGGATCTGTTCCCGCAGACGATGCACTGCGAATGCATCGTGCTGTTGGAAAAAAAGGCCGTCAGCAAGGAATAAAAGGGCAAAAAATGCGAAAAATCCAGTCTCTAGCGCGAGCGAAGAGACTGGATTTTTTTTCAAAAAGGATCTTGACTTTTTGAGTGGGGTATGATAGAATAAATTTCGTTGCTAGATGGAGAGGTGTCCGAGTGGTTTAAGGAGCTAGTCTTGAAAACTAGTGACTCGCAAGAGCCGTGGGTTCGAATCCCACCCTCTCCGCCAAAGAATTTTCTTTAGCGGCAGAGAGTGAGAACGAATTTAGCACAGCTGCTCTTGGAAAATGAATATGTTATAACGCGCTTACCAGTCTGGAGAAGTACTCAAGTTGGTGACGAGGCGCCCCTGCTAAGGGCGTAGGTCGGTCTAAAAACTGGCGCGGGGGTTCGAGTCCCCCCTTCTCCGCCAAAAAGCCCCACATTTTTTGTGGGGCTTTTTTTCATGTAAACAAAGCAAAAACGATGTGCCGAAAGGGGAAAAGTGCCTCTCTCCCATTGACAAAGCTCTGTGCAATATGCTAAAATAAAGCCACCAAAATTTGGTGTGGATTTTTTAGCTGCCCCAAAGCTCTTTTCGCCACACAGCTGTCCGCAAGGACAGTTGTGTGGCTTTTTTTGTGCTCGGGCGCACTGACGCAGGGCGCAGGCTCAGTTTTTTGATGGAGGAATGTTTATGAACGACAGTTTTATGAAAGAAAAGCCGGTGCTGCCGCTGATCCTCTCGATGGCGCTTCCGATGGTCATTTCGATGCTGGTGAACTCGTTATACAACATCATCGACAGCTTTTTTGTCGCCAAGATCAGCGAAGAGGCGATGACGGCGCTGTCGCTGGTCTATCCGGTGCAAAATTTTATCAACGCAGTGGCGATCGGATTTGGCGTGGGAATCAATGCGGTCATCGCCTTTCATCTGGGGGCCAGGCAGCGCGACAGCGCCAGCATGGCTGCCACCCACGGAACGGTTCTCGCTGCACTCCACGGGCTGGTGCTCACGGCGGTCTGTATCCCATTGATGCCCTGGTTTTTGCGGATGTTTACCGCAGATGCAGCGGTTGTTGCGCTGGGAAGGCAGTACGCCAACATTGCCTTCTCCTTTTCGGTCATCATCATGGTCAGCCTTTCGTTTGAAAAGATCTACCAGGCGATCGGGAAGATGAAGGAGACGATGATCGCGCTTTTGTGCGGCTGCATCACCAACATCGTCCTCGACCCGCTGATGATCTTCGGCATCGGTCCCTTCCCGCAGCTCGGCATCCGGGGAGCGGCACTTGCCACGGGTATAGGGCAGATGGTCACTTTGGGAATCTACCTCATCATCTACCGCACCGCGCAGCTGCCGCTTCGGCTTGGACGAGCCTACCTTCGCCCCAACGCCCGTCTGGACAAAAAGCTCTATGCCATCGGCATCCCGGCTACATTAAACCTTGCGCTGCCCTCTCTGCTGATTTCGGCGCTCAATGCGATGCTCGCCGTTTTCTCCCAATCCTATGTCGTCATCCTCGGCATCTACTATAAGTTGCAGACCTTCCTTTATCTGCCGGCCAGCGGCATCATCCAGGGAATGCGCCCGCTCATCGGCTACAACTTCGGAGCAGGGGAGCACAAGCGTGTGCGCAAGATCTATAATCTGACCTTGGTGCTGTGTGCGGTCATCATGGCGCTGGGAACCGGCATCTGCCTTGTCGCTGCCGACAGCTTGATGGCGCTGTTTACCCAAAATCCAGAGACAATCCGCCTGGGAGCACAGGCGCTGCGCATCATCAGCTTGGGATTTATCATTTCGGCAGTGTCGGTGGCCTCCTCTGGTGCGCTGGAGGGCCTTGGAAAGGGGACACAGTCGTTTGTCATCTCGCTGTTCCGGTATGCCCTGGTGATCCTGCCGGCAGCGTTCCTGCTCAGCCGCATCTTTGGAGCAGAGGGCGTCTGGCACGCATTCTGGCTCACAGAGGTGATTACCTCAGCGGTATCGCTGGTTGTATACCGCCGCTCGGTGCAGCAGTGAGCACAGCACATTGCATTTCGGTTATAAGTTGGTTGCTCAAAAAAGCTCCCGACGTGCAGCTGCACGTCGGGAGCTTTTTGCATACAGAAAAACTTTTGCAAATGTGCATTCAGAGGTGATCCCAATTGCTGTATCTTTCCCTCCTATTTTTGGAAGGAAAAGGTGCAGCAGGCTTGCCTTTATTAGAACGAATTGTCCTTGACAAAGCCCAAAACGGGGCTATAATGTTATGTGTCAAAATCATTGATATATCAATTGTTGCTTTCGTCAACGATTGAAAGTTCAATTGTCACGGAGGTGTGCAATGGAAAGAACCTTCCATATGTTGCTTTACCGCGCCTTCCACGCGCAGCGAAACCATCTGCGCCCCTGCATCGCGCAGATCGGACTGGAGGTGGGACAGCCCAAACTTTTGACCTACCTTTCCCAAAATGGGCCCTGTCCGCAAAAGCAGCTCGCGGCCTATTTTGATGTGGACTCTGCCGCAATCTCCCGCATGCTCGACTCGCTGGAAAAGGGCGGTTTTATCACCCGCAAGATGAGCCAACACAGCCGCAGGAGCAATTTTGTGGAGCTCACCGAAAAGGGCAGGCAGGCCTGTGAAGCTTGGCAGAGCTGCTGCGAAAAGTTTGAGCAACAGATGCTCCAGGGCTTCAGCGAAGAGGAGCGCGCACAGTTTGCCGATTTCCTTTCCCGTGCCTATCAAAATTTACGTATTGAAAAGGGGGAGGGTCATGAAAGACCTTAAACAATTGCTCAAATATCTTGGGCGCTACCGATGGGATATGGTCATCGGCATGCTGCTCATCGTCGTGGAAACCGCCTTTGAGATGTTTATCCCCATCCTCATGGCGGACTTAATCGACGTGGGCGTCGCCAACCACGACGTCGCATACATCCTGCACAAGGGCGTCCAGATGGGCATCTGCGCGCTGCTTGCGTTGATTACCGGCCTTTTGTACGCGCGCTTTGCCGCCCGTGCCTCCTATGGATGGGGCGCCAATATTCGCCAGGCGCAGTATGAGCGGGTGCAGAATTTTGCCTTCTCCAATCTCGATCACTTCGAGACTTCCTCTCTGATTACCCGCATGACCACCGACGTCACCGTCCTGCAAAACGCCATCAACGGCGGCTACCGCCCGATGGTCCGCGGACCGATGATGCTGATTATGGGCGTCGCGCTCTCCTTTTGGATGAATCCGCGGCTTGCAGTGGTGTTCCTTGTTTGCGCGCCGGTGCTGGGCGTCATCCTCTTTTTCATCCTGCGAAAGGTCGCCCCGATGTACACCGTGCTGCAGGGCGCGGTGGATAGGCTCAACAACGTCGTACAGGAGGGCCTCACCGCCATCCGTGCCGTCAAGGCCTTTGTCCGGGGAGACCACGAGATCGAAAAGTTCCAGCAGGTCAACACCCTGCTCACCGAAACCAGCGAGACCACCTTTCACTATGCCGTGTTGAACCTTCCGGCTTTTCAGCTGACCATGTACACCGCTGCGGTGCTCATCATGTGGTTTGGAGGCAACATGGTGCTCTCCTCCCAGCTTCAGGTAGGAGACCTCACCGGCTTTTTGAGCTATGTCTTTCAGGTCATGAACTCGATGATGATGATCTCCAACGTCTTTTTGCTGCTGACCCGGTCGCTTGCCTCAGCACACCGCATCAGCCAGGTGCTGGAGGAAAAGGTCGAGCTGTCCTCTCCACAGAATGCCGTTGAACAGATTGCGGATGGCAGCGTCGACTTTGAAGATGTCAGCTTCAAATACAGCGCAAAGGCCAAGGAATACGCCCTCTCCCACGTCACCCTGCACATCCGTGCGGGCCAGACGATCGGCGTGCTGGGCGGCACCGGTTCGGCAAAGAGCAGCCTGGTACAGCTGATCCCGCGCCTTTATGACGTCAGCGAGGGCATCGTCAAGGTGGGCGGACGGGATGTCCGCGAATATGACCTGCACGCACTGCGCGACGCGGTGGGAATTGTGCTGCAAAAAAATGTGCTCTTCTCCGGCACCGTGCGGGAGAACTTGCAGTGGGGTGACCCGAACGCCGACGACGATACTCTGTGGGCTGCCTGCAAGGCGGCCTGTGCCGACGAATTCCTTGAGCGGATGCCTAAGGGATTGGATACCGACCTTGGACAGGGTGGAGTCAACGTCTCGGGTGGACAAAAGCAGAGGTTGTGCATCGCGCGCACCCTGTTAAAGCATCCAAAGATTCTGATCTTTGACGACTCCACCAGCGCGGTGGACACCGCTACCGAGGCAAAAATCCGCGCCGAGCTCTCCAAGATCGAAAACCTCACCAAGATTATCATCGCCCAGCGGGTCACCTCGGTGATGGACAGCGACCAGATTGTCATTATGGACAACGGTTCCATCCACGCCATCGGAACCCACGATGAGCTGCTTGCAAGCGATCCGATCTATCAGGAGATCTACCATTCCCAGATGAAAGGGGGCCAGCTCAATGGCTAGACAGTTGAGCGCGAAAAAACCAAAGGATCTGCGCTACACCCTGGGAACCCTATTTTCCTATATGGGCCGGCACAAATTTTTGCTGTTGGCCGTGGCTGTGCTCGTTTCGGTGAGCGCATTGGCCAACCTCTTGGGCACCTATATGATCCGCCCGGTGGTCAACAGCCTGGCCGACGGCAGCATGAACACGCTGATTGCCGGAATTGCCGTCACGGTGGCCATCTACCTTGTCGGCGTGCTCTCTGCGTTCGGCTATACCCAGATTATGGTCAAGGCCGCGCAGAAGGTGCTCTACGATATCCGGCGCGATCTGTTTGCCCACATGCAGACGCTGCCGCTGCGCTTTTTTGATACCCAGCGCCACGGCGACGTGATGAGCTACTTTACAAACGACGTCGACACCATCGCCGATGCCCTGAACAACAGCTTCTCGATGGTGATTCAGAGCTTTATCCAGATTGCCGGCACGCTGGTGATCCTGTACATCCTCAATTGGCAGCTTTCGCTGATTGTGACCGTCTGCTATCTGGTCATGTTCTGGTATGTGCGCTTCTCTGGTTCCCGCAGCAAGGCCTATTACAGCGAGCAGCAAAACGTGCTGGGAGATCTGGACGGCTACATCGAAGAGATGGTAGCGGGCCAGAAGGTGGTCAAGGTCTTTAACCATGAGGGTGCAAACCTCGAGACCTTCCGGCAGAAGAATGAGGCGCTGCGCCGTGCCGGTACCGGTGCGCAGTCCTATGCCGCGACGATGGTCCCGGCGGTGGTCACCATCTCCTACATCAACTACGCCATCGTCTCGGTGCTCGGCGGCATCATGGCGCTGCGCGGCATGACCGATGTGGGAAGCCTTGCCAGCTATCTGGTGTTTGTCCGGCAGGCAGCGGCCCCTATCAACCAGTTTACCCAGCAGAGCAACTTCCTGTTGGCGGCGATGGCCGGTGCAGAACGTGTGTTCCAGGCAATGGATCTGGTGCCGGAGGTGGACGACGGCAATGTCCGCCTGGTCCGGGTGGACAAGGACGGCAAACAGACCCAGGACGAGCACAGCGAGCATTGGGCATGGTGCAAACCAGACGGCACTTTGGTCCCGCTGCGCGGGGATGTGCGGTTTGAGCACGTCGACTTTGCCTACGATTCCGACCACCCCATCCTGCACGACATCAATCTTTATGCAAAGCCCGGACAGAAGATCGCCTTTGTCGGGTCGACCGGCGCGGGCAAGACGACCATCACCAACCTCATCAACCGCTTTTACGATATTCAGCGCGGCCAGATCCTCTACGATGGATTCGACGTCAAGGACATCCGCAAGGACGACCTGCGCCGGAGCTTAGGCATCGTGTTGCAGGATACCCACCTGTTCACCGGAACAATAGCCGATAACATCCGCTTTGGCAAGCTGGACGCGACACAGCAAGAGGTGGAACAGGCGGCCAAGATTGCCAACGCCGACTCCTTTATCCGCCGCCTGCCGCAGGGGTATGACACGATGGTGACCTCGGACGGCGCAAACTTGAGCCAGGGACAGCGACAGCTGTTGGCCATTGCGCGCGCCGCCGTGGCAGACCCGCCGGTTCTGATCTTGGACGAGGCAACCAGCTCGATCGACACCCGTACCGAGTCGCTGATTGAAAAGGGAATGGACCAGCTGATGAAAGGGCGCACCGTCTTTGTCATCGCGCACCGCCTGTCCACCGTCCGCAATGCCGACGCGATTATGGTGCTCGACCATGGACGCATCATCGAGCGCGGCAACCACAACGACCTGATTGCACAGAAGGGTGTATATTATCAGCTGTATAACGGCATGTTTGAGCTGAGCTAATTGTGAGAAAAGAGTGTTTAACCCCATTAGCGACTATCACGATAGGGCAGAGGAAGATAATCGGTCAGAGTGAGGCTTGCGCTACAGGACACCGTGCAATGCGCTTGGGCCTCTGGCTTGGCAAAAGGAGGGAATTGATAAGGTGAAAAAGAGAATGGCTTTGCTTTTTGTCTTGGTGCTCTTTGCCTTTTCGGCGTGCAGTGCGGTGGCACAACGCAGAGAGAATGAGCAGACAATTTCTTTCCCGGCCACCCAGGAGGGAAGGGATGCGAACAACGCTGCGATCTATGACACCGAACCGTTTACACTGGCAGTGCAGCTGCCAGCGGGATGGAGCCTGGGAGAAGTGGTGCAGCAGCAGGATTTGCTGTATACGCCGGTAGCTGTGTTGCAGGATGGAAAGCAGATTGGAACGGTCGGATTTAACATCTATGAAGAACAGGAAGGGGTGCCGCAGGAGCAGTACTATCCAGCTTGTTTACAGCCAAATCCGGCTGGGAAGCCTGTATGTTTGGCAGGTCGACCCTTATGAGCCGATCTGTCAGACCGAAAATGGAGAGACGACCCTCGCCACCGTCCGCTATAAGGACCCTGACCAGATGCAGCAGGGCAAGTCGGCAGCGGAAGTGCCCGACATAGAAAACCAGGGCATCCTCTCCTATGACCGGGAAAAGAAGGTGTATGTGGGCATGCATTTTGAAGAGGAAATTCCACAGCAAACCTTAGAAGAGATCGCCAAGAGTATAAAGATTCGCTAATATCAAAAGGAGGCCACTCCGACAAAGTCGGAGTGGCCTCCTTTTAGCTTTGCAGCAGCTGCAATACTATAAGACAATGTTTTTCTGCTCCCCTGCGAGAAATGCGTCGATGTTGTCGAACACAATCTCTGCACGGGCTACCATCGACTCAGCCGAAGCGAAGGCGACATGTGGGGTAACGATGACATTTTTGGCGTGCAGCAGCGGGTGGGAGGGGTCGAGCGGAGGCTCCTTTTCAAAGACGTCGATGCCGGCGCCAGCGAGTTTGCCGCTGTTTAAAGCGTCGGCAACCGCCTGGGAATCGACGACTGGTCCGCGCGCGGTGTTAATCAGGTAGGCCCCGTCCTTCATCTTGGCTATGGCTTCGGCGTCGATCAGGTGCTTGGATTCATCGTTGAGCGGGCAGTGCAGCGAGACGATGTCGCTGTTGGCCAACAGCTCGTCCAGGGTGGTGAACTGGATGCAGTCTGGCTCTGTGCCGGTGACGTGGCGTTTATAGCCCAGAACCTTGCAGCCAAAGGCGTGGCAGAGCTGGGCGACGCGGCAGCCGATGGCGCCGGCTCCCACAATGCCCACCGTCTTGGAGGAAAGCTGCGAGCCGACCAGACCGTCCTTGGTCTTGCCCTGACGGCAGCGCTCCTCCACCTGCGGGATGTTGCGCAGCAGCGCAAGCATCATGCACAGCGCGATCTCAGCGACTGCCTGGGTGGAGTACCCGGCGGCGTTGCTGACCTTGACGCCCATCTCGCGGGCAGCTTCCAGGTCCACATGGTCCACGCCGGTGAAGGCCACGTCGATAAACTTCAAGTTTTTGCAGGCACGGATCACCTTGCCGGAAAGGGGCATGTTGGCGATCATCAGGATGTCGGCATCCTTTGCGCGCGCAATCTGGACGTCGGGGTCGGTGTCCCGCTCATAGGCGGCAAAGTGATGGCCCTTCTGTGCAAGGGCTTTTGCATAGTGGTCGAGCAGCTCCGGGCTGATGCCAAGCGATTCGAGTAAGACAATATTCATAAAAATCCCTCCCAAAGTTTTGTGGATGCTTTCATTATAGTCCCTTTTGCAAAGGATGTAAACACCAAAGTGTCGTGAGAAAAGCGCTGTGTGAGCAGAAAAAGGCCCTGGGGAAATGAAGGACCCCAGGGCAGAAAGAAGCTATTTTTTAACCTCTTTAAAGACACCCCAACCGTCCATCTCGAGTGGGACGATATGCGAGCGGGTGTAGTGGATGATGTTTTGCAGGCGGTTTGCCTCGTCTTTGGAGTGCAGCACAAACGAGATGCCTTCCCGCTTTGCGCGCCCGGTACGGCCGATGCGGTGCAGGTAGGCGTCGTTTTCCTGCGGGATATCGTAGTTAAAGACCACCTCAATGCCGCTGACATCGATGCCGCGCGCGGCGACGTCGGTGGCCACCAGAATGTCGATCTGTCCGGCCTTGTATTCCTCCATAATTTTGTTGCGCTCCGACTGGCGCATATCTCCGTGCAGGGCGGCGGTGTTCAGTCCACGCGCATGCAGCTGTTCGGCCACCATGCCGGTGGTATATTTGGTGTTGCAGAAAATGATGGCACGGCTTGTCTCAAACTGCTTCATCAGGCGCAGGATGATGTCGATCTTTTCTCTGCCGATGCACTGCACGCTGTACTGGTCGATCTTCGGCTCGCTGTCCTCTACTGGCAGGACGGTGATCTCCTCCGGGTCGCGCTGGAACAGCCAGCCGATGTCCATGACCTCCCGTGAGATGGTCGCAGAAAACATGCACATCTGCTTCATCGCCTTGAGCGAATCCAAAATCTTGCGCACGTCCTTATAAAAGCCCATGTCCAACATGCGGTCCGCCTCATCCAGCACCGCCGTGGTCACCCCCTGCAATGTCAGCGCGCGGTGGTGCAACAGGTCAAGCAGCCGTCCCGGTGTCGCGACCAGGATGTGGACGCCCTTTTTGAGCTGCTGTTTCTGCCGCTCGATGGACTGTCCGCCATAGACCACCACGATGCGCAGCTGTGGCAAAAACTGTGTCAGTTTGCTAAGGTCGTCCCCAATCTGGGTGGCAAGCTCGCGGGTGGGCGCGAGGATCAGCGATTGGATGGCCGCTTTCTCGGTGTCGCAGTGCTCGATGAGCGGAATGCCAAAGGCGAAAGTCTTGCCGGTTCCGGTAGGCGCTTTGGCGATGACATCCCTTCCCTCGAGCATCGGAGGAATGGCTTTTTCCTGGACTTCGGTCATCTGAGAAAAGCCCAGCTGTTGTATGGCCTGCAAAATCTCCTGCTTGACGGGCAGAGAAGAGAAAGATTGTGGCATAAGTTTCACGCTCCATATGAAAAAGGTAGAATTGTTATAAAAATATATATTTTTATTATACCATAGTTTGACACCCCTTGCAAAGAGGGCAGGGCGGTGCAGCGGGGAGGAAGAAAAAAATATCTTGCCTTTTGCCTTTAAATGTAGTATAATAAACGGGCATGATAATGACAAACACCCAGGATGTGGCAGGGCTGTACCGCAAGGCCGGACGTGTTTTTTATCATGCGGAGATGTTGGTCCTGTGCGACAGGACGTTGTGAACCATGTCAGGCGGGGAACCGAGCAGCATTAAGCATCCGTTTCTGTGCGCCGCAGGGAACCTGCATTTCCGTATGATCAAGGACATGTTTTTTCGCTTTGGTGCTCCCTGCCTTTTTCGGATAACCGCGCAGGAGGCAGCAGGATGTATCAGGCTCTGTACAGAAAATACCGCCCAAAGACGTTTGACGAGGTGGTTGGGCAGGAACACATTACCGCAACCTTGCAGCAGGAGGTCCAGAGCGGCCGCATCGGCCACGCCTATCTCTTCACCGGTTCGCGCGGTACCGGCAAGACAACCTGCTCTAAAATTCTGGCAAAGGCGGTCAACTGTCCGCACCAGAAGGATGGGAATCCCTGCGGCATCTGCCCAGTCTGCAAGGGCATCGACGACGGCTCTATTCTGGATGTCACCGAAATCGACGCGGCCAGCAACAACGGTGTGGACAACATCCGTCAGCTGCGCGAGGAGGCCAATTTTACCCCCGCTGTCGTCTCGTATCGGGTGTACATCATCGATGAGACCCACATGCTCAGCACCGGCGCCTTCAACGCCCTGCTCAAAATCATGGAGGAGCCGCCGGAGCACGTCATCTTCATTCTGGCCACCACCGAGGTCCACAAAATCCCCGCCACCATTCTTTCTCGCTGCCAGCGCTTTGACTTTAAGCGCATCAGCCCGGAAATCATCGCGGGTCGGGTGCGCTATGTCTGTGAGCAGGAAGGCATCCAAATTGACGACGATGCCGCCCAGCTGATTGCGCGCCTGTCCGAAGGCGGAATGCGCGACGCACTGTCGCTGCTGGACGTCTGCCGCTCCAACGCCCACACCGAGTCCGGGGAGCACATCACCCTGGAACATGTCCGCCAGAGTGCGGGACTGGCCGCCTCCGATTCGCTGTTTGCAGTGTCGGATGCGGTGTTAAACCGCGATGTACCGGCCATCCTAAAAGAGATTGACCGGATGTTTGAAAATTCGATTGAGTTTGAGAAGATGTGCGAACAGCTCATCTCCCACTACCGCAGCCTGATGATGGTCAAAGCCTTAAAGCATCCCGAGACCTTTGTTCCGGGGATCGAGCAGGACACAGCCGCTCTCTCCGAACAGGCTGCGCGGTACACGATGGGGCAAATTCTCTATGCGATGACGGTGTTGCAGGACGCGCTCTCCCGAATGGGGCGCACTTCCCAGACCCGCGCCGAATTGGAGATGGCGGTCATCAAGCTGTGCAACCCCTCGCTGGACCGCTCTATTGAGGCGATCTTGGCAAGGCTGGACCGGCTGGAAGGGCAGATAAAATCCGGAGCTTTTGTGCAGCAGCCTGCCGCAGTAAAGCAGCAGAATCCTCCCGAGGAGGAAAAGGCGTCCGTTCAGCAGAGTCCCTCACAGCCCACACAACCGCAAAAGCCCAAAAAAGAGGTCGTATTGTTTGACAAATGGCCACAGGTGCTGGAGGCGCTGCAACACCTCAACACCGCGTTGCACGGTGCGCTGGTCAACACCGAGGCCTATTTGGACGGCGAGATTGTGCTGATCGACTGTCAGGATTCGCTGTTTTTGGAGATGATCCGCACCAACGAATACGCCAAAAAGTCGATTCATCAGGCGCTGGTAGGTGCGACGGGCCGAGATTACCGGATCGGACCGTTTAAGCACGACCGCTATCAGTCCAAAAAGCAGCAGGATGATCCGATGGAGGACATCCTCTCCTCCGCCCAAAAACTTGGGGTAGAGGTGTCGATTGAAAATTGATGTCTAAAAGAAAGCGCCTCCGGGCAGCTTCTTTAAAGAAATAGAACAAAGTTCGGGCAAAGTTCCCGAAACCGCAAATAGGAGGAACGAAAAAATGAAAGCGAGACTTCCAAAAGGCATGGGCGGTGGCCCGCAGAATATGCAGTCGATGATCCGTCAGGCCCAGAAGATGCAGGAAGAGATGGAAAAGACCCAGGAGGAACTCAACGAGCGCGAGTACACCACCTCTGCCGGCGGCGGCATGGTCGAGTGCAAGATGAACGGCAAAAAGGAGATTGTTGCCCTGACCATCAAGAAGGAAGCGGTTGATCCGGAGGATGTCGAGATTTTGCAGGACATGATTATCGGTGCGGTCAACGAGGCCATCCGAAAGGTCGAGGAAGTTCATGCCACCGAGATGGAAAAGATCACAGGTGGACTTTCCCTGCCGGGTATCCTGTAAATGAAATACGATGTCATGCCGCTGACCCGCTTGATTGAGCAGTTTGCCCGCCTGCCGGGCATCGGACGCAAGACGGCGCAGCGGCTTGCTTTTTATGTGCTCAACCTGCCAAAGGATAAGGCAAAGGAGTTTGCCGACGCCATCCTGGAAGCGCAGGAAAAGATTCACCCGTGTGCAGTCTGCCAAAACCTGACCGATCAAGAGGTCTGCCAGATCTGCGCAGATCAAAGCCGCGATCACAGCACCATCTGTGTGGTGGAGGGGCCGCGAGACGTGATGGCCATCGAGCGCACCAGAGAATATCAGGGAGTTTACCACGTGCTGCACGGGCTCATCTCCCCGATGAACCAGAAGGGTCCGGACGATTTGACCATCCGGCAACTGCTCGAGCGCATCCAAAAGGGCGGTGTGCAGGAGGTCATTATGGCCACCAACCCCACCGTGGAGGGCGAGACAACCGCGATGTACATTGCGCGGCTGCTAAAGCCGCTGGGAATCAAGGTCACCCGCCTGGCATCGGGCATCCCGATGGGCGGCAACCTGGAATATGCCGACGAGGTCACCCTCTTCCGCGCGCTGGAAGGAAGGCAGGAGCTGTAGCTTCCCAATCAATCTAAGATAAAAAAGGCATGGCCATTATGGCCATGCCTTTTTGCTTTAAAAATTACAATCCCTGAAAAAGGGGGAAACGCAGCGAAAAATCCCCATCAGTTGTGGAGCATCGCGGCAATATCCGGCTGCTGCATCCAGTCGTGAAGGCTGGTGACGTGGTGTCCCTCAAAGCCGGTCAGCGCCTCAGAGCAGTACATGCTGTCCAGCACCGCCTCCTCGGCGCACTCGGCGATGGCGCGGAAGGCAAGGTCGATCTTTCCTTCCGGGATGATCGCCATCTGCTGAAGCTCCTGTTCATCGTAACGGATGCGGGAAGCGGTGGAGAAGCCGATCATAATCTCGCCGCTGCCGTGACCGACAAAGCTGCCCAGCCGTGCAAGGCCGACGCTTGCGCGCTTGAGGATGCGCTCCAGTTGGCGGGTGCTCACCGGCAGGTCGGTTGCAGCGACCATGATGATGCTGCCCTTGTCACACTCGGGCTGGATCTGCTGTTCCTGCGCCTTGATGCGCTCGGCAATCGGGGCGCCGATGTTGTGCCCGGCGACGGTGAGGTCGCTCATTCGCCCGTGGTTGGACTGGACAAGCAGGCCGAGGGTATAGACTTTGCCGGCAATTTCAATCTGGCGGGAGGCGGAGCCGATGCCGCCCTTAAATCCGTGGCAGATGGTGCCGCGGCCAGCGCCCACTGCGCCCAGCGAAAAGTCCGAGGTGGCCTGCTGCACAGCCTGGAAGAGGTGCTCTTCCCCGACAGCGCGCTCGCAGATGTCGTTTAGGCGGCTGTCGTTGCACTCTCCGACGACAGGGTTGATGCTGTGCATAGGGACATTGTCCTCACGGCAGCGACGGACCATGTACTCGACCAGGGCATCCTGCACACGGCCCACATTCAATGTGTTGGTGAGCGCAATGGGCGTCTCTAATGTGCCCAGTTCCTGGATCTGCACCAGGCCAGCTGTCTTGCCAAAGCCGTTCCAGACAAAGCAAGCGGCAGGAAGCTTGTTGGCAAAGATGTTTTCCCTGCACGGCAGGATGACGGTGACGCCGGTGTGGTGGTTCTCGGTGTCGATGGTGGAGTGGCCGACGGTGACGCCGGGGACATCGGTGATCTTGTTGTGTGCTCCACAGGGCAGTTCACCGACGAGGATGCCCGCGTCGCGAATTCTTTGTTGCGGCATAAAAAGCCTCCCTTTCTAGATTGGATTATGTGAGGAAAAGGTGCCCGGGTACAGATAAAGCTGTCGGTTCTCTATCCCCTGGCGGCCTGCGACAAGGTTCCGCTGCTGCGAGAAGATTCTGTAGTCTGCTCGGAAGGGGTCACTACAACGCCTCCACGCTCGCTGTAGGAACGCGCAGCCAGTGTGCCGGGTGCACAGTTGTCCTCCACATGGTAATTTTGTGCGTGGTTTTGGCCTGCCAAAAAGCTTGCAGAGGTGGCAGAGCGGTTGTTGGAGTCGTCCCAGGTGACGTCCACCAGATAGTAGTTGCCGTCCAGCCATACATAGTTCCAGGCATGTGGTTCACTGCCATAGGTGCCTGTCACGATCCAGCAGGGGATTTGCGCGCGGTCACACAGCAGCTTAAAGGCGTAGGCATATCCCTGGCAGACGGCCTTGCCGTTCATCAACGCGCCATAGGCGTGGTAGGCGGTGGGGTAGTGGTCCGAGTCGCTCTTGGCTGCGGCAAAGTCATACTCGGTGCGGCGGCTGAGCTCCTGCTGGAAGTAGCGCAGCATCTCCACCGTGTCGCCGCCGGTTTGTGTGCGGGCGTCGGCGACAATTTTGTCCACTGTGTCGAACATCGCCTGCTTTTGGGCGTCGGAGAGATTGAGATAGCTGAAGCTGAAGGTCACCTGATAGTAACCGTTTTGATTGTAGTGGTAGACAAATTCGGTGTGATTGCTCAAAAAGCTTTCCGGATAATCTCGCCGCGCCTGATAGACTGCCTTGCGGCACAGCTCGATGAATTCCTGCTGGTCGCGCACCGGCTCATCCAGCTTGATGGTCAGGGAAGTTTGCCCGGAGGTCACTGCCTGGCTGATCTTCTGGTAGAAGTCGCGCTCTTCTCCGGAGCTGCCAAAAATGTTGCTGATTACGCCTTCCTGGGCGGCGGGCTGAATCCGCACCGCATAGCAGGTGAGCGGTGTGGCCGCCAGCATTGCAGCACATGCCGTCGCCGCAAAGGCCAATTTCCATCTCTTTTTGATTCCCACATTCCAAGCTTTGTTCTGCATACAAAAAAATCCTCGCTTCCATCCAAAGTTTTTGGGGCAATTCCGCCTTTTTCCATTTTAAAATGGCGGGTTCGTTTCCCACTTTTTTGTAAATGTTGTCCATTTTCCCTGTTGACTATTGCCAGTATAGCATGAAATTGGAAGAAAAACCAGTGCGACAAGGGTAATTGTCAAAAATTCACAACAGTCTAAACCTTGCCCCCAAAACTTTCCCTATCGCTCGATGGCGGTGTCGCTGATCGAGACGATGCCGTGCAGGTCGGAGTCCTTGCCGCTTTGGAGCATGGCATAGACTCCCTGCAACATCTTCTCTTTGTCATAGGGGAGCATACCGGTGACCATGATAGGGTTGGTGACATGGCTGGTGGAAAAGCCGGTGGGCGTTTTTAGGTCCAGGGCCTCCAACAGGTAGGCCACCTCCTCAATGCGCTCACGGCCGGAAGCCTGGATAAAGCTGCCGTCCTTGCACCATCTTTCCAGATCGGTTTCAGGAAAGACGGTGAGGTTCATCATGATGATGTTGGCCGAGCGCACCTGATTGAGCATCTTGGCGCTCGCTTCGGCGTTTTCCCTGGCGGTGCCTGCGCCGCCCAAACCGTAGATCAGGATGGAATTAAAGGGAATCTGCGCCTCGTTGAGCTTTTGAAGCTGCTCGACGGCCTCCTTGGCGGTGTGGCCCTTTTTCATCAGGGTGAGGATGCGGTCACAGCCGCTTTCCAGACCGATGTATAAAAATCCTAGACCCAGGCGGTGCAGCTCTTTGAGCTGTTCGACCGATTTGTCGCGCAGATTTTTGATCGAGGCGTACATCGAGACGCAGGCGCAGTAAGGAAGATATTTCTTGATTTGGGTTAAAATCTCCTTCATCTGCTCGAAGGGCAGGCAGAGCGGCTCTCCGCCGATGAGAAAGACCCGCTCGGTGTAAGGGTTATAGCCGGAAGCGTCGCGCAAATCGTCGATGATCTGCCGCATGGGGATGACCTCAAAGTCCACCGTCTTGTACATGTTGCAGAAGGCACATTGGTTGTAGGAGCAGCCGGAGGTCACCTGGAGCAGGAGGGAGTGGCGTTCAAAGGGAGGATAGTAGATAATTTGATCGTAGCGCACAAGCATCCTTCTTTCCGCTAATTTTTTTTGCATTTCATTACCTTAACTATAATACTTCTTTCCCAAAAAAGGAAGAGGGTGGAAGCCTTCTTTTTTGCAAAAGGGCAGCGCTTTGCCGCCCCACGAAAAAGGAAAAGGACGCTCTGTGATGGGAGGACATACAAAACAAGGAAGCTGTTTACAAAATCTCTGTTGCTACTATACAGGACAGAGTGTTATAATAAGTAGAAACAATGCAGAAAAAGGGGAGGTCGAAAGGGAAATATGTCTTTTGTAGAATTTCACGATGTAAAAAAGGTCTACCACATGGGGGAAATCGACATTGAAGCGCTGCACGATGTCAACTTTACGGTGGAAAAGGGAGAATTTTGCGTCATTGTGGGAGCATCGGGCGCAGGCAAAACGACCATCCTCAACATTCTTGGCGGAATGGATACCCTTTCGGAGGGCTCCGTCTGGCTGGACGGAAAGGAGATTTCCGCCTACAACAAGCGGCAGCTAACCGAATACCGGCGCTTTGACATTGGCTTTGTCTTTCAGTTTTATAATCTGGTGCAGAATCTGACCGCCCTGGAAAACGTGGAGCTGGCAGCCCAGATCTGCCGCAATCCGCTGCCCGCTGCACAGGTGTTGGAAGAGGTGGGACTAAAGGACCGTATGGCAAACTTCCCCGCCCAGCTCTCCGGAGGCGAGCAGCAGCGCGTGGCCATAGCAAGGGCGCTGGCAAAAAATCCAAAACTGCTGCTGTGTGACGAGCCGACCGGCGCACTGGACTACAACACCGGCAAGGCTGTGCTCAAGCTGTTGCAGGATACCTGCCGGGAGAGCGGCGTCACCGTCATCGTCATCACCCACAACCAGGCGATCACGGCGATGGCCGACCGCATCATCACCGTCAAAAGCGGCACGGTTGTCAAAGAGGTCCTCAACGACCATATTGTACCGGTTGAACAGATCGAGTGGTAAAGGCAAAGAAAGGAGATAGGAATGAGCTCGTCGATGAGAAAGACCACTCTGCTGGAAATCCGTCAGAGCTTGGGAAGATACTTTGCCATTATGGCCATCGTGGGGTTGGGCGTGGGCCTTTTTGTGGGACTCAAGGTTACCCGCGACGTCATGGTCAGCAGCGCACAGCTGTACTTTGACCAGACAAATTTCTACGATATACAGCTGCTCTCTACCGTCGGTTTTGATACCGATACAGCAAAAGCCCTCTCCCGCCGGGAGTATGTGTTGGACGCACAGGGTTCGGTCTCGACCGATGCGCTGATGGTGGACCAAAACGGCGAGGAGAGCGTCTTGCAGGTAATGCAGCTGCTGGATGAGCAAAACCAGCCGGTTTTGGTTTCCGGCAGGTTGCCGCAATCGCCGCAGGAGTGTGTCGTCGATGCGCTGGCCTTTGGGGAGGACAGCATCGGCACTACCCTCACCCTCTCCCAGAACAACGATGAGGACACCGAGGACATGTTCGCGCAGACGACCTTTCGCATCGTAGGAAGGGTCAATTCCCCAGTTTATGCAAACTATGAGCGCGGCACCACCTCGCTGGGCAACGGCACCATCAGCGGATTTATGCTGGTACAGCGGGATGCCTTTGACTGCGACTACGACACCGAGATCTATGTCAAGCTCAACACCTTCGGCGCACAGATCTACACCGATTCCTATGACGATCAGATTGATGCGGCCAAGGATTGGATGGAGGATTTTGCACAGCAACAGGCCGATGCGCGCTATCAGCGGCTCAAGTCTGAGGCACAGCGGGATCTGTATGAGGGTCAGCAGCAGCTGCAATCGCAAACGCAGAGCGGGGAGCTGGAGTTAATCTCCACAAAGGACCAGCTGGACGCCGCTAAGGCGCAGATCGAGAGCGGCACAGCGCAGCTGCAAAGCGGCAAGGCCGAACTGCAAAGCGGCAAGGCCGAGCTGCTCTCCCAGCGCGAGAGCTTGCAAAACCAGCAGGCGGAGCTCTTGCAGCAAAAGCAGCAGGTGCTCGCCGGACTAAACGAGGCCGCAGCGGCCAAAGCCAAGGCGGCAGGCACCGCCTATTATGCGCAGGCGGTGCAGCAGGAACAGCAGCTGCAGGCCAGCCTAAACGAGATTGAATCGGGACTCAGCCAGGTGCGCTCTGGCCTTGCGCAGATTGAACAGGAAAGTCAGAACCTGTCGCTCCAGGAACAGCAGCTGCAACAGAACCAGACGGAGTTGGAGGCCTCCCAGAGGGAATACCGCGACGGATTGGCCCAATATGAACAGGGCAAGCAGCAGCTTGCAGACAGCACCAGCAGTGCCCAGCAGGAGCTGGACGATGCACAGGATGAGATCGACAAGATGGAAGAGCCGGACATCTATGTCCTGACACGCAATGAAAACATCGGCTATGCCAGCTTTGACAACGACTCTTCCATTGTGGATGCCATCGCCAACGTCTTTCCAATCTTTTTCTTCCTGGTAGCGGCGCTGGTCTGCATCACGACGATGAACCGCATGGTCGAGGAGCAGCGCACCCAGATCGGTGTGTTCAAGGCCCTGGGCTACAGCGAGGGCACCATCATGGGCAAATACCTGTTCTATTCGGGCAGCGCGGCGGGTCTGGGCTGCGTGATCGGCTTTTTTGGCGGGTCGATCCTCTTCCCGTACGTCATCTGGGCCACCTACGGCATCATGTACACCATGGGAGACATCGTCTTTGTCTTTGATCCAAAGCTGGGAATCCTTTCCTTTGCTGCGGCGATGCTGTGTTCGATGGGCTCCACCTACTTTACCTGCCGGTATGAGCTGCTCAGCGTGCCGGCCCAGCTGATGCGCCCGAAAGCTCCGATGAGCGGCAAGCGCATCCTGCTGGAATATCTGCCGTTTTTGTGGAACCGCCTCTCCTTTTTGGTCAAGGTCTCCATCCGCAATGTGCTGCGCTATAAGAAGCGCTTCTTTATGATGGTGATCGGCATCGGCGGCTGCACTGCGCTGCTGGTGACCGGCTTTGGAATCAAATCTTCCATCGCAGATATTGCTGGGCAGCAGTTTGGCAACATCCAGACCTACGGTGTGAGTGCGCTGATGAAGGAGGGCTACACTTCCAGCGAATGGGAGGAGCTGGAGGAATACCTGCACGACGAGGGCCTCAGCTACACCCGCGCTACGGAAAGCTCGATGGACGCCCAGCTGCCGGACGGCGGAACCAAGTCGCTGACTGTCGTCATACCGGAGACGACGACACGGTTTGATGATTACTGGAACCTGCACACCGAGGATCAGCAGCCGCTGGAATTCCCACAGGAAGGGGAGGCTATCCTCAATGCGGAGTTTGCCCGCAGAAACGGCTATACCCTCGGCAGCAGCATCCATCTGACCGACGAGGACGGACATGAGCTGACCTTGCGGATCACCGGCTTGAGCGAGAATTATGTCTACAACTACCTCTACCTGACTGCGGACAGCTGGGAGAGCCAGAACGGGGAAGAGCCGGATTACCGCTCGATCTACATCAAGACCGAAAACGTCTCGGATGAGCATGCCCTGTTGGCGCGGCTGATGAACTTTGATGCGGTCAGCAGCGTGACGGTCAACCAGGACACCATCGACCGGTTTGACAACATGATGAGCAGCTTAAACTACATTGTAGTGGTCGTCATCATCTGTGCCGGTGCGCTGGCCTTTATTGTCCTGTATAATCTGACCAACATCAACATCACCGAGCGAATCCGTGAGATTGCGACCATCAAGGTACTGGGATTTTATCCGTCGGAGGTCGCTTCCTACGTCTTTCGTGAAAACTTCTTCCTCACGGCCATCGGCGGCGGCATTGGATTGCTGCTCGGCAAGCTGCTGCACTGGTTTGTAATGGAACAGATCAACATCGATATGGTCTGCTTTAAGGCCATCGTCCAGCCGTCCGACTACCTCTACAGCTTTGCACTGACCTTCCTCTTTGCCTGCATTGTCAATGCAGCTATGTTTAAAAAGCTCGACGAGATCAACATGGCCGAGTCACTCAAATCGATCGAGTAGTTGGGCAGATCGCACAGTTGTCCTCGTTTCGATAAATTTTATCCAATCTCACTTGTTTTACCCCTGGAATCTGTTATAATAATAGGATGTAGATAGATAGCTTTTCTGGAAAGGATATTGCGAAAATGAACGATTCGATTACCATACGAAAGGCCGTTGAGATTCTTGCACGCGACGGACAGCTGGCCGAATGCTGTGCGCCGCAGGAGCTGCTCGACCAGCCCTTCTCTTACCTCTCCTATAACTCTGCCGATGTTAAGCCCGGCACCTTCTTTATCTGCAAGGGCTTAAATTTTAAGGAGCAGTACCTGCGCGACGCTCTCCAAAAGGGTGCGGGAGTATATCTTGCCGCAAAGAAATATGAGGTCGATGCGCCCTGCATCTTGGTTCACGACATCCGCAAGGCGATGAGCTTGATCGCCATCGCCTTTTATGGGGAGGCATATAAGGCGTTTACCCTGGTCGGCTTGACCGGTACCAAGGGAAAAACCACCACGACCTACTTTATGAAACACATCCTCGACGCCTACTGCCGCAGCCATCCGCAGCTGCATGCAAACAAGAGCGCGGTGCTCTCCACTGTCGAAGTCGATACCGGCGCTGAACAGCACGAGGCACACCTGACAACTCCAGAATCCCCCGATTTGCAGCGCTACTTTGCCGAGACCCGCGACAGCGGCCTGCCTTTCTTGACGATGGAGGTTTCCTCCCAGGCATACAAACTCGACCGGGTGTATGGGGTCGATTTTGATCTGGGCATGTTCCTCAACATCGGGGAGGACCACATCGGGCCGCTGGAACACACCGATTTTGAGGACTACTTTTCCTGCAAGCTCCAGCTGATGGAGCACGCAAAAATCGCGGTGGTAAACCGCGATATGGACCATGCCGAGCGCGTTCTTGAGCGCGCCCGCGCCCATGCCCAGCGGGTCATCACCTTTGGCTGCACACAGCCGGATGATCGCGATGAAAACTGGACGCTGCTCTCCATCCAGAAGGAGGAGCCCGGTTTTACCTTCCAGACCGAGCACAACGGACAAAAGGAAAGCTGGCGCATCCATATGGCCGGCCGCTTTAATGTGGAGAACGCCATGGCGGCCATCGCTTCGGCAAAGGCGCTGGGAGTAGACGACGATTCCATCCGTGAGGGTCTTGTCCACAACGAGGTGCAGGGCAGAATGAACCTCTTTGAAAAGGACGGCATCACCGTCCTGGTGGACTATGCCCACAACTACCTGAGCTTTAAAAAGCTGTATGAGTCGCTCAAGGCCGACTGTCCCGGCAGAAGAATTGTGGTGGTGGTCGGTTGCCCGGGCGGCAAAGCCTATCTGCGCCGCAGGGATATCGGCACCCTTTCTGGACAGAATGCAGACTATATGTATCTGACTGCCGAGGACCCGCAGTTTGAGGACGTGCGGGAGATCTGTGAGGAGATTGCCTCCTACCTCAAGCCCTACGGCACCCCGTATGAGATCATTGAGGACCGCGCGACAGCGGTGGAGAAGGCAATCACAACTGCCAAACCCGGCGACGTCATCGTTCTGGCTGCCAAGGGCGAGGAGGTATATCAGAAGGTCAAGGGAGAATATGTATATTATGAATCCGACCTCGCCATCACAAAACGGCTGCTTTCAGTACAATAGAACAGGGGTGAACAAACCATGCCGGTTTTAAATCACAACGATCTGAGAAAGGTCGAGGAATATCAAAACTTCGTCCGCACCTCTCCCTATGCCAACGCGACACAGGACCTTGCGTGGGAAAAGGTGAAGGAGGGCTGGACTGGCGAACAGGTGTATCTGGAGGAAAACGGCAAGATCATCGCGGCGATGTCGCTGATCATCCGCCGTGTCTTTGCAGGATTTTCGCTGATGTATGCGCCGCGCGCACCGATCTGTGACCTGCGCGACACCGATCTTGTCATGCGCCTTTTGCAGGAGGCAAAGCCGCTGGCCAAAAAGTATCGCGCCTTTTTGCTGCGCTTTGACCCGGAACTGCCGCGGATGCCCGAAGTGGAGGAGCAGTACCGCAAATTGGGACTCAAGGTGCGCAACGACGGCTGCGACAAATATGACCTCATTCAGCCGCGCTACAACATGATCCTCAAACTGGATGAGCCATCCTTTGACGAGCTGATGCCGCATTTCAGTGAAAAGACGCGATACAATGTGCGCCTTGCCGCCCGCAAGGGGGTTACGGTGCACTGGTCGCGCAGCGAAGAGGATCTGCGCAAGTTCTTCCGCCTGTATGAGATCACAGCGCTGCGGGATCATATCGGACACAGGCCGTACGAGTATTTTAAGCGGATGCTCGACGCCTATGACAGCGACGACCTGCTGCGCGTCTACATTGCCGAGCATGAGGGAGAGGCGCTCTCCGGCGCCATCTGCATCCACTATGGCCACAAGACCTGGTATATCTACGGCGCCAGCTCCAACAACAAGCGCAACCTGATGCCAAACTACGCCATGCAGGCGGAGATGATCCGCTGGGGATTTGAGAACGGCTCGAAGATCTACGATTTTGGAGGCGTCTTTATCCTGGATAAATCCAATGGCCTGTACAAGTTTAAAGAGGGTTTCTGCCGCCGCGAAGGCGCAACCGAGTTTATCGGGGAGTTTGACTTGGTCTACAATCCGCTGCTCTATGCGGGCTTTGCCAAGGTGGTCCCCATGCTCCAGCGGATGCGCGCAAAAAAGGAGCACCACGACCAGCCGCGCCACTCGACTGCTAAGCCGGGACAGGACAGTGAACATCCCGAACAGATCAAGGCACAGGAGCACAAAGAAAACCCCCAGCAGTCCCAGAATGCTGCACAGGGCAAATAAAACAGCAGAAAAAAAGGAGCTTCGAAAAGAAGCTCCTTTTTTTAACGATCCAATGTGAACGGTGAGCTGTGCTGTAAAGATGCTGTTAGCACAGGGAGGTGACAAAGTCCTTGAGCAGCTCGCCGGTTGTTTTGTAGTCGCTTTCCTTAACCATAGCGGAGATGGAGTAGGGGTAGCGGCAGGGAAGGGCCAGCGTCAGAACCTTAACCCCCGCACAGGAGGTTTGAATCTGGCGGCTCTCATTTTTTTGTACGCCGCTTTCCAACTGTTGGAGGGGGAAATTTTTCTCCTTTGCAAAGCTGGTCAGCGCGTTATACAGGCCTAAATCATAGTAGGTGGTGGTGTCGTGCAGGCAGGTTGCGGGTCCCGCTCCAAGGCGGCAGCGATGGGCTCCGCCTCGGAAGTCGTCGGCTGCGGCGCAGCTGAGCACGATGGCCACATCGGGATGCAGCGAGAAAGCGGCGTTGGCAGCTCCCGAAGTCATGGTCAGGGCGCTTGTGGTAAAGACAATGTCCACATCGTGCTCCCACTCCTCGCGCAGCAGCTCTGCAAGCAGTGCGCAGGCGGCGCGGGTCTCCATCGCTTTTCCGGTCCAATATCCATCGCCAAAGGCGGCGACACCCTCTCCGGCAAAGGTGATCTGTGCGCCGAGGGAGACAGCGCTCTCGGCGCTCTGGCGGTCCGAGGCGCCGATGTCGATGTAGAGCTTGTCGATGCTGACTGGGTGATCCTGTTCCTCTTTGGTTTGCAGGTGGATGGGCTTGGTGCCGATGACGCCGATCGTTTCGTGGTCGATGCGCACCGCCTTGCCCAGCACGACACGGCTGTCGATGTCGGCGGTGTTGGCAAAGGAGAGCAGGCCGTCCGGACGGATGCCGGTCAGCATGAATCCTGCCTCGTCCATATGGGCGGTGATCATCACCTTCTGAGCGGCAGGTTTTTTGCCCTGCTTGTGGCAGAGGAGATTCCCGCGGGCGTCGACGCGCCAGTCGCACAGCCCGTCCACCGCGCGAATCAGTTCTTCACGCACGCTGTCCTCGCGGCCGGAGATACCGTCTGCCATGCACAGCGATTCGATCCATTTTGTTGTTTGTGCCATTATTCTCTTACCCCTTCCGCTCTAACCTTCTGGGCGACATAAGCTGCCGCAATCCGGGCTGTATTTTCGACGTCCGAGACGCTGATGACCTCGACCGGCGTGTGCATGTAGCGCAGCGGAACACAGGTGCAGGCGCCTTTGGCTCCGGCTCCGGCCAGGATGATGCCGTCCGCGTCGGTGCCGGTGCGGTAGCCCGCATAGACCTTCACCTGGTGCTGGATGTTCTGTTCGCGTCCGACCTGTGCCATCTGTTCGGAGACTTCGCGGCTCAAAATGGGGTTGTGACCGACCATCGGTCCGTCGCCGAGCTTGCCGCCCTGGTGCTCCTGCAACTCGGGAGTTAAGGCGAAGCTGACATCTACCGAGATGCAGTGGGTGATGGGCTGCAGCGCAAAGGCTCCGGTGGCCGCTCCCATGCCGCCTACCTCCTCCATCACACTCAGCAACAGGGTGATCGAGCAGTCGGTGTCCATCTGTTTGAGCAGCCGGGCGGCAGCAATCATAGCGGTGCAGCCGCAGCGGTCATCCAGAGCTTTGCTGGAAACCTTGCCTTCCAGCAGATGGTTAAAGCTGCCAATATAGGAGATGCGGGTTCCAATGGGAAATTCTTCCTCGGCCTGTTGCTTGCCCATGCCAGCATCGACAAACAGCTGTTCGAGGGTTGGATTTTTGGTCGGATCGCTCTGCTCCGAGCACAGGATGCCGCGGCGCGGCCCCTTTTTGCCGTGGATGAGCACTGGGGAAGCGGTGGCTACCCGGCGGTCAATACCTCCGCAGCGGGTCACCTTTAAAAATCCCTCGTCGTCGATGGCGCTGACCATCAGACCGATCTCGTCGATGTGGGCCTCCAGTACGACGTGGGGCTTTTCGGGGGACTCCTGTTTGACGGTGCAGATCAAGCTGCCCAATGGCGTGCGGCGCACGGGGCCTATATCGCGAATTTCCTCCTCCAGCAGGTCGGCGATCGGCTTTTCGTCGCCGGCGACGCCGCAGGCCTGGGTCAATTTTTCTAACAAAGGGGTGATGTCCATTCCCTTTCCTCCTTCCAGGATTCGGTTTTCTTACTTATTGTACAGTACAATCCGACAAATAGCAAGGGCCATTGCCGAAGTTTGGATAGCGGTTTTGAGCTGTTCAAGTTTCTGGGAAAGGGGCGGGGCAAAATCAAAAGAGGGGAGCAAAGATTTTACTCTTTGCTCCCCTCTTTGAGGTAAGGCGATGAACAAAACTTATTCTTCGCCCGCAAACTGGCTGTTGTATAGCTCGGCATAGAAGCCGCCCTTTTGAAGCAGTTCCTGATGGCGTCCCGTTTCCACGATATCGCCGTCCCGCATCACTAGGATGAGGTCGGCGTCGCGGATGGTGGACAGGCGGTGCGCAATGATAAAGCTGGTGCGGCCTTCGGTCAGCTTCTGCATCGCCTTCTGGATGAGGATCTCGGTGCGGGTATCTACGCTGGAGGTCGCCTCGTCCAAAATCAAAATCTTAGGGTCGGAGATGATGGTGCGCGCGATGGTCAGCAGCTGCTTCTGACCCTGGCTGACGTTGGTGCCCTCCTCGTTGAGGACGGTGTCATAGCCGTGCGGCAGGGTGCGCACAAAGTGATCCACCTGTGCGGCCTTTGCGGCCTCCAGCACCTCCTCGTCGGTGGCGTCCAGACGGCCAAAGCGGATATTTTCCCGGATGGTATCGTTGTACAGCCAGGTGTCCTGCAAGACCATACCGAAACTGTCCCGCAGGTCGCGGCGGCTGAACTGCCGCACATCGTAGCCGTTGAGCAGGATAGCGCCGCCGGTGACGTCATAAAAGCGCATCAGCAGCTTGACCATGGTGGTCTTGCCGGCGCCGGTCGGGCCGACAATCGCAACCTGAGTGCCCGGCTTGATGATGGCGGAGAAATCGTTGATGATGGTCTTTTCTGGAACATAGCCGAAATGCACATGTGCAAAGTAGACCGAGCCGTCAATCTCGCTGGGCGAGATGGATGGGGTCGGATCGGCGGGTTCCTCGTCCTCCTCCAAAAAGGCAAAGACGCGCTCGGCGGCCGCAGCGGTCATCTGCAGGACGTTGGAGATGTTTGCGATCTGGTTGATCGGCTGGGTAAAGTTGCGCACATACTGGGTGAACGCCTGGATGTCGCCGACGGTGATGCTGCCGTTGAGGGTCAAAAATCCGCCCAGCACACAGATGCCGACATAGCCCAAATTGCTGACAAAGTTCATCATCGGCTGCATGACGCTGGAAAGGAACTGGCTCTTCCATGCGGCGTGATAGAGATTTTCATTGAGGTCCTTAAAGGTTTCGATGCTCTCGTCCTGACCGTTAAAGGCGGTGACAATCAGGTGGCCGCCGTACATCTCCTCAACATGGCCGTTGACGTGGCCCAAAAAGTCCTGTTGACGGCGGAAGAAAGGCTGGCTGCGTTTGACCACCTGGGTGACAATCAGCACGCTCAGCGGGAGGATGCACAGTGCGACCAGCGTCATGGCCGGGCTGATCGAGAGCATCATGCACAAGACGCCGATCATCATGGTCACGTTGGTGACGATCTGGGAGAGGCTCTGGTTGAGCGTCTGGGTGATGGTGTCGACATCGTTGGTGATGCGGCTGAGCACCTCGCCGTTTGGCACGCGGTCAAAGTAGGACAGCGGCATCCGGTCGATCTTTTCGCTGATGTCCCGGCGCATCGAGTAGCTCAATTTGGTGGCGACGCCGGACATGATCCAGCCCTGTACATAGGAGAGCAGGGCGCTGACCAGATACAGGCAGGCCAAAAAGATCAGTACCTGACCGATGGCGGCAAAGTCGATGCTGCCGGTGCCGGTGAGCATTGCGATCAGGCCCTCAAACAATTTGGTGGTAGCCTGGCCCAAAATCTTCGGTCCAAAGATGGAAAATACCGTGCTGGCTGCGGCGCAGACCAGCACCAGGATAATGCTGGGGAGAAACTTTTTGAGATAGCCGATCAATTTCCCCATGGTGCCTTTGAAGTCCTTGGCTTTTTCGCCGTGCATCATCGGCCCGTGGCCTCTCATTCTTGGTCCTGCCATTATGCCAATTCCTCCTTTGAAAGCTGACTTTCCGCAATCTCGCGGTAGGTGGGGCAGTTTTGCAGCAGCTCTTTGTGGGTGCCGATGCCGACGACCTTGCCCTCGTCCAAAACAACAATCTGTTCAGCGTGCATGATGGTCGAGACGCGCTGTGCCACGATAAAGACGGTGGCGTTTTCGGTATAGCCTTTCAGTGCCTGGCGCAGTTTGGCGTCGGTCTTAAAGTCCAGAGCAGAGAAGGTGTCGTCGAAGATATAGATCGGCGCTTTTTTGACCAGTGCGCGCGCAATCGAAAGGCGCTGACGCTGGCCGCCCGATACGTTGGTTCCGCCTTGGCTGATCTCGGTGTCAAAGCCCTTATCCAGCTGGCTGATGAACTCGGTGGCCTGTGCGATGTCCGCACTCTGCTGCAGCAGTGCGTCGGGCGCATTTTCGTCGCCGTAGCGCAGGTTGGTGGCGATGGTGCCGCTGAAGAGCAAGCCCTTCTGTGGGACATAGCCGATTTTGTCGCGCAGCTCCTTTTGTGGGATATCGCGCACATCGACGCCGTCTACCAGTACGCTGCCGCCGGTAACGTCGTAGAAGCGCGGGATGAGGTTGATGAGGGTGGATTTGCCCGAACCGGTGGAGCCGATAAAGGCGGTTGTCTGGCCGGGGCGTGCGGTGAAGGAGACGTGTTCAAGAACGTCTGCATCCGCGCCCTCATATCGGAAGGAGACGTCGCGGAACTCGACAACTCCTTTAAAGTTGTTTTCGAGGTGTTTGGCCTCTGGCTTATCCTGTACAGTGCTTTCGGTTTCCAGCACCTCATTGATGCGGTCTGCGGAGACCGAGGCGCGCGGTACCATGATGAACATCATGCTGATAAACAGGAAGCTCATGATGACGTGCATCGCATACTGGATGAAGGCCATCATGTCGCCGACCTGCAAGTTGCTTTGTGCGATCTGCTTGCCGCCAAACCAGACGATCAGCAGGGAGATGCCGTTCATCACCAGCATCATGGCCGGCATCATCGTGGCCATCGCGCGGTTGACAAACAGGGTGTTGTTGGTCAGGTCGCGGTTTGCACTGTCAAAGCGCTTTTGCATAAAGCTCTGGTTTGCAAAGGCCCGCACCACCATGATGCCGGAGAGCTCCTCGCGGCTGACCAGGTTCAGGCGGTCCACCAGCTTCTGCATCTTTTTAAAGCGCGGCAGGGCGACGCTGAAGAGCACCAGAATCAATCCCAGCATGATGATGAGCGCCAACGCCAGCACCCAAGCCAGGCTGACGCATTTGGAGAGGCCCATAATCAGGCCGCCGATGCCCATGATCGGGGCAAAGCACATCATGCGCAGACCCATGCTCAAAAAGTTCTGGATCTGGGTGATGTCGTTGGTGGAGCGGGTAATCAGCGAGGCGGTGGAGAATTTATCCATCTCGTTGTTGTTGAAGTAGGTGACCTTGGAAAAGACGTCGCGGCGCAGGTCGCGTCCTACACCGGCACCCAGGCGTGCCAGGCAGAAGCCAGCGCCGATGGCGCAGCAGGTGAGCAGGACGGTGAGACCCAGCATCTTGAGTCCGTCGCCAAGGATATAGTTGGTCTGGATGGCGTCGGTATCAGCGCCAAGAGCCTTGTAAAAGCTCTTGACAAGCACAGGACCGGTCTGGGAGATCATGCTCTCCGGGGTGACGGCAGCCGTTTGAATGGACTGCTCGATGGTGTCCTGCATGGCTGGGTTTTGCAGCATGGAGAGCAGCTGACCGACCGCAGAGAGGTCGATGGTGCCCTCTGTGGAGGAGCCGGACGGGGCCGACTGTCCAGACTGTGCAGCCATCGATTCCATGGTCTGTACCAGCGCGTAGGAGGCGCGGGAGAAGGCTCCGTCGATTCCTCCGGCGTGCTCTTCGATGAGGGCGTAGTCGCCCGGCTGCAATTTGGGGAAGGTCTTTTGCAGTTCGGTGAGCTGTTCGCCCTCGCTCAATTGGGTATAGACGCCATCAATCGTGGCCCTGTCTTCCTCGGACATAAACAGCTGCATCAGCTGCATACTCTGCGCGTCGATGGCATCCGGTGCAGAGTAGGTGATGCCGCCCTGCTGCAATCCGACGTTGACGATGTCGCTCATATAGTTGGGCAAGGTCAACTCCAGCATAGCCTGCCCGAAGAGCAGCAGGATTGCCCCGAGGAACAGGGCAAGGTAAGGCTTTAAGTATCGTTTGAGTTTTAGCATATCATCAAACCTCTTCCATTTGTTTTTTCGTACAGTCCTGCGATTTGGCCGATTCCATCACGTCGCTCAGCTTTTCTAAAAGGCGAAACACCTGTTCGGTGTCCGACTCGCCCATCCGTTCCAGAATCCATTCGATCCGGCCCATCAGTTCATAGAAGGCCTGTACCAACACCTCTTCGCCCGATGGGGTCAGGTGAATCCAGGTGGTGCGGCGATCCTTTTGATCGGGTTCGCGCTGGACGTAGCCCATCGCTTCCAGCTTGTTGATGCGCTGGCTGATGGCGGGCATACTTTGTCCCATGCAGGTGGCCAGCGTCGACAGAGTCATCGGATCAGAGGGCTTTTTGCACGCAGGTTTGCTTGGGTCCGACGTGCCGTGGCGCAGGGTAAGCAGGGTGACCAGCTGCGACTTGTTGAGCTCAGAGCGCGGAGTAAATTCCAGCCAGGCGCGGCGCATTCGGTCCATCAGTTGAAACATGCGTATGGCATGTTTGGGTTCCCACATTTTTTTCTCCTTTCCTGAGGCGCCTTCACATACGCCTCAAAAACTTAACTATGCTAATTATTTTACTTAAGTATTTTAACTTTGCCTCTTTAGAAAGTCAATATAGAAGCGCAAGGATTCATAATTTATTTACAGCTTCCGAGTGCGGGACAAGAAAACGCAAAAAAACAGGAGAGCCAAACGGCTCTCCTGTTTTGATAAAACCTTATTAGAACTGTCCGCCTACAACGGTCGGTACAGCGTCATCCGGTACTGGGCAGTAATATCCGCCAGCAGCGCGCTTTTCAAATTCCGCTTTGGCATCTGCCAGAATCTGCGGGTTCTCATAGAGATCGATCGCGGTGGAGGCAATGACCTTTCCGGCGGTCAAGAGGCCCTTGTGGCCAATCGAGGTGTGTCCGCAGGAAACATTCTGCCAGCTGTGGCCCGGGGCCTTGGATGGGAAGGTGACCACATTGATCTGAGCGGTCGGTACCAGCCAGCTGACGTCGCCGACATCGGTTGAACCCGGACGCTCTTTGGTGCTGAAATGGTACGGAACGAGGAAGTCGTTGAGTGCAACAGTGCCGTGCTCGCTGACCTGATCGACCCACTCAGCAATCTGCGGATCTTCGTCGCAGGCGTCGCCTGGCAGGCCGTTTTTGGTCATCTCGTAGGAGGAGACAATCTGTTTTGCGTACTCCTGCTCTTCCGGTGTATGTTCTGGTACGCCGACTTCATTGAAGTTCTTCCAGAACAGGCTCTCCAAAACCTTGTTCGGAACGGTGTTGGAGCAGCCGTCGATGAAGCGCTTCTTCACGCTGGTTTCAGTCATCATGGCAGCGCCCTCAGCGATCTTGTCTACACGCGCCTGCAGGGCAAGGGCATCTTTAGCCAGAACCGAGCGCACCATGTACAGAACCTGTGCATGAGGCTGTACGACGTTCGGGGAGTTGCCGCCCGCGTCGGTGATAGCGTAGTGGATGCGGGCAGACTGCGGCATGTGCTCACGCAGGAACTGTACGCCGACATTCATCAGCTCTACAGCGTCCAGTGCGGAACGGCCCAATTCTGGGGTGCCGGAAGCGTGGGAGGCAATGCCGGTGAATTTGTACTCGGTCTGGATGCAGGTGTTGCAGGTACCGGAGGTGACCTGGTTGACGCTGCCTGGATGCCAGGTCAACGCGGCATCCAGCTCTTTCCAGATGCGGTCGCGGGCCATAAAGGCCTTTGCAGCGCCACCCTCTTCACCAGGGCAGCCGTAGAAAATGACGGTGCCGGGATAGCCATCCTCGAGGTACTTCTTGATGGCGAAGGCGGCAGCGAGGGAACCGGCGCCCAGCATGTTGTGGCCGCAGCCGTGACCATTGCCGCCGGTGACAAGCTCTTTGCGCTCGGTCGCGCCTGCAACCTGGGAGAGGCCGCTGAGCGCGTCAAACTCTGCCAAAATGCCGATGACCGGTTTGCCGGAACCAAAGCTTGCCTTAAAGGCAGTCTCAATGCCGGCAACGGGAGTCTCCACGGTAAATCCGGCCTTTTCCAGGACGTCGCAGTAGAGCTTTGCGGACTGGAATTCCATCAGCGAGAGCTCCGCGTATTCCCAAATCTTGTCGGAAACGTCGGTGAAGAGGTCAGCCTGCTGGTCGATGACCTGCAGGTATTTCTGTTTATCGGACATAGGTAAACACCCCTTTTATAGTAATATTAGTGTACACAAGGTTGGAAGGTTTCAAGCGGTCCGGCCGCCCAGCTGCCTTGGGACAGCTGGGCGGCGGATCTCTTATATATTGGGAAGCTGGATTTTGAGATTGGAGGTTTTCTCTTAGTACAAAACCTTGCTCAAGAACTCTTTGGTTCTGGGGTTTTGCGGGTTGGAGAAGATCTCTTCCGGGGTTCCCTTTTCAGCCAGGATACCGCCGTCCATGAAGAATACACGGTCGGAGATCTCTCTTGCAAAGCCCATCTCGTGGGTGACGATGACGGTGGTCATGCCGTCCTTGACAAGGCCCTTGATGACGGCCAAAACCTCGCCGACCATCTCCGGGTCCAGTGCGGAGGTAGGCTCGTCAAACAGCATAACGTCCGGTTCCATTGCCAGCGCCCGCACAATGGCAAGACGCTGTTTTTGTCCGCCGGAGAGGCGCTGCGGGTACTCGTCGTATTTTTCCAGCAGGCCGACGCGGTTGAGCAGCTCCTTTGCCATCTCGTCCGCCTCGTCCTGTTTTTTCTTGCCGAGCAGGACCGGAGCCATGGTGACATTCTGGCCGACGGTCATGTGCGGAAAGACGTTGAAGTGCTGGAATACCATGCCCATCTTCTGACGGTGCAGGTCGATGTTGACGCCCTTTGCGGTGATGTCCACCCCTTCAAAGAGGATGTGGCCGCTGTCGGGAATTTCCAGCAGGTTTAAGCAGCGCAGAAAGGTGCTCTTTCCGCCGCCGGATGGGCCGATAATCGAAACAACTTCGCCCTTGGAGACGTGCTCGCTGACGCCATTGAGGACGTGGAGGTCTCCAAAACTTTTATGCAAATCTGAAACATCAATAAGATACTGGTTAGTCACTTGTTTTCAATCTCCTTTCCAGAACGGCGATGCCCTTCGAGAGAGTGAAGGTCAGGATGAAGTAGATGATGCCGACAATGATCAGCGGCTCGATGGACAGATAGGTGACGCCGTTGATGGTCTTGTAGGTGGTCATCAGGTCGCCAACAAAGAAGGTGGAAGCAAGCGAGGTTTCCTTGATAATCGAGACAAACTCATTGCACAGCGCGGGCAGGATGTTTTTGACAGCCTGTGGGAATACGACCTTCACCATAGCCTGACGGCCGTTGAGGCCCAGAGAACGGGCGGCCTCGGTCTGGCCCTTGTCGACGGCGCTGATGCCGGCGCGGATAACCTCCGCAACATAGGCGCCGGAGTTTAAGCACAGGGCCAGGGTGATGGAGAACTGGGCGCTGGTTTCCAGCGCCGGTACCATCATAGGCAGCAGGAAGAAGAAGAAATACAACTGCAACAGCAGTGGGGTGCCACGGATGATCTCGACATAGATGGTCGCAATCAGGTTCAGCGGTCTTACTTTACCGATATGCAGTTTGCTCAGGCGCATCAGTGCCAGCAGCGAGCCGATGATGATGCCGCAGCCAACTGCGATGGCGCTCAGCAGGAGCGTGACGCCGATGCCCTCCAAAAACAGATCCCAGTACTTTTGCAGGATCAGGACGATGTTGTTTAAAATATCCAAGATAGGTTCCTCCCAATATAAAAACGAATCAAAGAATCACAAGCAGCCAGAGCAATTACTCGTTGACTTCGATGCCCAGGGATTTGGCAAGCTCGGTAGCTTCTTCTTTCCACTGCTCATACAGACCCTGTTCGTTGACCTCTTCGATGATCTCGTTGACTGCTTCGATCAGTTCGGTCTCACCTTTTTTGACAGCAGCTACGTTGCCTTCGCCCTCGTAATCAAACATGAAGTCGGTGGTTTCGAGCTTTGGATGGCTTTCCAGCAGCAGCTCCGCGTTGTTCAGGTCGGAAGCCAGCGCATCGATCTTGCCGGTCTCCAGCATCAGGACGCCGTCGTTGAGCGAACCTACTGGGACAATCTCAACGTCCTCCGGCAGCTGGCTGGAAACGAGGTTGTACTGCAAAGAACCGTTCTGTGCACCGATCTGCAGTCCTGCAAAGTCCTCAGCGGATGCAAAGTTTGCACCTTCACCCTGTGCTACCAGCAAAGTCTGGCCACCATCCTCGGTGATGTTAAAGGGAACGGACAGCTCCATGTTTTCAGCACGCTCTTCGGTTTTGGCAAAACCGGCGATTGCGATGTCTGCCTGACCGGATGGGATCGCTGCCTGAACGGCGCTAAAGTCCATCGCGTTGATTTCCAGCTCAACACCCAGCTTTTCAGCGATGTATTTTGCCAGTTCGATGTCCGAGCCGACATACTGTTTTTCGCCGCTGCTCAGGTCCTCAAACTCCAGTGGGGCAAAGTCCGGGCTGGTTGCCAGAACCAGTTTGCCGGAAGCTTTGATTTTTTCCAGACGGTTCTGAGAAGAGGAGCAACCGCTCATCGCTGCGACCAAAAGGGCTGCGCCCAGGGTGACACTCAAAATCTTCTTAAAGTTCTTCATAAATTTTTCCTCCTAGATCAAAATGAAAATGTATTTTTATAAAAATTATGTTATTATTATACATCGTTTTTTCGAAAAGTAAAGATGAATTATGCATAAATAATCCTCAACATTTTCCAAATATTCTATAATTTATTCATAAACACCCCTTAGAGTGGCCCAAAATGAGATCATAAATATACATTTTAAAAATGTAAAATGTATATTTATGAATTGTTTCCGGATTTTGTATAAAAGAAAAAGGCAGGGAGAACCGAATGGTTCTCCCTGCCGGGAAGGACAGCAGATTATTTTAAGCGTCCGTTTTTTTGACGGTTAGAGGTGCAGCGCTTGATAAAGTATCCTACGGTGACCCCGATGAAGGAGGTCAGGGTGTAGACAAGCCACAGCGGCCAAATGGAGAGATCGCGGAAGAACAGCAGCACCGAGGGGAGAAACAGCACGGCGGTGAGGATGGGGTAATACAGCTGCAAGCCGTTGTCTCGGCCGCACAGGATGCCGCAGATTAAGCACAGCAGTGGGAAGCCGACCAACAGGATGGCGGACAAAAAGTTCATCGAGCCGACGGCGTTGGCGATCATCGGCAGGCCGATGAAGAGGGTGAAGGTCAACACCGAGCAGTCGACCAGAAGCTTTGGATTCTGCATTTGGATTTTCATGGCATAGGTTCCTTTCTTAGACAGATATCATCCGTATCAGTATAGCATATCGGTGGAGCGGTTGCAATCGGCATATTTGGCAAAGCCTGCTCATACAGATGGGACAGAGAATGTGAGCCCCAGCGGGCCCGCTGTTAAACAGGAAAGAGAGGTTATCGCTATGGAATGTAACGTGATGAGCCACGCGGTCTGCGTCAACGAAACGGTGTACGACTCGGTGGTGGAGGTGCCGCTGGAGGCGGACATCATGCTGCCCGATTACTGCCCGGATATTGTCAAGATCCTCAAATGTGCTCCGTCCTCCTGCGTCAAATCTGCACGGGTGCAGGGGCACACCCTCACCATCGAGGGCATGTGCAGCGTCCATGTGCTGTATCTGGGGGAGAACGGCCAACAATCCCAGCAGCTGGTGCTGCGCGGGGTGGACTACAAGATTCCGTATAACCGGACAGTCGATCTGAAAAATGAGGTGGGACAATCGGCCATCTTTGTGCAGGCCGACTCCACCTACTGCAACTGCCGCGCGCAGAGTTCCCGGCGTATCGAGCTGCGCGCCTCGGTCAGCCATCGGGTCGGGGTGCTCAGCGTCGGGGAAGAGCAGGCGGTCACCGACGCCGCCGAGGACACCGAAAATCCACAGGGCATCCAGCTGCGCAAAAAGATGATGCAGCAGGACAGCTTTGTCTGCCAGGCACGGGAGGTGGTGGGAGTCCGTGAACAGCTCGAACTGGCCGCAGGCAAACCTCCGGCAAAGGGAGTGATCTTCTCGCAGGGGTGTGCAGTGATGTCGGACCACAAGCTGATTTCCGGCAAGATCATTACCAAAGGGGAGCTGCGGCTGCAAATTTTGTACAACACTGACACCGATGCCATTGAGCGCATGGAATATACCCTGCCCATCAGCGCGGTGGTCGATGCACCGGGGGCGGACGACGGATGCTGGTGCTCGGCGGGATATGAGCTGTGCGAGCTGGAGATTGCGCCAAAGCCGGACGAAAATGGGGAAAACACCCGCTTTAGTGTGGATGCCCAGATTGTGGCCGACGCGCAGGTCTGCCGCAGGACCGAAACTGCCGTTGCAGATGACTGCTATTCCACCCGATTTGCCTGCCAGGGACGGCAAAAACCGGTGCACTTTTTAAACCTGGTCAAGCGGGTGGAGGAGCGGTGCAACTATAAAGGAGAGATCGAGCTGCCCGATGGGGTAGACACCATCCTGGCCGGATGGGCGCAGGTGACCGGCAGCTCGGTGCGCTTTGAGGGGGAAGAGGGCGCCAACAAGGCGGTGTTGCAGGTTAACCTCAACCTCTGCCTGTTAGCCTCCGGCAAGGAAAGCGGCGTGCAGTTTTATGATAAAACTGAGCAGATGGAGTGCAGCTTCCCGCTGGAGGGAGAAGCCGTACAGGATCGCAGGCTGCTGTTCTGTCCGCAGCTGACAGTCACCGGATTTGATTACAGCCGCAGTGGAGATACCCTACAGGCTCGCTGCCAGGTTCTGGTGCGCGGATATATCTGCGAGATCAGCAAGTGCAGCGTGATGACCCAGATTGAGGTGGATGAACAGAAGCCGGTCGAGAGGGAAGAGGACTGTGCGCTGACCATCTATTATGCCGATCCGGGTGAGACGCTTTGGGAGATTGCCAAACACTACCACACCGCCATGCAGTCGGTGCTGGAAGCAAACAGCAGTCTGGAGCTCTCGGAGGAGGAGGCTGTGTCGAAGAGGGAGATGCTGCTCATCCCGATTCTGTCCAAATAAACAGGGGAAAACCGCATATTGGCAGCGCAGAACAAAGGAGTGAACGAGACGCATGGAAAGCCGCAATATCTATACCGACATCGCCAGGCGCACCGGCGGCGACATCTACATCGGTGTCGTCGGTCCGGTGCGGACGGGCAAATCTACCTTTATTAAGCGATTTATGGAGGATCTGGTGATCCCCAACATTGAAAGTGAGTTTTCGCGCGAGCGGGCGGTCGACGAGCTGCCCCAATCGGCGGCGGGAAGAACCATCATGACCACCGAGCCAAAGTTTATCCCCGAAGAGGCGGTCAAGATTGAGGTTGCGCAGGGCGCACAGCTCAACGTCCGGCTGATCGACTGCGTCGGCTACATCGTTCCCAGCTCCCTGGGATACATCGAGGACGAGCAGCCGCGAATGGTGATGACCCCGTGGTTTGAGGAGGAAATTCCCTTTAATATGGCCGCCGAAATCGGCACCCAAAAGGTCATCCAGGAACATTCCACCATCGGGCTTGTGGTGACGACCGACGGTTCGATCAGCGACATTCCCCGCGAGGAGTACGCCGAGGCGGAGGAGCGGGTCATCCGCGAGCTGCAAGAGCTGCAAAAGCCGTTTGCCGTACTGCTCAACTGTGAGCATCCGGACAGCGAGGCGGCAAAGCAGCTGGCACAGGAGCTGCAACAAAAGTATGGCGTTCCGGTGCTGGCGGTCAACTGCTTGGAACTGACCGAGCCGGACATCAAGGAGATTTTGTCCAACGTGCTCATGGAATTTCCGGTCAAGGAGATCAAGGTCAACCTCCCGCGGTGGATTGTGTCGCTGGAGAAGGGACATTGGCTCAAAGAGGCGCTGTATCAGGCCATTTGCAGCGCCTGTGGGGAGATTCGGCGGATCAACCACGTCGCAGACAAACTGGGCGAAATCGAGAGCTGCGAACAGATTGCGCACGCCAAGGTGACGGGAATGGATCTTGGCAGCGGCAAGGTGATGCTTTCCATCACGGTTAAGCCGAACCTCTTTTATGATATTCTCAGCGAAGCCAGCGGCCTGTCCATCGGAGGGGAAGAGGGACTGCTGCCCTGCCTGTGCGAGCTGGCCCGGATTAAAAAGGAGTACGACAAGGTCAAGGGAGCGCTGGAAGAGGTGGCAGCGACCGGGTACGGCATCGTGATGCCGTCGCTGGAGGAACTGAGCCTGGAAGAGCCGCAGATTGTCAAACAGGGCGGCCGGTACGGCGTGCGGTTGCGCGCGTCGGCGCCTTCCATCCATATGATGCGTGCGGACATCACCACCGAAGTCAGCCCCATCGTGGGCAGCGAGAAGCAGTCACAGGAGCTTGTGATGAGTCTCTTGCAGGAGTTCGAGGACAATCCGCAAAAGATCTGGGAGAGCAACATCTTTGGAAAGTCGCTGCACGAGCTGGTCAATGAGGGCCTGCACAATAAGCTGTACCGGATGCCATCGGATGCGCGCATCCGTATGCAGGAGACCATCGAGCGGATCATCAACGAGGGCTGCAACGGTTTAATCTGTATCATCCTTTAAATAAGGAAGTCCTTTTGTTGGGGCATTTGCGGGGGAATTGTTGAGCGTTTGTGCAAAAAAAGGGAGTGCCTTTTTCCGGGAAAAAAGGCACTCCCACTTTCTTGTCATTTGTTTGTAGGATGGGTATTACAAATGGGATTAGAAGAAGACGGTTTCCTCCAAAGGTTTGCGCGCGGTGTCGTGGCGGTCAGGGGAGGCAGGTTCGCAGTCGGTATAACCGAGCACCAGGATGTTGACCGGCACGATGTTTTCCGGCAGGTCAAACTCCTTGCGGACAATCTGCGGATCGAACATGCAGATCCACAGGCTGCCCAGCCCCAACTCGGTGGCGCGCAGCATCATGTGGTCGGTGACGATCGAGGCGTCGATGTCGCAGGTGTCCTTTTGGTCAATGGGCCGCACCCAGGCCTGCTGTTTGTCGGCGCAGACGATCAGGGCAAGCGGCGGGTTGTGGATGTTGGCCGCTTTGGCAAGCTTGGCCAATCCTTCCGGCGTGCGCACGACATAGATGCGCTGCGGCTGGCGGTTGGCGGCGGTAGGGGCTACGCGGCCCGCCTCCAAAACAGCCATCAGCTTTTCTTCTTCTACCGGAGTGGATTTGTATTGCCGGACAGAGTAGCGGGTTTTCATCAGATCGATCAGACTCATAGTTGAAATACCTCCTGTCGTTTTTTGAAAAGATATAGTAGGAAAATTGCTGTCTTTATCATAGCACAGAATTTCCTCTTGGAAAAGGCCAAACTTTTTTGTACCATGCCTTGTGCAAGGTGCAGCTTGCTGCGGCCTGTCCAGACACTGTAGGTTAGAAGGCAGGGTTAGACAACTATCAAAGATTGAGGAAGGGGCAGACTTGATTTTTTTACCAAAATGGGGTATAATAGCAAAGACTAAATAACTTGCAGGGGAGGTGCGCACCATGAGACAGCCGGGGACCAAGACCATTGCGGTCAATCGACAGGCAAGACATAACTATTTTGTTCAGGAAACCTATGAAGCTGGCATCGAGCTGTGCGGCACCGAGGTCAAATCGCTGCGCTTGGGGCAGGTCAACCTCAAGGACAGCTGGTGCGACATTCAAAACGGCGAGTTGTTCATCAAGCAGATGCACATTTCCCCCTATGAAAAGGGGAACATCTTTAACCGCGACCCCATCCGCCCGCGCAAGCTGCTGATGCACAAGCGCGAGATTTTAAAGTTGTACGGTACCTTAAAGCAGGAAGGGTTGACGCTGATTCCGCTTTCGCTCTACTTTAAAAATGGGCGGGTGAAGGTGGAACTGGGGTTGTGCAAAGGCAAAAAGCTGTACGATAAGCGCAGCGACATGGCCAAACGCGACGCCAAGCGCACCATTGACCGCGCACTCAAGGAGCGGGCACATTAACATCTGCAAAATCAATTCGGGGGCGTACAGGCTTTCGACGGGGATTTTGAAGTATGTCAAGCGAGCAGAGGCGGGAACCTCTTTAAAAGCCCATGTTTATTAAATATAAACGCTAAAAATAACGTAACAACCGTAAATTTCAACAACGAAATGGCGGTTGCTGCCTAGTTTAAAGGCAGCTGTCCAGCCGGGGAGGACCACGGCTTCGGTTTGGGCATTATGAAGTGGTGAACGTCAGGCAGGAGCGTCTCGTACTGCCGATGAATTAGAGTCTACCGATGCAGCGCGCCAGTTTGCCGGTGCGCTGCAAAGGGAAAATGCCGCAAGGTAAAAACGGCAAACTGCGCTCGGAGAAAGACGTATGGAGAGGTTTTCGGACAGGGGTTCAATTCCCCTCGCCTCCACCATTCGATAGGTATGCGAGCACCTGTAAGATCGCACCAATGCCTGATGGTCTCTTCTGTGTCATGGTCGCCATTGACGATCACGATACAGAGGCCAGAAGGCAGACGCACAAAGCGACCTATGCCGAGATACGTGCATGGATCGAGAAAATATATGGCCAGACTGTCACCAACCTGGATATTAGTCGTGCCAAGCAGAGCTGCGGTCTGCAGACCACGGAGTACAAAGGCAGACAGGCATCCGGCAAGTATGCAGATCCGCGCCGCCGCCCAGAGAAAGAGGCGCTTGTGGTACAGGCTCTGAGGCACTTTGGCCTAATATGACAATACCCTGCACAGATTGATTCTGTGCAGGGTATTTTTTGGTGCGTCAATCTTTATTATCACCGATAGACATTGCAGCTAATACAGAGTCCATGACATCCTTCGCTGCCGCGTATTGTCTGTCCGGCAGGCGCTCCAGACGCTCCATCAGTATGTGTATATCAGCAGATCGTCTGTCCACATCATCACGGGTGCCAAATAAGACGCGGTCCGCCGACACCGACAATGCCTCACAGATCCGCATCAACGTCGGCAGCGACAGCCCGACTGCCCCGCGCTCGATTGCTGAGACGTGCTTATCCCCTATGCCAAGGATGTCTGCAAGTTTTTCCTGCGTCAGGCCTGTATCTTCGCGTATTTGACGTATATTTTGTCCGATCTGTATGTTGATCGGCTTTTTGTTCTGCATGTGCACCACCTACCGTTATTAGTGTATCTAACGATAGGATTGACAGTAACCATCTATATTTATTACAATATCTAATAAGATTACTGTTATAAAGGTGCGTGGAAGGTGGTGACAACATGCAAACATGCTTCTTCATCGGGCACAGGGAGGCGCCGGATGATCTATATCCCGCACTGTATGATGCCGTGCTGCGGCACATAGAGGCGTATGGCGTGACAGACTATGTAGTAGGCCATTATGGCCGATTTGACGCTCTGGCAGCCCGCGCCGTCCGTGAGGCAAAAAAGATACATCCAGAGGTGCGGCTGTCTCTGCTGCTACCCTACCACCCAGCTGAGCGCGAGGTGTGGCATCCGGAGCAATATGACAGCCTGTTCTACCCGCCGGACCAGGAGACGGTCCCGCGGCGCGTCGCGATTGTGCGGGCCAACAGGTACATGGTCGATCACAGCACTCATCTCATCGCATACGCGTGGCACCCTGCCAGTAACGCGCGGGATCTAGTTGAGTATGCGATGAGGCGAGGTGTCGGCGTAACTAACCTGGCCAGCAATGCTCCCCGATAGGGCTTACATTTTTTGTTCAAAATTTATTTACATGTGCTCTTGCAAAAATGCTCATAAATGAGTATGATAATAAATTTACAAAAAATATAAATTATTGACTTCCAGTGTCAAAAGTGGTATGTTATAAATGTTAGGAGGAAGACCTCCAGGCACAAAAAATGAATAAACTCAGATGCTTGAATGAGGCGCCTGAAAAGGGGTGCGCGGCCGTGGACGTGCACATAAAACCCGAGACGCGACGCACGCTTACACGGTGAGGGCGGCTGCATTACCACCCATAAGAAAATAAAGCAGCAAGTAAGGCGGGCCAGCAATGGCCGTCAGCCGGACAAGGCAACAAGCACTGGATACGCAATGATCATGTATCGTTGTGTGTCCAGTGTTTGTTGCCTTTTTTGTTTTCATTTTTTTCAAAAAAATCAAGAACTAGGAGGAAAAGACAATGGCAAAAGCAACAGCTAACTGCACCTGCACAGTGTGCGGTAAAAAATTTGAACAGGTTAAGATCTTGCGCAACTGCAAGGAGGCCGAGTCTTGGCAGAAGTGGGCCGAGGACAACATCGACATGTGCCCGGAGTGCTGGCGCGACGCCCGCCGAGCCGAAGAGAGAGCGGCAATCGACGCACTGCGCACAGAGTATGATGCTCCGCCGATGACCGGGTCTGACAAGCAGATAGCATGGGCAGAGGAGATCCAGCTGCGGGCCGTACAGGCGATGCGAGATTATGTTGACAACGCACTGTCCATTTCGAGCCGAGAGCTGGCAGACGGCAAGATCACGGAGGCTGTGCACCAGGAGCGCATCGACCAAAACGACAGATACATCCGCTATCTCTTTACGGAGACGCGCGCGTCGTGGTGGATCGATCGCCGCGACAAGTATGAGCTGGATGTGTGCCGTGAGCTTGTGCTGCGCGGCGTGCAGATTGGACATATCAAGGTGCCCGATCCTAACGAGCATGGCAACAAGGGGGTGTGATCATGGGCAGTGCTATCATCACACCACGCGAATACGCGCGTAATCGTCACGCCCTGCCATTTGGCACGCACAGCCTTGTGTCTAACGGTACACCAGATTGGCGCAAGGCCAGGAGTGGCCTCATAGCCGTTACCGACGGTACGACCAGACAATACGTTGCCACAGGGCTGTTGTTTGCGGTCGAGATCATCGACGGCCAGCCGGCGATCGTATCCTACTGGCGCGACGGGGCCACGGACGGACTGCATGGATCCAGACCGTATTCGCTCAACAGTATCCGCCAGATGGCAACCAATGGCCAGATTGTACGCTACAAGTGGCCACTGAGCTACGAGGATATGGTCATGATGGTTCGGAAGGTGCATCCACATGCGTGGGTTCCGGATCCGGTCATATGGTACGCCGAGTATGGTCTGATCTACGACGAGGCGACAGGCAAAATTCACATCCCGCTTGGGTTATACGAGGATTAACAGATTAACACACACCAACACAAAAGAAACAGGAGGACAACACAATGGCAAACGATAAAACGAAGGCTATGACTATCACTGATTATATCCGCGAGACAGCGCTCAAGTTTGACATCCGCGACGATATCCGCATGATGATTACGTATGCCTACTATATCGGCCGGGAGGATGCGTGCCGTGAGGTATCAGATGCATACACAGCGAAACTGGCCGAGATCAAGCAGCGCGCCGACGCGTGCCGCTACTACCGCATGGCACAGGCAGTGGCCGGCGATACGTCGTATATCTATTTTTCTGATTACTCCGGAGAGATTGGACTGGATCTGGGATGTGATCCTGTACCTGACAGTATCCTAGCATCTGCAGGCGACGTACAGCAGGCATAACACACATACCCGCAAGGCCGACGGCCCGCATGGCCGCCGCTGGTGCGAGTCCAGCCGCCCCGCACAGGGGCGGGCGCTCATGGGTGGTTCAAGCCTTGACAGCGGTCTTGAAAAGCCACAGTCAGGCAATTTTACACGATATCCATGTGCATGCTATATGGAATAAAAACCATCATATACCATCTACAGACCACAGGAGGATACACCATGACAGAAATGCTAAAATTGCGTCGAGATCGGCGTAATGCTGATATTATTGCTGGAGCCGCTATGATTATTGCAGCCCTGGACGATTACCAGGCCGCGTATCCGACAGCCACAGCCGCCAAAGTCCGCCGCCATGTATACAGCTTGCTAGAGGAATGTGGGATCACGATGGATATCGCACAAGTCCGAAGAGCTACGATAACCAAAGCGTATGCCGAAATTACGTGTGGGATAGGTCGAAACCAGGTAAAACTACTGGAGGTGAGTAAAAAATGACTACCAATGTTTTTCATCGGACAAATGATGACGATGATACACACAGTAAGGAACAGCTTGATGCAATGGCTGCTGACAATAAGCCAACCGCCCTACCACCTTCAGAATTCAACGTGACGCCAATGGTGCAGCAGAATCAAGCACGGAGTGCTGGCAACAGCACCGCAATATCGGCAGCGTTACAACAACCGCATGGTGTAGCCCCAAAAGATCGCGATAGCCTAATCAGCGACATTGTTGATGCTGTCCTAGCATCTATCGGTCATATCACACTGCCTGATCTGCTAGATCCGACAAGCAAGGTACCGGAAGACACACGCGCAGGCATACTGGCACAAATTGAGCTGTGCTTTGCGCTCGAAAATCAAGCCAGATCAAAAGATGTGCCTAAACTCAAAGTGCCGGACAGCCTGCCTGGATATGTCGTAGCGCGTATTGTGATGGCGACAGGAGCCATCCGGACAATGCTAACAGGACAGTCTGGACATCGCATGATTGCCAAGCATTATTATCGCGACGGCAACGGATATAAGTGGGCTGGCACATACGACATCGTCGACGAGATGGACAGCGCTGGTCCTATTATGCGCATATTTCAGCGCTTGTGTCCTGATGGTAACGGCCATGCTGAGACTACGTTTCGTCGAGAGCTCCGTAACGCGCCGAGGGTGCGTGTGCAGTCCGATGATAAGCTGGTCTGGTGGCGTAACGGCGTGTGGGACTACAGGACATATACGCTTACTCCGTATGATGATCCGGAGTTTGATCGAATGTATCCTGATCAGATTGCCCTAGGCAAGCTACCCGTCAATCACCCATACGGACCTGGAGCTTTGCTCCGGCCGGAAGAGGATGGAGTTGTTGCCGAGCCTGTCATCCACAACTCCAAGGACGGCACAGACTGGCACCCCGGCCAAATGCTGACCGATCCGTTTGACATGACGACTGCTGAGGGACAAGCCAGTAGCCTGATCATTTGGCAGGCGATGCAGTTTTTGGTTCGGCACATCAACGGCGCCCCTAATCTCTATCACTTTTGGGTCAATTCCAACGGCCGCGGCCACAATGGAAAGGGCGCAATCTGGGCGATGATGCAACGGTTGATCGACAAGCCTATGGAGCCTGGCGATGATGATCTGACGGTATGCGGAGACAGGGTTATCCCTCTGGCTATCGAGAGCCTAGATGCAGATTATGTACTGGCGCAGAACATCATGACGGCGTATGCTATAGTTGGTGAGGAAAGCAACGGGTCTGTTACATATGTCGACCGGTGTGCTACCGCCAAGATGCTTGCAAGGTCACAAGAGATGACGTTTCGTGTTATTCGGGAGGCACCGTTCAAATTCCGCTACAACGGTTTCCTGCTGCAGCAGTCTAATCGGGCTCCGATTTTTGCAGAAAAAAATGACTCAGTTATCAGTCATACAGTAGTTATTAAATTTGAGCGATGCTTTGGCGACAATCGTCCGTATATCAAGGATGACTATGTCCTGCGAGAGGAAGTAGCTGAGTGGCTTGCCTATCATATTACATGCGAGATGCAGTGTCTCGACTCATACAGTCCAGATGCTCTGGCCGTGCTTGAGCCCAACAAGCGCGAGATGCTTGCGGAGTCTATGCCTACCATGCGTTGCCTGGACGAGATCATCCCAGGCTTGCACATGGAGTTTGTGCCGACTGAGATCCTGTATGAAATCTATCTCATTTGGTGCGAGCGCTGCGGCGAAAAGCCAGTCAGTGAGCGTACGTTGAGGGATGACCTGCAGCAATACGCGATACACAATCCCTACAGCATCCGATACGTCGGCACGGACGAGCGCGTTCGTACGCGCACAGCAGACATCAACGAGTGGCACCCGGCGCTGGCCGAATACAGCCAATCGCGCAGACATGGACCTAACATCTATGTCGACCATAACGCATGGCTGGCAGCCGACAATGGACGGCACGCAGGCCGCCTCGATCAATCTATGATGCTGATGCAGACAGCCAGCGGTAAGACTAAGGGCCGCATCTGGTGTAAGGGCGGGCTGATGCGCACGATCCCGTGGCAGCAGTTCCAGGTGGCCGACGACGACGAATAATACAGCATCGATCTCCGGACGGTACCGTCCGGAGATTTTTTGTATGCAGGTCAGTCTGGGGCATACAGGCAACAGAGGTCAAGCCGATGGACAGACTCAACTTTGATCAATTTCGCTCATCTGGGATAGCTAGGTTACCTTGGGATACTATGCTTTTGTATCCTTCTTTGTGTATTTTCTGTTCATTTATCAGGCTTTTTCTTGCAAAAATGTCCTGGGATACCTGGGATACCTTTTTTGTTCGTTATTTATATATAGATAGGTAAAGCATGAATTACTATATAGTTCTTTCAAAAAAGTAACCTTAGTAACCTCGATTGTTTTTGCGCTAAATATGCTCATTTATCAGGCTTTTCATGGAATTTTGGGGGATACTTTTTGAGGTGTCCTCAGGTATCCTAGGTATCCTTCGCACACGAAACGCTATATAACGCAATGGCCGCCGTGATGTGCCGATCGGATCGGGCCGCCACCCCTCCCTTTTTGCTGTATGCCGCCGGAACCTCACGCCCTTCATCGCCTCTCCCCGCCGCGTATGTTCCGTCGGCTCATCCCTGGGCCACAGACGAGCCACGGCGAGGGCCGTAAGTGATCCACAGGCGAGCCACAATACAGCCCACAAATAGGCTCACATTCGGCCCGCACTTGAGCCATAGCGCGGGCCGAATGTGTGGCCAAAGTTGGTCAATAGTCGATATGTTTTATTTTTACGCCGCCCTCTCGGCGGCATGGGCACCGCGTCAGCGGCGACGTAAGAGGAGGTACCGGCTATGCCGGGCGCTGCGTAGCTGCGTCACCTCCTCTTATGCCCTTTTTATTGTTCTCCCGCGAAGCTGGGCCCATGAAGGGCGAACGGAGCTTTTTCCGCTGTGTGAGCGAGTTTATCCCGGTGATCGCGGATTGAAAATAGGTCGAAAAAGATGTGATCTGCCGTCACATGCGGTGACTTTGCCGCCGCGGACCCGCGCCGGTGCTGGATCGTGTAGTGACTGGTTGGTACATGATCATGACACAGCTTGTCACGTTGTGTCATGCCGTGTATTGCTACGAAGAGGCGCAAGCTGTATCTCGCTCGGTTATACCAAAAAGCTCTGACATGTGAGACAAAAAGTATGACCCGGATGGCTTCGGCCTTCCGGGTCTATTTTTCCGTTCGTAATTACGGTATATTACGATTGATCATTCCATGGCGGCCTGCCGGCGCACGTCTGCGTCCGGCGGCTCGTATTCGATCACGTATTGCGGCGCGTCGGGGTCATCGTATATCATGTCGTCGATCATCGTGCCAATCCTGGAGCGCATCCAGCGGGGGCCTAGGCCCTGCCGCTGCGCCATACGCGCAAGCATCAGCAGCGCGTCGGGCACAATCTCAACGGGCCTGTCGATCAGCACGGACAGATGATCGACCTCTGCACAGCCTATACGTACCAGATCCTGGACCGTCAGTGGATCCATCTGGACGATGCGGTTAATTCTGCCCGCAAGCTCGGCTCGCATACCATATGCAATCAGGTCGTCGACTGTGATTTCGTCGGTCTGTATATCTCCGGCGATGGCGGCACAGAACCCGATGTGCTTTTGATTGTGCGCTTTGCGTTCCCGCAGGCGTGCAAACGCGCCAAGCAGCACGACAGAGACTCCAGCACAATCAACAGAGAGGGCTCCGGCGTTATCATCACCAGCGCCGAAAAACAGCGTGTCATGGTCGCACAGGCGCAGCAGTTGGTTTTGTATCAGGTCGCTGTAATTGGTGCCGGAGGCGCCGTATTGAGGCTCAAGGATCTTGTCAAACTCATCGAGCACAAGGATGCAGCGGCCGCGGAGATCCGGACGTATCGACCGAAAGATAGACGATATCTTATTGGATCCACGCCATCCCTCGGCCGTGAGTGTGGACGCGTCGATGATGTGGACGTTGTCGGTGCCGTATTCTCGCCGCAGCGCTCGCCAGATCTCAGTCTTGCCGCAGCCGGTAGGCCCCGCAAACAAGGAGACGCTCGGGCGGCGCTCAAAGTGGTTGTAGACGATCATGGCGGCGGCCCTGCAGGCGGTGTCTTGGCCGACGATCCCGCCACTGGTAGAGTGCAGCCAGTTATGGATATCGCGAGGAGACCAGCAATCGATACCGCTGGATCGGGCCCGTCTGGCATCCATAATGCTCATGCCGTCCGTGTAGTTGTCCATGTCCATGCTGATACTCCTTTCGTCCAAATTAAGCGGCCGGGGCTTCCCGGCCGCTGATATTGCCATCAGAAGGCTCGAACGCCTTGAGGATTCGGTCGGACGTCCTGACGATAGCGTCAAGAGACGCTTTGAGGGCTGTCAGCTCTTTGTCAGAGGACCATCCTGCCACATATCCAAACGAATATTCCGACGTGTCAAAGCCAAGGACCCTGCAGACGACATAGGCCGTAGCTTCTGCCTGTACTTCGCGGGTGCCACGGTCTGCATCTGCCGCTTCGGCACCTTTGGCGTGCAGGAGAGCGTGTGCGATCTCGTGGATCACGGTCTTGACGCGCTGCATCTCAGCCAGGCCGTCACGGACGACAATGCGCTGGTCAGTATGGCTGTAATAGCCGTTGGCCGCGCTGTCTGCGATCGGCTCAATAGATACAGGCACAGGGGATACGGCCAGAAGCGTATCCCAGATGTAGGCATAGTCATCGACGGCGCCGGCCAGTTGACGCGCCGGGCCTTCCGGCAGCGCCTTGCCGTCGGTCTGCGATACGTCGAAGCAATATGCGATATGGTAGCCCGTGCGGGTATGGATCTCGCCGGTGTCGTCGTCAACGTCCTTGATGATGTGCGGCGCGATGATCTTTATGCCGCGCTCGCCCTTGCGTACTTGGCGCCCCTTGCGGCGCCAGTCGGAGAACGAGGCGACCAAAGAGGCGGTCGGGCGCTGCAGATAAATCGCGATTGTGTTGTTCGCCGAGTATCTATGGAATTTTGCCAGAAATTCAAGGTAGCTGCGCCAGCGGTCAGACGCGAATAAGTCACGTACACCGGCGTCAAGTTCGGCAATATATTTGCGAGTCAGATCAGACATCTGCGTCACCCTTTCTTTATATAGTTAGACTATATTTCGCGTCATGCTGTCAGAACGGACACGCGTCCGGGTCAGAGGCCATTGGAAAGACGAGAATGTGGTCGCCAGATCGGAGGAAACACTCAGGCACTGCAAATAGGTTGGCATATTTACGGGCCAGCTCGTCCGGGAGATCGCCAAAATTGTCATCGGTCAATCCAACGATCAGGAACGTGCCGGCGATGATATCCACGATCTCGCCGTCTGTGTCGTAGATTGCCCGGTTGGGCGCCAGGCCATTGAATTTGCCGTCATCGTTGCAGACGATTGCGACGGGGTCGTCCCAGGGATAGGCGGCCTCGATGTAGCCGCCGACTGCGGCCTGCAGTGACGCAAGGCTGCCGTCCATCTCGACGATCTCTGGGGATTTTTCGGGCTCGACTCTAAGGATCTTCATTGTCGTTCTCCTTTCTGTATGCTGGGCCGGCCTGGCCGGTCCGGTCAGGTCATCATGCCTACACCCGGCCGCGCCGGTAGGCGCGTGCATACAGGTCAAAGACTTTTACGTATCACCCCGATGCGGGAATAAAACTCGAAAATCTGCAAGTGTCCCCATTCTTCGATTTTTGTTTTTGATCGCTAACATATATTTGAAAACGCGGACGCCATATGATATAATAAAAATCATTAAAGCATACGACTAAGGAGATAGCGAGGTCACAACTATGGCTGTAAGCTACAAAAAACTATGGAAGCTACTCATCGATCGGGATTTAAAGAAGAAGGATCTCGAAGCGATGGCGCAGGTGAGTCACTACACTATGAATAAGCTTGTCCACGGCGACAATGTTACGACCGACGTGCTCGGGCGGATCTGCAAGGCTCTGGACTGCTCATTGGACGACATTATGGAGTTCGTGGATGAGTAGACGAATCAAGTTTTGAGCAGTCGTTTCCCAATGGTAAAATAAGAACGGTATTATAGCCCAAGAGGTGTAATGAAGATGGCAAAGACGAAAAACCAGGCCTCGCTGGAAGCCGGCCTGTGGAACGCATGTAATAAATTGAGAGGCAGTGTATCCGCAACCGATTATGTGAATGTGGTGCTCGGATTGCTGTTCTTGCGGTTTGCTTATGATAAGTTCAACGCGCAGCGTGAAAAACTCCTGGCTGACGAGGATACCGCAGATTTTGTGGAGAACCCACGCTTTTACTCCAAGGACAATGTTTTCTTCCTGGATGAAAATAACCGATGGAGCTATATCAAAGACAACTCCAAATCCAACAAGATTTTTACTTACATTGACGATGCTTTCCGCAACATTGAGAAAAACAATCCTTCACTGAAAGGTGCTCTTCCCATCGGCTTTTACATTACTCTGCATATCGAGCCTTCCAAGTTTTCATCCCTGATCGACGAGATTGACCGGATTCAATACTCCCAAGGTGAGGCTGATGATGTCATTGGCCGCGTGTACGAGTATTTCCTGAAGAAGTTCTGTATTGCTGCCAAATCCGAAAAAGGTGAGTTCTATACTCCGGCCAACATTGTTGAACTGATGACTCTGCTCATTCAGCCCTACTCCGGTTCGGTGTATGATCCCTGCTGCGGTTCCGGCGGTATGTTCGTGCAGAGTGCGGAGTTCATTAAGCGGCATCAGGGTAACAAAAAAGACATCACCATTTATGGCCAAGAGTCCAATGACAAGACCTACAAGCTGGCCCGCATGAATCTGGCCATCCGTGGCCTGAACTGCGATCTCGGCGACATGGATGCCTCCACCTTTACTTCGGACAAACATCCGAACCTGCGGGCCGACTTCATTTTGGCAAATCCTCCGTTCAACTTGAAAAACTGGCGCACAGAAAACGAATTGAAGAATGACCGCAGGTGGGATGGTTATGAAGTTCCTCCCGTCAGCAATGCCAACTATGCCTGGATTCTGCACATGCTGGCCCGGCTCTCCTACAACGGCACTGCGGCGTTTCTGATGTCAAACGGCGCACTGAATGCAGACGCAGAAGAATATAAAATTAGGAAACAGTTAATCGAAAACGACAAAGTAGAAGCAATCATTGTGCTCCCAAGTAAAATGTTTTATGCCACCCCGATTTCAGTTACCTTGTGGATTTGTGTAAATCATAAGAAGCAAAAGAAAATACGGCGTAATGATAGGGAAACTATCATTCGCGCAAGAGACGAGATTCTTTTCATTGATGCCCGAGAGCTGGGCGACAGCGGTAATAACGAAGACGGATATGTCCTTTTAACCGATGATGACAAAGCAAAGATATCATCAACATATTTTGCTTGGCAGTCACCTGAATGGCAACAACATTATAACAATATTCCTGAGTTTTGTTATTCTGCCACCAAAGAAGAAGTGCGAGCAAAAAACTATTCATTGGCTCCTTCGAAATATATTGAATTTATCGATCATGATTTCGAAGTTGACTATGTTTCAGAGATTGCTCAAGCACAGATCCAATTTACAAATCTTTTGAAGGAAACAAAAGAAGCTCAAGACGAGTTGGCGAAAGCGTTTGGAGGAATAGGATATGCCGTTGACTAAAGTGAAAATTGGTTCATTTGTTGAAAAATATGTAGAAAAATGTGGCATACCTAATCTTACGCCAGATGAAGTTTCTGGTATAAATCGGGAGAAAGAATTTTTTGAGCCCTCAAAGCAGATTGGCGCAGACACAAGCGACTATAAAATAGTACCCCCTAATTATTTTGCTTGCAATCTCATGCATGTCGGAAGAGATAGAGTACTACCTATTTCTATGAACCATACGCATAAAAACAAAATTGTTAGTGGCGCATATACAGTATTCAGAATAAAAGACGAATCTCTAATATTGAAGGAATATTTCTTTATGTGCTTAAAATCTGATGAGAAAGATAGATATTTTTGGTTTAATACAGATTCATCTGTTCGAGATGGATTGGACTGGGATATCTTTTGCGATGTTGAAATAGAAGTTCCCCCTATTCCTGTTCAAATTAAGTATGTTAATGTTTATAAATCTTTAATGAGAAACTTGGAAATTTACGAGAAATTGAAAGCTGAGGCTTCTACGGTATGCCCCATCCTAGTCAGAGGAGCGATTGAAGAAGGAGGCCGCTGATATGGCACACTTCAAATACTACGAGGACGATTATGAGCTAGCCGTTCTGGAACTGCTGGAGGACTGCGGCTGGGAGTATTGGTGTGGCTATGATATCCATCGGGAAAAAGACGATGTCATCCTGATGGATGACTTTCAGGAGTATCTCAGCCGGAAGTATGGTTATTTTTCTGAGGATGAGCTGCACACCCTGATTTCCTACATAACCAGCTATTCCAATCAATCTCTGTATCGCTCCATGAAGGAAACCTATAAGATTTTGACCCGTGGCTATACGCTGCATCGGGACGACGGGACAGACCAGTTTATTGACTTCTTTGATTTCGGCAAAGATGCAGAAACGGTGAATGTGTTCCGCGCGGTCAACCAGTTTGAATTTGAAGAGTATCATAACCGCCGTCCTGATATCGTTCTGTTCATTAACGGAATTCCGGTGTCTGTCTTTGAACTCAAGAATCCAGCGGACGAGACTGTCTCCATTGCGGATGCCTATGCGCAAACCCACATCCGCTATGCACAGGACATCCCCTCGTTGATGAAATATGACTTTATCAATGTCATCAGTGATGGCGCAAACACCCGCTATGGATCGCTGTTCAGCAGTTATGAATTCTATTTCAAGTGGAACTCTACCAATGGCGAAGATTACAGCAACGCTGACGGGATCGAGTCGATCCACATCATGATTCGCGGCCTTTTTGCGCACAGAACTGTGCTGAACATCCTAAGCAGCTACATCTATTTCCCAGACAACAGCGACAGCAGCCTGCTGATCCTGCCGAAGTATTATCAATACTACGGCGCAGAGAAAATGTATGCGCACATTCTGGAAGAATACGAGGCTGGGAGCGGCAAGGGCGGCACCTATTGGGGAGCTACCGGCTGTGGCAAATCCTATACCATGCTCTTCCTCTCCAAGCGGCTGACTATGTCGCTAGAGTTGCATAAGCCCACAATTATCCTGCTCACTGACAGAAATGATTTGGATGAGCAGCTCTCCGGCGATTTTGAGAATGCCAAGGAATACTTAGTAGATGAAAACTCAGTCAGCATTGCCAATCGGAAGAAACTCCATGAGAAGTTAGACAATGTTGAAAGCGGCGGCATCTATCTGATGACCATTCAGAAGTTCTCCGAGGATATCAGCCTTTTGAGCCGTCGCAAAAATATCATCTGCATCTCGGATGAGGCGCACCGGACCCAGACAAACACCGAGGCAAAGTACATTATCTCAAAGAGCGATGCCAAGAAAACCTACGGTTTCGCCAAATATCTGCGGGATTCCTTCCCAAATGCCACGTATGTCGGCTTCACCGGTACGCCGATTGATGCCACCCTGCGTGTTTTCGGTGAGGTCGTTGTTCAATACACCATGAAGCAATCCCTTGATGATGGTTCTACCGTGGGAATTGCCCGGCTGCCTGGTCCCCGCGAAGTGCAGCTCGATGAAAAAATGGCCCAGGCCTGTGACGAGTATTATCGCTTACAGGCAGAGGCCGGAGCAAATGAGTATCAAATTGAAAAATCCAAAAAAGATATGACCAATCTGAAGGTCATCCTCGGCAACCCGGATCGGTTGGATATTGTCGTCAGGCACTTTATCTGGCACTATGAAAAGCGATGCGAAGAGCACGCCACAGTGAACGGAAAGGCTATGTTCGTTTGCTATGACCGAGAGATTGCATGGATGGTATATAAAAAAGTCAAGGCGCTGCGACCGGAGTGGTTTGTAAAGCGCAAATGTGCTCCGGAATATGAGGGCAGCCATCTTGACCGAGATGCCATTGAGATTGAAAAAATTGCATTGGTCTGCACCAACGGAAAAAACGATCCGGCAGAGATGACTGCGGTTATCGGCGACTCCAGAACCCGCAAGGCCTATGCCAGAGCCTTTAAGGACGACAAGTCCAATCTAAAAATTGCCATTGTAGTCGATATGTGGATCACCGGCTTTGATGTCCCGTCTATGGACACCATGTATTTGGACAAGCCGGTTGAGACGCACAACTTGATCCAGACCATTTCCCGAGTGAACCGTGTGTTCAAGGGGAAAAAGGAAGGGTTGATTGTTGACTACATCGGGTTGGAAGGAGCAATCCTTACCGCCATGAAGCTCTATAATGGCGATATAACACCGGTAAATGGCATTGATACCTCGCTTGTGGTGTTTAAGGACTTCTTAGACCGCACGATCCAACTGATGCACGGATATGATTACAGCGCCTTCTTTACGGACAGCATTTCGTCACTGGAGCGGCTAACCATCATCCAGAAGGGCGTTGAATATGTACTCTCGGAGAAAGCTCGGAAAGATAACTTTATGGGCTTTACGCTACGCTGCAAGAAAGCCTTTGACGTCTGCATTGGACACGATCAGATTACGGATCAGGAGGTAGAGCAGCTCCACTTCTTCCTGTGTGTGCGCTCGGTCATCTTTAAGATGACTACTGGCGATACGCCGGATGCCACTTTGATGAATAAGCACATTACCGAGCTCGTAAACCGTGCCATCAGCTCTACCTACAGCGGGAAGGAATTCAATTTTGACGAACAGCCCACCGATGATATTCAAATGCTGTTCAGCGATGAGTTTATCGATAAGCTGAAAAAGATTCCTTACCCGAATACCAAGTACCAAGCGTTGGTAAAGCTGTTGAAGCGGGCGATCAAAGAATTTGGAAAGACCAACCGTTTGAAAGCGATTGAGTTTTCTAAAAAGCTCAAGAATGTTATTGATCGCTACAATTCCAGGAATACCATCAGCGACGTAGAAGATATCATCGACGACGTAGTAAATAACCTGAGTGAGGAACTGGAGAAGATTTTTACCGACCTGAAGCAAGAAAAGCAGTCGTTTGAGGATCTCGGCATTACCTTTGAGGAAAAAGCCTTCTATGACATTCTCATTGCTGTGGCCGAAAAATATGGCTTCAAAGAGCAGCTCTCGGAGGATACCTATATCTTCTTGGCTAAAGAGATCCAGAAACTTGTTGGCAACAAGTCAAAATACACAGACTGGACGAATCGCCAGGATGTTAAGGATGAGCTCTATGCCGATGTTGCCAAGTTGCTGAAAAAGAACGGATACCCGCCGAAGACCATCGATGTCGCCTACGATGAGATCATGAAGCAGGTAGAGAACTACAAGCAATATGCGGAGTAATTTGGAATGTGACTTTCAATATCTGTTTCGAGGCCATCGTCTATAAGGAGGCTATAAAATGTATATTTCCCAACTATCAATCCATGGGTATAAAAATACTTATGAAAAATCCAATATTTCATTCAACAAAGGATTGAATGTATTGCTTGGAGAAAATGGTTGCGGAAAAACCGCTGTTATCAATGCGCTTCGCCTCCTTTTTCGCGAACCAGAATCAAATTATGCTTGCTCTCCGGACGATTTCTATTGCTCATTGGATAGGTCTTATACTGCAGATACAATCGAGATCGATGCATTGTTGACCGGGTTAACCGAAGACGAGAAAATCACTTTTTTGTCTTGGTGCAACGCCGACTTTAACGCACATCTGCATCTTCGTATTACGGAGAACCCAACAAAGCCCGGTGCAATGAAACGGAAATACTGGGGTGGAGAATCAACGGCCAGCATTTTTGAAGAAGATACTTTTGATAGAGTTGAATGTATTTATCTTCCGCCGTTGCGCGATGCAGAAGCTAGGCTTTCTGCTGGCAGACGCTCACGATTAACGTGGCTTCTTAAAAAGAAGTACGGAGATAACACGGGCTCTCTCGTGGATAGCGTTGCCGAATTTAACAACGATATCGTGCAGAATAAGGACGATAAGTACACTGAAATTCAAGATGTAAAGGCGTCTATTAACGGAAAAATTGTGGAGGCATTAGGCGAGAAACTCGGTCAGAGTGTAAATCTGCAATTTTCTGAAACAACCTTTAATCGGATTATAGAAAATATCCGCATGGTTTTCTTTCCTCATACTGGGGAGACGGATATAGCGAAGTTCAGAGACCTAGCCACTAACAGCCTGGGGTATAACAACCTGCTCTACATTGCTACGGTATTTGCCGAGCTTGAGTTGATCAAGGATTCTGATATCTTTACGATCCTTCTCATTGAAGAACCAGAGGCCCATCTTCATCCACAGTTGCAGGTAAAGTTTATCAAATATCTTGAAGCACTGGTTTCTACACTTCCAAATGCACAGGTGATCGTTTCTACACATTCGCCGGTACTGGCATCTTCCGTGAAGATAGACAAGTTGATTCATTTGGTGGGGAAAGAAAACCAGATTGTCTCCACTATGATTGGACAGAAGGAATTTGCTGATGCGAATGCGGTAAATTATATTAACCGATGGCTGGATGTTACTAAGTCCACCATGCTTTTCTCACGAGGAATCATATTGGTTGAGGGAATTGCGGAAGCTCTCGTGTTGCCAAAGCTCGCAGAGATCGTTCTGAAAAAGTATAACCAGAAACAAGAGAAACCTATGCGATTATCCTCTACACTGGATGAGATGGGCGTTTCTGTAATCAATATCAATGGCATCAACTTTCAGTACTTCATGAAGTTGTTCGGTAATTTTCAGAAGTCTTCCGGCCCCAATATTCCAATATTCTGTTCTGGCTTGACAGATAGGGATCCCGGTAAAGATGCCGCAGATAAAGTTATCTATCCTGAGAAAAATACGGAGGTAGCAAGCAAGAACCCTATTGTTGAAGCAAAAGCTGAAATTGATAGTAATCAGTGGACAAGGCTTTTTGTATCGCCTTTAAAAACTTTTGAGTACGATCTCGCTACATACAACCCCAAGCTTTTAGCGACTGTTTTACGATCTATCTGGCCTACGGATAAAGGAACTGTGTGTGCCGAATTGAATAAAATTATTGGCAGAAAGACCGAGTACAAAGATCTGTCTCTTTTGGCAAAAGATGCAAAATATATTTATGAGCACATAGAAAGCGATAAAATTGGAAAAGGTGTCTTTGCCTATGCTTTGGCCGAAAAAATCACGGATGATTTTGTAGTACCAGACTATATCTCTAATGCCGTTCTTTGGGCCTGTGGAGGAAAATCATTGTGACAAGGGACGAAAAAATTGAAAAACTTACTGAAGTACTGTCTGCCGGTAAGATATTCACTCAACAAGCAAAAGAGCGAATAGATGAGAAAACTGACGAGCAGCTAGACTATATTCTTTCTCCGATAGATCAGTGCATCTATTTAGAGGCTTGTGCGGGAAGCGGAAAAACTGAAGTGTTGGGGCTAAAAGCGGCTTATGAGATTTGCAGGTGGAGCTCCCGACAAACCGGAATTGCCGTTTTAACTTTTACAAATGAGGCGACCGCAACTATTGCAGATCGGGTTTCCTCATTTTACGGCAAGCCTGTTCCATCCAATCACTTCATTGGCACATTCTCCAGTTTTGTTCACGGACATATCGCGCAGCGCTTTGGTTACAAGTTTTATGATATACCAGAGGATAAAGCAGATAAATCGTTTAGGGTTATTGATTCTGATATAAGCCCATACAGCAACCAATGGCTTGAAAACTATAAACTAAACTTTCCCTTTCCTAAACAAACAATCTATGCTAGCCAGCTCTATTATAAGGTCAGCTGCAAAGACTGGTTTATCGGGCAAGGAGAGTTGGCAAAAAGTCTTACTGAACTGTATAATTCGGCAGAATGTCAACAACATATTGCAGAGATACGTCAGCGCAAAAATGCATCCTATTTGTTCCAGCTTAAATATCTGAAAGATCAGATAAAAGAGTGCAAATTAAAGTTCTGGCATGATGGGTTTGCTAATTTTGATGATATGAATCTTATTGCTTGCAGATGTCTTCGTGACAAAACAATTTGCCACAATATTTCTCATAAGTTTCCCGTAATTCTGATTGACGAGTGTCAAGATTTATCAGCAAGCGAATTAAGAATTCTTTCCTTCCTGATTAGTGCTGGTACAACTGTTCATTACATCGGTGATTTGCATCAAGCAATTTATTCTTTCAAAGATTCTTGTCCAAAGCTGCTTCTGGACCATCTCACGACCCATCATTTTGAAACAATGCGTCTAAGTCAGAACTTTAGAAGCACACAAAAAATCGTTGACCTTTCTCGGATAATAGGTAGAATAGACTATCCGATTTCAGGTTCCGTAGAGGGTAAATGCAAAGGTTATGATTGTTGCTATATAGAGTATGATGAGGATGAAAAGGATGCAACTGCGGCTTTTATTGACATTCTTAATAGATTCGGCATATCAAGCGAAAATGCCGTTGTTCTTGTTAGAACAAAAAGTGCAAAGCAGGAACTGAGCAATGGTTTCTCAAATGACCACAAGACGCATCCCGTGATAAACGCCATCCAGCTATGGCAACAAAATGAGCCTGTAGCGCGGCAAACAGCTCTAAGCCTGCTTGGATATCAACTGCAGAGATGGATGGGGTTTCATGGAAAAAGCAACAACTACTATTACTCGGACGAGGTATGCCCGAACGCGGTGTCCTGGAGATTGTTGCTTAGAAATATTCTTGTTGAACTATGCTCCGATCCTGCGATGACAACCGTGGATGAGTTGACTTACGGCTCATGGTATTCAAAAAACAAAGAGAGAGTTATTGGTGTCATCGCACATCATCTTAACACCATAGGGCAGAGCCTGCCTGAGATAACGATCCGAACCCCTAACGGGACCGCAAAGCAGCAAATTTGCCGGATAATATTGACTGAAGAAGAACAAATGCGTGTTGAGACTATCCATTCGGTTAAGGGCGGTACATTTGATGCAGTGTTGTTACTATCTTCACCGGATGGCCGAGGGAAAACAGGGTTTTGGGAGAGTTGGTTAGACTCTGAGGACGAATCCGGAAGAATAGGTTATGTGGCTAGCACACGTCCACGCTACCTATTGTGTTGGGGAGTCCACACCCTTACAGATATCCAAAGACTAACATTGGAAGGATTAGGATTCGTGGCGCTAAATAATTAAACTATTATAATTTGAAAAAGGAAACATAGTGCCCATTCAGGCAGCACGTCGAAGGGAGTGATTGAATGGGAGCCGCACAGCGATTTATCCAAAACCCAGGAAATACTGCAATAGCTTACTACCGCTATAGCTCCGACGCGCAGCGCGATGCGTCGATTGATCAGCAGCGGCAGGCGGCGAACGCATATGCGCATGCGCATGGCTACTACATCGTCAAAGAGTACGAAGATCACGCGATCTCAGGCACTCGTGATGACCGTGCCGGGTACAATCTAATGCTTTACGAGGCGGAAGTCCTGCGACCTGCCGTTTTGATTCTATGGAAGACGGACCGCCTATCAAGAGATAAAATCGATATCGTACTTGCAAAAAAGCGACTGCGCGAGTGCGGGGTTAAAATTGTATATGTGGCAGAGGCGATCCCGGACGACGATGATGCAACACAGGTACTGCTGGAGAGCATTTACGAGGGTATGGCAGCAGCCTTTATCGCTAGCCACAGGAAAAATGTAACACGTGGCCTAAATTACAATGCAGAGCGAGGGCTATATAATGGTATCCAGTTGATGGGATACAAAGGCAAGCCAGACCATCCATACGAGATTGACCCAGGCACGGCGCCCATTGTCCAAAAGATCTACCAGGCTTACGCTGACGGCGTACCTATGATGCAGATATGCCGTAACCTTGATGCGCAAGGGATCAAGTCAATACATGGCAACACAATGACAGTCAACTCTTTGCGTCGGATCCTAACCAACAAGGCATATATCGGTGTCTATGCTTGGGGAGATCATACCATCGATGGAGGTATGCCGCGTATCATTGATGATGATTTGTTCCAGCGGGTGCAGGACCGCCTAGAATCCAACAAGCGCGGCGGCAAAGGCGCACGCCGTAAGATCGACCAGGAGGCAGACATCGCCGACTATTGGCTGTCAGGTCACATCTACTGCGGCCTGTGCGGTGAGACCATGCAGGGCGTCAGCGGTACCGGTAAGAGCGGAGCCAAGCATCACTACTACAGTTGTGCGGGCCATCGGCAGCACAAGTGCGGCGCCCGTAACCGCCCAAAGGATGTGATCGAGGCGGCCGTCACATACGTGCTGGAGCAGATTGTCCGAGATCCGTCCTATCGGTTGGAGATCGCCGCTAAGTGTTACGAGCGATACAGACAGGACCATGACGACGGCGGCGTGTATGCCGACGCGATCTGCGCCAAAATCAAAGACGTCGAGACCAAGATCAACAACATAATGAGGGCCATTGAGGCCGGAATCCTGACCGAGACAACCGGCGACAGGCTCAAGGCGTTGGAGGCAGAAAAAGGAAGGCTGACTGATGCCCTGCGGGCGGAAGAAATGCGGCGCAGTATACAGCTTACCGAGGCTGACATCCTGAGATATCTCGACAGCCTGGGCGGCGATGTACGCGATCCAGATGACAGAGCGCGGATCCTGGATGAGTACGTAGACAGGGTAATCGTGACCGACGATGAGGTCGCGGTGATTATGCAGTATACATCGGACAGGCGTGCTGTCTCTATCACGGACACACTCCGCACGCTTGCACAGCAGCGTGAGATCCTGGGCATGCTTGACGGATCTGCGGCAGGCAAGGCGCCGGAAAAATTGCGTCAGAGCGTCATTGATTCTGGGGAGGATGACCCTGATTTTTTTCCGTAAGGTGTTCGCATAGTTCGTGCTACTGTCCACCATTCATTATCACGGAAAGTGATATATAACAAAAAAGCTCTACTCAGAATTTTTTCTGAGTGGAGCTTTTGTTCATTGTGAAAGTATATGGTATATAAAATAACTATTTCTGAGGAGGAGTATCTAATGAAAAACATGACAACAAAAGAGAAGATCAAAGTTCTGAACAGTGTTTTAAAAGAAAGTTTATTGTGCATTCCTCCTTATCCTGCGATAAC
>JAHZAY010000025.1 GCA_019423685.1 Clostridiales bacterium | reverse complement strand
GTCGCCGACTTGAACAGAAAGCTCTGAGATGAAAGTCTCAGGGCTTTTTTGTTGCACAAAAATATGGAGCGGATTTTGGTCGAAATGATAACAGGACAGGACTTGACAAAAATACTACTACGCAATACAATATAGATAAGCTACTATGTATTACATAATAGATAAAAGGAGGTATCCAGTGGAAAACAACACACAATTGCTCAAGGGCGTTTTGGAATTCTGTGTTCTGAAATTCATTAGCAGAGAGCCGACCTATGGCTATGAGATCGTGATGCATCTAAAACAGGTCGGGTTTTCTGACTTGAGTGAAAGTACACTCTATCCGCTGCTACTGCGGCTGGAACAGCAGGGAAAGGTCACGGTGGAACGCAGACCCTCCCCCAAGGGACCGAGCCGGAAATACTACGTTGTAACGGAAGAAGGGCGGCAGGCGCTTCTTGAATTCCGACAAGATTGGAGCCAGCTCTGCCAGCTGGTGGAAAAAATTTTTAAGGAGGAGCCAGATGAATAAGTATTTTGTACTGCGAAAAGCGAACCGGATGCGTACCAGACTGCTGACAGAAAAAAGTCAGGAGCAGCTTAAAGAAGTGATCCGCTATCTTCGTCGGGTCAGCTGGGACTTCTGTGGTATCGAACTTGTGCGCAGCGATTTGCTTGATATTGCAATCCAAGCCAACAAGGAAAATCAGGAACTGTTCGATTCGATTTCGGACGCAAAGACCTTTGTGGAAGAGGTCAAGCCCAGCTTGAAAACACTGAGAGCTGCGGATTACTTCTGGTTTGTTGCACCGCTGTATTTCTTCTTTGGGTGGGGCGTGGAAGGGCTGCTGCTTTACCCGGTAATTGGTGATTGGGTTTTTGAACTTTCTGTAGGCTATCTGATGCAGCTTGTTGTTGCAGTGACGGCTTTTTGTGCACTGTTCCGCCGGATGATGGAGCAGGTGGGCTTTCCGCCGAAAGAGCATTGGCTGAAATATGCTACATGGCTGGTGCTTTATATCGTGACCCTGTATGGAACGGGCTGGTTCTTTACCCAGATCGCGGGTAAGATCGTACTGCTGCGGCTTCCGATCCTTAGCTATTCGATTTTTTGCCTGCTTCTGGGTGCAGGACTGTATGCAATACATTTTTGGCGATATGGAAAAGACCCGCGTCTGAGTGCTCGCATATAAAGTAAAAAGCGCCCCCGCTGCACTGTGCATAACGGTGCAGCGGGGGCGCATACTTTATTGGGTGGTGTACCGGTCAGGATACGAGCTTCTGCTTAGCCCTTGCCGGCGCAGCCGAACAGCTCGATCTTCTCCTTGCACTTGTCCTCGATGGCCTTTGCACCGGGAGCCAGCAGCTTGCGGGGGTCAAAGCCCTTGCCCTGCAGATCCTTGCCGGCCTCGATGTACTTACGGGTAGCCTCAGCAAAGACCAGCTGGCACTCGGTGTTGATGTTGATCTTGGAGACGCCCAGACTGATGGCCTTTGCGATCATCTCGTCGGGGATGCCGGTGCCGCCATGCAGGACCAGAGGAATGTTGTTGGTGGCCTTGTGGATGCGGTCCAGAGCCTCGAAGTCCAGGCCCTTCCAGTTTGCGGGGTAGACGCCGTGGATGTTGCCGATGCCGGCAGCCAGGAAGTCAACGCCCAGAGCGGTGATCTTTGCGCACTCTTCGGGGTCAGCGATCTCGCCGGCACCCACGACGCCGTCCTCGACGCCGCCGATGGAACCGACCTC